>NZ_JBQEOY010000003.1:0-492812 GCF_052045345.1 Serratia sp. 22264
AGACTAAGACGTTGATAGGCTGGGTGTGTAAGTGCAGCGATGCATTGAGCTAACCAGTACTAATGATCCGTGAGGCTTAACCTTACAACACCGAAGGTGTTTTAGAGAGATTGGTTTTTGATTTTCAGCGATGTTCTTAGATTGGTTCTGATGGCTACGGGAGTAGCGGTTGGAATGAAACAGAATTTGCCTGGCGGCAATAGCGCGGTGGTCCCACCTGACCCCATGCCGAACTCAGAAGTGAAACGCCGTAGCGCCGATGGTAGTGTGGGGTCTCCCCATGCGAGAGTAGGACACTGCCAGGCATCAAATAAACGTTATCAGCATGACACCTGGTAATGAGCAGGATCGCCAAGTGCGGTTTTGCCTGCATCGAAAGATGCAACGTAAAAGAATCGGTGGAGCGGTAGTTCAGTTGGTTAGAATACCTGCCTGTCACGCAGGGGGTCGCGGGTTCGAGCCCCGTCCGTTCCGCCACTTATTGATAAGCCCTGAGTCTATGACTCAGGGCTTTTTCATATTGAAAACTTGTCATAATCGAAATATCGTTGCGTGTTTTATGCGATGAGAGACAATTATTGATAAATAATTGTCTGAATTTAACGCTAACATAAAGAATAATATGCCCGACATCATTACTTTTACTGGATGATGTACCTTACCGAATGTTATTTAATATTCTGCCGTGCCAGTTCTAACTGAATGTCCTTATTCAGATTAGCCTTCCAGCGATTGTAATTTGAATGAATCTTACCCTCTTTGGCATCCATATTGTTGCTTCCCACATACCTAATCTGGTAACGATTTGTACTGTAAGCGATATGGATGTCGTCTCTGTGTCCACGCAACAATATTTTTCCATCGATAACACCCTCACTGACCGGGTTGATAATCCAGCCACGGTTCAGCCCGACGTACCTGAACTTCGCTGTGGTTGCCAGCAATGCTTTGGTTGATGTTTTGCACTGGAGCGGTACCTGCACAGCCGCTAGCCAGAGCGGCGACGAATATGCCCACTAAAATGCGTGTTAAGGGTTTCATACTCTTTTCCCTGAGTGATAGTAAATAACAAATACATTAGCTATTATAATGTTTTAGGCGAGGTGTTACCTTCATTAAGGTACCAACAAGAACCATTGTCGATAAATATGGATGATTTTTATCGTGATAATTTTACGATGCTTAATTCTCTCTGCGTTACCTCTATAACTAAGCTTAATCATTTAATCGAATATGCCGAGCAAAAATAGGAATTTTGCGCATGCATTATTGGGTTAAATATAATAAATTTACGCACGGAATTTTTATGACCTGTAATGGCATTAATGGCGGGCGGCATGAATATACTCAGTTGGTGGGCGATGGCTCCCGATCGTGGAACGCGTGAAGCATGGCGCCAGTGGGCTACAGATACTCATTTTTCCGCTGAATACCGGGGTGTGTTACCCGCATGTTCCCATATACCGATGATGTCGCTACGGCGGATGAGTGCTGGAACGCGGTTGGCCGTCGAGAGCGGGCTGATCTTATTAAACGACCATCAGGCGGATATGGCGATTTTTACCAGTCGTCATGGTGAGCTGGAGCGTACGCACAAAATTCTTCAGCATCTGCATCAGGAACAGCCATTGTCACCCACAGATTTTGCCATGTCGGTGCACAACACAGCAGCAGGGTGGTTGACCATTACGGCGAAGAATACCTTACCGACCACCTCACTGGCTGCGGGTGAGGACAGTTTTCAACAGGGGATGATTGAAGCCCAGGCCGTGTTGGCCACCGGCAGTGCCGAGCGGGTGCTATTAATTGATTTTGACGGTATCGTACCGGAGGTTTACCAGCCTTTCATTCCGGCGAATCCCTTCCCCTATGCGGTCGCACTGCTGCTTGAAAGCGGCAATTCATTGAATTGTCGTACGGTAAGGCCTGGCCTGGATCGCCGTAAGGAACCACAGAGCCTGTCATTTTTGCGTGGCTGGCTTGGCGCAGATAAAGAATTCACGGTGCCTGGCCCGCAGCACTGTTGGATGTGGGAGCGCTGATGGTCAGGGTTATACCTGCTGAACAAATCCCCGAGCAATCTTCATGGGTGAACCGTTTCTGGCGGATTATCGCCACCGGTTTGTGTTTTTCGCTTTTCGGCCTCGGCGGGCTGTTGCTGTCCGGCATCTGGTTTAACCTGATGCGTCTGGCAGTGCGCGATCCTGCGCGCCGCAGCCAACTGACGCAAAATTCGATCCGAAACAGCTTTCGCTTTTTTCTGGGCACTACCCGCTTATTGGGCGTACTGGATTACCGTTTCGACGGTGCCGAGCGCCTCAAAGAGGATCGCGGTTGTCTGGTGATCGCCAACCATCCCAGCCTGCTGGATTATGTGCTGCTGGCTTCGCGCATGCCGCGCTGCGACTGCATCGTTAAAGAAGCCCTGCTGAATAATGTGTTTGTCAGCGGCGTGATAAAGGCGGCGGGTTACCTGGCCAATGCGGAGTCGGATCGTTTACTGGAACAATGCCGGCAACGTCTGGCTAGCGGCGGGACTATCCTGATCTTTCCTGAGGGGACACGTACCTCGCCAGGCAAGGCTCTCACACTACAGCGAGGGGCGGCAAATATAGCACTGCGCAGCCAGTGTGACATTAGGGTGGTACAGATTCACTGTCGCCCGCCCATGCTGACGAAACAGGGTAAATGGTATAACATTCCGCCGATAAAACCTCAGTTCCATATCACCGTTCAGGATAAGATCGAAACTCGTACCTTTATTCGTGCGGATGACGTTTCTCCCGCCCTTGCGGCAAGAAGATTAACCCAGCATTTAACTGACGCTTTACAGTCAGACTCTATAAATAATGAGAAATAGTGGAATGAATTTATTGAGCACCGAAATCAAGCAATTGATCATTGATACGCTCAATCTTGAAGGTATGACGCCGGAGGAGATTGACGCCGAAGCACCGCTGTTTGGTGATGGACTGGGCCTGGACTCGATTGATGCGTTGGAATTGGGCCTGGCATTAAAGAACCGTTATGGCGTGGTGCTGTCAGCTGAAAGCGAAGACATGCGCCAACATTTTTATTCCGTGGAAACGCTGGTGAAGTTTGTTTCTGCACTGCGTAGCAAATAAGAGGTTTTCATGGATAAGCAAGCTATTTACCTGCAAATTCAGGCGCTGCTGGTCAAACTGTTTGAACTGGATGCTGATGATATTAAACCGGAATCTCGCCTTTACGAAGAGCTGGAACTGGACAGCATTGATGCGGTAGATCTGGTGGTGCATCTGCAGAAAACCACCGGCAAGAAGATTAAGCCGGAAATGTTCAAGTCGGTGCGTACCGTGCAGGACGTGGTTGACGCTATCGATGAACTGCTGAAATCAGACAGTTAACCCCGCGGCGCTAAGATGAGAACCGCTTCTTGGCTGAACCCTGTTTTGCGGTTGCTGCAGAGCCTGACCTGGCTGCTGCTGTTGCTTTATCCCCTGGCGGTGTGGGCTGGCCTGACACGTTGGGGAACCACAATCCTGGCACCCTTACTGGCGGCGGTTTTTGCGTTGCGGCTGTTGGTTTTGCGCGGCAACCTGCACCGGCACATGTGGCTGGGCAAGGCGTTAGCCGGAGTAGGTATCCTGCTGGCACTCGCCAGTTGGGGGCTAAAACAGAGCCACTGGTTGCTGTATTACCCGGTGTTGGTCAACGTTTTACTGCTTTTGTTGTTTGCCTACTCCCTGTTTTCGCCGCCCACGGTGGTTGAACGGCTGGCACGAATTACCGAACCGCAATTAGGCGCCACCGGCGTGGCTTATACCCGACGGGTGACTCAGGTCTGGTGCGGGTTCTTTATAGTTAATGGCGCAATAGCGCTGGCAAGCTGCCTATCAGGCGATATAGCGCTCTGGACGCTGTACAACGGCGGCATCAGTTATCTGCTGATGGGGGCATTAATGGGTATTGAATGGATAGTCAGGAAAAGGATCAGGCGCGCCTGAGTTTACCGATGAGCCAGTGGCTCAGCGCGGATCGGGATGATTCGCTGCTTATTGCCTGGCGTGGCCCGCAGGCACTGCGCCTTGGCCAATTCCGCCGCGATGTCGCCGCCCTGGCCGCAAGGCTGGCAGGCAGGGAAGAACGCCGCTGGGCGCTGTGTTTTGAGGATAGTTATCGTTTTGCCGTTGCCTGGCTGGCATCGCTTTATGCCGCCAGGTTGCCGGTGATCTTCGGTCACCAGCGTGAAGCTATCCTCAAAGAGCAGCGGGCGGATTACGACGCTCTGCTGACCGATTTCCCTCTCAATCCCGGTACGCCGGTTCTGAGCGTGACAGAGGACTCTGTGGCGGATATCCCGCTGCCCGCCTGGCCTCAGGATCCCCGATTTATTATTTATACCTCAGGTTCGACCGGCCGGCCGCAGGCGGTAATCAAATCTGTCGCCTGCATGGATCGCGAGAGCGAACTGTTGGCCGCCGAGTGGGGCGAAGTCTTTCAGGGCTGCTGCGTGGCGGCATCGGTGTCTCATCAGCATATGTACGGCCTGAGTTTCCGCCTGTTCCTGCCGCTGGCGCTCGGCCTGCCGTTTGATGCGCAGCTGACGCAATATCATGAGCAACTGATTGCCAGGCATCAGGAACGGCGTCTGATTTTTGTCAGCAGCCCGGCGTGGCTTAAACGTTTGGATAACCGGTTGGCGTTTTCAGCCTGCGCCCAGGTGTTTTCCGCCGGTGGCCCGCTAACCTTTGCCGAAGCGCAGCTTACCCGGCAAATGCTGAAGGTGCTGCCGCTGGAGATTTACGGCACCACCGAAACCGGCATGCTGGCCTGGCGCAGGCAAACCAAGGAGGCAGAGCTTTGGCGGTTGTTTACGTCCATTGAGCTAAGGGTTAATTCGGATAAAAGCGTCAACGTAGCCTCGCCGCTGATACCTGATAGCGGTGAAGCGGCGCTGAGCGATATTATCCAGCTCGCGCCGAATGGCCGGCTGTTTCAGTTGGATGGCCGCGCCGATCGGATTATCAAGGTAGAAGAGAAACGTCTGTCGCTGACGGAAATTGAGCGCCGCCTGAAAGCCTTGCCGGAGGTCGCCGATGCCGCAGTGCTGCCACTCCAGCAAAGAGGGCGCACCCTGTTGGCGGCGGCGATAGTGCTTTCCCCGCACGGTGAAGCTCGCCGGCAACGCGTGTCCGAAGGGGCTTTCACCCGAGAACTGCGCCAGGCGCTGCGCAGATGGCTGGAGCCGGTGGCGCTGCCGCGCAGTTGGCGCATTATTGATGTCATCCCGCTTAACCCGCAGGGCAAACGCGCCTATGCCGAACTACAGGAGCTGTTTTTATGATGCAACCTGAGGTACTGCAACAGCAGGTGAGCGATGAGACCCACGCCAGCCTGTTATTGCGTCTGCCCGAGGGGCTGTTTTGGTTTCGCGGTCATTTTCCTGAGCAGCCGATCCTGCCCGGCGTGGCCCAAGTGAACTGGGCGATGCAGTATGCGCATCAGCTATTGGGCATCAAGGCGCCGTTCAAAGGTATCGACGTCGTCAAGTTTCAACAGCCTTTGTTACCGGAGCAGAGCGTATTGCTGTTACTTGAATGGCAACCGGCGCGCCACAAGTTGTTGTTCAGCTATCGCCTCGGTGAGGCTACCGCCAGCAGCGGTAAGATTTCGCTATGTCAGTGAGCGCGCCGTTCTCTCCTTGCATTGTCATCCCTTGTTTCAATCATGGGCAGATGATGGCCAACGTACTTGCCTCGCTGACCGGTTATGGCCTGCCGTGCCTGGTGGTGGATGATGGCAGCGCTGCCGCTACCGCCGATGAATTGCAACGGTTGGCGGCTGAGTTACCTTGGGTTCAACTGCTGCGGCTGGAGCAAAATCAGGGCAAAGGCGCGGCGGTGATCGCTGGGCTGCAATGGGCGCATCGCCAGGGCCACAGTCACGCTTTGCAGGTGGATGCCGACGGCCAGCATCAATTGAGCGATATCCCGGACATGATCGCCGAAGCGCGCGCTCATCCCGAATGTTTGATTTCCGGTCAACCGGTCTACGACAGCTCGGTACCGAAGGCGCGGCTGTATGGCCGCTATGTCACTCACGTATGGGTGTGGATAGAAACCCTGTCGCTGTCGCTGAAAGACAGCATGTGCGGTTTTCGCGTTTACCCGGTGGAATCGACGCTGGCGCTGGCGGAGAGTCATCCGCTCGGCAAGCGCATGGATTTCGATACCGAGGTGATGGTCAGGCTCTATTGGCAAGGCGTGCCGAGCCGTTTCCTGCCGACGCGCGTCACCTATCCGGCCGATGGCGTTTCCCATTTTGACGCGCTGCGCGACAACCTGCGTATTTCCTGGATGCACACCCGTTTGTTTTTCGGCATGTTGCCGCGTATTCCACGCCTGCTGCGTCGCAAGCCGGCGAGATCACTGCACTGGTCGGCAACCGAAGAGCGCCATGGTCTGTGGGGCATCCGGCTCATGCTGCAGGTTTACCGGCTATTTGGCCGCCGGGCATTTCAACTGCTGCTGTACCCGGTGATTGGCTACTTCTGGCTCACCGGCCGCGCTCAGCGCGAAGCATCGCGCGACTATCTGCAACGCCTGCGGCAGTTCGCACAGGACAGGCAACAAGCCTTGCCCGCACCGCTCAACAGTTTCCGTCACTTTATGCGCTTCGGCGATGCGATGCTCGATAAGCTGGCAAGCTGGCGGGGGGAACTGCATGACATTCAGTTGGTGGATCGCGCGGGCTTCGAGCGGCAGATCGCTTCCGGCCAAGGGACCTTGATCCTGGCTTCGCACCTGGGGGATATCGAGTCCTGTCGTGCGCTGGGCGAGCTGGATGCCAGCGTTAAGGTCAATGCGTTGGTGTTTACCGAACATGCCGAACGCTTCAACCAGGTGATGAAAGAGGTGAATCCGCGTGCCAATCTGAATCTGATTCAGGTCACTTCGCTGGGCCCGGAAACAGCCATGCGCCTGCAAGACAAGCTAAACGCCGGTGAATGGGTGGCGATTGTCGGCGATCGTACCTCCGCCGGAAAACATCAGCGTGGCGAACGGCCGCGCGTGGTGTGGAGCCATTTCCTCGGCAAGCCGGCGCCTTTTCCGCAGGGGCCGTTCGTCCTGGCTGCCGCGCTGCGCTGCCCGGTATTTCTGATGTTCGGCCTCAAGCAACAGGGGCGGCTGAACCTGTATTTCGAACCCTTTGCCGATCCGCTGCTGTTACCCCGCGGCCAGCGCCACCAGGCATTGCAGCAGGCGGTAGATAATTATGCCGCGCGGCTCGAGCACTATTGCCTGTTGGCGCCGCTCGACTGGTTCAATTTTTTCGATTTCTGGCAGTTGGCGGCGTGGCCGTCGGCGCAACAGGAGCCTGAGACATGAAACTAAAAGAGGATCCGCGTTTTTCCACCCGGATTGAGATGACTATCCCGTTCCATGATACCGACGCCATGGGCGTGGTGTGGCACGGCAACTACTTTCGCTATTTTGAGATCGCGCGCGAAGCCTTGCTGAAACAGTTCAATTACGGTTATCGCCAGATGCAGGCTTCGGGTTATGTTTGGCCGATCGTGGATACGCGGGTGAAATACATTGCGCCGGTGCTGTTTGAGCAACGGATCATCGTCTGCGCCGAACTGGAGGAGTACGAAAACCGTCTGCGCATTGGTTACCGTATCCTGGATGCGCAAAGCGGCAAAACCACCACCCGCGGGCACAGTATCCAGGTGGCGGTGGATGTTGAAAGCAAAGAGATGTGCTTTGTTTCACCGCAGATACTGTTGGATAACATCGGGGGCGAGCAATGAAAAGTTGGTTATTGATGGTCTTCGCCCTGTTCAGCCTGAGCGCCCAGGCGGTCACGCTGACGGAGTTGCAGCAGCGATTCGGCCAACAGCCGGTGTTGCGTGCCGAGTTCGAGCAACAGCGCAGCATCAGCGGTATGGCGAAACCGCTGAAATCGAGCGGCGAACTGCTGATTTCCCAACAAAAAGGGCTGTGGTGGTCACAGCAGAAACCTTTCCCGCTGACCTTGTTGCTGGACGATAAACGCATGGTGCAAACCCTGGCCGGCCAGCCTCCGCAGGTGGTGACGGCGGATAACAATCCGCAGATGTTCCAGTTCAACCACCTGCTGACCGCGTTGTTCCACGCCGACAGCCAGGCGCTGGAGCAAAACTTTGCCTTGCAGTTCAGCGATCTGGGGCACAACAAATGGCGGTTGATATTGACGCCAAAAACCACGCCGCTCGATCGCTTGTTTAAACGCATTACGCTCAATGGGGAGCAATTCCTGGAAACCATTGATATCGACGATATGCAAAGCGATGCCACGCACATTCGCTTCTTTAATCAACGTACGGCGCCGCAGGAACTGACCGTTGATGAGCAACAGCGTTTTGCGTCCTGAACAGCATCGGCGGTTGGCCTTTGGCTGGTTGGCGATTTGCCTGATATTGCTCGCGGCGCTGTGCTGGCTGCTGCCCCGTAGCCAGATCAACAGCAGTGTGCTGGCGTTATTGCCGAAGCAGCAACTGGCGGGCGTGCCCGATGAACTGGCCGACGGCTTCAGCCGCCGGCTCGATCGCCAATTAATGTGGCTGGTGAGTCCACCGCCAGGTGCGGACAGCGCCGCAGTGAGCTGGTGGTGGCAGCAATTGCGGCAGATGCCGGAATTGCAGCAGGTTGGCGGCCCGATGGACGCGCAACGCCAGCAGCAGTGGGGACGATTTTTTTATCAGCACCGCAACGTGTTGCTGGACGATGCCACCCGGCAACGGCTGAGGCAGGGGCCGGAGGCGCAAAGCCAGTGGATCCTCGGCCAGCTTTACTCGGCCTTCGCCGGCGTCAGCGGCAAGGAACTGGCTAACGACCCGCTGATGTTGGTGCGTGGTTCGCAGTTGGCGCAGCAGCGCAACGGCGGTTCACTGGGCTTATCAAACGGTTGGCTGGTGGCGCGTGACCCGCAGGGGCGCAGTTGGTACCTGCTGCACGCCGAGCTTGGCGCTTCCTCTTATGACATCGGCAGCGCACGAAGCACGGTAGATAAACTGACGGCGTTGCAACAGCAACTGCAACAACGTTGGCCGGGCGCCGAAGTATTGAACCGCGGCACGCTCTATTACAGCAACTACGCCAGCCAGCAGGCTGAACACGATATTTCGACCATTGGTCTGGCCTCGGTGGCGGGAGTCTTCCTGCTGGTGCTGTTAATGTTCCGCTCAGTACTGCCGTTGTTGCTTTGTGCGCTGTCGGTGGGGATCGGCGCCTTGGCGGGCACCGTCGCCACGCTGCTGGCGTTTGGTGAAATTCATTTGATGACGCTGGTGCTGAGCATCAGCATCGTCGGCATTTCGGCAGATTACGCGCTCTATTTTCTGACCGAGCGTCGGGTGCATGGGCAGCAGTCGACGCCGCTGGCCAGTTTGCAAAAACTGCTGCCGGCACTGTCGATGGCGCTGCTGACCACCGTGGTCGCCTATCTGGCGCTGTTGATTGCGCCGTTCCCGGGCTTGCAGCAGTTGGCGGTGTTTGCCGCCGCAGGCCTGAGCGCCGCCTGCATTACCGTGATCTGCTGGTATCCGCAGCTGTCGCGTCGGCTGCCGGTGCGTCCGGCGCCGGGGCTGGCGCTCATCCTTCGTTGGCTGCACGCCTGGCGCCATCGGCCACTGCTGCGCTACGGGCTGCCCGGCGCGGCGTTGCTGGTCATTATTGCCGGTTTCAGCCAACTGAAAGTGGATGACGATATCGGCCAACTGCAGGCGTTGCCGGTGGCGTTGCAGCAGCAAGAACAGCGTATCGCCGCGTTGACCGGCCAACATAACGATCAGAAATGGCTGGTGGTGTACGGTGCCAATGGCGAACAACTGCTGCAGCGGCTGGAGTTGTTGCAACCCAAGCTGGCACAGGCCAAACGGCAAGGCGTGCTGGCGGATTATCGCTTGCTGCCGCTGCCTTCGCATCAGCGTCAGCAGGAAAACGTCACCCTGTTGCAACGCATAGCGCCACAGGTGATGGCGCAGTTGCAGCAGGCGGAACTGACGCTGAATGCGCCTGACTTGACCGCTGATTGGGTGACGCCGCAACAGTGGCTGGACAGCGTGGTCAGCGAGGGCTGGCGTCTGCTTTGGCTGACGTTGCCTGATGGCCGCAGTGCGGCGCTGGTTCCGGTCAACGGCGTGCAAAACAGCGCGGCGATGCAGGCATTGGCTGGGCAGGTGCCGGGCACCGGTTGGATCGACCGGAAAACCGAATTCAGCGAACTGTTCGGCCAGTACCGGCTGTATCTTTCGTACCTGCTGGCGCTGTCGGTGGCGGCGATCGCACTGATCTACCTGTGGCGTTTTGGGTTGGGGCACGGCCTGCGCTGCATGGTACCGACGCTGTTGTCGCTGGGGTGCGGCATTGCGGTGCTGGCGCTGAGTGGCCATTCGCTGAATCTGTTTTCGCTGTTGGCGCTGATATTGGTCTTGGGGATCGGCATTAACTATACGCTGTTCTTCACCAATCCCCGGGGCACGCCGACCACCTCGATGTTCGCCATCTTTATGGCGGTCTTCACCACCCAACTGACCTTTGGCATGCTGGTACTGAGCCATACTCAGGCCATCAGCAGTTTTGGCATTGTACTAAGCAGCGGTATCGCCGTGGCATTTCTGTTGGCACCGCTGACGTTAGCAACGAAAAGAAAAAGAGGAAAAGCCTGATGCGCGGCTTACGAATGATGCTGTTAATGTTGGCAACCCTGCTGGCCGGCTGTGCCGGTTCGCAGGATCCCACCTTGCCGCAGGCGTGGCTGAAACCCGGCACGCGGGTGACATTGCCGCCGCCGGTGTTAGAGCAACCGATCAGCCAGCAACAGTTATTGACCGCCGAAGTGAAGGGACAGCGGCATTCGATGCTGGTGCTGCTCAATGCCGACGGCCGCCGCCTGCAACTGGTGGGGATGTCGCCGCTGGGCATCCGCTTGTTCAACCTGACCTATGATCGCCAGGGGATCCACACCGAGCAGTTGATCAAAACGGGTGAACTGCCGCCCGCCAGCCAGGTGCTGGCCGATATCATGCTGAGCTATTGGCCAGCGGCCGACTGGCAGCCCTTGCTGCCTGCAGGATGGCGGTTGGAGGATCGGCCGGAGGTGCGCCGTCTGTATGACGATCGCGGCGCGACGATCAGTGAAATTCGTTATCAGCAAGCCCATGGCCAACGCAACCCGCTGTCGATAGCCCAATCCGCTTTCCATTACCGCATCACCATTCAGAATCTGGGGAGCGAATAATGATCTATTTCACTGCCGTAGGGATGGTGAACGCTCTGGGTGGCAGTCTGCCGCAGATCGCGGAAAATTTGGCTCGCGGCGTAGCGCCTGGCATGCAGAGGCAGACGCAGTGGCTGCTTGGCGGCGCGCCCTCCTGGTTCGGTAACGTACAGGGCGAGCTGCCCGCCATTCCCGAGCCGCTCAAACGCCATCACTCTCGCAACAACCGCCTGCTGTTGGCCGCATTGGCGCAAATCGAGGCGCCGGTGCATGAGGCCATCGCCCGCTACGGCGCCGAACGCGTTGCGGTGATCATGGGCACCAGCACTTCCGGCATTCACGAAGGTGAGCTGGCGCTGCAACGGCATCAGGCAGGGCAGTGGCCGCAGGGCTATGATTATCAGCAGCAGGAGTTGGGCGACCCAGGCCAGTTCCTCAGCGCCTTTCTTGCTACCCGTGGCCCGGCCTACACCTTGTCTACCGCCTGTTCCTCCAGTGCACGCGCCATCATCAGCGGTAAACGCCTGATTGACGCCGGGCTGGTGGATGCGGCGATTGTGGGCGGTGCCGATAGTCTGTGCCAGATGCCGATCAACGGCTTCAACAGCCTGGAGTCGCTGTCGGCGGAGCGTTGCACGCCATTCGCCGCCGGGCGCAGCGGCATCAATATTGGCGAGGCCGCTGCGCTCATGCTGCTGACGCGTGAGCCGGCAGCCGTCGCCTTGCTGGGTGTCGGTGAGTCTTCCGATGCCTGGCATATGTCGGCACCGCATCCGGAAGGCGCCGGTGCAGAACGGGCTATCGACATGGCGCTGCGGCAGGCGGGTTTGAGCGCCGAACAGATCGGGTATATCAATCTGCACGGCACCGCGACGCGGCTTAACGATCGGGTAGAAGCTCAGGTGGTGAATCGCCTGTTTGGCGCGCAGACGCCGTGCAGCTCCACCAAGCACCTCACCGGCCACACGCTGGGTGCCGCCGGTGCGGTAGAAGCGGCACTGAGCTGGTTGTTATTGACCCAGCCATTGCCATTGCCGCAGCAGGATTTCAGCGTTTCGCCCTGCGATGGCGAGCTGGCACCGATAGGTCTGGTTTCCCGGCAGCAACCGTTGCGCCAGCGCGCTATCTTGTCGAATTCGTTTGCGTTCGGCGGCAATAATGCCTGCCTGTTGCTGGGGGATGCGCCATGAGTCGTTATCACATTGCGGAATACTATTTGCCCCACGCATCACCGATGGTGCTGCTGGAAAGGGTGCTTGAGGTAGGCGAGGAGCACGCTCAGTGCGCGGTGACGGTCAGCCCTGACGGCGTATTGGCTCCCTTTCTTGATGCGCAGGGCGCACTGCCTGGCTGGTACGGCATTGAGCTGATGGCGCAGGCCATCGGCGTCTGGAGCGGCTGGCATGGCAGGCAGCATGCCCAACCACCGCAGCTTGGCATGCTGCTCGGCGGGCGCGCCATCTACTGCGAATTGCCGGTATTTCCTGCCGGCAGCGAACTGCGGGTTAGCGTGCAGCAACTGCTGAAAGACGAAAAGCTGGCCAGTTTCGAATGTGAAATCGGTATCGATAATGTGCGGGTCGCACAGGGCAGGCTGAATACCTATCAGCCTGATCAACAAGAAATAATCCAATTGACTACCTTAAGGGGAAACGCATGATGCGTTCCGTTTTAGTCACCGGCGCCAGTAAAGGGATCGGTCAGGCTATTGCCTGCCGCCTGGCTGCGGATGGCTTTTTGATCGTCGTTCACTACCACCGCGATAAAACCGGGGCAGAGTTCACGCTGCAGCAAATTGTCGCCGCCGGCGGGCAAGGGCGTTTGATTCAGTTTGATATCAGCAACCGCACCCAATGCCGCGAGCAGCTTGAGCAAGATATTGAGGTTCACGGCGCCTATTACGGCGTGGTGAACAATGCGGGCATTACCCGCGATGGCGCTTTCCCGGCACTGAGCGAAGAGGACTGGGACGGGGTGATCCACACTAACCTCGACAGCTTCTACAATGTGCTTCACCCCTGCGTCATGCCGATGATTGGCCTGCGCAAAGGCGGGCGAATCATTGCGCTGTCGTCGGTTTCCGGCGTAATGGGTAACCGTGGGCAGGTCAACTACAGCGCGGCCAAGGCCGGCATAATCGGTGCCTGCAAGGCGCTGGCTGTCGAGTTGGCGAAACGCAAAATTACCGTTAACTGCATCGCTCCGGGCCTGATTGACACCGGCATGATTGACATGGAGCCGGCGGCGCTGATTGAAGCGATGCGTGCCATCCCGCTCAAACGCATGGGTTCGGCGGAAGAGGTGGCCGGGCTGGCCAGCTATTTGATGTCAGATATTGCCGGCTACGTAACGCGGCAGGTCATTTCCATTAACGGAGGAATGGTATGACGCAGCGAGTGGTTGTGACCGGCATGGCGGGCGTTACCGCTTTCGGCAATAACTGGGCGGACGTGTCCGGCCGGCTGAAGCAGGGTAAGAATGCGGTGCGTTATATGGCGCAATGGGAAGAGTATCAGGGGTTGAACACCCTCCTTGGCGCGCCGATCGATGATTTCGTGCTGCCGGAGCATTATACGCGCAAGCGCATCCGTTCGATGGGGCGCGTTTCACTGTTGGCTACCCGTGCGACCGAACTGGCGCTTGAGCAGGCCGGGTTGCTGGGTGAGGCGGTGTTGACCAACGGCGAGACCGGCATCGCCTACGGCTCCTCTACCGGCAGCACCAAACCGGTCAGCGAGTTCGCCACCATGCTGACGGAAAAACACACCAACAATATCACCGGCACCACTTATGTGCAGATGATGCCGCACACCGCAGCGGTGAATACCGGCCTGTTTTTCGGCCTGCGGGGACGGGTGATCCCGACCTCCAGCGCCTGTACTTCAGGCAGCCAGGCGATTGGCTACGCTTACGAGAGCATCCGCCACGGTTATCAGACGGTGATGGTGGCGGGCGGAGCCGAGGAGCTGTGTCCTTCGGAGGCGGCGGTGTTCGATACGTTGTTTGCGACCAGCCAGCAAAACGATCGCCCGGATATGTCGCCACGCCCGTTTGATCGTCAGCGCGACGGCCTGGTGATTGGCGAGGGGGCCGGAACCTTGATCCTTGAGTCGCTGGAGCATGCGCAGGCGCGCGGCGCCACTATTTACGGCGAGATTATCACTTTTGCGACCAACTGCGATGCGGCGCATATTACCCAACCGCAGCGGGAAACCATGCAGATTTGCATGCAGCAGGCGCTGAAGGCCTCTGGGCTGGCGACCGGCGATATCGGTTACATCAGCGCTCACGGTACGGCGACCGATCGCGGCGATATAGCGGAAAGCCAGGCAACGGCGGCGATTTTTGGCAACCGCACGCCAATCTCCTCGCTGAAAAGCTATTTTGGCCATACGTTGGGTGCCTGCGGCGCACTGGAAGCCTGGATGACGCTGGAGATGATGCGCGAAGGCCGCTTTGCGCCGACCATCAATCTCAGTGAACCGGACAGTGCCTGCGGCGATCTGGATTACATCATGGGTGAATATCGGCAAATTGATACCGAGTTCGTGCAATCGAACAACTTCGCGTTCGGGGGGATCAACACCTCGTTGATCCTGCGTCGCTGGGCGTAATTCCTGCAAACCGGGGCGCTCGCTCCGGTTATTGTTGTCGTTGAATCAAAAGTCTTATGCGCAATAGGGCGTTTTTGATCAACAAAACAGTTGCCATAATCCTCCCATATCGCATCAACATCCTAATGAGAGAATAACATTATGAGCATCCCTGCATTTGGTTTAGGCACTTTCCGTCTTCAGGATCAGGTCGTGATCGACTCGGTCGGCACTGCGCTGGAGTTGGGGTATCGCGCGATTGATACCGCGCAGATCTACGAAAACGAAGCGGCAGTGGGCCAGGCAATTGCCGCCAGCGGCATACCGCGCGACGAGTTGTTCATCACCACCAAGATTTGGATCGCCAATCTGGCGAAGGGCAAATTGATCCCGAGCCTGCAAGAGAGCCTGAGTAAGCTGCAAACAACCTACGTCGATTTGACGCTGATCCACTGGCCGTCACCCAATGGCGAAGTCCCCGTTGCCGAGTTTATGGCTGAGCTGCTGGAAGCCAAAAAACTGGGGCTGACGCGCCAAATCGGGGTGTCCAACTTCACCCTGGACCTGATGCAGCAGGCGATCGATGCCGTAGGTGCGGAGCAGATCGCGACTAACCAAGTTGAGCTATCCCCGTATCTGCAGAACCGCCAGGTGGTTGAGTTTGCTCAGCAGCACGGCATTGCCATCACCTCCTATATGACGCTGGCCTATGGCAAAGCGCTGCAGGATGAAACTATCAAGGCTATCGCGGCGCGGCGCAACGCGACCCCCGCTCAGGTTATCCTGGCCTGGGCGCTGCAACTGGGTTATGCGGTGATCCCTTCTTCCACTCGGCGTGAAAACCTGGCCAGCAACCTGCTGGCGCAGCAGTTGACGCTGACTGCGGAAGAAATGGCGGAGATGGCTACGCTGGAAAGCAATGGCCGTTTGGTTAGCCCGGAAGGCCTGGCGCCGAACTGGGATTAAGGTTCCGGAACATGTGCATCAGGGCGCCCAAGGGCGCCTTTTTTATTGCGCCAGGCGTTCGCTGACGAAGTCGATAAAGCTGCGCAGGCGGTTGCTGACCGCACTGTCGCTGTAATACACCGCATTGATCGGCATCGCTACCGGCAGGGTCTCTTTCACCAGAATCGGCACCAGATTGCCGCGTGCTATATCCGCGTCGATCATAAAATCCGACAGGCAGGCAATGCCGTTACCGTGCAGGCACAGATGACGCTGGGTTTCACCGCTGTTGGTGGTCAGCCCCGGCGTGATTTCCAGTTGACGGCCGTCGGTACAGGCCAGCGGCCAGCGGTTCAGGCTGGGCAGATCGTTAAAACCGATACAGCAATGCCGTTCCAGCGCCTCCACCGTCTGCGGCGTGCCGTACTGCGCCAGATAGGCGGGGGAGGCCAGCACGCGCCGATAGCTGGTCATCAGTTTACGCGCCTTCAGGGTGGAGTCGCTCAGTTCACCCACGCGGATGGCGATATCCACCTTACGTTCTATCAGGTTGATAAAGTTCTCTGACGACACCAGCGACAGCGACATCTCCGGGTAACGAGCCCTGAACTCCGCCACCAGCGGCGTCAATACGTGCAGCACCACCGGCGTAGCGGCGTCGATGCGCAGCAGCCCTTGTGGGCGCCGGCGGCTTTCCATCAGCGTATTTTCTGCCGCCGCCATATCGCTCAGTATCTTCTGCACCTGGCGGAAATAGTTTTCCCCTTCCTGCGTCAGGCTGATTTGCCGCGTAGTGCGATTTAGCAGCGTCACGCCCAGCTTGGCTTCCAGTTTCTTGACCGTGCGGCTGACCACCGAGTTGGCCTGTTCCAGCCGCTCAGCCGCCCGGCTGAAACTGCCGCTTTCCACCACGGTGACAAAAGTGATCAACTCATCGGAATTGGCCTTCATTGTTGCTCCATTGGCAAAATTAATTTGAAACTTTGAACATTTTTATCATTTAAGCATGGGCAGATAATAGCCGTCATCAACCTGAACGCTATTTGGAGTAAATAAACATGCCTCTCGCATTACTTGCATTGACCATCAGTGCCTTTGCTATCGGCACCACGGAGTTTGTGATAGTCGGCTTGATCCCGACCATCGCAGAGCAACTTGGCGTTACCGTGCCCTCTGCAGGGCTGCTGGTAACCATTTATGCTATCGGCGTGGCGATTGGCGCACCGGTGCTGACGGCATTGACCGGCCGCGTGCCGCGCAAGCTGCTGCTGATCGGTCTCATGGTGCTGTTCACCCTCGGCAACCTGCTGGCCTGGCAGGCTCCAGGCTATGAGTCGCTGGTGGTTGCTCGCCTGCTGACCGGCCTGGCGCACGGCGTATTCTTCTCAATCGGCTCTACTATCGCGACCGGCCTGGTGGCGAAAGAGAAGGCCGCCTCGGCGATCGCCATCATGTTCGGCGGCCTGACCGTGGCGCTGGTGACCGGGGTGCCGTTGGGGACCTTTATCGGCCAGCACTTCGGCTGGCGCGAAACCTTCCTGGCGGTATCACTGATTGGCGTTATTGCCACTGTGGCCAGCATCATTCTGGTCCCGAACAATATCAAGAATCAGGCCAGCGCCAGTATCGGCGAGCAGTTTAAAGTACTGACCCATCCGCGCCTGTTGCTGATCTACGCCATCACCGCCCTCGGTTACGGCGGCGTGTTCACCACCTTTACCTTCCTGGCGCCCATGATGCAGGAATTGGCGGGTTTCTCCGCTCCGGCGGTAAGCTGGATCCTGTTGGCCTATGGCATTGCGGTGGCGTTCGGTAACATCTGGGGGGGCAAACTGGCGGATCGTCATGGCGCCGTGCGCGCGCTGAGCTTTATCTTTGCCGCATTGGCCGCTCTGCTGCTGGCGTTCCAGTTTACTGCCGGCCACAGCATTGCCGCGTTGATAACGGTGATCGTCATGGGCGTGTTTGCCTTCGGCAACGTTCCGGGTTTGCAGGTGTATGTGGTGCAGAAAGCCGAGCAGTACACGCCGAACGCGGTGGATGTGGCTTCCGGTCTGAATATTGCGGCATTTAACGTGGGCATTGCGCTGGGGTCGGTGATTGGCGGCCAGACCGTAGCTACCCTGGGATTGGCGCAAACGCCGTGGATTGGCGCGTTGATCGTGCTGGTGGCCCTGTTGCTGGTTGGCCTTAGCGGGCGTCTGGATAAGAAGTACCAGCAGCAGCCTGCCTGATCCCCATGCTTTCACGCTATTCAGGCCCGCAGTTCATTTTGCGGGCCTTTTCGCATTTCTCACTCATCGTCGCTAACCTTTACATACATATACTGTCAGAACATTGAATTCCCTGTTTCAGGCCCCTATAACTGAAAAGGATATACCCCGCAAAAGCCATGCTGTCAGGTGAGGGCAGGCGTATAATAGATTCATTGTTGGCGGGAATGTCACCGTCAGTTTCATCCTCATGGGAAATAGGCGAATAGCGTGCCGAAACGAACTTATGCAATGAGGTATGTTGCAGGCCAGCCAGTTGAGCGAATTTTCCCTGGTGCCATCAACCAGCCGCTGCCGCCCGGGGCCGCATTGCCCACGGCAGGCGCGTTGCGGGTGATGGTGTGGAATATCTTTAAACAGCAGCGGGCGGACTGGCTCTCGGTGCTGAAAAACTATGGCAAGGATGCGCAGCTGGTGCTGTTGCAAGAAGCGCAAACTACGCCTGAACTGGTGAGCTTTGCCACTGCCAACTATCTGGCGGCCGATCAGGTGCCGGCATTTGCGTTGCCTCAACATCCTTCAGGCGTGATGACGCTGGCGGCGGCTCACCCGGTTTACTGCTGCCCGCTGCGTGAGCGTGAACCGCTACTGCGGTTAGCCAAGTCGGCCTTGATTACCGTCTATCCGCTGTTTAACGGCCAATTGCTGATGGTGGTAAATATCCATGCGGTGAATTTTAGCTTGGGTGTGGACGTATACAGTAAGCAACTGGGGCCAATCGGTGAGCAAATTGCTAATCACCATGGGCCGGTGATCATGGCCGGGGATTTTAATGCCTGGAGCCGCAAACGCATCAATGCGCTGTATCAGTTCGCCAGCGATATGGCGCTGCGCGAAGTGAATTTCACCGACGATCACCGCCGGAAAGCTTTTGGCCGCCCGTTGGACTTTGTCTTTTATCGCAATATGGGGGTCGCGGAGGCATCCGTACTGGTGACCAGCGCTTCGGATCATAACCCTCTGCTGGTGGAGTTTCATCCTGAGGCAGACAAGCCGCACTGGTAATGAGCGCTCAGCATTCAGCCAATAAAAAAGCACCCCGAAGGGTGCTTTTTTTGTGCCGGAAATTTAGGTATCCGGCGTCATTTTGTTGCTTACAAACAAGGTCAGTTTCAGACCGGGTTGCAGGCTGTTGCCTTTGCCGAGCGTTGAATTCCAACGCATCACGTCGGTAATATCGACGCGATGACGACGTGCAATACTGGCAAGCGAATCACCTTTACGAACTTGATAGGTGATACTGCTGTTACTGTCAGTGTTGCTGGCCACTTGCAGGGTTTGCCCAACTTTTAAAGCGCTCTTGGCACGCAAGTTGTTCCAACTCTGCAAATCGCTGGTTTTAATGTTCAACCGCTTGGCAATGCTCGATACCGTGTCGCCGGAGCGCACTTTATACGAGCTGCTACCAGACAAGCCGCTGTTCTTCGCCAACTGCGTCGTTGGCTGAGTCACCGCGATCTGGCCATCGGCCAGCGAGTCTTTCAGCTGATCGGCATTTCCTTTAGGAACCATAATGTAATGGGGCCCGTTGGGTGCCGTAACGCCTTTTTTGTAACCGGGGTTATAAGCTTTCATCTTGGTAATTGAAAGCCCAGCCATCTCAGCCGCCTGAGTTAACTGTATTTGCTGTCCGACATCAATACGAGCCAGCGCACGGGTGTTATCAGTCTTTGGCAGATTGATGCCGTACTGCTTGCTGTTTTTAATGATGTCGCTCAGCGCCAGCATTTTCGGGACATAAATTGACGTTTCACGCGGAAGCGACAATGCCCAGAAATTGGTTGGCTTACCCTGGCGTTTGTTTGCCTTAACCGCTTGCATGACACGGCCTTCACCACTGTTATAAGCGGCAATGGTCAATAACCAGTCACCGTTAAACATGCGGTTCAAGTACTGCATCATATCAAGCGCAGCAGTCGTCGAGGCCACGACATCGCGTCGCCCGTCATACCACTGGTTGTTTTTCAAACCATAATTGCGACCCGTTTGCGGCACGATTTGCCATAGCCCTGCGGCGTTGGCACTTGACGTGGCGTGTGGGTCAAAAGCGCTCTCCACTATGGGTAGCAGTACCAGTTCCATCGGCATATTACGTTTCTTAATCTGCCCGACTATCCAGTACATGTACGGCTCTGCCCGTAATGTTACATCGTGGAGATAGCTCTTACTTTTTAGGTACTTTCTTTTTTGATCACGGATCCGGGAATTTTCCGGAACCTCCATCTTCAGCTCGTCGCTAATGAAGTTCCACAGGTTCTGTTGCGCGGCACCACTATTGTTATCTAGCCACCGCGCCGAGCTCGCTCGACCATTCGCTGTGTACTCTCCTGCTTCACCTTCTTGACCTGCCGAAGACAAACTCTGTGCATGCTGTTCTGGGGCCGGTGCATCCTGCCTGGATGACTGGCACCCCACTAGCAAGACTGAGGCGAGAAATATCGCTTTAGCCTTCATGTGTGTGTCAATATAGTTGCTTAAAAGACGAGCAATCATACTTTGCTTCGTCAAATAACACAACTAAAAGCTCAGAAGTTATCTTTCCGCAGGCGTAATTCGGAAAAAACCGAATGAAGATGGTCTGGTGGTGTATAAAAGCCTAATTTCTTTTGTAAATCAGTGTCATGGCATCGTAAAAATAGGTTAATTTTACGCTCTGTTTGTAGCCTTGCAGGGACGCTGGGCTGGCCTTTTGCCCTTAACGCTTCGACTTGTTGTTGATATGTTTCAATCTCTCGATCTTCCGGCAAAATAGCGCGCGCAAACTTAAGATTTGAAAGAGTATATTCATGCGCGCAGCAAATTAAGGTGTTATCGGGAAGTTGCGCGAGTTGTTGAAATGCGTTGTACATTTGCTCGGCCGTTCCTTCAAACAGCCTGCCGCAGCCGGCAGAGAAAATCGTGTCTCCGCAGAACAGATAAGGTGCGCTATAGAATGCTACATGGCCCAGCGTATGTCCGGGAACCGCGATAACGGCGTATTGGCGGCCGTTGATTTCGATCGTTTCACCGTCATGAACGATGTGATTTGCTCCTTTGTCGGCTGTTTCCTGCGGGCCATAGACCTTCAAGCCAGGATAGCGCGCCGCAATTTGCGCTACGCCGCCGACGTGATCGTGATGATGATGGGTCAGCAGAATGGCATCAGGCTTCAGATTCAGGCGTTCCAACGCGTCAAGCGCCGGTTGCGCTTCGCCGGGATCGACCAGGACGCAATGCCCTTGTTGGTTATCCAATAACCAAATGTAATTGTCCTGGAAGGCGGGAATGCTGATAAGATTCATGTTGGACCTCATGTTGGCAACGGCTTGAAAGAAGATAATAAATCATGAAACCAGCCCATACTCTAGAAAAGCTCGCCGGCCCACAGTCTTGGGCGGAAATGCCGTGGGGGGAATACTATCGTGAGGCGCTCGAGCGGCAGTTGCAACCCTGGTGGTCGAAGCTGTTCGGTTTTCACCTGCTGAAACTCGGTAACCTCAGCGCCAGCCTGGCGACCGACAAGTGCGCCATTTCGCATCAGGTGAATGTGAGCCTGAAAGGGGAAAACCTGCAGGTGCTGGCGGATGCTTACCAGCTGCCGTTCGCCGCCAAATCGGTAGATGCCTGCCTGCTGGCGCATACGCTGTCTTATGCCGACGATCCGCACCGCATGCTGCGCGAAGTCGATCGCGTATTGATTGACGACGGTTGGCTGGTGATCAGCAGTTTCAACCCGTTCAGCCTGTTGGGATTGGGCAAGCTGGTGCCCGGATTACGCCATCGTCAGCCCTATGTCAGCCGCATGTTTACCCAAATGCGCCTGTTGGACTGGCTCAGCCTGTTGAATTATGAAGTGCTGCATCAGGCGCGCTTTCATGTACTGCCGTGGCAGCGCAAAGGCGGGTCGTTTTTAAGTACGCATTTGCCGGCGCTGGGGTGCATGAGCGTGATTGTCGCGCGTAAACGCACCTTGCCGCTGACGCCAACGCCGATGAAGGTAGGGGCCAGAAAACCGGCTCTCAGCCGCGCCGTCGGCGCGACCAAGAGTTACCGCAAGCTGCCTTAATTTTCCGGTTTGTAACCCACGTCATCCTGCGTGGGGTTGCCGGCCGCATCGCGCGCCAGCACGTCGCAGCGTTCGTTCTCCGGGTGGCCGGCGTGGCCTTTAACCCATTCCCATTTGATGGTGTGGGTCTGAATGGCCAGGTCCAACCGCTGCCAAAGATCGACATTTTTGACCGGTTTTTTATCGGCTGTTTTCCAGCCACGCTTTTTCCAGTTATGGATCCAACTGGTAATGCCCTGGCGCACATACTGGCTGTCGGTGCTCAGCGTCACTTCACAGGGGGCGGTCAGGGCTTCGAGCGCGACAATCGCCGCCATCAGCTCCATGCGATTGTTGGTGGTCAGGCGGTAACCCGCACTGAAGGTTTTCTCAACTTGCTTATAGCGCAGTATAGCGCCGTAACCACCGGGGCCCGGGTTGCCAAGGCAGGAGCCGTCGGTGAAAATTTCTACCTGTTTGAGCATCTCTGGTAGACTCTTCCTATCGGTTTTATAAAAGCCAAGTCTGACATAAACGAGCGCTGTGAGCACTGCAATATGATCTCTACAACCACCAGACAGATTGTCCTCGATACCGAAACCACCGGTATGAACAAACTCGGGGTGCATTACGAAGGCCACCGCATCATTGAAATTGGCGCAGTGGAAGTGATTAACCGTCGCCTGACCGGCCGCCACTATCACGTTTACGTCAAACCTGATCGGCTGGTGGATCCTGAAGCCTACGGGGTTCACGGCATCAGCGACGAGTTCCTGGCGGATAAGCCCACGTTCGACCAAATCGCCGATGAGTTCATCGACTTCATTCGTGGCGGTGAGTTAGTCATCCATAATGCGTCGTTCGACATCGGCTTTATGGATCACGAATTCCGCATGTTGCAGAAGGGGCTGCCGAAGACCGACACCTTCTGCACCATCACTGACAGCCTGTTGATGGCGCGCCGCCTGTTCCCGGGCAAGCGCAACAACCTTGACGCCCTTTGCGGCCGTTATGAGATAGACAACAGCAAGCGTACGCTGCACGGCGCATTGCTCGATGCCGAGATCCTGGCGGAAGTTTATCTGGCGATGACCGGCGGCCAGACGTCGATGGCGTTCCAGATGGAAGGCGACACGCAGCATAACGACTCGACGCAGGATATACAGCGCATTGTCCGTCCGGCGACGGCGATGAAAGTGGTCTATGCCAGCGATGCAGAAGTGGTTGCCCATGAGGCGCGACTGGATTTGGTGGCGAAAAAGGGCGGCAGTTGCCTGTGGCGTGCGGAAGCGGAATAACGGCGTTCCCGGCATGAAAACGCGCTTTTTAACCGCCTTAGCTGAAAAACTGCGCAAACGGTTAATTTCGTAAGAAAAAGGCATTGACGGAATAGAAGCTCAACCGTAATATGCGCCTCGTTCCTCTCGCAAGAGTTGAACGGCGCGGAGCGGTAGTTCAGTTGGTTAGAATACCTGCCTGTCACGCAGGGGGTCGCGGGTTCGAGCCCCGTCCGTTCCGCCAACATTAAGAAGCCCTGAGTTAGCAATAACTCAGGGCTTCGTTGTTTTAATCTTTGCTCAACTGCCTTTTAGCGAAGGTCACTGACTGATTGGCTGCCCATTCGCGGCGGGCAATGATCCGATAGCATCCCCCACCCAGTGCGGCACCGATAAACCAGCTAAAGTTCGCCACCTCATGCAGGCTGGGCGTAAAGCTGATCGCCAGCCCGATAATCACCGACGGCACCAGCGCCCAGATAGCGTTCGGGTTGAAACCGTTCTTATACCAGTAACGTCCCCCCGGCGTAGCGTTGTACAAATCGTCGACGTGCAGTTCGCCGCGTTTGATGATGTAAAAATCCACCAGCAGAATGCCGAACAGCGGGCCGATAAAGGCCGCCAGCACGTCCAGCGTGTAGTGGATCAGCTCGGGCGACTGGAACAGGTTCCACGGTGTCAGCAGGAAAGAGCCCACGGCGGCGATCATCCCGCCGGTGCGGAAGCTGATTTTCTGCGGCGAACAGTTGGAAAAATCAAACGCCGGCGACACAAAGTTGGCCACGATATTGATGCCTATGGTGGCGACAATCATGGTCAGCAGGCCAAGGGCCACGGCGATATCGCTGTCGAGACGGGTGACGGTTTCGATCGGATCGGTGATCAACTGACCGAACAGCGGCAGGGTACCGGAAACGATCACCACGGTGACCAGCGAGAACAGCAGGTAGTTGAACGGCAGGCCCCAGCGGTTGCCGCGCTGCACTTCGGCAAAGCTTTTGCCGTAGCGGGTAAAGTCGCCGAAATTCAGCAACGGGCCGGAGAAGTAAGACACCACCAGCGCAGTGGCGGTCAGCATCAGCCAGCCCTGCTCACCGGCGCTCAGGTTTTTGCTCGCCAGCGTGAGGGAAAGGTTGGAGAAACCGACGCGGTATACAATCCAGCCGGCCAACGCGAACATCACCACGTAAACCGCCGGCCCGGCGATATCGATAAAACGCTTGATCGCCGTCATGCCATGCCAGAACACCATCGCCTGCAACACCCACATGGTGATGTAACAACACCAGCCAAGCTGCGACAGCCCGAGGAAATGCGGCTGGGTCATCGGCTCCAGCGACGGGAAGAATTTCAGCAACGTCAGCATCAGCGCATTGGAAGCCAGATAGGTTTGTATACCGTACCAGGCGAAGGCGATCATCCCGCGGATCACCGCCGGGATATTGGCGCCGAACACGCCAAACGCCTGGCGGCTCAGCACGGCGTAAGGCACGCCGCCGAGCTGGCTGGGTTTGGCGACCAGGTTGGCGCAAAACTGCACGATACAGATCCCCACCAGCAGGCAAATCAGTACCTGCCAGCTCGACAGACCGAGGGCGAAGAAGCTGGCGGCTACCACATAGCCGCCCATGCTGTGTACATCCGACATCCAGAAGGAAAAGATGTTGTACCAGCTCCAGTTCTGATCGCGCGTTGGCGCCAGATCGTCGTTACACAGCTTTGGGCTGTAATTTTCATTAGGGTTTGGCATAAATCGTGCTCCTCTCAAGAACGTCACCCGGATGTGGTTATCTGTTTTTTGGCAAAGATTGCTGAGAAGGCTTTTGCAGGATTCAGGCCAGATTGCTCTTTTTTGTATACAAAATATCTTAATATTGTATACGATTTGATTCTCTAACGGTACAGGGAGCAGCAAAATGATCGGCACGACGATCGGCGTCAACGCCGCGTGGCTCGGGCAACAAGCCACTTATTTCACTGAAGATAAAGACGATCATATTTACAACGAGCTGGTGAAGGCGATTGTCGAACACCGGCTGCTGCCCGGCAGCAAATTGCCGGAAGAGGCGTTGGCGGAGACCTTTGGCGTCAGCCGCACCGGGATCCGGCGGGTGCTGCAGCGCCTTGCCGCAGTGCAGCTGGTTACCCACCTGCCCAAGCGTGGTGCACAGGTGACAACGCCGGGACAGGATGAGGCGGTGAACGTTTTCCAGACGCGCAAAATGCTGGAGTGCGCCAATTTGCCGCCGGTGGTTGCCGCCTGTCGCGAAGAACATCTGCTGGCGATGGAAGGCATCGTGGCGCAGGAACAGCAGGCGCACCGCGATCAGGACGGCGCGGCGGCCATTCGTCTGTCTGCCGCCTTTCACGTTCAATTACAGGCGATTGCCGGCAATAACGTACTGACAGAAATGGTCTCGCAGCTCACGTTGCGCTCATCACTGGTGATTGCCGTTTACGGTGCACCCTGGCAGCAGGGTTGCCGCTGTCACGATCACAGCGATCTGCTGACGCTGCTGCGCCGCAAGGACTGCACGGCGCTGGTGGATCACATGGCCCGCCATTTTGACGATATTGTGGCGAACCTGAGGTTTAGTCAGGGGGGAGATGAAACCCCTGATTTTGCCCGTATTTTTGCCAAAACCGGTTTGCAGGAGCCTTTATGACCGCCGATTGCGTAATCCAGGTTATCAACCCGAACACCAGCCGGGCCATGACGGCGACCATTGCCGGTGCCGCCCGCGCGGTGGCTGCGCCGGGCACCAAGATCCTGGCGGTTTGTCCGCAAGAGGGAGCACCGTCGATAGAGGGGCATTTCGACGAAGCGATTGCCGCGATCGGTGTTTTGCAGCAGGTCAAACTCGGCCGCGAAGCCGGCGTCAATGGCCATATCATCGCCTGTTTTGGCGATCCGGGCCTGTTGGCGGCGCGTGAGTTGGCAAGCCGGCCGGTGGTTGGCATCGCCGAAGCGGCCATGCATATGGCGACGCTGGTGGCGACGCGTTTTTCTATCGTCACCACGCTGCCGCGCACGCTGATCATTGCACGCCACTTACTGCATCAATATGGGTTTGAGCGCCATTGCGCCGCGCTGCATGCTATCGATCTGCCGGTGTTGACGCTGGAAGATGGCAGCGGTCTGGCTCAGCAGAAAGTACGCGAACAGTGCATTAAAGCAAAGCAACACGACGGCAGTGGGGCGATAGTGCTCGGCTGTGGCGGCATGGCCGATTTGGCTCGTGAACTGACGCAGGAGCTGGGGATCCCGGTGATCGACGGCGTCAGCGCTGCGGTGAAAATGATCGAGTCGCTGCATGCGCTGGGCCTGAGCACCAGCAAGCACGGCGATCTGGATTTCCCGCTGGTCAAACCCTTGTCCGGCATGTTTGGCTGTTTTAACGGGTAATCGGCAGAGAGAAGCAGCGATGAAAGAGTATGACTTCAATAAAGAGTATCCCCGTGATTTGATGGGCTATGGCGGCCGGCCGCCGCATGCTCGCTGGCCGGGGCAGGCGCGTATCGCAGTCCAGTTTGTACTCAACTACGAAGAGGGCGCGGAAAACAACGTATTGCATGGCGATGCCGGGTCCGAACAGTTCCTGTCCGATATCATTGGCGCGGCCAGCTACCCCGAACGGCATATGTCGATGGAGTCGCTGTACGAGTACGGGTCGCGCGCCGGGTTCTGGCGTATCCATAATGAATTCCAACGCCGCGGTCTGCCGTTGACGGTGTTTGGCGTGGCGATGGCGCTGGCGCGCAATCCGCTGGTGGTCGAGGCGATAAAAAACGCCAATTATGATGTGGTCAGCCACGGCTGGCGCTGGATCCACTATCAGAATATGGACGAAGCGACCGAACGGCAGCATATGCAGCGGGCGATCTCGGTACTGAGCGATCTGTTCGGCAAGGCGCCGCTCGGCTGGTATACCGGCCGCGACAGCCCGAATACCCGCAGGCTGGTGGTGGAACAGGGCGGTTTGCTGTACGACAGCGACTATTATGGCGACGATTTGCCGTTCTGGACCGAAGTGCAGTGCGCCAATGGCGAGAAAAAACCGCATCTGATCGTGCCTTATACGCTTGAGGCCAACGACATGCGTTTTGCTTCGCCGCAGGGTTTTAATACCGGCGAGCAGTTCTATACCTACCTGAAAGACAGCTTTGACGTGTTGTATGCCGAAGGGGAAGCGTCGCCGAAGATGCTGTCGATCGGCATGCACTGCCGCTTACTGGGGCGTCCGGGCAAGTTCCGCGCGTTGCAGCGGTTCCTGGATTATGTCGAACAGCACGATCGGGTCTGGGTATGCCGGCGGCAGGATATCGCCGAACATTGGGTGGCGCAGCACCCTTTCAAAAAATAACCCGTGCCGGCACGGGTCGATTGATGTGGGCGCCGTAGAGGCGCCCTGAGCAGGATCAGAACAGCACTGAGTAGTTCAGACCAAAGGTGCGGCCACGGCCTTTATAGCTGTACAGCTCTGGCGAGCCGTAGGTTGGGCTGTAAAGGATCGGCGCACGCTGGCCCCAGACGGTGGTGTAATTCTTGTCCAGCAGGTTTTCCACGCTGAAGCTGACTTTCCCCACCGGCAACGCGTAGCTGCCGAGGAAATCGAGGGTGTTGTAACCGTTGATTTTATTCCCGTCGGCGTCCGAAACGTCGAACGTCTGCTGCGACTGCATGCGAAGATTCCAGTCGCCTGGAGCCCAATTGACGTAGGCGGTGGCTTTCGACGGGCTGGCGGTGTCGACGGTCAGTTTCTCCCACTTGCCGTCGGTTTTGGTTTCCGATTTGATCAGGTTAAAGGTGGTGCCGGTGCTCCATTCGCTGTTATCGAAGAAGTAATCCACCGCACCTTCCACCCCGTAAATCCGGCGTTTATCCGAATCCAGGTTAATGGTCATGTCGGTTCTGTTGATCGAGATGGTTTTATCCGACAGCGAATAATAGGCAGCGACCTGGGTACGCAGGTTATCGCCGGTGTAGCGCCAACCCAACTCGTAGGCGTTGACCTTGATGCCTTCCAGCTTGGAGTCGTTAACGTTGACGCTTTTCTGCAACTGATAGTGCCCGTTGACCAGCTTATAAGTGCCCGAACCGTAGTACTTCGCCAGATCCGGGATCTCAAAGCCTTGCGAGAAGTTGATCCATGCTTGCTGACGTTCGGTCAGGTGTGCCAGTAAACCGGCGTTGAACAAGGCGTTGTTGTAGTCGGTTTTGCCGCCCGGCACCGCATCGGCGGAGTTCGCCAGACCGTTGGCGATCCCTTGTTGCTGCGCATAGCCGACAAAGTCGTCCACCTTGTTCTCGGTGTACTGATAACGTACGCCGCCGCTGAGGGTGAACATCGGATCGATGTCGTAGCTGGCCTGCAGGAACGGCGCCAGGTTGGTGGTGGTATAACCAGGATAGCGGCCGACGTTATAGGCATTTTCCAGCGTCATACCGCCGGATTGCTGCGCCTTGGCCAGATTGAAGAATTGCTGGTTGGCGTTGAAGCTTTCATGTTCGGCGTCGACGCCGTAAGTCAGCGTCAGGGCGTCAATCGGCTTGCTGTTCAGCGTCAGTTTGCCGCCGTAAAAATCGGTCTTCTGCTGTGAGGCACCGATGCTGGTGACTTTGCCGCTGGTCAGCGTCGGGAACGGGTAGAAGGTCAACGATTCGTCGCGATAATAGACCTGCGCCACCAGATCCTGGCCCCAGAAATCGGTGTTGGAGTATTGTAGGTTAATCAGGTGGCGTTCGGTTCCCGGAATACGATCCGAATTGAGGTTGCTGCCGTTGGAGGCCTGGCCCGCACCGGTCACGGCCGAGAAATCTTTCCCCAGATACAGACCGTGCTTGCCGTCCGACTCGCTGTTGAAATACTGCGTGGTCACCTGCAACTGCTGGTGATCGTCAATGTTAATGGTGCCGGTGCCCATCACGTCGATACGATCGGAATATTGCAGCCCGGTTTGGGTGTTATCAATCAACACCTCATTGCCTTTGCCGTCGTACCAACCGCCGTAACGCTGATAGGAGACCGACAGGCGGCCCGAAGCGTTATCGTTGCCGCCGCTGACCGCCGCCGACACATTCTCGTCGTGATCGTTATGGCCGCCGAAACCGGTTTTTCCGCCTACCTGCAGCTCAACCTGTTTCTCTTTTTGCCCTTTCTTGGTGATGATGTTGATCAGGCCGCCGGTGCTGCCGCCGCCATACAGCGAGGTGGCGCCGGAAATCACCTCAATGTGCTCGATGTTGAACGGATCGATGGAATCCAACTGGCGGCTGTCGCTGCGCGAAGAGTTCAAACGCACACCGTCGATCATCACCATCATCGAACGGCCACGCATGTTCATGCCGTAGTTGGTACGGCCCTGGCTGCTGACATCCATGCCCGGGATCAGTTGCGCCAGGATATCTTTGATCTCCTTGCCGCCCTGGACCTGCTGCTCAATTTCCTGGCTTTCAATCACCCAGGTGGTTTGCGCCATCTCTGCCACGCTACGGTGCGAGCGGCTGGCGGATACCACCATTTGATCTTCGCTTTTTTGTTCTTCTGCCCAGGCCGCCGGCGCAAGCATCGCCAGCAGGCACGGGTTCAATACCCAAAGGTGTTTGCGTTTCATCGTTATTTTTCCAGTGTTCCCATGTTGGTGTGTCATTAAAACTCGGTGTAATTGAGCATGACGTGTTCAGCGCGGGCCGGGGTGGCCGGTTGCTGACTGCGCCATTGGATCACAGCCGGGGTGGACGTTAAATCGAACTGGTCGCGTCCTAAAGCCCGGTTGAGAATACGTGCCGACCGCCAGGCCATCAGGCTGAGCTGGGGTTCGGCGATACCGTGGCTGTGCATGCCGGCGTTGACGGCAAACAGGCAGTTTTCCTGCGGGCCCTGCCACTCGAGGGTGAAGTCGGGCGCAACGCGGTATTGGTCATCGGCCGTGGTCAGCAGACGCTCCGCCAGCGGGGCGAGGAACGCCGGACGATCCTGCTGATAACCGGTGGCGAAGATCACCACATCGGTATCGAAAGTTTCTTTGCCCTGATCGAGGTGGTGATGGGTCACCAACTGATAGCCGTTACCCTGAGCGTGGATCGCCGCCAGCGAACGGCTTGGCAGCAGGCGTGCCCAGGGTTTTTCACGCAGCACTTCAAACTGGTGATACATCGCGCGGTAGATGGCCAGCAGCGAATCGCTGGTGATGCCGTCGGAGGTCATTTTCTGCTCGGTCAACATGCGTTGCTTGGCGCTGTCGTTCAGGCCATAAAAGCTGTCGACGTAGTCCGGCGTGAAGTACTCGTTGGCGAACGCCGCTTCATCCAGCGCATTGTAGTTATTGCGGCGCGAGATCCAGTTCAGTTGCGCCGGTTGGCCCCACTCGGCGCGGAAAATGTTCAGGAACAGATCGGCGCCGCTCTGGCCGCCGCCGACGATGGTGACGCGTTTGCCGGTCAAATCCGGGTTGCGCAAGGTCATCTCGCTGGCGTGGAAGCAGCGGTCGTTTTGCTCGGTAACGCAGTCCGGCAGTTTGATGCGTTTGCCGATGCCCAGGCAGACATGGCGCGCTCGGTAGGTAGCGCGCTGGGTGGTGACGACAAACTGGCGCTGCCGATCGTCAAAATCCACGCTCTGAATATCCTGGCTAAACTCGAGCGAACTCAGCCCGTTGGCGGCCCAGTCGAGATAATCGGCGAACTCTTCGCGCGACACCGTACGCAGCTCGGTGGTCAGGAAACGGTAGAATTTCTTCCTTTTCACCAGGTAGTTAAGAAAGCTGTACGGATTGGTGGGCGACACCGCGCTGACCAAATCTTTCAGGAAGCTGGTCTGCATATGGCAGTCCGGTACCATCATGCCGGGGTGCCAGGAAAAGTGCGGTTTGCGCTCCAGGAATTTGCCGTTAAAGCCGGCGACTTCACTGCCGAGTGCGGCGATGCTGAGGTTGAAGGGGCCGATGCCGATGCCGATGAAATCCAGAGGCTGATTCATTGGGCAAACTCCTTGGTGACCAAATAAAGAGGGTTATCCAGATCTTGCAGATAGTTTGGCAACATGCGGCTGCCGCCATCCTGCTCCGAATAGGTGAGTTTCACCGGGTTGAGCACCACGCGAATAATTTGTGGTTTGAATAAATCAAAGAGGGCGAAGCGTTCTGCCATGTCCGGGTGCTGCGCCATGTAGCGCTCCAGCACCTGCGCCAGCAGTTGATAGAAACGGGATTCACTGACCCCGCAGGCCTGCATCAACGGCGAGATAAAACGCAGCACGGTGACGAAATGCCCGGTTTGCAAATCATGGATCAGATAGTCGGCGGACAGGCGCACGGTAACGTCCTTCACCACCTTTGGCAGCGAGGCCGCTTCCGGGAAGTCCCGATCCACCAGGCGCATATCGCCCTGGAAGTCTTTCAGCAGCACCCGTTGCGGCACATGGTCCTTCATCACCAGCGTGATGTTTTGGCCGTGGGCGATCAGGGCTACGCCGTAACGGCACATCAGGTGGTACATCGGCAGCACCACCACACTGAACATCTGTTGCAGCCAGGCCTCGGCGCTCAAGCCGGACCGGGCGATGTAGGCACCGATCAGCGGCTGGCCGCGGTTATCGGTTTCCATCAGCGTCGCCATCAGAATGGCCTGCTCGCCGTCCCGCAGATAGCACGAAGGGTTCTCGCGCCAAATCACTCCCAGCATTTCCTGATAGCGATAGGGCGCCTTGGCCAGAGCAGCGTAGGTTTGGTGCGTCATATAGCCTGCGGCCGGCTCGCCGAGGATCTCGGCACCGCTGGCGCGCAGCGTACTGTCTTCGGCAAACACCTGCTGCAGCCAGCGGGAGGCTGCCGGCCCGGCGCTGATGTACTTGCCCGGAATGCCGCGGTAACACGAGGTGTTGTAAATGGTCAGCGGCAGCTTGATGTCGAACGCAGAACGGCGGCTGACATTGGTCAGGGTGCGCAATGATTGCTGCGCCAGATAGCTGTCGCCAAACTCGCCCAGCTCAACCAGTTCCCCTTCGGCCAGTTGCGGCAGGAAGTGCAAAGCGATCTTTTGCTGCCACTGCCATGGGTGTAACGGCACCGGGATCCAGTCATCGTTCAGCTCCAGCTCACGCCAGCGGCGGTCAAAGCGCTGGCGTTCATCGCCTGTCATGGCGCTGCCGAGCAGGTTTTCCAGCGGGTAGTTATCGTCGGCACACCAGACAAAGCTGCCCCGTTTGGCCGCGACCCAGTGCAGCCGGAACTGGCCCTGATATTCGGGCGCATACTGCTGCAACGCGGTCAGACCCCAGCCGCGACGGCCTTTGTTGAAGATAAACTTGGGGTGGCCGGCCAGCAGGCATTGCAGCGAGTCGGCGTCGAGCGCAATCAGATCCTGCGCGCTCATGCCGTGGCGGGCGGACAGCAATTGCATATCACCGCGCAGCGTAGCGTACAGATCTTCCAGATGTTCGGCGATCTGCGCATCGTCCATTTTCAGCACCTGCGCCAGCTGGCGCAGCGTTTGGTCGGCCGCCAACGGCTGGCGATCGCAGGCCAGGCTGGCGGCGTCGATGTGTAACCAGCCCCAGATGCCGCGTTCGGCGCTGAAGGTATAACTGGCGTCGCCCAGTGCGATGCGCCATTGGCCGTCATGCTGTTCGGCGCATAGCGTGCGTTCGTATTCCAGCTCGGCCAGGATCTTGGCGATCATCTGGCGGTTGACCCGTTGCCAGTTGGCGTAATCTGCGGTGGTCATAAGCCGATCCCCCGGAAGAATTCATCGCGCTGATTCATGATCAGACGCGAACGCTTGTGCGGGAAATCGAACTCTTTTACGGTGTGGTAACCGGCGGTCGGCAGGTGGCGGAACAGGCGCTGATTGTCGGCGCGCGGCTCGGCGACTACCCGCGTGGTGCGCGGTTCGTCCAGATACAGGTAATGGGTCAGGCCGCGCAACCAGCTGCGGATATAGTGCGCGCCACGGCGATCTTCCTCGCCGACCAGCATGTGCAGCCCGCGGTCGAACGGTTGCCAGCGGTAGTGGCGGCCAATGCGGTCTTCAGGCGCCCAATAGACTTCGAAATAACCGAACGGGCGATCGTCGAAACACCCCAGCAACGGATAGCAGTAGCTGGAATCCAGCTGGCGTTGCAGGTAGGCGGCCTGTGTCTCGAGCGGGCCGCTCATTTCCCAGAATGCATCGACGCGCGGCGAATTCATCCAACGAGTGAATTGCCCTGCATCGCGTTCTACTTCCGGCAGCCGGAAACTCAGGGTCTGTTTAAGCTGCGGATCGTAACGGCGATAGACCTCGCCATTGGGCCGCATCGGGCGTTGCGGGTACCACAGGCTGCGTTCGGCGTCATACAGCATCTGAGCGGAGGCAGAGTTGCGGTCCGCGCCCAGCCACAGCGGCAACTGATAAAACGTCTCGCGTGCTAGATAGTCGCCGCTTGCGAGCGCGAACAGCGCCTGCGCCTGCGGCTCTTCGCGCCATTGCGCATAGGGCAGCGTGATGCCGCTCAACTGCGGTGCGGCTATCAGCAATTGGTCCAGCGCCTGCACCAGCCAGCCTTGCGGCAGGGAACCGGGATAGTGCAGCACTGCGCTGCCGTCCAGGCCCAGCCCGAGTTGCAGCTCCTTTTCCAGCCGTTCACAGCGAAAGCCGCTGCCGGCATGCATCAGTTTGGCTTGCGGCATCATTGGGCGGCTCCCTGGCGCAGTGGATTGACGAAATCAAAGTAGATCACCGCCGGATCGACGATGGTATTTTCGTTGTGGTCGTGCAGGTAACAGAAGAAGTTGCCTTTGCAGTTCCAGTGGCTGCTGTCGAGTACGTAGTCCAGACACAGGGTGTTTTTGGCCGTGGCGCGCAGGCCGCTCAGCGCGTCGCGTACCCGGGCCATCAGGCTTTCTTCCGTGTCGAAACCGGCGGCAGCCAGCGCGGCGGTCACCGCCAGGCTGGAGTTCACCAGCAGGTAGTAAGGGAAGTAGCGCAGCAATTGCTGTTCGCTGAAGCGGTTTTCCGCATCGGCTTCGCCAATCTCTTCCAGCCACGGCGCGGCATCGCGGGTAAAGCCGCTGCCCTGGCAGTCGCGGTACAGCATGCCGATCGGCAGATCCTGCTGCATCTCCACCAGAATGTTTTGTTGGTGGGCCAGCAGCACCAGCCCGTAATCGGCTTCCGTGCTGAACAGCGGCAACAACACCTGTTGGCAGTAGGCGTCCAGCCAGGCATGGGCGGCTTGTTGCAGCGGCAGATTCAGGCGGGCGGCCAGACGGCGCACTGCGGCGGCCAGCAGGCTGTCACCGCCATCCGGCGCCGCCTGCGTCAGCGTTACCAGCACGTTGGTTTGGCTATGCGGTTGGTCGAACAGCAGGTTATCGCGCAGCGCCATCAGGCTTTCTTCCTGGACTGCGCCGTCCGCCGATCGCAGGCCGGCCCAGCCGTCTTCCTGCATCACGCGGAAGGTCGGATAGCGCGCTTGCAGCTCTTGCCAGCGCGGCGTTTGCGCCAGCCGGGCCAGGCGGATACCGCGTTTTACTTCTTTAACCGACAGGGTGCGCACCGAATTGGTCAGGCGCACGCTGAGGGAGAATTTGATCATGTCGCGGTTGCCCGCGCTGTACAGCGAGCGTGAGGAACTGGTTGGCAGCCAGCGTTCGCCGGCTTCGCCCAGATCGCTCAGCAATCCCTGCGCGGCGAGATCCTGGCACCATGTCTGCGTCAGCAGATGGTCGGCCTGCCACGGATGCATCGGCAGCAGCCACACGTCATCGGTAAAGTGCGCCAACAGCTGCGGCGCGCTTTCGGCGGCAAAACGTTGCAGGCGTTGTTGCAGCGTCAGGTTCAGGCTGTCCCCGCACAGGTGGCGCTTATCGACGGCAAACCAGCGCAGCGGGAAGCTGGCGGCAAAGTCCGGCAGGTAGCGGCGCGCCTGCTGCTCATCGAAGGGTTCATGGGATTTCGGCGCCGGGTGGAAGGCGTGGCCGACCAGCAGACCCTGCTCCGCCTGGGCAAAGTTCAGCGGCTTGTCGCGCAGTGAAGGCCAGTCCAGCCGGACATCAATGGCCTGGCGGGTATTATCATGACTTTCCAGCACTCGCTGGCGGAAACGCGCCACTGCTTCATCGGGCAGCTCACCTTTTATCGCCGGTTTCTCCAGCAGCAGGGTGACCAGTTGCTCCATGCTCAGCGCCACGCCAGCACCATCGTCCTGCTGATGCAGATGGGCAGGGAAAAGATACTGATGATGTTGTGTGGGCGAGGTATGGCGTAAGGCAATGCGAATAGCTTGGGTAGATGAAAGCGGAATGTTGAGCTGCGGATACTGTTGGTGGCTGGCGGCTGGAACGATTTGCCAGTCCTGGGTTTCACGCATCAGTGCGTTGAGAAAACATTGGGCAGCCACGTCGGTCGCCGCGGTTTCAAACTGGAGAGTCATGATCCGATTTTCGCTGAGAATCAATTGAGAATGATTCTTATATCAATAATATTTATTGTTATCAATCGTCCTATGATACAATTTTTCAATGATTTTTTCATAACCATATAATTTCATTAACGGTAACCTTACTTTTGATGAGTATTTCACCTTCCGCTAAATCTCTCGCACCTGGGAATACGTCTCCTTCAAACTGGCCGTTGGCGCTGTGCGCCGGTCTGTTGGGCATCGGGCAAAACGGCCTGTTGGTGGCGTTACCGGTGTTGGTCAGTATGACCCACTTGTCACTTTCCGTCTGGGCCGGGCTATTGACGCTCGGCTCTATGCTGTTTCTGGTCGGTTCTCCCTGGTGGGGGCGACAGTCTGAAGTTCGCGGCTGCAAGTTTGTCGTGACGATGGCGCTTGCCGGTTATTTGTTCAGTTTTGCTTTACTGGCATTGGCCGTTTGGGGGCTGGCGGCCGGCTGGCTTTCACCGATGGCGGGGTTGGGCGGCCTGATCGTGGCGCGCGTTATCTATGGGCTGACGGTGTCCGGCATGGTGCCCGCCAGCCAAACCTGGGCATTGCAGCGTGCCGGCTACGAACAGCGCATGTCGGCGCTGGCGACCATCAGCTCCGGGCTAAGCTGCGGGCGGTTGCTGGGTCCGCTGTGCGCCGCGTTGGCGTTGTCCCTTCATCCGATGGCACCGCTGTGGCTGATGGCCATTGCACCATTAATCGCCTTGCTGGTGGTGTGCCGCCAGCATAACGATCCGCCCTTGCCGCCGGTGGCGCAGCAGCAAAATCGCCTGCGTCTCACCATGGTGCCTTATCTGCTTTGCGCGCTGTTGCTGGCGGCATCGGTCAGCCTGATGCAGCTCGGCCTGGCGCCGCATCTGACCCGTTTGTTCAACCACTCTGCCACGACCGTCAGCCACCATGTTGCCGTGTTGCTCAGCGTAGCGGCGGCCTGTACGCTGCTGGCGCAGTTCCTGGTGGTGCGTCCGCAGCGCTTTAGCGCGCCGCAATTGCTGTTGATTGCGGCGGTATTGATGGTGGCGGGATTAGGGTTGATGTGCGCCCAACCGCTGGCGCTGTTCTATCTCGGTTGCGCGCTGGCTTCCTTCGGTGCGGCGATGGCGACGCCAGGCTATCAGTTGATGCTGAACGATAAATTATCCACCGGCAAAGGCGCCGGGGCTATCGCTACCAGCCATACGCTGGGCTACGGTCTGAGCGCGTTGATGGTGCCGGTGGTGGCAAGATTTTATGGCGAGTCACAGCTGATTGCAGCGGCTCTGATGATGGCCGTCCTGCTGGGCGGTATCAGCGGCTGGCTATGGTGCCGGCAGCGTATTCAGCTACATTCTGCGGGAGAGTAACAGATATGTCCGGCGCATCGAGTTACCGAATTTTTGATATCACACTGAAAGTAAAAGAAAACGTATCGCCTTCCTTGCTGCGCTGCGTTTTCGAAGGCCCGGATGTCCACCGCATGAAGCTGGAGGCGCCGGATCAGCGCATCAAACTGCTGTTCCCGGCCGACGATGGCCAGATCCCACGGCTGGAAAACAGCGATGACTGGTATCGCCATTATATGGCGATCCCGAAAGAGCAGCGCCCGATTATGCGTACCTACACGCTGCGAGCGCTGCGCACTGAACACAATCAGATGGACGTCGAGTTTGTGCTGCATGGCGTGAACGGCCCGGCCTCCGCCTGGGCGACCCATGCCAAGCCGGGGGATACCCTTCAGGCGGTGGCCCCCAATGCGGATTTTGACGGCGACAGCGGCGGCTACGAATGGGCGCCGCCGGCGCATCTGCGGCAGGCGTTGTTGATTGCCGATGAAACGGCGGTGCCGGCGGCGATGGGCATTCTGGAACAACTCGCGCAGCAGGCCAACCCACCGCAGGTGCAGGCGTTCTTTGAGGTGCCGCTGGCGAGCGATTGCCTGAATATGGACCGCTTCCCGTTCGCTGAGGTGTATTGGTTGCCGCGTGACGTCGGGCATCAGCAGATGCACGGCACGCTGCTGGTGGAATCGGTGCGCCAGCGGGTGACCATTCCTGAATCGGCGCGCGCGCAAGCGCAGTCGTTGGCGGAAAACAGCCTGGGCGGCGAACTGCTTTGGGAGCGCGCAGAGGGCGCGAAGGGTTTCTATGCCTGGGTGGCGGCGGAGTCTTCTGCGGTGAAGGCGCTGCGTCGTTACCTGATCGGCGAGCGCGATCTGGACCGCTCTACCGTTAACTTTATGGCTTATTGGTGTTGAGTCGCGGCATCAATACCCGGTTTCGCTTTGGTGGCGAATAGCCAAAATAACGGCGGTTACGCCGTTAAACCGATACAGAACAAGATAACCGCTATTGCCGAAATCGATAGGCCATGTCCTGAATTCAGGTGCCATATCTTTAGCGGCTCATGGCGTCAGGCTGTCCAATTTTTACGCACGGTGACTTATTCTGCCATCACACTCACATGCGCGGCCACGATGCGCCAGCCGCAGGCCAGCTTGACCCAGGTTTGCATCTGGCGGCCGACGCGTTCGCTGCCCGGGCGGCGAAACTCAGTGCTGGCAACCGCCATATCATCACCGTAGGTGGTAATGACGGTGTTCTCCAGGAGGCGATCCAACCCTTGCGACGGCCGTTGCCGCCGGAAATCGCGGATCTGATCGATGCCGTACAGGTTTTCCGTCGCGCCGTAGCGAACGGTACGCCCGTCGTGCCAGAACAGCTCATCCAATACGTCAATGTCATTGCCGATCAGCGCCTGTTCATAGCGATAAAACGCGGCGTTCACTTCAGCTAGCACCGCCGGCCGGTCGATATATTCACTTTTCATTCGTTAACCCTGTTTTACCGGTAAGGAACAGTTCGCCACGCCGCGTTGCTCAAGCGCATAGGCGGCACGCAGCGCCAGATCTTCACGCCATGGCGGGGCGATAAGTTGCAGGCCGATGGGCAACCCCGAGGCGGTTTTCAGCGGCACCGTCACCACCGGCAGGCCGAGGAACGAAATCGGCTGCGTCAACATGCCCATGCTGGCGCGGATCGGCAGATCGGTGCCGTTGATGCGCATCGTTTCCTGACCAAGGCTGGTAGCGCTGCACGGCGTTGCCGGGGCGATGAGAATATCCCAGTGTTCAAACAGCGGCAGCACTTGCTGTTGGAAATGGGCGCGGAAGCGTTGCGCCTGTACATACCAGGCTGCGGGCAGCATGGCGCCTGCCAACAGTCGCTCACGCGACAGCGGCTCAAAGCGTTCCGGCTGGCTGCGCAACTGCGGCAGATAGTGATTGCCCCCCTCGGCGGCACTGATAATAAACGCCGCCGAACGCGCCAGTTCAGCCTGCGGCAACTCAACCTCGGCACAGGCCTCCAGCGCCATCGCGACCTGTTGCACGGCGGCTTTGGCGTCGTCATTGCACCACTGCTGGAAATAGCCTGCGAGCACCGCACAACGCAGCCCCTGCTGGCCGCGTGGCAGCAGCGATTCGGTTTGGGTGATCGGTTTTTCCGCCTGAAAGCGGTCTTCGATATCGGTGCCCTGCATCACGTCGTACACCGCCGCCAGATCCCGCACCCGGCGGGCGAAAGGCCCCACATGATCCAGGCTGGCGACAAAGGGTTGGCTGCCGCCGCGCGACAGGCGGCCGAAGGTCGGTTTCAGCCCGTAAATGCCGCACAGCGACGAGGGCACGCGGATCGAGCCGTTGGTGTCGCTGCCGAGCGAGAAGGTCACCAGCCCGGCGGCGACCGCGGCCGCCGAGCCGCCGGAAGATCCGCCGGCAATGCGCGTGGTGTCGTGCGGGTTGCGGGTTGCGCCGTAGTGGCTATTTTCGGTGGTAAAGCCGTAGGCGTAGGCATCCATGTTCAGCATGCCGGAAAGCAGCGCTCCTTGTGCCGCCAGTTTGCCCACTGCCCAGGCGTCTTGTTTGGCGGGCGCACGGTCGCTGAACAGGCTGGCACCGGCCAGAGTGGTTTCGCCGGTGACGTCGAACAGGTTTTTCACCGCGTAGGGGATGGCAGCCAAGCTTGGCAACGTTTGCCCCTTGGCGCGGATGCGATCGAGGTGATCGGCTTCACTCAGCATCCGCTCGCGGGTGATGTGGGTATAGGCGTTCAGTGAAGGGTTGAACGTGTCGATATTCTCCAGCGTTTGCTGAGCGATTTCGCGCGCGGAAATCGCCCCCTGTTTAAGGGCGGCGCGGATCTCGGCGATCGATAGTGCGCTTAACGGATTCATGCGCGATACACCCCGGCAATCTCCAGGCGTTGATCGAGCGGGAAGGCCATCAGCGGTTCCGCCATCGCGGCGATGCGGTTGAACTGGGTCAGCAGCTCCTGGCGGCGCGCGTCATCCATTTCCAGAGCCAATATCGCCTCCATCTGGCTGATATAGGCCGCCCAGTCGGTGGCAGGCAGGTTGTTCATAGATATTCCCCTTTAACATGGTGTCTAAAAGCCGGCGGCGCTGCCGTTGCTGCGCGGGTCAAAAGCGCCTTCCAGCATGCCGTTGGTATGACGAACGATGGCGCCGGCATGGCCGACCGCTTCGCTGAAATCGGGCAGCAACTCCACCTCATGGCCGCGCCGGCGCAGATACTCCACGGTTTCTGCGCTGAAACGGCCCTCCAGCTTCAGGGAGTCCGAGCTTTCGCCCCAGGTGCGGCCGAGCAGCCAGCGCGGTGCGCTGATGGCCTGTTGCAGCGGCAACCCTTGCACCACGTGGCGGACAAATACCGCGGCCTGGGTTTGCGGCTGGCCGTCACCGCCCATAGATCCATAGACCAGGGTACGCCCGTCATACAGGCGTGCGGCGGCTGGGTTAAGGGTGTGGAACGGCTGTTTGCCTGGCGCCAGCGCCAACAGGTGGGCGGCATCCAGGCTGAATGACGCGCCGCGGTTTTGCCACAGCACGCCGCTGTGCGGCAGAACGACGCCGCTGCCGAATTCGTGATAAATGCTCTGAATAAAGGACACCGCCAGACCGCTGCTGTCCATCACCCCCATCCAAACGGTGTCGCCCGGGCCTTTGCCTTTCCCCCAGGCGGCAGCCTGGTGGGGATCGATGCGTTTGGCCAACGCATCCAAATGCTCGGCTTCCAGCAGCGCCTGCGGATCCTGCGTCATATGGCGAGGATCGGTGATGAATTGATCGCGCAGGCCGAAAGCCAGCTTGGTGGCCTCCACAATGCCGTGCACCACGGCGCCTTCGCTTTGGCCGGCGAGCGGCAGCCGATCGGTCAGCCCGAGGATAGCCAGCGACACCAGGCCCTGAGTGGGCGGCGTCAGATTGAAAACTTCGCCTTTCTGATGCTCCAGCCGCAGCGGCGTGCGGCGGCGGGGTCGGTAATCCGCCAGATCCTGCGCGGTGAGTGGCATGCCCAGTCGGGCCATATCCTCTGCCATGCTGTGCGCCAGTGGGCCGCGATAGAAGCTGTCCAACCCGTCTTCGGTCAGCGCGATCAGGGTATCTGCCAGTTGCGGTTGGCAGAAACGTTGGCCGGCGTGAGGGATTTCCCCGTGCGGCAGGTAAGTGCGGGCAAAATGTTCCAGCTCCGCCAATTCATGATATTTGCTGCGGGTGGCGGCTTCCTGCGAGGCGGTAACTGGAATGCCGTCCGCCGCATAGCGAATGGCATCGGCCAACAGGCGCGGCAGCGGTAACGGCTCATTGCCCAATTCGGCGGAGTAATCCAGCGCGGCTTGCCATCCGCCGACGGTGCCGGCCACGGTTAGCGCCGCCTTCGGCCCACGGTGCGGAATATGACTTTCACCGGCGTAGAAATCCAGCGTAGCCAGGGAACCGGCGGCACCGCTGGCGTCAATCGCGACCGGATCGCCCTGCGGCGGAACAATCAGCCAGAAACCGTCGCCGCCCAGGCCGTTCATGTGCGGGTAAACCACCGCGATAGTGGCGGCCGCGGCGACCATCGCCTCAATGGCGTTGCCGCCTTCGCGCAGGACCGCCAGCGCGCTTTCGCTGGCGAGGTGATGCGGCGTGACCGCCATGCCCAATGGCGCGGTGTTGCTGTTAATCATTTCTTGGCCCTTTTTTGAGGTCAGCATCTGATTCAATACAAGCAAGAGGCGTTCCATATTTTTCCGGGGGACAATAATTGCTTGCCAGCGGGTGGATTGGCCGTGTTATGTTCCGCTGAAACGAACGTTACAGCAGGAGTGGCGATGAAGCAGATTGATGAACGCCTGCGCAGTGAATACCCGCAGTTGACGCCGCAGGAACAGCGGGTGGCCGATTTTATCTTCGATCACTTCGATGACCTGATCAGCTACAACAGCGCCGAGCTGGCACGCCTGAGCGGTGTTTCCAAGGCTACCGTCAGCCGTTTGTTCAAACGGCTGGGTTACCAAAGCTACCGCGAAATGCGCGACGAACTGCGCACCTTGCGCCAGAGCGGCATGCCGTTGACCGATAACCGCGATGCGGTGCAGGGCAACACCCTGCTGGCGCGCCACTACAAGCAGGAAATGGCCAATCTCACGCACTGGGTGAACCATATTGATGCAAACCAGTTCAACGCGGTGATCGCCGCGCTGGTCCAGGCGCGGCGGGTGGTGCTGATGGGGTTTCGCAACAGCTATCCGGTGGCGATGCACCTGCGCCAGCAACTGATGCAGGTGCGCGAAAATGTGTTGTTGGTGCCACAGCCTGGGCAGACGTTGGCCGAAGAACTGGTCGATCTGAGTACGCAGGATGTGGCGGTGGTGGTGGCATTTCGCCGCCGACCGCGCCAGTTGCGGGCGTTGCTAACGCAATTGCAGGTCCAGCAGGTGCCGACGCTGCTGGTGTGCGAACCGCAGGCGCAGGCGCTGATCCCGCTGGCGAGCTGGCATCTGGCGGCGCCGCTTGACAGCGTTTCCGCCTTTGACAGCTACTCCGCCGCCATGAGCCTGGCTAACCTGCTCAGCAACGCTTTGCTGCACGAGACGTTGGCGCAAGGGCGGCAGCGCATTCATCAGATCGCCGACCTGTATAACGATTTGGACGAGCTGGAACAGCGCTGATCTCAGCGCTATTTTGGTGCTTTTGCACTTTGATGGTGCGCATTTTTCCCCACTTTATGCCTTTCCTCCGCCGCTGCAGCGGCAGGGGAAATCCCCTCCTTATGCCTTAACTTACGGGCAATAAAGCAGAACGTTCCCCGCGCGGCTAATTGGCACATTAGTTGCAAAGTGATAATCAAAGAATCTTTTGTTTCATCACTTCACCATCGGGGATAATCTATGAACTTCAAGAAAATCGGGGTAGCGACATTGGGTGTGGTTTTGCTGATGGCGCAGGCCGCCTCTGCGATGGCGGATCAATTACAGGAGATCCAGCAGCGCGGCGTGCTGCGGGTGGCTGTGCCGCAGGACTTCCCGCCGTTTGGATCCGTGGGCACCGATCTGCAGCCGCAGGGTTATGACATCGACATGGCGCATTATCTGGCCGACAAGATGAAACTTAAGTTGCAGTTGGTGCCGGTCACCAGCGCCAACCGGGTACCTTATCTGCAAACCGACAAGGTCGATCTGGTGATCTCCAGCCTGGGCAAAAACCCGGAACGCGAGAAGACCATTGCGTTTAGCCGCGCCTATGCGCCGTTCTTCCTCGGGGTCTTCGGGCCGAAAGAGGCGGTGCTGGGCGATGCCGCACAGCTGGACGGCAAAACCGTCGGCGTGACGCGCGGCGCGGTCGAAGACATGGTGCTGAGCGATACCGCGCCGAAGGGCGCGCAGATCAAGCGCTATGAGGATAACAACACCACGCTGTCGGCCTACCTGTCCGGCCAGGTGCAGTACATCGCCACCGGCAATCTGGTGGTGAGCGCCATCGCGCGGCAGAACCCGACCAAAGCGCCGGTCGCCAAGTTTATGCTGAAAGACTCGCCGTGCTTCGTTGGCCTGCGCCTGGGTGAACCGGCGTTGAAAGCGAAAGTGGATGAGCTGATTGAACAGGCACTGAAGGACAACACCCTGAACGGCCTGTCGGAAAAATGGCTGAAAGCGCCGCTGCCTGCCAACCTTGGTGCATAACGGGAGCGCCTGATGACCTATCAGCTGAATTTTCCCGCTCTGTGGCCCTATATGCCCGAACTGCTGGCCGGTCTGCTGACCACCATCGAGCTGACGGCGTTGGCCACTTTGATGGGCGTCGCGCTGGGGATTTGCGGCGCGGCGATCCGCAGCGGCAAGGCTAACCTGCTTAGCCATATTTGGGGCATTTACGTCGAGGTAGTGCGCAATACGCCGTTTGTGGTGCAGCTGTTCTTCATCGTGTTCGGCCTGCCTAGCCTGGGCTGGAAACTGACCGCCGGGCAGGCGGCGCTGTTGGCGATGGTGATCAACCTGGGCGCCTACAGCACCGAAATCATTCGCGCCGGCATTCAGGTGACGCCGAAAGGCCAGTGGGAAGCCGGGCGAGTGCTGGGGTTCAGCCGCAGCCAGACGTTTCTGCGCATTGTGCTGCCGCCGTCGTTACAGCGAATTTATCCGGCGCTGGTCAGCCAGTGCATTATCGTCATGTTGGGATCATCGGTGGTGTCGCAGGTGTCGTTCGAAGAATTGACCTTCGCCGCCAACCTGATCCAGTCGCGCACTTTCCTCAGTTTTGAGGTGTATCTGGTGACGACACTGTTTTATCTGCTGTTATCGGTATTGATGCGCCAGCTGTTGCTGGCCGCCGGACGGCGCTTTTTGGGGAGCCAGGGCTGATGCTGACTTTTACCGACTGGGACATTGTGCGCAATCTGCTGCTGGCGGCGCGCTGGACGTTGCTGCTGTCGCTGACGGCGTTCTTCGGCGGTACTTTGGTGACGCTGCCGCTGTTATTGCTGCGCCTGAGCAAGCGCAAGTGGGCGATGCGTTTTGTCCGCTTCTATTCCGAGCTGTTTCAGGGCACGCCGCTGCTAATGCAGCTGTTCCTGGCGTTCTTCGGCCTGGCGCTGTTCGGCATCGACGTCAGCCCCTGGGCTGCCGCCGCGCTGGCGCTGACACTGTTCACCAGCGCTTTTCTGGTGGATATCTGGTCCGGCAGCATCGCTGCCCTGCCGAAAGGGCAGTGGGAAGCGTCGCGTTGCCTGGGGCTGAGTTTTGGCCAGACTCTGGGGCGGGTGATTGTGCCGCAGGCGGTACGTATCGCCATCGCACCCACCGTCGGGTTTTCGGTGCAGGTGATCAAGGGCACCGCGTTGGCCTCGATCATCGGCTTTATCGAGCTGACCAAGGCCGGCACCATGCTGAACAACGTCACTTATCAGCCGTTTAAAGTGTTTGGCCTGGTCGCGCTGGGCTATTTCCTGATGTGTTACCCGCTGTCGCGTTACAGCCATTATCTGGAGAAAAAATTCCATGCCGCTCATCACAATTAATCAGGTTCAGAAATATTACGGCCAGAACCATGTGCTGAAGGGCGTGGATCTGGATATCGACATGGGCCAGGTGATATCGATTATCGGCCGCAGCGGTTCAGGCAAGAGCACGCTGTTGCGCTGTATCAATGGGCTGGAAGGGTATCAGGAAGGCAGCATCAAATTGGGCGGCATGACCATTACCGACCGCGATTCGCAGGCGCGTGAAATCAGCCGCTCCATCGGCATGGTATTTCAGAACTTTAATTTGTTCCCGCACATGACTGCGTTAGAGAACGTGATGTTGGCGCCGCGCCGGGTGCTGAAAAAAAGCCCCGCCGAATGCCGCGAACTGGCGGAGGAGATGTTGAACAAGGTCGGACTGGGCGAGCGAATGCACTATTCACCGGCCAATCTTTCCGGTGGACAGCAGCAGCGCGTGGCGATTGCCCGGGCGCTGGCGATGAACCCTAAGGTGCTGCTGTGCGATGAAATTACCTCGGCGCTGGATCCTGAACTGGTGGGCGAGGTGCTGAAGGTGCTGGAGCAACTGGCCAAAGAGGGCATGACGCTGATTCTGGTGACCCATGAAATGAACTTTGCTCGCGAGGTCGGTGATCGGGTGGTGTTTATGCACCAGGGCAAGGTTTGGGAGCAGGGCGACAGCCGCACGCTGTTCGCTAATCCGCAAACGCAGGAATTAAAACAGTTTATCGCTTCGGTCCGTGGGCTGACAGAGGCCTGACCGGGGTGAGTGGAATAATAACTTATTAAGTGGGTAAGGAATGAACATGCTAGATATCACCCAGTTCGATCAGATTAATCCGCCGGCTCGCCTGTTGATGGGGCCGGGGCCGATCAATGCCGATCCGCGCGTGTTGCGCGCCATGTCGAGCCAGCTGATCGGCCAGTACGATCCGGCGATGACCGGCTACATGAATCAGGTGATGGAGCTGTACCGCGCGCTGTTCCGTACCGAAAACCGCTGGACCATGCTGGTGGACGGCACCTCGCGTTCCGGTATTGAGGCCATGCTGATCTCCTCGATTCGCCCCGGCGACAAGGTGTTGGTGCCGGTGTTTGGCCGTTTCGGCCATCTGTTGTGCGAAATTGCCCGCCGCTGCCGTGCCGAGGTGCACACCATCGAGGTGCCATGGGGCGAGGTGTTCAGCGCCGATCAGATTGAAGACGCGATCAAGAAGGTGCGCCCGCGCTTGCTGTTGACGGTGCAGGGCGATACGTCCACCACCCTGTTGCAGCCGCTGGAAGAATTGGGTGACATCTGCCGCCGCCACGGCGTGCTGTTCTACACCGACGCCACCGCCTCCTTCGCCGGCAACCCGCTGGAAACCGACGCCTGGGGGCTGGACGCGGTATCCGCCGGCCTGCAGAAATGCCTGGGCGGCCCGTCCGGCAGTTCGCCCGTCACCCTCAGCCCGCAGTTTGAAGAGATCGTCCGCCGCCGTAAATGCGTGGAGCAGGGCATTCGCACGGTTGACCATGCCGACGGCGACGACGAGATGATCTACTCCAACTATTTCGATCTCGGCATGATCATGGATTACTGGGGCCCGGAGCGGCTGAACCACCATACCGAAGCCACCAGCATGCTGTTCGCCGCGCGCGAATGCGCCCGGGTGATCCTGGAAGAAGGGCTGGAAAATACCATCGCCCGCCACAAACTGAACGGCGCGGCGATGCTGGCCGGCATTCAGGGCATGGGGCTGGAGGTGTTCGGCGATCTCGATAACCGCATGAACAACGTGCTGGGCGTGGTGATCCCGCAACAGGTTCACGGCGAGCAGGTGCGTCAGATGATGCTGAATGATTTCGCCATCGAGATCGGCACCTCGTTCGGCCCGCTACAGGGCAAGATCTGGCGTATCGGCACCATGGGTTACAACGCACGCAAAGACTGCGTGTTGCAGACCCTGACCGCGCTGGAGGCGGTGCTGAACCGGCTGGGCTTCGCCAGCACGCAGGGCGAAGCCTTGCAGGCGGCCTGGAATACCTACGACGCCGGGATCCGCTGATGGCGGCGCTGTTAACCGCCCAGGAGGCGGAACAGGCGGCGGCTCGCGTCATGGCGCGCTGCGATGCGCTGGCGGCGATCAGCGCCACGCCGGGCCAGCTGACGCGGGTCTATCTGTCGCCGGAACATCGGCGCGCCAACCAACTGGTGGGCGACTGGATGCGTACCCTTGGCATGACTGTGCATCAGGACAGCGTCGGCAATATCTGCGGCCGTTACGAAGGCCAAACACCAGGCGCACCGGCGTTGCTGCTCGGTTCGCATCTGGATACGGTGCGCAATGCCGGCCGCTACGACGGCATGCTTGGCGTACTGACCGCACTGGAAGTGGTGGCGCATCTGCACCGGCAGCAGCGGCGTTTGCCGGTGGCGGTGGAGGTGATTGGCTTCGCCGATGAAGAAGGCACCCGCTTTAGCGTTGCCCTGTTGGGCAGCCGGGGTATCACCGGGCAGTGGCCTGCCGAGTGGCTGGAACGGACCGATGCCGAGGGGATCAGCATGGCGCAGGCGCTGCGCGAGTTTGGGTTGGATCCTGCTGCGGTGGGTGAGGCTAAGCGTGCGCAACGGGATATCTGCGGTTATCTGGAGCTGCATATTGAACAGGGGCCATGCCTGGAGGCGGCCGATTTGGCGCTGGGGGTGGTGACGGCAATCAACGGCGCTCGCCGGCTCAACTGCACCTTTACCGGCGAGGCGGGCCATGCGGGCACCGTGCCGATGGGGCAACGCAAAGACGCGCTGGCGGCGGCGGCAGAATGGATGGTGGCCGTCGAGACGATCACCACGGCCAGCGATCCGCATCTGGTGGCCACCGTCGGCAGAATCGAAAGCCTGCCGGGAGCGGTCAACGTCATCCCCGGCGAGGTAAAACTGTCTCTCGACGTGCGCGGCCCGGATGATGGTCCGTTGGCGGCGTTGCTGGTGCAACTGCTGGCACAGGCTGAGGCGATCTGTGCGCGTCGGGGGCTGAGTTTTGCCAGCGAAGAGTTTTACCGCATAAATGCAACAGCCTGTGATGCAAATTTGCAACGGCGTTGGCAGGACGGCGTGATGCAGGTACAAGGCCGCAGTATGGCGCTGCCGAGCGGCGCCGGGCACGATGCGATAGCCGTGGCGGCCTGCTGGCCGGTGGGTATGCTGTTTGTGCGCTGCGATCGCGGTATCAGCCATCATCCGGCTGAGGCCGTCACTCAAGCCGATGTGGCGTTGGCGATTCAGGCCTACTGCCAGACGGTTGGCAGTTGGGAGGAAGCCTGATGGATTTGCAAGCGTTTAACCGGCTGTCGCCGCTGGAAGCTGAGCGGTTGCTGCGCCCCTGCGTGGATATTCCTTCCTGGATCGGTGCGGTAATTGCCGCCCGGCCATTCGCCGGCATTGATGCTGCACTGGAGCTTGCCCGGCAGGCGTCACAGCGCTGGCAGGAGGAGGACGTCAATCGGGCGTTGGCACAGCATCCACGCATTGGTGAGCGCGCCAACGGGGCAGGCCGTGAGGCGCAGTTTTCCCAGAGAGAGCAGGCGGCGGTCAATACGGAGGACGCCGCACTGACCGAGGCGCTGCTGGCAGGCAATCGGCGTTATGAAGCGCGATTTGGTCAGGTGTTTTTGATCCGCGCCGCCGGCCGCGATGGCCATACTATATTGCGTGAGCTGGAACGTCGGTTGGACAACAATGCGGAGCAGGAGCAGCGGGAAACCGCCGAACAGCTGCGCGAAATCGTGATGCTGCGTTTTAAGGAGTTACTGAGCGATGAGTAATATCAGCACCCATATTCTGGACACTTCTCTCGGTAAACCTGCGGCAGACGTGCGGGTGTGGCTGGAGAGAGAGCACGACGGGCAGTGGCGGATGCAGGCCGAAAGCCATACCGATGCCGACGGCCGTGCGCGCTACCTGACGCCGGATGGCCTGACCGCCGGACATTACCGCCTGTATGCCGATCTAGGCGGTTATTTTGCCGCAGGCCGGCGCGATACGCTGTATGCCACGGCGATTATCGATTTTGTCGTCGGCGATGCGACGCAGCATTACCATTTACCGCTGTTAATCAGCCCTTATTCGTACTCGACCTACCGCGGCAGTTGATCTGATCCACTGACGTACCCTCGGGCGCGGCGTACCGCGCTCCCGGATTCAATCACCCAGTCAACGGGGGGAAATATGGCTCTGTCTCAGGATAAGGGTGCGGCCTCGTGCTGCCCGGAAGATGAAAAACTGCCGCTGGGAAAAACCTTTGCCTTCGGCCTGCAGCATATTTTAACCATGTACGGTGGAATTATCGCGCCACCCTTGATCATCGGCTCGGCTGCGGGTTTAGGCGCGCCGCAGATTGGCATGCTGGTGACGGCGGCGCTGTTTGTCAGTGGGCTGGCGACGTTGCTGCAAACCCTCGGCCTGCCCGGCCTGGGTTCACGCCTGCCGCTGGTGCAGGGCGTTTCCTTCGCCGGGGTGGCGACCATGGTGACTATCGTCACTGGGGACGGCGGGCTGCCTGCGGTATTCGGTGCGGTGATCGCCGCTTCGCTGGCGGGGCTGTTGATCGCGCCGTTTTTCTCGCAAATTATCCGCTTCTTCCCGCCGGTGGTGACCGGCACCGTGGTGACGGTGATCGGCCTGTCTTTGATGCCGGTGGCGGTGCGCTGGGCGATGGGCGGCAACGCCAAGGCGGCGGATTGGGGGGCGACCGGGAATATTGGCCTGGCCGCTTTCACGCTGGCGGTCATTTTGTTGCTCAATAAGATCGGTTCCCCGACGTTGAAGCGGTTGTCGGTACTGCTGGCGATGGCCGTGGGCTGCGTAGCGGCGGCGCTGGCGGGGAAAGTGAGCTTTGCCGCCGTGGGCAACGGGCCGTGGCTGGCCTTCCCCGAACCTTTCGCCTACGGTTGGCCAACCTTCGAGCTGAGCGCGATCCTGTCCATGCTGTTGATCGTGCTGGTGCTGTTGACGGAAACCACAGCCGGGCTGATGGCGGTGGGGGAAATTGTGGGTTCGCCGGTCAATTCGCGTCGTATCGCCAAGGGGCTGCGCGCCGATATGCTCTCCAGCGCGCTGTCGCCGGTATTTAACTCATTTCCGCAAAGCTCGTTTGCCCAGAATATCGGCCTGGTGGCGATCACCGGCGTGAAAAGCCGTTTTGTGGTCAGTGCCGGGGGCGCCATTCTGGTGCTGCTGGGCGTGTTGCCGGTTCTGGGGCGGCTGGTGGCCTGCATTCCGTTGCCGGTATTGGGCGGTGCCGGCGTGGTGCTGTTCGGTTCGGTGGCTGCCAGCGGCATTCGCACTCTGGCGAAGGTGGAGTATAAGGACAACATGAATCTGGTGGTGGTGGCGACGGCGATTGCCTTCGGCATGATCCCGATTGTGATGCCGACTTTTTACGATCAGTTCCCGAATTGGGTCCGCACTTTGCTGCATTCTGGCATTAGCGCGTCGTGTCTGGCGGCGCTGTTGCTGAATCTGTTGTTCAACCGGATCGATGCGGCAGAGAAAAATGCGACTGAGGAGGAGCTTTCCTGAAGAGAGCGGGCGCAGCAGACTGCGCCCGTAAGGATCAAAGGATCAATCGTGCCGCAGGAAGCTGTCGGCATCGCGCCAGGCCGGGAAAGCGCTGCGGTAACTCTGTAGGTTTTCCAGCGACAGTTCGGCGTCCAACCGTGCGGCGGCGCCCGGTTCCGCCTGCGCCAGAGTTTCGCCTTGCGGGCTGAGGATCAGGCTGTCGCCGCTGTAGTTCAGCCCGTTGCCGTCTTCGCCAACGCGGTTGCAGCCGGCCACGTAGACCTGATTCTCAATGGCGCGTGCGGCCAGCAGCGTTTGCCAATGTTTGCTGCGCGGCGCCGGCCAGTTGGCGACGTACAGCGCCAGATCGTAATCCTGCTGGTAGCGGGACCACACCGGGAAGCGCAGGTCGTAACAGATCTGCGGCAGAATGCGCCAGCCGCGCCATTCGAAAATCTCGCGTTTTTTACCGGCGCGGTAATGCAGGTGCTCGCCGGCCATGCGGAACAGGTGGCGCTTATCGTAAGCATGCACCCGGCCGTTCGGTTCGACCAACAAGAAACGGTTGACCGCGCCCTCGGCAGTTTTCAGCGCCACGCTGCCACCGACCAGAGCGTTGCTTTTGCTGGCCCAGCCGTGCAGCCAGGCGATCACCTGTTGTTCCGGCAGCGCGCTTTCCCCGGCGTCCATCGCGAAACCGGTGGTGAACATTTCCGGCAGCACGATCAGATCGCGGCCGGTCAGCGGTGCCAACTGCTCATCGAAATGGCGCAGGTTGGCTTCGCCGTCGCGCCAGACCAGCGGTTGCTGCAACAGGGTAATTTTTAAAGTCGACATAACCGCTCCGCAGCCGCATCCAGCGTGGCGTCCTGTTTAGCGAAGCACAGCCGGATCAATTTATGAGGGAAAGGATCGGCACAGAAGACCGACAGCGGAATTGCCGCCACGCCCACGTGCTCGGTTAACCAATGACAGAAAGCGACGTCATCCAAATCGGAGACCGCGCTGTAATCCGCCAGCAAGAAGTATGTACCTTCACAGGGTAAAATTTCCAGTCGGCTGTTTGACAGCGCCTGCACGAAGCGATCGCGCTTGGCGCGGTAAAACGCCGACAACTGTTGCCAATGCTCCGGCTCGCTGCGCAGCATATCCGCCAGCGCCAGCTGTGCCGGGGTATTGACCGAGAAAGTCAGGTATTGATGCACTTTACGGACTTCGGCGCTCAGCGCGGCGGGGGCCACGCAATAGCCCACTTTCCAGCCGGTCATGTGGAAGGTTTTGCCGAAAGAGGAGACCGCAATGGCACGTTGCCGCAGTTGCGGATGGGCCAGCACGCTGGCATGGCCGCCCTGGGCGAAGCAAATATGCTCATACACTTCGTCGCTCAGCACATAGATTTCGTGATCGCTAATGGCATGCCACAGCTGTTGCATATCTTCCGCCTGCCAGGTGGTGGCGGACGGGTTGTGCGGCGTATTGAGGATCACCAACCGGGTACGTGGCGAAAGCAATTCGGCAAACTGCTGCCAGTCCACGCTGAACGCAGGGGGTTGTAGCGCAATGCGCTTCAATATGCCGCCGGACAGCGTGACCGCCGGCGCATAGCTGTCGTAGCTCGGGTCGAAACAAATCACTTCATCGCCGGGGCGCACCAACGCGCTGATGGCAGCGAACAGCGCTTCAGTGGCGCCGGCCGTCACCGTGATTTCGCAGGCGGCGTCCGGCAGCCAACCGTACAGCCCGGCGGTTTTCTCGGCGATGGCTTCGCGCAATGGCGCAACACCGGTCATTGGGGCATATTGGTTGGCACCCTGGCTGACGTGCCAGGCCAGGCGATCTTTCAGATAATCCGGGCCATCGAAATCGGGGAAGCCCTGCGACAGGTTGATCGCCTGATACTGCGCCGCCAGCGCACTCATCTGCGTGAAAATGGTGGTGCCCAGAGCGGGCAATTTACTGTCGGGAATCAATGCTGACGTGCTCATAGCAGGCTAATACTCCTGGCGCTTAGGTTGCCGTCAATATAACACGATGTTAGTATTTGGCAATCAAGACGCTTAGATGGCTAAATGAAGAAATGATCTAACTATATAAGCAAATCATTCTAAGCTTCACCTGCTGGACGACCTTACTGACCGGGAAAAATAATGACAGAAAATCCGCAACTTACAGCGCTACTGGCTGCCTGCCACTGGATTGGCGAAAAGGGCTGGTGCCCGGCGACCGGCGGCAATATGTCGCTGCGTCTCGACAATCAACGCTGCCTGGTGACCGAATCCGGCAAGGATAAAGGCAGCCTGACCGAAACGGACTTCCTGCTGGTGGAAACCGCGACCAATCATGTGCCGAGCGGTCGCACGCCTTCGGCGGAAACCGGCCTGCATACCCTGATTTACCGGCTGTATCCGCAGATAGGTGCGGTACTGCACACCCATTCGGTGAATGCGACCGTACTGTCGCGCGTTGAGCGCAGCGATGGCCTCGTGTTGCAGGGCTATGAAATGCAAAAATCGCTCGGTGGCCAGAGCAGCCATCTGGACAGCGTGATCATTCCCATTTTCGATAACGATCAGGATATTCCGCGGCTTGCGGCGCGCGTGGCGGCTTATGCCGAAGTGACGCCACTGCAGTACGGTTTTCTGGTTCGTGGACACGGCCTGTATTGCTGGGGCCGCCAGGTTGCGGAAGCCCGTCGTCACCTTGAAGGGCTGGAATTCCTGTTCCAGTGCGAACTGCAACGCCGTTTACTGGAGGCTAAATGATCCGCGCCATCGTCACCGATATTGAAGGCACCACCAGCGATATCCGCTTCGTGCACCAGGTGCTGTTTCCCTATGCGCGTGAGCGGCTGGCTGAGTTTCTCCGTGAGCACGCCGCCGATGCCGAAGTGGCTGCACCGCTGGCCGCTCTGCGGCAGGAGATTGACCAGCCGCAAGCGGACATTGAGCAACTGATTGCCGCGCTGTACCGTTTTATGGATGAAGATCGCAAATCTACCGCGCTGAAGGCGCTGCAGGGCATCATTTGGCGCAGCGGCTACCGGAACGGTGATTTTCGCGGCCATCTGTATCCGGAAGTGGCTGGGCAACTGGCCGCCTGGCAGCAGCAAGGGCTGAAACTGTACGTCTACTCTTCCGGCTCGGTGGAGGCGCAAAAGCTGCTGTTCGGCTACAGCGACGCCGGGGATTTGCAGCCGCTGTTCAGCGGCTATTTCGATACCCACGTCGGCGCCAAGCGTGAAACCGCTTCGTACCGAAATATTGCCGCTGAAATCGGCATTGCGCCCGACGAGCTGTTGTTCCTTTCCGACATTCATCAAGAGTTGGACGCCGCACGCGCCGCAGGCTGGCGTACTTGCCAGTTGATCCGCGACGATGCCGACGCGCAGAGCCGGCACCCGCAGGTTAACCGTTTTGATCAGATCGATTTAGGGGAGTTTGCCTCATGAGTGGATTGACCATTTTCAGCGATAAAGAGCCGCAGCAGCCGTTATGGCAAAGCCAGGATGCCGAGGCTATTCAACGGCAACTGGCGCAAATTGGCGTGCGCTTCGAGCGCTGGCAGGCGGATCGCGAACTGGGTGAAAACCCGGAGCCGGCGGCGGTGATTGCCGCCTATCAGCACGAGATTGATCGGCTGGTGGCGGAGAAAGGTTATCAAAGTTGGGACGTGATCAGCATGCGTCCGGATAATGAGCAACGCGAAGTCTTGCGCAGCAAATTTCTTTCCGAACATACGCACGGCGAAGATGAGGTGCGCTTCTTTGTGGCCGGCGCGGGGCTGTTCTGCCTGCATCTGGATGGCAAGATCTTCCAGATCTTGTGCGAGAAGAACGATCTGATCTCGGTACCGGCCAATACCCGTCACTGGTTCGATATGGGGTCGGCGCCCAACTTTACCGCGATCCGCGTCTTCGATAATCCGGAAGGTTGGGTCGCGCATTTTACCGGCGACAGGATCGCCGATGCCTATCCGCGCCTGGATTAACGTTTAACGGGGCGGTTCTCGCGCCCCGTTATTGATTACCCCAGCGCCTGCTGGAAGATCCCGTCATTGACCTGTTGCGGCGTAATCACGCCGCTGTCGAACACCCAACCGCTAATCAGCGCCGCAGGCGTCACGTCAAACGCCGGGTTATAAACCGGGGCATCGGCAGGTGCCCACTGGCATGATCCGAAACTGCCGGACACGCCGGTCACTTCGGTTGCGGCCCGTTGCTCAATCGGGATGGCCGCGCCGTTCGGGCAGTGCGGATCGTGGGTGGTGTGCGGAGCGGCCACGTAGAACGGAATGCGGTGATAGTGCGCCAGCACCGCCAGGCTGTAGGTGCCAATCTTGTTGGCGACGTCGCCGTTGGCGGCAATACGGTCTGCGCCAACCCACACGGCATCTACCTGGCCCTGCGCCATCAGGCTGGCGGCCATCGAATCGCAAATCAGCCGGTAGGGAATGCCGAGCTCGCCCAGTTCCCAGGCGGTGAGGCGACCGCCTTGCAGTAATGGACGGGTTTCGTCGACCCACACCTGTTGTACTTTCCCTTGCTGATGGGCGCGCAGCAACACCCCGATAGCCGTGCCGACGCCGGCGGTCGCCAAACCACCGGTATTGCAATGGGTCAGCAGGCGGCTGCCGGGCTGCACCAGTTCCGCGCCATGGTCAGCAATCCGCTCGCACAACTTACGGTCCTCTTCCACCAATCGCAACGCTTCTTCCACCATCGCAGGCACCCACAGCGGTTGTGCCAGAGCCTGCTTCATGCGGTCCAGATTGTTCATCAGATTCACCGCCGTCGGGCGCGAGGCGCGTAAGGTGGCCAACGCTTGCTCCAGTTCTTCACGCGGCAGGCCGCGTTCCGCCAGCAGCGCCAGCAACAGGCTGGCGGACAGGCCGATAAGCGGTGCGCCCCGTACCCGCAAGGTGAGGATGTGATCGACCAACTCTTCTACGGTGTCACATTGGCGCCACTGTTTTTCCTGCGGCAAAGCCTGCTGATCGAGGATCCAAAGTCGGTTGTCACTCAGGGTCAAACTGGTGGTGTTAAGCGATTGCATCGGCAGTTAAATCCTTGTTGCGTTGTTATTGCATCTGAAAAGGTATTCTGCCAACATGCCATACGGATGTATAGACGTCCAAATGCTTTTACGTCTAAAAAAATAACATCGCTGTGTCAGTGAGAAAAATCAGAGGGGTTGGGAATGTCGCTTTATCGTACCTTTACTGCTGCCGATGCCGTTGAATATGCCCGCCAATACGGGCAGTTGGCCGATCCGCAGGCGCTGGTGAGCGCTGACGAGATTGGTGACGGCAACCTGAACCTGGTGTTCAAAATCCGCGATCGCGACGGCGTAAGCCGGGTGATCGTCAAGCAGGCGTTGCCGTACGTACGCTGCGTGGGCGAATCCTGGCCGCTGACCCTGGATCGGGCGCGCATTGAAGCGGAAACCCTGTTGATACACGGCAGCGTTTGCCCACGGCATACGGTGAAGGTGCTGCATCACGATCCTGAATTGGCGGTGATGGTGCAAGAGGATCTTTCCGATCACCATATCTGGCGCAACGAGCTGATCAAAGGCCACTATTACCCGTTGGCGGCCGGACAACTGGCAGAATATCTGGCGCAAACCCTGTTTCATACCTCCGATTTTTACCAGACGGCGCAACAAAAAAAGGCTGAGGTCAGCCGCTTCACCAACCCTGAACTGTGCCAGATCACCGAAGATCTGTTCTTTACCGATCCTTATATCGATCACGAACGCAACCAGTTCGACGAGGCACTGTTGCCGCAGGTGCGAGCGCTGCGTGACGATACCGCGTTGAGGCTGGCGGTGGCCGGGCTGAAGCACCGTTTCCTCAGCAAGGCGGAAGCGCTGCTGCACGGCGATATTCACAGCGGCTCGATTTTTGTTGCGGAAGGCAAGCTGAAGGCGATAGATGCCGAGTTTGGTTTCTATGGCCCGATAGGTTTTGACGTCGGCAGCGCGTTGGGTAACCTGTTGCTGAATTACTGCGGTTTGCCGGGCCTGTTAGGGCCGCGCGATGCCGCCGCCGGGCGGGAGCAACGCCTGCAGGATGTGCGTGAACTTTGGCTGATTTTTGCCGATCGCTTCCTGGCGCTGTGCCACCAGCAAACCCGCGAGATAGCGCTGGCGGTGCCGGGCTATGCCGAACAGTTTCTGCAGCAGGTATGGACCGATGCCATAGGTTACTGCGGCAGCGAGCTGATCCGCCGCACTATCGGCCTGGCACACGTCGCCGATCTGGACAGCATCAGCGATGCCGAAATGCGCGCCGAATGCCAGCGCAGCGCCCTGAACCTGGGCCGTGCGCTGATCGTCAACGCGGCGCAGATTGAGCATATCGACGCACTGCTGGCGCGTATCCGCCAGAACGGCTAGGCGTTGTTTGGGCACCGCCGGCAGGAAGAGGGTGCTCATGGATCTCTGCCTAACAACCAACGGGCGGGGCGAACCCCGCCGTTGGGTTGCCTTACCCTTCGGATTCGTAAGCCAAAATGGCCGCAACCTCCGTGTCTCCCAGTTTGATGCGCAGTTCACATAGCGAACCGCGAGTGATCAACATGAACGCAATCAGCGTCATGCAGATAATCATCAGCCTCAGAACGACCCGTTCCTGCTGCATTTCTGACCTCCTTATCCTTGCCTTCCGGCGGGTAAGAGGCTAACCTGATGTTGCTAGACATTCAGAGTGGCCTCGGGTTGATAATATCGACTCGGGGCCTTTCTCTTTCTATCCGTTGCTTATGCCCCGGAAAGAAAGATCCAGAGCACCCGCTACGCAGTCTATCCGATTATTCCCGAAGTTAAATTAGCCGTTCTGGCAAGGCTGCGAGCCGCCGCGCATTTTGCTGTGCCACAAAAAGAAAAAGGGGCGATAATGATCGCCCCTGGATGAACGGGAGTAACGCTGTTACGCCGCTTCGGTGTGTTGCTGGCGTTTAGACGTCGCTACCGGCTTTTCCGGCTTGTTGGCCGCCAGCGCATCCGGCTCGAAGTCATCTACGTTGATGGAACGCAGGCGGCTCTCTTCGGCTTTCACCAGGATCTTCGCTTCATCGGCGCTGATCTTGCCCTCTTCCAGCGCACGCTGCGCCAGGCGATCCAAGCGGGTAAACGGCAGGTTTTTGCCGCTTTCCTTGCACAGGCGCAGGTGAATCGGCTCGGCGGCAATGACGTCTGCCAGCGCGGCTTCCAGCAGGCCAACCGGGTTATGCTCGCTTGGCGTCAGGTACTGGCCGCGTCCAAGGCGGCTGCGGGTTGCGGACGGCTGCTGGATAATCTTGGCCAACTGGTGGTCCAGACGATCAGAAGGTGCGGTATGCACGCGGCCGAACGGGAAGATCACGAAGCGCATCACGCCGGCGATAAAAGGGTTCGGGAAGTTGCGCAGCAGATCGTCCAACGCTTGTTCTGCCTGATGCAGACTGTCCTGCACCCCCCAATGCACCAGCGGCAAATCTTCTTTCTGACGGCCTTCATCCTCAAAACGTTTCAGCGTTGCGGAAGCCAGGTACATTTGGCTGAGGATATCCCCCAGGCGGGCGGAGATACGCTCGCGGCGTTTCAGGCTGCCGCCCAGCACGCCCATGGAGACGTCCGACAGCAGCGCCAGGTTCGCGCTCAGACGGTTCAACTGTTGGTAGTAACGGCGTGTCGCATCTTTGGTCGGTGTGCTGCTGGTGCGGCCATTGGTCAGGCCCAGCCAGAAGCTGCGTACCTTGCTGCTGCCCACGTGGCCCAGATGGCCGAACAGCGATTTGTCGAAGGCGTTCAGATCATTGCTTTGCGCAGCCGCCATTTCGTCCAGTACGTAGGGATGGCAGCGGATGGCGCCCTGGCCGAAGATCATCATGGTGCGGGTCAGGATATTGGCGCCTTCAACCGTGATGGCGATCGGTGCGCCCTGGTAGGCTCGGGCCAGGAAGTTGGATTTGCCCAACATGATGCCTTTACCGCCGGCGATATCCATTGCATCAATGATTGCCTGCTGGCCTCTGTGGGTACAGTGGTATTTCACGATGGCTGACAGCACCGCCGGTTTCTCGCCCAGCATCAGGCCGCTGGTGATCAGCGTTGCCGCCGCATCCATCACATAGGTGTTACCGGCGATACGCGCCAACGGTTCTTCGATGCCTTCCATCTTGCCGATAGAGATCTTGAACTGACGGCGGATATGGGCGTAAGCGCCAATGGCCAGCGCCATAGACTTCACGCTGCCGGTCGAGTTGGAAGGCAGGGTAATGCCGCGGCCTACCGACAGACACTCAACCAGCATGCGCCAGCCCTGGCCGGCCATTTTTGGCCCGCCGATGATGTAATCGATAGGCACGAACACGTCGCTGCCGCGGGTTGGCCCGTTCTGGAACGGTACGTTCAGCGGGAAGTGGCGATTGCCGATTTCAACGCCTGGGGTGCTGGTCGGGATCAACGCACAGGTGATGCCGGGTGATTCGTTGTCGCTCAGCAGACGGTTCGGGTCATGCAGTTTGAACGCCAGGCCCAGCACGGTCGCGACCGGCGCCAGCGTGATATAGCGTTTGTTCCAGGTCAGGCGCATGCCCAATACCTGTTCGCCTTGCCACTCGCCCATGCAGACGGTGCCGACATCCGGAATAGCGCCGGCGTCTGAACCCGCTTCCGGGCTGGTCAGGGCGAAACAAGGGATCTCGTCGCCGCGTGCCAGGCCCGGCAGGTAGTGGTTTTTCTGCTCGTCGGTGCCGTAGTGTTGCAGCAGCTCGCCAGGGCCGAGGGAGTTTGGCACGCCGACGGTGATCGCCAGAATACCGGAAACGCCGGACAGTTTTTGCAGCACGCGCGCCTGAGCATAAGGAGAGAAGTCCAGGCCGCCGTATTCTTTCTTGATGATCATCGCAAAGAAACGGTGTTCTTTCAGATAGGCCCACAGTTCCGGCGGCAAGTCGGCCAGTTCATGGGTGATCTGGAAGTCGTTAGCCATGCGGCAGGCTTCCTCCACCGGGCCGTCGATAAACGCTTGTTCTTCGGCGGTCAGTTGCGGTTTCGGATAATTATGCAGCTTGTTCCAGTCCGGTTGGCCGCGGAACAGATCGCCTTCCCACCAGGTGGTGCCGGCTTCGATCGCTTCTTTCTCGGTTGTGGACATCGGCGGCATTACCTTGCGGAACGCGCGCAGAGCCGGAGCGGACAGCATCGAACGGCGCAGGGAAGTCACGTTCAGCGGCAGAAGGACGATCGCCAGCGGCAGCAGCATCCAGAAGGTCCACAGGCCGATAACGCCCATGGCGGCGGTATATGCCAGCAGAATAAGGCTACTGAGGGTGAGGTTCACTCGGTGATAAAACACCACACCAATGAGTGCCAGTAAAACAACAATACTAAGAACCATCATAAGAAGCTCCGAAGTAGTAAGAGGTCTGACCTGTTGTATGTATGTAATAGGTTTTAGTACAACCCCATATTTTTATCAATGCATTTACAGTTTAATTACAACTTAAGTCACAAACTGAGCGCATCAATAATCAAAAACCTCACTCGTACCTCAACCGGCGCGCTGTTTGGCTCACAGTGCTTCTCGGTTTTTCCCCGATCCGGTACACTGCGGAGCGGAAGATTGACGATAACAAGAGGTTCCTCATGTACCACGACCTTATTCGCAGTGAACTGAACGAAGCGGCCGATACCCTGGCGAAATTTATCAATGACGATGCCAATATCGACGCCATTCAACGCGCGGCAGTGCTGCTGGCCGATTCCTTTAAAGCCGGTGGGAAAGTGATTTCCTGTGGCAATGGCGGTTCTCACTGTGACGCCATGCACTTTGCCGAAGAGCTGACCGGTCGCTACCGCGAAAACCGTCCAGGCTATCCGGCGATTGCCATTTCCGATGTCAGCCACCTGTCTTGCGTCAGCAACGATTTCGGTTACGAATACGTGTTCTCACGTTACGTGGAAGCGGTAGGCCGCGAAGGCGACGTATTGCTGGGCATTTCCACTTCGGGCAATTCGGGCAACATCATTAAAGCTATCGAAGCGGCGCGCGCCAAAGGGATGAAAGTGATCACCCTGACGGGTAAAGACGGCGGCAAAATGGCCGGCTCCGCCGATGTGGAAATCCGCGTACCGCACTTCGGCTACGCAGACCGTATTCAGGAAATCCATATCAAAGCGATTCACATCTTGATTCAGCTGATTGAAAAAGAGATGGTTAAAGCGTAATGGCTTCAGGGGGCATGCCGCCCCCGCGACATTTTTAGGGGCGCTGCATGTTGCGCCCGCATAGACAGTGCCAGTGTGGGTAAGGAGTGGCAAGCGATGTGTGAACTGCTCGGGATGAGCGCGAACGTACCGACCGATATCTGCTTTAGCTTTACCGGGCTGGTTCAGCGCGGTGGCCGTACCGGGCCACATAAAGATGGTTGGGGCATTACCTTCTATGAAGGGAACGGCTGCCGTACGTTTAAGGATCCCCAACCGAGTTTCGATTCGCCGATCGCCCGCCTGGTGCAGGAGTACCCGATCAAATCCTGCGCGGTGGTATCGCATATCCGCCAGGCCAACCGCGGTGAAGTGGCGCTGGAAAATACCCACCCGTTTACCCGCGAGCTGTGGGGCCGCAACTGGACCTACGCGCACAATGGTCAGTTGAAAGGCTATCGCCAGTTGGAAACCGGTACCTTCCGCCCGGTGGGTCAGACTGACAGCGAATATGCGTTCTGCTGGCTGCTGCATCAGCTTTCCCTGAAATACCCGCGCACCCCGAGCCGTTGGCCGCCGGTATTCCGCTATATCGCTTTGCTGGCGGATCAACTGCGCAAGAAAGGGGTATTCAATATGTTGCTGTCGGACGGGCGTTTTGTGATGGCCTACTGCTCCACCAACTTATATTGGATCACCCGCCGCGCGCCGTTTGGCAAAGCCACGTTGCTCGATCAGGATGTGGAGATTGATTTTCAGCAGCAGACCACACCTGACGATGTGGTCACCGTGATTGCTACCCAACCGCTGACGGCGAATGAAACCTGGCACAAGATTGCGCCAGGCGAGTTCGCATTATTTCACTTCGGTGAGCGGCTTGGTTTGAGCGAAGGGGTTGGTGCTGGCAGCGGGAGCCGTTGACGCGTACTGCGTCATCTGGTTGCTGCTCATGACGGGCTGACCCAGCACGTACTGGCCATTGGAGACGCTGACCACCGGCGGCAGGTGATTCTTGACGAAGTAGTCGTAGCCCGGTTTCAACTGGTTCCAGAAGGCGATATCGCTGGATGAGCGGTGACGCTTCAGGTTCTGTTCGGTCATGCGGAACGGATAGATGCTGATATCGATCCGGTTCTGACCATAAGCGAATGCGGCTTCTACGTAACGGTAGATCTCATCCATATAGGTGTTGGTCATCGCGTAACAACCAATCGATTTACATTCGCCGTGGATCATCAGATAAGCGCCGGAATAACCCTGCGACTTGTCGTAATCGTTCGGGAAGCCGATATTTATTGCGCGATAATATTTGCTGTCGGGTTTCAGATGGCGTGCGTCGACGCTATAAAAACCTTCCGGGCTTTTGAAGTCGCCTTCACGGCGTTTCGGGCCAAGCCCGCCGGAAAAATTACAGATGCGGAAGGAGTTCACCAGACGGAATTCATTGCCCATTTTGGCATACAATTCCAGCGTGCGTTCTTCTTTGAAGATCTGAATATAGACCGGTGAACCTACTAATTGCTGTTTAACTACCGGTGCCTCGGGAACCTGCTCGCTGGCGCTGCAGGCCGTGATCATCGGCATAGAAAAAAGCATCGCAAACAACAGCGCGATTTTGCTCATTATTATTCCTGCTTATATTTATCTGCTGGCTCAATGAACTCGGCCGGCATGCCACTGATTATTGTTTTACTGCTTTAAAACACCGCCAGATTACCAGTGTGTTTTTTTTTAGCAATATGCGATATGTATAAAAAAACTACAAACTTCGATAAAAGTGAATCGACAGGCAGTTTTTAACGATTGGTAATGCAAAACAGCAGAAATTTAATTGCATTTGCTTGACTCAGGTCACTGCTCAACGCAGAACAAAGTGGTGAAAAATGTTAATATTCCGTCTCCAATTAACCTGTTGTTGCAGTTGCATAAGAAGGCCTCGAGCTTATCTCCATGGCGATAACATGGGTTCTGCGGCAACAAAGTATTAACAGCGTTTTTGTCGAGAAAACCTTTTTTATCGTGCCGAACGAGGCCGGCGGGAGTTAATCAAGGGAATGTGCGTAACCCCATTTTATCGGCGCGAAAAAATTCATGTTGAGCGTGATGCCGTTGCGCTTAACCCGGAGGCTGCCGTTGCAGTCTCATCATCCAGGCATCGTCAGCGCCAGCCTCTGGGGCCGGTAAGACGTGTAAACCTAGCCAACATCGTATAAATCCTATGATTAAAATCAGAAAAGGGTTAGATCTGCCCATTGCCGGAGCCCCGGTTCAGGCGATTCAGGACGGCCCACCAGTTCAGCATGTTGCCCTGCTTGGGGAAGAGTACGTCGGCATGCGCCCTTCCATGTTAGTGCAGGAAGGCGATACCGTTAAGAAAGGCCAGGCGTTGTTCGAAGATAAAAAGAACCCCGGGGTTTTCTTCACGGCTCCCGCCAGCGGGCGCATTGCGGCAATCAACCGCGGTGAGCGCCGCGTGTTGCAGTCCGTGGTGATTGCGATAGAAAACGGCGGTGACGAGCAACTTGAGTTCGCTCATTATCCGGTCGCCGAACTGGCGGAGCTGCCGCGAGAGCAGGTTGAAGGCGAACTGATCGCCAGCGGCCTGTGGACCGCGCTGCGCACCCGCCCCTTCAGTAAAACGCCGTGTCCCGGCACCACCCCGCGCGCCATCTTCGTGACCGCCATGGACAGCCAGCCGTTGGCCGCCGATCCGCAGGTGATCATTGCCGGGCAACGGGAGGCCTTTAACGCCGGGCTGGCGGTGCTGGCGCGCCTGACCGACGGCAAGTTGCACGTTTGCCACGCCGCAGGTGCGAATCTGGGCAAACAGCCTGGCGCGCAGATAACCTACAACGAATTCGCCGGCCCGCATCCCGCCGGGCTGGTGGGCACCCACATTCACTTCCTCGAACCGGTCAGTTTGAAAAAAACCGTCTGGCATATCGGCTATCAGGACGTCATCGCCATCGGCACGCTGTTCACCACCGGCCATCTCGACACCCGTCGGGTGGTGGCGCTGGCCGGGCCGCAGGTGGAACTGCCGGTGCTGCTGCGTACCCGGTTGGGCGCCAGCATTGAGCAACTGACCGCCGGTCGCCTTAAAAGCGGCGAGAACCGGGTGATTTCCGGCTCGGTACTGAGCGGTACTCATGTCGCCGGCCCGAATGCGTATCTCGGCCGTTTTCACTCGCAGGTTTGCGTGCTGCAGGAAGGGCGTGATAAACAGCTGTTCGGCTGGATCGCGCCTTCGCCGGACAAATTCTCCATTACCCGCACCACGCTGGGCCATTTCCTGAAAAATAAGCTGTTCGCCTTCTCGACCACCACCCACGGCGGCGAGCGCGCAATGGTCCCGATCGGCAACTACGAACGGGTGATGCCGCTGGACATTCTGCCGACTCTGCTGCTGCGCGATCTGCTGGCGGGCGATACCGACAGCGCGCAGGCGCTGGGTTGTCTGGAGCTGGACGAGGAAGATCTGGCGCTGTGCACTTTCGTTTGTCCGGGCAAGTATGAATATGCGCCGGTGCTGCGCGACGTGCTGACCAAGATTGAGCAGGAAGGATAACCGATGGGCCTGAAGAACTTTTTTGACAAGATCGAGCATCACTTCACGCCGGGCGGCAAGCTGGAAAAGTGGTACCCGCTGTTTGAAGCGACTACCACGGTGTTTTACACCCCCGGTCTGGTGACGCGCGGCGCTTCGCACGTGCGCGACGCCATCGATCTGAAACGCATGATGATCCTGGTGTGGTTGGCGGTATTCCCGGCGATGTTCTGGGGTATGTACAACGTCGGCCAGCAGGCCATTCCGGCGCTGCACCATCTGTACAGCGGCGATCAGCTGCAACAGGTGCTGGCGGGCGACTGGCATTACCGGTTGGCGCAATGGCTGGGGGCGTCGCTGGCGGCGGATGCCGGCTGGATCAGCAAAATGGTGCTGGGCGCCTGCTACTTTATGCCGATCTACGCCGTGGTGTTTCTCGTCGGCGGTTTCTGGGAAGTGCTGTTCGCGGTCATCCGCAAGCATGAGATTAACGAAGGTTTCTTCGTCACGTCTATTTTGTTCGCGCTGATTGTGCCGCCAACGCTGCCTTTGTGGCAGGCGGCGCTGGGCATCAGCTTCGGCGTGGTGGTGGCGAAAGAGATTTTCGGCGGCACCGGGCGCAATTTCCTCAACCCGGCGCTGGCGGGGCGCGCTTTCTTGTTCTTCGCCTATCCGGCGCAAATCTCCGGTGACCTGGTGTGGACCGCCGCCGACGGCTTCTCCGGCGCTACGCCCTTGGCGCAGTGGAGCGTGGGCGGGGCGCACAGCCTGAGCAACGTGGCTACCGGCCAGTCGATCAGTTGGATGGATGCCTTCCTCGGCAACATCCCAGGTTCGGTAGGTGAGGTCTCCACGCTGATGATCCTGATCGGCGGCGCGATTATCCTGTTTGGCCGCGTGGCTTCCTGGCGCATTGTCGCCGGCGTGATGCTCGGCATGATGGCAACCGCCTTCCTGTTCAACAGCATCGGCTCCGCCACCAACCCGCTGTTCGCCATGCCGTGGTATTGGCACCTGGTGTTGGGCGGCTTTGCCTTCGGCATGATCTTTATGGCCACCGACCCGGTTTCCGCCGCCTTTACCAACAAGGGAAAGTGGTGGTACGGCATCCTGATTGGCGTGATGTGCGTGTTGATCCGGGTGGTCAACCCGGCCTACCCGGAAGGCATGATGCTGGCGATCCTGTTCGCCAACCTGTTCGCGCCGCTGTTCGATTATCTGGTGGTGCAGGCCAACATCAAGCGGAGAAAAGCCCGTGGCGAATGAATCTAAAAACGACACTATCGGTAAAACGCTGCTGGTGGTGCTGCTGCTGTGTCTGGTGTGTTCGGTGGTGGTGGCGGGTTCCGCCGTCGGCCTGAAGTCCAAACAGCAAGAGCAAAAGCTGCTCGACAAGCAGCGCAATATCCTCGACGTGGCCGGTCTGTTACAGCCGAAGATGGAAGGCGAGCAGGTCAAGGCGCTGTTCACCCAGCGTATCGAACCGCGCCTGCTGGATTTGAACAGCGGCGAGTTTGTGGCGGGCAATGCGGCGGCGTTCGATCTGGCCGCTGCGCTGCGCGACGATGCCAAAAGCGTCGCTTTGTCGGCGGGCGAAGATCCGGCCGGCATCAAACGCCGCAGCAACCGGGCGGAGATCTATCTGGTGCGCGATAACGGCGGGGCGGTGAACCAAATCGTGCTGCCGGTCTACGGCACCGGTCTGTGGTCGATGATGTACGCTTTTGTGGCGCTGGACAGCGACGGCAACACGGTGAAAGGCATCACTTATTACGATCAGGGGGAAACCCCGGGCCTGGGCGGTGAAGTTGAGAATGCCGGTTGGCGCCGGCAGTGGATAGGTAAAAAGCTGTTTGATAACGACGGCAAGCCGGCGATCCGCGTGGTGAAAGGCGGGGCGCGTCAGGGGGATGAGCACGGGGTGGACGGTTTGTCCGGCGCCACGCTGACCTCCAACGGCGTGCAGCACACTTTTGATTTCTGGTTGGGCGAGCAAGGTTTTGGCCCATTCCTGAAAAAAGTTCGTGAAGGAGCGCTGAAAAATGGCTGATTCCAAAGAGATTAAGCGGGTCCTGCTCGGGCCGCTGTTTGACAACAACCCGATAGCCTTGCAGGTTCTTGGGGTGTGTTCCGCGCTGGCGGTGACCACCAAGCTGGAAACGGCGGTGGTGATGACCATCGCGGTGACCCTGGTCACGGCGTTCTCCAGCTTCTTTATTTCCCTGATCCGTCACCATATTCCGAACAGCGTGCGCATCATCGTGCAGATGGCGATTATCGCCTCGCTGGTGATTGTGGTCGATCAGCTGCTGCGCGCTTATGCGTTCGAGATTTCCAAGCAACTGTCGGTGTTTGTCGGCCTGATCATCACCAACTGCATCGTGATGGGGCGCGCCGAAGCCTACGCCATGAAGTCGCCGCCGATTGAAAGCTTTATGGACGGTATCGGCAACGGGCTGGGTTATGGGGTGATCCTGGTGCTGGTCGGTTTCCTGCGCGAGCTGATTGGCTCGGGCAAGCTGTTTGGCATTCCGGTGCTGGATACGGTGCAGAACGGCGGCTGGTATCAGCCGAACGGCCTGTTCCTGCTGGCGCCGAGCGCGTTCTTTATCATCGGCCTGCTGATTTGGGTGCTGCGCACCCTGAAGCCTGCACAGATCGAAAAGGAGTAACGGCCGATGGAACATTATATCAGCCTGTTTGTGCGCGCGGTGTTCGTCGAGAACATGGCGTTGGCGTTCTTCCTGGGGATGTGTACCTTCCTGGCGGTGTCGAAGAAGGTATCGACCGCCTTCGGTCTGGGCATCGCCGTGACCATAGTGCTCGGCATCTCGGTGCCGGCGAACAACCTGGTCTACAACCTGGTGCTGCGCGATGGCGCGTTGATGGAAGGCGTCGATCTGAGCTTCCTCAACTTCATTACCTTTATCGGCGTGATCGCAGCGCTGGTGCAGATTCTGGAGATGATCCTCGATCGCTTCTTCCCGTCGTTGTACAACGCACTCGGCATTTTCCTGCCGCTGATCACCGTGAACTGCGCCATTTTCGGCGGCGTGTCCTTTATGGTGCAACGCGACTACAACTTCGCAGAATCGGTGGTGTACGGCTTCGGCTCCGGCACCGGCTGGATGCTGGCGATTGTCGCGATGGCGGGGATCCGCGAAAAACTCAAGTATGCCAACGTCCCCGCAGGGCTGCGCGGTCTGGGCATTACCTTTATCACCACCGGGCTGATGGCGTTGGGCTTTATGTCCTTCTCCGGTGTTCAGTTGTAAAGGCGGGAAGAATCTATGGAAATTATTTTAGGCGTCGCGATGTTTACCGGCATCGTTATGGTGCTGGTACTGCTGATCCTGTTCGCCAAATCAAAGCTGGTGAACACCGGTGACATTGCGGTGGAAGTTAACGGCGATCAGGGCAAGAGTTTTCACGCCCCGGCGGGCGACAAGCTGCTGAACATGCTCTCCAGCCAGGGGATCTTCGTGTCCTCGGCCTGCGGCGGTGGCGGCTCCTGCGGCCAGTGCCGGGTGGTGATTAAAGAGGGCGGCGGCGATATCCTGCCGACCGAACTTTCGCACATCAACAAGCGCGAAGCGAAAGAAGGCTGCCGCCTGGCCTGCCAGGTGAACGTGAAGCAGAATCTGAAAATCGAGCTGCCGGAAGAGATTTTTGGCGTGAAAAAGTGGGAGTGCGAGGTTATCTCCAATGATAACAAAGCCACCTTTATCAAAGAGCTGAAGCTGAAAATCCCCGATGGCGAGGATGTGCCGTTCCGCGCCGGCGGGTTTATCCAGATAGAAGCGCCGGCCCACGACATCAGCTATGCCGATTTTGACGTGCCGGAGGAGTACCGCGGCGATTGGGACAAGTTCAACCTGTTCCGCTACCGCTCGGCGGTGAACGACACCACGGTGCGCGCTTACTCAATGGCGAACTACCCGGATGAAAAGGGCATCATCATGCTCAACGTGCGTATCGCCACGCCGCCGCCGCGCGCGCCGGAAGTGCCGCCGGGCATTATGTCCTCCTATATCTGGTCGCTGAAGGCCGGCGACAAGGTGACCATCTCCGGGCCGTTCGGCGAGTTCTTCGCCAAAGACACCGATGCCGAAATGATCTTTATCGGCGGTGGCGCCGGCATGGCGCCGATGCGCTCGCATATCTTCGATCAGCTCAATCGCCTGAACTCGAAGCGCAAAATCACCTTCTGGTACGGTGCGCGTTCGCTGCGTGAAATGTTCTACGAGGATGATTTCAACCGGTTGCAGGCGGAGAATGAAAACTTCACCTGGCACGTGGCGCTGTCCGATCCCCAGCCTGAGGATAACTGGACCGGCTACACCGGCTTTATCCATAATGTTCTGCTGGAGAACTATCTGAAGCACCACCCGGCGCCGGAAGACTGCGAGTTTTATATGTGTGGCCCGCCGATGATGAACGCCGCGGTGATCAAGATGCTGAAAGATCTGGGGGTCGAAGATGAAAATATCATGCTGGATGACTTTGGTGGCTAAATGCGCATAGGGGCAATGAAGGGTTGGATGACGACGTTGGCGTTGGGCGCCACGTTGTTGTTGACCGGGTGCGGGCCGGAGCAGGTGAATCTCGATGGCAAAACCATGGGGACCTCTTATTCGATCCGTTATGTCACCGGCGAAGGCACGCCGTCGGCGGCCAGAATTCAGGCGGAGATCGATAAACGCCTGGAGTTGGTGAACGATCAAATGTCCACCTACCGGCCGGGCTCGGAATTGAGCCGCTTCAACGCCAGCCGCGAGGTGGGCAAGCCTTTCCCAGTCTCGGCCGCGACGACCGAGGTGGTGCTGGAAGCGTTGCGCATTAACCGCGTGACCGACGGCGCGCTGGACGTGACCGTCGGGCCGCTGGTCAATCTGTGGGGCTTTGGCCCGGAAGGGCGGCCGGACAAGGTGCCGAGCGCTGCCGAACTGGAACAGCGCCGCGCCTGGACCGGCATCGACAAACTGTCGGTGCAGGGCAACGCGCTGGTGAAACACATTCCGGAACTGTATGTCGATCTCTCGTCCATCGCCAAAGGCTATGGCGTGGATGTGATAGCCCAGTACCTGCAATCGCAGCAGGTGAAAAATTACATGGTGGATATCGGCGGCGAGGTGCGTACCCGCGGCCACAACGGCGAGAAAAAACCGTGGCGTATCGCCATTGAGCGGCCGACGGCCGGCGTGGAGCAAAAAGCGCAGTTGGTGATCCAGCCGGGCGAGATATCAATCGCCACCTCAGGGGATTACCGCAACTACTTTGAGCAAGACGGCGTGCGCTACTCGCACACCATAGATCCGATCACCGGCCGGCCGATCCATCATCATCTGGTTTCGGTCACCGTACTGAGCCCGACCTGCATGGCCGCCGACGGCCTGTCGACCGGGCTGAACGTGCTGGGGCCGGAACGAGGTATGGCGTTGGCCAACCTGATGGGGATCCCGGTGTTCATGATTGTGAAAACCGCCAACGGATTTGAAGAGCGCTACTCTGAGGCGTTTAAACCCTATCTGAAAAAGATCTTGTGAGGCCGCTATGTTGACGGTATTTATCGCCACCTTCGTGCTGTTTCTGCTGGTGATCGGCGGCATGTCGCTGGGCTATGTGTTCAAGCGCAAAAGCCTGCAGGGCAGTTGCGGCGGCATCACTTCGCTGGGGATGGAAAAGGTCTGCGACTGCCCGGAGCCTTGTGATGCGCGCAAGAAGCGCGAAGCCAAAGAGGCGCTGCGGAGGCGGCAGTTGGAAAAACACCGGATCATCTGAAGACGAGGGGTGCACGTGGCGCCCCTTTTTTTACCGGCTATTTGGCCTTGCGAAAGGATTTCGCCTCGTCCGGTGAGTTGACCATCACCCCGTCGGCCCCCAGCGCCAGTGCCTGCCGATATTCCGCCGGTGAATTAACGCCGAACAAAATGATATGCGCCGGACCTTGCGAACGGAAACAATCGATCGACTCTTTATCCCAGGTCAGAAACGCTTTCGAGCGCCCTTCGCCCAACGTGTATTTCTCCACCACTTCCACTTCACGTTTCAGCTCCAGCCCGTACCAGCGCGGTTGCTGATTATCCGCTTTCAATTCGCACTGGTGCGCCATGGTGACATTGGCCAGCAGGGTGCGGGTTTCGTCGCGGCTTTCAAAGCGTTTGATTTGTGGCGGCAGCGCTTGCAGGTATTTGGCATCGGTAGAATACACGCGGGTGCGGTTCAGGCTGTCGGCCTTCTCCAGCGTTGTCAGCAGCGCTTTGCCAAATTGCGTCGGATCGGCGTCCGGCGACTTGATATCCAGATAGAAGGTCACCTTGGGGAAAGCCTCCAGGATCTCGTCCAGACGCGGGATACCTATGCCTTTGCCGCGAAACGGATGGGTTTCACCTTTTGCGAATGACCAGCCGGCATCCACTTTGGCCAGTTGTTCGGCAGTATGGGCGGAGACCGGCCCCTGTTCGTTGGTCAATGCTTTGAGATCTGAAGGACGGTACAGCACGATCGCTCCATCTTTGGATTGCTGCAGCGTAATCCAAATGGCGTCGGCGCCATTTTTCAGGGCAGTTTCAATCGCGATGCGGGTATTTTCCGGCGCGTCTGCGGTGCCGCCGCGGTGGGCGATAATGGCTGGGGCATGGCCGACGGCGGCCCCCGTCGCCAGCGAAACCAGCGACAGTGCGGAAGCCAACAGCAAATGGGAAAACCTGATCATGCGGAATACCTTTTATGATGTACCCGTCGTCTTTCGAGCCGCAGCCTTGTGAGCCGCCACATGAAATCCATAGGGTACAAGGATGAGAGAGTAAGTCAGCGGAAATCATACTATTGAAAAATTAAGCTTTTTTAACAACGCGGAAATATCTGGCTCAAACGCCGTTTTTTCCATGTCCACCGAGTCTTGAGCTTTCGATTATTGGCTGTATACTTATACAGTGTTATTGGAGGCGCGATGCGTAAAATCATTCATGTCGATATGGACTGCTTCTTCGCGGCGGTAGAAATGCGCGACGATCCTAGCCTGCGCGATATTCCGTTGGCGATTGGCGGTAGCGCCGACCGACGCGGAGTGATCAGCACCGCCAACTACCCAGCACGCCGCTATGGCGTGCACAGCGCGATGTCGACGGCGATGGCGCTCAAACTGTGCCCCCACCTCAAGCTGTTGCCAGGCCGCATGGCGGCGTACAAGGAAGCCTCGCTGCACATTCGCGAAATTTTTGCCCGCTACACCCCGCTGATTGAACCGCTGTCGCTGGACGAAGCCTATCTGGACGTGACCGACTGCACCCAGTGCAACGGTTCGGCGACGCTGATCGCCCAGGAAATCCGCCTGGCGATTGCCGAAGAGCTTAATCTCACGGCCTCTGCGGGCATCGCACCGATCAAGTTCCTCGCCAAAATTGCCTCGGAGCTGAACAAACCGAACGGGCAATACGTCATCACGCCGGCGCAGGTGCCGGCTTTTTTGCAGCAACTGCCGCTGAGCAAAATCCCCGGCGTGGGTAAAGTGACCGCCAAACGGCTGGAGGAAGTGGGGCTGATCACCTGCGCAGATGTGCAGCAGTACGATCTGGCGCTGCTGCTCAAGCGCTTCGGCAAGTTTGGCCGGGTGCTGTGGGAGCGCTGCCAGGGCATTGATCTGCGCGAGGTTTCGCCGGAGCGGCTGCGTAAATCGGTGGGGGTGGAACGCACGCTGGCGGAAGACATTCATGACTGGGAAGACTGCGAGGCGCTGATTGTCGACAAGCTCTATCCCGAGCTGGAAATGCGGCTGCGCAAGGTGAAACCGGATCTGCATATCGCGCGGCAGGGCGTGAAGCTGAAGTTTCAGGATTTTCAGCAGACCACTCAGGAACACGTCTGGCCGGTGCTGAATAAAGACGATTTGCTCAACGTGGCGCGGCAGGCGTGGCGTGAGCGGCGGGAAGGCCGTGGCGTACGGCTGGTGGGCTTGCACGTAACGCTGCTGGATCCGCAGCTTGAGCGGCAACTGTTGCTGCCGTGGGAATAAAAAGGCCGGCGAGAGGTGCGGACTTTCCTTGATGAGCCAAGGATCACGGCCAGGCTACGCTGCAGGTTATTGTCGTGTCCGGAATTACTGCACCATGCCCCAAAAGGGGCTTGGTGCAGCACGAGGAGAAGACTCAATTTTCGACGCTGATTGGGGCTTCTACAGGAATAAAACTGTTGATAATACGCACGTAATGTTTGCGCTGTGCTTCGGTAAAATCATTGTTTGCCGCCAACGTAAACACCAACAGTTTGCGAGAGTCTGGGTTGAGCTGAGGGTGCCAAGGCAGCGTAATAATGGACGATACCTGCCGGACCCAGCCACCGTCCTCCAGGAATTTATTGGCGGTCTGCAGCACGGGCAGCTTTGCAGGGCCAATTTCATGTTTCAGGTTTTTCCCTTCCACTTCGAATCCCGGCACGGAACGCTTCATTTTCTCCCACTGTTTTTCGCAAAAGTCATCCACGGTCTGATCTGTTTCCAGCGTGGCGCGGTTAATCAGAATGTTGTAGGGGTTATGGTCGTCGTCCATATAACGAAGAATATTAATCGACTGATCTTCTGGATTTTCCAGCGTCACGAAAGTGCCTTCATTAATAGGGTAGGACATTGGTTTCTTGCTCATAAGCGGGTTTCTCTTAATCCTTATTGCTTTGCGTTGATAACGGGATGATCTCGACGCGGCGGTTTTGCGCCCGTCCTTTTTGGGTGTCGTTACTGGCCACCGGGCGGGAGTTTCCCGCGCCTTCAACGATAAACTGACTGGCTGACAGGCGGCCGTGTTCAACCAGCCAGTCCCGAATGACCCGGGCTCGCTCGGTTGAAAGCGCCAGATTGACGGCGGCGGATCCCGTATTGTCCGAATGGCCGATGATGAGGAACATTTGTTCTGGGGTACGAACCATCTTTGGTACGATTTCAGCGAGCATCTTTTCGCTGTCGGGCATCAGGTTACTGCTGCCATTTTCAAACAGCGGAGCGGTGCCACTTAATGTGTACTGGATGACGTTTGAGGCCGGAGTGGGCTCCTTGAGGAGTGCTCGAAACGGTTTTAGCTGGGTCAACGGGTCGTGTATTTCCCCCCAATGTGGCCAGTGGTAATAACTCAATCCGCCCGCCAGGCAAGTGAACAGAATCAGGAGTGCGGTGATTTTCGGCCAGCGTCGACGGGCTGGTTTTAATGCAATGACCGTCGGAACAGGCCCGGGGAGAGGCGGTGCTGTTTCCACCCTCGGCGGGAGGGGAATAACAGGCAGCGGAGGCATAGCAATTGAAGCGGAAAGGCCCGGCAGAATACTGTACTTCTCCGCAAGCCAAAGGGACCATGCGCCGTGGCGGGTGAATCCTTGCCCGTGGTCGGCCAGCGTAACGCCGGCGAGATCCAGCTGTGTACTGTCAAACATAGTTTGCAGAACATTCATTATCCGACTTTCAGCAAGCCAGGCTACGAACGTAGAGCCCAGCGCGTGTCGCTGTACGGCGTAAATATCGTTGCCGTCATCGCTGGCATCAAGCTCGTCAATCAGCTCAACAAGGCGGGGTTCCAACTTCAGACCTCCGTAGGGGGGAGCCACCAAACCTCCGGTCCAGATTGCTCGATCGGGATCGTGTGGGTAGCGCTGTTGACTCAGGCGCGTATACAACCCCAGCATGCAAGGCAGGTGTTCGGGAAGCCGTGTGGAAGAAAAGGCATACTGCCACGCGGTAATTTGTTCAATCATGATCCCGTTGTTTTGAAACCCGTCGGCAAGCAGCGGGAAAAAGGCGAGGGTAGCTATCGAGCTGTGGTTTTCCTTCAAATGCGCGAGTCGTTTAACAAGCGACGTCGCGTGCTCAGCGACAACCCAAACAATCCCACTGTCGTTACTGGTGGAAAGGTCGGATTGGCTAAACCATTTACCGGCAAACGGTCCAATGACATACACCATCAGGCGCGGCGAATCCGGAAGCGTATCGTTTTGCGTTCCCCAGAGGGTGGGTTCTGATTTCGCTGACGCTAAGCCGGGGCGAACGCGGGAAAAGTAACGGGCACGGGAGGCTGAACGGAGCGAAACCAAGGCTTCAGTTTGCCCTTCTACCTGAATCAGGAGAGCCAGTAGTTTCCAGGCGTAGCGGAAAATCACTTCGCTGTCGCTATGCAATAAGGCGTCCAACTGATCGGGTAAGGATGGGGCCTTTTTGCTTTCGTTGTAGCCGTAAAAGTAATGCATCAGCGAATAACGTTGCCAGGATAACGAGTTATTCTGCGGGTCGTTGGTGAGACGCCTGTCGAAATAACCGCACAAGGCTTGGCAGAGCGCTTCGCTCTCTGCCTGCAGCTGGTTTTCCGCCAGCAGAGCTTTATTGAGCTGCTCTATCAACGAGGTTAGCTTGAGCTGGAAATCTGCGGCGGAGGGAATGATCCCGTCGAAAGAGAACAGGGTATCGATCCCAATCAACCTGCAAAAGAAGGTTTCGCTTTTCACCATGCTTTCTCCGTGATGGCACCCCAGCCCGACGTTGTGGACCACGGGCATACCCGTACGACGGTGGGGTGAACCGTGCCGGCGGTTTTGAATTCGATTGAAAGGGTCAGTTCGTCATTTGGCGATTTTTCCCGTAACGTCTCAAGCTCCGCGATCCCCAGCGTGCGCTTATACAGCAGGACATTTTGCTCGTTATAAACGCTCAAATGCAGGTCGCTCATATCCGGTTCACTGGTACTGTATTCCGACTTATTCAGCGTGAGGGCTTTATTGTGGTAGGCGGACTGACGGCTGATCCATTCGTTTTCGTCAGTGGGGACATCGGTGAAAAAGTTCACCAATTCTGGCGCCATTACTTCAGGTAACACCGTGCCATTTTTCAGGTAAATGCCCGCCTGATACTCAAATTGCCTCAGGGTTCGCTGGCCTCCCAGCACGTAAGGGCTCAGACTGGCGGCGTTGTCAGGCTCCAGGCCCAGCAGTGTTCTGACACGATTTTTCGAGATGTTGTCCCTTTCCCACCACGCTTTCTCGACCACACCCTCATCCTTAGCCTGATTGGTATGATCGCCCCAGACCTTGTTGTGTTCTTTACGTTGGTAGTAGTGCCAGAGCAACGGTTTGTGCGGATGGTAGATATCGTATCCGTGCGTGAATGAGCGCACGGCCATGGCGATTTCTTCGCCGGCGAAGAAAATCTGCGGATCGTTAGGGATGGTTTTAACAAAATCACCGCTGGTAAAGATGAACCCGCCTGCGAGGTAGCTGCCGCGCACCGGTGCGCTTGCCTCAAAGGGCGTGGAACTGAACATCGGTATTCCCTGCGGATTGTATTCACGGAAGATTAAACGGCTGACGTAAGCCTTCTTGCTCGCTTCTTCGTCTTCTCCAGGGGAATAAGCGGGGGGATAAGAAGAAATAATGGGCAGCGCTGATTTTGCACGCAGTTGGTGCAGCATGGCGATCATTTCTTCATCCCAGTGGGGGGTAAAGCGGCAATGGGAATCTATCTGCAGGAAATAGCTTTCGTTCTCAAACAGCGTTTCTGCCAGGCTGCGTGCCCAGCAGGCTCCCCTGCTGGCGTAATAATGTACGCTAATAATGTCGATTCGAGCCTGGCGATAGCGATAAGCCAATGCTTCAGAGCCAGCGACGGTTCGGCTACCCACAGATTCCAGCCCGGCTTGTTCGAAAATCTCCAGATCTTCATCATCCTGCCAACAAATGGCGATATGGAGATTTTCAGGGTGAGCAGCGTGCCGCAGCATATCCCGCAGCGTGGGCAATAATTCCGGATCACGATAGCTGGCGATGCTGATAAAAATTGTTGCAGGGTTATTCATATATTCTCGATCCATGAAAAGACTCTATTACTTAATATCAAAAACGATTTCCGCCCTGGCGGAGAAGACTCCGCCGGCAGGGGCGGACTTGTTAGTGGCAATCAACGTAGCGTTCCAGGAAAATTCTGCGGGGCCCTGGCTGGTGATACCGGTTTTTTGTTCTGAGGTACTGCCGTCGACCTTTATCGTTTTACCGGAACTATCGGTGATTCTTATTCCCAGCCGGTCTTTGTTGCCCAGAGCATCCTCTACACGGATATAGGAAGCGTCCGATGAGGGGGTTCCTGTGATAATCGATGCTTTGGCGGAATAGGAGCCATAGTCGCTTTTGCAGGTAATGGCGAAGTCCAGATTGCGGGTGACGCCGCTGCTCAGCAGCGAAGGGGTCACATCGTTAAAGTTGATAATTTTCGCGTTATCGGCAGTGCAGGTCGGTGTGCTGATCACTTTCATTTCGCCGATGGTCAGATTCATGGTGAAAGAGGCAGGATCTGCCGTCATCAGATAGTTGTAAGCAATGGTACCGGGTGGCAGAACGATATCGCCCAAAGGGTTGCTCAGGCGCAGATTATCGACGGTTTTAAAAAACTGGATGCGATAGTAAGACTGTGAGGGGATATCGAGAGTACCTATTGTTTCGCCGTTCGGAAATTTAAGGTAGCTGGTTGAAGGAAAGTTACCGAAAGCGGAGCCATTGCTCGCGAGCAATTTAATGCCGATACCTGGAATATTGGTTTGGTAGATTTTTGTCGAGGCGTTTTGGCCAAACAGGTTCAGCGTACGTTTGCCGTATTCCGTACCGGTGATACATTCATCGTAGCCAATGTCCCGCCCCACCGCCGGGCTATCGTACTGAGCGATAGGTGTTGAGGTATCTACTGGCGCATCGGCGGCAATATGAATCACTTGTGACGGAATAGCCAGCGGGGTTGGCGCGCCGCGGGCAAGTGTACAGACAGCCTCAGCACCTGGCGACAGAATGAGCGCTGAGAGCATAATGAGAGAGATCCTTAACATCATTATTCCTTCTCTTGATTCATCAGTGCGATAATTTCAGGGGGGTACATTTTTAAGAGGTCGGCAAAGTTTTTACCGATGCTGTCCTCGGCGTACTTCAGCATCTGAATTAATGGGCTGCTGGGTTCGGTCATGGCAAACCAGCTGCGAACTTCCTGCAGGCGGTGTAACGCGTCGGCGCGGCTGCCAATACCGCGGCGCGTTTCTGGCGCTGCACATATCGCAGCTGTAGGGAGAGAGGGGTTAGCGCTCTCAGTGGCGACAGGAGTTTCAACGGCGGGTGCAGGTAAGGCGTCTTGCTCGGCGTACGCTTGGGGGATAGTCTCCTGCAAGATTTCAGCTTCAGCGGGCAGTTCACTGCCAAACTCGCGGGTGAATAGCCCCAGAATATTCTCCAGCCCATCAAGCTCGGGCGCGTCATGTACCAGCGTTTCTGCGAGCGTTTTCTTGATCTGCAGTACGAAGTGAGATGCTTGCGTCAACGGACGAAGACCTTCGCGTGCGCTGATGTGCCATTCATGGATCAGTGCGGCGACGGCGGTGTCAGAGAGTGCCCCTTCCTCACGTGGAACCTGATGAGCCTTCTCAAATTCCTTGATGGTGATTTGCAGCCCGCAAGCTTTGGGCAGCGACTGGTTCCGCAAGTCTGCCAGCAGGCCCGTAGCGTCTTCCAGCTCGGCAAAGGCATTGGCGCGCAGAATGGGGGCAAACTCTCCCTCGTCCAGAAGCTGCGGATGGAGGTCGTCCGGCCAGGCGTGAAGCAAGGCATGCAGAGCTTCGGTGCCTTCCGACAGGGCCAGAAGGCCAATCTTGCGTAACCGGCAGCGTATCAGGATGATTATCAGCCTGATATCCTTGCTTTTTTTCAGCAGGACGAGGCATTCACGCTCGGTTTCCGCCCAGTTAATCGGTTCAGCGGCCTCAAAAAAACTGCCGTACTCAACACCCAGCTTGGGCTGAAGCTTGGATTGCAGCATGATGAAAGCGGGATCATAGTCGAGGCTCTCGCCGCACGGGGCGTTCCCCTCGATGGGTTGCATAAGGTGTTGGTAATAATCTGAACAAGTCAGGTTGTATCTCTGATTCATAACGACTTCTTTTTCATCCATGAGTGGCGGCCTCATCGTCCCGAAGGGAGCCGCTAGCGGTGATACATTTCTGGTTCGAAACTCATGCCGAAGACTGGCGTATCGCATGTGTTTCGCTCAAGCCAAGAGGCGTAACCCAACTGATGGCTGCCATCCAGCGTGGCTTGCGGGACCTGATTGGCGGCCAGCACCAGCTGTACGTCCCACGCGTATTCAAAACCAATAAAGCTGCGCACCAGTTCGCGCAGCACCGACAAGTCACTGCCCCAGGGACTGAACAGTGTGTATTGGGCTAGCGTCAAGGGGCCCATCAGCAATTTGAATTTGTATTGTCTGTCCTGCACCGTGTTACCGAGAATGGCTCCGTCGCCCAATAGCGTGGCGTAGCGATCGTCGCCGAGTACGGTTTGATCTTTGCCTTCAAGAAAAATCCATTGCAGCTCAAACTCCTCCATGCGAACAGGCACTTCGAAGTAATACTGCATTGCGCCCAGTAAACCGTCCGGGTTGCGAGCTTCGCGAATAAGGTGTGCTGAAGAGGCCAGTCGGGTATGAATCGGAAGCGGTCCAGAGGGCAGTTCGGCAGGATCAAGTCCTACCAGACTGCCGACATAAAACGAGAAACGTTCATCGTCTTTGCGGTCCAGTGAGGCCGTGTCCTGCGATAAAAACCAGGCGCGATAAAACAGGCTGAGCGCTCGGTGGTGAAATATATCCACAAAGTCGATAAGAGTTTTATCGTGCTGCTCGTAGCGGGAGTAGGCCAATTCGGAAAGATGAAGCGGCATTGCGCCTTGCGCACCCCAAATGCCTAAGCCAAACAGCTGGAGCTTGATTTTTTCGTCCTGCTGGCTAATGGCGGAGATCTCACGCGGTGAGAACGCCATGCTGGCAACCTGTCCAAGCCGGAAGCTTTCCTGCGAAGGCAGCGTGGCCTTACCCGGCGGAGGTGAGTCTGGCGTGTGTGCGGCAATGGCCCGCATGATACTGATAAAACCGGCTTCCCAGGGCTTACTTTCATCGTACCAGTTGTCCAGACCCGCCGGTGACGTCGGTTGCAGGGATGCGTCGAAGTCATTCATAGTACGCCTCGCCTGCCTGGCCGTGCTTTCCAGCGTGCGATTAAGCCACGCTGCATTGAATGCAGTTCAGTTTCCGTAAAGATGTTTATGGCGGCGTGGCGTGCCAGATAGTTTTCCATTATCAGGCCAAAGAGGTAGGGGCTAACCCCGGAAAATCCCTCTTCATCTACGGTTAAGCTGCAGCACACCCCCCGTCCATAAACCAGCAACCCCTCATCTGACAAGCGGCGCACTACCGGCTCGGTTTTGCACCCTACCAGGCTGTTAATTTGCGCTACCGAATCCAAATCGGCCGCGGTAGTGAAAAGCCGCAGCATGTTACGTAGCGACTCGCCGCCCTGAGCATGGTCCATGTCGGAGAGAGGCAGGTAGTTAAAGCTGAGCTGGCGTATCAGGCGCCAGGCAGACTCGCCCATGGCGAAGGGGGAACGTGGGGTACTGGGTGAACTTACAAACCGGGCTCCGTGAATGGGGACGGAATCTGACATGGTGAGATCAAAGCTGCCCGTGCTGGTTAGCAAACGGGGTAAATCACGATTGGTTACCGTCGCCTCAACCAGCAGGTAGCGAATTTGCTCCCCATAGGGTGCCTCTTGTTGGTCGACCAATGAGATAAAAATTTCGGTGCCGCTGTAAGGTGTACGGGTGTCGTATTTACGGCTGGTGCTTTCTTTTGCCCTGACTCCGCGTTTTACGGAGAAGTAGCGTCCGAAATTCCCGTTGTCGCTGTGTCGGGTCTGATAAAGCGGATTAAATGTCAGCTCTTCGCTGGTTTCCGCCTGTAGGCCAAGCACTTTATTAACGGAAAAAATCTCGTAATCGAGCGGACGACTGCGGTCTGGAACAATATGAAAGTTGTTCAGCGCCCGGTTGACTTCGATTCGATCTACCCGTTTCGGGAACAGGTTGATCACCGGCGTGCAAAAGAGCAAAAAGCGTGAACTATCCACATGTGAGATTAAATCCTGCGGCAGCCTGTTCAGCAGAATAATGAGTTCAACTTCGTTAGAGTCATTTCCTTCCAGTGCTGTGGCCAGCTGGGTGATAGTGAAAAAGTAAAACCTTTCACGACAGGAAATATACTCCTGGATGAGTGTGTGGCCATGGAACATATTCCATTGCAAGGGAAGAAGGCTTTGGTCAGGATCCATGCCTTCAAATTTAAGAGGCTGATTATTGATAACATGGTACTGCGGTTTCTCTCTGTCTCCGCTGCGAATTACCATTGCAACATGGCTACCGTGCAGTAATTCAAAGGTGTGAGAAACGACACGCTCGTCGCCATGAATGTAAAAAGGCAGTTCATTCAAACCTTTTAACTCTGAAAAAACCAGATCGCCCTGCAGTTTGAGTTTAATTCGCAGGGCACCTTTCAACTGGTGATGCTTGAGGCGATAGTTTTCCAGGTTAGGAATATCTGGCGGTACGGATGTGAGTCTGACTTCTGCGATCTCCAGCGGCCAGAGTGTAACATTCTGGTTATTCCTGAATTCACAACGGGTCATTTCGCCAGGCAGGATTCGGCTATAGAAAGCGCTTTGCGTAGGAATTTTATAGCCATGCGTTAAGTCCCCTTCACTTAAATTCGGTTTCAACTGGACGACGCCCATAGAAGGCGTCGGTGAGTTATAGTTCGGATAGATAATATCCAGTAACCGCTGGGTGAATTTAGGGAATTCGGCATCAAGTTTGATCTGCGTCCTGGCAGATAAAAAGCAAAATGCCTCAATTAAGCGCTCCACGTAAGGGTCTGCAATCTCAATACCGTGCATCCCCAGGCGCCCTGCGATTTTAGGATGTCGCTCGGCAAATTCTTGCGCCATTTCCCTGACGAATGTCAGTTCCCGGTTGTAGTAGTCTAGGAAGTTGTGTTCCACTTGGCATCCTGTCAATTATAATGGCGAAAAGAAATTTTTTGTAGATCCGGAGATAAACACTCAGAATCAAGATAAACATATCTCCCTAGTGTCTACTGAGCTGACCTCTTCATCTTTAACGGTAGCAATTTTATAAAGTAAAAAAAAATTTACGACGAGATTATTAATTCAAGTTGCAGTTTTAAGAATACCTCTCGGGCATAATTCTTAAAATATCAGATTACCCCCATGCTCTTAAGAATATCTACCGGGCTCAATTCTCAAAATTTGGTGTGTGTTGAATTGATGGGTTTTATTTCCATTTTTGTTAATTACAATGGTTCGAAAGCAACGTTCCGTCATGCAAGTTCATATTGCAACACGGCTTCCTGTTCTACTGTGTAAAAAGTGGATGGGCTGATAACAACAATTGAATTAAAACAGAGTGAGTTTTATCGTGGCGATAACCAGAAAAAACCTATTCGGTAAGCTGAACACTATCTTATTTAAAAGCGTGGAGAGCGCGACTACGTTGTGCAAACTACGTGGTAACCCGTACGTTGAGCTGGTGCACTGGTTAAATCAAATATATCAACAGCAAGATAGCGATATTAAGCACATTATCCGGCATTTTGAAGTGGATGCTGAAATGCTGGAGCGTGATTTCGCTCAGGCGTTAACTCGCCTGCCTGCAGGGGCGAGCTCTATCTCCGATTTCTCATACCACATTGAACTGGCTATCGAGCGTTCATGGGTTTTTGCCAGCCTGGAGTGCCACAATAATTGCATCCGCAGCGGCCATTTACTGATTGCACTGCTCACGACTATGGAGCTACGCCGTGCGCTGTTTGCCATTTCCTCGGTGTTCGAAAAAATTCCGCTGGAGCATTTGAGTAAAGATCTCGGCTATATCATTCGTGATTCGGCCGAAGAAAGCGATTTAGCCGGGGGGGCGGTTATTCCTGGTGAAGCCGGTGTTCCTGGCGAAGCCAGTAATTCAATGGGATCAACGCAGGGCGGCGGTCTGTCGCAGTATTCGACGGATCTGACAGCACTGGCGCGTGAAGGGAAGATTGACCCGGTTCTGGGGCGTGATAAAGAGATAAACACAATGGTGGATATCCTGCTGCGTCGCCGCCAGAACAATCCGTTGCTGACCGGGGAAGCCGGCGTGGGTAAGACCGCTGTGGTGGAAGGACTGGCGCTGGCGATCGCCGCCCGCGAAGTTCCCCCGTCGCTTGAAAACGTTCGCCTGCTGACGCTTGATGTGGTTGCGCTCTCCGCGGGCGCCAGCATGAAAGGCGAATTTGAGGCGCGTTTAAAAGCGGTGCTTGAAGAAGCCGTCAATTCTGCTGAACCTGTGATTCTCTTTATCGATGAAGTCCATACGTTGGTCGGTGCGGGTGGCAACGCCGGAACAGGCGATGCTGCCAACCTGATGAAACCCATGTTGGCGCGCGGTCAACTGCGTACGATTGGTGCGACTACGTGGAGCGAGTTCAAACGCCACATTGAAAAAGATCCGGCTCTGACGCGACGTTTCCAGGTACTGCAAGTAGAAGAACCCTCCGAAGAGCTGGCTATCGCTATGCTGCGCGGTTTGTTGCCGGTGCTGGAGAAGCATCACGGCGTCTGGATCATGGATGAGGCGATTCGTGCAGCGGTGCGTCTTTCCCATCGCTATATTCCCGCTCGTCAGTTGCCCGATAAGGCCATCAGCCTGCTGGATACTGCCTGCGCAAGGGTTGCCGTTGCACAGCATGCGCCGCCGGCGGAACTGCAGATGCTGAAATTCCTCAGTCAGTCAGCGCAGGCAGAGCTTTCGCTACTCGAAAAAGCGATCGGTTTCGGCAAAGAAGACAGCAAACGCATTGAGTCTATTCAGAACGCTATCGACGATCATGCGGAAGAGGCGAAGCTTCTTGATCGCCGCTGGGCGCAGGAATGCGAACTGGTTGCCAACATTGTCGATACGCGCCAACAGCTTTTGGCCGTCACAGCGGAAGGCTCAGCGGTCTACGAAACGGAAAAAGTCCAGTATTTACAGGCACGCTTGAATGAACTGGAAGTCACACTGAGCGAAATGCGTGGCGAGCAGCCGCTGGTCCAGGCAGAAGTCAATGCCAGCGTGGTCGCTTCTATTGTGGCGAATTGGACGGGGATCCCGGTAGGACAAGTATTGAAGGATGACGTTAGCGCTGTGATGGAGTTGCCGCAGCGCCTCTCGGAACGAGTGATTGGCCAACAATATGCGTTGACCTGCCTGAGCCAGAGCATTCAAACGGCGCGCGCTGGGCTTGCTGACCCGCAAAAACCCTTTGGCGTATTTATGCTGGTGGGGCCATCTGGCGTAGGGAAAACAGAAACGGCGCTGGCGATCGCTAGCCAGCTTTATGGCGGCGAGCAGAACCTTATCACCATTAATATGAGTGAATATCAGGAAGCGCATACGATTTCTTCGCTAAAAGGTTCCCCGCCGGGCTATGTGGGTTATGGGGAAGGCGGCGTATTAACCGAAGCGGTTCGCCGTAAACCCTATAGCGTCATTTTGCTCGATGAAGTGGAAAAAGCACATTCGGATGTGCATGAGCTGTTCTTCCAGGTATTCGATAAAGGTTCGATGGAAGACGGTGAAGGCCGCCAGATTGATTTCCGTAATACTGTTATTTTACTTACGAGTAATACGGGTAGCGAAATAATCAGCAACACCTGTGCCGATCCGGACTCGATGCCGAATGAAGAAGGCTTATTGGCGTTGTTGCAGCCGGCATTACTGAAAGTATTCCCGGCAGCCTTCTTGGGGCGCGTTACGGTCATACCTTATTTGCCGCTGGCAACGACCTCGCTGGAGCATATTGTCAATATCCACCTTAAGCGCATCGCTGAACGTGCCAGAGCGCATTACAGTATCGCGCTGACCTTCAGTGCGGAACTGGTACAGTACATAGTTAACCAATGCCCGGTCGCTGAAACTGGAGCAAGGATGCTGATCCGTTTCATTGAAAAAAATATTCTGCCAAAAATTGGTACTGCCGTTTTAAACATGGCGGGCGATTCCAAGTCTGAAAATGAAAAAATAGCGATGAATGTCAATTGTTCACAAGAGAAGGGGATTGATATTGTGATGCAAATGGAGGGTGTGCCGACGGAATAATTTAAATCAGGATGGTATGGAAACGATATATCAATCGTTAAATTTATTTGGATAATATAAATATAGGGAATTATTAAATGCATAAAGTAAAATTAACATTGTGCGCGATGGTGCTGGCTGCAGCATCCACTTCCGCACTGGCTGCGAACGAAGTCACCCAGGGTACTGTCACTTTTAACGGCGAACTGATTACCAGTACCTGCTCCATTGTCAGCGACTCCGTTAACCGCCAGGTTCAACTGCCAAAAATTGCCATTCAGACCCTTAACGCTGCCGGTACCAGTGCCGGTTCCAAAGGTTTCGATCTGAGTGTTGAACTATGCCCGGAAGGCATTACTAAAGTTGCCGCGCATTTTGAAGCCATTAGCAGCAGCGGTGTGGATAGCACCACCGGTAACCTGACCAACCAATATTCGGGTACTGGCACCAAAGCGACAAACGTTCAGGTTCGTCTGTACAACTCGGACGAGAAGCAGTTGAAGCTGGGTGAAACCGGTGCAGCGGCGAATGTCGTCAGCGGTAAAGCCACTATGCGCTACTACGGTGGTTATTACGCAACGGCTGCTACCACGGCTGGCCTGGTTTATGCCCAAGCGCGTTATACCGTGGCTTATCCGTAATAAACCAGCCTGTTAGGTTGAAACCGGGGGGCGAATTTTAGCCCCTTATTAAGAAACGTTCCTGTTTACCTTTTATCAGATGGGATGGACACGTGCAGGGTAGTGCTATGAAATATCAACGTAAAATTTTTTCAAAATTAACCAATGCTCTTGTCTTTCTGGCTTTAACGAGCCAGATGGCTTTTGCCGGCATGACAATTTCCGGTACCCGTATTATTTTTCCGGGCGCTGAGCGTGAGCACACCGTTAGAACCACCAACAAGGGAAATATGCCCTTGCTGGCGCAGGTTTGGGTCGACGACGGCAGTGCGAATGATGATATTAATAGCATAAAAGTTCCGTTTACCGTCACGCCGCCTGTTTATCGCGTTGAACCGGGAAAGGGGCAAAGCATACGTATTATTTATAACGGTATGACCCTGCCACAGGACCGAGAGTCGGTATTTTGGTTTAACCTGCTGGAAATTCCGCCGATGAAAGAAACGGCGAAGGAAACCGATCATCTTGAACTGGCTTTCAGAACGCGGATTAAAATTTTCTACCGGCCTACGGTGCTAAAAAGTAGCAGCACACAGGAGGTTGAAAAAATGCATTGGGAAATTATTTCTCCGGCTAAAGGCATTAAGGTAACCAACCCTACGCCGTATTACTTCTCGTTCGATTCGGCATCAATAATCTCCAATGGTGTTAAATACCCTCTGGATGTTGATATGATTCCGCCGTTTGGGAGCAAAGACTTCTTACTGGAAAGTAAAGGTAATGCACCGGCTGCCGTGAGCAGCGTGAATGTTAACATGATTAGTGATTATGGCAGTGTGGTTGAATATAATTTGACCGCCTCGTCAGGCAAAGAGTTAACAATAAAACAGTAGGCTTATAATAATTTTAGATTATCCGTTCGGGCTAGGATGGCTGTTTTATGTGGGGTCTGTAATCCACGTATTGTGTTCAGGGAGACATGGAAGTGAAACCGAGAGAAATAAAAAAATATGCACGACGAGCGATATGCGTATCTAAGATAGCGTATGCGGTCCGTCATATCCTTATTACTTCTTTAGGGATTAGTTTTTCTGTATTTGCTCAGAGCAATGCCGGACATTTGCCTGTAGGTGCTGAAAGCGAAACTCGTTCTGAAAATGTGAGATTTAATGGCGCATTCATTCATGGCCTTAGCGTTGATGTCACGCAATATTATCAAGAAAACCCGGCTCCCGTCGGTGAATATGCAGTCTCTGTCTCTGTGAATGGTGAAAACCGGGGGCAGCGTAAAGTGGTGTTCACGTCGGTTGAAGGGCGAATTAGTGCCCAACCCTGTTTTAATCAACAAGAACTGACCCGCCTGGGCATTAAGACTGCGGCCGAACCGGTGTCGAAGGTAGCCGATAAAAGCGGCGCCGAAGAAAAAGCGCAGTGCGCCATGATTGATCGGTGGATTAGCGGCGCGAAAGCCAATTATGTGTCCGGGGATTTTCATCTCGATCTGGTGGTGCCTCAGGCGTATCTGGTGCAGTACCCGCGGGGTTATACCGATCCGAGCTCCTGGGATTCAGGCATTACTGCGGGGCTGCTGGACTATAACTCTAACTTCTATGTTCAGCAGGCATCCGATAGCTTCAGCGGTAATGACGGCCACTCCGTCAGTGGCAATTTAGGATTGTTGGCGGGCCTGAACTTTTACGACTGGCGTTTGCGCAAGCGACTCAATACGAACTGGAGCAGCGATGCTTCGGCGCATACTCAGTCTCAGTTCACCTATCTTCAGCGAGAAGTGCCGGTGTTGAAAAGCCAGTTGACGCTTGGCGACAGTACGACCAGCGGTGATCTGTTCGACAGTCTGACTGTTCGGGGCATTCAACTGCAGTCCGATGATCGAATGCTGCCGGATGGATTACGGTATTACACCCCTTTGGTGCGCGGCGTAGCTGAAAGTAACGCAAAAGTGCAGATTATCCAGCGTGGCCTGACCTTATATGAAACTACGGTGCCGCCAGGACCTTTTGAAATCAGTGATATTGGCGCCATGGGTTACGGCGGCGATCTACAGGTCACGGTAACCGAGGCTGATGGCCGTCAGAGAACTCAGGTGGTTCCTTTCTCGGCCCCACCTATGCTGCTGCATGATGGCGTGGCCCGTTTTGGCCTAACCGTAGGCAAACTGCAGGATGGTTCGCTATTAGAAAAACCGGGGATGGCACAAGGTTTTTATCAGTACGGCATCGGCAATATGTATACGTTGTATGGTGGCGGCCAGCTTTCTGACAATTATGTTGCGTTGGGGCTAGGGCACGCATTTAACACGCCATTGGGCGGCGTGTCGATGGACGTTACCCGTGCACGCAGCGACCTGGGAAGTGGCAAAGTTGCTTCCGGTAACAGTTTCAATGTTGGGTTCAGCAAATATGTGGAGTCTACAGCAACCGACATCACTCTGGCCGCCTACCGATATTCATCGAGTGGTTTTTACAGTCTGCGAGATGCAGCGCTGGATCGCTATGGGGAAAAGAACGATCGCTATATGGCGGATTATCGTACCCGGCAGCGATTCACCCTCAGCGTGGGTCAGCCACTGTGGCAGGGCGGAAGGATAAATTTATCCGGAAATTTTTACAATTACTGGGATGGTCGCTCGCCTACCAGCCAGTACATGCTTTCGTATAATAAATCCGAGCGTCATTTTTCTTGGGGAGTTTCGGCTTCACGGTCATATAACAGCGGCGGGCATGATGTGGATAGCGTGATGTTTTCCGTCAGCGTTCCCTTGGGACAACGCAGCATTGTTGATAAACCCGCATTTAGCTCGCTTTATTCTTCCGTTTCTCACGACAGCAGCGGTGCCAACTCGATTCAGGCAAACGCCATTGGTAGTCAGGGGGATCAAAATGAGCTGAACTACGGCGTCGGGACCTCGGTTTCCAGCGCGAAGAATGATGCTTCCCAAGCGGCCTTTAACGGCAACCTGAACTATAACTCCCCGGTGGGGCAATTGGGGTCCACAGCTTCGGTTGGGAATAAATCACGTCAGCTTTCGTTCTCGGCGAACGGTAGCCTGGTGGCGCACGGCGGTGGGATAACGGCTGGCCCACGTTTGGGGGATTATCCGTTTGCGCTGGTGAACGCGCCGGGTGCTGAAGGTGCCAGAATGCTTAACGGATATGGTTCAAGGATTGATGCCAACGGTTATGCCATCGTGCCCTCCCTGACGCCCTATCGCGAGAATACCGTTGCGGTGAACACCCAGGGGCTTCCGGATACGGTTGATGTATTGGAAAGTGAAAGTACCGTTATTCCTCGTATGGGGGCAGCAGTGAAAGTCGATGTTAAAACCATGGTTGGCGACCCCGTAGTATTAATTGTACGTGATAAACAAGGTAAACCTTTGCCAATTGGCGCCGATATGGCTGATGAAAACAACAACAGTCTCGGCATTATTGGGCAGGGGGGGATGGCATTTGTTCGCGGCTGGCAAGCAGGGAAGAATAATCTGTATGTTAAAAATACATCCGGCAAACGCCTTTGTACCATTTATTCTGATGGCAACATTGCCCATAAAATTAATAGCGCTTTAGGCGCAATTACTCAGGTGGAGGTTCTATGTCATTAATCATTACGACTACACCGGGCATTAAGCTTTTCCGTATTTCTCTATATGCGACATTAATTGCTGGGCAACTGTTATTTTCGGCAAATGCTTGCTTGACGGATTGTTCAATAAATGTATATTTTACTGGTAAATATACAGACGAAACATGCAATGTAGTAATTAATAACGCCAGCAGTAATGAAGTGGTTAATTTGCCGCGAGTGGCGGTGGAATCTCTCAACAAAAATGGCAATGAAGCAGGAAGCATGCCCTTTTATATTACATTGAAGGACTGCCCTGCCAGTCGGACGGTGACGGTATTTTTTAACAGTAGCGTTACTGGTGCAGATGCAGAAACCGGTAATTTAATAAATGATAAAGGTACGCTGCTCAGTCGCAACGTACAAATCAGGCTACGAAAAGAAAATGACTCACCGGTTATTATTAACAATGCTGAGTCAGGGCAGGAGTATCTTATCTCCTCTACTGGCGAACCATTGAGTCACAGATTTACAACGAGCTATTATGCAAAGGGGGACTCAGCCGTTACTGCAGGAAAAGTTCATGCAGTAGCAGGGGTTGAGCTTGTTTATAAATAATAGAGGGACGAGGCTGGATAATTATCTTAACGTTAACCATCAAGCGAACGACAGTTTATCCATAAACGGTTATTAAAGAGTATTTATTACTATGAGCAAAAGTAATTCGCAAAAATTTATTGCACGTAATCGTGCGCCACGCGTACAGATTGAGTACGACGTGGAGATTTATGGCAGTGAAAAGAAAATAGAGCTGCCGTTTGTTATGGGTGTTTTGGCTGACTTGTCTGGTAAGCCGCTGGAGCCGCTGCCTCCGGTTACGGACAGGAAATTCCTGAGCATTGATATCGACAACTTTGACGAACGTATGAAAGCCATGCGGCCTCGAGTGGCGTTCGCGGTGCCTAATACCTTAACAGGCGAAGGGCAACTGATGGTCGATATGACCTTTGAGAGCATGGATGATTTTGCTCCGGATGCCATCGCCCGCAAAGTCGATTCATTATCGCAGTTGCTTGAGGCGCGTACTCAGCTTGCTAACCTGCAAACCTATATGGACGGCAAGGCAGGCGCGGAAAGTCTGGTAATGAAAGTGCTTAAAGATAAGTCGCTGTTGAATACGCTGGCTTCGACTCCTAAGCCAAAACAGGCTGATGAAGCCACGTCCCAAAAGTGATGTAGAGAGAGAATGATGGCAACTCAAGCAGAAACAAATAAACAGGCTACGACGCAGGCCACAACGCAAAATGATTTTAATGCCTTGCTGACCCGTGAGTTTAAGCCGAAATCTGATCAGGCGAAAACGGCAGTTGAAATCGCGGTGAAAACCCTTGCCGAGCAGGCATTGACCACCTCGATCACCATTGCAGACGATGCGTACAAAAACATCGCGGCGATTATCGCGGAAATCGATCTCAAGCTTTCTGAACAGATAAACCTGATCCTTCATCACGAAGAGTTTCAGCGACTGGAAAGCGCATGGCGTGGCCTGCACTACCTGGTCTATAACACCGAAACCGATGAAAAGCTGAAGCTGCGTTTTATGGACATCTCAAAAGAAGACCTGAGACGTAATATGAAGCGCTATAAAGGTATCGCTTGGGATCAGAGCCCGATATTCAAGCAAATTTACGAAGAAGAGTATGGTCAGCTTGGCGGAGAACCTTACGGTTGTCTGGTGGCAGATTATCACTTCGATCACAGCACACCGGATGTGGATCTGCTTTCTTCTATGGGCAAGGTTGCCGCTTCCGCCCATATGCCATTTATCACTGGCGCTTCGCCGTCTGTGATGCAGATGGATTCATGGCAAGAGTTGGCTAACCCGCGTGATCTGACGAAAATTTTCACTCAAAACCTGGAGTACGCAGCATGGAACTCGCTGCGCCAGTCTGAGGATTCTCGTTATATCGGCCTGGCGATGCCGCGTTTCCTCGCCCGTTTGCCGTATGGGATCGACACCAATCCTGTCGATAACTTTAACTTTGAAGAAACGACTGACGGTGCGGATCACAGCAAATATGTTTGGTCTAATGCCGCATATGCGATGGCGGTAAACATCAACCGTTCGTTCAAAAACTACGGCTGGTGCACCATGATCCGCGGTGTTGAGAGTGGCGGTGTAGTGGAAGATCTTCCGTGTCATACCTTCCCGACTGACGATGGCGGCGTGGATATGAAGTGTCCGACTGAAATCGCGATTTCCGATCGTCGCGAAGCTGAACTGGCTAAAAATGGTTTTATTCCACTGGTGCACCGTAAAAATACAGACTATGCGGCATTTATTGGCGCTCAGTCCTTGCAGAAACCTGCGGAATATTACGATCCGGACGCTACGGCAAACGCGAACCTTTCTGCCCGTTTACCCTACCTGTTTGCCTGTTCGCGCTTTGCTCATTATCTGAAGTGTATCGTGCGTGACAAGATCGGTTCCTTCAAAGAGCGTGAAGATATGCAGCGCTGGTTGAATAACTGGGTGATGAATTACGTAGACGGCGACCCGGCAAACTCTTCTCAGGAAACCAAAGCCCGCCGTCCGCTGGCTGCGGCAGAGGTGGTGGTGGAAGACGTTGAGGGTAACCCAGGTTATTACCAGGCGAAGTTCTTCCTGCGTCCGCATTTCCAATTGGAAGGGCTGACCGTCTCTCTGCGTATGGTTGCTAAATTACCTTCGCTTAAAGATGTAGCTTAATCTCGATAAGTAAAATCTGAAGAATACTTATTTTTATTCTTCTTGGTAAATACGGCTACGCCGGGGTTTCTTGCGCACCGAAAAAGCCAGGGGTGATATTTTATTTAGATATAAATATTCCCCTGTCTTAATCTAGTCTGTTACACCCTGTGTAACTTTTTCAATGAGAGCAGATAAAGGAAATATTATGGCTCAGGATATGTTTATTAAAATTAACGGCATCGAAGGCGAGTCCCTGGATGCTTTCCATAAAAATGAAATCGAAGTGCTTTCATGGCAGTGGTCCAGCTCTCAGCATTCAAATATGCACAGTGGTTCTGGCGGCGGTTCCGGTAAAGCAACCGTAGACGACTTCTGCTTTGAGCACTATGTCGACAAAGCCAGCACCAATTTGCTGAGCTACTGTCTGTCTGGTAAACACATCAAAGACATTCAGTTTGTGGTACGTAAAGCGGGTGGCGATCCTCTGGAATACCTGACCATTAAATTCACCGATGTAATTATTACTCGTGTTGAAACGGCCGGTTCCCGTGAAGATGAAACTCGTCCGCGTGAAAGAGTGACCTTTGCCTTCACTAAAGTGACTCAGGATTATGTGATGCAAAATGCTGAAGGCGCTAAATCTGGTGTTATCTCTACCAGCTACGACGTTAAAGCTAACCTGCGCAGCTAATACTGCCGGGTAAACTAAAAAAGAGTTTTGCCGCTTCGGCGGCAAAACTCCCATCAGACGGAGAGGTAACAGGCACCAGGGTTATCTGATTAGTCACCAACAAAAAAATGAATCGTTCAGAAAAATAGATTGCGTAGGTGGGGATATGTTTTGCAGAACAGAAATAACAAAATATCGGCAGGGTATGCTGACGGGGGCAGTGGCGATATTGATGACAGTCGTTTTAGCCTCCTGCAGCAGTAGCAAAGAACCTAAGCCAGTAGCCGGTGAAATTAAAATAAATCTGATTGCAGACAAAGATATTAACCCCAACGGGCAGGGAAGGTCGGCACCACTAAATATATTTATCTTCAATGTAAAAGAAACGGATGTTTTCAGTAATGCAGATTTTTTTGAAATTGTTGATGGCAGTAGTAAGCCTGTGCAAAGCGCAGCTTCAAAAATTTATGAGGCGATACTACAGCCTGGAGAATCGCGCGCTGTTTTAATCAAACCAGACAGCGATGCCAGAACCCTCGGGTTTGTTGGTGCATATCGCGATCTTAACGATTCGCTCTGGCTGGTGAGTTGGGACTTACCAAAAAAGAAAAAGTCGTGGTGGCGGAAATTTTTTAGCGATGATTCGCTTGAATTGAATGCTCACTTCCAAAAAACAGCAATTACAATCAAAAAAATGGATTAAGCCGTGAGAACGAATAAAGTCGTCTGGAGTGAAGGGTTGTTTCTACGCCCGCAACTTTTTCAACAGCAAGAACGTTATTTTGAATATTACGCGCATAAACGCGCCTCGACGCTGAGCCCTTTTTACTGGGGATTCTCGCAATACGAAATCGACCGTGAAGCGCTGAGCTATGGGAAATTGGTTCTTCGTTCCGCGCGTGGTGTATTACCGGATGGCACGCCTTTTGACATCCCCGATCACGCGGATCTGCCGGAACCGCTAACGATTTTGCCTGAGCATCTGGGTAAGAGTATCTATCTGGCCGTGCCGCTGCGCCTTGATAACAGCGATGAAACCATTTTCAGCCAGCACGACGCCAGTTCACTGGCGCGTTTTCGTGCGCAGGAAGCCGAGCTTTGCGATACCAACTCTATTCGCCAGGGGCCGAAACCGGTACAGCTTGCCAAACTCAGATTGAAACTGGTTTCGCAGGCGGAGATGACCGAATCGTGGATCGGCCTGGCGTTGACCAGGGTGAAGGCGATTCAGCCGGACGGGAGCGTGCTGTTGCATCTGGAGGATTATATTCCCCCAGTGACCGGCTACGCAGCCAACCCTCTGCTTAGTGAATGGCTGACGCACCTGAACGGGTTGGTGAAAATGCGCGCAGAGATGTTGGCGAGCCGCCTGTCCTCTTCAGACGGCAAAGCTAGTGCCAGTGCGGAAATCGTTGACTATTTGCTGCTGCAAATTTTCAACAAGTATGAGCCGATCCTCGATCACCTGCGTCATATCCCCGAGCTGCCACCGATTGTGCTTTATGAAGAATTGGCCAAGTTGGCGGGGGAGCTGTCGACCTTTGTCCGCACCAAAACCCGACGCCCAAAAAGTGCGCCGGGGTATGACCATGCTCGACTTTATCCTTCTATTCGTCCGCTGGTGGATGACGTGAATGACTTGCTTAATCAGATTCTGGTACGGGCAGGGCAGCTCATCGATCTGCACGCCAAAGGCAATGGCGTCTGGTCGGCATCGATGTTGCCTACTGAATTGCGTTCGTTCTCGAACCTGGTGCTGGCCGTGCACGCGCAGATGCCAATGGATGTCCTGCAGCAGCAGTTTCAGGCACAAGCCAAAATCAGCGCCCCGCAACAGTTGCATGAATTGGTTCGTTCGCACTTGCCAGGGCTGGTGCTGCAGGGGTTGCCGGTTCCGCCGCGTCAAATTCCTTACAGCACGGGTTATGTCTATTTCGAGTTGCTTAAAAACGGACCTTTCTGGGAGAGGATCTCGGCCACAGGCGCGTTGGCGCTGCACATTGCCGGTGAGTTTCCCGGCTTGAAAATGGAACTCTGGGGAATCAGGGGCTGATGAAAGACGATATTAGCCAGCAGGCAGCGGCTTCTTCCGAACAGGCTCTCGAGGAAACAAACTCTCCGCAAGCGCAGGGAAAATTCCTTCTTGATGAGCAGGGTGACTGGATTCAGGAGCCTGCCATCACTCAGGCTAGCCAGAGCGCAGTGCCTGGCGTTGACGATAAGTCGTACAAAAATGAGCGGGTGTTGAAAAGCGAGAGCGTACAGCAGCGAATGCTGAAAGTGAGCAAGGCTGAGAATCCGCTGCTGGAGGCGGCTCAGCCTCTGCTGCGTGCGCTTAGCGATATGCCGGAGCAGATTACCGACATTTCCCACGTCGAGATCCTGAAAAATACGCTTAAAAGCCAGATCAATCTGTTCAGTATTGTCTGCGACGAAGTGAACATCCCGTGGAAAAAGATGGCGATAGTTCGTTATTGTCTCTGTACTGCGCTTGACGAAGCGGCGCATACCGCGCCGTGGGGGCTGGAATCCGGCTGGTCGCAGAGCAACCTGTTGAACCATTTTGAGGGGGACAACGATGGCGGGAACAAATTCTTCCTGCTTATCGGTCGTCTTTCCATGAACCCCACTGAGTTTGCTGATGTGCTCGAGGTGCTGTTGCTCATTCTTGGGTTAGGTTTCGAGGGACGCTATAGCATCATTGAAGATGGCGATCGCCAACTGACAAAAATCCGTCAGCGCCTGCTGACCCTGATTCAAAGTACCCGCGATACCACCCAGCCGGTACTGTCGCCGCATGGAATGCAGCCACATGGCGCGGCGCGGCGCGAGAAACTGATAGTTCCGGTAAGGCTGACTGCGATGTGCGCGGGCGTCTTGGTGGTTTCCGCTTTTATCTGGTGCAAGTACTGGCTGTCCGTGCGTGGCGATCGCATTACCAATGATATCTACGCGATGCAAAACATTAATGCGACCACGCCGCAGGTGAAAATGCGTCTGAGGCTGGCCATTTTACTTCGTAACGAAATTCAGCAGCAGTTGCTCAGCGTTGATGAAACCCAAAAGCAGAGCAAAGTCGTGCTGAAGGGCGATTCGTTGTTTTTATCAGGCTCGACCAAGGTCCAGCCGGAAATGGTGAAGGTCATCGAACGTGTGGCCCGGGAGGTTCGCCGTGTCAACGGAGATATCGTTATTGTTGGCCATACTGATGCAACGCCTATTGACCGACCGGGATTGCCCAATAACGTTGTGCTGTCGGAAAAACGTGCGGCGGAAGTGGCCCGCTATTTCATTGCGGCAGGATTGCCTGAGAGCAAGGTGAAAGTTAAAGGGGTTGGGAATGACCAGCCGCTGGCCTCCGATGCCACTCCTCAGGGGCGCGCGAAGAATCGCCGCGTAGAGTTTTTTGTCACGTATTAACGAGAGCAACAATGTCTTATTTTAATAGAGTCTTCGCGGCGCGGTTTCTGAAGGCGCTGCTGATAGTGTGCTGTATTGGACTATTGGTCGCCGCTATCTGGTTCCTTGGGCCATTCTTTGGATTTGGCGAGTCGCGTCCTTTGCTAAGCATTGAATCGCGTATTATCTTCATCCTGCTGGCGGTGTTTTGCTTGGTGAGCTGCTGGTTGCGTTGGCCGGTCTTCATTGTCATTACCGCTGCGCTTTGCGTACTGGTCTGGGTTCTTGGCCCCTTCTTGCTGGTGGGGGAAAAACACCCGTTAGCGCCGATCAGCGTCAGACTGGCAGTTATCGCAACTATATTGCTGATTACACTGCTGTATGGTCTGTGGCTGCTGTTGCTGGCGTTAAAAGATAACCCGGCGCTGCTCGATAAATTTGTCCGTAATAAAGCTCCAGCAGAGGAGAATGACACCTCTGAAGTTGTCTCCGCTATCGGTAATGCGGTCGATTACGTTAATAAAAATCGCAGCAACCTCTCCTTTTTCCAGCGCGTGTTTCTGGCGCGTAAGCCGCTTGATATTCTGCCTTGGTACATGATTCTCGGCACCGAAAATGCAGGGAAGACGTCTGCTATTCTGGCTTCCGGGCAGAACTTCCCGCTGCCGGAACAGCTTAACCAGGTCGGTAAATCAGCGCCGCAGACGCGTAATTGCGAATGTTGGTTTGCCAATGATGCCATCTATATCGATACCTCTGGGAAATATGTTAGTGAGCCAGGAAAGCATCTCAACGAATGGCGTGCGATGCTCAAAGCCCTTAAAAAGCACCGCCCGGTCAAAGCGCTGAATGGCGCAGTGGTCACGTTTTCCGCCGCCGATGTCATGGGGCGCAGCAAAGCGGAGCTGTTTGAGCTGGCGGCCAGCCTGCGCGCCAGAGTGGACGATTTACGTCAGACGCTGGGCGTACGTTTCCCGGTGTATGTGTTGGTCACCAAGCTAGATCAACTGCCAGGGTTTGCGGAGTATTTCAGGATCCTGACCGAGAAGGAGCGCGAACAGATTTGGGGGTGCACTTTCCCGTACGGTAATGGCAGAACCACTTCCGTGTCTGAGCTGCATGACCAGATAAAAGAAGAGTTTTTGTTGCTTGAAGAGCGTATCGAGCGGGAGATGATCGTGCGTCAGCAGGAAGAGTATGACAATCGCGATCGCAAGAAAATGTATGCGTTGCCTCAGGATTTTCACCTGCTTTCCGGCATGGTAGCCGAAGTGGTTAACAACATCTTTTTTGCCTCCCGTTACGATGAAACGCAGAGCTATACCCTGTTGCGCGGCATTTATTTCTCAAGTAGCCATCAGCCGGTTGATTTTAGTCTGCTGAATAACCAGAGCATTATGCGCAAATGGTTCAATTACGTTGAGAATAAAACCCCGACGGCAACGGCCTCCTTGGCTGCCCTGCAAGGCGATCGTGATTTTCTTATCAACGATGTGTCCTACGGCCGGCAGTATTTCCTTAAACAGCTGTTCAGCGACGTCATCGTAAAAGACGTTGATTTGGCGCGTCATAATCTGGCTAACGAATCGAAGTATCGCCTGCAGCGTTTTCTGGGACATACACTATGTCTCTTTGTGGCCTTTATCCTGTTGAATGGCTTCTATAACAGCTACCGTCACAATACTGAGTATCTGGATGCCGTGGAGACAAAGGTTGGCGCACTGAGCACCGAAGTTAACCGTTTTGTCAAAACCTCCAATGACAAGCTGCTTCCCCGCCTGCTGACATTGTCACAGTATCTTCCGGAATACGGCACGCTGGATATTTTCAACCCGGCTATGGAGTGGCGCTATGGCCTGTATACCGGTACGGATGTGGTGAACGCTTCAGACTCGCTGTACCAGTTCTTCCTTCAGAGGCTCTTGCTGCCACAGATTGAGCAGCAGGCTACCCAGGCGCTGCAGGAAGCGATTGATAACGGTAAGTCAGAGCAGATTTATGGCCGACTAAAGCTTTATCTACAGGTGTTTGCTCAAGGGAAGTTCGATCAGAAATATATGATCAACGGCATCACCGGACTGTGGGAAATGAACGGTAAGCTCCAGCCTTACGAAGAGCGCAGTACCTTCGTCTCGCATCTGACGAATCTCTTTGCCTCGCCCGAGTGGCGGCGTTATGGCCAGGCTGCGGATGAGGGGCTGGTGAAATATGCGCGGGCGATGCTGGAACGTCAGGACCAGGCCAGTCGCCTTTACGAACGCATCAAGGACTCGGCGGCGCAGGATGCTCCGGCCGATTTGACGCTCAGCGCGATGGCAAAATCGCGGGGCGGCGAGCTCTTTTCGTTGGCAGACGAAAGGGGGACGACGTCCATCCCCGGCCTGTTTACCCGGGCGGGCTATTACGAGCTATTTAAAAAAAAAATGGATCTAGGCCTGATGTGGCTAGAACGTGAGGATGCCTGGGTTCTGGGCAAAGGAAGCGACAACGCCTCGCTGCCTCCGGTGAAAGTCGCGGACAACGGCGTGCTGGTTAACCCGGTTCAACAGCAGATCCTGGCGCTCTACCTGGATGAGTACACCCGACACTGGCAAGAGTTTCTGAGCAACATCCGCATTAAAACGGATGTTCTGCAACTGGACTACGGCACGGCCGGGGTAGCTGCGAATGTTTACATGCTGAGGACGTTGAGTTCGGCGGATTCTCCACTCGCTAACCTGGTACGCCGCGCCGTAGCGGAAACCACGCTGGTGGGGAAGGAGGGTAAATCGTTGCTCGATAACGTCAATAATAAGGGACAGATCTTAAACGCGGTAGCCAAAGTGAATCTCGCCTGGGCCGCGGCGGAAAAGAAGCTGCTAAGAGAGCGGGTAGATAATCATTTTGCCCCGTTGCGCGAATTCGTCACCGGCAGCAACGAGCCGGCGGGAAATGAACGTCTGGCATCGGGAGGCTCGGAGTTGAACAAACTAATGGGAGCATTGAGCGAACAGTATACGTTGTTCGTCATTTATGACGATGCGTTGAAAAACGGTAACTCGATGGCGTTGTCAAATACGGCTCTGAACATTAGCGCGGAATCTCAAACCTGGCCCGATCCGTTGCCTAATCTGATCGGTCCGCTGATGGACGATGCCTATCGTCGTGCCAGCCGTGAAGCTATTGCCAAAAGTAATGAAGGCATCGAAGACTCTCTTGGCCGGGTATGCCGCACTACGCTGGCAGGGCGTTATCCGTTTGCTGCTAGCCAGCGAGAGGTGAAGTTGGCTGACTTTGAGCGTTTCTTTGCAGCGGGCGGATTGGCAGATGAATACTTCAAGAAAAATCTGGCGGATAAAGTGGATACCTCCTCTCATCCGTGGCGCTACAAAGGCGATACGGATGACAGCTATGCGGATATGCTGGATGTTTTCGAGCGTGTGGTAGACATTCGCGATGCCTTTTTCCAGGGGGAGGGTGGCCGGAAACTGGCGCTCGCTTTTGAGGTCTCCGTTCCTTATCTGGATCCGGCGATTACTCAACTGAATATGAATTTCGACGGTAAACAGGTGAATTACGCACACTGGCCGGTATCACCCACACCGGTAATCTGGCCTGCATCGCGCATGGCATCGAGAATTACGTTTAATGCTACCCCGCGTGTCACTTTTGGGTCTTCTGCGCTGACGTTTAGTGGCCCGTGGTCATTATTCCGTTGGCTGGATAGTGCCAGCGATATTGTTTATACCGACTCGGGGGAAACGGTCTTGGTTTACGATCTGGACTTGCGCCGAGTGCGTATAGAGGTCTCCGGATTGAATTTCAAAGACAGACTTGCTATGGATTTGCTGAAAGATTTCCGCTGCCCTGGCGATGATTAAAAAGTGGCAACCATACGCTAGAGGGAACTATGTCGCTACGCCTGTATTTACTTGTTGATGAATCACGTGTAGGCCTATTTCGCAGGTTGGGTAGGAGGCAGCGAGAGGTGCGCTCCATTATTACCCAACAAATACTTCCAAACATAGGCTCCTTAATGCTAGAGGGTTATTTACCAGAAAACTATCCGTGGTGCTTTGTTATTTCTTCTTCAGCGCTACGGAGTAAATATCACTACGCCGGTGCGTTTATGGTCTTTCGCGGTGAGCAGGGAGAGGAATCACTCGCTGTTGTATATAGCGCAGTGTCTTATCAGTGGCTGCAGAGAAATATGTGCGCTGAATTCCCACTGACTTTCTGGGCTGCGCGGATTTTAAATAATGTGCAGAAAAATGATCTGGTAGAAAAAAACTGGCGGCCGCTATGGCAATGGGTCAAAGCATTAAAACGAGCTTACTCCCCTTTTTGGGAGTCTTTTGCCTTGACGCCTGCCTGGCGCTTTAAAAATCATTCTCAGGTGTTACTCAGGGAGGGAGCACAGGAAGACTTTCACATTCGCAGCAGTGACGGTGTCGAGGTTATGCCGTGGAAAAACTGGCCTGGCTGTGTTCAGCAGGAGGCGGGTATCTGGATTTGGCGGCAAAGTCGGCACAGGAACATATTGGATTCACAGAGAATTCCGTTACGACGCGCTGAGGCTAAATCGCCTAACGCGTCATTCTAAGATATTCACAAAGCATCAGGTGATTATATGTCACGTACTATTAAATTAAGCAGCTCGGCGATGCCGGTTTTGCTTGGCGTGCCGGCGTTGGTAATCTCAAAACTGGAGGGTGAAGAGTCACTTTCTTCGCTTTATTCCTATGTGATTACTGCTAAAACGCCTGCTGATCCACTTATTCCCTGGCAGGCGGCGTCAAATGTCGATCTGAAATCTTTGATCGGCAAAGAGATGACTGTTGAAATTGAACTTGATGGCAATGGCTTGGGCGATCTTGTTGGGATTGGCAAAGATGTTCGCGAAATTTCTGGCATGGTACAGAAAGCCCGTTATGTGGGGCGTGACGGTTATCAGGCGCTTTATGAGTTTATTATTCGTCCTTGGCTTCATCTTGCAGAATTAACTTCAGATTTCAAAATATTCCAACAAAAATCCGTGGTGGATATTATTGACGAAGTGCTGGGTGATTATAACTTTCTCTTTGAAAAACGTCTGGCGGGAAGCTATCCCCTGCTCGATTTCCAGGTTCAATATGGGGAAACGGATTTCGATTTCATTGAGCGATTAATGGAAGAGTGGGGGATTTACTGGTTTTTCGAGCACAGCGGAAGAAATCACAAGCTGATTTTAGTTGATAATGTTGGTGCGCATAAGCGATTCCCGAGTGAAGCCTACCACGATATTCAGTATGCCCCCGATCGTCCGAAGATGGATCAGGAATACATCAGTCAGTTTCATTTCCAGGAGACCATCACTTCCGGGAAATGGGTTACCAATGACTATGATTTTACCAAATCACGCGCGGATATTATGGCACTGGACAGTAAGCCGCGTAAGACCAGTTTTAACCAGATGGAGATATTCCACTGGCCAGGTGATTATGAACAGCCAAATATCGGCGAGCAACTGGCGCGCGTTCGTATGGAGGAACGGGGAGCTTTAGGTTCACGTTGTGAAGGCTCCGGAGAACTGCGTGGTATTGCCTGCGGCTGCGATTTCAAACTGGTGAACTATCCCGTTGATAAGGCTAACCGTGAATATATGGTGCTGCGCAGTCACCTGGTCGTAGAGGAAGTAGACCAGTTGGCATCGCGGGATGAATTCCGCTACAAGTGCGATTTTACCGTTCAACCGACCACTAAAATTTACCGCCATCCGATGAGCGTGGATAAGCCCAAAACCAGCGGCCCGCAAACTGCCATTATCGTTGGTCCTCCGGGGGAGGAGATCTGGACGGATGAATACGGCCGGGTAAAAGTGCGTTTCCTTTGGGATCGCTACGGTAAAAACCGCGAGTCGGACTCTTGCTGGCTGCGAGTCAGCCAGGCCTGGGCGGGGAATAATTTCGGCGGGATTTACATTCCACGTATCGGGCATGAAGTGATTGTTGATTTTATCAATGGCGATCCCGACAGGCCGTTGATTACCGGTAGCCTTTACAACAACGTCACTATGCCACCGTGGGATCTGCCCGTTAATGCGACGCAAAGCGGGCTGATTAGCCGCACCGTCGGCGGGGGGCGCAGTAATTTTAACGGCATTCGTTTTGAAGATAAGCCGGGCCTTGAGCAGTATTGGGAACAGGCTGAGCGGAATATGAGCCGCCTTACCAAGCACAACGAAGACCAGACCATTGGTCTGAATTCCAACGTTAACGTTGGTGTGTCGCGAAAACTGTTCGTTGGTGCGAACTATATGTCTCACGTGGTCGGTAACAGCAATGCCATGATTGGGGCGGCGCTGGCTATCCAGGTTGGCGGGTGCCAGAGCGATAACGTTATCGGAGCCAAAGGGATCAATGTGGGCGGCGCATTTATGACAACCGTAGGGGGATATCACTCTCTTTCCGTTGGCGGCGCCCACCAGGTCAACGTTGGTGGCTACCACTCTCTTGCCGTTGGTGGCGCAAGCACCATGGTAGCCGGTGGTGCGATGACCTTCACAGCAGGTGGTGAGTTGATCATCTCTGCGAGTAAAATCAAAATTATCGGTTCTAGTAAGGTCGTTATCCAGGGCGGCGAGGTGGATATCAACCCGGGCGATTGCGGCAGCAACTGTGGCGGTGGCGGCGGCGGCGGCGGTGGTGGCATGATTGGTCTGCCGGGAATGCCGCAGATTCGCGGCCTGTTCGGCGTAACTATTCCTCTACCACCGCTGCCTACGCCTAAACCACCAACACCGACCCCAACGGTGACGCCAACGCCAACGCCAACGCCAACGCCGACGGTAACGCCAACGCCGACGGTAACGCCAACGCCAACCCCAACGGTGACGCCAACGCCAACGCCAACGCCAACGGTGACGCCAACGCCAACCCCGACGGTAACGCCAACGCCGACCCCAACCCCGACGGTGACGCCAACGCCGACCCCGACAGGTAGTGCAACGATAGAACCTTAACGGTTCATTTAAACCCGACGACGGAGTGTATTCGTCGTCGATCCATATGTTTTATCAAGGGAAGTTAATCATGCAAAACGCAGGGCGAGTTGGTGATGCCACCGCGCACGGCGGCGCAATATGCACTGGTTCCGGTGATGTCTATATTAATGGTCTTTCCGCCGCAATGGTCGGTACAAGCATTGCGCCTTGTGCCCTGGGACACGGCGCAGCACCTGTTGTGACAGGTTCAGGCAGCGTCTACATTAACGGCCTTCCCGCAGTGCGGATTGGCGATGTAACGGGTTGCGGTGCGGTTGTGGTGACAGGCTCCGGCGATGTGTATATAGGCTGACGATGTGAATATTCATTTTGAGTGGCCGCCATCGCGCCAGCCTATCGCACTGCTCGGAAACCTGACGGCAGATAATGCCGCAGTTTTAGATGTCTCAAGTGGGGTTTTCGGGCCCCATGGCAATGGGGCCGAGCAGGATACTGTTGCTTTTTACTGGCATATGGCCAGACCCGTGATCCTGAATTTATGCGCCGACCTCGTTTGCCGGCTGGATGGGGTTGAGCTCCAGTACGGAAGCGTTCATCCGCTGAGAGATAAAAGCAAAATTCAGGTAGGCCACTTTAAGTTGGTGATGACAGGCGGCACTGACGAGGTGGATGAGCAGGGGTTCTATCAGCTTATTTATCCGAATGGATCATGGCAGGCCGCAAACAAGGTTCCTGAAGTTGAGGAGATCCTTCCCAACGGAGGAAATTATATTAATGACCTGCGCTATTTCAACGAAGTGATACTGGCTCAGGACAAGGGGGAGGATGTTCTGAAGGCGCTGGAAGTGGAGTATAAACGCTTTCTTATCTGGTGGGAGCAAGATGGCGGGTACTACGGTGGGGGAAACGAGCTGGTCAACCATATCATCAAGACCGATCATCGTTTTGACATTATCAGGGAAAAGATTAAAGAAAAGACCTTAACCGAATGCATTGTCGCAAGGGATTTTCTTATGGAAAAAGTGTGGTCTGAGCTTGATACAGGTGACCATTTTGATGACATCTTCAGCGAAGAGGAAAAAGTGGATCTTCTCAAATCCCTCTCCCCAGAACATATTACTGCTAAAGGAAAATATACAGTGCCTGAACTGGTATTTCAGGATTTTTACAAAGTTGGTTTGGACTCTCACTATTAATCTAAGGAAGAATTAGTATGCAGGATTTTACTTTTCTCTCTCAGGCATTAAAAAACGCCTCGCTGGATGAAATATTCGAACAGGTACTGGCACAGGTAAAAGAGCACCCACAGGATTTGAAAGCAAGGGAAGTGCTGTTCAAATTGTATTGCGTTGAAGGCGTTTGGGATAAGGCTCTGCTGCAGCTTCAAACCTTGGCGATGCTGGATGAAGGGTTACAAAAGCAGACCGAACTGTATAAGAATTTAGTGTTCAGTGAAATGCAGCGTATGCAGATATTAACTGGCAAGCGTCCCGCGGTAACCTTGCAGGGAGATACCCCGGAGTGGATGGCAAAATTACAGCAAGCCAATGCGGAGCACTATGCGGGGAAAGGAGAGCAGGCGGAAATATCTCGTCAGGAAGCCTTCGAACTTGCGCCTGAAAGCGCCGGAAAAAGCGATACGCTGGGAGAATTTTCCTGGATAGCGGATAGCGATAGCCGCATTGGGCCGGTTTGTGAGTTTATTTATGCCGGGGGATATCGCTGGCTGCCCTTTTCCTCTCTACAGCAGTTGAGCGTATCAACGCCAGGAGATTTACTCGATCTCTTGTGGATCCCATCAACTCTTAAAATCGATGGCGAAGTCTATCACGGATTTATTCCGGCACGTTATCCTGTCAATAATAGCGACTCACAAGATTGTAAGCTGGGATTAAAAACAGAGTGGGCGACATTGTCCGATATTCTCTTTACCGGTAGTGGACGTAAGGTTCTGACTACCAATGTCAGTGAACATTCAATTATGGAAGTTAGCGACATTGTTTTCGGATAATTTCATTGGAAAAAATAGGCAATATCTTCCCACTTTGTTGGAACGTCTACAAGACGATGAGCCCAAAAGCCCGAACGATCGCGCAAGGCCTATTGATATAAAAGGGATGCGCAGTCTGGTACAAAAAGATATTGCCGATCTGATTAATCATACCAATATTGAAGATACGCTTGATGAATACCGCTATAAAAACGTCATAGAGTCGGTGCTTAATTATGGTGTTCCTGCATTAATTGGTACTCAGGAAAATCACCAAAACTGGAGCGTTATAGAGAAAGCTATTCGTAACACAATTTTACGTTTTGAACCACGCATTCTTCCCGAAACTCTACTTGTACGCTCATTGCAGGAAAAAGACACTGTGGCTCGACATGCTGTCATTCTCTTCGAAGTTAGGGGGTTGATTTACTGGAAACCCCATCCGGTTGATCTTTGCATGAGCGGCCGTTATGACTTTGAGTCAGAAAAGGTCGATTTAAAACTGCGGTAAGCGGATCGTAAAATGATCTCGTCTTTATTCACATTTTAGCTTGGGGTAGCTAGCTGCGGATTTCCACGGCTAGCGACCCCAAAAAATGTATTTCATTATTCAATTCATATTATTAAAAAATAAATAATTTATATATTAAAATTGTATTGAAATTTATTTGATATTTGCCGTGTACTTTATTTTATTGGTCTATTGTGCTGTTTTTTTTTACTTTGCGATATTTTTGTTTTTTCTCTGTGTATTGATTGTGTTGTGGGGTAAAAAATGTCTGTGTCGCTATAACGAAGGTAAATAGTTCTATTTATTTTAGTAATGTTACAGGTGTTAATCTAAATATTTTCTATAGATTAGTTACATAAACCCCGCTTTTATCTATATGTATCCTATATATCCATATTGGAAGCTATATGTTTGTTTAAGAATCCCCCAGATACTTTCCCTCCCTTAAAATAAAAGGTAGTCTTAGGAGTATGTTTAAAGCAAGCCACGTTCATAAACGTTCAGGTAATATGAGGGTTGGCTCACCTTTTCTCCAGAGAGAGAGGGGGGGCAGTATCACCGCGAGGTCAAGTGGGTTCATTCCGCATGACGTACCATTAATCTAAACAACGCTGTATTTAACGTGACGAAAGCACGCCGGGCAGCTGAAAGCGACAAAGAATTATTAAAAACGCTCGCTTTCGTGATCCTGAAAATCAGTAGCGTCATAACCGGGTGGTAAAACGGAAGAAGGCAGGCACGCCAGTGAATCAGATCTGCCGCTATACCTGACTTATCCTGAGCGTCTTTACGCCTGAAACCGGTTGTTGTCGTACCTAAATCAGTTAAACCGTCAGCTCAGTGTGTCACAGAGTAGTGCCTGCGGTTGACTGATATCCGATATTAATCGGGCCATGCAAACTTGGTTATCGCTGATGAGGCTGGCCGAAGAGTTCCGTAATGTTCCACCACGTTCAAAGGATGCAGTATTCAGCAGGATATATCGACGTTATCGGCATGAAGATAACCTCCTTTGCAACATTAAGCTTGAAAACAGAATGAGTAACGTTACGACGCTATACGGGATGTGATGGATTACATCATGTTTATAACAACAGATACCTTCATTGACGGCTGAGAGGTCTCAGCCTGGATGAATAATCAATGCCATTTAAAGGAATGAGCCTTAAAGGTGTCTGGGTATGTTTTTTGTTATAGATTGCAATTGAATGGAGATCGCAGTGCATGGGCGTGAATATGTTAAATATATTATTAATGGATTCTAACTTTTACCAGGTGTCGGGGTTGAGTTTCTTAATCTTAAAGCAACTCAAAGACGAAGGTTTAAATGAGGCATGTTTCTTATTGCCTTCACTGGAAAGTAACAGAGATATCGCTAACATAATCTTCCGTGATGACATGGTGACGATCAATGTTTTCGACAAAAAATATATTCCCGGCAAAAATGAAACAGAGCAGAAAGACGTTGATAAAATCACTATCCATGTCCCGTTTTGGGCCAAAAGCCAAACCCTAAATGATATTTCCAGGAAGATTTCCAAGATACTGATGATAGCTCGCGCAGATTATAATATGATTATCAATAAGGAGGAGTCGTACTGGAGCTTCGGTTTAAAAAAGTACGCGCAGCTCTCTGATACTGAAAATGATGTAATGATATTGATAGGTCGGGGATACAACAGCACAGAAATATCAGTAATCCTGAATCGCTCGAAAAAAACAATAGGCACGCATTATAGAAACGCGAGTCGAAAAATGGGCGTGGCGAATCAAGCAGAGTTCTATCGCTATGCTTCGTTTATTGCAAAGTGTCAGTGTGACGAACGGAATACTTTTTGCTTATAAACATTCTACTTAAAAGGAGTTAACTATGAATGATTGTATTAAAAAAAAACGGAATATTAGCTTGCTATTATATAGTCCGCTGTATGTTTCCTCCCTGTTTCTTGCCTCTGGGTCTTATGTGTGGGCGGCAAACAACGACACCATTATTGCAAATGGAACCGTCCGTTCCATCAATGACCTGACACTCGAAAATAATACTAACGGTGATTTCATCATTCAGGCAAAGAATGGGGCCGATTTTACAGCCACGCGATTACAGTTAAATAGCTCAGGCAGCCGTGGCGGCGGCGCCTGGATCGATAACAGTAAATTCACCGCGCAGGAATTACAAATTAACGTTAGCGGGAGTTCCGGTACCGGCATTTATCTGGCGAACAACGGCGAAGCTGTACTGAGCAACATCACTGTCCAGGGGCAGAAAAGTGCGCTGGGGCTGGTTCTGGATGGTGTCTGGTCCACGTCTCAGAGTATTGCAATAGCTCAGGTTAACGACAGTACTATTACTACCGCCGGAGGTGATGCCATTAGGGTGATGGCGGGAGAGTTGGCGCTAAATAATGTCGCCGCCAGTACCTTGGATAATAATAGCTATGCATTAAACGCTAATATGGCTGCGAAAATTGATGTCGAAGGGGGGCGCTTCGCCACTCAAGGCGTGTACAGCGATGCGGTGTGGATTGCCTCAAAAGATTCTTCGGTAATGATGAATAATGCAGTTATCACTACGAAGGGGGAGCGCGCCATCGCAGTCAATGCACAGCAAGGGGCTGCGAAGATCACAAACAGCACCATTGAAACGCTGGGGGGAAATGCCTATGGCCTCTATACAGAAAAACAGGTTCAGGGTGATGAACTGTCTGTTACTACCGCCGGAGCAAGAAGCGCGGGATTTTTCACCGCGCTTGGCGGGACGGGTACGCTGACAAACAGCACGATTATTACACGCGGCGAGCTTGCTCCGGGCCTCTTGGCCTATCCAGGATCGCAAATAACCGCGGATAATGTGCGAATCGAAACTGCAGGCAAAGAGGGTTTTGGGCTGTGGAGTAGGGCGGGCTCACTGAACATTGGCAACAGCCTTATTACTGCCTCAGGCGAAGGCGCTGTGGGGTTGTACGTAAATGGCTACTCCTCTACCACGCCGCTAAGCAATAACGTGTTACTGGATAATGTTCTGCTCAAAAGCGAGCTGGCACAGGTGATTGACGTCAACACTACCGATCTGGCGCTGGAGGTGAAAGATTCCGTTCTTAGCAGCGGAAATAACCAGCTTATGACCGTCAGCAACTATGAAGATGTCCTCGAGCCGGCCAATAACATCTACAGCCACGTATCACTCAATGCTAGCAACAGCATGCTAGACGGTGATATCGCGGTGGCGAACCCGGGTAATTCGGTAAACGTTAATCTCAGCTCTGGCTCCGTGCTGAATGGTGCAGTAAATAACGCATCATCACTGGCACTTGATAGCAGTAGCACCTGGAATATGAATAACAGTTCTGTTGTTAGACAACTCAGCAATAATGGTACTGTTGTCTTTTCCGATCGGAACAAATTCGACACCTTGACGGTGTTGGGGGATTACACCGGTAACAATGGAACACTGGTAATGAATAGCCTGCTGGGCGCCGATGATTCACCGGCCAATAAACTTATTGTTGCCGGGGATGTGCAGCAGGGAGCGACTAATGTTTCCATTAATGATCTTGGTGGGCATGGCGCACAAACTATTGAGGGAGTAAAGATTGTCGATGTCGGTGGCACCTCTTGGGGCCGTTTTGTCAAAACGGATCGTATCGTTGCCGGTGCTTACGATTACGATCTGATCAAAAAGGGGCAAAGTTGGTATTTGACCAGCAACCTGGTTAACCCCGAGCCTGCGCCAGAACCTATACCAGAACCTATACCAGAACCTATACCAGAACCGGAATCCGTACCTGCACCTGAGCCAATGCCAGATCCGCAGCCGACAAAGCCTTCGATTGTTCGCCCTGAAGGGGGGAGTTACACGGCCAACCTGGCGGCGGCTAATAACCTGTTTATGATGACTCTGCATGATCGCCTGGGGGAAACCCAATATATTGATGCGTTGACCGGCCAGCCGGAGGTGACCAGCCTGTGGTTACGTCAGCTCGGCGGGCGTAATGCCTGGCGCGATGGCAGCGGGCAACTGAAAACCCAGAGTAACCGTTACATGACTCAAATTGGTGGCGATGTTGCACGCTGGAGCACGGATGGACTGGATCGCTGGCATATCGGCTTCATGGCGGGTTATGGCAATAACCATAGCGCTTCCCGTAACCAGGTAAGTGGCTACGGTTCGAAAGGTTCCGTTGATGGCTACAGTGTAGGGAGCTACGCCACTTGGTATGCGAACAATGAAAAGCCTGCCGGCGCTTATCTGGACAGTTGGCTACTGTACAGCTGGTTCAACAACGACGTTAGCGGTGAGAAGTTGGCGAATGAGAACTATAAATCTCATGGGATTACCGCTTCACTGGAGGGGGGCTATACATGGAAAATTGGGCAATTCCTGGGGAGCCATGGCACGCTGAATGAGTGGTTTATTCAGCCACAGGCCCAAGTCGTATGGATGGGAGTAAGAGCTGACAACCTTCAGGAAGCCAATGGGACACAGGTTAGCGGTGAGGGGGATGGGAATATCATGACTCGGCTGGGCATTAAAACTTACCTTAAAGGCCATCACGCGCAAGATAACGGCAAGCAGCGCGAATTCCAGCCTTATATCGAACTGAACTGGTTGCACAATACGCGCCATTTTGCGACCAAAATGGATGACGTGCGTATTCGCCAGAATGGAACAAAAAACCTGGCCGAGGCTAAAGTGGGGTTGGAAGGGAAAATTAATCCTCGCCTGAATCTTTGGGGCAACGTAAGTGTGAAAATGGGTGATGTGGGTTATAACGACAATACCGCTATGCTTGGAATGAAATACCACTTTTAAGTCAAACCCGTCAGGTGGGTTTGCCTGCCTGACATCTTTCTCTATTAACAGGAATGTTAACGGAAAAGTATTGGTGTAGTCATCGTATTTTTAAGGATTAGGCACAGGGTATATTCTTGAAATTGCGAGTGGAATTAATGATTTTTATTTAACCCCTTATTTTATTTTAGCTTTTTTAATGAAAAGAAGGGGCTCTGGAGAACGCTGGTACGGCATGGCCGTTGATTCATGAGGAATGCTCGGTAGTGTGTAATGCACATCGAGAATACCTGACAGAAGCTATCGACATGATGTCAGATTATTATGTGTCCAGGGGCGGCAGGATGATTCCACCGCCAGGATGCTTTGGCGCGATATTGCCTTATAAACCCGTGCAGGTGCGGAGAATACCGCTCTTCGTACCTAACATATTCTGACGATATTAGCATTGCGTAATGACATATTTCATAAGGAGAAGAAATGATGCGGGCTTATATTTATAGATGTTGGTGTTCGTTGAGTACTCAATGGCTGTCCCTGGATTGGTGGTTCAGTGGTAAGGGTATTTGGGTTGGTTCCGTGTTGCTCTGCATTATGTTCTGGGGGGCTGCGTTGGGGCTGGTTATGTGGATATGGCAACCATAAGATGAATTTCGTTTATTGGCGAGCCTATAGCTGAAATGGCCGGCAAGTGACAGGTGGAAAAATCCTCTTGTGAAAAACCGTCTTCACGATGGGCCCTGGGGGGGCTTTGTTGGTGGTGTGGCAGACGGCGACTGCATTTTTCGCCGTATCTAAAAATCCGGAAACAGAAACGCTTCCGGATTTTTATGCAGTATAAAGAGTGGATCAGCCGACCTTAACCGATCGGCATTAGGTCCCTAACGGGCTTTCTCGCGTGTAACGCTTTAATTACGCGCGCTCAGGAATCGCTTTCAACAGCGCGGTCAGCAGCTTCCAGTACAGGCCGACGCTTTCGATATGTACCTGCTCATCCGGCGAATGTGGCCCGGTGATGGTTGGCCCAATCGACACCATATCCATGTTCGGGTACGGTTTTTTGAACAGACCGCATTCCAGACCGGCGTGGATCACCATGATGTTCGGCGTCTTGTTGAACAGATCCTGATAGATCTCGCGCACCAGATGCATGACCGGTGAGTCCGCGTCCGGCTGCCAGCCTGGGTAACCGCCCTTCGGCGCCACTTTGGCGTTGGCCAACTGGCCCAGTGCGGTCAGCATCTCGACCACGTAATCTTTGCCGCTGTCGATCAGCGAGCGGATCAGGCAGATGATTTCCGCTTCGTTCTCGCTGGTGGTGACCACGCCAACGTTCAGTGAGGTTTCCACCACGCCTTTTACCGCGTCGCTCATGCGGATCACGCCGTTTGGCGTAGCGTTCAGCAGGGCCAGGAAACGCTGTTGGCTGTCGGCGGTCAACGCCTGAGAGGCGCTGGTAACCGGCTCCAGCAGCACGGTGATGTTCTTCTCTTTGGCGGAAAGCTCGTTTTGCAGCGTGCTCAGGAAGGCCTGGCTCAGCGCTTTCAGCGCGTCGGCTTTTACCGCAGGCACGGCAACCACCGCAGAGGCTTCACGCGGGATAGCGTTGCGCAGGGTACCGCCGTTCAGATCCAGCACGCGCAGGTTCAGTTCTGCGGCATGAGCGAACAGGAAGCGCGTCAGCAGCTTGTTGGCATTGCCCAGGCCCACGTGGATCTCGGCGCCGGAGTGGCCGCCTTTCAGGCCCTTGAGCGTCAGTTTCAGCGTCTGATAGCCGGCCGGTACCGCTTCGCGCTGCAACGGCAGGGTAGTGATGAAATCAATACCGCCGGCGCAACCCATGTAGATCTCGCCTTCTTCTTCGGAGTCGGTGTTGATCAGGATATCCGCCTGCAGCCAGTTAGGCTGTAGCCCGAATGCGCCATCCATGCCGGCTTCTTCGGTCATGGTCAGCAGCACTTCCAGCGGGCCGTGTTCGACGCTGTCGTCAGCCAGCACCGCCAGCGCGGAAGCCATGCCGATGCCGTTGTCGGCGCCCAGCGTGGTGCCGCGCGCCTTGATCCACTCGCCGTCGATGTACGGCTGAATCGGATCCTTGGCGAAGTCGTGCACGGTGTCGTTATTTTTTTGCGGCACCATATCCAGGTGCGCTTGCAGGGCAACCGGTTTACGGTTTTCCATGCCTTTGGTGGCCGGCTTGCGCAGCAGGATATTGCCCACCTGATCGCGTTCGGCATGCAGATTCTTCTCTTTGGCCCATGCGAGGATGTGCTGTGCCAGCGCTTCTTCATGATAAGAAGGATGCGGAATAGAGCAGATTTTGGCAAAAATATCCCACAGCGGCTGTGGTGAAAGTTGAGACAATTCAGACACTATAGGTCTCCTGTGACAGCATTCTCAGCATGGCGTGAATGCCGCTCGGTTAGGGTGGATTGGCATCGGTGCGTTTTTGGCACGATCTCCAGAGAATATCACTTTATTCAGGGGCGCGCGCGTACCCTATTGCACTGTTTAAGGGAGGGAATGCACATATTTGACGTGTGATTGTTGGTTTATGCAGGATCAATCACCAGACGAAATACTTATGATTTCCACAGTACAACTGGTATTCGGCTCAACCAGTCTCTATAATCTCGCGCAACCTTTTTTCCCCTGATCACGAGTAAGCCACACCATTGCTGGCTGGGATACCATTTTATGAGCGAAAAATACGTTGTTACCTGGGACATGCTGCAAATGCAAGCGCGCAAACTGGCTCACCGCCTGCTGCCTGCTGACCAATGGACGGGCATTATTGCCGTAAGCCGCGGCGGCCTGGTGCCGGCGGCCTTACTGGCGCGCGAATTGGGCATCCGCCACGTGGATACCGTCTGCATTTCCAGCTATGACCATGACAACCAACGCGAAATGAAGGTACTCAAGCGCGCCGAAGGCGACGGTGAAGGCTTTATCGTGGTCGACGATCTGGTGGATACCGGCGGCACCGCGAAAGCGATCCGCGACATGTACCCGAAAGCGCATTTCGTCACTATTTTCGCCAAACCGGCAGGTCGCCCGCTGGTGGACGACTATGTGGTCGATATCCCGCAGGATACCTGGATCGAGCAGCCGTGGGACATGGCGGTGACCTTCGTGCCACCGATCGGCGGCCGTTAATCCCCGCTCACGCCAGTAAAACGCCCGGTTATGCCGGGCGTTTTCGTTATTTTGGTTTATCGTCCCAGAGTTAGGTACACTACCTCCAGTTAAGTAGGCTGTTTGCGGCCTACGGCCAGATTTACGGAGGCTGTTGTTACCATGGCACAAGCCAACCTTTCTGAAATCCTGTTCAAACCCTCATTTAAACACCCCGAGACCTCGACGCTGGTGCTGCGTGCGCGCAACAAAACCGGCGCCGATCTGCACTCCACGCTGGAAGGCAACACCGTCAGCAACTGGTATCGTATGCTCAACCCGCTGCTGTGGGCCTGGCGCGGCGTTGATCCGATCGAAATCAACGAAGTGCTGGCGCGTATTGCGGTCGCCGACGTGGAACATACCAACGACAAACTGCTCGATACCGTGATCGGTTACCGTAATGGCAACTGGATCTACGAGTGGGTGCATCAGGGCATGCTCTGGCAGCAGCGGGCATTGGAACAGCAAGATCCGCTGATCGGCGGCCAGTACTGGCTCAATGCCGTCAACTTTTACAGCATCGCCGGCTACCCGCACCTGAAAGGCGACGAACTGGCCGAACAGGCCGAGACGCTGGCCAACCGCGCTTACGAAGAGGCCGCGCTGCTGTTGCCTTATCAGCTCAAGGAGCTGGAGTTCCGCATTGACGGGGGAAGCAGTATTACCGGCTTCCTGCACCTGCCGGAGAAGGGCGAGGCACCGTTCCCGACGGTGCTGATGTGCGGCAGCCTGGATACTCTGCAGACCGACTACCACCGCCTGTTCCGCGAGTACCTGGCGCCGCACGGCATCGCCATGCTGACCATCGATATGCCTTCCATCGGTTCTTCTTATAAGTGGAAGTTGACGCAGGATTCCAGCTTCCTGCATCAGCAGGTGCTGGCCCAACTGCCTTCGGTGCCCTGGATCGACCATCAGCGCGTTACCGCATTTGGCTTCCGTTTCGGCGCCAACGTGGCGGTGCGCCTGGCTTATCTGGAGCCGCAGCGGTTGCGTGGCGTGGCCTGTCTGGGGCCGGTGGTCCACAGCCTGTTATGCGACGCCGGCCGCCAGCGAGACGTGCCGGACATGTATATGGACGTGCTCGCCAGCCGGATGGGGATGGCCAACGCCTCGGATAACGTGCTGAGAGTGGAGCTGAACAGCTATTCGCTGAAAACCCAGGGTTTGCTGGGCCGCCGTTGCCCGACGCCGATGCTGGCAGGTTACTGGGATCAGGACCCGCTCAGCCCGAAAGAGGAGGCGCAACTGATCGCGTCGTCCTCGATGGACGGCAAGTTAATTGCTATTCCACGTGCACCGGTGTATAGCAGTTTCCACAAGGCCTTGCTGCAAATGGCCCACTGGATGAAAGATAAAATGCGTTAATTTGTTGCTAAATTTTAACAATTTGTTAAAAAGAGTGGTCTACATTGAGGAGGTTAAAGAATGACGTTACCTAGTGGTCACCCTAAAAGCCGACTAATGAAACGTTTTGCCAGCTTGGGGCCGTACCTGCGTGAAGGGCAGTGCGAGAACGACCGTTTTTTCTTTGATTGTTTAGCCGTTTGCGTCAATGTCAAACCCGCGCCAGAGAAGCGTGAGTTCTGGGGATGGTGGATCGAGCTGCATGCTGAAGAGGCGCGTTTCACTTATGCTTATCAGTTCGGTCTGTTTGATAAGGACGGGCGCTGGACGCCGGAAAAGATTAAAGATACTGAAGTAAAAACCAAGCTGGAAACCACCCTGCGTGATTTCCATCGCCGCTTGGGCGAGTTGCTGGCGACGATGGAGCTGGCGCTTGAACCGGCCGATGATTTCAAAGAAAAACCGATTAAACTCTCCGCCTGACCCCGTTTGACTACAGTATTGTGCTGATTTCGCGTTGTGCCTGTTGGCATAACGCGTCTCTCCTGTTACAAAGTCCTTTGCACTCTTATTCTCATCATACCCTATAGCTTTCGAGTTGCAGCTAGGCGGCAAGCGCAGGAATCCCCAAGAGCTTACTAAGGTAAGTGACTGGGGTGAGTGTGAGCAGCCAACAACGCTGCAGCTTGAAAGATGACGGGTATATTACACGGCAGAAACACTATGAACGGCAGCCAGACATTGGTTGTGAAATTGGGCACCAGCGTGTTGACCGGCGGATCGCTGCGTCTTAACCGTGCCCATATTGTCGAACTGGTACGCCAGTGCGCACAACAGCATGCAGCGGGTCACCGCATCGTTATCGTCACCTCCGGCGCGATTGCCGCCGGGCGCGAACATTTGGGCTACCCCGAACTCCCCGCCACCATCGCCTCCAAGCAGCTGCTTGCGGCGGTCGGCCAGAGCCGGTTGATCCAACTGTGGGAACAGCTGTTCTCCATTTACGGCATTCACGTCGGGCAGATGCTGCTGACGCGCGCCGATCTGGAAGACCGCGAACGCTTCCTCAACGCGCGTGACACCATGACCGCGCTGCTGGACAACCGTATCGTGCCGGTAATCAATGAGAATGACGCGGTAGCGACCGCAGAAATCAAGGTGGGCGACAACGACAACCTGTCGGCGCTGGCGGCGATCCTGGCCGGGGCCGACAAACTGCTGTTGCTGACCGATCAACAAGGCCTGTATACCGCCGACCCGCGCAACAACCCGCAGGCGGAGCTGATCCGTGAAGTGCATGGCATTGACGACGCGCTGCGCGCCATCGCCGGCGACAGCGTTTCCGGGCTGGGCACCGGCGGTATGGGCACCAAATTGCAGGCGGCCGACGTGGCCTGCCGTGCCGGTATCGACGTGATCATCGCCGCAGGCAGCAAGCCGGGCGTGGTGGGCGACGTGATTGAAGGCAAACCGGTGGGCACCCGTTTCCACGCGCTGGAAACCCCGCTGGAAAACCGCAAACGCTGGATCTTCGGCGCACCGCCGGCCGGTGAAATCACCGTGGACGACGGCGCGGTCGACGCCATTATGGCGCGCGGCAGCTCGTTGTTGCCGAAGGGCGTTCGCGAAGTGAAGGGCGATTTCTCTCGTGGCGAAGTGATCCGCATCCGCAACCTGGCGGGGCGCGATTTGGCGCACGGTGTCAGCCGCTATAACAGCGACGCGATGCGCATGATTGCCGGCCACCACTCGCAGGAAATCAGCGAAATTCTCGGTTACGAATACGGCCCGGTGGCAGTGCACCGCGACGACATGATTGTGAGCTAAGGAGTGAGCATGCTAGAGCAAATGGGGAAGGCCGCCAAGCAGGCCTCCTGGCAACTGGCGGTGCTGAGCACGGCGAAGAAAAACCAGGTGTTGTCGGTGATGGCCGACATGCTGGAAGCCAACAGCGAAGTGATTTTGCAGGCCAACGAACAAGACATGGTGCAGGCGCGCGCAACCGGGATGACCGAAGCGTTGCTCGATCGCCTGTTGTTGACCCCGGCGCGGCTGGCAGCCATCGCCAACGATGTGCGCCAGGTGTGCCGCCTGAACGATCCGGTCGGCCACGTATTGGACGGCAGCCTGCTGGACAGCGGGCTGAAACTGGAACGCCGCCGCGTGCCGCTTGGCGTGATCGGCGTGATTTATGAAGCGCGGCCGAACGTCACCATCGACGTCGCCAGCCTGTGCCTGAAGACCGGCAACGCGGTGATCCTGCGCGGCGGTAAAGAAACCCACAACACCAACCTGGCGACGGTGAAGGTGATCCAGCAGGCGCTGGAACAGTGCGGCCTGCCGGCTGCGGCGGTGCAGGCGATTGACAGCCCCGATCGCGCGCTGGTGAATGAGCTGCTGCGCCTGGATCGCTACGTAGACATGTTGATCCCACGCGGCGGTGCCGGTTTGCACAAACTGTGCCGCGAACAGTCGACCATTCCGGTGATCACCGGCGGCATCGGCGTTTGCCATACCTACGTTGACGACAGCGTTGATTTCGACAAGGCGCTGACGGTCATCGAGAGCGCCAAAATCCAGCGCCCAAGCGCTTGTAACTCGCTCGAGACGTTGCTGGTGAACCGCAACATCGCCGAACGGTTCCTGCCGGCGCTGAGCGCCAAGATGGCGGCGGCGGGCGTGACGCTGCATGCGGCGCAGAACGCCATGCCGCTGCTGCAAAACGGTCCGGCGACGGTGGTGGACGTGGCCGAAGGGGATTACGACGACGAATGGCTGTCGTTGGATCTGAACGTGCTGGTGGTGGACGATATCGATCAAGCCATCGACCATATCCGCACCCACGGTACCAACCATTCCGATGCGATCCTCACCCGTTCGCTGAGCAGCGCCGAGCACTTCGTGCGCGCCGTGGATTCCTCGGCGGTGTACGTTAACGCCAGCACCCGCTTCACCGACGGCGGCCAGTTCGGCCTGGGCGCAGAAGTGGCGGTCAGCACCCAGAAGCTGCATGCACGCGGCCCGATGGGGCTGGACGCACTGACCACCTACAAGTGGATCGGCTACGGCGACGATTTGGTGCGCAGCTAAGCCAGGTTTCGCGTTTTAAATTTAAGGGCGCAGTTCATTGAACTGCGCCCTTTTTGCATACGGGTTCAGGCCTGAGCTGGCATCGTAGTTGGTCTAAGCGAAATCCAATCGGACAGTTGGTTTTGTGCCAGGAGGGGACATAGACAGGGGCAATGGTGCCTTAAAATGCAGTTGCTGACTCTTCTTCATAGGCAACTTCACAGAAACAACAATTTTAATTTTATGCAAACTGTACGAGGTATTTATGAGTAAAGTTGTTATTTTTGATTTGGATAAGACTCTCTTGTCTGGCGATTCTACCAAAGCTTGGATGTTGATGAGGTTTAAGTCCGGGAAGTTAAGGTTCTTGTGTGCGGCCATCTTGGCACCCATAGCTCTGGTTTTTCTGAAATCCAAGAAATTCAAATTCATTGGTGCATACATGCTATTATTTGTCGCATCTTTCAGGATGGATGAAAGAGAAATGATAGACAGTTTCTCTTCGTTTTCATCTAAAATTAGAGATGGAGAAATAAATAGTGTCAGGTGGTTTGATGATGGGTTTAAGGAGGTTTTAAAACATTTAAAAGAAGGGCGGAGAGTTATAATTGCCACTGCTGCACCTGAGTTGCTAGCATATAAAATTCTAGATGCTGTAAATCTTAACATTGAAGTCATAGGAACCCCGCTATCCAAGAGTTTATTGGGCGGTTGGATTGGAGGCACCCATTGCAGGAATGAAGAGAAAGTTAGAAGAATAAAGAGTATAGGCGTGTCAACAAAATGGTACGCAGCCTACACCGATGATTTTAATGATGATTACCCTATCCTTTTGAATAGCGAAAATCCTTATTTGATTAACTCTACATGCAAAAAAGAATACGTTGTGAAAAATCTTAAGCTACTTAATTGGTCATAAGGTGTTTATAACTGGGTGTAAGTGATATTCTAAATCTCTCGCTAATCGCGAGATTATTCCTACATATAGGTTGAACTATTTCAAAGTAGATTTCCGCTTTTAGCGAAATGAGAGCTACACGCTTGTCTGTGTTGTATCGGATGCAGTCATTCTGAAAATCAGAAGCTGTACGACTATTCAACTTCAAATATTTCATATTCACGAGCGATAGTGCTGGTTTCATTTCCCCACACTGAGGCTTTGGTTCTCTTCTGATGAGCATCGAAGGTAGCTTGATCTTTGAATAGCTCTTCAACTTTCCAGATCAGAGGATCTGTTGTTTCAGTAACTTCAAAAGAAATACATCCAGATTCCTCTTTTGTAAGTCTCTTATGCTCAGGAAGATACTGGCGGACAAGATCTGCCTCATCGACGCTTGTGCATACTAAACGACCGGTCAATTTAATCATTCTAATCCCTTTCTTAGGTGAGGTTTTATCTGTTTTCCTGTCGATAAAATTTATACCAAACAGCTAAAAGTAAAGTAAATAGGAATGTTCGCTCCTCGCTCATAACCGCCAAAGTCCTGCGGATGACTCAGCCTGACGATAGGACAGGATCCTTTACCGGGCGGGGTCAGTACACCAACGGCTCGGAAGTGCCTAATTTACTCGTAGTGCTCGATACGCAATCTCTTTACACATTGGTAATGCAAAGGTCGTAGGTTCGATTTCGTTATTACAATGAATTAACCCGCCCACCAATCATGCTCAGCACTGCCCCAGCATCCACCCCAAGCAGCCGTGCCATCACGGCAAACTCAACCACGTCCATCTTGCGCTCGCCGTTCTCAACCTTGGCGATAAACGACTGCGGGCGACCCAGCGCTTCGGCCAGTTTGGCCTAAGTGATGCCTTTTTCTATACGAGCATCCCGAAGTATTTTTATAACTAATTGATACTCGGTTGAATAAGCTGAAGTCATGGCGTTTTCCGCGAGTGATATCCCAAAGTCGAATATCTGCTATTATTCCAAAATGGGATGGTAGGCGCATCAGATAACAAGCAGATAGCCGAAGCTTTGAATCTGCCCCCTGCGGAGATATGGCCTTCAAGATACTCTGAGCCTGTGTACAAGGATGAGTAGGGCGGTCATTCTGCATCAGAACTTGGCACTATTTAACACGGATGAAAACAGCAGCTATAAATATGGGGGAGGGCAGTTAACTATCCGCACCCCCATTATTGTCTAATGAATAGTCGCGGTTATTGCTTAACGACAAGGTGGCTGCGCTGTTCTTTGCTCATTGCTTCGTTAGAGCTGGAAATTACGCAGTTATATTTCTCATCTTTATTAATGATCATAAAGGTGCTGACCGGGTTTTTATAGTCTTTGTCGATAGTGAAATAAACATAATCCTGTGGCAAAGCACTGGGTTTGAAGGCGCCAAACGCATAAACGCCCGCCATGCCCAACGGGGACAAATCAACCGTAATTTCTAGCGGTTGCAGGGTATTCGGGGAGGGCAGCATGGATTTTGCGGACATCATCATCGAAGTGGCATCGATGGTGTATTCGCTGGTCACTTTCATCCCGACATACCTGGATTCAGGTTTCGAAAGCTGTTTCATACAGGCGGCATCGTGCTGGGGCGCGGGGCTGCCATTTTCTTGCACGGCGTGCACATGTTCCAACGTCACCTGCGCTTTGCCGGTCATAGGTTTTACGCTGTCTTCCGCTTGCGCCATACCGGAAAAAACGAGGGCAGCAACCGTGGGTAGAATAACGCCAGTCATTATTTTCATTACTTTTCTCCAGACTTTTATGAATGGGGAAGCCATATTGACTTTCCCGGATGTGTAGTCGATGAAAGTGAATTAATGAAATTATGAGTAGCGCTGAATCACCTTGTGTAAACACATGGCATGACACCGCTGCCCAGAAGAATAACTGGCGTTTTTAAGATGAAGACATAAATTTTAAATAAACCGACGTGTGATTATCGTTATTAACTTTCGGGCATATGAACTGTATGGATAACCTTAGTCAATATCCGGGATAGATACAACTCGATGGATGAATTTTTTATTTTATCTAAGCAATAGTGGAATTAATAAGCCAATAGATTATTTTCATTGGCTTATATATACATGCTTATTATTATCTTATTGCCTCTGGGTTAGCGCTTTTTAAACAGCGGCAGCATTCTCACCAAGGTATTGTCCTTAAAGGCATAATGATGAATCAGCGCCGCAGCGGCGTGCAAGCCAATCAGCCAATAACCGAAAGCGGCCAGCGTCTTGTGCCAGCCGATAATCGTTCGCGCCTGCGGCCGGTCGGCAATCTCGGCAAACGGCATCGGCAGGCCAAACAAAAACCACTCCTTGCCGCCCAGATAGCGGGAATAGACGCCCAGAACCGGCAGCGTCAGCAGCAGCAGGTAAATCAGGGTATGCACCAGATGCGCCGCGCCGGTTTGCCATTTTGGCGGCATCGGGCTGATGGCGGGGGAGGCGTGACGCCCGCGCAGGATCAGGCGGGCGATCATCAAGACGAACACCGTCACCCCGCAACTGAAGTGGGTGACCACCAACAGATACCACAGCGGCGTGCCCGGTTCGGCAAAGCCCCTCAGCTCAATTGTGGCGCAGGTGATGACCAACAGGATAGCGACCAGCCAGTGCAGACGGATCTGCATCGGCATAAATGTTTTCTGCACTGGGTTTGCCTTGCTAAGGTGAGATTCGATAGGCATTGAGAGTAACGAAATGTTACAAGAGAGGAAAGCGCCGGGTTTGAATTTATCCCGGCGCCTTGGCTTAGTTCACCTTCGCTTTGGCGAAGTCACTGCCGTTCACGTCAACCACATAGCCGCTGACGTTGCTGCGGGTGGCGTAGAACACCTTGCCGTTAGCCAGCGGCAGCAGCGGGGCCTGTTCGGCAAAAATCACCTGAGCTTGCTGATAAAGTTTAGCGCGTTCTGCCGGAGCGCTCACCTGAATCGCCTTTTGGATCAACCGATCGTAGCCCTTGTCGCACCAGCGGGCTATGTTGGCACCGGTTTGCACGCCGGCGCAGCCGAGCAGCGTGGCGAAGTTGTCCGGGTCGCCGTTATCCGACATCCAGCCATACAGCGCGCTCTGCTGTTCCCCTTTGCGCAACCCGGCCAGATACTGGCCCCATTCCCAGGTGACGATTTTGGCCTTCACGCCCACTTTCGCCCAGTCGCTCTGGATCATCTCGGCAATGCGCCGCGAATTAGGGTTGTATGGCCGCGCCACCGGCATCGACCAGATGTCGGTTTCAAAGCCTTTTTCCAGCCCGGCCTGTTTCAGCAGATCACGGGCCTTCTGCGGATCGTAGGCATAGTCTTGCAGTTTCGGATTGTATCCCAGCATCGCCGGCGGTAGCACCGAATTGGCCGTTGTACCGCTGTCTTTGAACACCGCCGCGACAATCGCCTTCTTGTCCACCGCATAGCTCAGCGCCTGACGAACCAGCACGTTATCAAAAGGTTTCTTCTGGGTGTTGAACGCCAGGTAGCCGACGTTCAGGCCGTTGATGTTGTGCAGTTGCAGGTTTTTGTCGCTCTTGATGGCGTCGAACTGCTCCGGCAACGGGGCGGGAATGATCTGGCACTCATTGGTTTTCAGCTTGGCCACCCGGGTCTGCGCATCCGGCGTGATGGAGAAAATCAGGTGTTTGCTGGCCACCTCGCCTTGCCAGTAATGCGGGTTGGCCACGTAGCGGATCAGCGAATCCTGCTTGTACTGCTGCAGCGCGAACGGGCCGGTGCCGATAGGCCAGTTATCCACGTACTCCGGCGTGCCTTTCTTCAGCATGGCGTCGGCATATTCTGCGGAAAGAATCGAGGCGAAATCCATCGTCCAGTCGGCCAAAAACGCGGCGTTGGGCTGGCTCAACGTAAAGCGCACGTGGTCGTTATCTACCGCTTCGACGTTGGTAATCAGCTTGTCCAGCCCGGTATCGGTAAAGTACTCGTAGTTACCGCCGGACACCTTGTGGTACGGATGATTAGCGTCTTTTTGGCGCATCACGGTGAACACCACGTCCTCGGAGTTGAAGTCGCGCGTCGGGGTGAAGTATTTGTTGCTGTTGAATTTCACGCCTTTGCGCAGCGTAAAGGTGTAGGTTTTGCCATCCGGGCTGATGGTCCACTCGGTGGCCAGCGAGGGGGCAGGGGTTTTATCGCTTTCGCGCAGCGTCAGCAGGCGGTTATACAGCACCTGCGAGGTGGCGATAAAAGTCGGCCCGGAGCTGGCGAGTTGCGGATTGAAAGACTCCGGCGAGGCGACCGTGCAATACACCAGCGTATCGGAAGCCGCCAGAGCGTTGCCCGCCGCCAACAGGCTGGTTCCCGCCAATAGCAGGCCTGCAGTTGTTTGTTTTAAAAGCATAAAAGTGATAGCTCCCTCAGGTTGATGGGGACACTGCCGCCGCTGTGGCATTCAGGCAGCCCCCGGTTTAACTATAATGAGGCTTTGCGGATCTGGGAACGGGGGGCGGCGGATTCCTTTTCGGTTATTACGCCGGCCGCCAATATTTCCACCGCCGCCGGCGAACCTTTCTTACCTCGATAATCCCCTCATGCGACACGCATTAACCTGTTGTCCTATATTTATGAAAATGATAATAAGTGTTATTATCATTTTCATTTGTAACCATGTTGAAACACTTTCAGCACGTTGCGGCCGTCGTTTTTCTGGTCTCCATGTCGCATATCAAAGGTAGGTAACATGTCGGAAACCCTTTTGGCTACTGAATGGCTGCCGCTGTCGCCGGCGCAGTTAGATTTCTGGGAGGAGTTTACCCTGCACCCCGGGCAGCCCTTTTCCACCGTCGCTCACGCCACAGAATTGCGCGGAGCGGTGGACGAGGCGGCGCTGTGTCGGGCGATAACCCTCACTGTCGCAGAAACGCAGGCGTTTGCGCTGCGGTTTGGCACCCGCAGAGGCGATCGGTTGCCGATGCAGCGCTACGATCCCGAACGGATTCCGCGCCTGAAGCGTATTGATTTGCAGGAACATCCCGACCCTTACCAGGCCGCAATGCGGTTGATGCAGGCCGATGCCGAGCAGCCGATGGATCTGCACACCCAACCGATGACGGCCGTGTGGCTGCTCACTCTGGGGCCGACGCGCTATATCTGGTACCTGCGTGCTCACCATATCATTATCGATGGTTACGGCATGGCGCTGGTCGAGCATCGCTGCGCTACGCTGTACGCGCATTTTCTCGGCAAGGGCGCGGCGGGGCAAGCATTGGGCACCTTCAGCGCTTTCCAGCAACATGAGCTGGCCTACGGGGCTTCCGAACGTTGCGACAAGGATCGTCGGTTCTGGCAGCGTTATTTACCGCCGTCGCAGGTGTTGCCGACGGTGCGTAAAGGCGGCCGGGAATATGGCGTGAAATGCCTGAGCACCAGCACCCCGCTGCCGGAGGACATTTCACGGCGGCTGCGCCTGTTGTCCGAGCGCAGCGGCATCGGCTGGCCCGATCTGCTGCTGGCTCTGTCCGCCGCCTGGCTGTTTTTTACGTTGCCGCCTTTACCGCATGAAAGAGGGGATACGCGTACCCTGTGGATGCCGGCGATGAATCGTCGCAGCAGCAAAGCGACCAATACGCCGGCTTTGGCGGTCAATACGCTGCCGTTTTTGGTTTCACTGCGTGCGGAAGAGACGCTGGGGCATTTCCTGTCCGGCGTGACGCAGACGCTGCGTGAATTGCGCAGCCACGCCGGTTATCGCCTGCGGCAGATTGCCGCCGATCGCGGCGTGACGCCCGCTTCGCGTTTGTTTATTTCACCGTTTATCAACGTTCAGCCGTTTGACTCGGCCGGTTTCAGCGGTTGCACCAGCATGCGCCGGGTGCTGGCAGGCGGTGCCGGCGACGGGATTAACCTGATCTTCCGTGGCGGCACTGACGCCGGCGATCTGCATTTGGATATCGATGTCTTTGTGCAGCAGTTCCCTACCGCCGGGGCGGCCAACTACCGAAGCGCCTTGCAGGACTTCTTGCAGCGTGCGTTGCGGGAAGGGGCGTTGGAGGTGGCGATCGGTGAGCTGGTGGCGGTGCCCGCCTGATGAAAGCGGGCAGGGGATGACCCTGCCCGTAGGGGTTAACGGGCCAGCAGCGCTGCGACCTCCCGTGCATTTTTGCAGGGGATCAGCACCGTTGGCGGCAGTTGGGTGCCAAAGGCGTCATTAAGCCGTGCGGCCACCTGGCGGATGTGCGGCAGTTTCAGCCCCATGCTGATAAAGGCGGTTTCCTCCCCCCATTCAGGACGCGGCGCCGCGCCGATGGCCTGCAGATAGATGGCCAGAATTTTGCCGCTCTGCGCCGGCGGCGCGCTCGGCAAAGGTGCTGCACAGGCGTTCAACCCGGGAGCCGCCCGCCCGGCCCCGAGCACGGTGCGAATAGTGTGACGGTCGGTTTTTCCGTTGCCGGAGAGCGGCAGCGCTTCGGCGTGGATAAAGCGCGTCGGGATATGTGTACAAGGCAGATAGCCCGTCGAGAAGGCGCGAATATCCGCCAGCGGCAGCGGCTTGCCGTCGTGGGTGAGGTACATCGCGCCCAGCGTCGACTCGGCATTTTCCCCGCTCGGATAATCCACCACCACGATGTCCAGAATCGCCTCATGCCCGCGCAGCACGTCTTCGATCTCCGGCAGCGACACGCGCACGCCGCGGATTTTCACATAGCCGTTCACCCGGCTGGCGAACAGGATGTTGCCGTCCGGGCGATAGTAGCCCTGATCGCCGGTGCGGAAGGCCCGCAGCGGTTGCCCGTCGGGGCCATTCAACGGGACGAAGTCATGTTGCTTCACTTCGCCGTCTTCCAGATAGCCTAACGCCAGATTTACCCCCGCCGTATGAATGCGGCCCACCACGCCGGCCGGGCAGTGCGTGCCGTCGTCGTGGCAAATAAAGTATTGGTTGCCCGGCAATGGCTGGCCGTAGGGCACGGTGCCGGTGTCCTGCGCTGCAATCGGGTGCCAGATGCTCCAGATGGTGGTTTCTGTCGGGCCGCCGAGTGAGAACAGGCAAATGTCCGGGCGCAGGCTACGCAACGTCTGTACCGTCGCCGGTTTGATGTAATCGCCGCCCTGAGCCACCAGCCGCAGCGAGCGCAGGCTGTCGGCCGTTTTGCAGGTGAGCAGCATTTCCAGGATCGCAGGCACGGAACACCACAGGCTGACGCGGTGGCGCTCCACCAACTGGTTCCAACTGATGGCGTCTTTTTCCTGATGCGGCGCGGGCAGAACCAGCGTCGCACCGGCGCTGAGCGAGCCGAACAGGTCAAACATCGACATATCGTGGTGCGGCGGCGTCACGGAGATAAACACATCATCGGCGGTGACCGCCCAGCGTTGCAGAGTTTGCCCAAGCACGTTGGCGGTGGCGCGGTTGTTGAGCACCACGCATTTGGGTTTGCCGGTGGTGCCGGAGGTGTACAGGTAATAGCTTGCTTCGGTGCTTGCGCTGCGCTCCGCCAGCGTCTGGTCGCCCGGTAGTTCGGGCGTGCCCGCTGCCGGATCGAGCAATTCTGTCGGCGTCACCCCGTGCGGGGTATCCAGCTCGCCCTGATGCACCACCAGATCCGGCCGGCAGTTGCTCAGCAGATAGGCGGTGCGTTCCGGCGGCGAGTTGATGTCGATCGGCACCCAGATAACCCCCAGCAGCGCACAGGCCAGGGAGATAGTCACGTGTTCCGGGCTGCGCGCCAGATACAGTGCCAGCACGCTGCCGCGCCCCAGATTGCGCCGTTGCAGGTTGGCCATTACGGCTCCGACCTGGCGACCCAGTTCGGGATAAGACAGGGTCTGTTCATCGCAGATCAGCGCCGGTCGCGGCTGTGGGTCGTTAAACAACCGTTCGGCCAGCTGCGCCAGGTAGGGATAAGCGCTGAATGCCGCTTCGTCGTGGTTATGGCGATAGTGTCGGTAATCGATAAAGCGCGCCGGGGCGATCTCCAGATCTCCGTCCTGGCACATTTGCACCACGCGGCGTTGCAGGGCGTCCAGCATCGCCTGCACCTGTTCGCCGTCCAGCGCCTGCTCGGCGTAATCGACGCACAGTTGCAGATTTTTGTCGGCGTCCTGCGTCAGACGGATGTCGATCGCGACCTGCGGCGTTTGGGTCAGGCCGTCGTGGTAGCGGACCGGTGCGCCGGCCGGCAGCGTCTCCCAGCTCAGGCAGTTGGTGAGAATGACCGGCAGCGCCGGGGCGCCCTGGCTGCGGTTCAGCAGTTGCCGCGCCAGATCGACGCCGGAAAACGTCAGGTGATCGAGAGCGCCCAGTATGTCGTCTTGCAGTGCCTGCGCACGGCTGACAAAGGTACCGCCCTCGCGCGAATAACGCACGGCCACAAAGCTAGAGGCGTTGCCGAGCGAACCCCCAGCAGCAGGAAACGCCACCGGCACGCCCACGCACAGCTCGCCGTCGGTGGTCCACTGCGCCAGCGTATCGAGGATCACCGCCGAAAGGGCGCTGTTGCGCAGCAGCGAATGGGCCGAGCCCAGGCGTGAAAAGGCTTTTAGCATGTCACGCGGCAGGGTCAGGCTGGCGCGCCGGTAGCGAGAGCTTTTGATGTTGGCCAGCGGGGCGCGCCACGGCAACGCCGAAGGCGTGGTGACGTCCTGCAGTTTGGTCTGCCAATAAGCGGCGTCGGCCTGGCGTTGTTCTGCCGTTGCGGTGGCCGGCGGGGTAGCCGGTGCAATTGGCGGCAACGGAGCGTCATCGAACAGCCGGGCAATCAGGGTAGCGATGCCCTGGCCATCGAGGATCAGCGCGTCGAAGCTGGTGAAAATCAGGGTGTCGTAGCACCCGGTGGCGTCCTGCGTCTCCGGCAACTGAATGGCGGCAATGCGCCACAACGGCTGCGCGGGATCGTGGCGCTGGTGCGAATACTGCTCGCGCAGGGCGGCCAGCCGTTGCTGCGCCGCATCGTGCTCCAGTGAGCGCAGATCGTGCCTGTCCAGGTTCAGCGTGGTTTCCGGCCGTACGCGCTGGGTGAAGCGCTGGGGATCGAGGCAGGTACGCAGCGCGGGATAGTGCCGAACCAGTTCGGCCAGCCGGGTTTCCAGCCGCGCCAGATCCAGCCGCTGGCCGCGGTATTCGCGGAAATCGTGCATCGCCACGCCGCCGAGCGGCCACTGTTCGCTGCGGCCGAGGAGGTAAGCCTGTTGCAGCGCGGTTAATGGTGTCTCCATGGTATTTCCCTATTGTCGCTAACCGATGAAAAAGAACGCAGGGCGCGTGGGGCTACGCGCCCAAAACCGATATCAGACCTGAGGCGTCAGCACGTTCAGCAGCATTTTCGCACCTTCGGCGGCGTTGGGATCACGCTCGCAGATCAAAGCGGCCAGCGCCGCCGGTGTGGGGTGGGCCGCCAGATCTTGCGCGGTCAAGGCTACCGGCAGGTATTTGTTGAGCACCCCGAGCAGAGCGAGCAACGCGGCCTCCGGCAGCGGCAGGGCGGTGATGTCGTCATCGTCGCGCAGCCTGACGTCCGGCGCTACGCGCGCCAACAAACGGTGCAGCAACTGGCGTACCGGGCGCTGGGTTTCCGGTAAGCACTGTGACAGCAACTGCGCCAATGGCCGCCTGAAACTGTCGGGGTGGCGTGCCGTCTGCTGTAACAGGGTGCTGTAGGTGGCAAACAACTGCTGCGGTAATAGGTCCGGGAAGGCATCCATCCGCAGATCCCAGTTGATCAAGATACCGCCGTTGGCGTGCGCCACCTGAGCGTCCAGCGCCACCTGCGGGCCCTGGGAAATCACCCAGTCCAGCGGGCCGAAGGTGCGGGTGACCTGGTCGGAAAACAGTGCTTTGCCGCGAATGCCGAAACCGGCGGTGAACACCACCGGCGAAGGTTGCATGCAGCCGTGCAGGCGCGACAGGTCACGCATCACGCTCACACCCGGGTAGTCGGCATGAGTGAGCAATTCCGCCAACTGATCCATCAGGCGGCGGCAGAAGGCGGGCAAGTTTTCCGCCGGATTGAGCTCTACACCGAGCAGCACCAAATTCGAGAAGTCGCCAATGATGCCTTCTACGCCTTCCGCATCACGGTGGAACAAGGGGACGTTGAGCCGGAAACGTCGCAGGTTCCAGCCGTGGCCGACGGTAATGGCAAACAGTGCCAGAAACAGGGAGGAAAGCGTGACGCGGTGCGCTTTGGCGACATCGGCCAGCGCCTGAGCCTCTGTGGCGTTCAGTTGAAGCGCCAGCCGATCGCTCTGACAGCGTTCCGGTGCGCGCAGCGGGTGGGGCGCGGGCGGCAGTTGCGCCAGGTGTTCGCGCCACCAGGCCTGAGCGCGGGCTCGTCGCTGCTGCAGCGACGCGTCGGCATGGTGCCGGTCCAGATAGTCAAAATAGGGCACGCCGTCGTTGTCGGGGGCGGCCGGGCAGTGGTGATAAAACCGCGCCAGATCCTCCATCAACACGCGAAATCCCATGGCATCGCCGGCGATCATGTCCAAATCCACATGCAGCCGGTTGTGGCCGTTTGGCAACAGACTGAGGCTGATATCACAGGGAATACCCTGTTCCAGCGGCAATTTTTGGCTGCTTTTTTGCCGGCGTTTGGCGCTCAGCGCGTTGGCTGCCTCGGAGGCGCCGGCGTGGCGGAAATCGTCGATATGCAGGCAATGGCGCGGACCGCAGGCATCAATGGTCTGTTGACCGTCCGCCGTGATGCGCAGGCGCAGCATCGGGTGGTGCAAATAAAGGGCGGTCACGGCCTGTCTCAGTCGTTCGACGTCCAGGTCGCAGCCGTTAAATTCCGCATACAGGTGGGCGGAGACGCCCCCTAGCGGCGCTTCGGATTGCCGGCCCACCCAGTAGGCGGCCTGCATCGTGGTCAACGCTTTCATTGGGTTTCCATCAGTATTTAGAGACGGGAAGAATATATGTCAATGTTAATGGGAATGAAAATTATTACTATTTTTATTTGTTGTTGTAAAACGAAGTCGTCATAAGGGGCAGGATGAGTATTGTCACCCCAGGGTAAATGGCTATTTTTTATATAATTATGTTTTATATTAATTTTTAAGGAAATTATTGCGATTTGAAAATGATCAAAGAAACCGGTTTTTTGGTCTTTATGCTGTTTCTCTGTGAGCCTGTTTATTCTCCTTATTGATAATGATTTGCATTAAAATATGTAAAATATTATCATTATTAACATTTCTTTACGTTTCCAGACAAAAATACTGCATCCGCCCGCTGTGCGTCTGGGGGGAAGCCGTCTGCTGCAGGGATAGGCAATAGCAAGGTCAGGAAGGCCGCAATGCCAGTGTTAGTGTTAGTGTGAGTGTCAGCGTCGTTACCTATGTGAAAACAATCAAATTTTTGTGCATCTGGGATGAAAGGAGAATACATCTATGAGCAAGCATTCAGCGGCTCAAAGGCATAAAATCGTAGGAAACAGGGAAAAAGCGGGCTTACAGGCCATCGGGGCATTTTCCTCACTCTTTTTGGGACTTTGCTCTGTGTCTGTGGGGAGCGTTAACGCAGCAGCGCCGGACGATAAGGTGCAGGAAGCCGCCGACAGCAAACGCCAGGGCAATTGGCAGGACTCGGAGAGCCTGCTGGTCACCGGCGAAAAAATTAAACGCACCATTTTCGATACCGGCTCCAGCGTGCAAGTGTTCGACAGCGAACGGATTTCTTCCATGCCGAATGCGTTGCAGGTCACCGATTTGCTGCGCATGACCCCCAACGTAGTCGATTTGGGCATTGGCAACAATTTGCCGACCGTGCGCGGCATCGACGGCTCCGGCCCGAACGTCGGCGCCAATGCTTTCCTCAGCGGTACCCGCCCGCGCCTCAATCTGTCAATGGACGGCCGTTCTCTGACCTATAACGAGCAGGCATTTGGTCCGCAGTCGCTGTGGGATCTGGATCGCGTTGAAGTGTTCCTCGGCCCGCAGAGCTACATTCAGGGGCGCAACGCCATTGCCGGCGCCATCGTGATGACCAGTAAGGATCCGACTTTCGACTGGGAAAGCGCCTTCAAGGGCGGAGCCGGCAACCAGCATTCTTCACAGCTGTCCGCCATGGCTTCCGGCCCGCTGGTGGAGGACCAACTGGCGTTCCGCGTCAGCGTCGATCGCCAGCGTCGCCGCAGCGATGTCGACCTTCCCGCCTATGAACCGGTAGGTGATCCTCGTGAGGTTGAAGCCACCACCGCTCGCGCCAAACTGTTGTTTAACCCGGCAGGTATGCGCGAGTTGACCACCAAGCTGACCTTTAACCATTTTGGCAGCACTTCACCGCAAAACGAGAGCCTTAACCCGCTGGTTCACCCGACCAACCCGCGCCACGATCCGCGTCGTGCCGTGTTTAAAAGCAACACCAACAGCAGCGTCTGGGATCTGGCCTGGGAGCAATCCGACAGCCTGACGCTGGAAAACCGCGTTATTTACACCGACTTCAACATTAACCGTCCTACGGCCTACAACATTCAGTATGCAGAAATCGACGGTAAAGAGGTGCATGTGGAGCCGGTGGCGCGCTTTGGCGGGCCAGACAGCCGCCTGCGAGGGCTGGCGGGGTTGCGGTATTTCCACGCCAAGCAGGATGAGTTCGTTAATATTTTCGGCGGTTCCAGCTTCAAGGATAAAACCGACACCAACTCGGCCTTTGCCGAACTGACCTACGCCATCACGCCGCAGGTGGATATCACCGCCGCCAGCCGCGTGGAACGTGAACATCGCCGGCGCACCGGTGGCAGCAATGCCGTGCGTATCGATTTCGACGAAACCTACGATGTGTTCCTGCCGAAGCTGGATCTGGCCTGGAAACCGACGGACACGCAGACCTACGGCGCCAAAGTGGCGCGCGGCTATAACGCCGGCGGCGCCGGCATCACTATCGGCACGCCGGTGGTCAGCTACACCTACGGCTCCGAATATGTCTGGAACTATGAGCTGTATTCCCGCCACCACCTGAAAGACGCCAACGTCATCCTGACCAGCAATATTTTCTACAACGACTACAAGGACATGCAGCTGCCTTACTCGTTGAGTGAGAATTCCAGCGTGATCCGCAATGCCGATAAGGTGGAAACCTACGGTGCGGAAATGGGGGCGACCTGGCAGCCGCGTTGGGACTTCGAGCTGTTCGGTAACGTCGGCCTGCTGAAGACCAAGATCAAGAAGTTCTCGGGCAGCGGCGTAGATGGGCACGAACTGGCGCGTGCGCCGGCTTATACCGCCAACATGGGCGCCAAGTACCAGTTGATGGCCGGGCTGGAACTGAGCGGCAACGTGGCGTTCTCGGACTCCTACTACTCGCAGTACGACAACGATTCACGCGGGCGTATCGGCTCTTACTGGTCGGCGAATACCCAACTGGCGTACACCTTCGCCTATGGCCGCGCCACCCTGTATGCGCAGAACCTGTTTGACTCGGAACGCCGCGTGATGGTCAGCGGCAACGACGTTTATACCGCGACCCAGCAGCGTCCGCGCATGGTCGGGGCCGCACTGGAACTGACATTCTGATAACGGGCTTTGTCAATTGCCTGTGGGGCGTGCAAACGCCCCTTTTCGTGACAAGCGTTCCCCGACGTTCCGGTGCGACCGGACACAAGGAGATAGAGCAGTGAGCGGTTATTTTGACAATATTCTGAGCGACGACGAGGCCCAGCGTCTGGATCTGGCGTTCAAGACGCTGGGCGAGCAGGCGGCGGATGCCTCGCCGCCTTTGAGTGAGGCGGAAGAGCTGGCGTGGTTCACCCACCAGCAGCGGGGAGACGGCGGCAGCCAACAGGCGATGGCGTGGCGGTTGGGCGGTGAGCCGGATATCGGCAGATTGGCCAGCGCGCTGGAGGCCCTTACGCGGCAGATGCCGGAGCTGGACGTCCGCTATGATTTCGATGATGAGCTAGGTTTGCGCAAGCTGCGCGGCAATGCGCCGCTGAACCCGGTGGAGATTCAGCCGGTGACGAGTGAGGAACAGGCGGTCGGCCGTTTGTTGCAGGCGCAGGCCACACCGCTCGAACTGGCACGGGAAGCGCCGTTGCGCTTTTTGGTGTTCACGGGCGCAAACGCCGTGTTGGGCGTGGTTGCGCACGATATTTTGGCCGAAACGCTGTCATGCCGGCACTTATTGACCCGGTTGTCGGCACTGTACAACGGGCAGGAGCCGGTACAGATGTATGCCGCCCTGCCGCCGCTGGGGGTAAATACGCGATTGCCGGAAAGTACCGCTCTGGCGCTGCCCTGGTCGCGCCATGCGGCTGCGTTGCGGGATTATCGTCCTGCCGCGCGGCAGGATGGCATTCTGGCGCAGGCCGGTGTACGCATCGTGACCCGCGTTGCGCGCAGGATGTTACCCGCCGCCGAAAACCCGGCGCAGCTGCTGGCGGCGGTTGCCGTTCGCTTCGCCGACTTTATCTCCGCTCAGGCCGGCGGGCAGCCGCTGCAACTGTGCGTGCCGCAGGGGGATGCGCAAGAGGCTCTCGGCCTGGCGAGCTGGACGGACACCGCCCGCTTGAAGCGCCTGACTTTACAACACCATGACCCTGAGCCATTGAACAGGCTGTTGGCGCAACAAACGGCGGAAGAGCCGAACCCAGACCTGGCCCAACTGCTGGTGACCTGGCTGGCGGATCCGTCGGTGGCTTTGCAGCTCGATGGCGTGAGTGCCGAGCGCCTGCTGCTGCCGCCGCTGCATACCCCCTTTGAACTGGTGCTGGCCCTCAGCCTGCCGGATCCCGACTCGGTGCTGCTGGAGCTGGTCGCGGACCCAAGATTAACCCCACATGCCGCCCCTTTCCTGCTGGAGCAGTTTGTCGCATCCCTTGGCGGGCAGAGGATCACGGCGGCGCCGCTTCCCGTCAGTGAACGGACGGTGGAGCCGGACAACGACGGCACTGTGGTGGACGACGGGGTAAATGAAGAGATCGCTCAGCTGATTCTGGCGGAGTTCCGCGACGCGCTGGCCGCGCCGGAGATGACCCTCGATGAAGATTTCTTCGATCGCGGCGGGCACTCGCTGGTGGCGACCCGCGTCATCGGTCGGCTGCTTAGCCTGCACCGCATCGAGCTTAACATTAACGATCTGTTCAGCCACGCCACCGCTCGCGGCTTGTCGGTTTACGCGAAACGGCAGGCGGCTGCGGCCCCGGTGGCGGAGCGGGTCACTCAGGATCAGGGCGAAGCGGTACAGGCGCCGCTGTCACTGGCGCAGCACTCTTTGTGGAAGGTTTACGAAGCTTTTGGTCATGATGAAATCTTCAACCTGCCGTTCGCCATCAGTTTCCTCGATCCTGTGGATGAAGGGGCGTTGCGCCAGGCGTTTATTGACGTGATGGTGCGCCACAGCGTACTGCGCTCGCTGTTTATCGAGCAGCAAGGCGAGGTGCGTCAGCAGGTGGTGTCGGCCGTTGAGCTGCCGGACTATGCCTGGTTCCGTTTCTCCCATGAAACCCCGGCCGGTGACGCGAGCGCAATGCTGGCCAAAGCCGGTGAACACCGCTTTAACCTGGCCACCGAGCTGCCGCTGCGCGCCACCTTCCTACGCGACGCGGCAACGGGCCGGCAGTTGCTCTCGTTGCTGTTCCACCATGTGGTGCTGGACGAGTGGTCGCTGAACCTGATGATGGAAGAACTGGGCATGGCCTACCGCTATCGTGTGGAGGGGCTGTCGCCGACGTGGAAAACCGAGGTGCCGCAATTTTATGCCTTCGCCCGGCAGCAACAGGCGAGCGGCGTCAGGCAAAAACACCTGGATTACTGGCTCGATAACCTGCGCGATGCACCGGTCGGCCAACCTTTGTTCCAGCAGGAGCCTTCACACCATCCTGCGGTACCGGCAGAGGCCGACGTCAACGGCGGGTGGCTGGAGTTCGACGTCGATCCGGTGGTGGCGGATGGGCTGTACGCGCAGGCCAGAAAGAACAACGCTTCGCTGTTCAACGTGGTCTACGCCGGCATTACCACCGCCCTGCGCCTGCTTGGCGGCCCGGCGGACCTGCTGGTGGGCACCTCGACCTCCGGCCGTAACGACGCCGAATTCTTCGATACCGTCGGCTACTTCACCACCGTGGTCGTGCACCGGGTGCGTTTCGCTGATTCGCTGACGCTGGCGGGGTTGATCGACCAGGTCAAAAACACCATCAACGGCTCGATGCCTTACACCGATATCCCGATCGATCTGGTGGAAGAGGGGCTGTTTGGCGCGCACGCCGATCGCAAGAATCACATGTTCGAAGTGTTCATTCAGATCCACAGCCGCATCAAGCTGAACGGGGAGTTCACTCTGCAAGACGGTAGTACGGTGGCGTACCGTCAGGTAGAGCCGGAAAAAACCGAATCGCTGCTTGGCCTGCAGTTTGAGGTGATGGAGGAAAACCTCGACGGCGTGAAATCCCTGCGCGTGATGATGACTTACCGCACCGATCACTACACCGCTCAGCAAGCGGGGCTGATCGCCGGCACCATTCAGCACGTGTTCTCACATTTTGCGCAGCACGCTGGCGGGGACATCCCGCTGTCGGCCCTGTCGCCGGCGCTGCAGGAATGACGTTGTTCACCCTAACGGGCTTTATTATTTCAAGGAGATAAACGCATGTCTGGAACAATAGGAACACCCCGCGCCTTACTGTCGCTGTTGATTGCAACCTCGTTGGTGGTGGCCGGCGCGGCACAGGCCCGCGATGCCGGGATCAAACCAGAGGATATCCAGCGTCAGGCGTTGTCGTCTACGCTGGTGGAGATAGCCTACAGCCCAAGCCAGCAGTCGCTGTTCGTCAGCGCGCCGGACTGGAAGGAAGAGGCGCGTTCTCGCGTGCTGCGCCTGGATCCGGCAACGCTGGCGGTGCAGGCGGAGATCCCGCTGCAGGTTAAGGGGTTTGGCGTGGCGCTGGATGATGCCGGTAAACGGCTGTATCTGACGCAGGGCTTCAACGGTTCGGTCGGCGTGGTGGATACTCAGACCAACCGTGCGCTGAGCAGCATCCCGGTGACCGAAAAGACGATGCTTGAGCAGACCTACAAACAGGCGGGCATCAGCGGCAAACGGCTGGAGTTCCTGCTCAAGGAGCTTAAGCGCTTCAAGATCACCGAGGATTACCAGTACCGGATCCGCGAGGTGAAATATGACGCGCAGACCGGGCGTCTGTTCCTGCCGGGACTGGGGTTTGGCGTGGATAGCGTGCTGTTTGTGGTCGATACCCGCAATAACAAGCTGGAAAAAATCATTCCCGGTTTTGGCTATAACGCGGTGGGCATCACGCTCGACGAGAAAGGGCGGCGGGTATTTGTCTCCAACATGCAGGGGCAGTTGATCACCCTGAATGCCGATACGCTGGCAATCACCTCGACGAAAGAGATCCAGGCGGATCAATTGCTGAACCTGGTGTATGACGGCAAGAATAACCGTTTGTTAGGGGTGGATCAGGGGATCGATCGTGACGACTACCGCAACACTCATCTGGAGCACGACTATGTCAAGCGCAGCAGCGGGCACCGGGTGTTTGCTCTGGATGCGGACAGCGGCAAGGTGCTGGCCAGCGAATTGACGGATGAAGTGCCGATCGGCCTGCTGTTGGACGACGGCAACCAACGCCTGTACGTTGCCAACCGTAATGGGATCCGCGTCGAGCAGGGGGCGGGCACCTTGACGGTGTTTGATTCGAACACCCTCAAGCGCCTGCAAACCGTGGCGCTGCCGCCGCACCCTAATAGCCTGGCGCTGGATACGCGCAATAATGTGCTGTTCGTGACGGTGAAAAATGACGGTGCGAGCACCAAGGCCGGCAAACCGGAAAGCGTAGTGCGCATTCAACTGCACAAAAACTAAGGTTACCGCGCTGCGTCAGCCACCGCTGACGCAGCCTTTTCGCCTGTCCAGCCTAAACCGCCCTGGTAGGCTCGCTTCCCTTCGTCGGGGCGCTGCATGCTACGCCCACCTGATCATCCTGGGGTGTTTTTTGTCCGCTGTTTGAGCGGCCGCAGATTCAATAACCGGCACCATGGCTGCGCTCGGGGCGAACCTCTGGCGCGCGTTTTTCCGGTGCTGGTTTGTGCGTTTTCCTGAGAGTTTTTTTATTGTGATGCGGCTTTGGCGGCATTTTATTGTCATGCGGTTTTTTATTATTCTGGTGAATTATCGGTTTTTCATTAGGTTCATTTACCGGTGGCGCCGCGAAGACCTGTACGCTATTTAACGCCATTACGGCGGCGATGATAAGCATCCGTTTTTTCATTATTACACCCTGAGTTCTGATAAATATATTTTTATTAAGCCCCCTATTGAAGGGGCTATTATTTAGCGTGGTGCGTTAAAGTGATAACCGGGTCCGCCTGGGCCACCTCGCCCGCCACCACCACCGCCACCCGGAGGTGGGAATAAACAGCCGGACAGCATTGCGCTAATAGTCACCGCGCTGATGAACATCAGAATACGACGCATAATATAACCTTTGTCACTAAATCGAGGTGGCTAGTATTATCTTCCGACGCGGAGGTTAGCAATATGGAAAGAGTAGGCAAACCGAAAAGATTCCGTAAGTAAGATTATTCTAATCGGGGAATGTCGGCCGACTGAGATAATACGGGCTAAAACCCAGCCTTGAGCATCTCTTCTCGCAGTAAATCGACGATCGCGGGTTCTATGTCAGGGAACTGTCGCGTAATATCCGCAATCGCCCCCGCGACAGAAGGCGCTGAAAAAGTGCCGGAGAAGGGCAGAAGAGGAAGGTTAGCGTCGCTGTCCGGAAACTCGCCGCTGATGGTTCCGGTGATCATCCCTCCTTTCTTTTCCGCAGTGAAGTCATATTCACCCACGTTTTTATTAATCAGTGTCATTTTTACCTCTATATCGCCGGCTCCAGTCGCGGGATTCTTTGCATTTCACTCTCCTTTTTCAAGGATAGTGGTTGAGGTGGAGAATACCAATGAAACGCTGGTTTTCAGGCTTTGATTTTGATGTGTGTCAACCTCCTATAAACAGAAGGTAATAAAACTGGCCTTGAACCGATAATTTTATTATAAACACCGCCGTTAGGGACAATAGTCGAATCTGAAACGGGAGTGTTTATGTTGGCTAAAATGAATCGATTGATCACCGCTGTGCTACTGATGTTATTGCTTCCTGCCGCCACTGCGGCGGATTATCGCGAAGGCGATCAATATACCCGCCTGGATAAGCCGGTGGCCTCCGCCCCTGCGGTAGTGGAATTCTTCTCCTTCTACTGCGGCCCCTGCTATCAGTTTGCCGACACCTACCATGTTGGCAGTACCGTCAGCCAGGCGCTGCCTGCCGGCAGTAAACTGACCAAGTATCACGTTGGCCTGATGGGCAAGCTGGGTAACGAACTGACCGAGGCCTGGTCGGTGGCGATGGTGCTGGGGATTGAGGATAAAATTGAAGGGCTGCTGTTTGACGAGCTGCAAAAGAAGCGCGCCATCAACAGCGTTGAGGATATCCAGCGGGTGTTCAGCGCCGCCGGCGTGGATGCGGCCGCTTATGAAAATGCGCGCCAAAGCCTGTTGGTGAAAGGCCTGATAGCCAAGCAAAATGAGGCGGTGAAGGCGCTGGACGTGCGTGCGACGCCGTCGTTTTATGTTTCCGGCAAATACAAGATCGATAACGCCGGTATGGCGAGTACCAGCATCGACGGCTACGCGCAGGAGTTCGCGGCCGTGGTCCGGTATTTGTTGGATACGCAGCCCTGACATTCAGCGAACTTAAGGTGCAGGATATTCACGCTGCACCTTAATTTAGTTTTTCCAACCTGTTCTGCCATCCGTCAGCAGACGTACAGTGATAACTTCTGTTTTTCCAGGTCGATATAGTTGTGGCTCCCGGCTGGAGTTCACTGACTCTTGCCATATTTGCCAAGGAGTCATCTATGTCATTACCTTCATCGAGTACCGTTTACTATGTTGCAACGCTGAATGACGTTGCGTTAAACAGCAGTAATACAGAAGAAATTGTCGTGACCGACAGCTACACCGGGGGCCGGTTCATCAAACAGACCACCAGCCCGACGGTAGATCGCTGGGATATCGATGGCGTGATGTTGATTAAAGACGCCAATAACGTTATCTGGGAACGGGTTGTTGAAGACTGCGTCGATCCGGAGTGGTGGGGAGCCCGACCTTTCTACCGTAATAAATCGGGTAATTTCGTTAACGATGGTTATGACAACGCTCCGGCATTTAACCTCATGCTGGCCTGGCTGGTTGGTACGGTGATTGTTTCGAGCACTCCACCAGGCGGTACTTATATTAACTGGACGCCCAAGCCGGCGGGGGTGCGTTTCAAAGGGAATCGGCAGTATGGTTTTAGCTCTACCGTTACCTGGAATACGCGCGTCAACCTGTATGCCAATGGCGGCGCTATCTTTGCCAACGAAGGTTTTAACCAGGATGTGAATGCCCCGAAAGCTTTATTGCGCCTGTATAACGAGAAAAATCGACCGACCATTGAATGTACGTTGGAAAAGCTGGAAATGTATTCTTGCAGCCCTAACCGTATCGACAGCGGCAGCATTAATCAGGGCGTAATGGCGATGCTGTTTGAAGGCGAAGGTGTGGCGGGGGATTTCCGCTTCTGCCGCTGTGTGGTGCGCGAGGCGAAATTCTACCATTTCCATACGGCTCCGGCGGTTCGGTATGGTGCTCGCGCCTATTTGGTCCGTTTTTATGATAGCTATTTTTCGCAAAACTCAGGGGGGGATGTTTATTACCCTGCCGGTATCGCCGATGCGGGCGAGAACTTCAGCTACACCAACTGCACCTTTGGCAATGGCGGCGTGCTGAACCTGGAAGGGGGAGCGCATAATTTCGTCAACTGTTCTGTCGATTATCAAAAGTTTGGTTTTCTGATCAAAAATGCGCGCGTATGTATGCTTGGCGGGCATATGGAGATTAACAGCAATATTGCTGACAGCCGCGTAGTGATTACCGGCGACGGCAGTTTCAGTGCCGTGGGTACCAAGTTTTACGGCACAACCAATACGCAAATCACCGCACCGTCCTATTTTGATGCCCAGCAATACCACAGCCAAGTGATCCTGCAGGACTGTGAGTTTGAGAATACTTTCGGGCATGCGGCATTGTTGTCTGGGGAGGGGCAGTTAAAAACCCACGGTTGTATGATGGTTAATCAAAACCAATGCCCGGTGTTGCAGCCATTAACGTCTAAAAACAATAAAATGCTTAAGCTGCAAACGGCAGAACAGGTCACCTCTTATTTAGCTACCTTGTACGGCTACGCATTTACCGCTGCCAACTATCTGGTGCAAACCGTTTATCCGCCGGCCGGATCTGCTTTTACCGGCAAGGTGATTGAAATCAGGAAAACGGCCGACACCACGGGCAGCCAGCGCATTGCTATTCCGATGGCAATGGGTGAGGGCAGGGTGCCTTACTGTCGCGTGCAGGTTATGGGATCGGTGGCGTTTACTACCGCTGCCGGTTACGCATTTTCCGGTGAAGGGATCCGCAGCGTAACCGCACCTGCGGGCTATTATTTCTCCAACGTTAAGGACACCTGGAACTTCGGCTCGGTCAATGTAACCACGACGCCAACGACGGCAATCAACATGTTTGGCAACGCCAGCGATTTCAACGTTGGCAGCGGGCAGGCACCGCGTAACATTGCCGATGGCAGCCAGCAATGGCTACTGTTCTATATCGATCTGACCAATTTGCCCACGGGGGCGTCGCTGTATATCGGTAACGTCAACTTTAACGTTTTGTAACCCTCCATCTTGTATGACCGACCCGGCTACGGCCGGGTTTTTCATTTGTGCATGGCGAAATGTACAATTTGTGATCCCTGCGCCAGATCGCCGTCCCGGCGTTGATTGTGTGTTATCGGATTGTTATGTTTATTTTCTGTTCAGCAACGCTCGCGGTTTTATCGCGGGCGTTTGAAGGGGAAAAACATGGCAATTTCCGCACAGGTCAGAGACGCCGGATTTGAGGCGTGGTTGGGGAAAATCAATTCCGCCTGCGGCCGGTTCTGCGCCAAGACGCTGGGGCCGGGGTTTAGCGGCGCGATACAGGAGTTTCGCGCGCACGCGCTGCGCCTGAGCGTAGTGGATGCCGCCCAAACCCGTCTGTATCGTACGCCGCAGGAGATTGCCCGCAGCGACGGCTCGCACTTTTTTACCGTCTTTCAACTGCGCGGCAGTGCATTGATGGAGCAAGGCGACCGGCAGGCCGTGTTGTCCGCCGGTGACATCACGTTAATAGACGCTGCACGGCCCAGCAGCTTTACCTTTCAACAAGACTCCCGCCAAATTTCCTTACTGATGCCGCGCAGCTATATCGAACAGCCTCTGGGCGTTGCCGACTTGCCGTGCGCACGGCGGATTGAGGCGGAAAACAGCGTGGTGCGGCTCAGCCGGCAGTTGGTATTGGGCAGTATGCAGGACCCGCAGATGAGCGCCGCAGAGAGCGAGGCGATCCTGAACGCGGTGGCGACGTTGCTGCGCCCGGCGCTTATCGGCCGTGATGCGGTTTCCGAAGTGCAGCCGCAACTCTTCGCCCGTTCGCTGGCGTTTATTGATACGCATATTCAGTCGGAGCAGTTGCGGCCCGAGTGGATCGCCGGGGAGCTTGGCGTTTCGGTACGCAGTCTGTACCGGATGTTCGCCCGTCAGGGGCTGGTGGTGGCCCAGTACATCAAGAACCGCCGCCTGGACCAGTGCGCGCAGGCCTTGCGCAGCGCGCCGGGGCGGCAAAAACTGGCCACGGTCGGCTATGACTGGGGCTTTACCGATCACAGCCACTTTTCTACCGCCTTCAAAGCCCGCTTTGGCGTCTCGCCGAGCGAGTACCGCAAGCAGTATCAGTAGCGCCGCAGGCGGCGCCCTGATGATTTAGCCGATTCTCAATAGCGAATGCACACCGATTTGGTTTCGGTATAGGCGTCCAGCCAGTCGGGGCCGAAATCGCGGCCGCTGCCGGACTGTTTGAAGCCGCCGAACGGCATGTTGGCGTCGATCAACGTATGCGTATTGACCCACACCGTGCCGGCCTGAATGCGCGGCGTTAAAGCCATCGCCTGTTGCAGGCTGGTGGTCCACAGGCTGGCGGTCAGGCCGTAGTCGGTGTCGTTGGCCTTGCTCAGCGCTTCTTCGGCGTCCGCGACCCGGATCAAATTGACCACCGGGCCAAACACTTCTTCACGCGTCAGGTTCAGCTTGTCGTCCGGGTTAATCACCAGCGTCGGCGGGATGTAAAATCCTTGCGCATCCGGCCCGGCAGCGCCGCTGATCAACTCTGCGTGCTTGGCTCTGGCATCATCCAGATAGGCTGCCACTTTATTGCGGTGATCGCGTGAGACCAGCGGGTTTATCTGTGCCGTGGCATCCATGCCCGGCCCGACCGACAGCGATTTCACCGCCTGTTCGAACCCGGCCACCAGCCTGTCGTAAATCGGCGCTTCGATGTAAATCCGCGAACTGGCGGCGCACACCTGGCCCTGGTTGAGGAAGCTGCCCATCATCAGGCCTTCGATCACCTGCTGCGGATCCGCGTCTTTCAGCACGATGGCCGGGTTTTTACCACCTAGTTCCAGCGTGACGCGCGTCAGGCGATCCGCCGCGCTGCGTGCGATGCTTTTACCTACCGGGGTGGAGCCGGTAAAGCTCACTTTGGCGATCAACGGGTGTTCGGTCAGCGCCTTGCCGCAACCGGTGCCACGGCCGGTCACCACGTTGAATACGCCCGGCGGAACGCCGGCCTCGGTGGCCAGTTCGGCCATGCGCAGCAGCGTCAGCGGGGTGGTTTCAGACGGCTTGATCACGATCGAACAGCCTGCCGCCAGCGCCGGCATCACCTTCCACATGCCGATCATCAGCGGGAAGTTCCACGGCACTATGCCGGCCACCACGCCAATCGGCTCTTTACGGGTGTAAACCTGATATTTTGCGCCCGGCGGCATCGGGATCGACACATCCAGGGTCTGACCGGCAATCTTGGTGGTCAGCCCGGCGGTATAGCGCATCCAGTTCAGCGTGCAGCCCACTTCAAAGGCGCGGGCGATATTGATCGATTTGCCCTGTTCCAGCGTTTCCAACTGGGCCAACTCTTCGGCGTGTTGTTCAACCAGATCGGCATAGCGCAGCAAAATACGCTCGCGTTCGGCCGGCAAGCGCTGTGCCCAAGCTCCGATTGTGAAGGCTTTATGGGCCGATTGCACCGCACGGGCTACGTCCTGTGCGTTGGCATCGGCGGTGGAGGAGATTTGTTGCCCGTCGGCGGGGTTATACACCGCCAACCGGTCATCGGCGCTGGACTCGCACCATTGACCGTCGATATACAGCCCGTGTTGACGATCGAGAAAACGCGAAACGCTGTCCATCACTGCTTGGGTATTGTCAGGCATACGCCCTCCTGTCAGACAAAAAAGGTCGTTATCGTTAACCTTCAAAGCCTACAACAGGCGGCCGGGATCGCCTTTTGTCTGCCTGACATTCGGTTTGTGCTGCGTGACAGCCTGCGAGGAGGCAACGGCTGAGGCGCTCAGCCGTTGCTAAACAATATTATGAGCTGAGCGTCGCCAGGCGGGTGGCGAAGCCGAGGAACAGCAGGCCAATCAGGCCGTTGCCCAGTTTTGCCAGCCCTTTCTTATGGTTAAAGAAGTGCGCCAGCATTGCGCCCGAGAAGATCAGCGTAGTCATGTAGATAAAGCTGACCGACTCGAGGATCACGGCCAGGATAGTGAACGACAGGCCGGTGTGGGCATAGTTGAAATCGATAAACTGCACGAAGAACGACACGTAAAACAAAATCGCCTTCGGGTTGGTCAGGCTCAGCGTCAGCGATTTGCGCAGGATGCTGTGGCCGCCTTCAACCTGCTGTTGCTGCGCCGCGTTTTTCTGGATAAAGGTGGCGTAGAGGATTTTTGCGCCCAGGAACAGCAGGTAAATCGCACCGAGGAAACGCACCAGGGTAAACAGGAACGGCGTAGTGCGGATCAACGAGGCCACGCCGATATAGGCGCAGAAGATCAGGATCGCATCGCCGATAAACACGCCCAGTGCAGCGGTATAGCCGGCGCGTACGCCGCGTGAAACCCCGGTTTTCAGTACGTACAGCGTATTCGGGCCCGGCAGGATGATGATGAAAATCACCCCGGCCAGATAGGTCCAAAGATTCAGGACGCCAAAACTTTCTAACACAATAACCTCTCCATGCGCGGAACTGACAGGCAAAAAAACTGGCTACGCCCGTAGCCGTGCGCGATCCTAACGCCGCAGAGGTGGGTTGGCAACGTAATAAACTTCATGTTGTTTGCCGAAAATAGCGTCAGTCGACATCCGCGGCGCTGACGCCAATCTTTTGCTCAGGATTAGGGCTTTCGTGCCAGCAGCGTGGCGAAACGCAGGGAAATGCGGTTGCCGGCGGTGTCGGTTCGGTGCAGTTGGCCAACGTCTTCGTTGTACTTGAGAATTTCCCAGCCCCGGTAATGGTCTTTCAACTCGCCTGGCTTAAAGGTGAACGGAAAGGGCAGGCTGCACGGATAATCCGGGGTATCCATCGCCGCGACGATCAGGTTATGGCCGCCGCTGAGGGTGCCATTTTGCATCTCTTGCACCAGCGAGGGGATCCGCTCCCGGTTCAGGAACATGAACACCACGGTGGAGAGAATAAAGTCGTATTCGCCGCTGAAAGAGTGGGTGTTGAGGTCCAGCGTGCCGGCGCGGATGCGCGACAGGGCTTCGCTGTCGATGATGCCGTTGAGCTTGTCGATCGACGGCGAGTGTTTGTCCCAGGCGGTGACGTCAAAGCCTTTCAGGTTGAGGTAAAGCGAATTGCGCCCGCCGCCGCAGCCCAGATCCAGCGTCTTGCCGGGGGCGATTTGCCGCGCGGCTTCGATCACCTCCGAGTGGGTGCGCGTCAGCTCATACTTTTTAGCGTAGTAATCTTCCGGCGAACAGTAGAACGCCAACTGGCAGATCATGTCATCCGAGAAGGAAACGATGCGGTGCCATTGCTGCGGCTCGATAAACGGCGGTTGGCTCTCGGGGCTGAACTGCCAGGTTTCGGTGGTTTCACCTTCTTGCGTCATCAGCGCGAAGGTCAGGGTGCCGCTCAGCAGGGTAAGCCTGGCCCAGGTGCCGGCCTGGGTATTGTGTTTTTGCTGGAAGGCGGCCGGCAGCGTTGCGCTGTTCCATTGCGGCAGCGTTTTATAACAAAGCAGATCGTTCATGCGTCTCTCCTGAGGCTGGGCGTTGCCGGCGCGTGGCGGGCGAACAAAATGATTTTATATGTTGCATATAAAATACATGTTTATTGGCTCTTTGAAAATGCCTGCGAGGAGGAAAGGCGCGGTTTACCGCTTTGAAGCCCAGGCGATCTGATTAGCCTATTTTTAACTGGATCGCGTTCTCCTGCTGGGCTAACGTCAGTGCAGATTATGCCAAACGATCAGGGAAAAGATGTCAATTCGCCGTTATATCAATTCGATGACCTTGCGTCCGTTGAACCTGGCCGCGCTGCTGGTGCTGGCCGGTTGTACTACGAAAACCACGACAGCGCCGGAGCATCGCCCCGCCGACGTCAAGGCGCAACTGGTGCGGCTGATGCCGGCCAACGCGGCCGATCGCCAGGGTTGGGCCACCGACATTACCGCCGCCTTTGCCGCACAGGGCATAGAACCGAACACCGAAAACCTGTGTTCGGTGTTGGCGGTGACCGAGCAAGAGTCGACCTTCCAGGCCAATCCACCGGTCGCGGGGTTGCCCAGCATCGCCTGGAAAGAGATCGACCGCCGTGCCGACCAGTTGCATATCCCGAACTTCCTGGTGCATACCGCACTGCTGATCAAATCGCCGAACGGCAAAAGTTACAGCGAGCGGTTGGATAAAGTGCGAACCGAGAAGGATCTGAGCGATATCTTTGATGACATGATCGATACGGTGCCGATGGGGCAAAAGCTGTTCGGCAGCCTGAACCCGGTGCATACCGCCGGGCCGATGCAGGTGAGCATCGCCTTTGCCGAGGCGCACGCCAAAGGGTATCCGTACCCGATCGACGGTTCGATCCGCCGCGAAGTGTTCAGTCGCCGTGGCGGTATGTACTTTGGCATCGCGCACCTGTTGGGCTACCCGGCCGACTACAGCCAGCCGATCTACCGCTTCGCCGATTTCAATGCCGGCTGGTACGCCAGCCGCAATGCGGCGTTCCAGAGTGCGGTCAGCCGGGCGACCGGCATTCCGTTGGCGCTGGACGGCGACTTGATTAACTACGGCACCGATAAGCCCGGCTCCACCGAGCTGGCGGTGCGTACGCTCGGCAAAAGGTTGGATATGAGCGATTCGGCGATTCGCGGAGCGTTGGAGAAAGGGGATCTGCTCGAATTTGCCGACACCCGTCTTTATGAGCGAGTCTATGCGCTGGCGGAAAAAACGGCCGGCAAGAAACTGCCGCGTGAAATGCTGCCGGGCATCCAGCTGGAAAGCCCGAAAATCACTCGTAAACTCACCACCGCCTGGTTTGCCAAACGGGTGGATGAGCGGCGCCAGCGTTGCCTGGCGCGCGCATCGGCGGGTTAAACCTGCGGGGTGCTGATAAACGCGGGGTGTCGCTCGGTTTGGGCGGCAAACGCCGCCAGCACCGGGTGCGCCTGCGCGGTGATCCGTTCGGGCAGCATCAGTTGAGTAAAGCTCCAGGCCACCGCCACGCTGACCTCCGCGCTGCCGATAACCTGCGGTATGGCGGCGGTTTGCGCCAGCAGTTTTTCCAGTTCGGCGTAAGCCGCCAGCAATTGGCCCTGAACGCGATCCAACCACGGCTGATGCTGTTTCTCCTGCGGGCGCTGTTGTTGTTCATAAACGATTTGCACCGTTTTTTCGCAGGCGGCCAGCGCCAGCCCGGTCAGTTGCAAAGCGCGCAGCCGTGCGGGTCCGTGCGCCGGCAACAGGGTCTGACCGGCGGGAACCAGCCCGGCGGCGTACTCCAGAATTAGCGACGAATCCATCAGGATTTGATCGTCGGCCAGCACCAGCGTCGGGGCTTTCACCACCGGATTGAGGGTTTTGAATCGTTCAAAATCGCTAAATACCGACACGGCGCGGTGTTCAAATTCTATGCCCAATAATTTCAGGCAAATAGCCACCCGGCGCACATAGGGTGAATCCAGCATGCCAATCAATTGCATCAGGTTTTCTCCTGGGCATATTGCCCGTTTAAAGTGAATGTATAAATGCCGCCAACAGTTGTGCCACCGTCTCCGGCGCGTCTTCCATGAGAAAATGTCCCGCGCGGGGGATCACCTGCAGCCTGGCATCGGGAATGTCCGCCTGCAAACGGTAGGCGTAACTGACCGGTTGCCATTCATCGTTTTCGCCCCACAGGATCTGCACCGGCAGGCGCAGTTCGGGCAGGCGCTGTGCGAAATCCTCAGTATAGCGGGCGTTGTAATGGGCGATTTGCTGCTGATAGAACGCCGGTTGGCCGACCACGCCGACGATCGGCGCCAAATAGCGCTGCAATAATTCACCCTCCATCAGCGATTTGTCGAACACCGCCATTTTCAGTTGCCGCTCCAGGGTTTGCTCATGCTGCCGCTCGTCCATCACGGCGTACTGACGATAGTTATCGCGAATGCCGCGCCAGGTGGGAGAAGGCCAGGAATCGTAGCTGCAAATATCCGCGATGGTCAGCGAGCGAAAGCGCTCCGCATGGCTAAACGCCGCACGCAATGACAGCGCGCCGCCAATATCGTGACCGAAGACGTGGGCGGTATCCAGTTGCCAGTGGTCCAGCAGCCCAATCAGCAGCTCCGCCTGTGCGGCAATCGACGTGTCTGCCGACAGCGGGCGCTCTGACGCGCCAAATCCCAGCAAATCGTAGAGGTGGACCTGAAAGCCCGCAGACGTCAACCTGGGCAGCAGGTCACGCCAGATTATCGAGTGGGCGGGCGTACCGTGCACCAGCACCAGCGGATCGCCTGCGCCGTGCACGCCGGCGGCAATGCGATGGCCACCGACGATAATGTGCCGATCGAGCAGGGTAGGGAAGTCGTTCATCATGATCTCTCCATGGGTTGGCTGTACCCAACCTACGCATTCTCTTTTCATGACGCCAATGACAAGTTATGGTGAATAAATCCCACTTTTGTCATGGCGTGCTGATGACCCCACGTTTATCCATCGATGCATTACGGGCGCTGCAAAGCGTCATTGATACCGGCAGCATGACGCGCGCCGCGCAACAGCTCAATCTCAGCCAGTCGGCGGTGAGCTGGAAAATCAAACGGCTGGAGGAACAACTGGGGCGCATTCTGATCGATCGTCAGGGCGGCATGTTGACCGCCACCGCCGACGGCGAGGCGCTGCTGCTGCACGGACGGCGCATCCTGCAGGCTCACGATCGGGCGCTGGCCCACTTTTCACCTTCATCATTGCAGGGCGTGGTGCGTTTTGGCGCCACGGAACAGATGCCGCTGGCCCAATTGGCCGCTTTGCTGACGGCATTTACCCATCAGCATCCGCAGGTTGACGTGCAGTTGGTGATTGAACAAAGCCAGGTATTGCGTGCTGCTCTCGCGAAAGGGGATCTCGACCTGGTGCTGCATCAGCAGTTCCGCGATGCCCTGAGCACCGAGGATGTGGCGTTGGAAAGCGAACGCATTCATTGGTGCGTCCCGCCTGGGTGGCATTACCAGCCGGGCGAGAGGGTGAAGCTGGTGAGCTACGGGCCGGACTGTTTTTACCGCGGCCTGGCGGAGGAGCGCCTGAGCGCGGCGGGCATCGATTACCGGGTCTGCGTTGAGTGCCCCTCGATAGCCGGCATGTTGGTGGCTATTTCTGCGGGAATGGGGGTTGGCCTGCTCAGCCAGCAATGTCTCGATCGCCGGGTGCAGGTCGATGCCGGGTTTGAACGCAGCATGCCGCTGCCCGAAGTGGTGAATGCGCTGCGCCTGGGCGCCAGGCGGCATCATCCGCTGCTGCAAAGGCTGCAACAGCGGATCGTACAGGCGCTGGGGAAAACGGCCGCTTCCTGAGAAGCGGCGGATAACGGCGCGGTTAGGCGCGGCGCGGGTTGGTCAGGCCGAAGTTGAAGTTATTGCAGCGGTTGCAGAACTCTTTCATCACCGGCGGGGTATCCATCATCGGCACCTTGACTTCGATAAAGGCCAGCCGATCCTGGCGTGAAGCCTGTTCCAGCGCCAGCTCCAGCTGTTGAGTGGTTTCGACCGCCACGCTGAACGGCGTAGCCTGGGTGTTGAGCACCGCCGGCAGTTTGGCGTAATCCCAGGGGCCAATGTCGTTGTAAGACGAATTTTCCCCGAGAATGTAGCGCTCTATGGTGTAGCCGTCGTTATTAATCAGGAAAATGATGGGCTCTTGCTCATAGCGCAGCAGGGTGGAGACTTCCTGGGCGGTGAGCTGGAAGGATCCATCGCCAATAAACAGCAGGTGCCGACGATGTGGCGCGGCCATCAGGGTGCCGAGCAGCGCCGGCAGAGTATAACCAATCGACCCCCAGATCGGCTGATTAACCACTTTCACGCCGTCCGGCATGCGCATGCCGCCAATCGCCGCCCCTGAGGTGCCGTTCTCCACCACCAGCACGTCATCCGCCCGAATAAAGCGCTGCATCCGTTGCCAGAAATAGTCCTGATCGAGAGCCGCTTCGCCCGGTGTCGCCAGCCTGTGCTTGTGTTCGGGGAGCGGTGCCAGCGGCGGGGCCGCTATGCCTTTATCCAGCGCCAGCAGCGCTTGCAGCAGGTCCGCCGCCGCTACCGCCGGGTAGGAGGTCTTGCCCAGTTTCAGCGAGAAAGGCTGAATATCAATTTGCGAGCCGGCAGGGATTCGATGCGAGAAATACCCGGTGGTGGAATCGACCAGGCGTACGCCGAAAGTCAGTACGCAGTCGGCGTTCGCCATGTGTTCGTACAACTCGGGGCGCGACAGGTCGCCGCTGTAGCCCCCCATCCAGCCTGCGGTGGTTTCCGGGATAATGCATTTTGCCGTCGGCATATTGGTGAGTGGGATCGCAAATTTATGTGCGACGTCGACAACTAATTGCTGTAGCTGAAAACGATCCACCATTTGGTCGACCAGAATAATCGGTTTTTTCGCCTGTTTGATGCGCGCCAGCAGCGCCATCGCCGCCAGTTGGACATTATATTGGTCGCTTTGCGGTAATTGCGGTGGGGCGATCGTCTGGGCTATTTCAATTTCTACATCGCAAATATCGGAAGGCAACTGTAAATAAACCGGTTTCTTTTCCGTCCAGGCGCGGGAAATAACGCGCGGAATTTCCACTGCCGCATTCTCCGGTGTGATTAATGCTTGGGCGACGGTGAACTGTTTAAAGCAGTTCATGACGTTATCAAAGTTACCGTCCGCCAGCGTGTGGTGCAGCAGTTCATGGTTTTTCATCGCATGCAGCGGCGGGGTGCCGGACAGGCAGATCACCGGTGCGGATTCGGCATAGGCGCCGGCAATGCCGGACAGCGCGGCCAGGTCACCAACGCCGTAGGTAGTGATTAGCGCTCCGGCACCTTTCAACCGCGCATAGCCGTCGGCAGCATAAGAGGCGTTCAGTTCGTTACAATTACCGATAAATTCAAGTTCGCCTTGCTGTTCAATCAGTTCCAGCAGTGCCAGGTTATAATCGCCGGGCACGCCATAAATACGATCGATGCTCAGGGTTCGGAGCTGTTGCAGAATAAAGGCTCCAATAGTGATTTTCATGTGTTTCTCCGGATTTTATCTCTTTTCTTTTATCAGGCAGAAATCAGCAAAATACTTTGCCGGCGATGTTGTGTGGCGATTAATGAAATAATCCGCTCTGGCGCAGACGGGTTTTTCTCGCTTGTTTTAACCATTATGTAAACTCCTCGCTTGTTCAAGCTGAGGGGGTGGTGTGGGAAACGGCGGAATTGTATTTGGGGGTTTACGTTGCCATTAATCAATATTAAAAATAAGGTTATTGGACGGTGGCATTTTTCATTAAATCTGATTGACCAGTAAAATCGGGATAGGGTGCGCAGATAATGGGGTGTTCGGCAATCTCTCGGTACTTTTGCCGGCAGGGTTAATCCCCGTTTTTTAGTGCCGTTACTTTTTTGCTTTTCCCGCATGATCTTTCAACATAAATAACTCTTTTTAAGTATCTCCGCTGGGTTCTCTCATTAAATTGCAGGTGATCCAACGCCAGCCTGAACGGTTATTTGCAATGTTGCATTCATGTAACATTGTATTTACATAAATGCAGCATTCTGACAGGCCTCGGTTTGATGGGGGCGGCCTGAAAAGTGGGCTTTCAGCCGCAGTTGCAAATGGGGTAGCCATCACATTTCCCCCTCAGGCGGGAGTAACGATTTCGCTACACTTTGCGTGAAGACGAAGATCGTCCCATGCCGTGGAGCTTTCCATTATTGCGGAGTTTTCCGACAGACGGGGTATTTGGCGAGCAGTAGGCTGAGCGCGCGGAATAGGACCTGCGGGGAAATATTCCTTGCCGATAGCTAAACTTAACCAAGTGACAACAGGGCAGGGAAAATATCTTGGATAAATAAGATACAGCTTGATCTTGCCAATGCGATCGGTAAGAATCCCCGGCCTTAATTTTACAGGAGCTTTATGATGTTTTTTAAACGGACAATTTTGGCTTGCTCGGTGGCATTGGTATTTCCTGCACTACCTTCTTACGCAGAGGTTGGTGCAGGAAATAGCAATTCCGTGCAGGCTGAAAAACCGGGGTTGTGGCAGCGTTTCACCGATAACGTGTCGGAAACCTGGAATAACTCGCCGAATAAAGACATCTATCTGCCGGCCATCACCTGGCATAACCGCTGGACTTACGATGACGAGCACATCGACAAGTACAATGAGCGGCCCTGGGGCGCCGGTTATGGCATCTCGCGCTACGATAGCGACGGAGACTGGCACGGTATCTATCTGATGGCGTTCAAGGATTCGTTCAATAAGTGGGAACCCATCGGCGGTTACGCTTACGAGAAAATCTGGCGGCCGCTGGATGACAAGGATTTCCGCCTGGGGCTGGGGTTTACCGCCAGCATTACCGCGCGGGATAACTGGAACTACATTCCTATCCCGGCGCCGTTGCCGCTGGCGTCGATCGGCTATAAACAGCTGACCTTCCAGGCGACCTACATTCCCGGCACTTATAACAACGGCAACGTGTTCTTCGCCTGGCTGCGCTGGCAGTTCTGATTTCCAGCGGGCTTTTGGGCCCTCTGCTCTCCCCCCCAAAAAAATTACCTGAATTCTGAAAAACGGCTGCCGCACCAGATAAAAGGAACTTGTCGGCAACGATGGCGTCGGAAGAGGTGACCCGGCGCATTGCGTAGAGCGCGCCGTTTTCGGGAAATAACAGGAGCTTTACCCCCATGAATACCAAACATCGTTTACTGTTGGCGCTGACCTTGACCACGGCTATGACCTGCGGGGCAGCGCAGGCTGCCGGGCTGATGGATTCCATCAGCAGCGCCGCCGGTGAACTGACCAAGTCAGGGGGCAGCACTGACGGCACCTCGCTGTCTTCCCTGACCGGCCTGCTGAATGGCGGCGATAAAGCGCTGAGTGCCGGCAGCATGACCAACGCTGCCGGCATCCTGCAATATTGCGTGAAAAACAATGTGTTGTCGGCCAATGGCACCGAAGCGGTGAAAGACCAATTGCTGAGTAAGTTAGGCATCAGCAGCACTGAAAACGCCAAGAGCCAGGATTACCAGCAAGGGCTGGGCGGTCTGTTGAAAACCGGCGAAGGCAAAAGCCTGGATCTGAACAACCTGGGCGTTTCGCAAATCACCGAGAAAGTGAAGCAAAAAGCCTGCGATCTGGTGCTCAAGCAGGGCGCGTCCTTTATTTCCTGATAGCCTGAACGGCGGGGGCTGCGGCCACCCGCCGTTTTTATTTCCCCGTCGTATTTCAAGCTGCAACGTGAAATTCATGGGGTCGATAAGAGCAAAAATGAAAAGAATTCTGATGACCTCCCTGTTGGCAGGGGTGACGCTGCTGCAAGGTTGTGCGGTAAAAACGCCCGAGGCGCCGCCACCGCCGCAGGTGAAAGCGGTCGGGATGGCAAACCCGGCAGACGTTTATTGCACCGAGATCGGCGGCAAGCTGAACGCCAGGCACAACGCCGACGGCCAGTATTCCACCTGCACCTTGCCGAGCGGCCAGGAAATCGAGAGCTGGGAATTGTTCCGGCGCGATCACCCGGTGAAGAAGTAAGCTTGACGGCATCGGAGCCTTCATCTGGTGCCGTATCAGAACTCGCGATCGCTGATGGATTGGAACTCGATGCCGCTGTTCGAGCCCATCTTCAGCGGCATCCGCCAATCGCTGTCTTTGCCCAGGGTGAACGCTTTGGAGCGGAAGTTGCAGCCGCTCTTGATGTTCTTGATTTTCATCACGTGTTCCGCTGTTGAATCGATTTTGACATCGAAGTTGCCGGCGGCGGGAATAAACACCTCCGCCAGCTGTTGCGGCGCTGCGGGCGTTTCCAGCCTGACCAACACCGCAAAATCGTTGCCTTGATTGTCCAGCGTCAGACGATGCAGGCCGGCATTGGCCCGGCGTTCCGGCTGATGCAGATAGCCTGCCGAGGCTGGCCAGGCTTGCCCTGCATTATCGTGCAACGGTCCGCCGCACTGTTCACGCGCTTCGCGCAGCGGCATTTCACGCAGGTTTGCCCGGTTGTAATCGATGGGTGCGGTCGTCACAAATTCATCGTCATGTTGATGTGCGCGCAGATAGCGTTTGGCGCTGAATACCCCAGCGGCAATCAGCATAAAGAAGATAAAAATCGTCAGGCGATTCCTGAAGATGGATCCGAACAGCCTGCCCGGTAATTGAAATAGCCACTTCGCGATTTTCAACAGCATCTTTTTCCCTTAGCGCCCAAGCCGTTACGTTCTGCGGTAACGATGCTTGCCTCAGTATAGCCAACATCTCGCCGACGAAAATCCCTCCCCGGCATTTTTCTTTCTCCTGATTGTTGTACGTTTTTGTTCGTTTATGTACATTTATGATCAGTTATTCACCTTTGAGCTTGAAAATGTCCAAACTGTTACCCAACGAACGTCATGACGCGATCCTCGCCACTTTGCAGCGCCAGGGGCGGGTGTTGGCGGCTGAAATGGCGGAACGCCTGAATACCACCGAAGCCACCATTCGGCGCGATCTGCGCCAGTTGGCGGCGCAAAACCTATGCAAGCGCATTTATGGCGGCGCGCTGGCGCCCACGCCGGCATCCGGGCCGATGAGTGAACGGCTACATTTAAGCGGCGATGAGAAGCAGGCGCTGGCGCTGGCCGCGCGGGAGTTGGTGACGCAAGGGCAGATCATTTTCCTTGATGCCGGCAGCACTCATCTGTATCTGGCCGACCTGCTGCCGCGCGACCAGCGGCTGACCGTAGTCACTAACGCGCTTTCCATTGCCGGTAAAATGCTGGAACGGCCGGGGATACGCACGATTTTAATCGGTGGCGAATTGGATGCCGAGGTAGGCGGCTGCGTGGATGCGAAAGCCGCGCAGGAAATTGACGGTTTTCATTTTGATATGGCTTTTATCGGCATCTGTGCCTACGACCCGGCCAGTGGTTTTTCGGCGCTCAATTACCAGGATGCCCAGTTCAAGCAGCGCCTGCTGATGCGCTCGGGCAACGTCGCGGTGCTGTGCACCCGCGACAAACTCAATACCTTCGCCCCTTATACCTTTTTGCCCGCCGGGCGGGTCGATTATCTGGTTACCCTGAGCGGCGGGCATCCGCAACTCGAACAGCAGGTGATCCAGGGAGGCGGCAAGGTGTTGTATGGCGATTCACCTAACGGAGACTGAGATGAAAATAGCCCATGTTGCACTGTGGACCCGCGATATCGATGCCCAGATGGCGTTCTGGCAGCGCTATTTCAACGGCGTTGCCGGCGAAGAATACGTTAGCCGCAACCGCCCGGGTTTTGTTTCCCGCTTTGTCAGCCTGGCTTGCGGTCCGCAGCTGGAAATTATGCGCCTGCCGGATCTGCTGCCGGCGGAACAGGCCAACGAGCGCGTGGGTTGGGCGCATATTGCGCTGTCGGTCGGCGACGAGGGCCAGGTCGATTTGTTGGCGCAGCGCGCCCGGCAGGAGGGTATTCTGCAGGCGCCACCGCGCTGGACCGGCGATGGTTTTTACGAAGCGATCATCCGCGATCCGGACGGTAACGCCATCGAAATTACCGCCTGATCACTCTTCTTCGAGGATCGCGAACTGCCGGGACAAATAGTCGAGCAGCAACCGAACCGCCGGCAGCAGCCCACGGCGCGACGGATAGACCGCGTGCACAACGCCGCCCTGCGGTTGCCAGTCGGGTAGCAAGGGCACTAGCTCACCGCGCAGCATGTTGTCGCGCATCATCATCGACGGCAACTGCACAATGCCGACGCCGGCAATCGCCGCGGTACGCAGCATCAGCATATCGTCGGTAACCAGCCGCGGCCTGTGTTCCCATTCCACTTTCTCACCGTCCGGCCCGGTCAGTTGCCACTGGTGCTGTGCCCGCGCCGGCCCGAGATCGAGCGTCGGGTATTTATCCAATTCTTCGGGCCGCTGCACCGGGCCAAGGGTCCGCACCAGCGCGGGGCTGGCGGCGATGTACCAGATGCGCTGAGCCAGGATCTTCAGCACCAGATCGCTGTCTTCCAGCGGCGGCGGCCGCACGCGGATCGCCAGATCCAGGCCTTCGCCCACGACGTCCACCCGGCGATTGGTGGCTTCCAGATGGACCGTCACTTTGGGGTAATCGGCCATAAAGGCCGCCACCATAGTGCCTACGCGGGTATGCAAGAGTGCCACCGGGCAAGACATGCGCACCGTTCCGCAGGGCTCCGCGCGGGTTTGCTCGATTGCCTGCTGCGCGGCGTCGGCCTCCACCAGCATCGCCTTACAGTGAACGTAATAGTTCTGACCGACTTCGGTGACGGAGAAACGCCGGGTTGAACGCTGGATCAGGCGCGCGCCCAGGCGCTCTTCCAGCAGCGCCACGCGGCGGCTGAGCTTGGACTTCGGAATGCCCAACGCCCGGCCGGCCGGTGCAAATCCCTGATGATCGACCACGCTGGCGAAATAAAACAGATCGTTCAAATCGGTGAACATCGCCCGTCCTTATCGTTCTATATGTAGAACGCTGAGTGTACATCTTGCCTACTACTGCGGCAAATGGCGATCAATTAGACTTCTGGCATCAACCTAAGGTCGCGAGACCTGAAACAGGAGTGCAAGATGAAAAAGATCCTCGGTATTTACGACAGCCCTGAAGCCCATTGGGTCGGCAACGGTTTCCTGGTGAATTCGCTGTTCTCCTACAACGATCTGGGGGCGGAAATGAGCCCGTTCCTGCTGTTGGATCATGCCGCGCCAACCAAATTCCGCTCTGCCTCCGGCACCCGCGGCGTTGGCCAGCACCCGCATCGCGGGTTTGAAACGGTGACCATCGTATATCAGGGGGAAGTGGAGCACCGCGATTCCACCGGCAGCGGCGGGGTGATTGGCCCCGGCGACGTGCAATGGATGACCGCCGCCTCGGGTATTTTGCACGAAGAGTTCCATTCACGGGATTTCTCGCGCAACGGCGGCACCATGGAAATGGTGCAACTGTGGGTCAACCTGCCGGCCAAGGACAAAATGGCCGAGCCGGGTTACCAGACGCTGCTGAATGCGGATATCCCGGTGGTTCCGCTGGCGGACGGCGCAGGGCAGGTGCGGGTGATTGCCGGTAACTTTGGCGGCCACGCCGGCCCGGCGCGCACCTTCAGCCCGCTCAATGTGTGGGACATGAAGCTGAACGCCGGCCACACCACCACGCTGACGGTGGAAGAAGGCCATACCCTGGCGTTGGTGATGCTGCACGGTGCCATTCATGTTAACGGCGAGGAAGTGGTGCGCGAAACCCAAATGGTCAGGTTTGACCGTGCGGGCGATTCGATCACTATCGAAGCCAACAACGATGTCGCCTTGCTGGTGCTGAGCGGCGAACCGATCGATGAGCCTATCGTCGGCTATGGCCCGTTCGTGATGAACAGCGATGCTGAAATCCAGCAGGCTTTCAGCGATTTCAACGGCGGCAAGTTCGGCACTATGGCGGCTGAGTACGGGGCGAGTTAAACCATCTCCCTGGCCCGGAGCAAGTAGACACTACACTTAAACCTCTGCGCTCCCGGCGTTGTGGCCGGGGGCGCTATATCCGCAATAATCAAAACCCAACAGGAGTAAACCATGGCTGCAAATTACAAACGCCTCGACAAGGATCAGGCCGCCGTATTGCTGGTGGATCATCAGGCAGGGCTGCTTTCGCTGGTACGTGATATCGATCCCGATCGTTTTAAAAACAACGTACTGGCGCTGGGTGATTTAGCGAAGTATTTCAACCTGCCAACCATCCTGACCACCAGTTTCGAAGAGGGACCGAACGGCCCGCTGGTGCCGGAACTGAAGGCACAATTCCCTGACGCACCTTTCATTCCTCGCCCGGGGCAGATTAACGCCTGGGATAACGACGACTTCGTAAAAGCGGTAAAAGCCACCGGCCGCAAACAGCTGATTATCGCCGGCGTGGTCACCGAGGTGTGCGTGGCGTTCCCGGCGCTGTCCGCTCTCAGCGAAGGTTTTGAGGTGTTTGTGGTCACCGACGCCTCCGGCACCTTCAACGAGCTGACGCGTCAGTCGGCCTGGAGCCGCATGGAAGCCGAAGGCGCGCAACTGATGACCTGGTTCGGCGTGGCCTGCGAGCTGCACCGCGACTGGCGTAACGATGTGGAAGGGCTGGGCGCGCTGTTCTCCAATCATATCCCGGACTACCGCAACCTGATGACCAGCTACAGCACGCTGACTCGCGGCAAATAAGATCGGATGGAGCGCAGCTGTAAGCTGCGCTCCACGCAGGAAATAAACTTTGTGATGTTGAGTTATTGAAATATTTTATTAAATAAATCTGTCTGTTACCCTTCCCCCCTTTAGCTTATCACCTTCCTGATACCGATGAAATTTGACAAAAACGCGTGAAAAAAACGGCATTTAATTGTCTTTTGAATTATTAATTTGCTATAGATTTATTTGGTTAAAATACATAGCCGATTATTTCTGTTTGTGCATCAATATTTTCAAAATGGCTTTGATCAAAGTCTGGCCCTTCTGCTATATATTTAATGTTTAAAGATTAATGTGATTTTATTTAAGAAATAAAAATGAGCGGGCAGCCTATTAGGCGGTTCATGTGAAAGTAGTAAATTTTTCTGCAGATGTCATTTTAAGAAATGACGGGCTTTTCACACAGCAAGAGGGATGGTTGATGAATGCATTCAGAGATAAACTCAAAGCACATGTAAATCATGTGGCTACGGTCGGCCAACATTGCAATACGGAAGAAACAACAAAGCAGGCACTGATTTTGCCACTATTAGAAATTCTGGGTTTTCATCCTTATGACCCAACGAAAGTGAAGGCAGAGTATGGTGCTGATTTCCCAGGAGTAAAGGTGGGTGAGCGGGTTGATTACTCTCTTTTCTGTCATGCGGTGCCCGTTATGTTTATTGAAGCTAAATCCTTCAATCAAAACCTAACAAATCATAGCCCACAGCTTTCACGTTACTTTAATGCTACCCCAGAAGTCACTGTGTCTGCGATCACCAACGGAAAAGAGTGGCGTTTTTTCACCGATCTTAAAGATAAAAATATCATGGATGACGCGCCGTTTCTGAAGATAGATTTTAATGATTTGAATGATTCTGATATTGAACAGCTTTATAGGTTTAGGCATGATCAATTCCAGCCTGAGGCTCTCCGAACGCTGGCTGAGGAGAGCATTTACTTAACATCATTCACAAAAACAATCAGTGCAAGCTTAAGGGATGTGGACATGGATTTTGTCAGGTATGTGGCAAATCGATCTAATGTTCAGCGTCAACTTAACCAGCGTTTTCTTGAAACTATAACGCCTTTGGTTCGTTTGGCGGTTGAGAAGGCGGTGAGTGCAATGGTTGTTTCCGGTCTGTCTGTAACTTCTGAAAGTGCAGCCCTCTCAGAAAGCGGCCAGAAAAGTGAGGAAAATAACAACACTGACCCACTGGCGCCGATTATTGATCCAGAAAACAGCAAGATTGTTACTACCCATGCTGAAAGAGCTTTATTCGACAATGTGGCGATGATTCTCGGAGAGAGCGCAGATCTGACAGCAAAAGACACTGAGAGTTATTACAGTATCTTGTTCCAGGGGAAGACTACGCGATGGATTCTACGTTATTTTGATAATAAACAAAGGCCTACCATATTACTCCCTTTGGAGATCAATGAAGAGAGGCATGCTGAAATCATCCGCGCCGGTTTAGAACTCGCTGCTGGAGGACATATTATCATTGATAGGCCAGAGAATATTTTGCGACTGACGGGGTTGATCATCGATTCTTATCATTATTGTATTGACGATGAAAACTTCCGGCAGAAGAAAAAATCACAGTAGTAATAACCTGTTAGGCTAGATTTATCCGGTTTAACAGACGAACCCTTTTTCTAGTGTTTGCAATAAGGAATGATCAAATAAACTTCCCATGATCTTTACAAGATCCTTAAGCTTTGATCACGTTGGCGTCAGGATGTAAGCAAAGATCATCGGTGTGAAAAGGTCGTGAAAAGCGGCTTTCTCATCTGCCGGGAGCGGGGTAGGTTAACCCTAATCCCGGCAAATGAGGTCAATATCATGAAAAATGCACGCAAAGTACTGGCACTGCCTTTCCTGGCCGCCGCGACGCTGTTCAGCGTCAGCGCGCTTTCCGCTCCGGCTCCGACAGATAAAAATGCGCCGCCGGCAGGACAAGACTTCCGCTTGCCGCCTTTCCCGGAGGGGCATATGCCCAAACCTGGCTTCTGTCACGGTGGGGAGGTGTTCTGCGCCACCTCTGCCAGCGATAACCCGACCGAAACCATCAATAAGCTGACCTCGGTGATCCCGGCCGGCAGCGCCAAGCATTATGAGGTACGAATTTCGGTCGTGGCATTGCCGGATACGCCGCCAGCACCGCCGGCCCCTTAAAAGTCGCACCAGTCTGCGGGCGCTTGCATCTCATATTATATAATTTGGTAATGAGTGGTATCAGGATATAAGTTAATTAAATAGATGTGTCACTGGCTCCTTCTTTTTAGTGTTATGAGTAACGCTGCCAGTTATTAATTTATGATTGATGACTCATTAAAAAATATAGTCTTAAAATAAGAACTTGATCACAATATAGGTATCAAGAGACTCACGTGGTTAGTGATAATGTACATCGTGAAAAAACGCCATTAAGGAGATCGTCCTGAGTTAGGAAGGCACCGCGGCTGAATTATTTTTGGTGCCATTAGCCAGGGGGGCTGACACGCGGTAAGGAAAAGTAAGCGAGAATCACAACATTTGGGCTAATTCCCGCGGATACCTGTAATGATGTAATCATGTGATTACATGTTCTTTAAAAGGAAGGGAGCTTAAGGATGAGTAAAAGGAATGAAATAATCGACGGTTCACAAGCGGCAACTGCCAGAGGCGGATTGATCTATACGGAAGTGCTGGGTTGGGTTGATCTCGGCCATGCGAGAGGGGATGACGTCAGGATACTGATGAACAAAATCGATCGCGGTGAGGCCATGAAGGCTGAACGCTACGATGTCACTTATGCCCAGTCTATGGTTTCCCCAAAACAGATCCTTCGAGTGGGCAAGTTCATCACGTGGCGCATCCGTAAGGGCCGCCCGTATCACGAACGTAAAAGCATTGCTCTGGCAATGATGATGACGTTAGCCAGGCGCTTTGAAACGTTTCAGAGCACATTCCCTAACAATATGGTGACTGACAGTGGATTCAGTGGCGAGGACCTGGTCTCCGACCTATTGGGTTTTTACCGCGTGATGTCAATTCAGAATCCGTTTTCTATGCTGCGACCGGTTAGCAAAGAAGAAGCACTCAAGCGCTGGGATTACTACGGAAAAATTGGCTCCTGGAAAAATGAAACCTTCCAGCCGCTGTTGTTTCCGGACCCGGAGCGATTTCCCAACGCCAGACCCCGCTTAGGCCAACTGCCTAACTTTATGAAGACCCTTCAACCCTACAACGATTGGAAGTCCGGAAACGTTGCTATTGCGACAGTGGACGGCTCTTTCATACAAAACGGGAAGAAGAGAGATCTGATTGTATGAGAAAGCCATTTAAAATCGCCCTTGCCGTCGTTGTTATTATCACGGCCGTGTTTACCTACTTCTGGCCAACGATACAAATGGAGCTGGCTGGTAGCGCGCACTATACCGAACAGGATAAAAAGGAGTATGACTATTATACGCCTGACATTCTGAAGAGAATTCCGAGAATATCTGATCGGTATGAGTTCGATTTTTATAACGTGGCGGGGCCAGGATCACTGGTATATTCGGTAACGTTTTACGGTACAACTGAGACCAGCAAGGTTGGCGCTTACCTAACTTCTCTTGGCTACATTAAGCAAAACACCTGTTTAATCGAGGGTGAGTGTTGGCGCGGAAATGATCCCGCAGAAACTGTGACCGTTGGCGTTGTGCCAAAAATCAATGCGGTGATGGTGCAAGTCGATAACTCACCGCAGTTTTAATCTCTTGAAGCCTCTGATTGAAAACGTTCTGCGGAAGCTGTCGTCCTCGCTCTCGATTCCGTTTCTCCAAGAAAAAAGGAGCCGAAGCTCCTTTTTTCATATTCGGGGGCTCAGTTCTTGCCGTGTGCTCCGTCGGGGCGCTATTTGCATTCCGGTCTCCGCCGCTCCCGCTGAGCTTTACGCTTCTTTACCGTTTAATTGCTTGAAATATCAGCGTTCTGGCTCCATATAATGGAACGTTCAACCAAAAAAGGAGTGCGTATGGGAATCAGTGAAGAAGAGCATCTCCGCCGTTTAACCCACGAAAAGAACGCCGTGGGGAATTCGGCGAAATGGGTAGCGATAGTTTCAGCCGTTTATTTTGCCCTGATGGTGTTTTACGGCCACCCGATTGGTGTGATGGCCATGTCCGGGGTGATCTTTATCGTTTCCACCGCCATCTGGTTGAAGAAGCGAAAGAAAGTGAAATCCTATCGTCGGGTGCTGGCGGAAATCAACGACGACGCCTCCGTTTAACCGCCCTGATAGTCGCTGCGCATCAGGGTATAAATCAGGCTTGGCTCGGCGCCAGGCACGTCGTTTAGCGTATCCACCAAGCGCAGTCCCGCTTTTTCCAACACGTGACGCGAGGCCTGATGGTTTGCACGCACGGTGGCGGAAATCTCATCCAGCCCCAGGAGTTCGAAGCCATATTCGAGCGCGGCCAGCGCCATCTCCGTGGCCAACCCCATTCCCCAGACCTGCGTATCGAAACGGTAACCCAGATTCACCGTGCGCTGCGCGCCGAGCGGATGCCACGACAGCCCGCCGAAGCCGATGATCCACTCCGGCCGCTCACGCAGCGCAATCGCCCAAGAGCCATAACCGCGTTGCCGCCATGTATCTATGCGTTCAGTAAGCGCCTGCTTAGCCTGCTCTTCGCTGACAACGGGGCCGGCAGGGTTGAAGCGCTGGGTTTCAGGATCGCCGAAAATGGCGTAAAACCTGGCCAGATCGTCGGCCACCGGTGGGCGCATCACCAAGCGGGTGCTGATATAGGGATCGGTAGGGGACATCTTCGGCATGGATTCTCGTAACCTGCTGTGATTGGGTAGGTTTAACTGTAGACCAACTGCACGGGGGAGAAAACATAAACCCCCTCTCCGGGCGGAGAGGGGGGGGGCAGAATCAGATAAATGAATCGTCGTCGCTGTAGTCGTCATCCGCGAAATCGGCGCTGTCGTCGGTTTGATAACCTGTGTTCTGGAAACCGTTATCCTGATTCAGGAAGCGGCTGTCGCCATTGTTAAAGGTGTCGAGGTTGTTGGACGCGTCAAACTCCCTCATTGCGCTGTCGTCCACCGGCTGTGCCGGCGTTTCGTCGATAATGTTCACGATCTCTTGCGGCTGCGAATGGCGGAACATGCCGGTCAGCATGTCGGCCAACACCACGCCACCCGCCACACCTGCCGCAGTTTGCAATGCGCCGCCGAGGAACCCGCCGGCACGAGAAGGCGCAGCCGCTTGCTGTGGCGCTTGTTGTGGCTGCTGCTGCGGGGCATAACCCGCCTGCGGCTGATTATTCCAGGCTGCATTATTCTGCTGTTGCGCCTGGTACTGATCGCGCGGGCTTGGCGCATTGCGGCTGCCACCGCCGAACAACCCGGCCAGGAAGCCGCCGCTGCTCTGTTGGCTGGCGGTATTTTGCTGCAGCTGAGCGATCTGGTTCTCCAGATCTTTTACCCGCTGGTCCAATTGCTTCAGCGCCGCTTCCTGAATGATCATCGCCTGCGACATATAATAAGGCGCAGAAGGTTGTTCACGGATGTGCTGGTTGATGAGCTGCTCTGCCTGGAGATCCCTCTGGCCCGTCTTGGTCTCGGCTTCTTTCAAGCGGCCAAACAAACCATCGATAAGGCGTTGTTCTTCAGATTGCATAGGGTTACCTCAGGAGATAAATAACAAAGCTTGATGATGATTATCATCGGTAGCTATCACCCTAGCGCGTTTGTGTTAACCAATAAATAAATGGTGAGTAAACCTGTTTATGAATTTGTTACCAGTTACGCCAAAGGGATCAGCATGACCAGCTTCAGCGCGCTGTTTTCCGCCGGATGAAAGGTCAGTTGCCGATAGCGCAGCGCTCCCTGCTGCGGATGAGTGAACTCCCGTTCGCCGCCCTCGCGCGCCATCACGTCATGTTGCTTCCACCAGTGATTAAAGGCTTCGCTGTTGTGCGTCATGTTGCGCACGAAGGCGCGCATCGCTTCGGTATTCTGGTGATGGCTGGTTTCCGCGCGAAACTCGGCCACCACGCGCCGAGCGCGATCGTCCCAGTCGCAGACCAGGGTCTTCGCCAGCGGGTGGAAAAACATAAAGTGCAGCAGATTGGGCGTCTTGGCCTGGCCCAGCCAACCGCTGAACAGGGTTTCCGCTTGCGGATTCCAGGCAAGGATATTCCAGGTGAGATCCAGCAGATAACAGGGAACTGCCACCTGGTAAACGCTTTGCAAAACGGTGCTGTTGGCGATGTCCTGATGCTGTTCCTGCTCGGGATCGGCCACCCGTGCCAGGGTAAACAGGTAGTGACGTTCGGCATGCCCCAGTCGTAACGCTTTGGCAATGCGCGCCAGCGTATACGGAGAGATGGACACCTCGCGTCCCTGCTCTATCCAGGTATACCAGGTGGCGCTGATGCCGCTGATTTGCGCCAACTCCTCACGCCGCAGGCCGCTGGTGCGGCGGCGCGGTGCGCTGGGCAGCCCCAACATGTCTGGCGTGATGCGCTCGCGGTGGGCGCGCAGAAAGGCGCCGAGGGCTTTGGGGCCGGATAAGGCTTCGGATTGCATAGGGGGGTACCTGCTCATACTAGGATAACTGCTTATATTGTACCCGTATATCAGCCTGATTATAGTGGGTTGTATCCCGTAATTGTTTGTGACCGCCAGCGGCTCTCAGGTGCAATCACGGAAACACCCTAATAGAAAGCCATCCGGCACGGGCGCAGGCCCGACAATAACAGGAGCAAACATGAGCATCAGCAACAGCCATAAAAATGCGGTCGATCGTCAGTTCGGCGAGCAGGCCAGCGCCTACCTGACCAGCGCGGTGCACGCGCAGGGCAAAGATTTGCAACGCCTGGCAACATTGCTGGAACCCCATGCCGATGCCAGGCTGCTCGATCTGGGCTGTGGGGCCGGGCACGCCAGCTTTACCGCGGCGGCGAAAGTGGCTCAGGTCGTGGCCTATGATTTGTCCGCACAGATGCTGGAAGTGGTTAGCCAGGCGGCAGTGGATAAAGGGCTGAGCAATATTCAGGTACAGCAGGGCGTGGCGGAATCGCTGCCGTTTGACGATGCCGGCTTTGATCTGGTGATCAGCCGTTACTCGGCGCACCACTGGCATGACGTGGGTCAGGCGCTGCGTGAAGTTAAACGCGTGCTGAAACCGGGCGGCATGGCGATCTTTATGGATGTGGTGTCGCCGGGGCACCCGCTGTTGGATATTTATCTGCAAACCGTTGAAGTGCTGCGCGACACTTCGCATGTGCGCAATTATTCGCCGGGTGAATGGCTGAGCCTGCTGACTGAGGCTGGGCTGGTGGCGCAGGAGGTCACTTCGGATCGGTTATATCTGGAGTTCGGCAGTTGGGTGGCGCGCATGCGTACGCCGGAGCATTTCGTTACCGCCATTCGCGCGTTGCAGCAGGGTGTTTCTGAAGAAGTGCTGCAGCACTTTGCCATCCAACCGGACGGATCCTTCACCAGCGACATTATGATGTTTGAGGCGGCGAAAGCCTAAAAAACAGCAGGGCAGCCGATAAGGGCTGCCCTGTTAAACGCAATCAAATACCGCTTAATTACTTTTTGTCTTCCAGCAGGCAGCGATAAATCAGGCCGCCGACGACACCGCCGATTAACGGCACCAGCCAGAATACCCAAAGCTGTTGCAATGCCCAAGTGCCCTGGAATATTGCCACGCCGGTACTGCGCGCCGGGTTAACGGAGGTATTGGTTACCGGAATACTGATTAAGTGAATCAGCGTTAATGCCAGACCGATAGCCAAAGGGGCAAACCCGGCAGGCGCACGCTTATCTGTTACGCCGTGAATAACAATCAGGAAGAATGCGGTCAGAACCAATTCAATAACGATGGCGGATTGCAGAGAATAACCGCCCGGTGAATGTTCGCCGTAGCCGTTGGAGGCAAAGCCGCCGCCGGTTGGATCAAAGCCCGCTTTGCCGCTGGCGACCAAATACAGCACGGCCGCTGCAGCGATACCGCCGATGACCTGAGCGATCACATAGGGGATGACGTCTTTGGCCGGGAAACGGCCGCCGGCAAATAATCCCACGGTAACGGCCGGGTTAAAGTGCCCGCCAGAAATATGCCCAACGGCATACGCCATTGTGACTACGGTAAGACCAAAAGCGAGTGCCACACCGGCAAAACCAATACCCAGTTGTGGAAATGCTGCAGCTAATACCGCACTGCCACAACCACCAAACACCAACCAAAATGTGCCAAAAAATTCAGCAAATAGTCGCTTTGACATAAACTCCATCCTACGGAAAATACTAACGATCGTTAGCACTAAAAACTATAGAACACCTTTATCAATTAATGCAGGTTTCTATCAGTATTTTCTTAATGCACCTTAATAACGGCGGGTATTAAATCCCCGTGAATTAGTTTTGTCTATGCGACTTTGGCTATATTTTTCAGAATTTCCGCGCGTTTGTTTATTTTTTTATCTTTCTTATAAGAATTTGCCCTAAGCTTAAATGTTGTGGCTGCTGTTAGCGTAATAGGTTCCTTGGAAAATTTAATTTTCCATCTGCTTTTTCCATTCAATTCGCCGATGTTAATTGTTAATTTCTATTTGCCATGTTTAATTAGCACTATGATTCATGACATTAGCGCGGCTGTCATCAGAATGTCACACCAGGTTAATACCTTAGCAAGCTGCGAACTTCACTCCCTTAACTCTGAGCCATAACCATGAAAATAAAACCGGTTTCGCTGTTAATCACCTCGTTGTTTCCGCTGATCTCTTATGCCGCCGACGTTGAGGTAGAGCGCTATGTCGTCAGCTTTCCCGGCGGTGAGCACGTAAGCTATCAGGGTGCTTTCGCCAAGCATTTTCCGCAGGGATTACCGGTAGGTATCGGCTCCGGTCTGGTGTTCAATGGCCGTGAGGGCAATGATCTGCTGCTGACCACTGTCACCGACCGCGGCCCTAACGCCGATGCGCCTGCGGTTGGTGAACAGGAGGCCAAAATCTTTGCCAACCCGAAGTTCGTTCCCTTGCTGATGGATATTCGCGTTGGCAGCGGGAAAGCCGTTGCCGGCAATCAGCGCCCATTGCATGACGAACAGGGGCCTGTCAGCGGGCTGCCGCTGCCGGGCGGACTGATCGGTTCCACCAACGAAGTGGCGCTGAGCGATACGCTCAAAACGCTGCCGAGCGATCGGCGCGGGCTGGATACCGAAGGCATCACGGCCGACGGTAACGGCGGCTACTGGCTGTGCGACGAATACGGCCCGTTCCTGATCCATATCGACAATAAAGGCAAGATCCTCGCCAAATACGGCCCTGCGCCGCAGAAAGGGGAGCAGGCGGTGGCCGGCGGCTTGCCGAATATTATCAAGTGGCGCCAGCCTAACCGGGGTTTCGAGGGCATCACCCGCCTGCCGGATGGCCGCATTTTGGCGGCGGTGCAGAGCACGCTGGACGTTGACGGCAAGAGCAAGAACAAGGCGCAATTTACTCGCCTGGTCAGTTTTGATCCGGCCAGCGGCAAAACGGCGATGTACGGCTACCCGATTGATATCGACAGCTATAACAAGGCCAAGGATGCCAAAGTCGGCGACATCGTGGCGGTGGACAACCAGCATATCTTGCTGATTGAGCAGGGCAGCGATAAAGACAAGCAGATGATTAACAAAATCTACCTGGTCGATCTCAGCCAGGCGACCGATCTGACGGCCTTCGACGGCAAGGACAAAGCGCTGGAGTTTGACGATGCTAAGGATCTCGCCAAGCGCGGCGTGAAGCTGGCGCAAAAGCGCGAAGTGGTGGATCTGCGCAAATTGGGCTGGCAGCAGGAAAAAGTGGAAGGCCTGACGCTGATCGACGATCGCACGCTTGCGGTGATTAACGACAACGATTTTGGTCTGCAGGCCAAGCTGGTGAACGCCGAGCCTAAGGGCAAGAAAATCGGCGATTACCAGTTGGATAAGCAGGGTGGCTTGACCCTTGACGGTAAAGCGGTGTCGACGAGCATCGAACTGCGGCCGCTGGATAAGCCGGAATCGCTGAGCGAACTGTGGGTGCTGAAACTGCCGCAACCGCTGAAATAACCGCCGTGACAGGGGGCATAGCGTGCCCCCTGTCCACCTTCTTATGTTGCCGCGCCGTTTTGTTTCTGCGGCGTTCTGCCCCGCGAGATGCTTTCCCACACCGCAACCACCACCATAATCAGCGTGGTCAGTCCGTTCACCATCAGCAAATCGGTCAGGTAAGCTATCGGCGTCAGCACGGCCAGCGCTATCAGGCCCACCAGGTGCGACAGCGGGAAGCGGCGATACACCAGCCGTTTGTACAAGGTGTTGGCGAGCAGGTAAATGGCCGGACCGAGGAGCAACACCGCCGCCGTCACGTTGCCGATAGGGCCGTCGGGATGGGCGATCACCAGTTCGTTGGCGACGGCGCAGACGATAATTGCCCCGACCAGCACCACGTGCACATAGTGGAAGTTGGCACCCAACTGGCCGGGATTTTCCGCCTGGCTGATGGCGTGGCTTCCGGCTTTGCTGCTGGTATCGAAATAGACCCACCACATCGCCAGACTACCGATAAAGGCCACCAGCGAGGCGATCAGCACCGGCGCTGTCCAGGTTTCCATTTCGCTGAGGGTGGAGCCGGTAATCAGAATGGTTTCACCCAACGCCACGATCACGAACAGCTGGCAGCGCTCTGCCAGGTGATGGCCTTCTATGGTCCATTCACTGCTGCTGTCGGAGCGGCCCAGCACCGGCAGGCGGAAACCGAACATCGGTGAAACGTATTCGCACAGCACCGCCAGCGCCCACAGCAGCAGCCGACTATTGCCTTGCGCCAGTCCGCCCAGGATCCAAAATATCGCCGAAATGCACAACCAGCCCAGGATACGGCGGAAGTTTTGCTTCAGCGGGTGATTGGCTTCCAGCAGGTTCAGGACCACGCAGGATCGACCCACCTGGATCGCCACATAGAACAGCGCGAAAATCAACCCGCGTTCGCCAAACGCCTGCGGCAGCGCGGAGGCGGCGAACAGCCCCAGCAGCATGATGGCGAACAGCAGGATACGAATGGGCCGGGTATCCGGATTAAACCAGTTGGTCACCCAGGCGGTGTATTGCCACGCCAGCCAGACGGCAAACCACAGCAACAAGGTTTCCAGCGCGCCGGTCAGCGTCAGATGGTGCAGCAGGTAGTGGGAAAGTTGAGTAACGGCAAAAACGTAGATCAGATCGAATAACAGTTCCGAGAACGAAACCGAAGCGCCTCGACCATCGCGCACGCGCAGTAAGGTTTGCGACATAGAGAGTCCTTCTAAAGTGATAACCTTCAGAAAACAGCGTAGTTCAGGGGGTAACAGAGGGTGGAAATTTCTTAAAAACGAAGGTTTTTATATTATGGGGAGCACCGGGCTTTTAATTGGCTTCGGACAGGGGTAAAGTTTTCTCAGCAACTGCAGAATTATCCTGTCATGACATCGATGTACGCACTTCCTCCTTATTTACCTCACAATGATTGATGTTCTTTACATTGAATGACGTCGCTTTGCACTGCCAGGCGGATAATTAACTCCTCTGATAGAGAAAATAAACAAAAACATCTGGAGCTAATCATGAAACTATTACCTGGCATCGCAGCAGTCCTGATCGCAACCGCTTCTTTTTCCTCTCTCGCCGCGCCACTGTCAACGGTAAAACAAATTGACAGCGAGCAGGCAAGCAACCTGCAGAGCATCGGCGTGGTGTCGGTTTCCGGCATCAGCGGTTCACCGGGCGACGCGGTTCATGCGCTGAAAGAAAAAGCCGCGGCGGATGGCGCAAGCCATTACCGTATTATTGCTCTGGACACCCCGGGAGATTCCAGCAACTGGCGCGGTAATGCAGAAATCTACCGTTAAAAACAGGCTGAAAATAATTGCCTGGCCGCCGACAGGTGGCCGGTAAAATAAGCGGTTGCGGAAGATAATCTGACCGGTAATGCTGTCGTTTGATTACCCTAAGATTATTACCGCAACCGTTTCGCGTTTTTGGCGCCCGCCGGTCGCATTTTATTACAACTGTTTCGATGGCTTTCGGATTCATGTTAATGAATACTTAAGAAATTGAGGGCAGATTGGTGGCTACTCAACCCAACGGAGGCCCCAATGTTAAATGCGACACGGCTGCAACTGAAGAACCACTTTTCCTATCTCCAGCAGTTTATGGCTTCACCGCGCACCATTGGCACTCTGGCGCCTTCTTCCCCCTGGTTGTGTCAGGCGATGTTGAATCAGATCGAATGGACTGGCGCCTTGTCGATTGCCGAATTGGGGGCCGCGGATGGGGTGCTGACCAAACGCATATTGGGACGCATGCGCGCCGATGCCTCGCTCGAAGCGTTTGAGATCCAGCCTAATTTTGTGCATCAGTTGCGCAAGATTGACGATCGCCGCCTGCACGTTATGGACCGTTCCGCGGAAGAGATGGCCCGCGACTATGATGTGGTGTTCTCCTGCCTGCCGTTGTTGTCGATCCCGGTTAAAATCAGCATCCGTATTCTGCAGCAAGCCCAGCAGCGGTTGCGGGCACGGGGCGGCACTCTGGTCTTGTTCCAGTACAGCCACCTGTCGGAAAAGCTGCTGTCTCGCTATTTTCATTGGAAGCGGGTGCGGGTGGTGCGTAACTTCCCGCCGGCATTGGTGTATATCTGCACGCCGCGTTAGCTACAGTTTTTTCTCCATCACCACCACTTCGCCATCATATTGCCGGCGGCGTTCGATAGTGTGCCAACCCCAGCCCGCATACAAAGCCTCTGATTTGTCGGTGATCAGGTGCAAAACGGGATGGTTACGTTGGCGTGCCAACTGCACGATAGCGGCTTCCAGACGCTGCGCAATCCCCTGGCGCCGGTGATCGGGATGAACAAAAACCCCCGCCAGCCAGGGAGACAGATCCTTTCTCTGATGATCGTCGCTCGGCCACAGGCTGGCCATGCCCAGCGGGCGTTCGTCATCGAGTATCAACAGGGTGACATAGTCTTCACTCGGTTGAGTGCACAGGGCAAAACGCTGGCGCGTGCGCTCCAGCGAGCCGCCGCGCTGTGACCCCCACTGGCCAAAGGCCCATGCGGCGCAAACATCGCTGTACTGCGGGCATTCCGTTAGCGAAACAATACGTTGGTTCATCTGTGCTCCTCCGGTTTTCCCCATCTCGCCATTTTTATCGATTTATCGGCTGATTTTACTGTAGACAATCACATTTACGGCGGTTTTGCATTTATCGGTGCCGAAACACCGTGATTCAGCGGATTTGTCCTGTCCTGCGCGCGTTATCAATTGAAACTGTTAATGAGAGTAATTATCATGCACCCATCTTTTAGCTGCCCCCGGCCCACTCATGCGCAATCCTTTCGTTTTACTGCTGCTTTCCCTGTTGTTCGGCGTTTTTAGCGTTCAGGCGAAAATGGTCACCGACATTACCGGCCGACAGGTCGACGTGCCGGATAACCCGCAGCGTATCGTGGTGGGCGAAAGCCGCATGCTGTATACCCTGGCGCTGCTGGAGCCGGGCAATCCTGCTCAGCGCGTCGTTGGCTGGCCGGAAGATATGGCGCGTTTTGATGCGCAAAGCTGGCAGCTCTATACGCAAAAATTCCCGCAGATCAAAGCGATCCCTTCCATCAGCAAGGGTAATTTCCGCCAGGTTAACGTCGAAAACCTGATCCAATTGAAGCCGGATCTGGTGATTCTCGCCCGGTACGCGCGTGAAGAGGGCGACAGCGATTTTCTGCTAACGGCGCTGAACAAGGCCGGTATTGCGGTAATCTACGTCGATTTACGGGTTGATCTGCTGAAAAATACCGTGCCGAGCGTGCGTTTGCTGGGCGAAGTGCTCAATCGCCAGCAGCGGGCGGAGCAGTTCATCAGTTTCTATCAGCAGCATATGGCGGTGATTCAACAGCGGCTGGCTGGCTACCGGGGGCCAAAACCCAAGGTGATGCTGCATCTGCACCTCGGGCGGCGCGAAACCTGCTGTACCACCGCTGCGCACGGCAATCTTGGCGATCTGGTGGCCTTTGCCGGCGGCGACAATATCGCCAACGCCAGCATCAAGGGCGTCTTCGGCGATCTAAACCCGGAAACTATCCTGACCGCCAACCCTGACATCTACATCGCTACCGGCATGGCCGGGCCGGAGGGCAAGCGTTTTTCCGATCTGCGCCTTGGACCACGGGTTACCCAGCAGGAGGCCGATGAAAGCTTCCGCATGATCATGCAAAAACAGCCCATGCTCGCCAACCTGAAAGCGATCAAGAATCACCAGGCCTGGAGCATTTGGCACAATTTCTATCTCAGCCCATATCACGTCGTGGCGGTCGAGATGCTTGCCAAAGCTTTCTATCCGGATTTGTTTGCAGACATCAATCCGCAGCAGACCTTTAAGCAGCTATACCAGCAATTTTTGCCGTTACCTTTTTCAGGCACCTACTGGAGCCAACTGAATAACCAATAACGCCAAACGTGGCTGCTGAGGGCACTGCCCCTGGCAGCTTGCGTTCAACACCGACGTTGGGTTACAGAGCTGCCCGGTCGTTAAGGAGAACCCGATGAGCCCGCTTGTTCGTTTAGCGCAACTGCAGGATATCCCCCAACTGATCGCCATAGAACGCTCGGCGGCGCAGCTGTTTCTTCAGCAACCGGCGTGGCGTTTTCTTGCCGATGGCCCGGTGATGAGCCGTCAGCAGCATGCTGATTTTATTCAGCAACAGCGGGAGTGGGTGGCTGAAAGCACGTCGGGTGAGGTGGCCGGGTTTATCGCCGTATTGCCGCAGCAGCAGGATTGGCACATCGCCGAGCTGTCGGTAGACGCCGGCTGGCAGCGGCGCGGCATTGGCCGTCGTTTGATCGCCGAGGTTGCCATGCAGGCAAAATCGCAGGGCGCGCAGCGCCTGACGCTGACCACCTTTATCGACGTGCCCTGGAATGCGCCTTACTACCGGCGGTTAGGGTTCCAGCCGATCGCAGCCGTTCGGCTCAACTTGCCGCTGCGGCAACGGCTTGCTGAAGAGGCGGCGCAGGGATTTGTTGCCGGTAGCCGCTGTGCAATGGAATTTACACTATCGTAAATATTGAAATACAGGCTGATGGCGGTATGATGCAAGCAACCACGCCATCGCAGGATCTGCGCGCCGATCTTCAGGCGTACAAATGCAATCAAGTCACCGTATAAGGGACAACCCGTAATGACACAAACCATTTTCATGGTAGGCGCTCGCGGAGCCGGTAAAACCACGGTGGGCAGCGCATTGGCGCAGACAATGGGCTATCACTTCACCGATACCGATCTGTTTATGCAGCAGACCACGCAAATGAGCGTGGCGGAAATGGTCGCCCATGAAGGCTGGCTGGGCTTTCGCCGCCGTGAAAGCATTGCCCTGCAAACCGTGACGCAACCGTCAACTGTAGTTGCCACCGGCGGCGGCATGATCCTGGCGGAAGAAAATCGTCGCTTCATGCGCCAGCACGGCACCGTGATTTACCTGCGTTCGCCTGCGGACGTGTTGGCGCAGCGGCTGGAAGAGTATCCGCAGGACGCTCAGCGCCCAACGCTCACCGGCCGCCCCATTGCCGAAGAGATGCTTGAAGTGCTGGCGGCGCGCGAAGCGCTGTATCAGGAGGCCGCGCATTTCGTCATGGATGGTACCGGCAGTCCGCAGCAGGTGGTCGAGCAAATCCTCTCGGCGCTGCAGCGCGAAACGGTAAAATAATCCACCGCGAATTTTCCTTTGGGCACAGTGCGTTGTGCCCAATACTCTGTTTTTCTCCCCTGATTTTTCCGGTCTGACGACAAATCGCGCTTGCCTTTATAAATGATGAGTGACATATATAAATAAATGACACTCATCATTTATATTATTTAACTCAAGCTTATTGCGAGGCATCTGTATGAAATACACTCCCTTTGGCCGCAATACCGGCCTGCGCGTTGCCGAACTGGCTCTGGGCACCGGCACCTTTGGCACGGGCTGGGGCTACGGCTCGGAAAAGGAAGAGGCCAGACAGGTATTCGATCGCTACGTCGACGCCGGCGGCAACTTCATCGACACGGCTGACGCCTATCAGTTTGGTCAGTCGGAACAAATGGTGGGGGAATTTATCGCCGCCGAGCGCGATCGCTTCGTCGTCGCCACCAAGTACACGCTGGGCGCCACGCCGGAGGCAAGTGTTGCGCACACCGGCAACAGCCGTAAAAACATGATCGCCTCGGTGGAGGCTAGCCTGAAACGCCTGAAAACCGATCGTATCGACCTGCTGTGGGCGCATTTCTCCGACAATCTGACCCCGCTTGAGGAGATCGTACGCGCGTTTGACGATCTGATTCGTGCCGGCAAGATCCAGTATGCCGGGCTGTCCAACTTCCCGGCCTGGCGCATTGCCCGGGCGGACACTCTGGCCGAACTACGCGGCTGGGCGCGCATTGCCGGCATTCAGGTGGAATACAGCCTGGTGGAACGCACCGCCGAGCGCGAACTGCTGCCGATGGCCGAAGCGTTGGGGATGGCCGCTACGCTGTGGTCGCCGCTGGGTGGCGGCCTGTTGACCGGGAAATATCGCCACAGCAACGCCGGGCGGCTGACCGAACTGGGGCGCCTGGTGCATCGCGAGAAAGATACCGCGCTGCTGGATGAAGTGCTGGCAATAGCGCAGGAGCACGGTGCCCAGCCGACCCACGTCGCCATCGCCTGGCTGCGCAACCGGGCCGCGCACTCCAGCACCAGCCTGATCCCCATTCTGGGGCCGCGCACGTTGGCGCAACTGGACGATACGTTGTCGGCGCTCAGTTTGACGCTGAGCGAAGAGCAAGTGGCGCGTCTGGATCGGGTAAGTGCTATCGAGCCCGGTACGCCTCACCGGCAGATTGCCGACACGCTGGCGCGAGCGCAGGGCGGTGACAGCGACCGTTTTGCCGCACCGCGCCCCCCGCGTGCCTGAGTCTTTTGATGAAAGGCATCATCGTTGAGTGCGGTCAGCGGATGGCCTAAGATGATGCCGGATTGATAAGGAGAAAACACCATGGCGCGGGTATCAAAGCAACAAATGGAACGCAATCGCGAGGCGATCGAGCGGGTGTCTTCACAACTGTTTCGGGAACGTGGCCTGAACGGCGTCAGCGTTAACGATCTGATGGCGGCGGTGGGGCTGACCCACGGCGGTTTCTATGGTCACTTTGCCTCCAAGGATGAATTGGCGGCGGTAGCCAGCCGCAGAGCGGCGGAGGAGTCGGACCAGCGTTGGGAGGCGCTGAGCAGCCAGCCCGGCAAACACACTTTGCCAACCCTGGTTGACAGCTATCTGAACGTGAAACACCGTGACTGCCCCGCCGAAGGCTGCGTGGTCACCGCGCTGGCCGCCGACGTGGCGCGGGAAGGGGCCGATAAACCCGTGCACCAGGCCTACCTGAGCGGCGCAAAATCGATGCTGGCGCGGCTGGAGTCGCTGTCGCCATCGGTAGATGAACAGCAGCGGCATCAGCAGGCTTTGGCGCAGATGGCGATGCTGGTGGGGGCACTGACGCTGGCGCGGGCGACTCGCGGCGACGAGTTGTCGGAACAGTTTCTCAACGCGGCGCGTCAGGCGCTGTTGCCGGCGGACGCTGAGTAAAATACCGCCCCGGCGTGGTGCCGAAACGCTCGCGGAAGGCGGCGATATAGGCACTGACATTGTCGTAACCGCAGTCAGCGGCAATCTGGCCGACGGGTTCCCCCCGTGACAGCGGTTCCAGCGAGCGGAGTACCCTGGCTTGCTGGCGCCAGCGCGAAAAAGTCACGCCCGTTTCGCCGATAAAACGGCGGCTCAGGGTACGGACGCTCAACCCGGCCCAGTCGGCCCATTCACGCTGAGTGCGCTCGCCGGCAGGTTCGTTCAGCAGTGCGCGGGCGATTTTCAGCAGCCGCGCATCTTGCGGTAGCGGCAGTTGCAGCGGGGGGCTTTCCTGAACGTGCATTTCATCCAGCAATACCTGCAACATCCGCTGTTGCGATGCACTCAGCGGCTGCCCGGCAAACTGCGCGATACGCTCGACCAGCGCCTGAATCAGCGTTGAGGCGGCGCTCAGCCGGGGGTGCTCCGGTAACGCCGCACCGCGTTGTTCTCCCAGATACAGGATCCAGCCCGCCACGTTACCGCAGGCCAACGCCTGGTGTGCGCAGTGTGGCGGCAACCAGCCGATACTGCCGGCGGTCATTGCCCATTGCCTCCCTGCGGTTTCCAGCGCCATCATGCCGTGCGTTAACAGATAGATCTGCCCGTCGGCATGGTGGTGCCAGGGCGTGAGGTGTTTTTTCTCATGCAAAAGCCGTTCGCTGCGCAGGATCATCATGTTGGCCGATTACCGGTATAAAAAGTCCAGGTACGGTTATTATGCCACCGCCTGCCTTCGCTATGATCCCCGTCTCATTCCATTTTTGGATATCCTCTATGAACGAAAACCCCTCAATAGCCGTGGTACTCGACGCCTTGCAACGGGTGGTTGCCTGCTCGCAACACCAGCCGGCGCTGATAGCCGAACTGTTCAGCGAAGATTATCGCCAGCAGGTGGACGGAAAATCACTCGATTATGCGCAATTTATGCAGCATATGGCCCTGTTGAAGCAGCTCACCCGCAGCATGGCGTTGGACATTATCGCCGTCGCCGGACAGGGGGAGGCGGTGCTGACGCATCATCAGGTGCGGGTGGAAAAGCGCGACGGTGGCCGCAGCCTGGTCAAAGTGCTGGCGCATTTCACCGTACGTGACGGCAAGATCTGTGCCTGCGATGAGCTGACGCAACTGCTGGAAGGCGAACATGGCGATCGCGATCTGGGATCGCGCGTGTCGGCATAAACTCGGCTGCTATACTTAACCCTGTGTGATTCACACGGGAGAACAGCATGCGCGAAAATAACCGACCAGGCTATCCGAGAAGCGCTCGGGTGGTCGAAGTTGACCGGGGCGACCCCAGCTTGCATATCCATCGTTTTGAGGTGCGCACCGACGACATTGAGCCGAATACGCTGCTCAGTGAGCACTCGACCGAGCAGGAAGCGCTCGACGCCAAGCATCGTTACGAGGATCAGGCGTTGGAAGATTAACCTGTACCCTACAGAAGCCGGCGCGATGCCGGTTTCTTTTTTTGCCTTTTGCTTAAGGCCGCTTCGTGCGCATTGTTTTTGCCGGCCGCTGAGTTAATTATCTGATTCGAATACTAATAAAATGCCATGGCGCTGACTGTCCGGCGGTGGCCCGGCGCTATTTTTGTTGCGGATTCAGAACGGAAGGCTGACGACCGATCGCCGGGCAGAATTTTACTCTGCGCCACGATCGCATTTCGCGTGAAAAACCAGTGACAGATCAAGCGCAATCCCCCAATATGGATTTCTCATAAAGTTGATTATGCGGGTGCCAGTCTATGCTGAAAGTGAACGAGTATTTTGCCGGAAAAGTGAAGTCTATCGGTTTCGATAGTAGCAGCATCGGCCTTGCCAGCGTCGGTGTGATGGAAGAGGGTGAGTACACCTTCAGCACCGCCCAGCCGGAAGAGATGACCGTGATTACCGGCGCGTTGAAAGTGTTGCTGCCGGGCTCGCCGGATTGGCAGGTGTTTATGCCGGGTGAGAAATTCTTCGTACCGGCTCACAGTGAGTTCAACCTGCAGGTTGCTGATGCAACCGCCTATCTGTGCCGTTATTTAAGTTAGTAGTCCATACCCTTCTTACTTGAAGCTGCAGCGTTGTTGGCTGCGTGCGCTCACCCCAGTCACTTACTTGAGTAAGCTCCTGGGGACTCCCGCACTTGCCGCCTAGCTGCAACTCCAATTAATTTGGGTATGCTGTTTGTTTTGTAAAAGCGGCGTATCTAGAGCAAGGCGCAGTGATTTGCGCCTTTGTGTGTTTAACGCTGGGCTTCGCCGCCGAGGGCTTCGATGGTGTTCTTGATTAACGCCGCCAGTTCGCTGGTCATCAGGATAAAATCAGCGTCAAAACGTTGGGCGAAGTCGTCACGATCGATATCGTCATTCTGCTCACGCAGCGCGTCTGCAAACTTCAGGCGCTTGAGCGAGCCGTCGTCCGCCAGCACCAGCTGAATGCGCTCCTGCCAGTCCACCGCCAGTTTGGTCACCAGCTTGCCGGCTTCGATATGCACCGCAATTTCGTCGCTGATCAGGTTCTGCTTCTTGCAGCGGATCACGCCACCGTCTTCCAGAATCGCCTTCAGTTCCGCTTCGTCCTGAATGATAAAACCGGCCGGCAACTCGCCGGAGCGCACCCACTCGGTCAACGTCAGCTCGATCGGACTTTCCATGGTCAGCGGCACTACCGGCAGCGAACCCAGACTTTTACGCAGCAGCGCCAGGGTATCTTCGGCGCGTTTGGCGCTGGCGGCGTCAACCATGATCAGGTCATTGACGGTGTCGATCCACATAAAGGTCTGGTTGAAACGGCTGAAGGCGCGCGGCAGCAGGCTGTGCAGCACCTCATCTTTCAGCGCGTCTTTCTCGGTTTTTTTCAGTTTGCGGTGTTGTTCGCCTTCCAGCCGCTCAATCTTGGCCTGCAATTCTTGCTTGATGACCGGCGAAGGCAGGATTTTTTCTTCTTTGCGCGCGCAGATGACGATCTGGCCGTTAACCGCGTGCGTCAAGGCGTCGCTGTGGGAACCCATTGGGGAGACCCAGCCGGTTTTCGCCATGTCCTGGCTGCCGCAAGGGGTGAAAGCAAAAGCGCTGAGCTGTTTTTCCATTTCATCCGCGTTTAGCGCAACTTCGCGGCTCAAACGGTAAACCATCAAATTCTTAAACCACAGCATAATGTTGTCCCTGGCTGGGCGTGCAGTCGGCACGCTTGTTCATCAAAAGCAGGGCGGCATGATAACGAATCAGAGGCGAAAAATCGCCTCATTCCCTCTGAATTGCGTCGCCGACCGCGTTTCTTCTCCGCGCCCGTTGCAGCGCCAGCGCCAGTTGCCGCTGGCTGAAAGGCTTGCGCAGCAGCTCAAGCTCAGGCAGATCTCCCTGAGAGTGGCGGCGCATGTCCTGGCCGCTGATCAGCAGAGCGCAGAGGTGGGGATTGATCTTCCGCGCCTGCTCAATCACCTGCGCGCCGTTCAGTTCGCCCGGCAGCATCAGATCGCTTATCAGCAGCGCGATATCCGGCGTCTGGCGCAGCAGCGCCAGCGCTTCCTGGCTGTCTGCGCTGTCCAGCGTCAGGTAGCCGAGCTGGTGCAGGTGTTCGCACAGCGTGTGGCGCACGTCGTTCTCATCTTCCAGTACTAGCACCAGATTGTCGGTGCCGTCACTGTCGTCAAGCGGCAGCAGCGGCGTTTCCGTTACCGCCTGCATGGGGGCTCGGGGCAATTGCAGGCGCACCAGCGTGCCTTTGCCCGGTGCGGTTTCAATCTGTACCCGCCCGCCGGACTGGCGGACAAAACCGTAAACCATCGACAGGCCAAGCCCGCTGCCGCTACCGACCGCCTTGGTGGTGAAGAAGGGCTCGAACACCTGCGCCTTGACCTCCTCCGACATCCCGCAGCCGGTGTCGATCACTTCCAGCGCCACCATGTCCTGTTTTTTGCCGCTGCTGCGCACCACCCGCTGATTATAAATGCGGATCTTCACCACCCCGCTGCGGCCTTCCATCGCATCCCGCGCGTTGACCACCAGGTTGATCAGCGCATTTTCCAACTGATTGGCATCGATCCACGCCGGCCAGCCGGGCTGTTGCGCCTCAATGGTCAGCGACAGCGTGGCGGGCAGCGAATGGCGCAGCAGTTCCTGCAGGTTTTCCACCAGCGTGCGCAGTGCGATGGCCTGCGGGTGCAGCGCCTGTTTGCGTGAGAACGCCAGCAGGCGCTGAGTGAGTTGCGCACCGCGTTCGGCGGCTTTCAGTGCGCGGGCGATGCGTTGTGCGGTTTGCGCGTCCTGCGTTTGCCCGGTAGTCAGTTCCAGGCTGCCGATAATCACCGCCAACAGGTTGTTAAAATCGTGCGCCAGGCCGCCGGTAAGCTGACCGACCGCCTTCATTTTCTGGCTGTGCAGTAGCGCCTCTTCCAGCGCCTTGCGCTCGGTGCGTTCGAGCACCACGTTCACCACCCCGCGGTTGGGCACCGGGCTGAAACGCAGTTCGACGGTGCGGCCGTCATCCAGACGCAGTTCCTGCGGCTGCGGCAGTTCGCTGGACAGATTGGCCAGCACCGCCTCCCAGCGCTGGCCCCGTGGCGGCGTTACGTGCTGCAGTAACTCGCGGTAGTGCTGGCCGCGGTGCAACTGGTGTTCGTCCAGCCCCAGCAGCAGCGGGTATTGCGGGTTCCACACCACCAGTTGTCCGTCGTTATCAAAGAGTGCAAAGCCGTCGCGCATCGCCAGAAAGGTGGTTTCCAACTGGGTGCTTTTTTCTTTCAACAGGCGAGAGGTTTGTTCCAGCGAGGCGGTATTGCGAGCAAACACATTGAAAGCCCGCGCCAGTTCGCCCAGTTCATCGCGGCGTTGCAGCGCCGGCACGCTGACGTCATGTTCACCGCGCGCCAGCCGCGTCATGGCATTGGCGATCGCCGTCAGGTTAGAACCGAGGTTGCGGTAGATATACAGCCCGGCGAAGCCGGTAATCACCAATGCCAGCAAAGCGAACAGGCCGATAAATACGCTGATGGAGCTAAGCTCGTGGTGCGTCTGGTGGGTGCGCAGCTCCGACTCTTTTGCCACTTTTTGCACGTACAGGTTGATGTCGTCGTTGAGCATCGCGACTAACGCTTTGATATGGTAGGTATAATAGGCCAGGGCGAGGTCGCTTTGCTCCAGTTCCAGCGTTTCGGGCAACAGGCGTTGTTCGCTGGCGCGAAACTGCCGCATTTTCTCGTCCACCAGCGCATCCGGGCTGCTCTGCGGCCAGTAGACCATGACGCTGTCGAGTTGCTGGGCGGCCGCCTTGGGCGTTGGGGTCTGAATGGCGATGGCCAGCAGCCGGTCGATCTGGCCGAGCAGCGGCTGCGAAGGCTGGTCCAGATTATCGCGTTGGCTCAGGCTGGCGATATGCCGCAGCGTGCTCTGCGCCTGGTACAGCCCGCTGAGCAGAATGTTGCGTTGCAGGTGCCGCGCGTGGCCGAGTTCCAGCATGCGGGTGACGCTGGTTTCCAGGGCGTTGCTGCGGCTGATGATGCGCTTGACCAGCGCCGGCTCGCTGTGGGCCAGCGGGGCGTCCGCCAGCCGGTTGAGAGACGCCTGCAGCGCCAACTGGGTCTGTTTCAACCGGGCGGATTCGCTCTGGTACTCCAGCGCGCCAACCACCTGCGAAAGCCGAATGGCGGCGGTGGCGACGTTCGACGTATCCCGGCTCAGCGCCATACTGCCGTTCATCTCTTTCAGCGTTTGCGCCTGCACCTGTTCCTGCAGCTTGCCCGCATGTTTAAAGCCGACGATCGCCACGCCGCTGACCATCAGCGTCACCGCCACCACCAGCAGGTTGAACATCAGCAGGCGCCCACGCGCACCGGCAAGGAAAGGCAGTCTGCGCATCGTATCTCCCGTAACTGACTGTTCGCAGTATAAATCCCCGTTCCATTAACAATATGACAAACATGAACGGGCGCTGACATTTTGCATTTATTTATGCGTGGTTAACTGCATGTAATCCGAACCGCAACCTGAGGTATGACGATGAGCGTGACCCCGATTTTGGAAATGCACAACATCGCCAAGAGTTTTGGTCAGTTTTATGCGCTGAAAGGCGTCGACCTGACGGTGTATCGCGGTGAGATCCACGCGCTGATGGGTGAAAACGGCGCGGGTAAAAGCACGTTAATGAAAATATTGGCCGGCGCGTATATCGCCAGCAGCGGGGAAATTTTTATCGATGGGCAGCCGTTCGCCATCAAAGGGCCAAAAGACGCCCTGGCGGCAGGTATCACGCTGATTTACCAGGAAATGAATCTGGCACCGAATCTGACGGTGGCGGAGAACATTTTTCTGGGCAGCGAGATCCAGCGCGGTGGCCTGGTGAAACGCCAACAGATGTTGCTGGAAGCGCAGAAGGTGATCGACAGGCTGGGCGCGCAGTTCAGCGCCGGCGATCGGGTCATGAAATTAACCATCGCCGAGCAGCAGCAGGTGGAAATCGCCCGCGCGTTGCATCGCAACAGCCGCATCCTGGTGATGGACGAACCTACGGCGGCGCTCTCTTCGCGTGAAACGCATCGGCTGTTCGAGCTGATCAAGCGCCTGCGCGATGAGGGGATGGCGATCATTTACATCAGCCACCGCATGGCGGAAGTGTACGAACTGTCGGATCGCGTCAGCGTGCTGCGTGACGGCCAGTACGTCGGTAGCCTGACGCGCGACAAGCTGTCCGCTAGCGAGCTGGTGCGCATGATGGTGGGCCGCCCGCTGAGCGATCTGTTCAATAAGGAACAGGGGATTGCGGTGGGTGAACCGCGCCTGACGTTGCGCGGGCTGACCGACGGCAAGAAAGTGAAGCCGGTCAGTCTGCAGGTGCGCGCCGGCGAGATTGTCGGCCTTTCCGGACTGGTGGGCGCCGGGCGCTCCGAACTGGCGCAGCTGATTTTCGGCGTGCGCAAGGCGAGCGGCGGCACTGTGGAGATTGACGGCAAAACGGCCAATATCCATTCACCGCGCGACGCCATCGCTCAGGGCATCGGTTTTCTCACCGAAAACCGCAAGGAGCAGGGTCTGTTTCTCGATCTGGCGGCGCATGAAAATATCGTTATGGCAACGTTGGAGCGCGATGGCCGCTACGGCCTGCTGAATCGCCGCAAGGCGCAGAGCATTTCCAGCGACGCTATCGGCTTGCTGAATATCCGTGTGCCGCATGCTCAGGTCCGCGCCGGCGGCCTGTCCGGCGGCAACCAGCAAAAGCTGCTGATTTCTCGCTGGGTGGCGATCGGCCCGCGCATTTTGATCCTCGATGAACCCACGCGCGGCGTCGATGTCGGCGCCAAGAGCGAAATTTACCGCATCATGAGCCAGATGGCGCAGCAGGGAGTGGCGATCCTGATGATCTCCAGCGAACTGCCGGAGGTGGTCGGTATGAGCGATCGGGTTTACGTCATGCACGAAGGCAGTATCGCCGGTGAACTGAGCGGCAGCGACATTACTCAGGAAAACATCATGACGCTGGCTACCGGCGTCGAAACCGCCGTGGAAACCGCCGACCATGAATAATTCAATCCGTACGCTCAAGGAGCCTGCCATGACTTCGAATCCGCTGCCGCCTGGCGCAAAAAATCCCACGCTGAAACGGGCGATCTTGGGCGATATGATGCAAACCGTCGGCATTCTGCCGATCCTGATCCTGATCGTCGCGGTTTTCGGTTTTGTCGCGCCGAATTTCTTTACCGATGCCAACCTGCTGAATATCGCCCGTCAGGCGTCGATTAACATCGTGTTGGCCGCGGGCATGACCTTCATCATTCTTACCGGCGGTATCGATCTCTCGGTCGGTTCGATGCTGGGCACCACGGCGGTGGTGGCGATGGCGGTTTCGCTGATGCCGGGTATGGCCGGGCTGTCGATCCCGCTGGCGCTGCTGGCCGGGTTGGGGATGGGGCTGTTCAATGGATTTCTGGTGGCCTACGCCGGTTTACCGCCGTTTATCGTTACGCTGGGTACCTACACCGCCCTGCGCGGCGCGGCTTATTTGCTGGCGGACGGCACCACCATCATCAACTCGAATATCAGTTTTGAATGGATCGGCAATGCTTATCTGGGGCCGATTCCCTGGCTGGTGATTATCGCCTTTGCGGTGATCGCGCTGTGCTGGTTCATCCTGCGTCGCACCACGCTCGGGGTTCATATCTATGCGGTGGGCGGCAATATACAGGCCGCGCGCCTGACCGGCATCAAGGTGGGCGCGGTGCTGCTGTTCGTCTACGGCATGAGCGGCCTGCTGTCCGGGCTGGGCGGGGTGATGAGCGCCTCCCGGCTCTACAGCGCCAACGGCAACCTGGGCATGGGTTATGAGCTGGATGCCATCGCCGCGGTGATCCTCGGCGGTACCAGCTTCGTCGGCGGTATCGGCACCATTACCGGTACGCTGGTGGGGGCGCTGATTATCGCGACCCTGAACAACGGCATGACGCTGATGGGGGTTTCTTATTTCTGGCAATTGGTGATCAAAGGGGCGGTGATCATCATAGCGGTGCTGATTGATAAATACCGTACCCGAAACTATCAACACTAATCGCAGTGCTTCATAACATCTGGATAATAATGAGGAAAACACTATGCGTTTCAAGCCATTGATTACCGCTTTGTTGGTTACCGCCGCGCTCGGCAGCGCCTCTGTGGTCCAGGCGAAAGAATTGAAATCGATCGGGGTGACGGTGGGCGATCTGGCCAACCCGTTCTTTGTGCAGATCACCAAGGGCGCGGAGTTGAAAGCGCGTGAGCTGGCCGGTGACAAGGTGAATGTGACACTGGTGTCGAGCGGTTACGATCTTGGCCAGCAGGTGGCGCAGATCGACAACTTCATCGCCGCCAAGGTCGATATGATCATCCTCAACGCCGCCGATTCCAAAGGCATCGGCCCGGCGGTCAAACGCGCCAAGGACGCCGGCATTGTGGTGGTGGCGGTAGACGTGGCGGCCGAAGGCGCCGACGCGACCATCACTTCGGATAACACCCAGGCGGGTGCGATGGCTTGTAAATACATCAGCGATCGCCTGAAAGAGAAAGGCAACGTGGTGATCATCAACGGGCCTCCGGTTTCTGCGGTGCAAAACCGGGTGGAGGGCTGCATGACCGAGCTGAAGAAACACCCGGATATCAAGCTGCTGTCCTATAACCAGAACGCCAAGGGCAGCCGCGAAGGCGGCCTGGAGATCATGACCTCGTTGCTGGCGGCCAATCCGAAGATCGACGGCGTATTCGCGATTAACGATCCGACGGCGATCGGCGCCGATCTGGCGGCCAAGCAGGCGCAGCGCAGCGAGTTCTTTATCGTCGGCGTAGACGGCTCGCCGGACGGTGAAGAGGCGCTCAAGCGCGACAACTCGCTGTTTGTGGCGACGCCGGCGCAGGATCCGCAGGTGATGGCGGCCAAGGCGGTCGAGATCGGTTACGACATTCTGCAGGGCAAACCCGCGCCAACCGGCCCGGTGCTGATCCCGGTGACCATGATCGATAAAAACAATATCGGCAGCTACAAAGGCTGGACGGTGAAATAACCTTCTGCCGCCAGGGGCCGGCTCAGTCCGGCCCCCTTATTCATCACCACGCCCGGAGGTGCCATGAACCGTTCCGCCGTGAACCGGATCCTGCAGCAAACCCAGCACTTTTTTGCCCGCTTCGACGTCCATCTGCCGCCTTTCGCTCATTTTAGCCCGTCGGCCTGGCGGCAGCTCGATCGCCAGCCGTGGCAGGAGGTCTTCGATCTGAAACTCGGTTGGGATGTCACCGCGTTCGGCGGCGATGACTTTGCGCACAGTGGCCTGACGCTGTTTACGCTGCGCAACGGTTCGCCCGGCGGCCAGCCCTATGCCAAATGTTATGCGGAGAAGATCATGCACTGCCGCGAAGCGCAGGTGACGCCAATGCATTTCCACTGGCGCAAACGCGAGGACATCATCAACCGCGGCGGCGGCAATCTGATCGTCGAACTGCACAACGCCGATGCCGATGAACGGCTGGCTGAGGGAGCGGTGACCGTTACCCTGGACGGTTGCCGGCAGACCCATGCCGCCGGTTCGCGTCTGCGGCTGGCGCCGGGAGAAAGCATCTGCCTGACGCCGGGCATTTATCACAGCTTTTGGGGTGAGGAGGGCTTTGGTGACGTGCTGGTGGGCGAAGTCTCGACGGTCAACGATGACGACAACGACAACCGTTTCCTGACGCCGCTCAGCCGCTTTGGCCAAATAACGGAAGACCAGCCGCCGCAGTGGTTGCTGTGCAACGAATATTCGCGCTTTATCGATTAAAGGAGAACAGCTATGGCACTGATTTCACTGGCGCAGGGATTGGCGCACGCTCGTCGGCACGGCTATGCGCTTGGCGCGTTCAACGTGCTCGACAGCCACTTCCTGCGTGCGCTGTTTGCCGCAGCGCAGGCGGCGCGATCGCCGTTTATTATCAATATTGCCGAAGTGCACTTTAAGTACGTCTCGCTGGAGTCGCTGGTGGCGGCGATTAAAAGCGAAGCGGCGCAGCACGCTATTCCGGTGGTGCTGAATCTGGATCACGGTTTGCATTTCGAGGCGGTGGTACAGGCGCTGCGCCTGGGGTTCAGTTCGGTGATGTTCGACGGCTCCGGCCTGAGCTATGAAGAGAACGTGCGCCAGACGCAGGAAGTGGTGCGCATGTGCCACGCGGCCGGCGTTTCGGTCGAGGCTGAGCTGGGCGCGGTCGGCGGCGACGAAGGCGGCGCGCTGTACGGCGAGGCCGACAGCAATAAATTCACCGATCCGCAGCGGGCGCGCGAGTTTGTCGGGTTGACCGGCATCGATGCGCTGGCGGTGGCGATTGGCAATGCGCACGGTAAATACAAGGGCGAGCCGAAGCTCGATTTCGACCGGTTGGCGGCGATCCAGCAGCAGGTCGGCATTCCGCTGGTATTGCACGGCGGTTCCGGTATCAGCGACGCGGATTTCAAGCGGGCGATTGGCTTGGGCATTCACAAGATCAATTTCTACACCGGTATGTCTCAGGCGGCGCTGGGTGCGATCGAGCAGCGGATGACGCAGCGCCACGCAATTTACGATGAGTTCGCCGAAGTACTGCTGGCGGTGGAGCAGTCGATTAGCGAAGTGGTGCAGCAACAGATGCATATTTTCGGCAGCGCCGGGCGGTTGTAATGACCCGGCATGGCATTGTCTCGGCCGGCAATATGCTGGTGGATCACGTACATCACATCGCTCACTGGCCGCAGCCCGGCTGGTTGGTTGAGATTGAACGCAGCCAGCGCGCCACCGGCGGCGCGCCGCTTAACGTGCTGCTGACGCTGGCGCGGATGGAAACCGGGCTGCCGCTGGCGGCAATCGGGCTGATCGGCTGCGACGCGGACGGCGATTACATCATGCAGATGCTGGCGCAACACCGGGTGGATGGCAGTTGGGTGCAGCGCTGCGAAGGGGCGATGACCTCCATGTCGCAGGTGATGACCGAACCGGGTGGGCAGCGAACCTTCTTCCATGCGCCGGGCGCCAATCGGCTGCTGGATCTGGACGCTTTCGACGGGCTCTACAGCGAACACAAAATTTTCCATCTCGGTTATCTGCTGCTGCTCGACAGCCTGGATCGCCCGGATGAGGCGTTCGGCACCCGCAGCGCGCGGCTGCTGGCGCAGATGCAGCAGCGCGGTTACCGGACGTCGCTGGATCTGGTGTCGCGTCAGGGCGATCCGCGCTACCGGCCGCTGGTCTTGCCGGCGCTGCGCTGGCTGGATTATCTGGTGATCAACGAACTGGAGGCCGGGGAGTTTACCGGGCTGGCGCTGCGATCAGCCAACGGCGCTTTGCAGCCGCATTTGATGGCGCAGGCCGCGCAGCAGCTGTTGCAGGCCGGCGTGCGGCGACGGGTGGTGATCCACTGCCCGGAAGGGGCGTACGGGCTGGAAAATGGCGGTGATGCGCGCTGGCAGCCCTCATGGCGCCTGAACGAGGGCGAGATTGTCGGCAGCGTCGGTGCCGGGGATGCGTTTTGTGCCGGGGTGTTGTACGCCAGCCATGAAGACTGGCCTTTGGTGGAGACATTGCAACTGGCGCACGCCTGCGCGCGTTTCAATCTGCTGTGCGCCAATGCTATCGACGGCGCACGGCCGTTATCGGAACTGCAGGCGTATATCAGGCGGCAGCCACCGGTTGACTGACGTCGGCGGCGAACACATAGCCCAGACCGCGAATGGTGCGGATCAGTTCGGGTTGATGCGGATTGATCTCGATCTTGCGCCTTAGCCGCATGATCAGCACGTCGATGGTGCGATCGAAGACCTCCAGCGTTTCGCTGTGGGTCAACTCCAGCAGGCGGTCACGGGTCAGCACTTTGCGCGCATGCTGCACCAGCGCCAGCAGCAGGCCATATTCGCCCTGAGTCAGATCGACAAGTTGTCGCTGCGGATTGTGCAAGGTGCAGCGGGCGGCGTCCAGACACCAGCCGTTGAACTGCCAGCCTTCGGGCTTGCCCTGGCCAACCGCAACCGGCTCGAGCGCCAGCGCGCCGGTACGCCGCAGCACCGCTTTGGCGCGGGCCACGACTACGCGTGGGTTGAAGGGTTTGGCGATGTAATCGTCGGCGCCCATTTCCAGGCCGACAACCACGTCAGACTCGGAACCGAGGCCGGTCAGCATCACCACCGGCAAATCCGGGCGCAGGCGGTGGATCTGTTGCAGCACCAGCAGGCCGTTGGTATCCGGCAGGATCAGGTCGAGCAGCACCAGAGCAATGTCCGGCTGCTGGTTGAGTAAGGCAAGCGCTTCGCTACCCCGGTGGCAGGCATGAACGGTAAATACGTGTTCATTGAGTACGTCGCAGAGCACGTCACAGATAGCGGGGTCGTCATCGACGATCAGTACGGCAGGTTTCATCGCTGCTCTCCGGATTTATTATGTGGAACTGTTTAAAAACAGTGTACCTGATGGCTAATTAATAAGCGGCAGCCGGCAGGGTGTCTGATGCGGAAATTGCCATCGCCGTCACATTCGGCGGCAAGGGGATGATCCGGCATGCCGGTTACAGTAGTCTGTAGCAATGTTGTTGTGCATTGAGGAGAGAAATCGTGCGCATTGGTATCGATCTGGGTGGCACCAAAATTGAAGTGATCGCGTTGGCCAACGACGGGCATGAGCTGTTCCGTCATCGTATCGCTACGCCGCGTCATGACTATCAGCAAACGCTGGATGCAATCACCGGCCTGGTGAAGCTGGCGGAAGAAAAGACCGGGCAGCAGGGTTCTGTCGGCGTCGGCATTCCCGGTACGCTGTCGCCTTATACCGGGCTGGTGAAAAACGCCAACTCGGTCTGGCTCAACGGCCAGCCCATGGATAAGGACCTGTCGACGATGTTGGCGCGTGAAGTGCGCATCGCCAACGACGCCAACTGTTTGGCGGTCTCGGAAGCCACCGATGGCGCGGCGGCCGGTCAGAAAACCGTGTTTGCGGTGATTATCGGCACCGGCTGCGGCGCAGGCGTGGCGATTAACGGGCAGGCGCATTCCGGCGGCAACGGTATTTCCGGCGAATGGGGGCATAACCCCTTGCCCTGGATGGATGACGACGAACTGCGTTTTCGCACCGAGGTGCCTTGTTACTGCGGCAAGCAAGGCTGCATCGAGACCTTTATCTCGGGCACCGGTTTTGCAACCGACTATGCGCGCCTGAGCGGCAACCCGCTGAAAGGCCATGAGATCATGACCCTGGCGGCGCAAGGTGATGCCCTGGCGGAGCGGGCCATCGGCCGCTATGAACTGCGGCTGGCGAAATCGCTGGCGCATGTGATCAATATATTCGATCCGGACGTGGTGGTGCTGGGCGGCGGCATGAGCAATGTGGATCGCTTGTATCAGCACGTGCCGCAGTTGGTGAAATCCTGGGTATTCGGCGGCGAATGCGAAACGCCAATACGCAAAGCGATCCACGGCGATTCCAGCGGCGTGCGCGGCGCGGCCTGGCTGTGGCCACAGAGATAACCCTTGCAAAAAAGCGCGAGCCTGTTCGCGCTTTAATCCATCCGCAGTGGGCAATTGCCGCACCACGACGATCCTTGCGATCGCATGCTGACGCCGATCCTATTTCACCTCGCTCTCGCTGCGCACCCGCTCGATATGAATGGTCAAAAACATCATCTCTTCGCTGGTTAGCTGGTGTTGGTAATGTTTTTCGATGTGCTGATTGATTTTGCCGGCGCAGGCGAATGACTCGCGGTATTTCTCTTTCACCACCTGGTAGAGCGAATCATCGTCGCTGTCGACGTAGTTTTTCCCCAGCAGGCGCTGAGCGAAGAATTTCAGGTGAGTGACAAAACGGTGGTAACTCAGCGCTTCTTCGTTGTAATCGAAGCGGAAATGGTATTTGACGATGTTAAGGATCTCCTGCATCACGCGGGTGATGTGCAGGGTGTTGTGCATTTCGTCGTTCAACTGGGCGTTGACCAGGTGCAGGGCGATAAACCCGGCTTCGTCCTCCGGCAGGGCGGTGCCCAGCCGCTGGGTGATAAGATCCAGCGCTTCCAGTCCGACGGCAAATTCGGCCGGATAAAGCTTTTTGATTTCCCACAGCAGCACGTTTTTGATGTCCAGCCCCTGGTCGTGGCGTTGCAGTGCAAAGTGAATGTGGTCGGTCAGCGTGATATAGACGATGTTGTGCAGCTTGCCCGGCAGGCGCTGGCGGGCAAGGGTGATGATTTTGTCGGCGGTGGTCACGCAGGCTAGCGGGATCTCCGCCAGCAGCTCTTTGTAGCGTTCGCCCATCTCGCCGCCGTTGGGGGTGAAGATCTTCTCGATCAGACTTTCGTCCAGCAGATCGCCGGCTTTCTTTTTAAACCCTATGCCGCGACCCATCACTACCGTTTCTTCCTGACGGTCGTCCAAGGTAATCACCGCGTTATTATTAAGTATTTTTGCGATTTTCATGGTTGTTCCCTGCTGTTTCAGCGCGCTGAAAACGAAAAAACCTGACGCACGGGAGCGATCCCCTGCGTCAGGTTTTGCCTGTATTCGGATATCTCTCTCCCCTGGTTTGGCAGGGGAGCTGCATACTACGCCTGGAGTCAGAGTCACCGGGCAAGGCTGCAGCTTGAAATTCTTAGGTATACAGTAGCAATCCTGTTATCAGCAGCATCATAACCCTTGTCAGCGGCGGCTCAACGCTTTTTGCCAGGGAGTGCCGCTGTGGTCACACTTCTCAGTCGCTGCCGGACAACATCAGGTCCTGCGGCGCATTTCGGCGCTGGGTTTTGGTCAGCAGGAAATAGAGATAACCGCAGGCCATCAGGGCGATAAATACCCCGCCGATCACCGGGTTAAACCACAGCATGGCGATCAGGCATACCAGCGCCAGCACCAGCGCGATGGCCGGTACCAGCGGGTACCCCGGCGCCAGGAAGCTGCGCTCCAGCTCCGGCGCAATGCGGCGCAATTTGAACAGGCTGAGCATGCTCATCAGGTACATCACGATGGCACCGAATACGGCCATGGTGATCATGGCGGCGGTGAGGCTCATGCCCTGAAGGTTGATCCAGCTGTCGCTGAAGATCGCAGCGATGCCGATCACGCCGCCGGCCAGGATCGCCCGGTGCGGCGTCTGGAAGCGCGACAGTTTCGCCAGCGAGGTCGGCAGGTAACCGGCGCGCGCCAGCGCGAAGAACTGGCGCGAATAGCCGAGAATAATGCCGTGGAAGCTGGCCACCAATCCAAACAGGCCAATCCACACCAGCATGTGCATCCAGCCGGAGTTTTCGCCTACCACCATTTTCATCGCCTGCGGCAACGGATCGTTGATGTTCGACAGTTTGCTCCAGTCGCCTGCGCCGCCCGCCAGCAGCATCACGCCCAGCGCCAATACCACCAGCGTCAGAATGCCGGAGATGTAGGCACGCGGAATGGTGCGTTTCGGATCCTTGGCCTCTTCCGCCGCCATTGCCGCGCCCTCGATGGCCAGGAAAAACCAGATCGCGAACGGAATGGCGGCGAAGATACCGGACAGCGCCGCGCTGCCGAAATGATCGCTGCCCGCCCAGCCGTTGAGCACGAAGTTGCTGAAGCTAAAGCCCGGCGCCACTACGCCCATAAATACCAGCAGCTCAAAAACCGCCAGCACGGTGACGCAAAGCTCGAACAGCGCCGCCAGCTTAACGCCGAGGATATTCAGCGTCATAAAAATGGCGTAGGCGCCCACCGCCGCCCACTTGGGGTCAAGCGCCGGATATTGCACGTTGAGATAAGCCCCGATCGCCATGGCAATCGCCGGCGGTGCGAACACGAATTCCACCAGCGTCGCCAGCCCGGCGATCAGGCCGCCGGTTTCGCCAAAGGCGCGGCGGCTGTAGGCGAAAGGCCCGCCTGCGTGAGGGATGGCGGTGGTCAGCTCGGTAAAACTGAAGATAAAACAGCCGTACATGGTCGCCACCATCAGGGTGGTGATCAGGAAACCGAGCGTCCCCGCCACGCCCCAGCCGTAGCTCCAGCCAAAATATTCCCCGGAAATCACCAGCCCGACGGCAATGCCCCAAAGATGCAGGGTGCCCAGGGTAGGTTTAAGTTGCATTGTCATGTTGCTCTCCCGATCGAAAAAACCGCCTGCGCTGATAAAGAAGGTATCCACTCACAACGCTGCAGGTTTTATGCCATGACGACGCCTCTCTGCCAGCACGGGGGCGTGGCTTAAGGGCCGCCTGAGCGCGCACCAAAAGTGGGCAGCGTGGCGACGAAACTGTGCTTTGTTGGTGATTTTTTGACCGGTGCAGCGGCGGGAGGCGGACCGGTAAGCTGGTACGGAAGTTGCTTACCTCCCTGCACCGTTACAACCACAGTGGAATACATCATGCCGACAGCGCTTTCCTGCCAGCCGGAAGCATGCACTCAGTTGGAAGCCGGTCTGACGCGGCGGGAGAACAAGAGGGAAGGCTATCGTTTCGACTATTCGGTGGAGCACGGCGTGATTTTGTGTCAACGGCGCAATGCCGAACTGACGCTGGTGGACCGTACCCGCGCCCAGGTGCGCCAAGCGCTGCTGAGCGGAGAACCGGTGCTGGAAATCATCGCCGAGAAAATGGGCCTGTCCGCCGGTTCGTTGCAGCGCCGCCTGCGTGAACAGGGGGCGACCTTTACCGCGTTGGTGGACAAGGTGCGCTGCGAGCTGGCGACTCATTATTTGCAGCAGCGCCACCTGCCGATTGCCGAGTTGGCGCTGCTGCTGGGGTATTCCGACGTCAGCGCGTTTTCACGCGCTTTTCGCCGCTGGTTTGGCATCAGTCCACGCCAGTGGCGGCAACTGCCGGCCTAACTTTCCAGCCGAAACTGCGGCTCCAGCCGGCTGATACCCAGTCCGTTGACCTTTTTCACCTTAATCTGCACCGGAATGCGTTCTTTCATCGCTTCGACATGGCTGATCACGCCGATGGTTTTACCTGAGGCATTCAGGCTGTCGAGGGCGTCCAGCGCGGTATCCAGGGTTTCCGCATCCAGCGTGCCGAAGCCTTCGTCGAGAAACAGCGAGTCGATGCTGGTCTTGTGGCTGACCAGGTCAGACAACGCCAGCGCCAATGCCAGGCTGACCAGGAAACTTTCGCCGCCGGACAGGGTGCGGGTGTCACGCAGCGCGTCCGCCTGCCAGGTATCCACCACCTGCAGTTCCAGCGCGTCGCTGGTTTTGCGTTGCAAGAGGTAGCGCCCGTGGAGCCGCCCCAACTGGTTATTGGCCAGGTATACCAGGTGATCCAGCGTCAGCCCCTGGGCAAATTTGCGGAACTTATCGCCTTCTTTGGAACCGATCAGCTGATTGAGGTAGCTCCAGTCGTCGTACTGCTGCTGGCTCTGGCTGATTTGCTCAAACAGCGATTGCTGATTGAGACGGCGTGCGGCGTCGCTTTCCAATTGGTTGCGCACTTCGCCCTGACGCAGTTGCAAGGTTTTCAATTGCTGCGCCAACGCCTCCAGGCTCTGACTCAGGGCTGGCGCGTCGGCCTGGGTTTCATCCAGCCCTTCCGGGCGCTGTTGCCGCTGTTGTTCCAGCGTATGAACCGCCTGTGCCAGCAGGGCGCTGGCCTCCACCTGCCGCTGGTGCAACCGTTCTTTATGCTGCTGCAATTGCCGGCGCTGTGCCTCATCCAACAGCGCGGCGCTGAATGCGGCTTCGTCGCTGAATTCGCTGGCGGCCAGTGCTTCCAGCCAGGTTTGTTCCGCCTGTTGCAGCCTCTCGCTCTGCCTTTGCTGCTGTTGTTGCAGGCCGGCAAGCTGGCCGGCCAGGCGATCGCGCTGTTCCTGAGCTTTCTGCCATTGTTCCGCCGCCTGATGGCTGGCCTGCTCGCAGGCGGCCAGTTGGGCACGCAGCTGTTCGCGCACCTGCGGAATGTGTTGTTCGCCAAACAGCGCCAGCCGCTGCGCGCGGTGTTCGCTCAGGGTTTTCTCGCCCTCTTGCCACTGTTGTTGCAAGCGCTGCTGTTGCAACTGCGCGTCGGCGTGGTTTTTTTCCAGCAGGGTGAAGCGCTCGTCCAGCAGCGCTTGTTGCTGTTGCGCTTGTTGCTGCTGCGCCTGGAGCTCGGCCAGTGCATCTTTCGCCTGCTGTACCGCCTGTGCTGCCTGCTCGTGCTGCGCCAGCCCTTGCTGGCCCTGGCGTTCTTCGTTGTCGCAGGCGTTCAGCCACTGGCTCAGGCGCTCGGCATCTTGCAGATCGAAATCAAACGCCAGCGGCGCGCTGAGGGTTTGCCACTGTTGGCGCTGGGCGGCGAGTTGCTGCTCGTCCTGCTCTATTTGCTGTTGTTGGCGCTGTTGCTGCTCCTTCAGGCTTTCGCAACGGGTGCGCAGTTCGGTGCCCTGGGTGTACAGCGCCTCGGTTTTGACGCGCATTTCCGCCAGGCGCAATGCCGTCTCGGACGGTTTTACCGCCTGATATTGCTCAATGGCCGGATGGCTGGCGGAACCGCATAACGGGCAGGGCTCGCCGCTTTGCAGCAGTGCGCGTTCGGCCTCCAGACTGACGATGCGTTTTTCCAGCTCAAGGGCTTTTTCCACGTCCAACTGATGCGCTTTTTGCTGCTTGTAGTGCCGCCGCGTTTCTTCCAGCTGTTGCTCATGTTCGCCAAGCTGCGCCTGACGGGCGGTAAACTCTTTGCGCTGTTGTTCAAGCCGCTCGCTGGTCTGGCGGAACAGCGAGGAAAGGGTGAACAGCTGCTGGCGTGCCGGGCGCAGCTCGGCCAACGCGGTCTGACGCCGGCGCAGCGCCGCCAGCGGTGACTGCGTTTCCAGCGCATTTTGCTGCTGTTGCTGCGCCATCAACGCCGCGTTAAGACCGTTAAGCTTCTCCTGATGTTGCCCGGCCTGTGCGGTCAATTGGCTGCGTTGAACGTTTAACTGCTCCAGATCCGTTGTCTGCTGATGGCACTGCCGGGCGGCGTTGTCGCACGCCTGCTGCAATTCCGTCTGCGTTTTTTGCAACTGAGCAATCTGGTGGTCGAGCGGGACGATCTGCTCGTCGATCAGCCGCTGCTGGATCTGCTGGCGCTCGGCCTGCGCCTGCTGCTCGGCGCGCGCTTTTTCCACTGCCTGCTGCAATGGCGCCATCTGCGCAAGCTGATGTTCCTGCTGCTGCGCCATTTGGGCGATCTGCTGTTGCAGCGCCTGCTGCTCACTGCGGCAGCGGTGACGGTCGTTATGCAGCGGCCGCAGTTTCTCCGCCGGTTCGCTGCGCGCCAACTGCTGCAACTGCGGTTCGGCCGCAGCCTGCTCCTGTTGCACGACGCTCAACTGGCGTTGGTATTCCTGCTGCTGGTGCTGCGTTCGCTGCCACTGTTGCAGCCAGTTCAGCGCCTGTTGCTGTTGCCGGGTCTGCCCGCTGAGGGCGGTTTCCTGCGCGCTCAGCTCAGCTAATTGGCTCTCCAATTGCTGACGCTGTTCGTCATTCAGCAGCTCAATGCCGCTGGCGCGTTGATGCAAGGCGTCCAGATCGGCTTTGGCCTGTTTGTGCTGCTCGAAAACCCGTTCGGAAAGTTGGCCGTAGATCTCGGTGCCGGTCAGCTCTTCCAGCAGTTCGGCCCGGTCATTGGCATCGGCATTGAGGAAGGCGGCGAACTGCCCCTGGGACAGCATCATCGATTTGGTGAAGCGGCCGAAATCCAGCCCGGTGATCGCGGCGGTCAGATCCAGCTTGTCGCGGACTTTATCCGCCAGGATTTTACCGTCTTCACGCAGCGCCAGCTCCACCTTTGGCGCTTGCAGATTGCCGTCCGGCGCATTTTTGGCGCGGCGTTGGCTCCAGAAGGCGCGGTAGCCGACGCCTTTGACCTCAAATTCGACCTCCGCCAACGATTCGGCTGTGTGGCGCGTCATCAGTTCGTTTTGGCTAGGTGTCACGTTAAGGCGCGGTGTCTGGTGGTACAGCGCCAGGCAGATGGCATCCAGCAGGGTGGTTTTGCCCGCGCCGGTTGGCCCTGTGATGGCGAACAGCCCATTGCTGGCAAAAGGCTCAGCGGTGAAATCGATCTTCCACTCGCCTTGCAATGAATTGAGGTTCTTCAGCCGCAGGCTCAGGATTTTCATTGGGTCGGCTCCTCGTCGTTGTGCCGTACGGCCTCGACCACCTGATGGAACATTTGGCGCATCCGCTGCTGGCGAGGCTCAGTGATTTCCGTCTCCTGCGCCAGCCGCCGCTCGAAGACCTCATCGACGCTCAGTTCGTTGAGCGTTTCCTTGTCCTGCTGTTCGAGGGCCTGGCGGCGCTGCTCTTTACTGCGGCGCAGCAATACCACCTCCACCGGCAGTTGATCCGCCAGCAGTTGAATACGGCGCTGAATGTCGCTGAGGTAATCCTGCGTGGCCACTTCGATATCCAGCCATACCGGCAGCTCCCCCTGATAATCGGCGAACTGCCGCAATTGTTGCTCGATCTGCGCCAAATCACCCTTGATCAGTTGCATTGGCTGGAAGCTGGGGATATCCAGTGCGGTGACCTGTTGCAGGGCGCCTTCGGCGAAATCCACCATAAACACGCTCTTGGGTTTGCCCAGCTCATCGAAACTGAGCGGGATAGGCGAACCGCTGTAGCGGATATGCTCGGATTTGGCGACGTTTTGCGCCCGGTGAATATGCCCCAACGCAATGTAGTCGGCCGGCGGAAACGCCTGCGCCGGGAAGGCATCCAGCGTACCGATGTAAATATCGCGCACCGAATCGGAGGTGGTAACCCCCACGGTGGTCAGGTGGCCGGTGGCGACAATCGGCAAGGTTAGCCCCAGTTCATCGCGGCGTGCGCAGGCCGCTTGGTAGAGCTGTTGATAGTGTTCCGCGATGGCCTCTTGCAACGCCTGCTGCTTTTGCGCGCCCGATTCGCCGGCGCGGCTGGTCGTCAGATCGCGCGGGCGCAGGAACGGGATGGCGCACAACACCGCACCCGGTTGGCCGTCGCGCTGGTTAAGTACCAGGATCTGCTGCCGGATGTCGCTTTGGGCGTTGGCGATCACCGTTGTATTCAGGCAAGAAAGCAATTCACGCGATTCATTCAGGGTTGCCACGGAGTCATGGTTACCGCCCAGCACCACCAGTTGGCAGCCGGTACGCTGCAGCTCCACCACGAAGCGGTTATACAGCTCGCGGGCGTAACTCGGCGGCGACCCGGTGTCGAACAGATCCCCGGCGACGATCAGCGCATCCACCCGTTGCTGTTCAATTTGCTCGATCAGCCAGCGTAAAAAAGCCTGGTGCTCGGTGGCACGGCTTTTGGTGAAAAAGTACTGGCCAAGATGCCAGTCAGAGGTGTGGATCAGGCGCATGACACTCCCGGGGCGATAAACTAATGGGGGGATTATAAAGGGGGCAGACTCTCCTGTCGTGACGCAATGATTATGACAACTGAATGATTTTTCTTTGAAGCTGGAAATAATCGCTATGCTTACTGGCTATAACAGGCTGGTTTTTTCATAAAAGTGTCACAAAACTGACGCATAATGGCGCCCGCAATCAACTGTGATCGCTAACACATTGGCAGGATTGACGATGGCAAGACGCATACTGGTGGTGGAAGACGAAGCGCCGATCCGTGAGATGGTGTGCTTTGTGTTGGAACAGAATGGTTACCAACCGTTGGAAGCCGAGGATTATGACAGCGCCGTGACGCGCCTGTCTGAGCCGTTCCCTGATTTGGTGTTGCTCGACTGGATGTTACCCGGCGGTTCCGGTATCCAGTTTATCAAACACATGAAGCGTGAAGCGCTGACCCGCGATATTCCGGTGATGATGCTGACCGCACGCGGTGAAGAAGAAGACCGGGTGCGCGGCCTGGAAGTGGGTGCGGACGATTACATTACCAAGCCGTTCTCGCCGAAGGAACTGGTGGCGCGCATCAAAGCGGTAATGCGCCGCATTTCGCCGATGGCGGTGGAAGAAGTGATTGAAATGCAAGGGCTGAGCCTGGACCCTTCCTCACATCGCGTAATGGCTAATGAGCAGGCGCTGGATATGGGGCCGACCGAGTTCAAACTGCTGCATTTCTTTATGACCCATCCGGAACGTGTTTATAGCCGTGAACAGTTGCTTAATCACGTCTGGGGCACTAACGTTTATGTGGAAGACCGCACCGTTGACGTGCATATCCGCCGGCTCCGCAAGGCGTTAGAGACCACTGGTCATGACAAAATGGTTCAAACCGTTCGGGGCACCGGCTACCGATTCTCAACGCGTTACTGATCGCGTCGCGCTGGAGAATATGCTGTGCTAGAACGCCTTTCCTGGAAGAGGCTGGCCCTGGAGCTGGCTCTTTTCTGTTTACCTGCCTTACTGCTGGGGCTGATTTTCGGCTATCTGCCCTGGCTGCTGCTGGCCGCCGTGCTGGCGGCGCTGGTCTGGAATTTCTACAACCAACTCAAACTTTCCCACTGGCTGTGGGTCGATCGCAGCATGACGCCGCCGCCTGGGCGCTGGAGCTGGGAGCCGCTGTTTTACGGCCTCTACCAGATGCAACAGCGCAACCGTCGACGTCGCCGTGAACTGGCGTTGTTGATCAAACGTTTTCGCAGCGGCGCGGAATCGCTGCCCGATGCGGTGGTGATGACCACCGTCGAAGGCAATATCTTCTGGTGCAACGGGTTGGCGCAGCATCTGCTGGGATTCCGCTGGCCGGAAGACAACGGCCAGCACATCCTTAACCTGTTGCGTTACCCAGAGTTCAGCCACTATCTGCAACAGCAGGAATTCACGCGGCCACTGACGCTGCAACTCAATAACGAGCACTACGTCGAGTTCCGCGTGATGCCCTATTCGGAAGGGCAACTGTTGATGGTGGCGCGCGACGTCACCCAAATGCGCCAGCTTGAAGGCGCGCGCCGCAACTTCTTCGCCAACGTCAGCCATGAGTTGCGTACCCCGCTGACGGTATTGCAGGGTTACCTGGAGATGATGAGCGACGAGGAGCTGGACGGCTCGTTGCGCGGCAAGGCGCTGGGCACCATGCAGGAACAGACCCGGCGTATGGACGGGCTGGTCAAACAGCTGCTGACGCTGTCGCGCATTGAGGCGGCACCTAACGTCGATATGAACGAGCGGGTCGATATTCCGCTGATGCTGCGGGTGTTGCAGCGTGAGGCGCAGTCGCTGAGCGGCGACAACCATGAGATTACCTTCCGGGTGAACGAGCAGCTCAAGGTGTTCGGCAACGATGACCAATTGCGCAGCGCGGTGTCGAATCTGGTGTATAACGCCGTCAATCACACGCCGAAAGGCACCCATATTGAGGTGAGCTGGCAACAGACGCCAAACGGCGCGCAATTCCAGGTCAGCGACAACGGGCCGGGCATCGCCGCCGAACATATTCCGCGCCTGACCGAGCGTTTCTACCGCGTCGATAAAGCCCGTTCACGCCAGACCGGCGGCAGCGGGCTGGGGCTGGCGATCGTCAAGCATGCGCTCAGCCACCACGATGCGCGGTTGGAGATCCTCAGCGAGCAGGGGATCGGCACCCGTTTCATCTTTACCTTGCCTAACCGGTTGATTGTTCCTGCAGCTTTATCAGAGAATGCGGTGAAAAATTAACGCGCGAGAGGCTGGCATGATCCGAATTACCCGATGGTTGTTGCTGTGCCTGGCGCTGCTGGCGAGCCGCGGCGCACTGGCGCAGCCGGACGGTATGCTGTCCGGCAACCTGTCGAGCGTCGGCTCCGATACGCTGGCGAATCTGATGGCGCTGTGGGCGCAGGACTTCAGTCAGCACTACCCTAACGTCAATTTGCAGATCCAGGCCGCCGGTTCTTCAACCGCGCCTACCGCACTGGCGGCGGGCGCAGCGCAGCTTGGGCCAATGAGCAGGCCGATGAAGGCGGCGGAAGTGTCGGCGTTCGAACACCGTTATGGTTATGCGCCGCTGGCCGTGCCGGTAGCGGTGGATGCGCTGGTGGTGCTGGTGCATCAGGACAACCCGTTGCGTGGCCTGAACCTGCAGCAGCTCGACCGCATTTTCTCCGCTACCCGGCGCTGCGGCGAAAGCCGGCCGCTGATGCGTTGGGGCGAATTGGGGTTGACCGGCAGTTGGCAACAGCGAGACCTCCAACGTTTCGGGCGTAACTCCGCCTCCGGCACTTACGGCTATTTCAAACTGCGCGCCCTGTGCGGCGGCGATTTTATGCCGCGGGTCAATGAGCTGCCCGGTTCGGCCTCGGTGGTGCAGGCGGTGGCCGGCTCGCTGAACAGCATTGGCTACGCCAGCATCGGTTTTCGCGCCAGTGGCGTGCGTCTGCTGCCGCTGGCGGAGTCGGGTGAAAACTATGTTGTCCCCAATGATACCAACGTGCGCAACGGCAGCTATCCGCTGTCGCGCTATCTGTATATTTACATCAACAAGGCCCCCAACCAACCGCTGGAGCCGCTGACCGCCGCTTTTCTCGATCGCGTGCTGTCCGATGCCGGGCAAAAGCTGGTTAATCATGACGGTTATCTGCCGCTGCCACCCGATACGCTGCGCAAAACCCGGCTGGCGCTGGGCCTGAAGTAATCCTCCAACGGGCGCCGAGTGGCGCCCAACATGAATATCTCTCAACACCAATGAAAATTATTCTATTGCCGCCCGACAAGCGGCGTGACAGGATGCCCCCCAATGGATTTTTTGGACGTCTGGATGTCCAAAGTAACTCAGCGTAATAGTTCACACTGTCAATCATTGAAGCAAAGAGGCCCGATCCTTTGCCTGTCACCGGGAGTCATAAATATGTGCGATTGCCACCACGCCTTTCACGCTGACGTTGTCGGCAGCCTGTTGCGCCCTGCGGCGCTGAAAACCGCTCGCCAGCAGTTCCAGCAAGGCGAAATCGATGCCGCCCGGTTGCGCGCGGTTGAAGACGAGCAGATCCGTTTGGCGGTGGCAAAACAGAAAGACCTCGGTTTGGCGGTGGTGACGGACGGCGAATTCCGCCGTGCGTGGTGGCACTTTGACTTCCTGGAAGGGTTGGACGGTGTGGAAGGTTATGATGCGGATCAGGGGATCCAGTTCAACGGCGTGCAAACCCGCGCACGCAGCATCAAGGTGGTCGGTAAAGTGGGCTTTAACCCCCAGCACCCGATGCTGGCGGATTTTCGTTTCCTGAAGGCGACGGCCGGCGATGCGGTGCCGAAAATGACCATTCCCAGCCCGAGCGTGCTGCACTTTCGCGGCGGGCGCAAGGCCATCGACAGCCAGGTTTACCCGGATCTGAATGCCTATTTTGACGATCTGGCGCAGACCTACCGTGATGCGATCAAGGCGTTTTATGATGCAGGCTGCCGTTATCTGCAACTGGATGACACCGTCTGGGCTTATCTGTGCTCGGACGATCAACGACGGCAGATCCGCGAGCGCGGTGAGGATCCGGATCGTCTGGCCAAGATCTACGCCGACGTGCTGAATGCGGCGATCGCCGGCAAGCCGGACGATCTGACCATCGGCTTGCACGTGTGTCGCGGTAATTTCCGCTCTACCTGGATCTCTGAAGGCGGCTACGAGCCGGTGGCGGAAATCCTGTTCGGCCAGGTGAATATCGACGCTTTCTTCCTGGAATACGACAACGAGCGCTCCGGGGGTTTTGAGCCGCTGCGTTTTATCAAACCCGGTAAACAGCAGGTGGTGCTCGGCCTGATCACCACCAAAAACGGCGAGCTGGAGAACCCGGAACAGGTGAAACAGCGTCTCGAGGAGGCCGCGCAGTTTGTCGATCGCCGCCAGTTGTGCCTCAGCACCCAGTGCGGGTTTGCCTCGACCGAAGAGGGCAATAGCCTGAGCGAACAGCAGCAGTGGAATAAGCTGCAAAGCGTGGTGAATATTGCCCGAGAGGTTTGGTAAGCGCACAGAACCCGTTCAGACCACGCGAAAACCGATCGTTTATTGGCGTTTTCGCGCGGTCTCAAGCCGGATGTTTCACGGTTTGTGAATGCGACGCTCAAAAATGATACAAATCATGTAGTGTATATTTATTGATAGCCAATATGATCGACTGGTGACAAAAGATTATCTGGTCGATAGCTCTGGTTTTTGTCACGCGACTTGCCTTTCAACGCTATAAACGTTTAACTTACCCCCCGTTGTCGGACTAAACCTCCATTTATAACTCCTAAAACTCTGTCCATCATCATGAGTGGTCAATTTCGAATAAGGACAAAACGCCGGACGTTACGCGTTTTCTGCTCTTATTGGTCTCACGATGAAAGGGCAAGCCGGCAACCGGGTGGGGGCATTACGCCACCACGATATCGGGTACTTTTTTTCATTTGAACAGGCAACACGACATCGTATGAGTCATCGTTTAACGTCAAAAGATATTATTGCGCTGGGTTTTATGACCTTTGCCTTATTTGTCGGTGCCGGGAACATCATTTTCCCGCCGATGGTCGGTCTACAATCCGGTGAGCACGTCTGGACCGCAGCAATCGGTTTCCTGATTACCGCAGTCGGTTTGCCGGTGATAACCGTTATCGCTCTGGCTCGCGTTGGCGGCGGTATTGACGCCCTTAGCACACCGATTGGCCGCAGTGCCGGTTTGCTGCTGGCGACGGTCTGCTATCTGGCGGTTGGCCCGCTGTTCGCCACCCCGCGTACCGCGACTGTGTCCTTTGAAGTGGGTATTGCACCGCTGACCGGCGACGGCGCCATGCCGCTGTTTATCTACAGCCTGGTGTATTTCGCGCTGGTAATCGGCATTTCACTGTATCCGGGCCGCTTGCTCGATACCGTGGGCCACGTGCTGGCTCCGCTGAAAATCGTTGCGCTCGGCGCACTCGGCATTGCGGCGTTGGTTTGGCCGGCGGGCACGCCTATTCCGGCTACCGAAATTTATCAGCACGTTCCTTTCTCTTCCGGCTTCGTCAACGGCTATCTGACCATGGATACGCTGGGCGCGCTGGTGTTCGGCATCGTCATCGTTAACGCTGCGCGTTCCCGCGGCGTGAAAGATGCCGGCCTGCTGACGCGTTACACCATTTTGGCTGGCCTGATCGCCGGTGTGGGCCTGACGCTGGTTTACCTGAGCCTGTTCAAGCTGGGTTCCGGCAGTGGCGTGTTGGTGCCGGACGCGACCAACGGCGCGGTGATCCTGCACGCTTATGTGCAAAACACCTTCGGTGGGTTGGGCAGCTTCTTCCTGGCGGCGCTGATCTTCATCGCCTGTATGGTGACTGCGGTAGGCCTGACCTGTGCCTGCGCCGAGTTCTTTGCTCAGTACCTGCCGTTCTCTTATAAAACGCTGGTCTTTATTCTGGGTCTGTTCTCGATGGTGGTTTCCAATCTGGGCCTGAGCCATCTGATCCAGATCTCTATCCCGGTGCTGACCGCGATTTACCCGCCGTGTATCGTGCTGGTGGTATTGAGCTTCACCCTGCGCTGGTGGAACAGCGCGACGCGCATCATAGCGCCGGTGATGCTGGTCAGCCTGTTGTTTGGTATCCTTGACGCGGTGAAAGCGTCCACCTTCCAGCACCTGTTGCCGGAGTGGACCAATCACCTGCCATTGGCTGCGCAGGGGTTGGCATGGCTGTCGCCTTCTCTGCTGATGCTGGTGTTGGTCGCGATTTATGACCGGGTTTGTACGCGTTCGGAAGTGACCGCGCACCCATAATCCCCCGGCTGAATTTTGGGCCACGGACTTGTCCGTGGCCTTTTTACGTTTAAAAAACACGGGTTATTTTCATGCAACAACAGTCACCCTCCGCCCCTGCGGCCAATAAGCTGAAGCGCGGTCTCAGCACGCGTCATATCCGCTTTATGGCTCTCGGCTCGGCCATCGGCACCGGCCTGTTCTACGGTTCGGCGGACGCCATTAAAATGGCCGGCCCGAGCGTTTTGCTGGCATACCTGATTGGCGGCGTCGTCGCTTTTATCATCATGCGCGCTTTGGGCGAGATGTCGGTCAACAACCCGCAGGCCAGCTCGTTCTCTCGTTATGCGCAGGACTATCTTGGCCCGATGGCCGGGTATATCACCGGCTGGACCTACTGTTTTGAAATTCTGATCGTCGCCATCGCCGACGTGACCGCGTTCGGCATTTATATGGGCGTCTGGTTCCCCGAGGTGCCGCACTGGATTTGGGTGCTGAGCGTGGTGCTGGTGATTGGTGCCATCAACCTGATGAGCGTGAAGGTGTTCGGCGAGCTTGAGTTTTGGTTCTCGTTCTTCAAAGTCGCCACCATCATCATCATGATTGCCGCCGGTATCGGCATCATCATTTGGGGGATTGGCAACGGTGGGCAACCGACAGGTATCCATAACCTGTGGTCCAACGGTGGCTTCTTCAGCAATGGTTTTATCGGCATGATCCTGTCGCTGCAACTGGTGATGTTCGCCTACGGCGGCATCGAGATCATCGGTATCACCGCCGGTGAAGCCAAGGACCCGAAAACGTCGATTCCCAAGGCCATCAATTCGGTGCCGTGGCGCATCCTGGTGTTCTACGTCGGTACGCTGTTCGTCATCATGTCGATTTATCCGTGGAATCAGGTGGGCACCAACGGCAGCCCGTTTGTGCTGACCTTCCAGCACATGGGGATTACCGTGGCTGCGGGCATCCTCAACTTTGTGGTGATCACCGCGTCGCTGTCGGCGATTAACAGCGATGTGTTCGGCGTCGGCCGCATGCTGCACGGGATGGCCGAGCAGGGCCATGCGCCGAAGATGTTCAGCAAGGTGTCGAAGCGCGGCATTCCGTGGGTTACGGTGTTGGTGATGATGCTGGCGTTGCTGTTGGCTGTTTACCTCAACTACATCATGCCGGAAAACGTGTTCCTGGTGATTGCCTCGCTGGCGACCTTTGCCACCGTGTGGGTGTGGATCATGATCCTGTGCTCGCAGATTGCCTTCCGCCGCAGTCTGAGCAAAGAGCAGGTGAAAAAGCTGGCGTTCCCGCTGCGCGGCGGCGTGTTCACCTCGGTGATTGCGATTATCTTCCTGGCGTTCATCATTGGCCTGATTGGCTATTTCCCAACCACCCGCGTTTCGTTGTACGCCGGCCTGGTATGGGTTGCGGTGCTGCTGGCGGGTTACTACTTCAAGATCAACCGTCAGAAAAAGCGGGCGGTGTTGGCGCCACAGCAGGATTGAAAATGAAAACACCGGCCATGAGCCGGTGTTTTTTTATCTTTTATCTTCCGTTTCATCGTCACCCGAGGCGCGTGCTTCAACGCGCAAACTACTGCCGCACAGTCGTTCTTCTTTGCCCTCGCCGGCGCAGCGCGCCAGCACTTCACGGATATCCTGCATGCTGCTGCTGAGGGCACTTAACGAGGGTTGCAGCGTGCGGCTCATGCGGCTTTCATCCAGCGAGGCGCTATGCAGGCAGCCGATAAACATCAGGGTGGCCAGCAGGGTAAACAACCGGTGTTTTAACGATTTCAGCAAAGGCGTCTCTTCTTCTGTGCAGTAGAGGAAAAAGCATTAACGCCGTTTTAATCGCAGAAGAAAAGCGCCTTGAGACATCTGCTGGCAATCGGCAGGGAATTATTACCAGCAGACATAATTATGTCAGCCTGCGTCAGGAAATGTCCGCCGCCGCTCGCATTTGGCTCAGCATGCTACGCATGTCGTTGCCGGTGGGCGTTTGATGCACGCGCAGATCGAACTCGTTAATCACCGCCAGAATATGATCAAAGATATCGGCCTGAATGCTCTCGTATTCCGCCCATACCGTGGTATTGGTGAAGGCGTAAATCTCCAGCGGCAAGCCCTCCGGCGTCGGTGCCATTTGGCGCACCATCAGCGTCATGCTCTGATGAATATTGGGGTGAGCGCGCAGGTAAGCCACCAGATAGGCGCGCAGCGTGCCGAGATTGGTCAGGCGACGGCCGTTGAGCGGTGAGCTGAGATCCACGGCACTCTGCTGATTATAGTGACTCAGTTCTTGCGTTTTATCGTTCAGATAACGCTGCAACAGCGGATTGCGATTCAGGCGCTGTTGCTCTTCCGGGGACAGAAAATGCACGCTGGTGGTGTCGATATTGATGCTGCGCTTGATGCGTCGTCCGCCGGATTCCGACATTGAGCGCCAATTCTTGAAGGAATCTGAGATCAGCGCATAGGTGGGAATGGTGGTGACGGTGTTGTCCCAGTTACGGACTTTTACCGTGGTCAGGCCGATGTCGATGACCGCGCCGTCCGCGCCGTATTTCGGCATCTCCAGCCAGTCGCCGATTTTCAGCATATCGTTGGCGGAAAGCTGAATGCCGGCCACCAGCCCGAGGATGGGATCCTTGAACACCAGCATCAGCACCGCAGTCATCGCACCCAGGCCGCTGAGCAGCAGCAATGGCGATTTGCCCATCAGCAATGAAACGATCATGATGCCGATCAGAATGGCGGCTACCAGTTTCAGCCCCTGGAAAATGCCGCGCAGCGGCAGTTGATTCGACAGTGGGCTTTGGCGCAGCACCGCCAATAGCGTATCCAGCAGCGAAAACAGCGACAGCAGGGCAAAGGCCATGATCCAGACCTGTGCGGCGGTGACGATGAATGCCTGCGTCTCGCCGCCGGCGTGCAGCCACAACACCGCTTGCAGATTGATGATGACCCCTTGCAGCAACAGCGCCATGCGCTGAAACAGCTTGTACTGGGTGAGCGCTTGTTGCCATACGCGCTGCGACTGCTGGCCGCGGCGCTGGATCGTCGCCAGCACCACGCGGTGCAGCACCAGATGAATGGCCACCGAAATCAGGACGATCAGCCCGAGCACCATCAGCAGAGACATCACCCCGCTGAATTCCAGCCCGAATTTCTCCAGCCACAGTGTTATCTGTTGTTGCATTATCGCTCCTTTAAAAAATGCGCAAAAAATATCCAATACACTCAAAAGACGTTAGCCTAATGGCTGCAGGCCATAATGTGCGGCTGTTTACCCTTTTTTACATAGGGTTGCCGTCGGCTGCCTATCTCCACCCCCCGGCTCCTCCCCGAGTTTAGCGGCCAAAGAGGAGGGGGACTTGCACTCAACGTGGCATTGTTCGTGGCATTGAATAACGTCGTCGATTTCGTTTTGTACAGCAGGAGAACAGTATGCTTAACGCCTGGCATCAACCGGTCCCGCCCTTTGTGGTGAAGAAGGGACAACGCCTGGATATCACGCTGTGGTTACAGGGTGATGATTTGCCTGAGAGGGTATTTTTACGCGCCGAGCCGGATAACGAAGAATGGCTGCTGATCATGAAAGCGCACAGCGCTGAAGGCCGGTGGCGTTATCAGGCCAGCCTGACGCTGAACGAAGGAGAGGCCACGCGGCGCTACTGCTTCAAACTGGTGTGGGCCGATCGTCAACAATGGTTCGGGCCTCAGGGGTGGTCGCTGATCCCGCCGGGCCAACTGGCGCAGTTTGCGCTCGACGAACCTGACCGCAGCCCGACCTGGGTGGCGGATCAGATATTTTATCAAATTTTTCCCGATCGTTTCGCCAGCAGCGGTGGTGAGCACGGTATTCAAAACGGCAGCTATCGCCATCACGCGGCCGGTTGCGACGTGGTGCGTCGCGACTGGCAGCATCCGCTGGAAGACCGGGATGCCGCTTCCACTTTCTATGGCGGCGATTTGGATGGCATCGGTCAAAAGCTGCCTTACCTGCAGAAACTGGGCGTCACGGCGTTGTACCTGAACCCGATTTTCACCGCGCCGAGCGTGCATAAATACGATACCGAAGACTATTACCAGGTCGATCCCTATTTCGGCGGCAATGCTGCCTTGCAGCGTTTGCGAGTGAGTACTCACAAGGTGGGGATGAAACTGGTGCTGGACGGGGTGTTTAACCATACCGGCGATTCCCACCCCTGGTTTGATCGTCACCAGCAGGGCGACAACGGCGCCTGCCACCACCCGGATTCACCGTACCGCGGCTGGTTCAATTTCTACCCTGACGGCCGGGCGCTGGACTGGAAAGGCAACGCCAGCCTGCCGAAGCTCAATTTTGCCGAACCTCAGGTGGCCGAGAGGATTTATCGCGGCGAGGGTAGCGTGGTGCGCCACTGGTTACGCCCACCCTACAGCATCGACGGTTGGCGGCTGGACGTGGTGCATATGCTGGGTGAGAACGGCGGTGCTACCGGCAATCTCCAACACCTTGCCGGCATTTATCAGGCGGTTAAACAGGAAAACCCGCAGGCCTACGTACTGGGCGAACATTTTGGCGATGCGCGCCGCTGGCTGCATGCCGGCGTAGAAGACGCGGCGATGAACTATATGGGCTTCGCCCTGCCGGTAAGGGGGTTCCTTGCCGGACTGGATGTGGCGCATCACCCGGTGCAGATGGATGCTGCGGACTGCGCGCAGTGGATGGACGGCTACCGTGCCGGATTGCCGCACGGCAGCCAACTGATTCAGTTTAACCAGCTCGACAGCCATGATACTGCGCGTTTCCTGACGTTGTTGCAGGGCAATCAGGCGCGCATGCGGATGGCGGCGGTGTGGCTGATGAGCTGGATTGGCGTTCCCTGCTTATATTATGGCGACGAGATTGGCCTGGATGGCGCCAACGACCCGTTCTGTCGCAAGCCGTTCCCGTGGGATGAAAATCAGTGGGATCAGAGTCTGCTGGCGCTATGCCAACGGATGGCGGCGCTGCGTAAACAGAGTCTGGCGCTGCGTCGCGGTGGTTGCCAGGTGTTATATGCTGCCGGTGAAACGCTGGTATTCGTGCGCCTTTATCAACGGGAGCAGGTAGTGGTGGCGTTACAGCGTGGCGGCAGCGGTGAAGTGGCATTGCCGTACAGCCCGCTGCTGGCCGCAGGCAAATGGCAGCGGCTGGAAGGGCATGGTGAGCTGAGAGAAGAGCAAAATGGCATGACGCTGCAACTGGGCGAAGAGTCGGTCACCTTGTGGCGACGGGTAGGCTAAGGCAGCGAAGGGGCCGATAAGCCGGCCCCTGATTAAGTTAGTGTGCGTTCACACTTCCCATAAGATCAATAGCCTACCGCTGAACCCGCCGGGCGGCGCACGTCATTGGCACCGTACAGATAACCTTCGCGTACCTTGCCGGAAACCGCAGAGTCGTTGCCGGAATTGGCCGGGCTGACGCCCGCGGCACCCGGCAAACCCACCAGAATCAGCTCGGCGGCGCCCCACGGTGTTTGCTCGACCATCTTGTAACCCATGCCGCCGAGGAGTTTCAGCGTATCGGCGGAGACGCCACGCTGCTCGTAATACACTTCGTCCGGCAGCCATTGATGGTGAATACGCGGTGCATCCACCGCTTCCTGCGGCGCCATGCCGTGGTCGATCACGTTCAGCGCGGTTTGCAGGGTGATGGTGATGATGCGCGATCCGCCCGGCGAGCCGAGCACCATAAAGATTTTGTTGTCTTTGGTCACCAGCGTCGGGCTCATCGACGATAGTGGGCGCTTACCGGGGGCAATGCTGTTGGCGGTGCCCTGCACCAGTCCGTAGAGGTTTTTCTCGCCGACTTTAACGGTGAAATCGTCCATTTCATCGTTGAGGAAGAAACCTGTTCCCGGTGCTATCACTACCGCACCAAAGCGGCCGTTGACGGTATAGGTGGTGGAGACGGCATTGCCGTCATGATCGACAATCGAATAATGGGTGGTTTCCGGTTTCTCGTGGGGTTCCATGCCCGGCTGCACGTTCTCTGACGGCGTGGCCTTGTCTGCAACAATTTTCTTGCGGATCTCTTCGGCGTAGCTCTTGCTGACCAAGCGATCTATCGGGTTTTTGATGAATTCCGGGTCACCGAGGTAGGTATTACGGTCCATATAGGCGTGGCGCATCGCTTCGGTCAGGGTGTGAATGGCCGCCGCCGAGTTGAAGCCCATACTTTTCAGATCATAACCTTCGACCACGTTGAGGATTTCGCACAACGTTACGCCGCCGGAGCTGGGTGGCGGTGCAGAAACGAATTTATAGCCACGGTAGCTGCAGGTAATGGGCGGCGTTTCGGTGACTTTATAATTGGCGAAATCGGTCGCCGTCAGGATGCCGCCGCCTTGTTTGGCTGCGGCCTCCACGGCCTGCGGGATCTTGCCCTTATAGAAGGCGTCCGGACCGTCTTTGGCGATGGCTTCCAGGGTGTTGGCCAGATCGCTCTGCACCAGACGGTCGCCCGGTTGCAGTGCGGTGCCGTCCGGGCGAAGGAAGATTTTGGCGGATTCCGGATCCTGTTTGAAGCGGGCGACGGTGGTGTCGAGAATATCGGTATCGGCACGGGTCAGTACAAAGCCTTCGCGCGCCAGTTTGATCGCCGGCCCCATCACCTGCTCACGGCTCAGCTTGCCGTATTTCTGGCGTGCGGTTTCCATGCCCAGCACGGTGCCCGGCACGCCCGCCGCCAGATAACCATACAGGCTGGCGCCTTTTTTCACGTTGCCTTCGGCGTCCAGATACATGTTGGCGCTGGCCGCCGCCGGGGCGGTTTCACGGAAGTTGATAAAGGTGTCGGTACCGTCGGCCAGGTGTACCGTCATAAAACCGCCGCCGCCGATATTGCCGCAGCAGGGGTTCACCACCGCCTGCGCATAGCCGACCGCCACTGCGGCATCGATGGCGTTGCCGCCCAGCTTGAGGATATCGACGCCAACCTGCGAGGCGAGATGTTGCGATGTCACTACCATGCCATTTTTGGCTTCGACCGCCGGGTTGGAGGCGGCATACAGGCTGCTGCTGACCAGCAGCGCCGCCATGGTCAGCGGCTTGCTCCATTTCTGTAAAAACATAGTTATTCCTACCCTGTCAGTGTTCTTATTGTGATTGGCTTGCCGTTTTACCCTGCAAAGAGCGAGCCAGCGTTATTTATAGTAGCTACAGGTGGGGGATTACGCGGTGTTCAGGGCCGAAAATGTGAGCGGAAACAGGGAAATAAAGCCCGAATGAGGGGCAGGCTGCCCTAAAAAAGAGCAAAAAAAACCGGCCTCGAGGGCCGGTTGATTCACTTGCAGGCTGAAATTACAGCTTGGAAGCGTTCTCGGACAGGTATTTAGCTACGCCGTCTGGAGATGCGCCCATACCTGCTTTGCCTTTTTCCCACTGAGCCGGGCACACTTCGCCGTGCTCTTCGTGGAACTGCAGCGCGTCAACGGTACGGATCATTTCGTCGATGTTACGGCCGATTGGCAGGTCGTTAACAACCTGAGCACGAACCACACCGTCTTTGTCGATCAGGAAAGAACCGCGCAGCGCAACGCCGGCTTCTGGGTGTTCGATACCGTAAGCTTTCTGAATTTCACGCTTGATGTCAGCAACCATGGCGTATTTCACTTCACCGATGCCGCCATTTTCGACAGGGGTTTTACGCCATGCGTTGTGAACGAATTCTGAGTCGAATGAAACGCCAACCACTTCAACGCCACGCTTCTGGAATTCTTCATAGCGGTGATCGAAAGCGATCAGCTCAGAAGGACATACGAAGGTGAAGTCCATCGGCCAGAAGAACAGTACGGCTGGTTTACCGTTCAGGTGCTTCTTAAAGTTGAAGTTTTCAACGATTTCGCCGCTGCCCAATACGGCAGCTGCAGTGAAGTCAGGGGCTTGACGAGTTACCAGGACCATAATTACTCCTGTAATAGGTGTTAAGGGGTTGATGTAAAAGCAAGGGCCAGTATAGGGACCAAGACTCGGCGAATAAAGGGTAAAAGACCAATCGATGAGATAGCTTTTACCTATCGAATTCGATGATTAAATTTAGCAAGCTTTAAAAGTAACCTTTTCCTGCAAAAGGGCAAGGCTTAAAACCCGATTTCTTGTAAAGCGTCGCATTTTCAATGGGTTTGGTTTGACGTTAAAGCTGTTTATCTTTTGCCTGCCGCATCATCTGCGGATAAAACTGCCAGAACTGTGTTTCAAGCTGATGATAGTGGCGCTCCACGTCGGCGAAGGAACCGGCCAGAGCGGCCAGGCGTGGGCGGCGGCTGGCCATGCCCGCCAGCACGGTGCCGATAAACGGCAGCTCGGCGTAGCGCTCCAGCCAACGTTCCTGCCATAAATACCCGTTTAAGTTCTGAAAGCGCGGCGGCGTCAGCGGCAAATGGGGCACGATCTGGCTGCGGGCTTCTTGGGTAAAGCTGTGCAGGCTGAGGGACGGCTCCAACTGCTGCCAGTGGCGTGCCAGGAAATGGTCCCACACCACGTCGAGCGTGATGGGCGCCACGCGGCGGTGTTCGTCACTGAAGAAGTCACGACAGACCTTCACCTGCGGCAGGCTGTCGGTCAGTACGTCGACGCGGCGGTGCATCATTATGCCGGCCACTACCTCGGGATTGTACTCGCCTGCGGGGTTGCCGCGCACGAAGTCGGCCAACAGGTTGCCCAGCAGCGAGCTTTCCGCCAACTGAGCCAAATGGAGATGTGCAAGGAAGTTCATCCGGGCATTGTATCCGAAGTCGTGCAAATCCTCCTTATTTCTTGCTGCTGACCGCCCGCGGCTTTAGACTAGGCCGCTTGTTTTTTACCAACCAGTCTTATATTGAAGAAGTGAATACCCATGCGCGTCGCCGATTTTTCCTTTGAACTTCCCGAGTCCCTGATTGCCCATTATCCTCAGCCTGAGCGCAGCGGTTGCCGTTTGCTGCAGCTGGACGGGCCAAGCGGGGCGCTGACGCACGGCGTATTCACCGATCTGCTGGATAACCTGGAAGCCGGCGATCTGCTGGTATTCAACAATACTCGGGTGATCCCGGCGCGCATGTTTGGCCGCAAGGTCAGCGGCGGCAAGATTGAAGTGTTGGTCGAGCGCGTGCTGGATGATCATCGGGTGTTGGCGCACGTGCGCGCTTCAAAAGCGCCAAAGCCGGGCGCTGAACTGCTGCTGGGCGATGACGAAAGCGTTGCCGCTACCATGGTGGCGCGCCACGATACGCTGTTCGAATTGCGCTTCAACGATGAGCGCGATGTGTTCACTATCCTCAATGCCGTTGGCCATATGCCGCTGCCGCCTTATATCGATCGGCCGGATGAAGACGCCGACCGCGAGCTTTATCAGACGGTTTACAGTGAGAAACCGGGCGCCGTTGCGGCACCGACCGCCGGGCTGCACTTCGATGAGCCGCTGCTGGCTGCGTTGCGCGCGAAGGGCATTGAGATGGCTTTTGTCACCCTGCATGTGGGCGCGGGCACTTTCCAGCCGGTGCGGGTGGAAACCATCGAAGAGCACGTGATGCACGCGGAATACGCCGAGGTTCCGCAGGAAGTGGTTGATGCGGTGCTGGCCTGCAAGGCGCGGGGCAAGCGCGTAGTGGCGGTGGGAACCACCTCCGTACGTTCGCTGGAAAGCGCGGCCAACGCCAGCAAGGACGCGCTGATTGCGCCGTTCTTCGGCGATACCAGCATCTTTATCTTCCCGGGCTATCACTACCAGGTGATCGACGCGCTGGTGACCAATTTCCACCTGCCGGAGTCGACGCTGATCATGTTGGTATCCGCCTTCGCCGGTTATAAAAACACCATGCATGCTTATCAGCAGGCGGTGGCCGAGCAGTACCGATTCTTCAGCTATGGCGATGCGATGTTCATCAGCCGTAACCCGCAGGCGGAACACGAGTCCGTCGGCGCCTGATTCCCTGGGCTGCGCATTTGGCGCGGCCCTGTTTTAACGACGCCAGACTGTTTCTCTGGCGCTGGAGGTTTTGTGAAGTACGAATTACAAGCAACCGATGGCCGCGCCCGCCGTGGCCGCCTGGTATTTGAACGTGGCGTGGTGGAAACCCCGGCCTTTATGCCTGTCGGCACCTACGGCACGGTAAAGGGCATGACGCCGGAAGAAGTGAAAGAGACCGGCGCGCAGATCCTGCTGGGCAACACCTTCCACCTGTGGCTGCGTCCAGGGCAGGAGATCATGAAACTGCATGGCGATCTGCATGATTTCATGCAGTGGCACGGCCCGATCCTGACCGACTCCGGCGGTTTCCAGGTATTCAGCCTGGGGGCGATGCGCAAAATTAAAGAGGAAGGCGTTTATTTCCGTAATCCGATTAACGGCGATAAAGTGTTCCTCAGCCCGGAAAAATCGATGGAAATCCAGTATGACCTGGGTTCCGACATCGTAATGATCTTCGACGAGTGTACGCCGTACCCGGCCGACTGGGATTACGCCAAAAGCTCGATGGAGATGTCACTGCGCTGGGCGCAGCGCAGCCGTCAACGTTTTGACGAGCTGAATAATAAAAACGCCTTATTCGGCATTATTCAGGGCGGTGTTTACGAAGATTTACGAGATGTTTCAGTAAAAGGGCTGGTGGATATCGGCTTTGATGGTTACGCTGTTGGCGGCTTGGCTGTAGGCGAGCCAAAAGAGGATATGCATCGTATTCTCGAACATGTTTGCCCGCAAATTCCGGAAGATAAGCCACGCTACCTGATGGGCGTAGGCAAACCGGAAGATCTGGTTGAAGGTGTGCGTCGCGGTATCGATATGTTCGACTGCGTGATGCCAACGCGTAATGCCCGCAACGGCCACTTGTTCGTGACTGACGGTGTGGTAAAAATCCGTAATGCCAAGCACAAGGATGATACTTCTCCGCTGGATAAAGACTGTGATTGCTACACGTGTCGCAATTACAGCCGCGCCTACTTGCATCATCTCGATCGTTGCAACGAAATACTGGGTGCCCGATTGAATACCATTCATAACCTGCGCCACTACCAACGCCTGATGGCGGGTTTACGCCAGGCTATTGAACAGGGTAAATTAGAGCTGTTTGTTACGGATTTCTACGGTCGGATCGGCAAACCGATTCCACCTTTAAACGCTTGAATTAATAATTGATAACTTAATGAGGGAATTTCAATGAGCTTTTTCATTTCTGACGCCGTCGCATCCGCAGGGGCCCCGGCTCAGGGAAGCCCGTACTCTCTGATCATTATGCTGGTCGTGTTTGGTCTGATTTTCTATTTCATGATCCTGCGCCCGCAGCAAAAACGCGCTAAAGAGCACAAGAAGCTGATGGACTCGATTGGCAAGGGTGATGAAGTGCTGACCACCGGTGGCCTGATTGGCCGCGTAACCAAAGTGGCTGACACCGGCATCATCGCCATTGCGCTGAACGACACCACGGAAGTGATGATCAAGCGTGACTTCGTGGCGGCCGTTCTGCCGAAAGGTACCATGAAGGCCCTGTAATTTTGTTTTCCCGAAGGGAATTGCCGTGCTAAACCGTTATCCTTTGTGGAAGTATCTGATGCTGATCGTGGTGATCATCGTCGGTCTGCTTTATGCGCTTCCCAACCTCTATGGTGAGGATCCGGCTGTACAAATCACTGGCGCGCGCGGTGTCGCCGCCAGTGAAACTACGCTGGACCAAGTCCGTACCGTATTAGAAAAAGACAATATCGCGAGCAAGTCGATTGCGTTGGAAAATGGCGCCATCCTGGCTCGCTTTAAAGATCCTGACGTTCAGTTGCGTGCCCGTGAAGCCTTGATGGCGGAGCTGGGCGACAAGTTCGTCGTCGCGCTGAACCTGGCTCCGGCCACGCCGGCCTGGTTGGCCATGTTGGGCGCCGAGCCGATGAAGCTGGGCCTGGACCTGCGTGGTGGCGTGCACTTCCTGATGGAAGTGGACATGGACACCGCGCTGGGCAAGCTGCAGGAACAAACCATGGATACCCTGCGCAGCGAATTGCGTGAAAAGGGCATTCCTTATGCGTCTATCCGCAAGCTGGACAACAACGGCGTGGAAGTTCGCTTCCGTGACGATGCCGCTCGCGATCAGGCCATCAGCTACATTACCCCGCGTCAGCGCGATCTGGTGCTTTCCGCCAATGGCACCAATACCCTGAAAGCCAGCCTGACGGATGCTCGTCTGAGCGAAGCGCGCGAATATGCGGTGCAGCAGAACATCACTATCCTGCGTAACCGCGTCAACCAGCTCGGCGTTGCCGAACCGCTGGTGCAGCGCCAGGGCTCTGACCGTATCGTGGTTGAATTGCCGGGTATCCAGGACACCGCACGCGCCAAAGAGATTCTGGGCGCTACCGCTACGCTGGAATTCCGTCTGGTCAACACCAACGCGGATGCGACAGCCGCGGCCAACGGCCGTGTACCAGGTGATTCCGAGGTGAAAAACACGCGCGAAGGCCAGCCGGTAGTGCTGTATAAGCGTGTGATCCTGACCGGTGACCACATCACCGACTCCACCTCCAGCACCGACGAATACAACCAGCCGCAGGTTAATATCTCGCTCGACAGCGCCGGCGGCACGTCAATGTCCAACTTCACCAAGGACAACATCGGCAAACCGATGGCGACCCTGTTCGTGGAATATAAGGACAGCGGCAAGAAAGACGCCAACGGCCGTGCGATTCTGGTGAAGCAGGAAGAAGTGATCAACGTGGCGAACATTCAGTCACGCTTGGGCAACAGCTTCCGTATCACCGGTATCGGCAACCCGAACGAAGCACGTCAGCTCTCGCTGCTGCTGCGCGCCGGTGCGCTGATTGCACCTATCCAGATCGTGGAAGAACGTACTATCGGCCCAACCCTGGGGCAACAGAACATTACCCAAGGTCTGGAAGCCTGTCTGTGGGGCCTGGTGGCTTCCATCGTGTTCATGGTGGTTTGGTACCGTAAGTTCGGCATGATCGCCACGACGGCGCTGGTGGCCAACCTGGTGCTGATTGTCGGCGTGATGTCCCTGTTGCCGGGGGCGACGCTGACCATGCCGGGCATTGCCGGTATCGTGCTGACGCTGGCGGTGGCGGTCGACGCCAACGTACTGATAAACGAACGTATCAAGGAAGAGCTGAAGAATGGACGCTCCATTCAACAGGCGATCCATGAAGGCTATAAAGGCGCGTTCTCCAGTATTGTTGACGCCAACATCACTACCCTGATCACCGCCATCATTCTGTACGCAGTGGGCACCGGTTCGATCAAGGGCTTTGCGATTACGACCGCAATCGGTGTGGCGACGTCCATGTTCACCGCGATTGTCGGTACCCGTGCCATCGTCAACCTGCTTTACGGCGGCAAACGCATTAACAAGCTGTCTATCTGAGGAGTGCGTTGTGGCACAGGATTATACTGTTGAACAACTCAACTACGGCCGTAAAGTCTATGACTTTATGCGCTGGGATTACGTGGCCTTCGGCATCTCATTGCTGCTGTTGGTCGCGTCAATCGCCACCATGTCGGTACGCGGGTTTAACTGGGGTCTGGATTTTACCGGCGGTACGGTAATCGAAATCAGCCTGGAAAAGCCGGCTAACCTCGATCTGATGCGCGATACGCTGGAAAAAGCCGGGTTCCAGGACCCGATTATTCAGAACTTCGGCAGCAGCCGTGACGTGATGGTGCGTATGCCACCGGCGACCGGCACTGCAGGCCAGGAACTGGGCAATAAAGTGATCGGCGTGATCAACGGCGCGGTGGATAAAAACGCCACCGTGAAGCGTATCGAGTTCGTCGGCCCGAGCGTGGGCAGTGAACTGGCGCAGACCGGCGGCATGGCGTTGCTGGTGGCGTTGATCTGTATCCTGATCTACGTCGGTTTCCGCTTCGAATGGCGCCTGGCGCTGGGGGCGGTTATTGCGCTGGCGCACGACGTGATCATCACTATGGGCGTGCTGTCGCTGTTCCATATCGAGATTGACCTGACCATTGTCGCATCGTTGATGTCGGTTATCGGTTACTCGCTGAACGACAGTATCGTGGTTTCCGACCGTATTCGTGAGAACTTCCGCAAGATCCGTCGCGGAACGCCTTACGAAATCATGAACGTGTCGTTGACCCAAACGTTGAGCCGTACATTGATGACCTCCGGTACCACCTTGATGGTGGTGCTGATGCTGTACATCTTCGGTGGCGCCATGCTGCAGGGCTTCTCGTTGGCGATGCTGATCGGCGTGTCTATCGGTACCGTATCCTCTATCTACGTAGCGTCCGCGCTGGCGTTGAAACTGGGTATGAAACGCGAGCACATGCTGCAACAGAAAGTGGAAAAAGAGGGCGCAGATCAGCCTTCGATTCTGCCTTAATACACTGATTTTTCGGTGAAATAAAAAGGAGTGCCGTTTGGCGCTCCTTTTTTTTGCCTGCGGCGAGGGAGTGCGGATCAGTGTTGCTGTACCACCGCCGGTTGGGCGGTCGGAACGATACTGTGCAGCCGGACAAAGCCCAGTTGCTCCGGCGTCAGGCCGCTAAAGCGCAGTTCGAAATTCTGCTCCGGCTTCGGCAACAGCGAGTCTGCACTGGCGACCGGTTGTGACAGCGAGTCGGCGGTTAGCGGTTTACCGGTGACGGCATCCAGTTGCCCCCATTCCACCACCGCTTTAAATGCCGGCAGCGAAGCCTGCGAGAGCGTGCGAACGTGCAGCAATGCCTGGGTGCCGTTGGCTTCGGCTTTTACGTGGCTGAGCGACACGCTCAGTTCGCCGATGCTGCTTTGCAGGCGCGCGGCGTTATTGGCCGCAGGCAGCAGGTAGACGCCGCTGGTAGAGCTCTGATTCAGCTGGTTCTGCTGTTCCAGCACGGTGGCTTGCTGGGTCAGCGTAGTTAATTTCTGATTCAGTTCAACCACCTGGTGGCGGAGCTTCGGCACCTCGTGAGTTTGCGCACAGCCCGCCAGCAGAATAAGCGCGCTGAGCAGGAAAACTTTCGGATAAGGGGTTGTCATGGCGGCGATTTCCTATTCAATATCTCCTGTTATCAGCTTAGCCCGCCCGGCGAGGAAAGTCATGCGCGCCGCCGTTTTAGCGCCATTCGGTATCGCGGCTCGCAACAAATGGTCGACGGCCTTTGTTGTGACCGCACTTCGGGGTAAACTGCTCTTAACTATGAAAACGTTTATCAGGACGTGTTATGCATTGCCCTTTTTGCGCCGCCGTTGATACCAAAGTCATTGATTCCCGTCTGGTGGGCGATGGTTCGCAGGTGCGCCGTCGCCGCCAGTGTTTGGTTTGTAATGAGCGTTTCACCACCTTTGAAGTGGCTGAACTGGTGATGCCACGGGTGATAAAAAGCGACGAAGTGCGTGAGCCGTTCAACGAAGACAAACTGCGTCGCGGCATGTTGAAAGCGTTGGAAAAACGTCCGGTCAGCTCCGACGACGTGGAAAATGCGATTAACCACATCAAATCCCAGCTGCGCGCCACCGGTGAACGCGAAGTACCGACCAAGCTGGTCGGCAACCTGGTGATGGACGCGCTGAAGAAGCTGGATAAAGTGGCCTATATTCGTTTCGCCTCGGTTTACCGCAGCTTTGAAGATATTCGCGAATTCGGCGAAGAAATCGCCCGTCTGCAAGACTAAGGGATAGCGCATGCATAACGACGAATTTTATATGGCACGTGCCTTTGAGTTGGCGCGGCTGGGGCGTTTCACTACCGCACCGAACCCGAACGTCGGCTGCGTTATCGTGCGTGACGGCGAAATCGTCGGTGAAGGTTATCACCTGCGCGCCGGCGAACCTCATGCGGAAGTGCATGCGTTGCGCATGGCGGGCGCGCGCGCGCGCGGCGCCACCGCTTATGTCACGCTGGAGCCTTGCAGCCATCACGGGCGCACGCCGCCTTGCGCTGATGCGCTGGTCGCCGCCGGTGTTGCCCGCGTGGTTGCGGCGATGCAGGATCCCAACCCGGAGGTTGCCGGTCGTGGCCTGTACAAGCTGCAACAGGCGGGTATAGACGTGCGCCATGGCCTGATGCTGAGCGATGCGGAAGCGGTGAATCCGGGTTTTCTCAAACGCATGCGCACCGGTTTTCCTTATGTGCAACTGAAGCTGGGGGCCTCGCTCGATGGCCGCACGGCCATGGCTTCCGGCGAGAGCCAGTGGATCACCTCACCGCAGGCGCGGCAGGACGTGCAGCGTTTGAGAGCGCAAAGCGCCTCCATCCTGAGCACCAGCGCCACCGTGTTGGCCGACGATCCATCGCTGACGGTGCGTTGGGATGAGCTGGATACCGCCACTCAGAGCCTCTACCCGCGTGAAAATCTGCGCCAGCCGCTGCGCATTATCCTCGACAGCCAGAACCGCGTAACGCCGCAGCATCGGGTAGTGCAGCAGCCGGGAACGACCTGGCTGGCGCGGTTGCAGCCGGACGATCAGAACTGGCCGCAGGAGGTTGAACAACTGACATTTCCGGCGCACGGCGGCGGGGTGGATCTGGTTGTGATGATGATGCAACTGGCGAAACGCCAGGTGAATTCCATCTGGGTAGAAGCCGGCGCTGCGCTTTCCGGCGCGTTGTTGCAGGCAGGGCTGGTTGATGAGCTCATTTTGTACATCGCGCCAAAACTGATGGGCGATAATGGGCGCGGCCTGTGCCGGTTGCCGGGCCTTGAAAACCTGGCCGATGCGCCGGAATTCGTCTTCAGCGAAGTACGGCAAATCGGCCCCGACCTGCGCTTGCGGCTGAAGCCGAAATACTGAATGTAAAGTCTGTTTGCCGCTCCGATTGGCGTTTTACAAAACCGCCGCGCAGGCAGATAAAGAATGTGATAGAATCCGCCCCCCTGCGGGGTATCGAACCCATTTTTAAGGAAAGCCCATGAAAGTTATCGAAGGTGTTGTTGCTACTCCAAATGCCCGTGTGGCGATCGCAATTGCACGTTTTAACAATTTCATCAACGACAGCCTGCTGCAAGGTGCCATCGACGCACTCAAGCGCATTGGTCAGGTTGCTGACGACAACATCACCGTTGTCTGGGTCCCGGGCGCTTACGAGCTGCCGCTGACGGCTCGCGTGCTGGCCAACACCGGCAAATACGATGCGATTATCGCGTTGGGCACCGTTATCCGTGGGGGCACCGCGCACTTCGAATATGTAGCGGGCGAAGCCAGCTCCGGCATCGGCAATGTTTCGCTGAACGCTGAAATCCCGGTTGCCTTTGGCGTGCTGACCACCGAGAGCATCGAACAGGCTATCGAGCGTGCCGGCACCAAAGCGGGCAACAAGGGTGCTGAAGCGGCTCTGACCGCACTTGAAATGATTAATGTTATCAAAGCTATTAAAGCCTGAATTTAGTTAAGGGGAATTCCGTGAAACCTGCTGCTCGTCGCCGCGCTCGTGAGTGCGCTGTTCAAGCGCTTTACTCTTGGCAGTTGTCTAAAAATGACATTGCCGATGTTGAACACCAGTTCCTGACGGAGCAAGATGTCAAAGATGTGGACATCGCCTATTTTCGGGAGCTGCTGTCCGGCGTGGCGGTGAATGCGGGTCTGCTAGATGGCCTGATGGCACCTTTCCTGTCGCGTCAGCTCGAAGAGCTGGGCCAGGTAGAAAGAGCCGTCCTGCGTATTGCGCTGTTTGAGCTGAAAATGCGTGAGGATGTGCCTTACAAAGTGGCTATCAACGAAGCGATCGAACTGGCGAAAACCTTCGGCGCCGAAGACAGCCACAAGTTTGTGAATGGCGTGCTGGATAAAGCAGCACCAAGCATTCGCAAGAAAAAATAAAAAATTAAGGCCGGCATCGCCGGCCTTAATTTCTTCTATTGGAATATCGACCATGGCATGCGGCGAATTTGACCTCATTGCCCGCTATTTTGACCGGTTTAAGAGTCTGCGCCGGGACGTACAGTTGGGCATTGGAGATGACTGCGCACTCCTGACAGTGGCAGAAAAACAGCTTTTGGCCGTCAGTACCGACACCCTGGTTTCGGGCGTTCACTTCCTGCCGGATATCGATCCGGCCGATCTCGGCTACAAAGCGCTGGCAGTCAACCTGAGCGATCTGGCGGCAATGGGCGCCGATCCGGCCTGGCTTTCACTGGCGTTAACCTTGCCTGACGTGAATGAGCCCTGGCTGAAGGCGTTCAGCGACAGCCTGTTCGAACAGCTTAATTATTACGGTATGCAATTGATTGGCGGCGACACCACGCGCGGCCCGTTGAGCATGACGTTAACCATTCATGGCTTGATCCCGGCCGGCCGGGCGTTGACCCGCAGCGGTGCGCGCATCGGTGATTGGATCTACGTTACCGGTACGTTGGGCGACAGCGCCGCCGGCCTGGCTATCTTGCAGGATCGCCTGCAGGTAGCGGATACCGACGCCCGCGATTACCTGATTGGCCGCCATCTGCGGCCGCAGCCACGGGTGTTGCAAGGGCAGGCGCTGCGTGATTTGGCCAGCTCTGCGATCGATATTTCCGACGGGCTGATCTCCGATCTGAAGCACGTGCTGAAAGCCTCCGAGTGCGGGGCGCGCATCGTTCTGGATGAGCTGCCGCTGTCGCAGGTGTTGAGCAGCCATACGGACGCTGAACAAGCGCTGCGCTGGGCGCTGACTGGCGGTGAGGATTACGAACTGTGCTTTACGGTGCCGGAAATCAATCGCGGTGCGCTGGAAGTGGCGCTGAGCCATCTGGGCGCGGATTACACCTGTATTGGCCAGATTGGTCCGCTTTCCGAAGGCATTAAATTCTACCGCAACGATGAAGCGGTGGAGCTGCCGTGGAAGGGCTTCGATCATTTCAGCGCGGAGCAGGCGTAACATGGATGAAGCTAAACGCCGTCTGCGGATGAGCAATCCGTGGCATTTGCTGGCTACCGGTTTCGGCAGCGGCCTGTCACCGGTGGTGCCGGGCACCATGGGATCGCTGGCGGCAATTCCGTTCTGGTTGCTGCTGATCCAACTGCCGTGGCAGCTCTATTCGCTGCTGGTGATGTTCAGCATCTGTATCGGCGTCTATTTGTGCCACCAGACAGCCAAGGATATGCGGGTACACGATCACGGCAGCATCGTCTGGGACGAGTTTGTCGGCATGTGGATCACGCTGATGGCGTTGCCGGTTAACGACTGGCAGTGGGTAGCCGCAGGTTTTGTGATTTTCCGTATTCTCGACATGTGGAAACCCTGGCCTATCCGCTGGTTCGATCGCAACGTGCATGGCGGTATGGGCATCATGGTCGACGACATCGTCGCCGGGGTGCTTTCGGCCGGCATCATCTACCTGATTGGCCACCACTGGCCGCTCGGGCTGTTTTGATTGCAGGGGCGCAGTTCAACACGGCTGCGCCCTTGAAACCTCCGCGTTATTCAAACCCCGTCACGTGATGCGGCACATAGGCCGTTTCCAGCTCGGCAATCTCTTCGGGCGTTAATGCCAGATCGACGGCGGCCACGGCGTCTTCCAGATGTTCCTGGCGCGAGGCGCCGATAATAGGAGCACTGACCACCGGTTTGCTCAACAGCCAGGCCAGCGCAATCTGTGCACGCGATACACTGCGTTCTTGTGCAAGGGTGGCGACGCGTTCGGCGATAATGCCATCGATACCTTCGGTTTCGTCATACAGATTTTTGCCGACCTGATCGGACACCAGCCGTGCGGTGGTTTCACCCCATGGGCGAGTCAGACGGCCGCGAGCCAGCGGGCTCCACGGCAGCACCGCGATGCCTTCGGCGGCACACAGCGGATGCATTTCGCGCTCTTCCTCACGTTGAATCAGGTTGTACTGGTCCTGCATGCTGACAAACCGCGTCCAGCCGTGCAGATCGGCGGTGTACAGCGCTTTGGCGAATTGCCAGGCATACATCGACGACGCGCCTATATAGCGCGCTTTACCGGCCCTGACCACGTCATGCAGTGCTTCCAGCGTTTCTTCAATGGGCGTTTCATAATCCCAACGGTGGATTTGCAGTAGATCGACATAGTCGGTGCCCAATCGTTTCAGGCTGTCGTCGATAGACTGCATGATTTTGGCGCGCGACAACCCGCGTTCCAGATTACTCAGGGGGAAATAGACTTTGGTGGCGATCACCACGTCATCACGGCGCGCGTAATCCCTCAGCGCCCGGCCGACGATCTCCTCGCTGCTGCCGTCTGAGTAGCTGTTGGCGGTGTCGAAGAAATTGATGCCGGCATCCAGTGCCTGCTTCAGCAGCGGACGGCTGCTTTCTTCCGGCAGCGTCCAGGCGTGGTTGCCGCGGTTGGGTTCACCGTAGGTCATACAACCCAGGCAGATGCGCGAGACGTTCAGATCGGTGTTACCCAGTTTCAGATACTTCATGCTTGCCTCCGAGTGTCAGCACAGATCTATAACTGTAGTGGATTATCGGGATGACTGAGACGAAAACGCCCCCGCAAAGCGGAGGCGTCGGTCAATCAGGCGCGGGGATTATTGCGCCAGCCAGGCTTCGATTTGTCGCCGTATGCCGGCGGCGTCCAAGCCCAAATCGACCCGAACCTCTTCCTGGCTGCCTTGCGACACAAAGCTGTCCGGCAGGCCGATATTCAGTACCGGCACTGCGCGGCGTTTGGCCATCAGCAGCTCGTTCACGCCGCTGCCGGCGCCGCCCATAATGGCGTTCTCTTCCAGCGTGACCAGTACCTCGTGGCTGGCAGCCAGTTCCAGCACCAGCTGTTCGTCCAGCGGTTTCACGAAACGCATATCCACCAGCGTGGCATTGAGAGCCTCCGCCACCTGAGCCGCTTCCGGCAGCAGGGTACCAAAGTTCAGTATCGCGACCTTTTCGCCTTCCCGGCGCACCACGCCTTTGCCTATCGGCAACGCGCCAAGCGGTTCCAGCTGCGCACCTGTGCCGTTACCGCGCGGGTAGCGGACGGCGCTTGGGCCTTCGTTATAGTGATAGCCGGTGTACAGCATCTGGCGGCATTCGTTCTCATCACTTGGCGTCATGATCACCATGGTCGGGATACAGCGCATGAATGACAGATCGAACGCCCCCTGGTGAGTCTGGCCGTCGGCGCCGACGATACCGCCGCGATCGATGGCAAACATCACCGGCAGTTTTTGGATCGCCACATCGTGGATCAGTTGATCGTAAGCGCGCTGCAGGAAGGTGGAGTAAATCGCCACCACCGGCTTGTAGCCGCCAATCGCCAGACCGGCGGCAAAGGTGACCGCATGCTGTTCGGCAATGGCGACGTCAAAGTATTGCTGCGGATAGTCACGAGAGAATTGCACCATGCCGGAGCCTTCGCGCATCGCTGGGGTAATGGCCATTAGCGAGCTGTCTTTGGCGGCGGTTTCGCACAGCCAGTCACCGAAGATTTTTGAATAGGACGGTTGACCGCCGGCGCTTTTCGGCAAGGTGCCGCTGGCTGGATCGAATTTCGGCACTGCGTGGAAGCTGATCGGATCTTTTTCCGCCGGCGCGTAACCCCGGCCCTTTTTGGTCATGATGTGCAGCAACTGCGGGCCTTTCAGATCACGCATGTTTTTCAGCGTGGCGACCAGCCCCTGGACATCGTGGCCGTCAACCGGACCGATGTAGTTAAAACCCAGCTCTTCGAACAGCGTGCCCGGTACTACCATGCCTTTCAGGTGTTCTTCGGTGCGTTTGACCAACTCTTTGATGGGCGGCAGGCCGGACAGCACTCTTTTGCCGCCTTCGCGCAGGGTGGAATAGAGTTTGCCGGAAAGCAGTTGCGCCAGATGATTGTTCAGCGCGCCCACGTTTTCGGAAATCGACATTTCGTTATCGTTCAGCACCACCAGCATATCCGGGTTGATGTCCCCGGCGTGGTTCATGGCTTCAAACGCCATGCCGGCGGTGATCGCACCGTCGCCAATCACGCAGACCGTGCGGCGATTCTTGCCTTCACGCTCTGCGGCAACCGCCATGCCGAGGCCGGCGCTGATCGAGGTAGACGAGTGGCCAACCGACAGCACGTCATATTCACTCTCAGCACGCCAGGGAAAAGGGTGCAGGCCGTCTTTCTGGCGGATGGTGGAAATCCTGTCGCGACGGCCGGTCAGAATTTTATGCGGGTAGGCCTGGTGGCCAACGTCCCACACCAGATGATCGAAGGGTGTGTTGTAAACATAGTGCAATGCCACCGTCAGTTCGACGGTACCCAGCCCGGACGCAAAGTGGCCGCTGGAGCGGCTGACGCTGTCCAGCAGGTATTGCCGCAGTTCGTCACACAGCTTCGGCAGGCTCTCTTTTGGCAGCGAGCGGAGTTCATCGGGATTTTCCACTAGCGCCAAGGTCGGGTATTTGGCTATATCAAGACTCATTCGATACTCATATCAGAGGAGTTAACGTCACACGTTAATTGTCGCGTTCAATAATGAAGCTGGCTAACGCTCGCAATGGCGCTGTGTTATAAGATTGCGCTGCCAAAGTGTCTAATGCAGCTAAAGCTTCCTGATAGAGATCCCACGCTTTTGCTTTCGCGCTGTCAAGCCCGAGCAAAGCTGGATAGGTGCTCTTTCCGTGTTGCTGGTCCGCTCCCTGGCGTTTACCGATTTTCTCGGTTTCGCCGACAACGTCCAAAATGTCATCCTGTACCTGAAACGCCAGGCCGATCGCCGCAGCGTAACGGTCAAGCTGCGGCAGCGCTGCACGGCCAGGTTCACCGGCGGCCAAAGCCCCAAGGCGAACCGCCGCGCGGATTAATGCGCCGGTCTTGTGGCGGTGTATCAGTTCCAGCGCAGGCAGATCAATTTGCCTGCCTTCAGCCTCGAGATCCAACGACTGGCCACCGCACATGCCGGCAGCGCCGCTGGCGGTCGCCAGTTCGGACACCATGGCCAGCCGATCGCGCAGCGCCACGTCGGGCATGTCGGCATCGGCCAGAATGGAAAATGCCAGCGTCTGCAGTGCATCACCCGCCAGGATCGCGCTGGCTTCACCAAATTTGATATGGCAGGTAGGCTGACCGCGACGCAGATCGTCATCGTCCATTGCCGGAAGATCGTCGTGGATCAACGAATAGGCATGAATGCATTCTACCGCAGCGGCCGGCACATCCAAATTATTCAGTGAAACGCCAAACATCTGCCCGGTGGTATACACCAGGAACGGGCGCAGACGTTTGCCGCCCAGCAGCGCGCCGTGGCGCATGGCGGCCACCATGTTGCCTTCATTGAACGGCAGCGGCGCGATAAAATCCAGCAGCGCGCGGTCGGCCCGCTGGCGAAAAGCCTGTAACTGCTCAGAAAAAGCGGCCTGTTGGACGATCTCAGACATGACGATTACTCTGCATCCGGGGTGAAAGGCGCCAGCGCGGCGTCATCGGCGCTGTCGTTAAGTAAAATTTGCACACGCTGCTCGGCCTGTTGCAGCTTCTGTTGGCCCTGACGCGCCAACTGAACGCCGCGTTCGAATTCATTCAGCGCGTCTTCCAGCGGTAACTCACCCGATTCCAGACGCGTCACGATGTTTTCCAGTTCGCTGAGGGAACTTTCAAAGCTGATGCTTTGCTCTGTACTGTCTGATTGTGCAGGTTTTTTCGGCATAATTTTCTTTTTACATCATCATGTGAACAGTGGCGCCAGAGCCTATCCTAGCGGATTTTGATTAGCAAATCATGGCGCGCATGTGTGGTTTTGTGCACCGGGCTTCACCAGATAGTGATATACTCTGCGCCGCATATACATTGTAAATCCTTTTCCCTCGTAATTCTGACAATAAAGACCGCCATGAAGTTTATCATTAAATTGTTCCCGGAAATCACCATCAAGAGTCAATCTGTGCGCTTGCGCTTTATCAAGATTCTCTCGACCAATATCCGCAACGTCCTGAAGCAGTATGATGAAACGCTGGCGGTTGTCCGTCACTGGGATCATATCGAAGTTCGCGCCAAAGATGAAAATCAGCGGCCGGTGATTGCCGACGCGCTGACGCGCATTCCCGGCATCCACCATATTCTGGAAGTGGAAGACCGCGGCTACACCGATATCCACCATATTTTCGAGCAGACGCTGGAAGCCTACCGCGAGCAATTGGAGGGTAAGACCTTCTGCGTGCGCGTTAAGCGCCGTGGCAAGCAAGACTTCAACTCGCAGGACGTGGAACGTTACGTTGGCGGCGGTTTGAACCAGCACATCGAAAGTGCGCGCGTTAAGCTGTCGCACCCGCAGGTGACGGTCAACCTGGAAATCGAAGACGACAAGCTGATGCTGGTAAAAGCGCGCCGCGAAGGCATCGGCGGTTACCCGGTGGGCACTCAGGAAGACGTGCTGTCGCTGATTTCCGGCGGTTTCGACTCGGGCGTTTCCAGCTATATGCTGATGCGTCGCGGTTGCCGCGTGCATTACTGTTTCTTCAATCTGGGCGGTGCGGCGCATGAAATCGGCGTCAAGCAGGTGGCGTATTATCTGTGGAACCGCTTTGCCAGCTCGCACAAGGTGCGTTTTGTCGCCATCGATTTCGAACCCGTGGTCGGCGAGATCCTGGAAAAGGTCGACGATGGCCAGATGGGCGTGGTGCTCAAACGCATGATGGTGCGCGCCGCCTCGCAAGTTGCGGAACGTTATGGCGTACAGGCGCTGGTCACCGGTGAGGCGCTGGGCCAGGTGTCCAGCCAGACGCTGACTAATCTGCGTTTGATCGACAATGCGTCCGATACCCTGATCCTGCGTCCGCTGATTTCGCACGACAAAGAACACATCATCAAAGTGGCGCGCGAAATCGGCACCGAAGACTTTGCCAAGACCATGCCGGAATACTGTGGTGTGATCTCGAAAAGCCCGACGGTAAAAGCGATCAAAGCCAAAATTGAAGAAGAGGAAAGTCACTTCGATTTTTCCATTCTCGACCGCGTGGTGAGTGAAGCGAAGAATGTCGATATCCGTACCATCGCCGAACAGGCGCAGGAACAGGTTGCTGAAGTAGAAACCGTGGCGGCCTTTGGCGCTGACGAAGTGATCCTGGATATCCGTTCTAACGACGAGCAAGAAGAGAAGCCGCTGAAGCTGGAACAGGTTGAGGTGAAACCGCTGCCGTTCTACAAACTCAGCACGCAGTTTGGCTCCCTGGATCAGAGCAAAACTTACCTGCTGTACTGCGATCGTGGCGTGATGAGCCGCCTGCAGGCGCTGTACCTGCTGGAGCAGGGGTTTACCAATGTGAAGGTTTATCGCCCTTAAGCCATCCCCGCCGGCGCAGCCCGCCGCCGGCGATTTTCCTGCATCGTGTGATTTGCGCGACTGAATAACCCTACCGTTATAATTATATTTTTATCGAATAATATAAAAATTATTTTCTCTTATTCTATCTATAATATCCATCTTCAATATATTAAGTATTTATTGATTTTATTATTAGTGGTTGTCGGTATTATAGCTATCGAAAATCGACGGTTCTGTCGGCTTTCTGTCTGCGGACTTCCTGCTCAATTCATTCTTGGCGCTTGTCGAACGCGTGCCTTCTTTCAAATGCACGCTGGCCACTCGTGAGCAAACGCCTTCATGTTGCGTTCAGGAATAAGCGCATCGCAAAAAAGGATATATCCATTGCATAGTCCAGACTTTAAATATCATTCATGTTGATATTTATTGGCGGCGACGGCAGTGGAGCTGGTTATTTAAGGAGAAAATTAATGAAGGTGAATAAGAAGACCTTGTTGCTGTCGGCAGCGGCTTTACTGATGCCCAGCGCGCCATTGTTAGCGCAAATAACGCCTCAGCCGGGGGGCGCGTCGGTTGACCATGCTAATCAGGTGCCGGTGGTGAATATTAACCGCCCTGGCGCGGACGGTGTGTCGCATAACGTTTACACGCAGTTCGACGTCGGCGCTCAGGGCGCTATTTTAAATAACAGCCTTTCTGGCGCGAATACGTCATTGGCCGGGGCCGTTGCAGGGAACGCTCAGTTAGGGGACCGCGCGGCTAAGGTCATTCTGAATGAAGTGAACTCGGCGAATAAAAGTATCTTGCAGGGGATGGTAGAAGTCGCCGGGCAACGCGCCGATGTCGTGATTGCCAATAAATCCGGTATTACCTGTAACGGCTGCGGCTTTATCAATGCTAGCAACGGCGTATTAACTACCGCCGACTTGCAGTTCAAGGATGGCGCTTTTAACGGCTACGGGGTTAATCAAGGAAATATCCGAGTCGAGGGCGACGGGCTGAAGAAAGGCGATGTCGATTATACGGCCATCATTGCGCGCACGGCTGAAATCAGCGCGGCGGTTCATGCGGAGGCGCTGTTGGTCTCGGCGGGGAAAAAAACGGTTTCAGCGGATTTATCCCGCTTCAATAGCGTTGAGGCGTCTAAAGATAAGCCTGAAGTGCTGATCGATGTCGCCGAGGTGGGCGGCATGTACGCCAACAAGATTAAGCTGGTTGCCAATGAAAACGGCGTAGGCGTCAATAGCGGCAATGCCAATGTGGCGGGCTCCAACGCCGGCTCCTCGTTGAACAATGTCAGTATCGTCAGTATCCAAACCGACTCGGGAAGTTATGAACGTGTGCAAATCGGCAACGGCGCTCAAAACGTATCCCGTGCTTCCGTCGGTATCGCCAACCGCGGGCAGATTCAGGCGAAAAATGGCGGCGCCGACATCAGTACCGACTCGCTGGTCAATCAAGGGAACATCGCTTCACAGGGGCAATTGAACATCAGCGCCACCCGGCTGCAAAATGAAAAGAGTGTGAGCGCGCGTTCGGCATCCATCACGGCCACACAGTTGGACAATACCGGCCGCATTGAAGGCGGGGCAATGCAGGTCAATGCGACCCAGCTGAACAATCGCGGCAGCGTCAAAACGCAAAACGGCGCGCTGACACTGCAAGCGACCCGCGTCGACAATACCGGCGGCATTCAATCCGCGCAGGCTTTGCAACTCAACGCCACCAGCTTGTTTAACGCTGACAATGGCGTGATCGAAGCCCAAAACGGCGCGGCGATCCAGGGGACGTCCATTACCAACCGCGGACATATCGTTTCCCGCACCTCCTCCGTCAGCTTGTCGGATACCAGCTTCAGCAACTACGGCAGGATTGAAGCGTTTGGCGATATCAGCCATCGCGGCGTCTCTTTCAACAACTCCGGCACGATGCGCTCCACGTCCGGCCTGGTCACCAACAACGGTCGGGACATCAACAAACCCGTGAATAACTGGGGTTGGGGATACGGCGGTTTCGGCTGGCCTTACGGTTGGTCTTATTGGATGTGATAGGCGTTTCCCCCACTCTTGGGTGGGGGAATGAGTGAGAGAGCATGAAAAGGGAATTTTTTATTCTTTGTCTAGCCGTGTTGTTCAGCGGTTTCAGCCGTGCGGATTCTGTACAGGCTCCTGTGAAACAACTCGTCAGCCAGGAAAACCTCATCGGCGATACGCAGCGCAAACTGTTACCGTCTACCCCCTCTGTCTTGTCACCGCTGCCGGAACAAAACGCGCCAACGGATATTTTTGTCAACGAGTCCCCCTGTTGGGTGATCGGCTCTGTCGAAATGGCGATGGCGCCAGCAAGCCTTACTTCTTTCGAACGGTTGGCGCACGCTGCCCGCGGGCGCTGTATGGGGGAGCAAGGGTTGGCGAAATTGCACAAGAAGCTGCAAAATGAGCTGATTGCACAAGGCTATATCACTTCGCGGGTGCAGTTTGACGTGCAAGCGGTACCGGCAGGAATATTGAAGGTTCGCGTGCATTATGGCCGTATCGGCCAGTTGAGAATGCAGGCGGGCAGCAGCACCTATTTTCGCCCCGATACGCTTTTTCCCATTGCTGCCGGTGATGTGCTGAATTTGCGCCGTATCGAGCAAGGGCTGGAGAACATGGGGGGGATACCGGGCGTTATCAGCGATATCCGCATTGTTCCGGGCGAACGAGTAGGCGAAAGCGATATCGAGATCCTGCGCCAACAGGATAAATATTGGCGTTTTACCGCTTGGGCGGATGACGCTGGCGTTCGTTCTACGGGGCGTTATCAGGCCGGCGGCGCGTTGTATCTCGATAATTTGAGCGCATTGGGCGATGTTTTTTACCTGTCGATGGCGCGCAGCGTTCTGGCACCGCCGGGCAAAGGCAATGAAAGCCGCGCTCTGTACTATAGCCTGCCTTGGGGATTCTGGCGCTTCAGCGCGTTGGGCGGTGAAAGCCGGGATCATCGAACTCTCATCGGTAATTTCACCGATTACCGTTATAACGGTCGTGCACAGTATTGGGGCCTGCAGGCTGACTATACGTTAACACGTGGGATGAATAAGAAAACGGCGCTGAATGCCCAACTGTTGCAACGGTATTACCGCTATTACGTCAATGATACGGAAATCGCCTTGCAGAGCGCGCGGCTAACCAGTCTGAAGTTGGGGGTTAGCCATCTGTATTACGGTTCCCGTTCGCAGATCGCGCTGACCGCCGATGCCATTGTCGGCGTCGGCGAGGGCAGTTCAAATGCAGAACACCGGCTGCGAGTGGGCGGCAGTATGCTGAAACCCATCAGTGTGTCTGGCCACCGCCTGCGTTATCTCGGGGAGCTCTCGGGGCAGTGGGCGAACGCCGCACAACCGAGCCAGGACAAGTCGTTTATCGGCGATCGTTCAACGGTGCGCGGGTTTAGCGGCGATAGCAAACTGATCGGCAGCAGCGGGGGGTATCTGCGCAATACGCTGACGTTGGAGCGTGGCATGCTGCAACCCTATGTCGGGTTCGACTATGGTCAATTGGCCAAACAACAGCCAGGGGAAGGCGGCAAGCTGGCGGGGGGAGTGATTGGCCTGCAATTGAATCAGGGGCGTTTTGCTGCAGACATTTTCGCCGGCACGCCGGTGATCAAACCCGGATGGTTTCCGAATGAGCGTCTGGTTTTGGGTTTTTCCAGCCAGCTCAGTTTTTGACGCGTTGCGGGGCGCGGGCTTGCGCCCCGTATTTCAGAACGTTAACTCAGTTTTCTTCACTATCGCGATAATCGTACATCCCCGGGATCAGCACCAGCTGCGCGGCGATCTCCGCCGCTTTGGCCTTGCCAAGCAGCAGATCTATCAGCTTCAGCGCAAACTCCATCGACGTTCCCGGCCCCTGGCTGGTGAGCAGGTTGACGCGCGCATCGTATACCACGCGCCGCTCCATCCATTTGTCTGCCGGGATCTGATCTTTCAATCCGGGGAAGCCGGTCATATTGCCGATGGGGAACAGATCGTGGTGTTGCAGCACCAGGGCCGGCGCTGCACAGATAGCGGCGACGATGTTGCCCTGCAGATGCATCTGACGCACTTTCTCTACCAACAGCGGGCTGTCGCGAAAACACTCGGCGCCTTTCAGGCCGCCGGGCAGCACGATGGCATCGAAGGGATCGTCCACAATCGACACCAGCGGCGCGTCCGCCAGCAGCTTTACGCCGCGCGAGCAGACGATAGTCAGGTCACCGTCGCCGGCCACGCTGGCAGTAGTGACTTTCACGCCCGCTCGTACCAGAAGATCGATGGTAGTGACGGCTTCGGTTTCTTCGCTACCAGGTGCCAGGCAGACCAGCGCCGATACGCTCATATTCATTTTCCTTTCGCTTAATCAGTTCAAACAACCGCGCATTCTCCGGCAGAATCATGCCGTGGCTGCGCGCGCGGCGCAGCAGATAGCCGGTAATGTAGTCGATCTCGGTATGACGCTGGGTGCGGACATCCTGCAGCATCGAAGAGATGTTATCTGCGGTGCTCTGAATCACTTCCATCACGTATTGCCGCAGCCCTTCGCATGAGGTGTGGTAGCCTTCCATTTCCATCACGCCAGAGACTTCGCGGCACAGGGTTTCGATTTGCTCCGGGTAACGCTGCAATTCGCCATTACGGCAGTCATACAACGCCGTAAGGGGGTTAATTACGCAGTTGACCGCCAGCTTGCGCCAGTTTGCCGACGCAATGTTGTTGTGCCAGGCCACATCGGGCAAAGCCTGATGCAACATTTCCGCCAGATGGCTGAGATGTATCGCCGCCGGCGATGTCGGGCCGATATGGGTGGTGCCGCCGGCAACATGGATAATGGTGCTGCCTTCGCGCCTTGCCGCGTGGGTCGTGGTGCCCTGCAATATGGGCTGGCTGCTTGCCGGCAGTTCATCCTGGGTGCCCATGCCGTTATGCAGCAGCAGTATGGCGCAACGCGGGTTCAACCTGGGCAGCAGCGCGCTGACGGCGCTGGAAACCTGCCAGGCTTTCAGCGTGACCAGCAACAGTTCGCTTTGGGCCAGATGTTCGGGATCGTTGGTGGGCAAATTACGGTTGAACGAGGTGCCCTCGGGCTCAATCACGTTCACTGCGCAGAAGGGTTGCGGTACCCGCAGCCATCCTTGTACGTCGTGGCCCTGCTGATAAAGCCTGGAGAGCCACAGTTGTCCGAGCGCACCGCAACCAAGAATAGTTATTTTCATTCAGTCTCCTTGGGGTAACGGGAATACCGCTCAATTACTGTCGTATAATTATAGACTTTTCTGCTATCCGGCGAGATATCTGCCGGTAGGTTCAGCAGATTTTGCCTGAGGCGCTAAAGCGGTTATCATGCTCGGCATCGAAATCGCCTATCGCATTAGGCTCTAATTCAGGAGGAAGAAGTATGCCATCTTTCGACATTGTTTCCGAAATTGATATGCAGGAAGTGCGTAACGCCGTTGAGAACGCCACACGCGATCTCGGCACTCGTTGGGATTTCCGCAACGTGCCGGCCAGTTTTGAGCTGAACGAAAAAGATGAAAGCATCAAAGTCGCCAGCGAGTCTGATTTCCAGGTGCAGCAACTGCTCGATATTCTGCGTGAGAAACTGAGCAAGCGCAGTATCGATGGCGGCGCGCTGGAGATCCCGGACGAAATGACCCACAGCGGCAAAACCTACAGCGTGGAAGCCAAGCTGAAACAGGGGATTGAAACCACGCAGGCGAAGAAAATCGTCAAGCTGATCAAAGACAGCAAGCTGAAGGTGCAGGCACAAATTCAGGGTGATGAAGTCCGCGTTACCGGCAAGTCACGCGACGATCTGCAAGGGGTGATGGCGCTGGTGCGCGGTGCCGATCTGGGGCAACCGTTCCAGTTCAAGAACTTCCGCGATTAACTTTTCCGCGAAGCTATTACCGAGGGCCAGCAAGCTGGCCCTTTCTATTACGACAGCTACAGCGAATTTACCAGAGCTTCCAACTGACCGCGGTTGGTCTGTTTGGTATCGACCTTCACGTAGGCGCTGCGCTCTTCGGGCACTACTATCGCTTCCGCCACGCCAGGCTGGGCCTTCAGACGGCTTTCCAACTCAGAATCCTTCACCGCCAGTTCCGACAGCGTAATGCGCAGGCTGCTGACGTACGGCGGTTCTTGCATGGTGCTGCTGACCAGGAACCAAACGGCGGCGATAACCGCACCGGCGATAAACACCAAGCCGGCGCCCTGCAGGCCATACAACAGGCCGCCCAAGCTGCCGCCAATCGCCACGCCGATAAACTGGCTGGTGGAGTAAACCCCCATAGCGGTACCTTTGTAACCGGCCGGCGATTCTTTGCTGATCAACGAAGGCAGAATCGCTTCCATCACGTTAAACGCCATGAAGAACAACTGCACGCCGGCAATGATGCCCCACAGATGGGCACCGGACAGCCACAACAGCACTTCGGCACAGAACAGAACCGCCACGCAGCCCATAAACACTTGCTTCATGCGGCGTTTCATTTCGGCATAAATGATAAAGGGCACCACGGCGGCAAAAGAAACCAGCATGGTGACCAAATAGACGATCCAATGCCGGCTCGGCGCCAAACCGGCTTTTTCCATCGCCAGCGGCAGCGCCACGAAGCTGGACATCAGCAGAATATGCAGACACATGATGCCGAAATTCAGCTTCAGCAGGCGGGAGTTGCTCAACACCTTGCTGAAGCTGCCGCGCACGATGCTCGATTCTCGGTTCAGCACATGGCTGTCTGCGGACGGCACCACCGCCAGGGTAATCACGATACCGGCCAAGGCCAGCACGGCAATCATCCAAAATAGCGCATGCAGGCCGAAAGCGTGGGTGACGATCGGGCCGACCACCATGGCAATGGCAAAGGTGATGCCGAAGCTGACGCCGATAAACGCCATCGCCTTGGTGCGGTTCTGCTCGCGGGTCAGATCTGACAGCAACGCCATCACTGCCGCCGCGATAGCGCCGGAGCCCTGCAATGCTCGGCCGAGGATCACGCCCCAAATGGAGTCGGTGACGGCGGCAATCACGCTGCCCAGCGCAAAGATCAATAGCCCTCCGACGATCAGCGGTTTGCGGCCGATGCGATCGGAAATCAGGCCGAAGGGGATCTGAAACACCGCTTGTGCCAGGCCGTAAATGCCGATGGCGATACCGATCAGCGTTTCGCTGGCGCCGTTCAACGCCATACCGTAGGTGGTCAGTACCGGCAGCACCATAAACATGCCAAGCATGCGCAGTGAAAATACCGTTCCTAATCCCCAGGTCGCCCGTCGTTCCTGCGGGGTCATTGCATTGTCGTTCATTAAAACCTCATTAAAAGCCATTCCAGCAGGTTATCGGCGATAACGCCTGGTGGGATAGCTTCTGAAAAGCTGCGTCATTTTAGTGTGAAGGGCAGGGGGGGTAAATCGAATGTTGTTTAACAGATATTACAGTTCGGCGGCTTTTCGGCGAGACAAATAAAATGGGCCGCTAAGCGGCCCATTCACAGACGATTTGGCTTACCAGACGTAAGTCATCAGCGTTTCTGGCGATGCCGTTGCGCTGAAGTCGATAGACATCATTACGCTCAGCGAAGTGATGGCAACAATGGAGAACACAAACAGCTTGCGCGCCCAGATGCTGTCATTTTCTGTTTTGTAACCACGCAGCGCCATACCCAGCCACCATACGCTTACCGCCGCAGCGACGATCAGGTATTTGTAGCCGGCGTAGCCGCTCAGGGTCAGCATCAGCGTAGCAATCATAAACGCCAAGATGTAGACCGTGATGTGGTTCTTCGCCACGGAAATGCCTTTGACCACCGGCAGAACCGGAATGTTGGCCGCCTGGTAATCTTTAAAGCGGAAGATGGCAATCGCGTAGGAATGCGGCATCTGCCACAGGCTAAAGATAGCAAGCAGGATCAACGCACCGGCATCAAACTCGTTGGTCACCGCGCAATAACCGATAACCGGTGGCGCAGCGCCCGACAGGCTGCCGATCAGCGTGCCGTATACCGAGTGGCGTTTCATGTACAGGCTATAAACGCCGACATAAACCACGAAGCCCATCACCGCCAGCCACATGGCCAGCGGGTTGGCGCCGATATACAGCAACACAAAGCCCGCAATACCCAAAACGGTAGCATAAACCAGGGTCACACTCGGCGCGATCAGGCCTTTCACCAGCACCCGGTTCTTCGTTCTCTCCATTTTCTTGTCGATGTCGCGGTCAATGTAGTTGTTAAACACACAGCCCGAAGCGACAACCAACGAGACACCCACCAGGGTGGCGAGAAACAGGGGATAATCGATGCTTCCTTTGGAAGCGAGCAGAAATCCCCCTACGACAGAAATTAAATTGCCGAAAATAATTCCTGGTTTAGTTACTTGCAGGTATTGCTTAATCATCACGTGCAGCTCGGCTCTTTAACTGACCATCATATTGATGTTGAGGTTGTACATAATCCAGAGTGAACCCACAACAACGATACCGATGATCATAGCGGTGAACAGCAATGCCACCAGGTTCCAGCGCTCTTCCGATGAGGTATTCATGTGCAGGAAGTAAATCAGGTGAACAATCACCTGAATGACTGCCATGCCAACTACAACCGCCAGGATGGTTGAGTGAGAGGCTGTGCCGCTCATCACCATCGCAAATGGAATCACCGTCAGGATGATCGACAGGATAAAGCCGATCAGATATGACTTAACGCTACCGTGGCTTGCGCCGCCGTGAGAAGTTTCATGGGATGAATGGCTCATGACATAACCCCCAGCAGGTAAACAACGGTAAATACGCAGATCCAGACCACGTCGAGGAAGTGCCAGAACAGGCTCAGACACATCAGACGGGTTTTGTTGGTTGAAGTCAGGCCACGCTTGCTCACCTGAATCATCATGATGATGATCCAAACCAGACCGGTAGACACGTGCAGACCGTGAGTAGCAACCAGCGCGAAGAAGCCGGACAGGAACGCGCTGCGATCCGGGCCGAAGCCTTCGGCGATCAAATGATGGAACTCATAGATTTCCATCGCTACGAAGCCCAGACCGAACAGGAAGGTCAGGAACAGCCAGGTATTAACGCTGCCAACCTTGCCTTTGTTCATGCCGATCATCGCCATACCGTAGGTGATGGAGCTGAACAACAGCAGGAAGGTTTCAACCAGGACAAACTTCAGATCGAAGATGTCTTTGCCAGAGGGACCGCCGGCGGTCCCGTTCACCAGTACTGCATAAGTCGCGAACAAGCTCGCAAACAAAATACAGTCGCTCATCAGGTAGATCCAGAATCCGAAGACTTTGGTCTCGCCTGCGTCATGGTGCCCATGCTCTGCATGGGCTGCGTTATGGTTAGTCAGAGTATCAGTTGACATGTTTCACGCCTGCTTTGCTGATTTGTTCATAGTGTTGGTTCTCAATGCGCTCGATTTCATCAACCTGCACATAGTAATCAACATCTTCATCGAAGCTCTTGGCAATCCAGGTCACGATCATACCTACGAAGGCAGCGATCGCCATCCACCAGATGTCCCAGATCATCGCGAAACCGAATACCAGGCTGAAGCCAGCGATAATCACACCGGCGCCGGTATTTTTCGGCATATGAATCGGTTCATACTTAGCCGGTTTCTTATAGGCTTCGCCTTTTTCTTTCATGTCCCAGAATTCATCACGGTCATGAATCTGCGGCACTACGGCAAAGTTATAGAACGGCGGTGGAGACGAGGTAGACCACTCCAACGTACGAGCGCCCCATGGGTCACCGGTCAGATCGCGGTTCTGCTCGCGGTCACGCACGCTGACGAAGATCTGGATCAGCTGGCACAGAATACCGCAGGCGATCAGCGCTGCACCGCCAGCCGCTACCAGCAGCAGTGGGTGGAACTCAGGGTTGATGTTCTGGCTGATACGACGAGTCATACCCATAAAGCCCAGAGCATACAGCGGCATAAAGGCCACGAAGAAACCGATGATCCAGAACCAGAACGCGCGGATGCCCCATTTTTCGTTCAGCGTGAAGCCGAAGGATTTAGGGAACCAGTAAGTCAGGCCTGCGAAGCAACCGAACACCACACCACCGATGATAACGTTATGGAAGTGGGCAATCAGGAACAGACTGTTGTGCAGCACGAAGTTCGCGCCCGGAACGGCCAGCAGCACGCCGGTCATCCCACCCACAGAGAAGGTGATGATGAAGCCGATGGTCCACAGCATTGCCGAGTTGAACTGAATGCGGCCCTGGTACATGGTGAACAGCCAGTTGAAGATTTTCACCCCGGTAGGGATGGAAATGATCATGGTGGCGATACCGAAGAAGGCATTGACGTTCGCGCCGGACCCCATGGTAAAGAAGTGGTGCAGCCATACGATGAACGACAGAACGGTAATCGCGATGGTTGCCCATACCAGTGAGGTATAGCCGAACAGGCGTTTTCTGGAGAAGGTCGCGGTCACTTCGGAGAACACACCGAACACCGGCAGTACCAGAATATACACCTCTGGGTGACCCCAGGCCCAAATCAGGTTGATGTACATCATCATGTTGCCGCCCATATCATTGGTAAAGAAATGGGTGCCCAGATAGCGATCCAGGGTCAGCAACGCGATGGTGACGGTCAGAATTGGGAAAGAAACGATGATCAGGACGTTAGTACACAGCGCCGCCCAGGTGAACACCGGCATCTTCATCAGAGGCATGCCAGGGGCACGCATCTTCATGATGGTGGCGAAGAAGTTCACACCGGTCAACAGGGTACCCAGACCGGAAATCTGCAGACTCCAGATCCAGTAATCGACCCCGACGCCAGGACTGTATTCCTTGCCCGACAGCGGCGGATAAGCCAGCCAACCGGTCTGCGCGAACTCACCAACCCCCAGAGAGATGTTGATCAGCACTACGCCCACCACGAAGAACCAGAAGCTCAGGGAGTTCAGGAACGGGAAGGCAACGTCACGGGCGCCGATTTGCAACGGAACCACAACGTTCATCAGACCAACCACGAAAGGCATCGCCATGAAGAAGATCATGATTACGCCGTGAGCGGTAAAGATTTGGTCGTAGTGGTGCGGCGGCAGGAACCCGGCCTCGCCGGCGGACGCAAGCGCCTGCTGGCTACGCATCATGATGGCATCGGCGAAACCACGCAGCAACATAACCATTGCCACGATGATGTACATGATACCAATTTTTTTGTGGTCGACCGAAGTCAGCCAATCGCTCCACAGCCATTTCCATTTGCCGAAATAGGTTATCAGAGCCAGCAGAGCCAGGCCCCCGATAACAATTGCAGCAACGGTGATCATGATGATCGGTTCGTGGTACGGAACCGCATCAAGTGTTAATTTTCCCAACATCAGATTATTCCTCGGCTCCGGCGTGAGCATGCTCACTCATGTCCATACCCTGGCTCATGTCCATGCCTTCATGCGCAGTAGCGCCTTTGTGCATGTTCATGTCACCCATGAATTTGCCAATAGTTTCTTTGAACAAATTCGGTTTGACACTGGAGAAGTACTCGACCGGGTTGTTTTCACTCGGCTCTGCCAGTTTGTTAAAGTCGCTGGTGGCGTTAAGGTTATTCGACGACGCTTTCACCTTGGCAACCCACTGATCGAAGTCGCCTTCGGTTGGGGTGACAATAGCGGTGAATTTCATGCCGGAGAACCCGCGACCGCTGAAGCTGCTGGAAATACCGTCGTATTTGCCTGCTTCGTTGCCGATCAGGTGCAGTTTGGTCTGCATCCCGGCCATCGCATAAATCTGCCCACCTAACTGAGGAATAAAGAACGAGTTCATTACCGAGTTAGAGGTGATCTTGAATTCGACTGGAACATCTTTCGGGAAAGCCAATTCATTAACGGTTGCGATGCCTTGTTCCGGATAGATAAACAACCATTTCCAGTCGAGCGACACCACTTCGATCGTCATCGGCTTCTTGTCAGTGACAATCGGCTTGAACGGATCAAGTTCGTGGGTAGTCTTCCAGGTAATGGTGCCAAGGATGGCGATGATAATGATAGGAATGGTCCAGACGACCGCTTCGATCTTGTTGGAATGTGACCAGTTCGGACTGTACTTGGCGTCTTTGTTGGAAGCACGGTACTTCCAGGCAAAAGCGAACGCCATAAAGATAACCGGTATCACCACGATCAACATCAGCGCGATTGCAGTGATAATCAGTGTCCGTTGCTCAACACCAATTGCTCCTTTGGGGTTCATCAATACCATATTGCAACCACTGAGCATTACAGTAGATGCAATTAATGACATCATCCCAATACTTTTATTGTATTTCTTAAGTCTCATCTAACGACCTCAATTACAAAGGCTCTATTGTCGTTTCATGTGTGCGGGCATTTTACGGGAAGGTTGCAGTACTGTAAACATGCTTAAGGGAGTGTCAGCGCCTTGTTGACACTTTCTGTTAAGGGGGTCACAGATGTAACCTTACGTGACAATTTACCAATGGCAACAACGCGTTGGCGAGCTGAATCGTGCCGGGCAGGCTCTATGTTAAGGAAAACTAACGGTATGCTGATTTTGGCACATTAACCTGCCGTATTTTAAATACGAAGGAAAGGTTTATATAATGTAAAATAATTGTGTATTTAAAGTGACGGTAATTTTATTTCCGAGCGTTTTGCTCGGATAAAAAAATAATTTTAACGGCAATTATGTTTTTTTAAGAAAAATAAACTCATCACGTTGATGCATTTTTGCCGACCGGTGCTATGTACCGGCCGGCAATATCAGGCCAGCTTGGTGCGGCGCAGCGCCAGGTAGTCAAGCAGGCTGCCCATCGCGATGCCCACCAGGCTCAGTGCGGCGCCAGTTTGCAGCAGGAGGTCGGCCAGGTTCGGCAAGGCACTCCAGTCGAGCGCGTTGGTAATCAACAGAATCAGCCAGACCCCCAGCAGCGAGCAGCCCAAAGTCAACAGACGCAGTGCCCAGCGGTAAAGTTGACGGAACTCGGTACGTGGCATGAAGTTGTCGGTACGCTGGGTATATTCCAGCGTTTGACGGCACAGGCGCAACAGCAGCAGGCCTGGCAGGGCGGCGGCGATCGAGAATAAATAAAACAGCGGCCAGCCGTGCGCCTCAACGAACCAACCGGCAATCGGGCCAACATAGACGCGGCCGACGGCGGACAGCGCCGACAACAGGGCGAATTGGGTGGCGGAAAACGACTTGTTGCACAACGTCATCAGCAGCGCGACGAAGGCCGCAGTGCCCATGCCGCCGCACAGGTTTTCCAGGAAGATGGCGCTGCCCATCGTCATGATGTTCTTGTCGGTGACCGCCAGGATCCAGTAACCGAGATTGGACACCGCCTGGAGAATCCCGAACAGCATCAGAGCGCGAAACAGACTAAGGCGTTGCATCAGCACACCGCCAAACAGCGCGCCGACGATGGTGGCGAACAGGCCGAGAGTCTTGTTGACCAGCCCGACCTCCCCGGCGTCAAAGCCCACGCCGCGGATCAGGAACGTAGTGCTCAGGCTGCCGGCAAAGGCGTCGCCCATCTTGTACATGACTATCAGCAGCAAAATCAGCCAGGCATTGTTCCGTGCAAAGAAATCGCGCAGCGGGGCGACGACCGCCTGCTCCATGGAGCGCGGTGCCGGAATGCCATCGTCCGGCTCTGGCGCCAGCAGGGTGGCGACGATACCAATCAGCATCAGCCCGGCCATCAGCCAATAGGTTGATTGCCAACCTAAATAACGATCCGCCAGCCACAGCGCCAAGCCGCCGGAAACCAGCATCGCCAGCCGGTAGCCGAGAACGGAGATCGCCGCCCCCGCGCCGCGTTCTTCGGCGTTTAGCAGGTCGGTTTTATACGCATCGAAAACAATATCCTGCGAGGCGGAACAGAACGCCACCAGCACCGCCAACGCCGCCAGCCACCACAGATGTTGCGCCGGCTGCATGAAGCCCATGGCCACAATCGACACCACCAGCAGCAACTGACTGATCAGCAGCCAGCCACGACGCCGGCCAAGGAATGGCGGGGTGTAGCGGTCCATGAAGGGAGACCACAGAAATTTGAATACATAGGCTTGACCGACCAGTGAAAAAATACCGATGGTTTTCAGATCGATGTTTTCGACGGTCATCCAGGCTTGCAACGTGCCGGAGGTCAGCGCCAGCGGCAAACCCGAGGCAAAGCCCAGCAGCAGGAGAATGGCGGAGTTACGCTGGGTGAAGATATTCAGATACTGTTTCGACATGATTTCCCTGTCTGTGCCGCCCGATGGCTCAGGCGGCACAAAGTATTCGCGGATTAACGCGCGTTCTGCTTGATGAAGTCGTTGACGCTGGTGTCTTGCGCCATATCGGCAATAACGTCGCCCAATACGGTGTTAACCGCGTTGGTGATTTTCTCGTTGGTCGCGGTGAAAGCACCCTGCACGTTATAAGTGGAGCGGTAGTTTTTCACCTGCTTGTTGCCGTTTTTCGCTTGAGCGGTGATCGAAATATCGGCCTTGGTGGTGATGTTGTAGCGCAGGTTGCCTTCGGATACGTCCGCATACAGGTTGTTCACCACGATTTGCAGATCAACCGCGCCATCGGCGCCGATCATGTAACCGCGCGCGCCCATTTGTTTCTCCAGCACTTCTTGCAGCAGGAAGCGTAGATCGCGCGATGGCGTAAGGGTAACGAGCTGGCCGTCGCGATTCACTTTCGCCAGCGCCTGGTCCTGGCGCTGATCTGCACCGTTAATGCTGACAGTTACGCCTTGCAGCGTTGGATCCTGCTGCGGCAGTACGATCTTGGGCGTTACGTTCAGGGTGTTGCTGCTGGTAGCACAACCGGCCAGCATCAGAGCGGCCAACAGTGGAAGGCAAAGTTTTTTTAACATAGTTACTGTCTCATTCTCGATGGATTTTAAGCCGACTCAAACTGCTGATGATAGAGAGGCCGGTTTGAGTAAACTTTCTGTAATAATCAGAGCGGGATAGCCAACAACGAATTGTCGACATCATAGCATCGCCGCCGGCCGGGGGAAGTGCAGAACGCACCGGAGTGACAAATTTTTACCTGCCGTTGATAAAAACATGCTTTTTTGACCGTCTCAATCAGATAAACCTCAAGCGATAGCGGATGTTGGCGATTTTTGGCGGGCGGCGAAGAGAAATTTACGTGATGAATAGTCTAAAAGGGGCGAAACCGGCTAATATTGAAATAGATGGGCACGGTCCTCTGCCGGTGTAGTAAGGAGATCCTATGATTCGCGAGCAAATAGAAGCAAAGTTAAGGGCGGCATTTGAGCCCGCGTATCTGGAAGTCGTTGATGAAAGCTATCGTCATAACGTTCCGGCGGGTTCAGAAAGCCATTTTAAGGTGGTGTTGGTCAGCGATCGCTTTGTCGGAGAACGTTTCCTGACGCGTCACCGTTCGATTTACGGCGTGCTGTCGGATGAGTTGGCCGATGGCGTACACGCCCTGGCGTTGCATACATACACGCTGAAAGAGTGGGAAGGGCTGCAGGATACGGTGCCGGCTTCCCCCCCTTGTCGCGGGGCCGGTACGTTGGCCTGACGGGTAAATTTGCAGTATCAGTGGAACTTTAACCACGAATTAGGGTATTACTACTGACGAATTTTGGGACGGCCTGCGGGCCGTTTCTGTTTTTGACGACGACACAGCCGATGCGCAATGCAGCTAAGGCCTGGTCGGTTTCGGCAGTCTTTTGGCGATCAAATCGGCAAAAGTGTGAGTTTTAGCGCGCCGGTGCCGCCTTGCTTTCCTCGACTCGCTTCGCTTGCGCCGCTATAATGTCGCGTCTTATTTTTCCGGAATGGTTTCGGGACGCTTCAGTCATCAGGGAATTCGGTTCTGTAATGTAGCCGTCCTGGTTCTTGGAACGGAGTTGACCGAGCACTGTGATTTTTTTGAGGTAACAAGATGCAAGTTTCTGTAGAAACCACTCAAGGCCTTGGGCGCCGTCTCTCTATTACTGTACCCGCTGATACTATTAATCAGGCTGTTAAAAAAGAGCTGATCAAAGCAGCGAAAAGCGTTCGTATCGACGGTTTCCGCAAAGGCCATGTGCCGATGAACATCGTTGAGCAGCGTTATGGCGCCTCCGTTCGCCAGGACGTGCTGGGCGAAGCGATGCAACGCAGCTTTGTTGACGCGATCATCAAAGAAAAGATTAACCCGGCTGGCGCACCAAACTACGTGCCGGGCGAGTATAAAGAAGGTGAAGACTTCACTTTCGCGGTTGAATTCGAAGTGTATCCTGAAGTTGAGCTGAAAGGCCTGGATGCGATCGAAGTTGAGAAACCAGTGGTTGACGTTAACGATGCTGACGTTGACACCATGCTGGACACTCTGCGCAAGCAGCAGGCGACCTGGAAAGACAGCGATCGCGCAGCGCAGGCTGAAGACCGCGTAACCGTTGACTTCACCGGTTCTATCGACGGCGAAGTGTTCGAAGGCGGCAAAGCCTCTGACTTCGTACTGGCCATGGGCCAGGGCCGCATGATCCCAGGCTTCGAAGAAGGCCTGGTTGGTCATAAAGCCGGTGAAGAATTCGTCATCGACGTTAACTTCCCGGAAGACTACCACGCTGAAAACCTGAAGGGCAAAGCGGCTAAATTCGCTATCGTTCTGAAGAAAGTGGAAGAGCGTGAGCTGCCAGAGCTGACTGAAGAATTCATCAAGCGTTTCGGCGTGGCTGATGGTTCTATCGAAGGCCTGCGTGCTGAAGTGCGTAAAAACATGGAGCGCGAGCTGAAAGGCGCAGTGCGTAACCGTATCAAGACTCAGGCAATCGACGGCCTGGTTAGCGCTAACGACATTGACGTTCCTGCTGCGCTGATCGACGGCGAAGTTGACGTTCTGCGCCGTCAGGCTGCACAACGTTTTGGCGGCAACGAGAAGCAAGCGCTGGAACTGCCACGTGAACTGTTCGAAGAGCAGGCAAAACGTCGCGTTGTTGTTGGCCTGCTGCTGGGCGAAGTGATCAGCACTCACGATCTGAAAGCTGACGAAGATCGCGTCAAGACCCTGATCGAAGAAATGGCCTCCGCTTACGAAGATCCAAGTGAAGTTGTTGAGTTCTACAGCAAAAACAAAGAGCTGATGAACAATATGCGCAACGTTGCTCTGGAAGAACAAGCGGTTGAAGCTCTGCTGGCGAAAGCGAAAGTGACTGAGAAAGCCACTACTTTCAGCGAGCTGATGAACCAGACTCAACAGGCGTAATGTCTGTGCGCAGGGGCGCAACTTGTTGCGTCCTCAGGGCCGGCATGCCGGCTCCTGCGTGATAAAAAGCCCGTAACCTTCGGTTGCGGGCTTTTCTTTTTGCCACGTTGCTGATTAATCTCAGGTTAAGCGTGCCAATATGCACTATATTTACCCTGTTGCGCTTGGGGCAGTCTGGCATTATGGTCATTATCCTTAGCTCGACGCATCGGTCAGGCCGGTAAAAATACTGTGCCGGACTTGAAATGCTGCCAATGGCCCCAATCTGTAAAATGTATATATATGTGCTGTTTGCCAGAGTGCGCGGGATGATTATAACCGTCGGGTACGTGTGGCGCGGTCGAATGCTTGAGCATAGTCATCATGACCGTTCTCAAGTAGAATCGGTGCAATAGGGTGTAACCCTGGCCGCCAAGGCAATTTCTATTAGGAGACGGTAATGTCATACAGTGGCGAACGAGATCAATTTGCACCTAACATGGCCCTGGTGCCGATGGTGGTAGAGCAGACTTCACGCGGGGAGCGTTCTTACGACATCTATTCCCGCCTGCTGAAAGAGCGCATTATTTTCCTGACCGGCCAGGTAGAAGATCACATGGCCAACCTGATTGTGGCGCAGATGCTGTTCCTGGAAGCGGAAAGCCCGGAAAAAGACATTTACCTCTACATCAACTCTCCGGGTGGCGTGATCACCGCAGGCATGTCAATCTATGACACCATGAAGTTCATCAAGCCGGACGTCAGCACCATTTGTATGGGCCAGGCGTGCTCGATGGGCTCTTTCCTGTTGACCGCCGGTGCTAAGGGCAAGCGTTTCTGCCTGCCGAATTCGCGCGTGATGATTCACCAGCCGCTTGGCGGCTATCAGGGCCAGGCGACGGATATCGAAATCCATGCGCGTGAAATCCTGAAGGTGAAGGCTCGCATGAACGAGTTGATGGCGGAACATACCGGCCAGACGCTGGAGCAGATCGAACGCGATACCGAGCGCGATCGCTTTATGACCGCGGAAGAAGCAGTAGAATACGGTCTGGTTGACGGCATTCTGACGCACCGCAGCTAGAACCACGCGGCTGGCGAGGTATATGTGCGAGCCGATAGACTATAGTAATCAGAGTGGGCGCTGCTCGCTCTGGTGAGCATTATCGGCGTTCCCGGTATGAGTTTTGGGCGCACTGCCGCCGTGATTTTCCTGCGGGAAAAAGACTAAAGAAGAGGTTTACTGATGACAGATAAGCGCAAAGACGGTTCAGGAAAGCTGCTGTATTGCTCTTTCTGCGGCAAAAGCCAGCATGAAGTGCGTAAGCTGATTGCCGGTCCGTCAGTGTATATCTGCGATGAATGTGTTGACCTGTGTAACGACATTATTCGCGAAGAGATTAAAGAAGTTTCCCCGCATCGTGAGCGTAGCGCGCTCCCGACGCCGCATGAGATTCGTCACCACCTGGATGACTATGTCATCGGTCAGGAACAGGCGAAGAAAGTGTTGGCAGTAGCGGTATATAACCACTACAAACGCCTGCGCAACGGCGATAGCAGCAACGGTATCGAGTTGGGGAAAAGCAACATTCTGCTGATTGGCCCGACCGGTAGCGGTAAAACCCTGCTGGCGGAAACGCTGGCGCGTTTCCTGGATGTGCCTTTCACCATGGCCGATGCCACCACGCTGACCGAAGCCGGTTATGTGGGTGAGGACGTGGAGAATATTATCCAGAAGCTGTTGCAGAAGTGTGACTACGACGTGCAAAAAGCGCAGCGCGGTATTGTCTATATCGATGAAATCGATAAGATTTCCCGTAAGTCAGACAACCCGTCCATTACCCGTGACGTGTCGGGCGAGGGCGTGCAGCAGGCGCTGTTGAAACTGATCGAAGGCACCATCGCCGCCGTTCCGCCGCAGGGTGGCCGCAAGCACCCGCAGCAGGAATTCCTGCAGGTTGATACCTCGAAAATCCTGTTTATCTGTGGCGGCGCCTTTGCCGGCCTGGATAAAGTGATCGGCCAGCGCGTCAATACCGGTTCCGGTATCGGCTTCGGCGCGACCGTGAAGGGCGAGTCCGAGAAAGCGACCGAAGGTGAACTGCTGCTGCAGGCCGAACCGGAAGATCTGATCAAGTTTGGCCTGATCCCTGAGTTCATCGGCCGTCTGCCTGTGGTCGCGACGCTGAGCGAACTGAGCGAAGATGCGTTGATTCAGATCCTGAAAGAGCCGAAAAATGCCCTGACCAAACAGTATCAGGCATTGTTCAATCTGGAAGGTGTGGAGTTGGAGTTCCGTGATGAAGCGCTGAACGCTATCGCCAAGAAGGCCATGACGCGTAAAACCGGTGCGCGCGGCCTGCGCTCTATCGTTGAGGGCGCGTTGCTGGACACCATGTACGACCTGCCGTCAATGGACAGCGTCGATAAAGTGGTGATCGACGAATCGGTCATCGCCGGCCAGTCCAAGCCTTTGTTGATTTACGGCAAACCGGAAGCACAGGCTTCAGGCGAATAATTAGCCAGTCAAACCAGAAAGTTAATACCAAAATGGGGGATTTTATCCCCCATTTCTTTTTCCTGCGTTCTGGCCGTTGAATGTCAGAGATTCATCCCCATATACTCATTAACCAGATTTTATGAAACGTTTGATGCTTGCGTCTCATGAGATTCCCCTCAACCTGGCGGAAACTAAACTAAGAGAGAGCTCTATGAACCCTGAGCGTTCCGAACGCATTGAAATCCCCGTCTTGCCTTTGCGCGACGTGGTGGTTTATCCGCACATGGTGATCCCGTTATTTGTTGGCCGGGAAAAATCAATTCGGTGCCTCGAAGCAGCAATGGATCATGATAAAAAGATCATGCTGGTGGCACAGAAAGAGGCCTCAACGGATGAACCTGGCATTAACGATTTGTTCTCTGTCGGCACAGTCGCGTCTATCTTGCAGATGCTGAAACTGCCGGACGGCACGGTAAAAGTGCTGGTGGAAGGCTTGCAGCGGGCACGCATTACTACGCTTTCCGATAGCGGAGAGCATTTTGCCGCCCAGGCAGAATATCTTGAATCACCGGCGATCGACGAGCGTGAACAAGAAGTCCTGGTGCGCACGGCAATCAATCAGTTTGAAGGCTACATCAAACTGAACAAGAAAATTCCACCGGAGGTGCTGACGTCATTGAACAGCATCGACGACGCTGCACGCCTGGCGGATACCATCGCCGCGCACATGCCGCTGAAACTCAGCGACAAGCAGTCGGTACTCGAGATGTTCGACATCACCGAGCGTTTGGAATACCTGATGGCGATGATGGAATCGGAAATCGACCTGTTGCAGGTTGAGAAACGTATTCGTAACCGCGTCAAGAAACAGATGGAAAAAAGCCAGCGCGAGTACTATCTGAATGAGCAAATGAAAGCGATTCAGAAAGAACTGGGCGAGATGGACGACGCGCCGGACGAGCACGAAGCGCTGAAGCGCAAGATTGAAGCGGCGAAAATGCCGAAAGATGCGCGTGAAAAAACCGAAGCGGAGCTGCAAAAGCTGAAAATGATGTCACCGATGTCTGCGGAAGCGACGGTGGTGCGCGGTTACATCGATTGGATGCTGCAGGTACCCTGGAATGCGCGCAGCAAGGTGAAAAAGGACCTGATCAAGGCGCAGGAAGTGCTCGATATCGATCACTACGGCCTGGAGCGCGTCAAAGACCGCATTCTTGAGTATCTCGCAGTACAGAGCCGCGTCAGCAAAATCAAAGGGCCTATCCTGTGCCTGGTAGGGCCTCCGGGCGTGGGTAAAACCTCGCTTGGCCAGTCGATCGCCAAAGCGACCGGCCGCCAGTACGTGCGTATGGCGCTGGGCGGCGTGCGTGACGAAGCGGAAATCCGCGGTCACCGCCGTACCTATATCGGTTCGATGCCGGGCAAGCTGATCCAGAAAATGGCCAAGGTTGGGGTGAAAAACCCACTGTTCCTGCTGGACGAGATCGACAAGATGTCTTCCGACATGCGCGGCGATCCAGCTTCTGCATTGCTTGAGGTGCTGGATCCGGAACAGAACGTGGCGTTTAACGATCATTATCTGGAAGTGGATTACGATCTGTCCGACGTGATGTTCGTTGCCACCTCGAACTCGATGAACATTCCTGCGCCGCTGCTGGACCGTATGGAAGTTATCCGCCTGTCTGGATACACCGAGGACGAGAAGCTCAACATCGCCAAGCAGCACCTGTTGCCGAAGCAACTTGAGCGTAACGCCCTGAAAAAAGGTGAGCTGACGGTCGACGACAGCGCCATCACCGGCATTATCCGCTATTACACCCGCGAAGCCGGGGTGCGTAGCCTGGAGCGTGAAATCTCCAAGCTGTGCCGTAAAGCGGTGAAAACGCTGCTGATGGACAAAAAGATCAAGCATATCGAGATCAACGGCGACAACCTGAAAGATTACCTGGGCGTGCAGCGCGTTGACTACGGCCGTGCGGACACCGAAAACCGCGTGGGCCAGGTCACCGGTCTGGCATGGACGGAAGTGGGCGGCGATCTGCTGACCATTGAAACCGCTTGCGTGCCGGGCAAAGGCAAGCTGACTTACACTGGTTCTTTGGGTGAAGTGATGCAGGAATCGATTCAGGCGGCGCTGACCGTGGTCCGCGCACGCGCGGACAAGCTGGGCATCAACGCTGATTTTTACGAGAAGCGTGACATCCACGTGCATGTGCCGGAAGGCGCGACGCCGAAAGATGGCCCAAGCGCCGGTATTGCCATGTGCACTGCGTTGGTTTCCTGCCTGACGGGCAACCCGGTTCGCGCCGACGTGGCGATGACCGGCGAGATCACGCTGCGTGGCCTGGTATTGCCGATTGGCGGTCTGAAAGAAAAACTGCTGGCGGCGCATCGCGGCGGTATCAAAACCGTGCTGATCCCGTATGAGAACAAGCGCGATCTGGAAGAGATCCCGGATAATGTTATCGCCGATCTGGATATTCATCCGGTGCAGCGAATTGATGAAGTTTTGAACCTTGCGTTGCAAAACCCGGCGTTCGGCGCGCTGCCGGTAGCGGCAAAATAGTGACGAATAGCAAAAACCATTGATAAAACTTATGCTGGCAAGTCATTTCGGACTTGCCAGTCTTTTTTTGTACCGCTAAGTTAGACAGCTGTCGGCCCGCGTTTTGCCACGCTTTCGGTGGCTTGCCAAGGTTCGATGGGATTGATATAACAGCTGCGCTGTCGCCACCGTAGGGATTTTTCGGTGCGACGATTGAATTCTAGAGGGGATGATAGAGTGAATAAGTCACAACTGATCGACAAAATTGCCGCAGGTGCTGATATTTCCAAAGCGGCAGCTGGACGTGCTTTAGATGCAGTAATTGCTTCTGTTACCGAATCCTTGAAGGAAGGGGATGACGTGGCCCTGGTTGGTTTCGGTTCTTTTACGGTGCGTGAGCGTTCGGCCCGTACTGGCCGCAACCCGCAAACAGGTAAAGAGATCAACATCGCGGCAGCCAAAGTTCCGGCCTTCCGTGCAGGGAAAGCGCTGAAAGACGCAGTAAACTGATCGTTTGCGTCTAACCGGTTAGCGTTACAGGGTTTTGTAATAAACAATCACCTGACGCAACGGTGCTGGTAAGGTAAGATATAAGGCGCATCAGATTGATGCGCTTTTTTTATTTTTGTCGCAGGGAACGCGCCTGCGCAAGGGTGTTTTTAATCCACATCACAGCGGAGTGTTGTCACACTATGATGGACAATTTACGCGCGGCAGCTAATCACGTCGTGCTCAAAATCATCCTGGGCCTGATCATTTTGTCATTTCTTTTGACAGGGGTGGTCAGCTATCAGGGGAGTGCCGGTGATTATGCAGCGAAGGTCAATGGCCAGGTGATCGAGCGTGCTCAGCTGGAACAGGCTTTCCAAAGCGAACGCAGCCGGATGCAGCAACAGCTGGGTGACCAGTTCTCCGCACTGGCGGGCAACGAAGGCTATATGCAGCAGATGCGCCATCAGGCACTGTCACAGTTGATCGACAACATGCTGCTGGATCAATACGCCAAAAAATTAGGCCTGAGCGTCAGCGACGATCAGGTAAAAGACGCCATCCGCAAGGCGCCTTACTTCCAGACCAACGGCCAATTCGATAATGCCAAGTATCTCGATCTGAGTAGCCGCATGGGATACACCGCCGATAACTTCGCGCAGTCGATGCGCCAGCAACTGGTTAATCAGCAGGTGATCCAGGCTTTCGGTCAATCAGGCTTCGTGTTGCCATCCGAGTCCCAAGGCATGGCCGCTCTGGTGCTGCAGGAGCGCAACGTGCGTCTGGCGACCCTGGATCTGAAAGCGCTGCAGGCTAAACAGACCGTGACCGACGATGAGCTGAAAGACTACTACAGCCAAAACAAGAACAGCTTCATTGCGCCGGAACAAGTCAAAGTCAGCTATATCCCGCTGGACGCCGCCTCGATGCAAGACAAGGTGACGGTGGCAGATGCGGATATCAGCGCCTACTACGACCAGCACAAAAGCAGCTATGGCCAGCCTGAGCGCAAAAATTACAGTGTGATCCAGCTGAAAACCGAGGCGGAAGCCAATGCGGTGTTGGATGAGCTGAAAAAAGGCGGCGATTTCGCCACTCTGGCGAAAGAAAAATCTACCGACATCATCTCACGCCGCACCGGCGGTGAGCTGGGCTGGCTGGAGCCGGAAACCACCGCGGACGAACTGAAGCAGGCTAATCTGACCGAAAAAGGCCAGCTTTCCGGCGTAGTGAAGTCCTCCGTAGGTTATCTGGTGGTGCGCCTGAACGACATCGCACCGGAGAAAGTGAAGCCGTTGAGCGAAGTGCGTGACGACATCGCCAAACAGGTCAAGCAAGAGAAAGCGGTAGACGCTTATTACGCGCTGCAGCAGAAGGTGAGCGAAGCGGCCACCAGCGATAACGAGTCTCTGGCGTCAGCCGAAGAGGCCGCCGGCGTGAAAGCGGCACAAACCGAATGGTTCACCCGCGACAACGTTCCGGCAGCGCTGAACTTTAAACCGGTCATCCAGTCGATTTTCGACGGTTCTCTGATTGGCGAGGGCGGCTCTCCGGGCAGCAACTCCGACGTGATCACCGTTGATGGCGACCGCGCCTTCGTGATCCGCGTATCTGGTCACAAGCCGGAAGGCATTGAGCCGTTCGACCAGGTTAAAGATCGTGTGGCTGAGCTGGTTAAGCGCAACAAGGCTGAGCAAGAAGCCAAACTGCAGGGCGAGAAACTGCTGGTTGAGCTGAAACAGGGCAAGGGCGACGAAGCGATGAAAGCGGCCGGCCTGAGCTTTGGCAGCGTGCAGAAGATGGCGCGTGCGCCGGAAGACAGCCAACTGGTGCAGAGCGTGTTTGCGCTGCCGCATCCGCAGGAAGGCAAACCGGTTTACGGCATGTCGCAAGATCGCCAGGACAACGTGGTGCTGATTGCGCTTGATGCGGTGAACCCGGGCACCTTGCCGGCAGAAGAAATGAAAACCTTCGTCGGCAAGATGGAAGAAGGGGCGACCGGCGTGTCCTTCGACTCCCTGCTGGCCAGCCTGCGTAAAGAAGCCAAGATCAAAATGGGTGCCGCTGAGCAGCAACAGCCTCAGTAAGCCCCGCATTTTTGTGCAACGCAATGTAATAACCAAAGGCCGCTTTCGCGGCCTTTTCCATATCTGAAATCCGCCAATTGCCGTTCGTCACCCGCTGCGGCAAGGTAGCCATGCTGTTAAACACAAGGAGGATACAGCATGCAACTTGCAGAAATAAAAGCAGTTAATGGTTATGGTTTCAGCCTGAAAGCGTTGCTGACGGCGGCCCTGATTTGCCTGGCGGGGCCGTCTATGGCCGCCGTGGAAAAAGCGGCGGCTGCTCAGCCGGTATTATCTGCACCGGCGGTTAAGGCGGGGCAGGGAAGTGAGGTCGCCGTCGATGACGAAGCCTCAGTCAGCATCAATCAGGCCGATGCCGAGCAACTGGCCAGTGTGTTGAAGGGGGTAGGGCTGAAGAAAGCGGAGAGCATTGTGCGCTATCGCGAGCAGAACGGTCCGTTTACACAGATAGAACAACTCCAGGAAGTGCCGGGCATTGGGTCTGCACTGTTTGAAAGGAATCGCGCACGACTCAAAATGTGATGCTGTTCACGGCTGCGTGGCAAAGTGCCATTGCAGCCTTTTTCCTCTGCTACATTCTACAGGTCTTACCAGTTTGGCGTGTTGACCAAACGGGTGCGGGGGCAGTACGCCGTCCCCGCTTTATTCTGTAATCACCAGGCAGGAGCGGCCGTTCCCTATGCATCATACCTTTATTAAAGTCCGTGGTTATCATCTTGATGTTTATCAACACGTTAATAATGCCCGCTATCTGGAGTTTCTGGAGGAGGCGCGCTGGGATTGGCTGGAGAATCATGAAGGCTTCCGTTGGATGACGGAAAACGACATCGCCTTTATCGTGGTGAACATCAATATCAATTACCGCACTCCGGCGGTGTTGGGGGACAAACTGCGCATCGACAGCCAGATGGTGCAGCTTAACGGCAAAAGCGGTGTGCTAAGCCAGAAGGTGACGCAGGATGCAACGGGCACGTTGGTTGCGGATGCGCTACTGACCTTCGTCTGCGTCGATCTGAAAACCCAGAAGGCGTTGCCGATTGAGGGGCAACTGCGCGAACATCTGGAGGTGCTCACGCAGTCGGAGAATCGGTAAAGCAACGAGCGGCAATCTTTGCCGCCGTTATTTCCGTCATGCTTCAAGCGGCATTCTTGTTGGCTACCCGAGTCACTTACTTGAGTAAGCTCATCGGGATGCGTTTGCTTGCCGCGTCGATGCCACTCGAATTATTTCGGGTAGGTACACTCAGGCCAGGCCGGTCTTCTGTTTCAGACTCGCCATCACTTCGGCTTTGTTGATTTGATATTGCTTCAGGCCGTTGGCGCGCAGGTGGCAGGCTGCACATTCGCCACAGCCATCGCCCTGAATACCGTTGTAGCAGGTCAGAGTATCCTGACGTACCCGATCCAACTGCTGATAGTAATCCGCCAGCGCCCAGGTCTCTGCCTTATTCAGCCACATCAGCGGCGTTTCGAAGCGAATATCGCGGGCGATACCGAGCACCACTGCGTGATTCAGCGCTTTGACAAACTCGTCGCGGCAATCCGGGTAACCGGAAAAGTCGGTTTCACAAACGCCGGTGATCACCGCTTCGGCTTCCACCTGGTAGGCATAGATAGCGGCCAGCGTCAGGAACAGGATATTACGGCCCGGTACGAAAGTGCTTGGCAGCCCGCCTTCCTGCTCGTTGTTATAGGCAGGTACCGGAATGCTGTCACGGGTCAGGCTACTGATAGCCAGTTCGTTGAGTAACCCTACGTCCAGCACCTTATGCGCTTTGGCGCCAAGCGCGACCGACAGCGCCTGAGCGACTTCGATTTCGGCACGGTGACGCTGGCCGTAATCGAACGTGATGCAATGCACTTCATCGTACTGCTGCAATGCCTGAATCAAGCAGGTCGTGGAATCTTGTCCACCGCTGAAAACGACAACCGCGCGTTTCATAAAATCACCTTGTTTTATGGCTGAAACCGGGCCGAGGCACCCTCGGGCGACCGGATAAAAAATGCGTGCGGCAACTAGGGTAGCAGAAATGGCTGCATGTCGTAGCCGCCGCTTCCATTTATCACTGAGGGGGCTGTGGTTGATTCTCCACCGGTGGTGGCAGCCAGGCCTGGCAGAAATCAAACCAGCCATAGGCGGTCAGGGTAACGCCATGAATGCGCGGTGGTGCGCTGATTTGATATTGGTAGTGAAACAGCGGGGTGATGATCGCCGCGGCCATCAACTGCTGATAGTAAGTTTTCAATTGCTCAAAACGCGGTTGCTGCGCGGGAAATTGCTGGATCCGCTGCAACGTTTGTTGCTGATGTTGCCAGCGTGAGTCAGGCAAAATGCCACGCCACAGCGTATCTTGCCGCAACCAGCTTTCCAGCGTGGCTTCTGGCGACTCGCCAATCAGGTTATCCGCCAGCAGGAGATCGGCCTGTTCGATTTGCTCTGCGCTTTGCCAGCGTTTACCCGCATAGTAACGCACCTCCAGCTCACAGCCATGGCGCGCCAATAATTGTTGCAGCTCCACCGTGACCGTCTCCAGCTCAACCGGCGGCCGGTACAACAGCGTCAGCCTGGCGGGCAGGGCAATATCCTCGCAGGCCAGATGTTGCGGGATCGCCCAGCCAGGCAGCATCTCGTGGCTGGGGGTGATGACGCTGTTGGGGACCGGCAGATTGGCCAGCAGGCCGGATTGCTGGATTAGCATCAGCAGTTTCTGCCCCTGCGCCTCACTGATCACGCCATGCTTCAGGTTAATCGCCAGATAGCACCAGCCCAGGCTCATGCTGCGTTGCACCGGCCGGGCCAGCGCCAGCTCTTCTTGAGGGCCGATGGTAATACGCACCGGGTGCTGGCAACTGGTGTAAGCGCCGCCGGCATGCAGTTCCGGGGTGATCCAATACTCGATGCTTTCCAGATAAGGATGCTGCAAATGGTAAAACGGATGCTGCTCCAGGCGCACCAGATGCGGCTCATTTAGCGTGAGCTTAAAGGGGCCGGCGCCAATGCCCGGCGAGTCCGGGTGGGTCAGCAGACAGGGCAACTCTGCCAGCCGGTGTGCCAGCCAAAAGTCCGGGCGCAGCAGATCAAACTGGATGCACAAGGCATGAGGCAGGCTGATGGCGGCAACGCTGGCCAGGCTTGGCTGGCTGCGCGGATGCTGGAGTAATTTCTCCAACGTTTGCAGCAGCTGTTGCCCGGTCAGCGGTTCGCCGTTATGCCAGCGCAACTGGCTGCGCAGAAAAAACTGCCAGCACAGCCCGTCGTCACTGATTTGCCAGTGATGGGCCAGATCCGGTTGTGGCTCGGGGTTGCCGGTCATAAAGCGCGTCAATCCGGCGTGCAGGGTGGCGACCAGATGTTGCTCGGCACGGCCGGTGAGGGTCAGCGGATCCAGGGTTTCCAGCGTACGGTAGTAGGGGATACGCAGCGTCGGGCTGCCCGCCTGCCATTGGCCGCCGAGGTGTGGGCTGAGCAACTCTTGCAGATGTTGCGGATCCAACTGCGCCATTTCCAATGCGCCCTGATGATCGCCATTTTGCAACAATCTTTGCAGATGAGCGGCCCGCAGTTCATCCGGGGTTTTCAGGCAGTGAAGACGAGCGCGTTTACCGCGCCCGGCCTGTGAATGCCAGCTCAGCCAACCTTGATCCTGCAACTGCTGCACCAGCGTGCGGGCATGGCGTTCGCTGCAATAGAACAGCGCCGCCAGCTCGCCGATGGTGATCGCCACCGGCGCGCCGCCGATCTGCTGGTACAGGCGTTGATATTGGCTGAGACGGTGGGTCAGGCGCATGATAGAAATCCGGAACGGTTTTGCAGAATTGTTCACTATTACTTCCGCAAATACCATCCCATACTGCAGTGATTGTAATCGCGTTCACATTCACGAGGTCTTTATGTATCGTCTGGCGGCTTTTGATATGGATGGCACTTTGCTGACGCCGGATCACCGGGTCGGATCGGAAACCCTGGCGGTGTTGAAGCAACTGGTTGAACGAGACATGATCGTGACCTTCGCCACCGGGCGCCACTACCTTGATGCTCAGCCGATCATGGCGCAACTCGGCCTGCAGGGTTATCTGATTACCGGCAACGGCACCCGGGTTTACGACAATCGGGGGCAGCAACTGCACGCCACCGATTTGCCGGCCGATATTGCCGAAGAGGTGCTGCATACCCACTGGCGTACCGAGGCCAGCATGCACGTTTTTCGTGATGAAGGCTGGATAACGGAATTTGCGGTACCGGACGAGATGCTAAGGGCACATCACCTGAGCGGTTTTCGTTTCCAACTGGCGGAACTGCGCCGGCTGCCGGCGTTCGGCAACAGTAAAGTGTGTTTTATCGCGCCGCACGAGGCGTTACTGGCGTTACAGCTGCAACTGCAGGCGCATCTGGGCGATAGTGCCGATCTCTGTTTTTCCGCTTACGAGTGCCTGGAAGTGCTGCCGCTCGGCTGCAACAAGGGCACTGCGTTGGATATGTTGAGCCGCCACCTGGGGATAACGATGGCGGATTGCATGGCGTTTGGCGATGCGATGAACGACAAGGAGATGCTGGAGACGGTGGGGCACGGCGTGGTGATGGGCAATGCCTTGCCGCAGTTGAAGTCGCTGCTGCCCCGGCTACCGGTTATCGGCCACTGCGAACACCAGGCGGTGGCTCACTATTTGCAACATTGGCTGCGTTCACCTTACCTCACCTATTCCCCCGAATTATGAGGTTTTACTTTTACAGCCGGCCGGGTATGACTTACCCGGCTTTTTTTGTTCTCGATGCTTACAAATCTTCCAGTTGCGCCAGCCAGGGCGTCAGGTCACCAATATTGTTGCTCACCCATTCCGGGTTGTAATAAGTGTCCAGATAGCGTTCGCCGCTGTCGCACAACAGGGTAACGATCGAGCCCTGCTCAGCCTTTTCACGCATTTGTTTCGCCAATTGCAGCGCGCCCCAAACGTTGGTGCCGGTGGATGCACCCACTTTGCGCCCCAACACTTTTTCCAGCCAGTGGATGGTGGCGACGCTGGCCGCATCCGGTACGCGCAGCATAGCGTCGACTACCGACGGAATAAATGAAGGCTCGGCGCGTGGGCGGCCAATGCCTTCGATCCGGCTGCCGCAACTGCCGATAATGGTGCGGTCGCGCTGGTGGAAACAATCGTAGAACACCGAGTTTTCCGGATCGACTACCGTCAGGCGCGTGTCGTGCCCTTGATAGCGAATATAGCGCCCCAGAGTTGCAGAGGTGCCGCCGGTACCGGCGCTCATCACAATATGTTTGGGTACCGGGAAGGGTTCGCGCGCCATCTGGCGGAAGATGCTGTCGGCGATGTTGTTGTTACCGCGCCAGTCTGTCGCACGCTCGGCGTAGGTAAACTGATCCATATAGTGGCCGTTCAGCTCTTTTGCCAACTGTTCGGAGACGGCGTAAATTTGCGCCGCATGGTCGACAAAGTGGCAACGGCCGCCATAGAAGGCGATTTGCTCAACTTTGCGGCGTGCTGTGCAGGACGGCATCACGGCGATAAACGGCAAACCAATCAGCCGGGCGAAGTAGGCTTCGGATACCGCGGTACTGCCGGAAGAGGCTTCGATAATCGTGGTGTTTTCGGTGATCCAACCGTTGCACAAACCGTACAGGAACAGCGAACGGGCCAACCGGTGCTTCAGGCTGCCGGTCGGATGGGTGCTTTCATCTTTCAGGTACAGGCAGATACCGGGAAATTCAGGCAGGTTCAGGCGGATCAGGTGCGTGTCGGCGGAGCGTTGGAAATCCGCTTCTATTTCACCGATCGCATATTTTACCCAAGAATTTGTCATCGTCTGGCCTCAGAATAGGGGGCTTGTTTACCGCGTAGCATAGCCTGTCGCCGGGAAAAAAGGATTGCCATTTTCCCTGTTTAATCGCCTAATGGGAGAAAATTTTTCTCCTGGTTGGCGATATGTTAGATAAAACAGACCGTAAATTACTGTGCATGCTGCAACAGGACTGCACGCAGTCGCTGCAGGCGCTGGCCGACGCGGTCAATCTGACGTCGACGCCCTGCTGGAAAAGGCTGAAGCGGCTGGAAGATGAAGGCTACATCCGTGGGCGCGTCGCGCTGCTGGATAACGAAAAGCTGGGCCTGGGGCTGACGGCGTTTGTGCTGATCAAAACCCAGCAGCACAGCAGCGAGTGGTATCAGAAGTTCGTGCAACTGACCCAACAGATGCCAGAGGTGCTGGCGTTCTATCGCATGGCGGGCGAGTACGATTACCTGATGCAGGTGGAAGTGGCGGACATGAAGAGTTACGACAGCTTTTACAAGCGCCTGGTGAACGGCGTGCCGGGGTTGATCGACGTCACTTCCAGCTTCGCGATGGAAAAAATCAAATACACCACCGCACTGCCGGTTCCCGAGTGAAATGTTCACCAAACTGGCAAGTTAAGGATGGTATTCTACTCTGCTGAGTCAGAGCGAGAGTAAAATCGACTACATTATCCTGGAATAAAACTGCGTGAGATTATTTGCTCAAATCGGCTGGTATTTCCGCCGCGAGTGGCGCCGCTACCTGGGGGCGGTGGTGCTGCTGATCGTCATCGCCATACTGCAACTGTTGCCGCCCAAGCTGGTGGGCATCATTGTCGACGGTATCACCGAAAAACAGATGTCTGCCGGCGTGTTGATGGCCTGGCTGGGGCTGATGCTCGGCACCGCCGTGATTGTTTACCTGCTGCGCTACGTGTGGCGGGTACTGCTGTTTGGTGCCTCCTACCAACTCGCCGTTGAACTGCGCGAGAATTTTTATCGCCAGCTCAGCAGGCAGAATCCGGCCTTTTATCTGCGTCACCGCACCGGTGATCTGATGGCGCGTGCCACCAATGATGTGGATCGGGTGGTTTTCGCTGCCGGTGAAGGGGTGCTGACGCTGGTGGATTCACTGGTGATGGGGTTGGCGGTGCTGGTGGTGATGAGTACCCAAATCAGCTGGCAACTGACTCTGCTGTCGCTGATCCCGATGCCGATCATGGCGATTGTGATTAAGTATTATGGCGATCAGTTGCATCAGCGCTTTAAATCGGCGCAGGCAGCCTTTTCCAGCCTGAACGATCAGGCTCAGGAAAGCATGACCAGCATTCGTATGATCAAGGCATTCGGCCTGGAAGATCATCAGTCCAACCAGTTTGCGGAAGTCGCCGCGCAAACCGGCGCCAAAAATATGCACGTGGCGCGAATAGACGCCCGTTTTGATCCGACGATTTATATCGCCATCGGCGCTTCCAATCTGCTGGCGATCGGCGGCGGCAGTTGGATGGTGGTCAACGGTTCGCTGACGCTTGGCCAATTGACCAGCTTCGTGATGTACCTTGGCCTGATGATTTGGCCGATGCTGGCGCTGGCCTGGATGTTCAACATCGTGGAGCGCGGCAGCGCGGCCTATGGCCGTATTCGCAGCCTGCTGGAAGAAGCGCCGGCGGTGACCGACGGCGAGAGCCTGTTGCCGGCCGGGCGCGGCAACCTGGAGGTCGACATCCGGGCATTCCATTACCCGGGAAATTCGCATGCGGCTCTGCATAACGTAGCGCTGAAACTGGCGCCGGGGCAGATGCTCGGCCTGTGCGGGCCAACCGGTGCCGGGAAGTCGACGCTGTTGTCGTTGATCCAGCGTCAGTTCGACATTGACGAGGGCCAGATTAGCTATCAGGGGATGCCGCTGACCCAGGTGAAGCTTGACGATTGGCGCTCGAGGCTGTCCGTGGTCAGCCAGACGCCGTTCCTGTTTTCGGACAGCGTTGCCAACAATATTGCTCTGGGCAAGCCGGGAGCGACGCAGGAGCAGATTGAACGCGCAGCTCGTCTGGCCAGCGTGCACGAGGATATCTTGCGGCTGCCGCAGGGCTATGAAACCGAAGTGGGCGAGCGCGGCGTAATGCTTTCCGGTGGACAGAAACAGCGTATTTCCATTGCACGTGCCCTGTTGCTGGATGCGGAGATCCTGATCCTCGACGACGCGCTCTCGGCGGTGGATGGCCGAACTGAACATCAGATCCTGCACAATTTACGCAGTTGGGGGCAGAACCGTACGGTGATTATCAGCGCGCACCGGCTTTCGGCGTTGACCGAAGCCAGCGAGATCCTGGTGATACAGCACGGCGGCGTGGCGCAGCGCGGCCAGCATGCGTCGCTGGCAACTCAGCCCGGCTGGTATCGCGATATGTATCGCTATCAGCAACTGGAGGCGGCGCTGGATGAAGCTCCGCAAGCCGGCGAGGAGATGTTAACCAATGAATAAAATGCAAAAGCTGTGGCCGACGCTGAAACGGCTGCTGGCTTATGGTTCGCCCTACCGCAAACCGCTGGGGCTGGCGGTGTTGATGCTGTGGGTAGCGGCAGCGGCGGAAGTCGCCGGGCCGATTCTGGTCAGTTACTTTATCGATAATTACGTCGCCAAAGGGCAATTGCCGTTAATGATCGTCTGCGGGCTGGCGGCGGCCTACATTCTGCTGGAGCTGTTGGCGGCGGCGCTGCACTATTTCCAGGCGCTGCTGTTCAATCAGGCCGCGGTGGGGGTGGTTCAACGTCTGCGTACCGATGTGATGGACGCTGCACTGCGTCAGCCGCTCAGCGCCTTCGATACGCAACCGGTCGGGCAGTTAATCTCGCGGGTGACCAATGACACGGAAGTGATTAAAGATCTGTACGTAATGGTGGTTTCCACCGTGCTGAAAAGCGCCGCGTTGATTGGCGCCATGCTGGTGGCGATGTTTAGCCTCGACTGGCGCATGGCGCTGGTGGCGATTTGCATCTTCCCGGCGGTATTTGTGGTGATGGGCATTTATCAGTACTACAGCACGCCGGTCGTACGCCGGATGCGCGGCTATCTGGCGGACATCAACGACGGTTTTAATGAAGTGATCAACGGCATGGGCGTGATCCAGCAGTTCCGTCAGCAGATCCGCTTTGGCGAACGCATGAGCGCAGCCAGTCGGTCACACTATTCCGCGCGTATGCAGACGCTGCGCCTGGACGGTTTTCTGCTGCGGCCGCTGCTCAGCCTGTTTTCGGCGCTGGTGCTGTGCGGCCTGCTGATGCTGTTTGGTTTCAGCGGCGAAGGGTCGATAGGCGTCGGTGTGCTGTATGCCTTTATCAACTACCTGGGGCGCCTGAATGAGCCGCTAATCGAACTGACGTCGCAACAGTCGATCCTGCAACAGGCGGTGGTGGCCGGCGAGCGCATTTTCGAGTTGATGGACCGCAGCCAGCAAAGCTACGGGACGGACGATCGCCCGCTGGAAAGCGGCCGCATCGACATCGACAACCTGAGCTTTGCTTACCGTGAAGATAAAAAGGTGCTGCAACATATTTCGCTGTCGGTGCCTTCGCGCGGTTTCGTGGCGCTGGTTGGCCATACCGGCAGCGGCAAGAGCACCTTGGCTAATTTGCTGATGGGTTATTACCCGGTCAACGAAGGTGAAGTGCGCCTTGACGGTCGTCCGCTGTCCAACCTGTCGCACCGCACGCTGCGCCAGGGCGTGGCAATGGTGCAGCAAGATCCGGTGGTGATCGCCGAATCGGTGCTGGCCAACGTGACTCTGGGGCGCAACATCAGCGAAGAGACGGTCTGGCAGGCGCTGGAAACGGTGCAGTTGGCTGAGCTGGTACGGACCTTCCCGCAGGGCATCCATACCCGTCTGGGCGAGCAGGGCAACAATCTGTCGGTGGGCCAGAAACAGCTGTTGGCAATGGCCAGAGTGTTGGTGCAGGCGCCGCAGATCCTGATCCTGGACGAGGCGACCGCCAACATTGACTCCGGAACCGAGCAGGCGATCCAGCGCGCGCTGCGTTTGATCCGTGAGCACACCACGTTGGTGGTGATCGCTCACCGTCTGTCGACCATTGTCGATGCCGACTCGATTCTGGTGTTGCACCGCGGTCAGGCAGTCGAACAGGGCAATCATCAGCAACTGCTGGCGCAACAGGGGCGTTACTACCAGATGTATCAACTGCAACTGGTGGGCGAGCAGCTGGCCGCTGCCAGCCGCGAAGAAACGCAAACCGCATGATCCCAGGGGCCGGTCATCAAAACCGGCCCTTTCTTTTTCCCGCCACGCACCACAAACAGGCATCCATCCTTTTCAAATCCCTTGCTCTGCACTTTTTCGACGCGTCATGCACCAAATTAGTGCGCAATATTTAATCAATCACCCTCGGAGGAACCGGTTGCCGGGTAGCCTCGGTACGTCGCATCGCCAGCCCGTCGGTTAATTTGCTGAATTCGCGCACAAAACCATTTGTGGCATAGCCTTTGCTTTATAAGACTCGTACCAAGGGGGAGTTTGGGCTTAATTCGTGGAGGGGCAATATGAAGCTGGTTACCGTGGTGATTAAACCATTCAAGCTGGAGGACGTGCGTGAAGCCCTATCCTCTGTAGGTATTCAGGGGCTGACCGTAACCGAAGTGAAAGGGTTTGGTCGCCAGAAGGGTCATGCTGAGCTCTATCGCGGAGCGGAATACAGCGTCAACTTCTTACCTAAAGTCAAAATCGACATTGCTATCGCCGACGATCAGTTGGACGAAGTGGTTGATGTCATTAGTAAAGCGGCCTACACCGGTAAAATCGGTGACGGCAAAATTTTCGTTGCCGAATTGCAACGTGTCATTCGCATTCGCACCGGCGAAACAGACGAAGCAGCACTGTAATCACAGGCTCAGTAAAGTAATGGGGATGGATTGATAATGAAAAAACTTTTATCCATGTTGGGCCTGAGTACGGTAACCATGGTTCCTTCTTTGGCCCTGGCCGCTCCGGCGGTCGCAGACAAGGCTGACAACGCGTTCATGATGATTTGCACCGCTTTGGTGCTGTTCATGACCTTGCCAGGCGTAGCTCTGTTCTACGGTGGTTTGCTGCGTTCCAAAAACGTGCTCTCCATGTTGACTCAGGTCACTGTCACCTTCGCAATGGTGTGCGTGCTGTGGGTGCTTTATGGTTACAGCCTGGCTTTCAGCGAGGGCAATGCGTTCTTCGGTGGATTCCAGACGGCGATGCTGAAAGGCATCGGCATCGATAGCGTCACCGGCACCTTTAATCAGATGATCCACGTGGCGTTCCAGTGCTCCTTCGCATGCATCACCGTGGCGCTGGTAGTCGGCGGTTTTGCCGAGCGTATCCGCTTCTCTGCTGTGGTGATCTTTGCGGCTATCTGGTTCACCATTTCCTATCTGCCGATTGCGCACATGGTGTGGGGCGGCGGTTTCCTGGCCGCTGACGGCGCGCTGGACTTTGCCGGCGGCACCGTGGTGCACATCAATGCGGCAAGCGCCGGGCTGATTGGCGCCTACCTGTTGGGCAAACGCGCGGGTTTCGGCAAAGAAGCCTTCAAACCGCATAACCTGCCAATGGTGTTTACCGGCGCGGCTATCCTGTATGTCGGCTGGTTCGGCTTCAACGCCGGTTCTGCCAGCGCGGCTAACGGCATTGCGGCACTGGCCTTCCTGAACACGGTGATTGCTACCGCCGGCGCGATCCTCTCCTGGACCTTTGCCGAGTGGATTGTGCGCGGCAAGCCTTCGCTGTTGGGCGCGTGCTCCGGGTGTATCGCCGGGTTGGTCGCCATCACGCCGGCTGCGGGCACCGTGGGTGTCGGCGGGGCGTTGATTATCGGTCTGATCGGCGGTATTGCCGGTCTGTGGGGCGTGGTCACGCTGAAGAAATGGCTGAAAGTGGACGATACTTGCGACGTGTTCGGCGTGCATGGCGTGTGTGGCATCGTCGGCTGCCTGTTGACCGGCGTGTTCACCTCTGCCTCACTGGGCGGCACCGGTTACGCAGAAGGCGTCACCATGGGCCATCAGGTGTGGGTCCAGTTGCTGAGCGTGGTCATCACCCTGGTCTGGTCCGGTGTGGCTGCTTTCATCGCCTTCAAAGTGGCTGGCGCCATCGTCGGTCTGCGCGTACCGGAAGAGCAGGAGCGCGAAGGTCTGGACGTCAACAGCCATGGCGAGAGTGCCTACAACCAATAAGCCTTGAAGAAGGGCAGTGCGCTAAATAACACGAAAAATAATGATGATGCGAAAAGGGCGATGGTGACATCGCCCTTTTTCTTTATTTAGGCATCGCGCTGGCGAATCACGCCTTCTTGTACCGTAGTGGCGACCAGTACGCCTTCACGGGTGTAGAACTGGCCGCGCACAAAGCCGCGCGCACCAGAAGCTGAGGAGCTTTCCACTACGTACAGCAACCAGTCGTCCATGCGGAACGGCCGGTGGAACCACATCGAATGATCGATGGTCGCCACCTGCATGCCCGGCTCAAGGAAACCGACGCCGTGCGGTTGCAGTGCTGTCGGCAGGAAATTGAAGTCTGACGCATAGCCCAGCAGATATTGATGGATACGCTGATCGTCCGGCATGGTGCCGTTGGCGCGGAACCACACGTAACGGTGCGGTTCTTCCACCGTGCCTTTCAGCGGGTTGTGGAATTTGACCGGGCGCATTTCAATCGGCTTTTGGCCGATAAACTTTTCACGCACCTTATCCGGCAGCATATGCGCCAACTTTTGGGCAATGTCTGATTCGGACATCAGCCCTTCTGGCGGCGGCACGTCCGGCATGGTGTTCTGGTGTTCAAACCCCGCTTCCGGGCTTTGGAAAGAGGCGGTCATGTAGAAGATCGGTTTACCGTGCTGAATGGCGCTGACGCGACGGGCGCTGAAGCTATTGCCGTCGCGCAGGATTTCTACGTCATAAATAATCGGCTTGCTGCTGTCGCCCGGGCGCAAAAAATAGCTGTGGAACGAGTGCACACTGCGTTCTGCTGGCACGGTTTGTTTGGCGGCATACAACGCCTGACCGACCACCTGGCCGCCGAATACCTGACGTAGACCCAGATCTTCACTTTGTCCGCGGAATAGCCCTTCTTCGATTTTCTCCAGATCCAGCAGATCGAGGAGGTTTTGCAGTGCCTGGCTCATAAAGTTACTACCTTTTTAATAATCATTTTGCGCAGTGTGCGGAATATCACGGCAAGACGTCAATATGTTGCGTTAAGGCACAGGAAAAATTGCCTGAATACTGAGCGTTATTAGAAGGCTAAGTGATTAATAGGCAGTGCTAAATGGATTTTTCAGTATTTTGTGCTAAGTTTAATGAGTGGGGTGGTGAAAGCCACCAAGCTATTGATAATAAAAAAGGAGACCGATCCATGAAACTCTGGCAAATCGTAGGTGGAGCAGCAGCATTGACGATCACCCTGGCGGGTTGTGCTCAAAAGAGCGCCAATGTGCCTGTGCCGGCAGCGGGAAACCCAGCGATTGCGCAAACGCAGATTCAGGGCCCGGCGGTAACTGGTTCGGTTAACATTCGCCAGCGCATTGCGCTGCCACCGGATGCCGTACTGACGGTTACGCTCTCTGATGCCTCATTGGCGGATGCGCCGTCGAAAGTGATTGCCCAGCGTGCGGTTCGCACTGAAGGCAAGCAGGCGCCGTTTAATTTTGTCCTGCCTTACAACCCGGCAGATATTCAGCCTAATGCGCGCATTATCCTGAGCGCGGCCATTACGGTAAACGGCCGGATGACCTTTATCACCGATACTATCCAGGAAGTCGTGAACCGCAACGGCACCCGTGCCGACCTGCAGTTGGTTCCGGTGCAAGGCATTGCGGTTCAGGCAACGCCAACAGCCATGCCGTAAGCCGGAAAACCTGAAGCAGTAAGAAATCAACAGCCTTTGCGCTCCGGCCAAAGGCTGTTTTTTGCTACCAGCGCCAGCCATAAATCAGCAGATCGACCGTGCTGTGCGCCCCGAAGATGATTCCCTCACTCAGCAGCGCCTGGCGCTGACGTTGAAAGTCCTCCCCCTGCTGCGAAATTTGGCCGTGACGGTTAATCACCCGGTGCCAGGGCAGGCTGCTGCCTTCCGGCAGACGCCTCAGTACGCCGCCGACCTGACGTGCGGCACGCGGTGAGCCCGCCAGCCGCGCTACCTCGCCATAGGTCGTGACCTTGCCATAGGGAATGGCGGCTATCACGTGGAACACGCGCTGGCTGAATGTGGCGTCCTCTGGTTCCATTTATGTTTTCCTGCTGCGGCAAAAAACCAAGGATGCAAGTGTGCCATAGCCAGGGTGGGTAAGAAAACAGCGGTTAGCCCCGGTTGGCTTGCTATTTGGCTGGTCATCGCCGATAATGCCCACCGCTTCGCAGTCATAGAAGCCGTCAATGGGGGCCCTGTTGGTTCTCCCGCAACACTAACTTGTGAACTCGGTCAGATCCGGAAGGAAGCAGCCGTAGCAGGTGACGTGTGTGCCGGGATGTAGCTGGCAGGGCCTCCACCAATTTCAGCTTCCGCCTTTTCCTCCCCTACCGCTTACGAACTATTTTTGTCTATCGTCGTTTAGCCTGTCTGCTCGATAAATAGACGTTATAATCAGTCATCCGATCAGATCTTCACCTAAAAAATAATATGATGTCTCAAGAATGTTGGTCTCGATGCTTTTTCTTTTTCAGCGATACCTGAATAGGATGAGAATTACCTTGATGTTGCGGGGTGTCGATGTTGTGGTTAAAATATTGTTAATTTCTGGTGTTGTCAGGCAATAATTTTACTATTGACTATAGTGGGTCGGTACGGCGTTTTGGACAATAATCAGGCATCAGATTAGGCTGTAACATGATTTATATCATTGATAACAAGGTTGCCTTTAATACCGAGAACGGCTCTTTAAAGAGCATGAGAAATGGTAATGAAGTATTTTTATCGAGCCTGAATGTCAGAGTGTTCAAATGCTTGCTTGAGCATGGCGTGAAGCCGGTAAGCAGAGAGGATATTTTTAAGCAGGTTTGGGGTGAGCAAAGTCTGAGTGTATCCTCCGCAACTCTGAACCAATATATTAGCCTGACTCGCCGGGCATTGCTTTCCGTAGGATTCAGCGATCGCTTGATCATCACGGTGGCTAAAACAGGTTATAGAATTAATAAAACCATTTTAATTAAAATCTTGGACATTGCCCCCCCCAGCCAATCGCCGGAAGACGCCCCCCCGTTAATGTCTGACGCCAGTGGTAGCCAAAGACCATATGCACATCATTATTATCTGATTACGTTACTTCGTACCTTATCAATTGCATTGCCGCTTGCCATCCTGGTTTTCTTGTTTTTTTATTATCAGCATTACCGTGAAAATGAGAAACGCCCGTTTATCTCTTATCTTGGTGTGGTCAAAGGTTGCCCGATTTATTACTCTGGAAGGTATCTCGATAAAAAAACGGATCGCTACCTGCAGTTTTTGGCCGAAAAGGATCTTTATGGCAATCGATGTGGTAAGGATGAAGTGATTATTACACGGCTCAATCACTCTCTTAATACCACAGAAGACAGTGGCCGTCAGTTTATCGCAAAATGTGTAATGAACAGCGATCATTTTTATCATCATTGTGAAAGCGAGTATATCCGCGCATGGAAAAAAAGTTAACCGTACTGTCGATGATACTCATTGTTCTGTGCATTATTTTTGGCAGTAGCATATATTATCTCACCCATTCTCATCAGGATTTAAAGGGCATTGCCTGCGAAGCTAATGCGAAGTTCACTTACGCCAATGATTTGGATAATGTCAGCGTACCTATGGATATTCGCCTCATTTTAAAAATGCACTACGTTTTTTTTACAAGCAATAAGGGCATTATGACTCTGAATGGCGTGGCGAGCAGTGGAGATAAACGTTTTTTTGTGAGTCGCAATGTTAATTTCACGTATGTTGCACAAGATGATTTTTATAAATTTAAATATGGCAATGAACAACGTTCGGCAAGAGATACCTTACCCTCTGAGGTGTACTCCTATTTTTTTAATAGTGAATCTAACTTCTACCATATCAATTATCTTGATAAGGACACTCTGATGTTTAGTAACGTTTATACCCCGATGTTTATTTGTAATGTAAAATCATAGTCTATGGTGTGAGAGCATAGTAACGATAGAAATTATTAATTAACTACTGTTTTTCTCCTTTAGTGTTATAGTCAGGCTTAGCTCCTCTATTCCTGACTCCCACCCCATATCAGGATGTCTATAATTATGAGAAATGATATATATTTTTATATATGTTATTTTATTCATTTTATATTTTAATGTAACTTGTTGTTTTTATTTATTATTTTTGTTTTAATCTGTTTTTCTAAATATTATTAATTTTATCTTATATATTGCATTTGGATGCTGTTGCCATTCATTGTTGTTCATGTTTTATTAGATGGCATATTTAATTGCGCTATTCTTTTGCTTCTTCCTTGAACAGGGGTGTTTGGGGGCTGGAATGCAAAAAAATACCTGATTATTATTCTTATAGCCAATAGGTGAAATATGGACGTACATGACATTGCTCTGAATGACACCCTGATGGAAAATGAGTCGGTTGTATTAGATAACAATAATAAAACATTGTTTTTCAAAAGAGAGAATATCATCATTGAAATGACGGAACTGCAACGTCGGTTTATTCTCTGTCTGCTTAGTGGTATATATAAAAAGAATGATATCATTCGCGCAGTATGGTTTTGCAATCATGAAACCATCAGCGATAACAATTATCATCAAATTATATTTCAATGTCGATCGTTGTTGTCGCGGCACGGCATCCCTGGTCAGGTGATTAAAACCATTCCCCGATTTGGCGTCATGCTAAGTTTTCAGGCCTGCGAGCGGGTAACCACTGTGGGTGCTGGGTCTGAAAATAAAAAACTGGCGGAAAGTAAAAAAGGGAAGAAGGGCATTTTGGAAACCATTAACTACAAAATTGCACTGACGTTGACTCTGCTGTTTTCGGTGGCGATGTTTGTGGGTGTGTCTGCTTAGCGCCTGATGAAAACGTGCCGCCAATTTATCTGATTACCCCGAGGCCTAAGTGAGTAAAAGGTTTATTGTTTTTTTTATTTCATTTTTCTTTCTGGCGAATGCGGTGTTTATTTTCTCTCAGCTTTGGAAAATTTATCGTTTCGATCAGGCAGATGTATCGTCGCAGCGTAACTTCGTGCCTGAAAGGGGACGTTATGTTGGTTTCCCTGCGAAAGATGATATAGAAAAAATCAACAATGCTGATTTTTTTGGCCGCTATGGGGAAAGTCGGGGAGAGAGGAATAACGGCGTGAGCTATAAGATTAGCTCGCAGGGCATAAGCGACGATGCTATCAACAATGCCCCTGAAACGCGTCTGGCGGGCAAAGTTACCGGCTTGCTGTTTAGCGATAACCCCAAACACAGCCTGGCGATAATAGAACGCTCCGGCAAACAGGCCAGTTATGGTATGGGCGATCGCATTGCTAACAGTAATGTCGTCGTATTACGGATACTGCAAGACAAGATATTGCTTGACGAGAATGGATACTACGCCTTGATGATTTTAAAAGACTAGGTGTGCTTTCTTTTTAGAATTGGAACTTTTTAAGGTCATAAGGCTACATTGTGATTACGCATCTTTTTTACCATTTTGGCCATCAACTGGCTCGCCTTCCCTGGCGGGAACTGGTGGTGGTATCAATGTTGGCGGTTACCCCCGGGATAACGCATGCAGCGTCATTCTCTGCCAATTTCAAAGGTACGGATATTCAGGAATTTATCAACACGGTCAGTAAAAACCTGGGCAAAACGATCATTATTGATCCGGCGGTGAAAGGAAAAGTCACCGTACGTAGCTATGAGCAGCTTAACGATAAACAATATTATCAATTCTTCCTGAACGTGCTGGACGTGTACGGATATACCGTCATTGGTATGCCAAATAACGTGCTTAAAGTCATTGTGGCGAAAGACGGGAAAAGAGCCGCTTTGTCGCAGGCCGGCGGTGAGCTGATTGGGGAAGGGGATGAGGTTGTAATGCGTATTGTTCCTTTGCGCAATATCGCGGCCAAGGATATTTCCCCATTATTACGTCAACTGAATGACAGCGTGGGCGTAGGCAGCGTGGCGCACTATGAACAGGGCAACGCGTTGTTGATAACCGGCAGAGCCGCGGTAGTGAATGGGTTGATCGATATTGTTCGGGAGATGGATCAGGACGACAGCAATCAGATAGAAACGCTTGCGCTGAAGCATGCGGCGGCGGCCGAGATTGTGCGTATGGTCAATGCGCTGTTCCGCGAAGAGGGCAAGCAGCGGATGGCGGGTGCTGCGACGCTGCGACTGGTCGCGGATGAAAGAACCAATACTGTGATGATTACCGGCGACGATCGGATCCGCGAATATGTTAAGGACATGATTTATCGGCTGGATAACAAGAGCGTCAATCAAGGCAATACCCAAGTCATTCAACTGAAATACGCCAAGGCGCAGAGCCTGGTCGAGGTGCTGACGGGGATTAGCTCAGGCCTGCAAAATGAAAAAGAGGGCGCGGCAACCAATGTAGCCTTGTTGAAAAATGTGGTGATCAAAGCCGATGAGCAAACCAATGCGTTGATCATCACCGCTGCGCCGGATGTGATGCGCGACCTGGAAGAGGTGGTGACCAAGCTGGATGTCCGCCGTGCTCAGGTACTGGTTGAGGCGGTGATTGTCGAAGTGCAGGATGGCCAGGGGCTGAATATCGGCGTCCAGTGGGCCAATAAATACGGCGGTGGCACACAGTTTGGCGGCAATGTACCTGGCGTTTCATCGGGTTTTGACGGTGGCATGCTCGAGGCTTTCAACAAGGCCAGTGGTTTGATGACCGGCTTTTACAGCGGAAACTGGGGAGTATTGCTATCCGCCATCGCCAGCAATAATCAAAATAATATTCTGGCTACGCCGAGCATTGTCACCCTGGATAACGCCGAAGCGGAATTCAGCGTAGGCCAGGATGTGCCTATTTTGACCGGCTCGCAAACCACCAACAGCGATAACGTTTTCAATACCGTCTCGCGTAAAACCGTGGGGATAAAACTCAAGGTCAAACCGCAGATTAACAAGGGCCAATCGGTCCTGATGCAGATTGAGCAGGAAGTCTCCAGCGTTGCCGACAATACGCAGGTCTCCGCCGATTCCCTGGGCGCCACTTTTAATATCCGTACGGTAAACAACACCGTGTTGGTCGACAGCGGCGAAACGGTGGTGGTTGGCGGTCTGCTGGATAAAACCAATTCAGAGGTGGAAAGCAGCGTTCCGCTGTTGGGGAAAATTCCGGTATTGGGCGCGCTGTTCCGTTCTACGTCGGTGAAAGAGAGCAAGCGCAATTTAATGCTGTTCATCCGCCCGACCATCATCCGGACGACCGAAGGATTCTCTCAGCAGAGCCAACGTAAAGTCGGCAAATTTGATGTTGAGCAGCGGGAAGATATCGAGCTGAAAACGGCGTTGCGCGAGGAAATCTCCTCCGGCCAAACCGTGGGTGACAATCAAGCGTTTCTCCGCGTCATTTCGCAGGTCAATGCGTTCTATGGCCAAGAGGGAAAACCATGACGCCGAACCCCTCAGGCCACCTGTTGCCTTTTGCCTGGGCGCGCCAGCACGGCGTGCTCGCCGTCGCCGAACAGAGCGACACACTGCTGTATTGCCATCAGAAAACGGCTCAGGCCGCGCTGATGGAAGCATACCGCTGTTTGCCGGGCGAGCCGATGTTGGTGCGGTTGGAGCCTGAAATCTTTGAACAAAAGCTGGTGGCGTATTACCAGCAGGAGGCCGGTCATGCGCAGAAGATGATCGACGATCTGGGTGGCGAGCTGGACTTTTACACGCTGGCGGAAGAGCTGCCGGAGCAACAGGACCTGCTGGATGAGCAGAACGATGCGCCAATCATCCGCCTGATCAACGCCATGCTGAGCGAGGCAATCAAAGCCCGTGCCTCAGACATCCATATCGAAACCTACGAAAGCGAATTGGTGATCCGTTTTCGCATTGACGGTGCGCTGCAACGCATTCTGGCGCCACAGCGCAAATTGGCCGCGCTGCTGGTGTCGCGCATCAAAGTGATGTCGAAACTGGACATCGCTGAAAAACGGGTGCCGCAGGATGGACGCATGACGTTGAAGGTCGGTGGACGGGCGATCGACGTGCGCGTATCGGTGATGCCGGCCAGCCACGGCGAACGGGTGGTTATGCGCCTGCTGGACAAAAATAGCGTCAGGCTGGATCTGCCCAGTTTGGGGATGACGCAGGAGCGTCAACAGGCGCTTATGCGTCTGATTCAGCAGCCACACGGCATCATCCTGGTTACCGGGCCGACCGGCTCCGGCAAGAGCACCACGCTCTATACCTTGCTGAACCAGATTAACGACGAAAACCGCAACATCATGACCATTGAAGATCCGGTCGAGTACGAGTTGAGCGGCATTGCGCAGACTCAGGTGAATCCGAAGGTGGACATGACCTTCGCCCGCGGGCTGCGTGCGTTGCTGCGCCAAGATCCCGATGTGGTGCTGATCGGTGAGATCCGCGACGGCGAAACGGCGCAGATTGCGGTTCAGGCTTCGCTGACCGGGCACCTGGTGCTGTCCACGTTGCACACCAATACGGCGATCGGCGCCATTACCCGCCTGCGAGATATGGGGGTTGAGCCATTCTTGCTGTCCAGTTCGCTTAGCGGCGTGTTGGCGCAGCGTCTGGTGCGGCGGCTGTGTCCGCAGTGCCGCGAACCCTACGCCCTGTCTGATCGGCAACGGCGGGCGTTTGGTCTGCCTGTGGATCAGGGCGTCACTTGCTGGCGACCTCTAGGCTGTAACGCCTGCAGTGGGCAGGGCTACCTTGGTCGTATCGGGTTGCATGAGCTGCTGGTGCTGGATGAGCCCATGCGGCTGGCGATCCACCGCGGAGACAGCGAGATCGACATCATGCGGCTGGCGGCCTCGCGCTATCAGTCTTTACGTCAGGATGGGATCGCCAAAATGAGCGCCGGCGAGACCAGCCTGGAAGAGGTGCTGAGAGTGACCCGCGAAGGGGATGGCGATGAGGTTTGATTATCATGCCTGCGACAGGCAAGGGCGTGCCCGACGCGGTGCGCTCGAGGCAGATTCCTTGCGCCATGCCCGTGACCTGTTGCGTGAAAAAGGATGGCAGGTGCTGGCGGTTAAAGCCAAAAAAACGCGCAGTTTCAACAAGCTGGCTGGATTCAGGCTGACCTCCGGCGTCACGAGCAGCGATCTGGCGTTGTTGACCCGTCAGTTGGCGACGTTGATGTCCGCCGCGTTGCCGCTAGAAGAAGCGCTGATGGCGGTGGCGCGACAAACGGAAAAGAAAGGCTTGCAGGCGGTGCTGACGCAGGTACGCCTGCGGATCCTGGAGGGGTTTTCCCTGGCGCATGCCCTAGGGCAATACCCGCTTATTTTTGATCGCCTGTACTGCGCCATGGTGACAGCCGGCGAAATCTCCGGCCATCTTGCGCCGGTGCTGGAGCGTTTGGCCGACTATGTCGAACAGCGTCAGCAAATGAAAAACAAGATCACTCAGGCATTGGTGTACCCAATGGTGCTGACGGTGGTGGCGATCGGGGTAGTGGCCATTTTGCTTACTGCGGTGGTGCCTAAAGTCATCGAGCAATTTATTCATATGAAACAGGCCTTGCCGTTGTCCACCCGGCTGCTGATCGGTGCCAGTGACGCCATCCGACAATGGGGGCCGGCAGCGCTGATGCTGTTGCTGGCGGGCGTCGGTTTGTTTCGCTATCGCCTGAAGATGCCGGCCAGGCGTACCCGGTGGCATGCTTTTATCCTGCGGCTGCCGGTTATCGGCAAGTTGACCCTGGGCGTGAATACGGCGCGCTATGCCAAAACGTTGAGCATTTTGAACGCCAGCGCGGTGCCGTTACTGGAGGCGATGCGCATCAGCGCCAGCGTGTTGGGCAATGATCATGCCCGGCAGCGGTTGCTGGCGGCGATGGAACGGGTGCGTGAAGGTGAAGGGTTGTCGCCGTCTCTGGAGGGGACCGCGCTTTTTTCGCCGATGATGCGGCACATGATCATGTCCGGTGAGCGCAGCGGTGAATTGGAAATGATGCTTGAGCGGGCGGCGAATATGCAACAGGATGCCTTTAATCGGCAAATAACCTTGGCTCTGGGGCTGTTTGAACCTTTATTGGTGATAGTGATGGCCAGTTCGGTGCTGTTTATTATTTTGGCTATCCTGCAGCCAATATTGCAGCTCAATAACATGATTGGATGAGAAAGATGTTAACGGAAAATAAAGTGAGAAAGAGCAGTCGTGTACGCAAGTTTCGTCAAAAGGGTTTTACGCTTTTGGAAATTATGGTGGTGATTGTGATTCTGGGGTTATTGGCCAGTTTGACTATTCCCAGCCTGATGGGAAATAAAGAGAAAGCGGATAAGCAAAAGGCGACCAGCGATATTGTCGCCCTGGAGAATGCGCTGGATATGTACAAATTGGACAATGGGCGTTATCCCAGTTCGGAGCAGGGGTTGGCTGCGCTGTTGGCCAAGCCTGAAGTGGCGCCGGTTCCCCGCAATTATCCTGAAGACGGTTATATCCGCCGCCTGCCGCAGGATCCCTGGGGCAATGCGTATCAACTGCGCAACCCCGGCAAGCACGGCAGGCTGGATGTGTTCTCCATCGGCCCGGATGGCATTGCCGACACTGATGACGACATCGGTAACTGGCCTGATAAAACGGCGGATAAAGCAGAGTAATGATGAGGTGCGAACGCGGTTTTACCCTGCTGGAAATTATGCTGGTGCTGCTGTTGTTAGGCATCACCTGCAGCCTGGTGATGCTGCGTTCTCCCGCAGTTGAAAATCAACTGGCACGACAGGGTGAGCAACTGGCCTGGCAGTTGAATGAGGTTGCGGAACGGGCTGAGCGTGAAGGAACAACCTATGGCGTGGCGTTCAGCCGCAAGGGGTGGCGTATTGTCGCCGCCGGTCGACCGCAGGATAAAACTGCGGTGGCGATAGACTCACCGTTACCGGCCGGGGTTGAACTGTCGTTGGCCCTGGAACGGCAGGCGGTTTCGCTGAAAGGCGAGTGGCCACCGCAGGAGGAACCGCAAGTCTGGCTGTATCCGGGCGGGGAAACCACCGTGTTTTCCGTCACATTGCAGCAGGGGAAATGCCAGTGGCAACTCAGCGCGACCGGTTTCTTTACGTTTGAAACGACAGAAGCCCACTGTGATGAAGCTTAAATATCAACGGCAGCGAGGTATGACCCTGCTGGAGGTGATGGTTGCGCTGATGATATTCGCCATTGGTTGCATGGCGTTAATCAAAACCACCGGAGGGCAGGTGCAAAGCCTGGGGGCCATCGAGGCGAAGAATATCGCCCTGTGGGTAGCGGATAACCAATTGACTTTATTGCAGCTTGATAGGGTCCCGCCCACGCAGGCATGGCGTCAGGGGACGACGGAAATGGCGGATGAAACCTGGTATTGGCGTTATCGCGGCAGAGACACCACGGATGCCGGGATGCGGGCGATAGAAATGGAAGTTCGGCGCGATCCGCAGGCACCAGGCGCCTTGATCAGGCTGTTGGCCTACAGAGAGTTGCCATGAACAGGAAAGCGGAGCGCGGTTTTACTCTGGTGGAAATGATGCTGGCCATCGTTATTTTTTCTTTGCTGTCGCTCACGGCGATGATGATTTTCAAAGGTGTATTGAGAAACAGTGAGATCACCCAGCGAAAATCGACGCAAATGGTTCAGTTGCAACGGGCGCTAACCCTCATTGAACGGGACTTTACCCATGCACTCACCCGTACGCCGGCCGGTTTGGCCGGTCAAACCGGCATACCGGAGTTTATGGCGCGCGGGGCTGCGGAGGGGGATGGCGGCTATCGGGTCACGATGATCAGAAATTACTGGCATAACCCCGGTGCCAGGCTGCCGCGTTCGACGCTGGAGCGGGTGGAATATCGGTTTCAGAAGGGGAAATTGGACCGCCTGAGCTCCCCAGCCCTGAACAGCCCGCTGTCTGCCGCGCGCAGTGTGGCGTTGTTGTCGGACGTGTTGCGGTTCCAACTGCGTTTTTATTATCAAGGCGAATGGTTAGCGGCATGGCATGCCAGCACCTGGCTGCCTCAGGCAGTCGAGATCACCGTCGAAACAGGTTCTTTCGGCGTGGTGCGGCGCATTGTCCCGCTATCGCCTGAGGAAAAATCATGAATAAACAGCGGGGAATGGCGTTGTTGATGGTTTTGTTAATGATGTCGGTGATGACGATTATTGCGGTGAATATCAATAGCTACTGGCAGCGGTCGTTGACGCGAGCGCAGTTTCAGCAGGATCAATTAAGGGCCAAATGGCTGCTGTTGGGCGGAGAAATCTATGCCAAAAGGCAGTTGCAACAGGCGTTGGATAAGCAGGTCTCGGTGAGTTTGGGGCAGGCATGGGCGCGTGAAGATATGGCCATGCGCACGGAAGAGGGAGAGGTTTCAGTGCGTATCGTCAGCGCCGATGTCTGTTTTAATTTGAATGCGCTCGCAACGTCATCCCCGGTGGATGACGTTGGGGGCGAAAAGCCGAAAATAGCGAGAGAGAAGCGGATATTCATGCTGTTGCTCACCAATCTGGGCGTTGACGAGCCGCAGGCCGGCGCTATCGCCGACGCTGTTATTATGAAAATCAGCGCACAACGCGGCACGTCTGAAACGGGCTATCTGATTGAAGACGTCAGTGAACTGCGGGAGATCGGCGTCATAAACCCTGAACTGTACCTGCGTATAGCGCCATTGGTCTGCGCCTTACCGGATAATACGCTGCAAATTAACCTCAATACCGCCACGGAGCGGCAGTTGCCGCTGATCAGGGCGATGTTGCTGAATGCTTTGGGTAACGAGCAACTCCTGGCGATCATCGCCGGTCGGCCGCAGCTTGGCTGGAACTCATTGGACTTTTTAACCACGGATAACTACCCCGAACTGCGTAAGCTGAAAGACGGCGGCCTGGCTGACGGACTGGTCACTACCGGCAACCGCTTTACTGTGGAACTGCGGGTGAAACTGGATGACGGCAGGTATCGCTTGGTCAGCGCATTGCAACGGAACAGTACCGGCACGAAGGTCATTCGGCGCCAGTTTGGCTGGGGAGAACACTAGAGTATGTCGGACAATATTCTGTTAATCGCTCTGGGGCACGGCGCCGTCGCCGATGTGCGCTGGGGCAAGGTGGGGGAAGCGCAAAGCGTCTTTGCCGCCAGCCTCGATCTGGATAATGCGGGTGCCGAGCTGGCGGTTATGGCGCGGAACAGCAAGGTGGTGGTGCTGGTTCCTGCGCGCCATGTGGTGCTGCGCCACACGCAGTTTCAGGGGAAATCCAGGCTGGCGACACCGATGACGTTGGCGTTCCAGCATGAAAGCGAACTGCTGACCGACGTGGAGCAGATGCACTGGGTAATCTTGGGCAAGGAGCAGATGAATTTCGGCATTGCCGGGGTCACGCTGACGCAAATGCAAACCTGGTGCGAACGGCTGCGTGCCTGCGGCCTTCATGCCGATAAAATGCTCCCGGACGTGCTGGCATTGCCCCTGCCCGGAGAGTGCAGCGTGGCCTATTGGCCCGATCGATGGTTGATAAGAACGGGAAAATGGCAGGGCATGCAATTGCCGTGCGCGTGGGAGGACACCGAACTTCCGGTCACGCCGGATCTTTGCATTCACGCCGGTGGCCGTGTGCCCTCGACATGGGAGAGCGGATCCTCCGCAGGGGATCCGCTATGGCAATTGGCGAACGAAGCCGGGCGCAGCAAGAGCAACCTGCTGCAGGGGAAATTTAAACCCGCTCTCAGATGGCCGCGGTTTATTCCGGGAAAGACCGCCTGTGCGTTGCTATTGGTCAGTTGTTCGTTGCTGGTTTGCGGTTTGTACCATCAACTGAAGGCCGGGCAAGCCGAAAGGCAGATGGCCGCTTTATATCGGCATCTGTCGCCGGGGCAGCCGCTAACGGCTTCGCCCGTTGAGGAGGCCAGAAAAAAAGTCAGACAGATGCAAAATATATTGAAGGAGCCTCAGCTGTTTAAGCTGTTGCCTTATGCCACCGAGGCGCTGTCTCTGTGGGAGCAGCCGCAACTGCACTCGTTAATTTTCGATGGCGCTAAAAATGAGCTGGTTATCACCCTGTTAAAAGAGGATACGCAACTGGTGCCACCAACCGAAGACAATGGCATCAGCATCGCCATGACGGAAGGGCCTTCGGATAATTTGGTGACCCTGACGGTTGGAGAAGAGCAATGAAAGCACGGATAGCCGATTTAATAGCGGATAAAAGCCTGCAGGCGGCGGTGGCGTTGAGCCTGATGCTGTTGGCGGCCTTCAGTTATTATCTGTATCAGTTTCATCAGGTGAAAAAAAATACGCAGCGGTTGGAGGCGCTGAATGTGCAGATGGGTAACGTCGCCCGGTTGCAATCGCGATTACCTCCTGATGTCGCCCCCTCTGCGCTACTGCAGGAACGCCTGCGGCAGAGCGCGCAAGAAAATCAAATTCCCGTTACGGCCTGGGAAGAAAGCGAAGAAGGCGTGCGGATGACGTTAGTCTCCATCCCGTTCGCGCGTTTAACGATCTGGCTGGCTGAATTGCAGCGCGAGCAAGGGATTCGGGTGGTGCAACTTGCCGTCGAACGCAGCGAACAGGATCAGGGCGTGGTGAAGGTCAGCCAACTGTTGGTGGCGGCGCAGCAAGCCATTTTATAAGCGATCCCGGTTTTATTCATTCAGAGGGAAATATGTTATCCGTCATTGAAAATATGGCCAGTGACTGCTGGCTATTATTCAGCGCAGTGCTGAGCCTTTGTTTGGGCAGTTTTATTAATGTGGTAATTTACCGGCTGCCCAAGATGCTTGAGCGTGAAGAGGATGAAAGGGTTAATGGCCGTCATCCTGATGTATTTAATTTTTTTCTGCCAGGGTCAACGTGTCCGCATTGTTTAGAGAGAATAAAACCCTATGATAATATTCCACTGCTGAGTTGGTTGATATTGCGCGGGCGTTGCCGCCACTGCCGGGAGGATATTTCCTCGCGTTATCCGCTGGTGGAATTAGTTACCATGCTGGCCGGCATATCGATAGCCTGTTTTATCGGTGTCGGTATCGACTGGTTTTTCATGTTGGCGTTATTTTCATTACTGTTGGCACTGTCGGCTATCGATGTGGAGCGGCAGCTATTACCCGATTGTTTGACGCTGTCATTGCTGTGGGCCGGGTTGTTGTGGCATAGCATCGCGCAGCCGCAATTTTTACCCGCCGCGGTAATCGGGGCGGTAGCGGGCTATCTCACCCTTTGGCTGCTTTACTGGGGTTTCCGGTTATCGACCGGGCGTGAAGGCTTGGGGTATGGCGACTTTAAATTGCTGGCGGCGTTGGGGGCGTGGGGGGGATATGAAGCCCTGCCGCCTATCCTGCTTATCGGTTCTTCCAGCAGCCTGATCTGGCTGCTGCTACTGCGCGTGATGCGTTCCCGCAGCTGCTCGCAGCCCTTGCCGTTCGGGCCAGGACTGGCGATAGCCGGATGGTCGTGGGTGTTTTACCACGGGATTATCCAGCCGGTTGTCGGCTAGCGCGTATGCTCAAGAAAACGCGCCAGCGACTGGTTAAAGCTGCTGCATTTCTGCGCCAGGGGCGTAGCGTCGGCATTCAGCCGATCAAATACCTCTTTGGCCGCATCGAGTAATTGGGTTTGATTCACGTCTTGGCTTGGCCAACCTTTTTTATTTGCTTCGTTCAATGCCGCTGCGGCCAACTTATCATTGGTCGGGATGTCGGCGCGGCTGCATTTTTCCCGAAGAAACTGGCTGGCTCCGACCAGTGAGGACAGTTGTTCCAGCTGATGCTCGGCCGTTGGCGGTGTGGTTTTATGTTCTGCAGAATGCTGACAGCCGGACAGCAGTCCGAGGGATATCGTTAACGCAGCAATATTTTTAGTAAACACGCTATTCTCATATTCGGTATTGGGAGTGGCTGGTTATTTTATCTTCGGCTTATTATGGTTTCAATGCCCCCGGTTCTTTTTAAGTATTATTCATATTTACTAAGGATTTGCTGCCATTAATGTGCATTAAGTTAAGGCAACCTAAGTATCTCAGGTTTATTTATTCGTTTTATTCTCTTGGGGCGGAAAGTTACCGCGTTTATTAGAACAGTAAATAATTCGACTGAAAGTTATTTGACTTTTATCAGTTGAAAGCCGAACAGTTTAACTGGAGTAATAATGAAATTATCAAAAATTGCCTTGATGATGGCAACACTTGCCGCCTCTTCCGCTGCATGGTCACACGGTTATATTGAAGTCCCCGAGAGCCGCGCATTTAAATGCAAACTGGGTTCAAACACCGACTGCGGTCGGGCGCAGTATGAACCGCAGAGCGTGGAGCAAATCTCTGGTTTTCCGGCTAATGACCAGCCTCGGGATGGCCAATTGGCCAGCGGCGGCGTCGGGGGCTTTGAGCCACTTGACCGTCAGGGCATCAACATTTGGGCGCTGAATACCATGAAGCCGGGTCCACAGGCTTTCACTTGGTACCATACCGCCAAGCACAAAACCAACAACTGGCGTTACTACATCACCAAACAGAACTGGGATGTGAATAAGCCGCTGTCGCGTGAATCTTTCGAAAGTGAGCCTTTCTGTGAAGTCGATGGCCACGGCGCGGCGCCAAAAGAGCGTGAAGTTCACCAATGTGTGGTTCCGGAAAGAACTGGTTACCAGGTGATTTATGGCGTGTGGGAAATTAACGACACGGTAAACAGCTTCTATCAGGCTGTCGACGTTAACTTTGAAGATGGCGGCATTGTTTCCGAGTGGAACCAGCAACTGCAAGGGCAGATAAACGGTAAAAACCTGTTGATTGGCGATAAGGCGATCGCCCGTTTCTTCAGTGATGCCGGCGAAGTGATCGCCATGCAGGTTGAACTCGATATCAACAGCGAAGCGCTGACCGATAAAAATCGCTGGAGTCAGGCGCTCGCGGAAAAAATTAACGCCACCCACGCCGACGTGCGCGCCGGTGTTAAAGATAAAGACGGCAACGTCAACCCAATCGCCGGTAACAACTACGTCTTCGCCAAGAAAGGCAGCACGCTGAAGAGCGTGGTGATTTCCTACGAGGAAGAAACCCCGGCCGTTACCGAGGAAATCCGCATTAGTGGGCTGTCGAGTACCAAGATCAAAGACGGTAAATCCCAGTTGACCTTTAACGCTGAGGTGAAAGGCAAGCTGACCGTCGAAGCGCGCGTGTTCGATCATCATCAGACCGAGAAAGGCTACCTGAAAGCCACCGTAGATGACGCCAGCCAGCCGTTGAGCATGGATCTGAACAACGTCAGTGAAGGTCACCATATGTTGAAGGTGATTGCGACTAACGATAAGGGACATAGCATTCAGCCTGACGTTGAGAACTTCAATCTTGAAGCCGAGTCTACCGGCGGCGCCGGAGAATATAACTTCGTCTTCCCGAACGACCTGAGCAAATACACCGCCGGCACCACCGTGTTGCAGCCGAAAGATGGCAAGGTTTACGAATGTAAGCCATTCCCGTACAGCGGCTACTGCATGCAGTGGAACAGCGCATCAAACCATTATGAGCCGGGTGTGGGTTCCAACTGGCAGGACGCGTGGGTTGTGAAGAAGTAAGCGATCCGATAACGAACAGAATATTCAGCGGCCAGCAGTGGCCGCTTTTAAGAGGGTTTTATGCAACATCAAACTGAAACGATTGGCATCCGCACTCGTTACGATCTCTTCAGCCGCCTATTGCATTGGATCATTGCCGTCGCGATGTTTTACGTCATGATTGTCGGATATTCACTGCATTTTATGCCGAATGAGCGGATATTTACCTTTTTCTCGGAGACCAATATGTCGTTGGCCCTGGTGCTGACGCCGCTGATGATGGCACGCTTTCTCTGGCGTTTTTTCAGACCCTCGGTCCCCTATGGCGAAATGCTGAAAGGGCATGGGAAGGGGCTGGTGCATTTGCTGCACGAGGTATTCTACCTGCTTATTTTCGTGGTATTGATCAGCGGTTTTTTAATGTTGGAAAAGGGATTTCAGGTCTTTGGCGTTATAGATTTCCCCCGGCCGGTGGACAGCCTGGAGGTGAACAGATTCTTTTTTGTCATACATCGCTGTTCATGTGTGGCACTGGCGGGAATGATTGTGCTCCACGTGGCTGCGGTGATAAAGCATCACTACTTTGAAAAGAATGCGATTCTGCGCCGCATGTTGTAGCCTGCGTACTGTTTGGCGTGCCGGTTTTTCTGCTGGTGCGCCGCCGTTATCCGATGGATTTTCTGGCGGGATAATAGGGGGAGGGGAATTGACAGTGGCTATTATTGAGGGTGGCTTCCGACTATATTGCGGGATTTCGGCAGTGAATGAAAATCACTGTAAGTCAATAAGATAAATGCGCGGTTGCCGTAAACATTGAAGCCGATAAAGGTATCGGCTCAACGCATTTATCACCTGGATTATCGTACGAATTTCCAAACGGCAACGGGGATTTTATCGTACAGCTTATTCATGGTGAGCTCGGCCAAACGGTGGTCCGCTGCAGAGTAGAACAGCTCTAGTTCGTCATCCGAAAGCTCATACTTATTTTTTTCAATAACGCGTTCCAGAGTGTCAATCGTGGTGCATTTACGTAAACGCATCAGATAGTCAATTTTAGTCATGATAGCCTTTAGTTTTATAAACCGTAGAGTAATTTGGGGATAATTATCCCCTAAGTTTTCATTGTCGTACAGATGCCCTCTCCTGAGAACATTCTGAATAATCGCGCTTTGGTTTTTTGCCAGCGGCGCAAATCGGAATCATTAATACCATAACTGCTAAACAGCGTGTAGGTATCGTCGAGATACTCTTCGACTAACTCCGATAAATCACTTTCGTCCATGTATTTAATTTTATAACTCATCACAAACGAAGCAATATGTTCAATCAACTCGTTAAGCTGGAGGTTGACGGAAGACGTTGGATCGTTCACCCAGCCGTGGTGGCTGTCGCCCAGCGTTGCGATACCTTCATCATACAAATTTTCGCACAAGAATTTGAGCTGAGCAATATCGTGCCTTTTAGGCGAATACTCATCCATATCATCCCCTCCGTAAGTCTTAATTTCGGTGTTGATAACACTCTGTGAGTAAGCTGATTTACATCATGGACGGAGGCAGCTTAACGGTGACAAAATAAACTTTCCGTATAATGAATATAAATCATTTTTTCGCATTTGGCCTGCTGTTATTACGTAAACTTACAATTCATCTGCGGTAGAGGGGCGGGAGTTATCAATGATGTCAAAGGTTAATCCCGTTTCGACAACGCTAAAAGTCACGCTGTCGCTGATGTATTCCTCGGCGCTGATATCCAGACAGGCGTTGAAAATTGTCCATTTATAGCGATAACTCATTGAATACTGGTTGCTGCTCACATTTTGAATATCAAGTATTTCTAATGAGCCCTCGGCGTAACGTGCGCTTTCCGAATAAAAACTCAGGCCGCTGGTCAATGCCGGCACCAACTCTGAAATTTTATCGTTAATCATTTTTTTTAGTTTTTTAACGGAAAGTGCTTCCGTCATTGTGTCGCAACGAAGAGTCACATGCATTTAATGTCTGGCCGTACCGCTATCCAATCTATTTATCTTACTCCTTTTTCGTCACCTCGTCGGTAAACTTTTCGTTTATCGGGGGCTTTTTTACAGTTTCTCAACGTTGTTTACTGCTTAATAACCCTGATGTTATTCGGTATATCTCAAAGGGAGTAGCTCCGTTATTCGTTAATCTGCTAATTATCGGTGCAAGCATAACTTTCTTTGTTAAGTTCCGTTACATAAATCGCCGGTGGAGCGCTTGAGGTGTCGATGGTTATGTGATGTTATACTATAACAATCAATCTTTCTTCTCTTTGGCTATGAAACTGACATCCGCACCCCATCAACATGACGCTGAGCCGTCACTGCATTCCTTGTTCACCGCATCGGCGGGATTACGCTGCGGCATTGCGGCAGCATTGTTGGCCCTGTTGTGGCTGGGCATTCGCTGGGCGGTATTGCTGCCATGATTACGCTGCAACAGGCCGTGGTTGGTTACGGCGGCACTCCGTTGTTTCCACCTCTTAGCGGACATTTCGCTGCCGGTTCTTTGACGGCGGTGGTTGGCGTTAACGGTGCCGGCAAGTCCACGTTGCTGAAAACCTTGGCTGGGCTTTTACCCTTGCAGAGCGGCAGCCTGCTTTTCAGCGGCAACAAGTTACCGCGCATGGCATATCTGCCGCAGCAGGCTGAGCTGGATCGTCAGTTCCCGATCCTTGTGAGCGATCTGGTGGCCATGGGAAGCTGGCCGCAGTGCGGTATGTTCCGTGGGCTGAACAAGCGCGCCGGGTTGCAGATTGTCGAGGCGCTGGATGCCGTGGGCATGGCGTCGATGGCGAGAAGCCCGGTAGGCGAACTTTCAGGTGGTCAGCTGCAACGCGTGTTGTTTGCTCGCTTGCTGGTCCAGCAGGCACCGTTGATTTTATTGGATGAACCTTTTACCGGCATCGACAGCGCCACCACCCAATTATTGCTGCAGGTGATCGCACAACTGCACCAACAGGGGCGAACGGTGATTGCCGTGTTACACGATATGTCGATGGTGGCCAATCATTTTCCTCAGGCGTTGCTGTTAACGCCACAGTGTTGCCATTGGGGCGATGCCGATCGGGTGCTGGAACATATTCCGGCGCTGAACGTCGCCAGCCGGCCCCAGTGCCTGAGGGCGGTAGCGCCATGATGCTGCTTGATCCTCTCATCGATCCCTTTGCCTCATTCGGTTTTATGCGTCGTGCGCTGGTGGCCTGTTTTGCGCTGTCGCTCAGCGCAGCGCCCTTGGGGGTGTTTCTGTTACTGCGGCGCATGAGTCTGGTTGGCGATGCGTTGTCCCACGCCGTACTGCCCGGGGCGGCGATAGGCTATTTGATTTCAGGCATGTCGCTGGTAGCGATGGGTGTCGGCGGGTTTATCGCCGGACTGGCGGTGGCGATGCTCTCCGGGTTGGTCAGCCGCCGAACGCCGCTGAAAGAAGACGCCAGTTTCGCCGGTTTTTATCTGGGTTCGTTGGCGCTGGGGGTGACGCTGGTCTCACTGCGCGGTTCAAGCGTCGATCTGCTGCATGTGCTGTTCGGCTCGATTCTGGCGGTAGATACGAACGCCATTTTGATGGTGGGTGTAATAGCCAGTTTTTCGCTGTTGGCACTGGCGCTGCTGTATCGCGCCCTGGTGATCGAATCTTTCGACGCCACCTTTTTGCGAGTCAGTGCGCCGCGCTGGCTGGCGCTGATACATGGGCTGTTTCTGGCTCTGGTGGTGATAAATCTGGTGGCGGGGTTCCAGATCCTCGGCACGCTGATGTCGGTGGGGTTGATGATGCTGCCTGCCGCCAGCGCGCGTTTCTGGGCGCGTAATCTGCCGCATACGTTGGCGGTGGCGATGGGGATTGGCATGCTCTCAAGCCTGATTGGCCTCGAATGGTCTTATTACGCGTCATTGCCCGCCGGCCCGGCGATTGTGCTCAGCGCCAGCGTGATCTTTTTTGGGTCGATTTTGTTTGGGACGCGTGGGGGAATTTATTCTCTCGCGCGCCGTTGAGAAGTGCCAAGTTCAAGGAGAAAGTATGAAACGTTTACCTATTTCGCTGGCAGTCGCTGCTCTGCTGTCCAGCCCATTGGCGATGGCGAAAACCGTTGATGCCGTCGCCAGCTTTTCGATCCTCGGCGATATCGTGAAGCAGGTGGGGGGAGAACACGTCAGGGTCACTACATTAGTGGGGCCGGACGGCGATCCGCACAGCTTTGAACCTTCGCCGAAAGACAGCAAGGTGCTGTCGCAGGCCGATGTGGTGTTCGTCAGCGGGCTTGGGCTGGAGGGCTGGATTGATCGTCTGGTCGGTGCCTCTGGGTATAAAGGGCAGGTGGTTACCGCATCGCAGGGGATCGACACCCGCCAGATGAGCGAGGATGGCAAGGAGGTCACCGATCCCCATGCCTGGAACAGCATGAAGAACGGAGTGCAATACGCAACCAACGTGATGAATGCGCTGATTGCCGCCGATCCGCAGGACGCCAACTATTTCCGCCAGCGCGGTTCAGAATATATCCAGCAGTTGCAGAAATTGGATCTCTGGGCCAAAACCCAGTTTGCCGCGGTACCGCAGCAAAAACGCAAGGTGCTGACCAGTCATGATGCTTTCGGTTATTTTGGCCAAGAATATGGCGTCACTTTCCTTGCCCCGGTCGGTTTCTCTACCGAGGCCGAAGCCAGCGCCAGCGACGTGGCCGGTTTGATTAAGCAGATCAAACAGGAGAAGGTTAATGCCTACTTTATTGAAAACCAAACCGATCCGCGGCTGGTGAAACAGATTGCCACCGCCACCGGTGCGAAAGCCGGCGGTGAACTGTATCCAGAGGCGCTGTCCAAACCGCAAGGGCCGGCGGCGACCTATGTAGAGGCGTTCCGGCACAACGTCGATACGTTGTTAGGCAGCATGAAATAAACCGTAGCGGCCCTGCCGGCAAGGCGGGGCCACTGTTGCGTTTCAGTTTCCTTTCTCCATAAAAAAGCCCCGTTGAGCAGCAACGGGGCTTTGCGACAGACGACACTTCAGACGTTAACGTTTTTTCTTGCGTCCCTGCACCGCTTTGAAGCGCGGGTTGCTTTTACAAATCACATAGATACGGCCATTGCGGCGTACGACTTTGCAATCCGGATGGCGCTTCTTCGCCGACCGCAACGAACTTAAAACCTGCATGTTGATTCCCTTTTATTTGCTGCCAAGGAAGCGGCCAAAACGCTGCTGGAAGCGCGCGGTGCTGCCTTCTTTGGAGAACTCTTTCTGCTTGCCTGTGTAATACGGATGCGAAGCGGAAGAGACGTCGATAGTGACGTACGGCCAGTTTTCGCCATCGAGTTCAATGGTGCGATCGGTATTAATGGTCGAACCCACTTTAAAATAGGTGTTGGCACTCAGATCGTGGAACACCACGGTACGGTAGTTTGGATGGATGCCTGCTTTCATGACGCCCTCTCATGTAATGTTATACTATAACAATAATTATGCGCCGCACGGCAGAGCGGATCAAGTACAAAATGCAGCGACAGGCGAATTAATGAGAGTGGTTTGCATTAAGCGGATGAAGCCAAAGAAAAAGGCCGCATAAGCGGCCTTTGTGTTCAGCGGTAAGCACTCACTGGGTTATCAGTGATGCTCAACCGGATGGCTGTGTTCCACATCTTCAGACTTCTTGCTGAAGCGGCGGCGAACCACCACGAAGAAGACAGGAACGAAGAAGATGGCCAGCACGGTAGCGGTAATCATCCCGCCCATAACGCCGGTACCTACCGCGTTCTGCGCGCCGGAGCCTGCACCGCTGCTGATAACCAGCGGTAGTACCCCGAGGATGAAGGCCAGTGAAGTCATCAGAATCGGGCGCAAACGCATGCGCACCGCTTCCAGCGTGGCTTCTATCAGGCCTTTACCTTCTTTATCCATCAGGTCTTTGGCGAATTCCACTATCAAGATGGCGTTCTTCGCCGACAGGCCGATGGTGGTCAGCAGCCCCACCTGGAAGTAAACGTCGTTGTTCAAGCCGCGCATGGTGGCCGCCAGCAACGCGCCGATAACCCCCAGAGGCAGAACCAACATGACCGAGAACGGAATCGACCAGCTTTCATACAGCGCAGCCAGGCACAAGAACACCACCAGAATCGAGATGGCGTACAGGGCAGGGGCCTGGTTACCGGACAGACGTTCCTGGTAGGACATACCGGTCCAGTCGTAACCGATGCCGCTCGGCAGCTTGGAGGACAGCTCTTCCATCATGTTCATTGCTTCACCGGTACTTTTACCCGGTGCCGCCTGACCCAGAATTTCCATGGAAGGCAGGCCGTTATAACGTTCCAGACGCGGTGAGCCGTACTCCCATTTCGCTGAAGAGAATGCAGAGAACGGAACCATCTGGCCACTGGTGCCACGGACAAACCACTTGTTGATGTCCTCAGGCAACATACGGAACGGTGCTTCAGCCTGCACGTAAACCTTCTTCACACGACCGCGGTCGATGAAGTCGTTCACGTACGAGCCACCCAACGCGGTGGTCAGCGTGCTGTTGATGGTGGTGATGCTGACACCCAACGCCTTGGCTTTTTCCTGATCGATAATCAGTTTGAACTGCGGCGTATCTTCCAGGCCGTTAGGACGCATGCCGACCAGCAGATCCGGATGCTGGGCCGCCATGCCCAACAGCTGGTTACGCGCTTCGGTCAGTTTCTCATGCCCCAGGCCACCCTGGTCAATCAGCTGGAAGTCAAAACCGGTAGCGGTACCCAGTTCGATAATCGCAGGCAGGTTGAACGGGAATACCAGGCCGTCTTTAATTTGCGAGAACGCGCCCATGGCGCGGCCTGCAATTGCCGGCACTTTATTCTGCTCACCGCTACGCTCGGACCAGTCTTTCAGGCTGACGAACGACAGACCGTTGTTCTGGCCGTTACCGTTAAAGCCGAAGCCCGCAACGGTAAATACCGACACCACGTTGTCTTTTTCTTTGGTCATGAAGTAGTCGGTGACTTCTTGCAGCACCTTCGAGGTTCGAGCCTCGGTGGCGCCCGCAGGCAACTGCACCATGGTCAGCAAGATGCCCTGGTCTTCTTCCGGCAGGAACGAGGACGGCAGGCGCAGGAACAGCAGGCCCATGCCGACGACGATTAGCAGGTAGATCACCAGATAGCGACCGGTGCTGCGCAGGATACTGGCTACGCTGTCGGTATAGTGGTGGGTGCTCTTTTCGAACATGCGGTTAAACCAGCCGAAGAAGCCGGTTTTAGCCCCGTGGTCGCCTTTCTGCACCGGTTTCAGCAGGGTGGCGCACAGCGCCGGCGTCAGAATCAACGCCACCAGCACCGACAGTGCCATCGCGGAAACGATGGTGATGGAGAACTGACGGTAGATCGCACCGGTTGAACCGCCGAAGAATGCCATAGGTACGAATACCGCTGACAGCACCATGGCGATACCGACCAACGCACCCTGGATCTGCTCCATCGATTTCTTGGTCGCTTCTTTCGGCGGCAGCCCCTCTTCGGACATTACGCGCTCGACGTTCTCCACCACCACGATGGCGTCATCCACCAGCAAGCCTATCGCCAGCACCATGCCGAACATCGTCAGGGTGTTTATCGAGAAGCCAAAGGCCGCCAGTATCGCAAAGGTGCCCAGCAAGACGACCGGTACCGCGATGGTAGGGATCAGCGTCGCGCGGAAGTTCTGCAAGAACAGATACATGACCAGGAATACCAGCACGATCGCTTCGAACAGCGTTTTCACCACTTCGTTGATCGAAATCTTGACGAACGGGGTGGTGTCGTACGGATAAACCACTTTCATCCCCTGAGGGAAGAACGGCTGCATCTTGGTTAATGCGTCTTTTACCGCTTTGGCGGTATTCAGGGCGTTGGCGCCGGTAGCCAGTTTGATACCCAGACCCGCCGCCGGTTTGCCGTTGTAACGTGCGGTTACGGCATAGCTTTCGCCGCCACGCTCAATACGCGCTACGTCTTTCAGGCGAACCTGCGAGCCGTCCGTATTCACCTTAAGCAGAATTTTGCCGAACTCTTCAGGAGAGGTCAGACGGGTCTGCGCGATGATTGAGGCGTTAAGCTGCTGGCCCGGTACCGGTGGCATCCCACCCAATTGCCCTGCGGCGATCTGGTTGTTCTGCTCGGTGATGGCGGACGTCACATCCGTCGTGGTCAGTTGGAAATTGTTCAGCTTGCCCGGATCCAGCCAGATGCGCATGGCGTACTGTGCACCAAACAGTTGCACTTCACCCACACCTTGTGAACGGCTGATAGGATCCTTGATATTTGAGGCTACATAGTCCGCGATGTCGTCCTGAGTCATGTTCGGATCGTCGGAAATGAAGCCGGCTACCATCAGGAAGCTGCTGCTGGATTTTTCTACTTTCAGGCCTTGCTGCTGCACTTCTTGCGGTAACAGCGGCGTAGCCAGCGACAGTTTGTTCTGGACCTGAACCTGCGCGATGTCAGGGTCGGTGCCGGAGTTGAATGTCAGCGTAATGGTGACGCTACCAGAGGAATCACTGGTGGAGGACATGTACATCAGATTATCGATACCGTTCATGTTCTGTTCGATAATCTGGGTCACGGTATCCTGCACCGTTTTTGCATCCGCGCCTGGATAGTTGGCGGAAATACTCACCGCCGGTGGTGCAATAGTGGGATACTGCGCGATCGGCAGTTTCATTATTGCAAGCACCCCCGCCAACATGACGATGATGGCGATTACCCAGGCGAAAATCGGGCGATCTATAAAGAACTTAGCCATGTCTTACCGGCTCCTTTTTATGACTTCTGCGCTTCAGACTGCGGCTGTTTTTGCGCCTGAGTGTCAACTTCCTGCACTTTTACCTGAGCGCCCGGGCGAACTTTCATCAGGCCGGTGACAATCACGCGATCGCCGGCTTTCAAACCGTCGGTAACCAGCCATTTGTCGCCGATAGCCTGATCCGCTTTCAGCGTACGCAACTCGACTTTATCGTCGGCGCCCACCACCATGGCGGTAGCTTCGCCGCGCGGGTTACGCGTCACGCCCTGTTGCGGTACCAGCAATGCATCGCTGCGAACGCCTTCGTCCAGACGGGCGCGAACGAACATCCCCGGCAACAGCGTATCGTTCGGGTTAGGGAACAATGCGCGAATGGTGATGGAACCGGTGGTTTCATCAACGGTAACGTCAGAGAATTCCAGCGTGCCTTCCTGGGCGTATTCCGTGCCGTTTTCCAGCAGCAATTTCACCTTGGCTTTGCCGTTTTCCTGTTTCAGCGCACCGCTGGCCAGTTCTTGCTTCAGACGCAGGAAATCGTTGCTTGACTGAGTCACGTCTACGTACATCGGATCCAGCTGTTGCACGGTAGACAGCGCGGTGGCTTGACCGTTGGAAACCAGCGCGCCTTCGGTCACGGCGGATTTGCCGATGCGGCCGGAGATCGGCGAGGTCACTTTGGTGTAAGCCAGGTTGATGCGTGCGGTTTCCACTGCGGCTTTCGAGGCCACCACGGCGGCTTCTGCCTGCTGCAGCGTGGAAACTGCGGTATCGTAATCCTGCTTACTGATGTAGTTGGTGCCCAGCAAGGGTTTGTAGCGGTTCACCGTTACGCGCGCGATCGAAGCGCTGGCTTGAGATTTGGCCAGGTCGCCTTTGGCGCTGTCATAGGTTGCCTGATAGGTGGCGGGATCGATCTGATACAGGGAAAAACCTGCTTTGATGTCACTGCCTTCAACAAAATTGCGCTTCAGGATGATGCCGCTAACCTGAGGGCGAACTTCGGCGATACGATACGCAGCAGTGCGGCCAGGAAGATCGGTAGTAATGTTGAGAGGCTCGGCCTTCAATGTCACTACGCCCACTTCGGGAGCCGGTGGTTGGGCGCCTTGTTGTTGGGTTTCCTTATCGTTACATCCTGTAAGTACTAAGCTGCCTGAAAGCATCAGAACTGCCGCCAGAGGCGTTAACCCTCTGTTTTTGTTCATAGAAAAACCTCAAGTGTCCGATTTCAAAATGATCAATGGATCACAAGCTTTAAAACCCATTGCTGCGTTAATTATATGTGCGTGCTATGGTACATACATACGCGAATGTATGTAAATCACACTCCCCCGAAAAAACAACGCCATGGCACGAAAAACCAAACAGCAGGCGCTAGAAACTCGACAGCACATTCTTGATGCTGCGGTGCAGGAATTTTCTGAACGTGGCGTTTCTGCAACGTCACTGACAGATATTGCCACCGCTGCCGGTGTTACGCGTGGTGCTATTTATTGGCACTTCAAGAATAAGGTAGACCTGTTTAACGAAGTTTGGGAATTGTCAGAGTCGAAAATAGGCGATCTCGAAATAGAGTATCAGGCAAAGTACCCTGATAATCCACTGCGTATTTTACGTGAAATACTAATTTATATACTGACGGCGACGGTCGATGACGGCCGCCGGCGAGCGCTGATGGAAATCGTATTCCACAAATGCGAATTTGTCGGTGAAATGATGCCGCTGCAGGACGCGCGTAAAGTGCTTAGTTTGGAAGGCTACGAACGCATCGAGTCGGTGCTGCGCAATAGTATGCGCCACGGCCAACTTCCCGCCGATCTCAATACCCGCCGGGCGGCGATTATCCTGCGGGCTTATATCACCGGCCTGATGGAAAACTGGCTTTTTATGCCGGAAAGTTTTGATCTGAAAGCCGAAGCGGCAGCCCTGGTCGATTCATTCCTCGAAATGACCCAATTCTGCCCGACCTTAAGGGTCAAACCGGAAGAGCAGGCGGCCGAGCCGCACTGTGCCGACTGTCATCCTTAAAAGGAGATGCACCATGTCATCCGTTGTGTTGATCGCCAGTGGCGCGGCCTATGGCCAGGAATCACTGTTTAACGCCCTGCGTCTGGGCATTGCGCTGAAAGAGCAGCAGGCCGATCTCAATCTGAAACTGTTTTTGATGTCGGACGCGGTGGTGGCCGGCCTCGCCGGGCAACAGCCGCACGAAGGTTATCATTTGCAGCAGATGCTGGAGATCCTCACCGCGCAGCAAGTGCCGGTAAAATTGTGTAAAACCTGCGCCGACGCGCGTGGCGTCAGCCGGTTGCCGCTGGCTGACGGGGTGGAAATCGGTACGCTGGTGGAACTGGCGCAATGGACGCTGGCCGCCGAGAAAGTATTGACGTTCTGATCCCGCTATATCTGTACATCACCAGCAACGTTTTTCTTATTCGTTGGCTATCTGCGATCGTGATAATCTTTCGGCTTCATTATTGATTCGAAGTTAAATCATGCATCGCAGGTTAGCTAAGCGTTCTTTTCTGGCGTTACCCTCGTTCTTCGGTGTGGACGTTTCCCGCGCCCTCGCTCTGTTTTTATTGATCGCCGTTTGTGCGGTCTGCCAGCCTGTTGCCCATGCGGCGTTGAACGGCGATGCGCCGTCGCGCAGTGAAATTCAAAACCAGCTTGATGCGCTGAATAAGCAGAAGACGCTGACGCCGGTCAATAAGCTCACCCAGCAGGATCTGACCCGCACGCTCGAACTGCTGGACGCCATCGAACGCGTCAAACAGGATGGCGCCGAGCTTAAACAGCAGTTGCAGTTGGCGCCGGGCAAGCTACGCCAGGTGACCGAAGATCTGGATGCGCTGAAAGTCCCTGTGGATAGCGCGGCCGCCAGAGCCGATCTGCTGCCGCTCTCCCTGCGCCAACTGGAAACCCGCCTTTACCAGACGCTGGACGAACTGCAAACCGCGCAGGAAAACCTCTCCGCCTATAACAGCCAACTGGTTTCGCTGCAGACCCAGCCGGAACGGGTGCAAAGCAGCATGTATACCGCGTCACAGCGTCTGCAGGAGATCCGTAACCAGCTCAACGATCAGACGCCGGGCCAAAACTCGCTGCGCGACAGCCAGCAGGTGATGTTGGCAACGGAGCAGGTGTTGCTAAATGCGCAGATTGATCTGCAGCGCAGGAGCCTGGAAGCCAACACCACCTTGCAGGACCTGCTGCAGAAACAGCGCGATTACACCACCGGACACATCGACGCGTTGGACCGATCGGTGCAGTTGCTGCAAGAAGTGGTTAACAGCAAACGCCTGACGCTGTCTGAAAAAACCGCCAAAGAGGCGCAGAATCCGGAAGACGCCACGGACATCCAACAGGATAAGCTGGTCAGTAAAGAGCTGGACGTCAATCGCCAACTCAGCCAGCGGCTGATTGCCGCTACGGAAGAGAGCAACATACTGTTTCAACAGAATATCCGGGTAAAGAACTGGCTCGATCGCGGCCTGCAGTCGGAGCGTAACCTGAAGGAGCAGATCCAGGTGCTGAAAGGCAGCCTGGTGTTGTCGCGCATTTTGTATCAGCAACAGCAAAATTTGCCGCAGGGCACGCTGGTGGCGGATATGGGCACGCGAATCGCCGATTTGCGCCTGGAGCAGTTTGATATCAACCAGCAGCGCGACGACCTGTTCAAGGGCGACGACTACATCAATAAGCTGCTTGTCGACAGCAAAGAGAAAGCCAGTGCGGACGTGCTCGATGCGCTGAACGAAATCGTCGATATGCGTCGTGAGCTGTTGGATCAGTTGAATAAGCAGCTCAGCAACCAGCTTGCGCAGTCGATCAGCTTGCAGATTAACCAGCAGCAACTGACCAGCGTTTACAGCTCGTTGCAAGATACGCTGACCCAGCAGATATTCTGGGTTAACAGCAACAAACCGATCGATCTGGCGTGGTTGAAAGCCTTGCCGGGCGCGGTCAAAGATCAAATTGCCGCACTCGATTTCAAACTGGACACCGGCAAAATGCTGCAGGGCGGGTTGAATGCGTTGGTGTTCCTCATCCCGATGCTGATTCTGATAGCCCTGCTGCGCTGGCGCTACAAGCTGATCGATACGCACCTGCAAAAGCTGGCTAATGATGTCGGGCAGCTAAAACGCGACAGCCAACTGCACACGCCGAAGGCCATTATGCTGACCTTGCTGAAAGTGCTGCCCGGCTCGGCGCTGCTGCTTGGTGCCGGTTTCTGGTGTTACCGCGCGGAAATCGGCCTCAGCGATTTTCTGTGGGCATTGTCGCAACAGCTGGCGCTGTTCTGGCTGATTTTCGGCTTTACCTACCGTACGCTGGCGCCAGGCGGCGTTACCGAGCGCCACTTCAACTTTTCCACCGGACTGTGCGCGCACTACCGCCGGCAGACCCTGCGCCTGGGGTTGGCGCTGCTGCCGCTGATCTTCTGGTCGGTGCTGGGCGAGAAAGCGCCGCTGCGGCTGGTGGAGGATGTTATCGGCCAGGTGGTGGTGATGCTGACGCTGGCGCTGCTTGCCGTACTGGTGTTTCCGCTGTGCCGCGACGGCTGGCGCGAGAAAGGTTCGCACGCGGTGCAACTGGTGGTCATCACCGCCATTGCCGTCACGCCGCTAATCCTGCTCGGCCTGATGTTCGCCGGTTATTTCTACACCACGTTGCGTCTGGCCGGCCGCTGGATCGACAGCCTGTATCTGTTCTTCCTGTGGAACATCGTTTATCTGACCGCCATTCGCGGCCTGAGCGTTGCGGCTCGTCGCTTGGCTTACCGCCGCGCGCTGGCGCGTCGCCAGAGCCTGGCGAAAGAGGGGGCAGAAGGCGGGGAACCTGTCGAGGAGGCGCCTTTGGCGCTGGATCAGATCAACCAGCAGTCGCTGCGCCTGACCACCATGGCGCTGTTCATCATCTTTGCCTGCGCCTTCTACGGCATTTGGTCAGATCTGGTGACGGTGATTTCGTATCTGGACAGCATCACGCTGTGGCATTACACCACCACCGTTGCCGGCGGCAGCGTGCCGCAGGCGGTGACGCTGGGCAACATGATGGTGGCCATCGCGGCGGTGATCGTCGCCTATGTCATGACGCGCAACCTGCCCGGTCTGCTGGAGGTGGTGGTGCTGTCACGGCTGCAACTGCGGCAAGGGGCGTCTTACGCCATCACCACCATACTGACCTACCTGATCACCACCGTGGGCGCCGTTACCGCGCTCGGATCGCTGGGCGTCTCCTGGGACAAGCTGCAATGGCTGGCCGCCGGGTTGACCGTCGGTCTGGGCTTCGGCCTGCAGGAGATTTTCGCCAACTTTGTTTCTGGCCTGATCATTCTGTTCGAGCGGCCGATCCGCATCGGCGACACCATTACTATCGGCACCTTCTCCGGCTCGGTCAGCAAAATCCGCATTCGAGCCACCACCATTACCGATTTCGATCGTAAAGAGGTGATCATCCCGAACAAGGCGTTCGTTACCGAGCGGCTGATCAACTGGTCGCTGTCAGACACCATTACCCGGGTGTTGATCAAGGTTGGGGTGGCGTACGGTTCCGATCTGGACAAGGTGAAAGCGGTGCTGTTGCAGGCTGCGCATGATAACCCGCGGGTGATGACCGATCCGGAACCGCAGGTTTTCTTCCTTAACTTCGGCGCCAGCACGCTGGATCACGAATTGCGTCTTTATGTTCGTGAATTGCGTGACCGCAGCTATACCGTCGATGAGCTGAACCGCTCGATCGATCGCCTGTGCCGGGAGAACGACATTAATATCGCCTTCAACCAGCTGGAGGTGTATTTGCACAACCAGCAGGGTAACGAGGTACAGGAAGTGAAACGGACGCTGTCGCAGGATGGGGGCAGCCCGTCGGCTGGATAATGGGATGAAAGCGAGGGTTCAGTTCAATTCAAGGCTGAACCCTTTTTACTGCCCGGCGGGCAGGTAGGGCGTGGTGACGCCGTTGCGTTGCAGTTTTTCCTGATAGTCCCGTTTGACAATATCCAGCGCCGCCAGCGCGATGGCTGGATCGATCTCGTTACATTCCAGCAGGTAAATCAGATCTACCGCCAGCTGCAATTCTGGTGAGGCATTATCTAGAGACATAAAACCAACATTTTTGTTTAGTAGGTGAATGAATAAGGTGTCGCTTCGGCTGAGTATAGTGAACAAGGCGCGCGGCAGGGAATAATCATTAAAGTATTGTGATAAATCTTCAAAAACCGTTTTCTTTACGCTCGATGCTGCGCTCAATACGCGCCAGCGCCTGTCGGCAACGCACCAACCTGCCTTCCAATGCCGCCAATTCGTGCTGCAATTTTTGCTGCGCTGCGAATGTGGTCTGCCTGCCCAGCAGGCTTTCCCGATCCTGAATCATCGACATTAACCGGCGTTCATAATCCTGATGCTCGGCCAGCTTGTGATACAAATCGACCGCCACCACTTCTTTCGGCTGATTTTTACGGCGCAACGCCTGTGTCGCCAGTTCGCGCTGCAGAGCGGTGATCTGGGCCACCAGCTTCTCTGCCAGAAAGGCGACCTGGCTGATGCGGCTGTCGTTGGCTGCCGTCTGCAACTGGGCGAAGTTCCTTTGCACTTCTGCCAGATAATCACGCAGCCGGGTACCGCGATTGGAAAACAGCGCGGCGTCAAAGCGCGCCTGAGGGATAGGGGCGTCGCCACGCGGCGTCACCTCGGCGGCCAAGGCCGCGATCTGCTGTTCTAACACCTGTAATAGACGGTGAGTGCTCACGTTGGCTCCATTCAAATTTCACAGGGCTCAGCTTGCCCGCGATCCCGCCGTGAAACAAGCGCGGCGCGCATATTCCGGCCATTGCGGCTGGTGGCGCAGGGGATGACGGTGATAAAGTAACGCCAGACAGACTAGCGGACAAGGGCTCGCATGACGCGTTGGTTATTGATTATCCTCGGTTGGTTGGCGGTGGTGCTGGCGACGCTGGGCGTGGTGCTGCCGCTGCTGCCGACCACGCCATTTCTGCTGCTGGCCGCCTGGTGTTTTGCCCGCTCATCGCCGCGCTTTCACCATTGGCTGCTGTATCGTTCCTGGTTCGGCCCTTATCTGCGCCATTGGCAGCAGCATCGTGCGTTGCCGCCAGGGGCCAAAGGGAAGGCGGTAGCGGTGATTGTGCTGACGTTTGCGGTTTCGCTGTGGCTGGTTAAACTCTGGTGGGTGCGCGGGGTGTTGTTGCTGATGCTGGCTATTCTGCTGACCTTTATGCTGCGTCTGCCGGTTGTTGATCTGCCGCAACAAAAACAGCGCTGATCCTGTCTTATTATGCACTGGGGCTTTCAAGTCGGCCGCTCCTGCACATTCATGCGCTCGCGGCATTTGCGTATCCCTCTATAAACGCAGCCAGGCGATCCGCTCGCTCATCCCCAGAGGCTTACTCAGGCAAGTCACTGGCGATGGGCGAGTGCGGATAACAACGCTGTAACTTGAAAGATGACGGGGATGGTTGCATTTGTCCGCCAGTTTGCATAGATTTGGGCGTTTTCGTGCGCGAGTTGCTTCCCATTCCTTCTTTATAACGGGCTGGGTGACCCAGTTTGCGCGCAAGTCTTCAGGTAGTTTTATCAGGCAACAATTATGACCGCTACTGCGCAGCAGCTTCAGTTTATTAAAGACAGTATCAAAACCATTCCGGATTACCCGAAGCCGGGCATACTGTTCCGTGACGTCACCAGCCTGCTGGAAAACCCGCTGGCTTACGCGGCCAGCATTGAATTGCTGGTTGAGCGCTACCGCGATGCGGGAGTGACCAAAGTGGTGGGCACCGAAGCGCGCGGTTTCCTGTTTGGCGCTCCGGTGGCGTTGGCGTTGGGCGTGGGTTTTGTGCCGGTACGCAAGCCGGGCAAGCTGCCGCGTGCGACCCTCAGCGAGAGCTATGAGCTGGAATACGGCACCGATCAATTGGAAATCCACACCGACGCCATCGTGGCCGGCGATAAAGTGCTGGTGGTTGACGATCTGCTGGCGACCGGCGGTACCATTGAGGCCACCGCGAAACTGATCCGCCGTCTGGGCGGGGAAGTTAAAGACGCCGCTTTCATCATCAATCTGCCGGAGCTCGGCGGTGAAGCACGTTTAAATAAGCAGGGCATCGAATGCTACAGCCTGGTCTGCTTCGCAGGCCACTGATTCTGCATTGTCCCAATGCCACAACGGCCTCGCGGATCGCCGCGGGGCTGTGTTAGCATGACCCTCTAGATTCCTCGACTTCTCCGGTATTAATGAGCTATCAGGTTCTTGCCCGTAAGTGGCGCCCTCAAACGTTTGCAGATGTTGTCGGACAAGAACACGTCCTGACGGCGCTGGCCAACGGCCTCTCGCTGGGGCGGATTCATCACGCCTATCTGTTTTCAGGCACGCGCGGCGTGGGTAAAACCACCATTGCGCGCCTGCTGGCCAAAGGCCTGAACTGTGAAACCGGCATCACCGCGACCCCGTGCGGCCAATGCGATAACTGCCGCGAGATTGAGCAGGGGCGTTTTGTCGATCTGATCGAGATCGACGCCGCGTCCAGAACCAAGGTGGAAGACACCCGCGATCTGCTGGATAACGTCCAATACGCGCCCGCCCGCGGCCGTTTCAAAGTTTACCTGATTGACGAAGTGCACATGCTCTCGCGTCACAGCTTCAATGCGCTGTTGAAAACGCTGGAAGAGCCGCCTTCGCACGTGAAGTTCCTGCTGGCGACCACCGATCCGCAAAAGCTGCCGGTGACCATTCTGTCACGCTGCCTGCAATTCCATCTCAAAGCACTGGATGTCGATCAGATCCGCAACCAACTGGAAATGGTGTTGCAGGCGGAGAACATCACCAGCGATCAACGTGCGTTGCAACTGTTGGCGCGCGCCGCCGACGGCAGTATGCGCGACGCGCTCAGCCTGACCGACCAGGCGATTGCCATGGGGCAAGGTCAGGTGACGACCGCCACCGTCAGTCAGATGCTGGGCACGCTGGACGACGAACAGCCGTTGGCCATCCTTGAGGCGCTGGTTAGCGCAGACGGCGAAAAGGTCATGGCGCAGGTCGCGCAGGCGGCTTCTCGCGGCGTAGATTGGGAGAATTTGCTGATCGAGACGCTGGCGCTGTTGCACCGCATTGCGATGGTGCAATTGCTGCCGTCGGTACTGGATAATCATTACGCCGCTATTGAACAAAGGCTGCGTGAACTGGCGCGTACCTTGCCGCCGACTGACGTACAGCTTTATTACCAAACGCTGCTGGTAGGGCGCAAAGAGCTGGCTTTTGCGCCGGATCGCCGCATGGGGGTTGAGATGACCCTGCTGCGTGCGTTGGCGTTTCACCCGAAAGCGGTGATCCCGGAGCCGGTGGCGCCGGTGCAAATTGCCCCTGCGCAGATGGCGCAGCCGCGGGCCCCCTCTGCCCAGCCGCCACAGTTTCAGGATGCGCCACCGCCGTTAGGGCAGGCCGCACCGCAGAACAATCCACCGGCGAATCTACCGGATGCCACCGCGCAGTTATTAAAAGCGCGCACCCAACTGCTGCGGCAGGGAGCATCCACACCAAAAAAGAATGAGCCGGCGGCGCCAGGAAAAGCGCGGCCGGCAAACTCAGCACTGGAGCGTTTGGCTTCAGTGACTGAGCGTAGCCAGCAGCGCCTGGCGGAAAAACAGGTGCAGGAAAAACCGGCCAAACCGGAAGCCTACCGTTGGCGGGCGCTGACCGAGCCGGAAGCGGAGCCGGAACCGCTGGCGACGCCGAAAGCGTTACGCACCGCACTTGAGCATGAGAAAACGCCCGAGCTGTCGGCCAAGCTGGTGGTCGAGTCGCTTGAGCGTGATCCCTGGGCGGCAGAGATCGATAAGCTGAAAATCCCGAAACTGGTGCAGCAACTGGCGTTGAACGCCGTGAAACAACAGCTGGAACCAGGCAAAATTTGTCTCCGCCTGCGGTCTTCGCAGCGCCATCTGAACTCGCCTTCGGCGCAGAAGGTGCTGACTGACGCGCTCAGCGAGTTGTACGGCAGCCCGGTTGAGTTGACCGTGGTGGAAGACGATAATCCGGCGGAGCGGACTCCGCTGGAGTGGCGGCAAGCCATTTATGAAGAAAAACTGGCGCAGGCGCGCCAGTCCATCGTTGCGGATACCAATATCCAGACGCTGCGCCGGTTCTTCGACGCGGATCTGGATGAAGAGAGTATTCGCCCCCTTTAAACGCTGCGCAAAGTGCGCGGCCCTAGCGACGAGAGACGACTATGTTTGGTAAAGGCGGTCTGGGCAACCTGATGAAGCAAGCCCAGCAAATGCAAGAAAAAATGCAACAGATGCAGGAAGAAGTCGCCAAATTGGAAGTGACTGGCGAATCTGGTGCAGGCCTGGTGAAAGTCACCATTAACGGCGCGCACAACTGCCGTCGCGTGGAGATCGATCAAAGCCTGATGGAAGACGATAAAGAGATGCTGGAAGACCTGATCGCCGCTGCGTTTAACGACGCCGCGCGCCGCATCGACGAAACCCAGAAAGAGAAGATGGCGTCTGTTTCCAGCGGCATGCAATTGCCACCTGGCTTTAAGATGCCGTTCTGATGCAAACCAGCCCGCTCCTTGAAACATTAATGGAGGCGTTGCGCTGCCTGCCGGGCGTTGGCCCGAAGTCAGCCCAGCGCATGGCGTTCCAACTGCTGCAGCGCGATCGCAGCGGCGGAATGCGCTTGGCGCAGGCGCTGACCCGAGCCATGTCGGAAATTGGCCACTGTGCCGATTGCCGCACTTTCACCGAGCAGGATATCTGCACCATTTGCGCCAATCCACGCCGTCTGCAAAACGGCCAGATCTGCGTGGTGGAAAGCCCGGCCGATATTCATGCCATCGAGCAGACCGGTCAGTTCGCCGGGCGCTACTTTGTGCTGATGGGCCACCTGTCGCCGATGGATGGCATCGGGCCCGGCGATATCGGTCTGGATCGGTTGGAGCAACGGCTGGAAAAGGAAAGCATTACCGAAGTGATCCTTGCCACTAACCCGACGGTGGAAGGCGACGCAACCGCCAACTACATCGCCGAGATGTGCGGCCAGTATGGCGTGGTCGCCAGCCGCATTGCCCACGGCGTGCCGGTGGGCGGCGAGTTGGAGATGGTCGACGGCACCACGCTGTCGCATTCGCTGGCCGGCCGCAACGTCATCAAGTTTTGATGTTTTCCCAGACGGGGCCCATGCGGCCCCGTTATTCCCCTGCAAAAATTTCCCGCCAGCCGCTTGAAAAACAACGCGCTTGTCCCCATTTACTCCTCATTGTCCGATTTTGGTAGCCACTGTCTTTGAGGTAATCTGAGTATGAAAGGTCAAGAAACCCGCGGTTTCCAGTCTGAAGTAAAACAACTGCTTCATTTGATGATTCATTCGCTGTACTCCAATAAAGAAATTTTCCTGCGCGAGCTGATCTCCAACGCCTCAGACGCCGCCGACAAGCTGCGCTTCCGCGCGCTGTCTGCGCCTGAGTTGTATGAAGGCGACGGCGAGCTGCGTGTGCGCCTATCCTTCGATAAAGATCAGCGCACGCTGACCATCGCCGATAACGGCATCGGCATGAGCCGCGATGAAGTGATCGAGAACCTCGGCACCATCGCCAAATCTGGTACTAAATCATTCCTGGAATCTATCGGTTCCGACCAAGCCAAAGACAGCCAGTTGATCGGCCAGTTCGGCGTCGGTTTCTATTCGGCGTTCATCGTGGCGGATAAAGTCACCGTGCGCACCCGTGCCGCCGGCGCAGCGGCGGATCAGGGCGTGTTCTGGGAATCTGCCGGCGAAGGCGATTACACTATTGCCGATGACACCAAAGAAGATCGCGGCACCGAGATCACCTTGCATCTGCGCGAAGGCGAAGATGAATACCTCGATGCCTGGCGTCTGCGCTCGGTGATTGGCAAATACTCCGATCACATCGCGCTGCCGGTTGAAATTGAAAGCAAAAACGAAGAAGACGGCACCGTCACCTGGGAAAAAATCAACAAGGCGCAGGCCCTGTGGACCCGCAGCAAGGCGGACGTCACCGACGAAGAATACAAAGAGTTCTACAAGCACATCGCTCACGACTTTACCGATCCGCTGAGCTGGAGCCACAACCGGGTAGAAGGCAAGCAGGAATACACCAGCCTGCTGTATATCCCGGCGCAGGCTCCGTGGGACATGTGGAACCGCGATCATAAACACGGCCTGAAGCTGTACGTGCAGCGCGTGTTTATCATGGACGACGCCGAGCAGTTCATGCCGAACTACCTGCGCTTCGTGCGTGGCCTGATAGATTCCAACGATCTGCCGCTGAATGTTTCGCGTGAAATTCTGCAAGACAGCCGCGTGACGCAAAACCTGCGCGGCGCGCTGACCAAGCGCGTACTGCAGATGCTGGAAAAACTGGCCAAAGACGATGCTGAAGGCTACCAGAAGTTCTGGCAGCAGTTCGGCCTGGTGCTGAAAGAAGGCCCGGCGGAAGACGGCGGCAACAAAGAAGCCATCGCCAAGCTGCTGCGCTTCGCTTCTACCCAGGGCGACAGCTCGGCGCAAACCGTCTCGCTGGAAGAGTACGTCGGGCGCATGGCGGAAGGGCAGGATAAAATTTATTACATCACTGCCGACAGCTATGCCGCCGCCAAGAGCAGCCCGCACCTGGAGCTGTTCCGCAAGAAAGGCATCGAAGTGCTGCTGCTTTCCGATCGCATCGACGAATGGATGATGAGCTACCTGACCGAATTCGACGGCAAGCCATTCCAGTCGGTCAGCAAGGCGGACGAAGCGCTGGACAAGCTGGCGGATGAAACCGAAGAGCAGAAAGCCGCCGAGAAGCAGCTGGAGCCGTTTGTCGACCGTGTGAAGACGCTGCTGGGCGATCGCGTGAAGGACGTGCGTTTGACGCACCGCCTGACCGATACGCCGGCCATTGTCACCACCGGTGCCGATGAAATGAGCACCCAGATGGCAAAACTGTTTGCCGCTGCGGGCCAGGAAGCGCCGGAAGTGAAATACATTTTCGAGTTAAATCCGGAGCATGCGTTGGTCAAACGCGCATCCGATGTGGGTGATAACGAACAATTTGCCGAATGGATCGATCTGCTGATGGATCAGGCGCTGCTGGCTGAACGCGGCACGCTGGAAGATCCAAACCAGTTTATCCGTCGTATGAATAAGTTGTTGTCGGCCTAATTCCCGGCTTATGCGCCCTTAACCGCCGGGTTAAGGGCGCATTCTTTGCTTTTCTCCCTGATTTTCCTGTTTTACCCGCCTTGTTGTCCCTGTCGTTCCGCAATCGATTTCCTTGCGTACCTTGAGCCAGCCCCCCCGGAAATGGTATGGTTGAGCGTTTTCGCAATTTTATAAAAACTACATAGCAAGGGGATTTACGCAATGCGTATCATTCTGCTGGGCGCTCCGGGCGCTGGTAAAGGTACTCAGGCTCAATTCATCATGGAGAAATACGGTATTCCGCAAATCTCCACCGGTGATATGTTGCGCGCAGCCGTGAAGGCCGGCAGTGAGCTGGGCAAGCAGGCGAAAGAAATCATGGACGCCGGCAAGCTGGTGACCGATGAGCTGGTGATTGCACTGGTTAAAGAACGCATCACTCAGGAAGATTGCCGTAACGGCTTCCTGCTGGACGGTTTCCCGCGCACCATTCCACAGGCTGATGCGATGAAAGAAGCCGGCATCAACGTGGACTACGTGCTGGAATTCGCCGTGCCGGACGAACTGATCGTCGATCGCATCGTTGGCCGCCGCGTACATGCGCCGTCTGGCCGCGTGTATCACGTTAAATTCAATCCGCCGCAGGTGGAAGGCAAAGACGACGTGACCGGCGAAGAGCTGACCACCCGTAAAGACGATCAGGAAGAAACCGTGCGCAAGCGCCTGGTGGAATACCATCAGATGACCGCACCGCTGATTTCCTATTACAGCAAAGAAGCGCAAGCAGGCCACACCCAATACCGTAAAATCGACGGCACCCGTAAAGTGACCGAAGTGAGCGCTGAACTGGCGACCATCCTCGGCTGATCGATTTTTCATTGCAGTGCATAGCGCCAGGCCTTAGGTCTGGCGTTTTTTTTATCTGGCGACAGAGGCGCCGCCTGTTGCTGATATCGGTTTCGGTGCAGCGCTTTTCCGCTACAATAGACGCCATTAATTGACGTTAACGCCCTGATCCAGAACGGGGGGTTAGCCTGTAAGGCATCAAGGGGAGCTGAGATGAAGCAAGAGAAACACGGGGTATTGCTGGTGAACCTGGGCACGCCGGATGCTCCGACCTCGTCGGCGGTAAAATGCTATCTGAAGGAATTCCTCAGCGACGACCGCGTAGTCGATACTTCACCGCTGATCTGGTGGCCCATCCTTAATGGCGCGATCTTGCCGCTCCGATCGCCGCGCGTCGCCAAGCTGTATCAGTCGGTATGGATGGACGAAGGCTCGCCGCTGTTGGTCTACAGCCGCCGTCAGCAACGCGCGCTGGCCGCACGCATGCCGAACACCCCGGTAGAGCTGGGCATGAGCTACGGTTCGCCGAGCCTGGCGGAAGCGATAGACAAGCTGTTGGCGCAGGGCGTAACCAATCTGGTGGTATTGCCGCTGTATCCGCAATACTCCTGTTCGACCAGTGCGGCGGTGTGGGATGGCGTGGCTCGCGTGCTGAAAGGCTACCGCCGCCTGCCGTCGATAGGCTTTATCCGCGACTACGCCGAGCACCCGGCCTATATTGCCGCGCTGCGCCAGAGCGTTGAACGCTCGTTCGCCGAGCACGGCCAGCCGGATCGGCTGGTGTTGTCTTTCCACGGCATTCCCAAGCGTTATGCCCGCCTCGGCGACGATTATCCGCAACGCTGCGAAGATACGCTGCGTGCCTTAACCGCCACGCTGCCGCTGGCACCGGACAGGGTGATGATGACCTACCAGTCTCGCTTTGGCCGCGAACCCTGGCTGACGCCTTACACCGATGAAACCCTGAAAAGCTTGCCGGCGCAGGGCATCAAGCATATTCAGCTGATTTGCCCCGGCTTCTCGGCGGACTGCCTGGAAACGCTGGAAGAAATCAAAGAGCAGAACCGCGAGATCTTCCTCAAGGCCGGCGGTGAGAAGTTCGAGTATATAGCCGCGCTGAACGACGAACCGGCGCATATCGATATGATGCAGCAACTGGTGGCTCAGCGCTTCTGATCGTCATGCAACCCCCTCAATCAGGCAGAAATGTGCTAACATTTTCTGCCTGATAATAGCCACTGCCGCCAATCACATGAAATTTCCTGGTAAACGTAAGTCCAAACACTATTTTCCGGTGAACGCTCGCGATCCGCTCTTGCAGCAAGTTCAGCCTGAAAATGAAGTCAGCACCTCTTATATCGTCGGCATCGACCAGACGCTGGTGGATATCGAAGCAAAAGTGGATGACGCGTTTATCCAACGCTACGGTTTGAGCCTGGGACATTCCCTGGTGATTGAGGATGACGTCGCCGAGGCACTGTATCAGGAGCTAAGCGAAAACAATCTGATCGACCATCAGTTCGCCGGCGGTACCATCGGCAATACTCTGCACAACTATTCGGTGCTGGCGGATGACCGTTCGGTCCTGCTTGGCGTCATGTGCAGCAACATTAAAATCGGCAGCTACGCTTACCGTTATTTGTGCAATACCTCGAGCCGCACCGATCTTAACCACCTGCAGGCGGTTGACGGCGCTATTGGCCGCTGCTTCACCTTGATCACAGAAAGCGGCGAACGCACTTTCGCCATCAGCCCCGGGCAGATGAACCAACTGCGGCCGGAGAGCGTGCCGGAAGAGGTGATCGCAGGTGCATCGGCGCTGGTACTGACGTCGTATCTGGTGCGCTGCAAGGAGGGGGAGCCGATGCCTGCCGCCACCATGCAAGCCATAGAATTTGCCAAAAAACACGACGTGCCGGTGGTGCTGACGCTGGGCACCAAGTATGTGATTGCCGATAACCCGCAGTGGTGGCGCGATTTCCTGAAGCAGCACGTGTCGATTCTGGCGATGAACGAAGACGAAGCGCTGGAGCTGACCGGGCTGAGCGATCCGCTCACCGCCTCTGATATGGCGCTCGAGTGGGTGGATTTAGTGCTGTGCACCGCCGGGCCAAACGGCCTGTATATGGCGGGTTACACTGAAGAGGCCAACAAGCGGGAAACCCAGCATCCGTTGTTGCCGGGGCATATCGCCGAATTCAACCGTTATGAGTTCAGCCGTGCCATGCGTCGTGAAAGCTGCGAGAACCCGTTCCGCATCTATTCGCATATCGCGCCGTACATGGGCGGGCCGGAGAAAATCATGAATACCAACGGCGCCGGCGACGGCGCGCTGTCGGCGTTGTTGCATGATATCGCCGCCAACGGTTTTCACCGCAATAACGTGCCGAATTCCAGCAAACATGTGCGCAGCTACCTGACGTATTCCTCGTTGGCGCAGGTGTGCAAATATGCCAATCGCGTCAGCTATCAGGTGCTGAACCAGCATTCACCGCGCCTGACGCGTGGCCTGCCGGAACGGGAAGACAGCCTGGAAGAGTCTTACTGGGAACGGTAAAAAGCAAAAGGTCCGGCAAGCCGGACCTTTTTGATCACCGCTTTTCACGTCAAATCGGGCAGGCGCCCATTTTCTCTTCTTCGCTCAGCGTATCCAGCTTAAGGATATTCAACATGCTGTTGGCGATTTCCCGCTCGCCCATCACGACCTGGTCGGCACCGCGATCTGAGATGTATGACACCTCGTCATCGTAATGCGCGCGGGCGATAATCTCGATGTTTGGCCGCTTGTTGCGCGCAGAGGCGACGATCTCCCCGGCCTCGTAGCCGTTTGGAATGGTCAGCAACAGCCAGCGTGCGCAGTCGAGCCTTGCCAGATCCATCACCTCCGGATTGGCGGCGTTGCCCAGCACCGTTTTGATACCCTGTTCACGCAGCGCTTCGACCCGAGGGCGAGAGTTCTCGATCACCACCAGCGGGATGCCGGCCTCGGCCAATTTGGCACCCAACAGGCTACCGACACGGCCATAGCCGACCAGCAGGGCGTGATTGCACATATCGAACGGGATCTGCTTCTCTTCTTCCACAGCTTCTTCCAGAATCTGGTCTTCCATGGTTTCGGTCTTGGCCAGATAACGTTCGAGCAGGGTGAACAGCAGCGGGTTGAGCATGATCGACAGGATGGCGCCAGCCAGCACCAGATTACGGCCGTGCTCCGACATCATGCCGAGCGAGATGCCAAGGCCGGCCAAAATGAAGGCGAACTCGCCGATCTGCGCCAGGCTGGCGGAAATGGTCAGCGCGGTGCGCCTGGAGTGGCCGAACATTTTCACCAGCAGGAACGCCGCCGCCGATTTACCGAACACGATAATCGCCAGCGTCGCCAGCACCGCCAGCGGCTCGTTGATCAGGATCATCGGGTCAAACAGCATGCCGACCGAGACAAAGAACAGCACCGCAAAAGCATCGCGCAGCGGCAGCGTGTCGTGGGCTGCACGGTGGCTCAGCTCCGACTCGTTCAGCACCATGCCGGCGAAGAACGCCCCCAGAGCGAAGGAAACGTCGAACAGCTTCACGGCGCCATAGGCAATGCCCAGCGCCAGCGCCAGCACCGCCAGGGTAAACAGCTCGCGAGAGCCGGTGCTGGCGGTTTTCGCCAGGATCCACGGCACCAGGCGGCGGCCGACCACAATCATCAGCGCGATAAAGGCGATGACCTTGCCGATGGTGATGGCCAGCTCCATCAGCAACTGGCTGCTGCTGGCGTTGTCATTGCCCATCATATTGCCGAAGGCCGGCAACAGCACCAATGTCAGCACCATCGCCAGGTCTTCCACGATCAGCCAGCCGATGGCGATTTGCCCGCGCTGACTGTCGATCAACTGGCGTTCTTCCAGAGCACGCAGCAACACCACGGTACTGGCGGTGGACAGACATAGCCCGAACACCAGGCCGGAAATCAAATCCCAGCCGAGCAACTTGGACAGCCCCATACCCAGCAAGGTGGCGACGGCAATCTGTGCCACGGCGCCGGGAATGGCGATATGTTTTACTGCGAGGAGGTCTTTAAGAGAGAAATGGAGGCCAACACCGAACATCAACAAAATCACGCCAATTTCCGCCAGTTCCGGTGCCAGCGAGGTGTCGGCAACAAACCCGGGGGTAAAGGGGCCGGCGAGCACGCCTGCTGCAAGGTATCCTACCAGTGGGGAGATGCGCAGGCGATTCGCCAGCATACCGAGGAGGAAGGCGAGTACTAACCCTCCGACAATGGTGGTGATTAACGGTGTTGAATTATGCATCCAGACTCCTTCTAGCTATGCATGGCGGTAGAGGGAAAACGCAACGAAGTTACGAAAAGATACATTTAGTTTATTGCATTTGTACGTGCTTTGCTTAGCTAAATTTGGCCTTTTTGCGAAAAAGCAGAGGATTCCGCGTTGGGCAGGCCAGTGAGGGGATTTATCAAAGAATAAGTCAAATAACATTGATTTATGTGGGAGATAACCCGGCCGAATAATATTTATCAACCGGGCTGTAGCAGGGTTATTGCGAGTTATGATCCATATTAGGCAACAGTGCGGTGATAATGCCGATCAAGGGTAAGAAAGCACAGATTTGGTAGACCAATTCGATACTGGTTAAATCTGCGACATAACCAAGAACTGCCGCACCTAACCCACCCATACCAAAAGCAAAACCGAAGAATAAACCGGAAACCATACCCACTTTTCCGGGGATCAGCTCCTGAGCGTAGACCAAAATGGCCGAAAACGCCGAGGCGAGAATTACTCCTATGATTACCGTCAAAATACCGGTCCAGTATAAAGATGCATAGGGTAAAACAAGCGTGAAAGGTGCTGCACCAAGTATGGAGCCCCAAATGACATATTTTCGGCCTATCTTGTCGCCCAGTGGCCCGCCGATAATGGTGCCGGCGGCTACGGCGAACAGAAAAGCAAACAGGTGTATCTGGGCATTTTGTACCGAAACGCCGAACTTATGTATCAGATAAAAGGTGTAATAGCTGCTGATACTGGCCAAGTAGAAATATTTTGAGAAAATAAGCACCAGCAGGATGCCGAGAGCGTAGGTAACGGTACGTTTTGGCAGCGGTTGCCGCGCAGCGGCGGTTTTTGGCAGACCTTTTGTTGCCCGATGCTGTTGCTGATACCACTTGCTGACCTGCAACAGCACCACAATAGCCAGCAGCGCCGCCAGTGAGAACCAGGCGACGTTGCCCTTACCGTAAGGCGCGATAATCAGCGCCGCCAACAGGGGGCCCAGAGAACTGCCAAAGTTGCCGCCGACCTGGAACAGCGACTGCGCCAGACCATGCCGGCCGCCGGAAGCCATGCGCGCCACGCGGGACGACTCCGGGTGGAACACCGAAGAGCCGGTACCGACCAACGCTGCAGCCAGCAACACCAGCGGGAAAGTATTGGCTACCGACAGCAGCAGCAGACCGCACAGGGTAAAGCCCATGCCGATCGGCAGCGAATAAGGCTGCGGGTGTTTATCGGTGAAGTGGCCGATCAACGGTTGCAACAGCGAGGCGGTCAATTGATAGGTCAGGGTGATCATGCCGATCTGCACAAAGCTGAGATTGAAATCGGCCTGCAGGATCGGGTAAATCGCCAGGATCAGCGACTGAATCATGTCGTTCAACAAATGGGATACGCTGATGGCGCCGAGGATCGAGAAAGCGGTGCCTTTAACCGCACCGCCCTTGGCCGGCGGCATGGCGGTTTCGCTACGGTCGGTCATTTTATTATTAGCCTGGTAAGTTATAGAGTTCAGAGCAGATTATCTTAGGCAAGTTGTTCAATTTTTACCACATCCGACATAATTTGACGTATATCGCAAAAATTTGAAATCACTCGCCTTTGTTTCGCGCTACAATTTCGGCCACCTCAAAAAAACAGTTCATTTTCATCATGGAGAGCCGCCATGCGTTTTTCGTTAAAAACCACCGCATGCGCCTTGGCCGTGTCCCTGACTTTCCTGTCGGGAGCCGCCAGCGCCTGGGAAAAGGATAAAACTTACGACATCACCATCCTGCATACCAACGATCACCATGGCCATTTCTGGCAGAACGATCACGGTGAGTATGGTCTGGGCGCGCAGAAAACCCTGGTAGACAGCATTCGCCAGGAAGTGGCGGCCAAGGGCGGTAGTCTGCTGCTGCTGTCCGGCGGCGATATCAATACCGGCGTGCCGGAGTCCGACCTGCAGGATGCCGAACCGGATTTTCGCGGCATGAACCTGGTGGGTTACGATGCGATGGCGATCGGCAACCATGAGTTCGACAATCCGCTCAGCGTGCTGCGTCAGCAGGAGAAGTGGGCGACCTTCCCGCTGCTGTCGGCCAATATCTATCAGAAAAGCACTCAACAGCGTCTGTTCAAACCCTACGCCTTATTTGACAAGCAGGGCATCAAGATCGCGGTTATCGGCCTGACCACCGACGACACCGCCAAGATCGGCAACCCGGAATACTTTACCGATATCGAGTTCCGCGTACCGGCGCAGGAAGCGAAACAAGTGGTTGAGCAACTGCGCAAGGATGAAAAGCCGGACGTGATCATCGCCGCCACTCACATGGGCCATTACGATGACGGCAACCACGGTTCCAACGCGCCGGGCGACGTCGAGATGGCGCGCAGCCTGCCTGCCGGTTATCTGGATATGATCGTCGGCGGTCACTCGCAGGATCCGGTCTGTATGGCCGGCGAAAACCACAAGCAGGTAGACTACGTGCCGGGCACTCCGTGCTCGCCGGATCGCCAAAACGGCACCTGGATCGTCCAGGCACACGAGTGGGGCAAATACGTCGGCCGTGCCGACTTCCAGTTCCGCAACGGCGAACTGAAGCTGGTGCATTATCAACTGATCCCGGTCAACCTGAAGAAGAAGGTGGAAAAAGCCGACGGCACCAGCGAGCGAGTGTATTACACCCGGCAAATTCAGGAAGATCCTTCCATGATGAAACTGCTGACGCCATTCCAGGACAAGGGCAAGGCGCAGCTTGAGGTAAAAATCGGCAGTGTGAACGGCAAGCTGGAGGGCGATCGCAGCAAGGTGCGCTTCGTTCAGACCAACCTGTCGCGCGTGCTGCTGGCAGCGCAAATGGAACGTGCCGAAGCCGATTTTGCGGTGATGAGCGGCGGTGGGGTGCGTGATTCGATCGAATCCGGCGACATAACCTATAAAAACGTGCTCAAGGTACAACCGTTTGGCAACACGCTGGTGTATGCCGAGATGAAAGGCAGCGAGGTAGAAAAATACCTGGCGGTAGTCGCCAACATGAAGGTGGATTCCGGCGCTTACGCGCAGTTTGCCAACGTCAGCCTGACGGCGGACGGCAAGGGCGTCAGCAACGTGAAGATCAAGGGCGAGCCATTGCAGGCGGACAAAACCTACCGCATGGCGACGCTGAACTTCAATGCGTTGGGCGGCGACGGTTATCCGAAACTCGATACCCTGCCAAGCTACGTCAACACCGGTTTTATCGATGCCGAAGTGCTGAAACAGTATATCGAGAAGCACTCTCCGCTGGATGCGGCGGCCTATGAGCCGAAGGGCGAGATTGTTTATCAGTAAATGTTAATCGGGGAGCCGCAAGGCTCCCCATCCGCTTAATCGCGCTTGGCGATATCGGCGAAGCTGCCGGCCAGCAGGCGGCATAAATCGCCGGCGGCCAGTTCGATATCCAGCCCGCGTTTGCCGCCGGAGACGTAAATGGTGGCGAACTGCTGCGCCGGGCTGTCAATCACCGTCGGCAACCGCTTTTTCTGCCCCAGCGGGCTAATGCCGCCGACCAGATAACCGGTTACGCGCTGCGCCAGTTGCGGGTCGGCCATTTCCGCTTTCTTTGCGCCCAGGGCGCGAGCGACCTTTTTCAGATCCAACTGGGTCGCGACCGGCGTTACCGCTACCGCCAGATGTTTGGCGTCGCCGTTCAGCGCCACCAACAACGTTTTATAGACGCGATCGGCATCGAGCCCAAGTTTCTGCACCGCTTCATCACCGAAGTGGGTTTCCGCACTGTCGTGATGATAGGGATGAAGGGTAAACGCGATTTTTTGTTTCTCAAGCAGGATCACTGCGGGCGTCATACTGTTTTCCTATTTCCCTTCGCACGGGAAGTTGCAACGCAAAGCAACAAAATTACAAAAATCTAACGGCGGCAGCAACCTGAGCAGCTGTTACATAAAGCGGGTTGCCAAGGTGTTCACTGGGTTGCTACCCTGTCTATTGTAACCGTTAACACGGTTGCTATGCGTATAACTAAAATACAAGAAATTCCTCTTTGACTGGCCAGTAGCGATATTGGCCACTTTTTTTACTGCGCCTGAAGCATCGCCGGCAGATTATCTTCGCCGTACAGATGCAGTGCGCCCACCGCCACCACGTAGTTGCCGGCCGGTAACGCCTCCAGTTTCTGCCGCCAGTCGCGGTTGCGCCTATGCATCAGCACGTCGTACAGATCGGCGCTGAAGGTGGCGGGCAGGGTTTCCAGCGCGCCGTTGGGTTTTGCGTCCAGCCACCAGCTCACCATGGTTTGCAGCAGCCGCGCGTTGGTGTGCCAGTGTTCCAGCGTATCGCGCAGTAGCGCCATACCGCCTTCCGGCAACTGTTCCAGCATCGCCATCTGCTGTTCAGCTCCTTCCAGCTCAATCACCTTTTTGTGTTGTTGCCTGGCGGCCTGCAACAGTTGGTAGTCCACGCCGTACTCGGCGCGCAACCCCAGTCGCTGAGCCTGACGAGCCTGCATCGTCAACGCCACCTGCCAGCCGGGGAGGGTCGAGAACACCTCTGCGTCGGCACCCAGTTCCTGGCACAGGACCAATAACTGCTGAAACTCGGTATCGGAAAGGCGCTCCACCAGGTCGGGCTGTGGGGCGCTGTGGCCAAACGGCGAGGCGGAGCCGGTGATATCGGCTTCGACAATCAGGGCATCAGCCTGTTTCAGGCGGGTCGCCAGCGTGGCCGGCAGCGGCGACATATCCACCGTGCCCATATGAATGCTGCCCACCAGATGGAATTGACGATCGCCGGGCAGCCGGATATCCAGCGCCGGGTAGGCGTAGGTCATCGGAGAAATAATGCCGAGAAAGGCGGCCAGGCGGCGTAATAGCTTACCCATACAGCGTGGTTCCTTATTTTCCCCGCGAGTGTGCAGACGACGGCCTGGCCTCTGGCGGGTAGCGCGTTTATGCCATGCTAAACGCTATCCGGCGCACAAGAAAGCCTGAAGAGTGAAGGAATTATCCCAAAGGACGCGGGGCGCAAGAATTTGCGCCCCGCAGTGGCATTCAGCGTTTCGGTTTAAAACGCAACAGCCGGTTGGCGTTACTGACTACGGTAATGGAAGACAGCGCCATCGCCGCGCCCGCCACTACCGGGCTGAGCAGCGTGCCGGTCAACGGATACAGCACCCCGGCGGCGATGGGAATGCCGAGCGTGTTGTAAATGAATGCCCCGAGCAGGTTCTGTTTCATGTTGCGCAGCGTGGCCTTCGACAGTTCCAGCGCGTCGGCGACGCCGTTCAGGCTGTGACGCATCAGGGTGATTGCGGCTGTTTCGATAGCGATATCGCTACCGCTGCCCATCGCGATGCCCACGTCGGCTTGCGCCAGTGCCGGGGCGTCGTTGATGCCATCGCCGACCATCGCCACGCGGTGGCCCTGCGCCTGCAACTGTTTGATCGCCTCGGCTTTGCCGTCCGGCAGCACGCCGGCGATGACCTTGTCGATACCGGCTTCTTTGGCAATGGCGTTGGCGGTCACCGGGTTGTCGCCGGTCAGCATCACCAGTTGATAGCCCTGACGATGCAAGCGTTGCAACGCCTCAACGCTGTCGCTGCGCAGCGGATCGCGGATGGCGATCAGCGCAGCCGGCTGGCCGTCGGCTGCCAGCAGCACCGGCGTAATGCCGCGCTCCGCTTGTTGCTGCATCTGCGCTTCCAGCGCGCTGGTCGCCACCTGGTGCTGTTGCAACAGCGCGGCGTTGCCCAGCAGCAGCTTCACGCCGTCCACTTCGCCGCTGACGCCGGCACCGCGCAGGGTCCGGAACTGCTCAACCGGCGGTAGCGCTTGCCCGGCGGCGTGCTCAACGATGGCCCGCGCCAAGGGATGGCTGGCACCTTGTTCCAGTGCCGCGGCCCAGCGCAGCGCCTGCTGCTCGCCGATCTGATTGAAGGTGAAGATCTCCACCACGCGCGGCTGGCCCTCGGTCAGGGTGCCGGTTTTATCAAACACCAGCGTATCCAGGGTGCTGGCCTGCTGCAACGCATCGGCGTCGCGCACCAGCACGCCGAACTCGGCCGCACGACCAACGCCGGAGATGATCGACATCGGCGTCGCCAGGCCCAGCGCGCAAGGGCAGGCAATGATCAATACCGTAGTGGCGATCACCAGCGTGTAAACCAACTGCGGCTGCGGGCCGAAGAAATACCAGATCGCCGCGCTGAACAGGGCGATGGCCACCACCACCGGCACGAACACCGCAGAAATGCGGTCCGCCAGTTTGCCAATCTCCGGCTTGCTGCTCTGCGCCTGGCGCACCAGTTTGATGATTCGTGCCAGCGTGGTTTTGCTGCCGATTGCGCCTGCGCGAAACAGCACGCTGCCGTCATCCACCACCGTACCGGCATGCACCGTATCGCCAACGCCTTTCTGCTGCGGCACGGCTTCGCCGGTCAGCATGGCTTCGTCCAGCCACACTTCGCCCTGCACAATTTCGCCGTCCACCGGGATACGATCGCCGGTGGTCAGGCGCAGCGTCATGCCAAGCTGCACCTGCGCCAGCGCAATGGTTTTCTCGCCGTCGTCGGTCACCAGCCGCGCCGTCGGCGGCGTCAGGTCCAGCAGCCGCTCCAGCGCCTGTGACGAACGCTGGCGCGCCCGCTGCTCCAGCGCATGGCCGAGGTTGATCAGGCCGATGATCATGGCGCTGGCCTCGTAATACAGGTGCCGCGCCTCCATCGGGAAGAAATCCGGCCACAGGTTGACGCTGATCGAATACAGCCAGGCGGCGCCGGTGCCGAGTGCGACCAGCGTATCCATGGTGGCGCTGCCGTTGCGCAGCGCGCGCCAGGCGTTGCGGTAAAAATGCCCGCCGGCGAACACCATCACCGCCAGCGTGATCAGACCCACCCACAGCCACGGGCGTTGGGTTTCCGGTGTCAGCGACATACTGCCGCCAAACAGACCCCAGGCCATCAGCGGAATGCCCAGCGCCAGGCCGAGAGCCGCCTGCCAGCGGAAGCGCTTCATGTTGGCCTGCGCGGTCTGCTGCTGGCGCTCGCGGCGTTCGGTTTCGTCCTGGATCATTTCCGCGCCGTAGCCGGCTTTTTCCACCGCCGCCACCAGCGCCTGCGGATCGGCACCGCCGGTAATCAACGCGCTGCGTTCCGCCAGATTGACCCGCGCCTGTTCGACGCCGGGCACGCTTTGCAGCGCGCTTTGGACTTTACTGACGCAGCTGGCGCAACTCATGCCGCTGAGCAGCAGTTGAACGCTGTCATCATCGTCGCTGTGGCGAGTTGCCGGAAGGGAAGAGGGGGCCGCTGCCTGGGGTTCCGGCAATTCAGGGGCTGATTCAGTCAACGGCTCAGTTTTTGGGAGAGGGGCGGCTCCATTGACGCTGGCGTGATAACCGGCTTCCTCGACCGCTGCGATCAACGCCTCGGGAGCGGCATCGCCATAGACCTTGGCCGACTCGATGCCGACGTCGGCGGCGATCACGCCCGGTACCGCTTCCAGCGCTTTACGGGTGCTGGCGGCGCAGTGCATGCAGCTCAGGCCGCTCAGCTGCAGTTCGGTATCCGGCCGTTGCGCTACGGCAGCCTGGTAACCGGCGGCGATCACGCTGTCGATCAACGCCTGGCTCGGCGCATCGCCGGTGACTTTGGCGTAATGGACGTTGACCTCTGCCTGTTCGACATCGTTGCGGCTTTCCAGGGCTTTTTTCACCCGTTGCGCGCAGTTCATGCAGGTTAGCCCCTGCAACGCCAGCACGGTGGTTTGTGACATGATTCGGTTCCTCGCTCAAGTGCGGTGTTTAAAGGTTGACCGCTTAGCCTATTTTCACTAAGAATGAAGGTTAAACCTTCCAGCAAGGGGAAGGTCAAGGAGTGAAAATGAATATCAGCGACGTGGCGAAAAAAACCGGCTTAACCAGCAAGGCGATCCGCTTTTATGAAGAGAAAGGGCTGGTTACCGCGCCGATCCGTACCGATAACGGTTACCGCAGCTATAACCCGAAGCATATCGAAGAGCTGACGCTGCTACGCCAGGCGCGGCTGGTGGGTTTTAATCTGGACGAGTGCCGTGAGCTGGTGGCGCTGTTCAACGATCCGGCCCGCCACAGCGCCGATGTGAAAGCGCGCACGCTGCAAAAAGTGGCGGATATTGAAAAGCACATCAGTGAGTTGGGCGAGATGCGCCAGCGTTTGCTGGCGCTGGCGAACGAATGCCCGGGCGATGACGGGGCGGAATGCCCGATCATTAATAACCTGGCCGGTTGCTGCCGCAATCACTAGCGCGTAACGGCACGGATCACCAGGGTGACGCCCTCGACGGCGATCACTTCGACTTCGGTCCCTATCGCCAGATCTTCACTGGCCTGCGCACGCCAACTGCTGTCGCCGATGTTAATGCGGCCCATGCCGTTGTGCATGGCTTCGGTCAGCGTTGCGCGGGTGCCGATCAACTGGCGGTTGCGCTGGTTCAGCACCTGCGAACCGCTGGTTGCCGCCGCCGGCCGCTGGCGCAGCCAGTACCACCACAGATAGGCCACGACAATGGTCAGGACGGCAAAAATCACCCCCTGCCACTCCCAGGCCAGCTGCGGCAGCAGCCAGACCATCGCGCCGACCACCACCGCCGACACGCCGCTCCATAACAGGTAACCGCTGGCGCCGAGCATCTCGGCCGCCAGCAGCAGCCCGCCGAGCGAAAGCCAGAACCAGTGCGGGTTTGCTGCAATTTGTTCGAGCATGATTACTTGCCTTTGGTGTCTTTCAACAGCTCGGCAATGCCACCGATTGAACCGAGCAGGCTGCTGGCGTCCAGCGGCATCATAATGACTTTACTGTTGTTGGCGGAACCGATCTTCTGCAGCGCGTCAGTGTATTTCTGCGCCACAAAATAGTTCACCGCCTGGATATTGCCGCTGGCGATAGCGTCGGAAACCAACTGAGTGGCCCGCGCTTCCGCTTCTGCGGCACGTTCGCGCGCTTCCGCCTGCAAGAATGCCGATTGGCGCTCGCCCTCGGCCTTCAGGATCTGCGATTGCTTATCCCCTTCGGCGCGCAGGATGGCCGCCTGGCGCACACCTTCGGCCTCAAGGATGTCCGCACGCTTGGTACGTTCGGCCTTCATCTGGGCGTTCATTGAGGCGATCAGTTCGGCCGGCGGGCGCACGTCGCGGATCTCGATACGGGTGATCTTGACGCCCCACGGGTTGGTGGCTTCGTCGACGATATGCAGCAGGCGGCTGTTGATGCTGTCGCGCTGCGACAGGATTTCGTCCAGCTCCATTGAGCCGAGCACGGTACGGAAGTTGGTCATGGTCAGGTTGACGATCGCCCGCTCGAGGTTGCTGACCTCATAGGCGGCGCGCGCCGGATCGACCACCTGGATAAAGCACACCGCATCGATGGCTACGTTGGCATTATCGCGTGAGATGATTTCCTGCGAAGGAATATCCAGCACCTGTTCCATCATATTGATTTTTCTGCCTATGCGATCCATAAAGGGCACAACCAGATTCAAACCGGGCATCAGCGTTTTGGTGTAGCGGCCGAAGCGTTCCACCGTCCATTGGAACCCTTGCGGTACAATTTTGACGCCGGCGAAGACGATGATCAGCGCGACGACAATCACGATGGGGATAAGGGTAAACATGGCAAACCTCCTGTCAGACATATGTAAACAGATATTACGCCACGCCCGGAGGAATGCCTACTTATACCACTAAAAACCCCTAGTCCAGCGCACAAACCAGGCCTTCGATCAGCGGGTCCTGCGTCTGGAACAACCCGATAATCGTTTTGACCGCTTCGCCGCAGCGCGTGTCCGACCATGCTAACGACAAGGCCGACTGCTGGCGCGGGTATCTGAGGTTTTTAGCCACCAGTTCGCCGCGATCGAGGTAGGGTTGACACAATCTGTGCGGCAGGAAACCGATCCCCAGGCCGCGCAGGTGGCATTCAAGCTTCGTGTGCAGATCCGGCACCTTGATTTCCTGCTGGCCTGACAGCAGCCAGGCGATACGTTTTGCCAGATGGCGAGCGGTATCCTCGACGTTAATGGCGGGATAGGCGCGCAGCTGAGCCTCACCCAGTGGGGAGGGAGCATTGGCGAGCGGATGGTCTGGGGAAATGGCGAAAACCCACTCTATCTTGCCCAGCGGCAGCACCTTGATGCTGTTTTCAAGCGATTCATTGCCCGCCACGCCGAGCGCCAGATGGCAGTCCTCATTCAACAGCGCATCCCAGACGCCCATATAGACCTGCCGCGAGACTCGGAACTGCGTGAAAGGGTATTTTCCGTGCAGGTAAGCCAGCAGTCGGGCCACTGCGGCGGCGTTATACAGCAGATTATTGATAACGATATTGACCTGATGTTCGACGCCGTCATTGATTTGCCGCAGCTCACCCGGCATCACGTCCAGCCAGTTATGCCACTGGCGGCAGCGCTCCAGCAGGTATTCCCCAGCCGGCGTCAGATTAACGGTCCGCGTGGTGCGGATAAACAGCTGCGTGCCAATGCTCTCTTCCAGCGCTTTGATGCGGTAACTGATGGTGGCGGTGGTTTTGTGCAGCAACTCAGCTGCACGCGAGAAGCTCTGACACTCAGCAACTTTGATAAACGAACGAATGGTTTCGTGATCCAGCATGAGGGCTCCTTGGCTGACGCTGCCTTTTCCGTTAGCAATGAAAAGAATCTACTGATGTTACGGCGCGATAGGCAGCGCTAAAGCTGAAGCTCACGATCGCGGTCACAAAAACACCTAAAGAGGTTGGGCCGGGGGCGACTCCGTAGGGTATCTGACAGCGTTATGATTTGCCGTTAATTTTTCAAATAGTTGATTTTAAAGTAATATGATTATTTTCTGCTCGTAAAGTGTGCGGGTGATCTTGTTATGGAAAATTTTTCCAAAAAAATCTGTCAAATTAACCCTGCTCTGACTAGAGTGAAAGCCTGAAGGGAATAGTGTCGCCGTTTTTATCGTCGTCTGGGTAATGAGTCTTGGAGCATCATATGGATCTAGTCATCGCTGAATTAACGCCAGAAGCCTTTGCGCCTTATGGTGATGTACTGCAAATAGAGGGATCGCGGTTCTTCCACATCAATGATGGGAAAACGGAACGTTATCACGACCTTGCCAAGATCGAAGTGTCTGATGGCCATCGGGTATTGGCCAGTATCAACCGGGCGGAGCCCAGTGAGCTACCGCTGACGTTTTCACTGCTGGAGAAACACCCGCTCTCGTCGCAGGCCTTTGTGCCGATGAACGGGGAGCGCTTTGTGGTGATCGTGGCCGAACCCGGCGATGATGTTCCCCTTGATACGCTGCGTGCCTTTATCACCAATGGCAAGCAAGGGATTAACTACCATCGCAACGTCTGGCACCACCCGTTGTTCGCCTATGAAAAAATCACCGATTTCTTCACCATTGATCGCGCCGGGGCGGATAACTGCATCGTCAGCCGTTTACCCGAGCCCTGTCGCATTGTTTTGGGATAGCGCTGGTCGCCTGCAGCGGAGGACGTTTATTATAGCGGGCAGATGGCTGGTGCCGTAACAGACGAAGGAAGGCTTGAATGACCGAATTACGCAGGAAAGGGCGACCCTCTACCGAGGTTGGCGCAACCAAAGGTGCGCAGGCTTTGGATCGTGGACTGGAGATCCTCCAGTATCTGGCAAATGCCGGGGGGAGCTCGTCGGTTTCCGTGCTGTCAGAAAAGCTGGAGCTACCGCTCTCCACCACCTTTAGATTGCTGAAAGTATTGGAAAAGTCGGAGTTCGTCTTTCAGGATCCGCAGTTGGGCTGGTGGCACATCGGTATCCAATCTTTCACCGTGGGCTCTGCCTATATGAACGATCGGGACGTGGTGTCGGTAGCGGGGCCGTTTATGCGGCGGCTGATGCTGCTTTCCGGTGAAACGGCCAATCTGGCAATTCGCAATAATTTTGATGCGGTGCTGATTCGGCAATGCGAATGCCAGGCGATGGTACGTATGTGCGCACCGTTAGGCAGCCGTTTGCCACTGCATGCGTCCGGCGCAGGCAAGGCGTTGCTATACCCATTGGCGGAAGAGGAAATGCTGGATTTGATCGTGCGTTCAGGCCTGCAATCCTATACGCCGAAGACCCTGACCAGCGTAAATTTATTGCGCAAGGATTTGCATCAGTCGCTGGAGCAGGGTTACACCATTGATGATGAAGAACACGCTCTGGGTCTGAACTGCCTGGCGTCGGCGATTTTCGATCGCAACAACAACGTTATCGCGGCGATCTCCATTTCCGGGCCAAGTTCGCGGGTCGGTAAGGAACGGTTTAAAGAACTGGGTGAGCTGGTCGGTGAAGTGGCCAGGGATATCAGCGCGGCATTGGGCGAATCGCGCAGCAAAGCATAAACCGCCTTATGTCTGGCTGGCGTTGACTGGCTAGGTATAAGCAGAAGAGCAGCAATCCCCGTTTGATGAGCAAACGGGTTTTTTTGACGTGAATTCATAGTTGGAAAATTTTTCCAACAAATTTAAGGAGAGAATGACATGGCAATTATGCGAGCTGTAGATGCAGCAATGCACGTGCTGGAAAAAGAAGGGATCACCACGGCCTTCGGCGTGCCCGGCGCGGCAATCAACCCGTTTTATGACGCAATGCGCAGGCACGGCGGCATTAAGCACTATCTGGCAAGGCATGTGGAAGGGGCCTCGCATATGGCGGAAGGTTATACCCGCGCCGCCGCCGGCAACATTGGCGTGTGCATTGGCACCTCTGGCCCGGCGGGTACCGACATGATCACCGGTCTGTATTCCGCCTCGGCGGATTCCATTCCTATTCTGTGCATCACCGGGCAGGCACCGCGGGCACGGCTGCATAAAGAAGACTTTCAGGCGGTGGATATTGAGTCAATAGCCAAACCGGTGACCAAAATGGCTGTTACCGTACAGGAACCGGCGCTGGTGCCACGCGTGTTGCAACAGGCGTTTCATCTGATGCGTTCCGGCCGTCCTGGGCCGGTGTTGATCGACCTGCCTTTCGACGTGCAAATGGCGGAAATCGAATTTGACCCCGATACCTACGCCTCTTTGCCCGCCTATAAGCCGGCCGCCACTCAGGCGCAGATCGACAAGGTGCTGGACCTGCTGTGCGCAGCGAAAAAACCGTTGATTATCGCCGGCGGCGGTATCCATAACGCCGACGCGGCGGATTTGCTGCAACAATTGGCCGAGATCTGCAATGTGCCGGTGATCCCGACGCTGATGGGATGGGGATCGATCCCGGATGACCATCCGCTGATGGCCGGCATGGCGGGGTTGCAGACTTCGCACCGTTACGGCAATGCCAACCTGCTGGACTCTGATCTGGTGCTGGGCATTGGCAACCGCTGGGCCAACCGCCATACCGGTTCGGTGGATAAGTACACCGCCGGGCGCAAGGTTATCCATATCGACATTGAACCGACGCAAATTGGTCGGGTCATTTGCCCCGATCTGGGCATTGTGTCGGACGCGAGAATCGCCTTGCAGATGCTGGTGGATTCGGCGCGCAGCCGTTTTGAACGCGGCCAGTTGCCTGACCGTGGGGCCTGGTGTGCCACCTGTCTGCAACGCAAGCAAACCCTGCTGCGCAAAACCCATTTCGATAACGTGCCGATCAAGCCGCAGCGTGTGTATGAAGAGATGAACCGCGCCTTTGGCCGCGACGCCTGCTATGTCACCACTATTGGGTTGTCGCAGATTGCCGCTGCGCAAATGCTGCAGGTGTTTGGGCCCCGCCAGTGGATCAACGCCGGTCAGGCCGGTCCGTTGGGTTGGACCTTGCCGGCGGCGCTGGGTGTCTGCGCTGCCGACCCGCAGCGTAAGGTCATCGGGCTGTCGGGAGATTACGATTTCCAGTTCATGATCGAGGAGTTGGCCGTTGGGGCGCAATTCAAGCTGCCGTATATCCATGTGTTGGTGAACAACGCTTACCTGGGGTTGATCCGCCAGGCGCAGCGTGGGTTCGATATGGATTATTGCGTCCAACTGTCGTTTGAAAATATCAACAATCCCGAGCTCGGCGAATACGGCGTGGATCATGTCAAAGTCGTCGAAGGTCTGGGATGTAAAGCCCTGCGCGTTCACAAACCGGAGGATATCGCACCTGCATTCCGCCAGGCACAGGAATTAATGCAGCAACACCGGGTTCCTGTCGTGGTGGAAATTATTCTGGAGCGCGTCACCAATATTTCCATGGGCACTGAACTGGACAATGTCAACGAGTTCGAGCCGATTGCGGAAACGCCGGAAGATGCACCAACTTCGGTCAACTTCTTTGACTACCGTTGAGGAGAATCATCATGCCAAAGTTTTCAGCCAACTTATCCATGCTATTTAATGAAGTGGATTTTATGCAACGTTTTCGTCGTGCGAAGCAGCAGGGTTTCAGTGCGGTGGAATATATGTTCCCTTATGACTATCCGATCGCCGCCTTGCGCGATGAATTGGCCGCGCACCAGCTGACGCAGGTGTTGCATAACCTGCCGGCTGGCGATTGGGCTGCCGGAGAGCGAGGCATTGCCTGTCTGCCGGGGCGTGAGGGCGAATTCCGTGACGGGGTTGGCCTGGCGATTGAGTATGCCCATGCGCTGGGCTGTGGGCAGATCAACTGTCTGATTGGCAATCCCGATCCCACTGTCAGCCGACACAAGACCGACGAAAAGGTCATGGCTAACCTGAGTGATGCTGCCCAATTGCTGGCGAAAGAAAATATTCGCCTGCTGATCGAGCCGATCAATAAATACGATATGCCGGGCTTTTATTTGCAGGACTCCCGACAGGCCATCGAATTAATTGAGCAAATCGGCAGCCCAAATATCTATCTGCAGTACGACATTTACCACATGCAGCGCGCCGAGGGCGAACTGACGCAAACCCTGGAGCGGCTGCTGGCTAACATCAGCCATATTCAGGTCGCGGATAACCCGGGGCGTCATGAACCGGGGACCGGCGAAATCAACTACGCCTATATCTTTAGCGCGCTGGATCGCATGGGTTACCGCGGTTGGATCGGATGTGAATACAAACCCCTCGCCACGACAGAAAGCGGTCTGTCATGGATGACAAAGTACCAATCCTGAGGAGACAGAAATGAAAGTCGGATTTATTGGTCTGGGCATCATGGGTGCGCCGATGGCGGAAAAATTAATTGAGGGCGGCCATCAGTTGTACGCCAACACCCGACGCGAGGTACCCGTCGCACTGGTGCAACGTGGCGCCATCGCCTGCCGCCATCCACAACAGGTGGTGGACGAAGCCGAGGTGACCTTCATTATGGTGCCTGATACGCCGCAGGTTGAAGACGTGTTGTTCGGTGAACACGGCTGCGCCGCAGGGCGGCTGGCCGGGAAGGTGGTGGTGGACATGAGCTCCATTTCACCGTTGGAAACCAAAGGGTTTGCAGAGCGCATCAATCAACTCGGCGCGGCTTATCTGGATGCGCCGGTTTCGGGCGGTGAGGTCGGAGCCAAACAAGGGACGCTGACCATAATGGTTGGTGGTGAAGAGGCGACGTTTGAGCGGGTTAAACCTCTGCTGGCGCTAATGGGCAAGAATATTACCCTGATCGGCGGCAACGGCGATGGGCAAACCTGCAAGGTCGCTAACCAGATCGTCGTGGCGTTGACTATTGAAGCGGTATCGGAAGCGCTGGTGTTTGCTTCGCGGGCGGGTGCCGATCCGGCGCGGGTGCGCGAGGCGCTGATGGGCGGTTTCGCCTCCTCGCGCATCCTGGAGGTACATGGTGAGCGCATGATCAAACGGGCATTCTCTCCCGGTTTTCGCATCTCACTGCATCAAAAGGACCTTAATCTCGCTCTGCAAGGTGCGAAAGCCCTGTCGCTGAGCCTGCCGAATACGGCAACCTGCCAGGAGCTGTTCAATGTTTGCGCCGCAAATGGTGCAGGCGATCTGGATCACTCAGCGCTGGTGCAGGCGCTGGAAATTATGGGCAAGCACAAAGTCGCCGGCTAAGCCTATTATGGCTTCGAAGAAAAAACAGACGTCTTATTTATAGAATCAGAGATATTCAATATTTAAAAATCCCTCTTTATGATAAATAAAGAGGGTCTTTTCCAATAACTATTATTCAACACAATAAAGACAGTAAATAGCAGGATGCCAACCCAAGGAGACTCTTATATGGCAACCGATAATGCTGTAATTGATAAAAACACCCTGTCCACACTGGATAAAAACGCGTTATACCGAAAGGTTGCCTGGCGAATTATGCCAATACTGTTGGTGAGTTATATCGTAGGGTATCTTGATCGGGTAGGGATATCATTTTCCAAGTTTCAAATGATGCCTGATATTCTCAATGGCAATGTCTCAATGGCTGAGGCCGTTTATGGCCTTGGCGCCGGGGTATTTTTCATCGGGTATATCATTGCCGGGGTACCCAGCAATATTTTGTTGAGCAAGTATGGCGCCAGAAAAATCATCGCTTTGTTGATGGTCGTATGGGGACTGATCTCGATGCTGAGCATCTTTATCACCAATCCCTGGCAGTTTTACCTGGCGCGCTTTCTGTTGGGGTTGGCGGAGGCTGGGTTCTACCCTGGTGTGATCCTGTATCTGACGCTCTGGTTCCCCTCCAGCCAGCGGGCCAAAATGACCGCACTGTTTGTTTGTGGCATTCCGGTCAGCAATATCATTGGCGGCCCGCTGTGCGGCTGGATTATCGAGAATATGAACGGCATGATGAATCTGTCTGGCTGGCAGTGGCTGTTCTTTATCAGTGGCCCGCGTGCGTTGTTGATTGCCATCGTTATTTTCTATTTTCTGGATAATACTTATCAAAGCGCTAAATGGCTTACCCCGCAGGAAAAGGCGTTGATTAAAGCGGATATGGATCAAAGCGCTCCGCGCAGCCCAAATCAGGGTAGCCCTGGGCAGCAGGAATGGACGATGAAGAGCATGCTGAAATCGTCTGCGTTCACCAAAATGTGGTTGATTTGCTTTTGTACCGTGATGGGCCAGGGCGGGTTGGCATTTTGGGTGCCGACCATTATTCGCGACACCGGCGTGGTATCGATGATGGACATTGGGTTGTTGACCATGTTGCCTTACATACTGGCGGTAGTAGCGATGTTGGTCGCTGCACGCAGTTCGGACAAACATCGCGAGCGGCGCTGGCATATTATTGTTCCCTTCTGCATTGCTGCGGTATCCCTGATCTTTATCGGCCTGTTCCCGGACAATAAGCATGTCGTGATGGCGGCGCTGTGCGTGGCGGTGGCTTCCAGTCTGGTGCCTTCGCCTCTGTTCTGGAGCTTGCCGAATGCCATATTCACCGGGAGTTGTGCGGCGGCGGGGATCGCCCTGATTAACTCAATCGCCAATATCGGCGGCTTTATCTCGCCTTATATCATTGGTTATTTCAAACAACTGACCAACAGTAATTTAGTGGCCATGTGCGTATTATCATCGATGATGATATTGGGGGCGCTTTTGACTTACAGCGTCCCGGCCAAACTGGTGAATAAATAACGCTGCCAGTGAGCTGTTTTGAATCATTGAAGTCATGACTTGTTTTTTGTTTAGCCATGTATTTTTCATCTGATTATTTATAAATAATTTCAGATGAAAATGCATGGCATTTTATTTTTATATCTTAAGGATACGCTATGAAAGTTGTTATTGTCCCAGATTCATTCAAGGAAAGCGTCAGCGCTGAATTAGCGGCATTGGCGATCGCTCGGGGATTCCGTGAGGTTTATCCCGACGCGGAATGTATTTGCCTGCCGATTGCCGATGGAGGAGAAGGCACGGTTGATGCCCTGATCGCGGCGACTTGCGGGCATAAAGTAGAGGCCGAGGTGACGGGGCCATTGGGGAACCGGGTAGCGGCGTTTTACGGCGTCAGCGGTGAGGGGAAAACGGCGGTGATCGAAATGGCGGCGGCCAGTGGCCTGATGCTGGTTCCTGCCGAACAGAGGAACCCGATGTTAGCGACCAGCTACGGTACCGGTGAACTGATTCGCCATGCGCTGGATCTGGGGATCCGGCATATCATTCTGGGCATCGGCGGCAGCGCGACGGTAGATGGCGGCGTTGGGATGATGCAGGCGCTGGGCGGCCGTTTCTACCGGTCGGACGGCATGCCGCTCTCTTTAGGTGGTGCGCAACTTGCGATGCTAAGCAGGATCAATCTCTCTGCACTCGACGATCGCCTGCGCCAGTGCAAAATTGAGGTTGCCTGCGACGTTGATAACCCGCTAGTGGGGCCGCGTGGCGCGGCGGCCGTTTTTGGCCCGCAAAAAGGGGCGACGCCGGCTATGGTGGTGCGGCTGGAGCAGGGGCTGGAGCAGTATGCCGCCGTAATCCGCCAGCTCACCGGCAGCGACGTACGGCAGGTGGCTGGCGGTGGCGCCGCGGGGGGGATGGGGATCGCCACGCAGGTGCTCCTTGGGGCTGAACTGAAACCGGGGATCGATATCATCATGGAGGCGCTGCAACTGGAGAACGTCCTGGCCGATGCCGATGTGATCGTGACCGGTGAAGGACGTATCGATCGGCAGACGTTGGGCGGCAAGGCGCTGTCTGGCATTGCACGGCTGGCTCAGCGGCATCGCCTGCCGGTCATTGCCCTGGCCGGCGTGCTGGGGGAGGGGGCCGAGGTGCTGCATTCGCAGGGAATTGACGCGATATTCAGCATCTTGCCCCGCCTGAGCTCGCTGGATATCGCCCTGTCCCAGGGGGAGAGCAATCTGCAGCAGAGCGCCAGAAACATCGCCCGCGTGATGCAGATAGGACAACGGCTGGTGTAACAAACAATAAGGCCACACTGCGGATGCAGGTGGCCTTGTCATATTCCGACAGCCGGAACTTACAGTTCGACGTCGCGGTTGCAATCTTTGGAGTAAATGTAGCTGAACTCTTCTTTTCCGACCGCATAACCTGCCTGCGGCACGTAGGCACCCATAAAGATGTAATCGCCCTGTTTCACCGGCACCCATTCGTTGTCCAGGTTATACACCCCGGCACCGCTCAGGATGTAAGCACCGTGCTCCTGCACGTGGGTTTCGATATAACCGTGGCTGGCGCCGGGCTTGAAAGAGAGGATATGCATGTTCATGTCAAAACCGAGATCTTTGGGCAACAGATCCTGCAGTATTACCTCGCTCATACCCTCGTAATGGATTTTCTCCAGATTGTCGACGTTATTGCTGACGACGTGCGCTTCATAACCCTTAATGCGCTGATAGTTGCGTTTGTACATGAACAGTCGGCTGGGTTGGCCGCCGTTGGTATTTTCCAGCCGCAGCGTCACGCCGGCCGGGCAGTAAAGGTAACCGCCGCGGGTCAGTGGATAGTCTGTGGCGTCCGCGGAGGCGGTGATCGCGCCGTCGATGACATAAACGAAAGTTTCTACGTTTTCGCCGCCAAACCCCCGGGTGTTGCGCCCGCAGTCGTGTAGCGTGACCAGATAATCGACGAAGGTGGCCCCCAGCTTTGGCGTCGACAAAATGGTGATGTCGCAATTTTCAAAGCCGGGAATGATATTGCGTACCAACCCGTCCGACGGGATCAGTGCATAGTTGCTGCGTTTGATAATCGCGCGTGATGCCAGAATATCGGTTGGATAACCGGTTTGATTGTTGAAGTAACCCACGTTCGTTCTCCTGATCGTTGAGAGAGCGCCGAAATTGCGCCCGGTAATAAAGCGGTGTCATGCCTGTGTTGCCGCCTGCGGTTGAGTGGTTCGTTTCATCAAGACGTTAACGGTGAAGAAAATGACGGTGCTGACCAGCAGGATGGCGGCGGAAATGTAAAAGCCCATCACTTTGGAACCCGTGTTGTCGGAGATCACGCCGGTCAGAAAAGGGGCGATAACCGACGAGGACATGCCGAAGAAATTGAATACGCCAAAGCTGGTGCCATAGCCTTTTTTCGGCGCATTGTCTGCCACGAAGGAGATCATGATTGGATCGACCGCCAGCTTGCCCAGCAGTCCGTAAAGGATCAGGCTGACCAGCAGCATGGTGGAGTCCGGCGATATCACGGTACACACCAGCATCACCGCCGCGCAGAGCTCGAGGAAGATGATTAACTGCACCTTCTTGTTTCTGAAACGATCGGACATGCGGCTGAAGAACAGAGCGCCCGGAACCGAAGCGAAGGCCACCAGAGCGGAGGAGAAGCCGATGGCCACGCCTTCAAATCCCCGTTCCTGTTGCAGGAAAGAGGGCAGCCAGGTGACGATCATGTAGTAGCCGTAACAGGTGGCGAAGTACATCACATAGGCGGAGATCATGCGCAGGCTGAACAGGCCGCTGGCCTGCTGTTCTTCTTCGGCCACCTTGTGTGCGGCACTTTGGCCGGCGACCGGCGGCGGCGCCTGATACGACGAACCTTTGATGACCATGGCGAACACCAGGGTCATTACCGCCAGCAGCCCGGTGATGATGAACAGCATGACCTGCCAGTTCATACCGATACTTTTTACCAGCAGGCTGGAGGCGATCAGGCCAATCGCCATGCCCAGCGCCGAACCGCTATTAATTACCGCAGTAGCCAACCCACGGCGTTCCAGGGGGATATGTTCTGACGACAGGGAATACGCCGAGCCGTAATAGGATCCGCAACCCATCCCCGCCAGCAGGCTGCCGGCATATACCATGGTCAGACTGGTGGCATTGCCGACCAGCAGGGTGGCGATGATGAACAGGCAAAAGCCGGGGATCAGCACTACTTTCTTGCCAAACTTGTCCACCAGGATGCCCGCCGGGATTTGCATCCCGGTATAGGCAAAGAAGTAGAAGCTGGCGATCAATCCCATTTCCGCGTTGGAATGCGCGCCGATGGTCTGTTGGATCTCGGGAAAAATGGGGGTCAGAATGGTGCGATAAATCCAGATGACCGCCCAACCCAGACAGAGCACGACGACGATTTTTTTCCAGTAGCGCGGATCGAAAGCCTGGTTGGCCGTTGCGGTGTTCATACGTTGGCCCCCCGTTCGGTGTAGGCCAACTGGTACAGCGTTTGGGCCAGAATCTTCACGCCTTCGTTCAGGTCGGCGACGTCGGTTTTTTCGGCTGGGTTATGGCTGATGCCGGCAATGCTGGGCACAAACATCATCACCGTCGGCACGTGCGGGGCGAAAATCTGCGAATCGTGCCCGGCGCCGCTGTGCATCATGCGGAAATTCAACTTCTGGGTTTCGCACAATTGGCTGACGCATTTGACCAGTTGTTTGTCCATGGGAATGGGAGCTTCGTCCATCCACAGGTCGATCTCGACCTCAATGCCCATTTCCGCGCAGATACGCCGAATATCGCCCTCGATTTCCTGAGTGAAACGCAGCAGGGTGGTCTGATCGGTATGGCGGCAATCGAGGGCGAAGTGGGTAAAGCCCGGCACCACATTGACGGTATTCGGTTTGGGTTCAACCTTGCCGAAGGTCAGCACCAGCGGGTCGCCCTCGGCGTGTGCCTTGGCGATGGACTCGCAGCAAATGCGGCTGAAGGCGTGGACGGTATCTTTGCGGTAGCTCATCGGGGTGGTGCCTGCATGGTTGGATTCGCCCTGCAGCCGGATGTCGTAACGCCGCTGACCGACGATGCTGGTCACTACGCCGATGGTTTTACCTTCGGTTTCCAGCACCTTGCCTTGCTCGATATGGATCTCGACAAAGGCCGCGAGATCTGTGCGCAGCGGCTGGTGAGCCGGCCGGAAATCGAAACCGGCCTGATGCATGGCTTCAACAAAACCGATGCCTTTGGCATCGCTGATGCGTTGTACGTCCTCCCGGCGGGCCAGGCCGACGATATTCTTGCTTCCCCAGAACACATAAGGGAAGCGGCTGCCTTCTTCTTCCGCCAGCGCAATCACCTCCAGGCTGCGCAGCGGCGCGCCATAGGTTTCTTTCAGATGTTTGATGGCCAGATAGGCGGCTTCAATACCGAATTGCCCATCAAGGTTACCGCCGTTCACCACCGTATCGATATGCGAGCCGCAGAGAATGACCTGGTCGGGGTATTTGCTGCCTTCAAGGCGGCCAAACAGATTGCCGACGGCGTCGTGGCAGGTCTTTAGTCCTGCGGCGTCAAAGGTGTTTTTCAACGCCTTCTGAGCCTCAACCCACTCTTTGGTGTAGAGCAGGCGCGTCATGCCGCCGCTGGGGTCTGCACCTATTTTTGATAACCAGCCGGAAATATCATTAATTTCTTGTTGGAAGTCTTTCATTTTTACCTGCCCGCTTTCAATTTCTCAGTGGCAATGGGGTAACGGAATTAACTCGCTTTCGATTACCTGCATTTTCCATTGAGATAGGTTATGAAGATGACTTTTATTGACGGCGCCTATAAATAAATTGACGCCGTCAGGTAAAGGCTAGCGTTTATACGGAGTATTTAACTGGCAAATGGATCTTTATGGTCGTAGGAGCATTGGTATATATCATCGGAAATTAAGTATTGATAAATTTCATCAACAATTTCGATGCCATTCTTTTCACTTTCCATTTCCCGGGCGTGACTGTTTTGCCCTGGGTAGAACACTTTGTTAATCCCTGGTGCCGGTTTAATTTCGTTTAACTCTTTCATTACCTGACTGATGTTTTTACGGAAGGCTCGCTCATTGGTGAAATATCCCGGATTAAGCACGATATGCAATTGCCCCAGTTCTCTGCCGGCGCTGAGGTCGTGATACATCGAGCTGACATGTTTGCCAAAGGGCAATCCGAGCAATATACCTGATAACACGTCGACCATCATCATCAGGCCGTAGCCTTTCGGCCCGGCAATCGGCAGCAGCCCGCTGACGGCAAAGGGATCGGTGGTGTGTTTGCCTTCGGCATCCACCGCCCAGGTGTCGGGAATAGAAGCATTGCGTGAACGGGCGTCCAGCACTTTGCCCCAGGCTTGCACGGTGGTAGCCATATCGAAAGTGACGATCTCTTCTCTCTCAGCCGGTGCGGAGAAGGCGATGGGGTTGGTGCCGTAGTAGACCTCCGCTCCGCCGTAGGGGACTACCATAGGATCGGACTGGCACAGCGAGATGCCAATCATGCCTGCCCGCGACGCCTGTTGGACAAAATAGGACAGCGCGCCGCTGTGGCCGATGCGCCGCACGCCTACCACCGCCACGCCGTTTTCTTTCGCTATGGTGATGGCATGTTCCATGCTCAATTTGGCCGCGACGTGCCCGGCACCGTTATCGCCATCGAAGATAGCGCTGCAGGGCCCGGTTTTCTCAAAGCTAAAATGCGGGTGGTTATTGGTGCCCCCTTTGCTGATGCGTTCCGAATAATACTCAACCCTGACTGCGCCGTGGGAATGAATGCCGCGTGCGTCAGCGTGAACCAGCACGTCGGCGACGATGCTCGCGTGCTCCTGGCTCAGACCCGCAGCATGAATTTTTTGTTGAATAAGCTGGTGTAATTGTTGTTTAGAGACCTTCATATACAGTCCTTTTTTCACTACGGTTTATTTAATTCGCCTCTGTGTTGTAATGTATAAACACCGGCTGGGAATAATGTGATCCAGGTGCGTTTTATTCGATTGGTTTAAAAATTTATTGAATTAATGATTGATTGTTAGAATATTTTTGATAACCGAGGTTGTTTGCCTGGGTTAATTAATTTGTGGAGTATTGAATCATTTTTTCTAATAATGGGTGAAGTGTGATAACACTCACCTTTGACCTGTTTTTAAATTTGTAGCTTGATAGGTAACTTTTAAACGAATATCAAATGCCGTTTTAAGGATATCATCATGATCCATGCTTTTATTAAAAAAGGGAGCTTTCAGGATTCGGTTAGCCTGATGTTGATCTCCCGGAAACTCAGCGACTCTCCCAAGGTTGACGAAATATCCGTAATGATGGGCACGCCGGCCAATAAATCTTTATTGGAAGTGACCGGTTTCTGGCATCCAGCGTTCAGCGGCGCCACGCCGAATGATATTTGCGTGGCGATCAAAACGGAATATGCCGATGACGCTATTGCCGAGGAGATTGGCGCTGCACTGGATACCGCGCTCAAGGCGATCGCCCTGGGTGGCCAGGGCGGCAAAAAGCTGCTCAAGGCGCGCAGTTGGCGCACTGCCCGGCAGAAATTGCCCGATGCCAATCTGGTGCTGATCTCCATTGCCGGCGAGTATGCGGCGGAGTTGGCCGATCGGGCGTTGGACGAGGGCTGTAACGTGATGATGTTTTCCGACAACGTCAGCATCGAGCATGAAGTCGCGTTAAAAACCAAGGCGAGCGAAAAAGGGCTGATTGTCATGGGGCCTGATTGCGGCACGGCCTGTATTGCCGGTGCGCCGCTGGCCTTTGCCAATGTCGCTCCCGGCGGTGCGATTGGCATTATCGGGGCGTCCGGCACCGGCATTCAGGAGCTTATCTCGCAAATTACCCTGGCGGGGCAGGGGATCTCGCATGCCATTGGCCTGGGGGGCCGGGATTTGACTGCAGAGATAGGGGGGATCAGCGCCCTCTGTGCGCTGCGAATGCTGGCGGCGGATCCGCAAAGCCTGGTGCTGGCCTTTGTCTCCAAACCGCCTGCGCCGGCGGTGCGGAAGAAAGTAATCAAAGAGATGAAGGCCCTCGGCAAGCCGGTAGTGGCGCTGTTTCTTGGCACCAAAGCCGAAGTGCGACAGGACGGCAACCTCTATTTTGCCGACTCGCTGGATGAAGCGGCGCGGCTGGCGGCGATGTTGGGCAACGTGCAGCAACAGGGCGCGCAACAGCCTGCTGTCCCCGGCGGCAAAATCGCCGGTCTGTATGCCGGCGGTACGCTGGCCGCAGAGTGCGCGATGCTGCTGGCGGAGAAACTGCGGCTGCCGATAGACAGCGAGCATACGCGCGGTTCAATGCTGGCCGCCGACGGTCATCGGATTATTGACATGGGAGATGATTTTTACACTCAGGGCCGCCCGCACCCGATGATCGATCCCGCAGCCCGCAATCACGAAATCGCCCGTCTGGCGCAGCAGCCAGAGGTGGGCGTACTGCTGCTGGATGTGGTGATTGGTTTTGGGGCGCAGGAAGATCCGGCGACGTTATTGGCGGCTGAGGTCGCGAAAGTGCGTGAAAAACGCGGCCATACCCACCCGCTGGCCGCCATCGCCACCGTGACCGGAACCGAACGGGATCCGCAACAGCGATCGCGGCAAATCACCACGCTGCAAGATGCCGGGATAGCGGTGATGCCTTCGTTGCACGCGGCGGCCGTTTTGGCACACCAGTTGATTAGCCCCGTATTGCCGCCGGTCGAACGCGTCCGTCCGGCATTGTTATCCGGTGTTTCCGTGATTAACGCCGGGCTGCGCAGCTTCGCCAGCGATTTGCAAACCAGTGAAATCCCCGTGGTGCATTACCAGTGGGCGCCGGTTGCCGGTGGCAATCACCGTCTGGCCAACATTTTGAAAAAATTAAAGTAAGGAAGGGATATGTACGCAACTATTGAACAAGCAAACGCCGCCGTTATCGCCCGTATCCGTGAGGCGCGCCCTCATTGGCAGGATGTGGAGTTGGCGAAGCATCTGATCCCGCAGTTGGCCCAGGGGCGCAAACTGCTGCACGCCGGCCCGCCTGTCACCTGGCAGGAAATGAGCGGCCCGGTACGCGGGGCCTGCATTGGCGCCTGTTTATTTGAGGATTGGGCGCAGGATGAGCAGCAGGCGCTCGCTTTGCTGAGCCAGGGGGAAATTGAGTTTATTCCTTGTCATAACGTCAGTGCGGTTGGCCCTATGGGCGGCATCACCTCGGCCAATATGCCGATGGTGGTGGTCAAGAATACCGTTCACGGCAATTACGCTTACTGCAACATGAACGAAGGCATCGGCAAAGTGATGCGTTTTGGCGCCTATGGTGCGGACGTGCAGAAGCGGTTGCGCTGGATGCGCGACTCGCTGGCGCCGGTGCTGAAAGAGGTGCTGGCGACGGTAGACGAGGGCATTGATCTGACCGCGCTGATGGCGCAGGCGATCACCATGGGGGACGAGTTCCACCAGCGCAACATCGCGGCCTCGGCGCTGCTGATGCGGCGGTTGGCACCGGAAATCAGCCTGTTGCAGCGCGATCGCGCCGAGCTGGCGCAGGTGATGCAGTTCCTGAGCATCACCGACCAGTTCTTCCTCAATCTGGCGATGGCCTACTGCAAAGCAGCGATGGATGCCGGCGCAGAGATTGAACAGGGCAGCATAGTGACGGTGATGACCCGCAACGGCAAAAACTTCGGCGTCAAAATCAGCGGGATGGGCGATCGTTGGTTTACCGCGCCGGTGAATACGCCGGAAGGGCTGTTCTTCTCCGGCTTTAGCCAGGCCGACGCCAACCCGGATATCGGTGACAGCGCCATTACCGAAACCTTTGGCATTGGCGGTGCGGCAATGGTGGCGGCACCGGGCGTGACGCGCTTCGTCGGTGCCTCTGGGGGAATGAGCGCCGCCACGGATATTTCTGACGAAATGGCGGAGATTTACCTTGAGCGCAACATGACGCTGCAAATCCCCACCTGGGATTTCCAGGGGGCTTGCCTGGGGCTGGACGCTCGGCGAGTGGTGGAAACCGGCATCACTCCGTTGATCAATACCGGAATTGCTCACCGTGAGGCGGGCGTCGGTCAGATCGGTGCCGGCACCGTGCGCGCTCCGTTAGCGTGTTTTGAACAGGCAATCGAAGCGCTGGCCGCAAAATTGGGCATCACGGCTTAACGAGCCGCGGGGGGAATATGAATATCGGCACGCTAGCCGTCAGCCGGCATGTGACGCAGGATTATGGTCAATTGCGTTGTGCAGGCAGGTTCAACAATGCGATCAATTTCCTGACGGAAAAAGACCATCTGTTGACCCTGCACCGTGCGGGCCATGGCCTCAGCCCCATGGGGTGGCAGATCGGAAGCGGCGCTTTTGACCTTGTACTCCAGCGGTTGCCAGTTGCCGGGTGCGGCCGGTTTTCCCTCGAGGGGGTGACGCTGGGTACCATAACCATCGGCTTGCAGGGGAAGCGAAGGAACCTGGCCCTGAGTGAGCGCGCTGAGGTTCCCATGCAACCCTTGACCGGAGTCTTGCTGCCGGTGACCGCCCCTTGCGGCTTGTTCGGCCCGTTGGGCCAGATAGTCACGCGGCCGCTGAACCCGGAGCTGGCCACATTGTCCCGATGTTTTTCCCGCTGGTTACAGGGTGATGAGGTCGACTGGCGCAGCGTTCTGGGGAAGGGGCCAGGGCTGACGCCAAGCAATGATGACACTCTGCTGGGCATGCTGTTGATCGCGTATCTCGATAACCGCGTTGAGGTCGCTGCACTGCAGCCATTTTTCAAACGCACGGCGGCGCTTGGTGAACTGACCTCGCGGGTCAGCGCGCATTATCTGCACTATGCCGAGCAAGGCATTTTCGCTACGCCGTTACACGGACTGGCGCAGGGATTATCGATGCCGGAAAGGCTGTCCTCCGCAATTGATGAGGTATTGCGCCTGGGTCATTTCTCTGGTGCCGACACGCTGTTAGGCGTATGGCTGGGCGTCATTGCGATTAACGCACTTTATTAACCGCCAACTTGCTGCAGGAATTTAGAGGCTATGCCGAATCGTTATTCGGCAGGGGATCTATAACTTAATTACGGGGACAAACATGAAAACATTGGTCATTGCCTTGGGCGGAAACGCCTTATTACAGCGTGGAGCCACGCTTTCTGCGGAAAACCAGTATAAAAGCATTGCCTTAATCGCCGGCGCTATCGGCAAACTGGCAAAAAAATACCGTATCGCCATTGTGCATGGCAACGGTCCGCAGGTAGGGCTGCTGGCGTTGCAAAACCTGGCTTACCGCGATGTGCCGCCTTATCCGCTGGATATTCTGGTGGCTGAAAGTCAGGGCATGATTGGTTATATGCTGGCTCAGCAGCTGAATGCCAGCCACCCGTCTCAGCCGGTCACAACCCTGATGACGCGCGTACTGGTTGATGCTCAGGATCCTGATTACCTGGCGCCGAGTAAATTTATTGGGCCGATTTATTCACCGGAACAGCGAAAGGAATTGGAGGTGAAATATCGCTGGACGATGAAGGCGGATGGCAAATATATACGGCGGGTAGTGCCTTCGCCGGAACCGAGAAAAATTATTGATATCGACGCGATTAAGGCTCTGCTGGCTATGGATCACATTGTGATTTGCAACGGTGGCGGCGGTATTCCGATGGTGGCGGGTGAACAAGGGTTGGAGGGGAGTGAAGCGGTGATCGACAAGGATCTGGCGGCGGCGCTGCTGGCTGAAGAGTTGGCGGCCGATCATCTGGTTATTCTCACCGACGCCGATGCGGTTTATCGGCATTGGGGCACGCCACAGCAAAAAGCCATTCGCAGCGCCACCACGCGTGAACTGGCACCTATGGCGGTGGCTGATGGCGCTATGGGGCCTAAAATCACGGCGGTAAGCCGCTTTGTGGACCACAGCGGCCAGACCGCGCATATCGGCGGCTTGCAGGATATTGAGGCTTTATTGGTGGGTCGGGCGGGCACCTCGATCACGCGCTGATCGTCTCGAAAAGGCCTTCTGACGTAAATCGCGGCGGTATGGCTGCGTTAACTATGCCAAATTGGCATATTTCCAATAATTTTAATTCATTTCATGACGTTGTCTGTCTTGGCTAGAGTGGAATCTGTCGCTGCGTTTATCTTCGAACTTTTGTCATTTCTATTTGCGACTATGCTTTTTGAAGTGACATCTTGCGCCAAGGATCGTTATGGACTCAATCAGTGTCGATGAACTCGCCCAGAAAAAAGATCGCTGGTATCTCATCGTGGAAGAAATGCTGGCTGCGGCCGGCATTACCATCAACGGGAATAATGCATTTGATCTTCAGGTGCACAATCCGGGCTTATTTAAACGCATTCTGCAGGAAGGCTCGCTCGGGTTTGGCGAAAGCTATATGGACGGCTGGTGGGATTGCGAAAGACTGGATGCGCTGTTTACCCGCATCCTGCATTTCGGCGTTGATGAACGTTTGCCCAAAAGCCTGTCGGACATTACGCGGATCGCCTATGCGCGGCTGTTTAACCGGCAATCGCGCAAACGCGCCTGGCAGGTGGGGAAAGAGCATTACGACATCGGCAACGATCTGTTCCGTGCGATGCTCGATCCTTATATGCAATATTCCTGCGGTTATTGGAAGGACGCACAAACGCTGGAGCAGGCGCAACTGGCCAAGCTGAAAATGATCTGCGAGAAGCTGCAACTGAAACCGGGCATGTCGCTGCTGGACATCGGCTGCGGTTGGGGCGGGCTGGCGCAATATGCGGCGGAAAACTACGGCGTATCGGTGTACGGCGTGACCATTTCGGCCGAGCAGCAAAAGCTGGCTCAGGAGCGCTGCCAAGGGTTGGACGTGGAGATCCTGCTGCAGGATTACCGCGATTTGAACCGCCAGTTTGACCGCATTGTTTCCGTCGGCATGTTTGAACATGTCGGGCCGAAAAACTACGACACCTATTTCAGCGTCGCCGAGCGCAATCTGAAGCCTGACGGTCTGTTCCTGCTGCATACCATTGGCGCCAACCAAACCAACCTCCACGTCGATGCCTGGATTGATAAATACATCTTCCCCAACGGCTGTCTGCCCTCGGTGCGCCACATCGCCGAAGCCAGTGAAAAGCGTTTTGTGATGGAGGATTGGCACAATATCGGCGCCGATTACGATCGCACGCTGATGGCCTGGTATGAGAATTTCAAACGGGCGTGGCCGGCGTTGTCAGAGAATTACTCTGAACGCTTCGAGCGGATGTTCACTTATTACCTGAATGCCTGCGCCGGCGCGTTCCGTTCGCGCGATATTCAGCTGTGGCAAGTGTTGTTCAGCCCGAAAGGCGTGGAGGGCGGGGTGCGGGTTTATCGCTGATATCCCCGTCATATTTCGAGCTGCATCTGTGTTGGCTGTCTTCACTCACCCCGGTCACATAGTAATCTATGCTCCCGGGGATTCATTCAGTTGCCGCCTTGACGCAACCCGAACTATTTAGGGGATATCGCCGAGAATAGCGGAATTATGGCGGGTATTAATACAGTAATGAATATAACTGACGACGGTACTTAGCCGCCAATGCGTCACCGGTGCCCAGTGCGGCCAGAATATCCATCAGCGTCTTGCGCGCGCTGCCGTTGGCGGCGGACAGATCTTTCTTCAAATGCCCCATCAGCAGTTCCAGCGCTTCTTCGTTGCGCCCAACCTGATGCAGTTGCAGCGCCAGTTGCACGGCCAGCTCGACGTTCTCCGGCTGTTGTTGCACCTGTTGCTGCAACAACTGGATTTCCGGCGTGTCGGCCGCCTGCTTCAGCAACTCAATTTGCGCTACCAGGCCTTGATAACGGGTATCGCGATCCTGCAACGGGATAGTCGCCAGCACCGTTTCGGCCTCTTCAGTGCGGTTCAGCTCGATCTGGGTTTCTGCCAGCGTCAGGCCGATATCGCTGCGTTGCTGGCTGGCTTGCCAGGCGTCTTTCAACAGCGGCAGCGCTTCAGCCGCGTTGCCTTCGGCCAGCAGATCGGTTGCCTGCGCAAGTTTCAGATCTTCTGCCTTCGGCAGGAAACGCTGCAGGAATTCGCGGATGACGTCTTCCGGCTGCGGGCCCTGGAAGCCGTCGACCGGTTGGCCGTCTTTGAACAGGTAAACCGTAGGGAGGGAGCGCAGCCCGAACTGGGCGGCGATCGCTTGTTCTACGTCGCAGTCCACTTTGGCCAACACGAACTGACCGGCATATTCCGCCGCCAGCTTATCCAGGATTGGGGTGAGTTGCAGACAGTGTTGGCTGCGATCTGACCAGAAGTAGAACAGCACCGGCAGGGACATCGATTGTTCCAGCGTTTGGTGCAGGTTTGTTTCGTTAATATCAACAACAGCTTGAGCTAGCATGTGATTCTCTCTCTGATCTTGCGGAGCCATTGGCTCTTAGATGGGGGCGGGGCGGCATTCTTCAACCCCGGCACCCAAATTAACCGTTGCTGCGCAGCAGCCAGTCCAGGCAGCGGCCGGGCAGGATGCGGCGCAATACGCTCAGCGCGTGCGCCAGCAGGGTCACCGGATAGCGCAGCCTGGCGCGCGGGTTTTCCAGCGCGTGGCGCAGCTTGGGCAAAATGGCCTCCGGCGGCAGCGTCAAGCGTTTGGCGATACCGGGGTTATGCACCGGATTATCGCTCTGCGACTGGTTCACGTTCTGGGTAAAGTGGGTCGAAATCGGGCCGGGTTCAATCAGGCTGACCTGAATGCCGGTGCCGTGCAGCTCCATGCGCAGCGCGTCGGACCAGGCTTCCAGCGCAAACTTGCTGGCGGCATAGGCGCCGCGTCCGGCGCTGGAGACCAGCCCCATAACCGAACTGGTTTGAATAATGCGCCCTTCGCCGTGCGGCAGCATCGCCGGCAACAGCAACTGGGTCAACTGGTGGGTGCCAAACAGGTTGGTGGAGAATTGCCGCTCCAGCTGTTGACGGGAAATGCTGCTCAGCGGGCCGTACACACCGAAGCCGCCGTTGTTGAACAGGCCATACAGCCGGCCGCCGGTCAGTGCGATCACCTGCGCCGCGGCGCGTTCGACGCTGTCGCTGTCGTCCAGATCCAGCTCAATGCCTTCCAGCCCCAGTTGACGCATGTTCTCCACGTCCTGCGGCTTGCGACAGGCGGCCAGCACCCGGTAGCCGCGATTACGCAGATCTTGCGCTGCAATCAGTCCTATCCCGCTGGAACAGCCGGTTATCAATACCGCTTTTTGCATAACTTTACCTAGTGTACAACCCTATTTAGTTAGACTCATGTTTTACTAGAGGTTCCAGGCGTTCCGCCATCCAGGTGGCGATAAACGGTTGGGCGTCCTTATTGGGGTGCAATCCGTCATCCTGCATCCATTCCGCTTTGATCACCACCTGTTCCATATAGAACGGCAGCAGCGGAATGTTGAACTGCTTGGCAAGCTGCGGGTAAATCGCGCTGAAAGCCTCGGTATAGCGGCGGCCATAGTTGGGCGGAATGTGGATTTGCATCAGCAGCGGCTGCGCACCGGCTTGCTGCACCAGAGTAATGATCTGGCTGAGATCGCGTTGCACGTCCTGCGCCGGGAAACCGCGCAGGCCGTCGTTGGCGCCCAGTTCGATCAGCACCCAGCGCGGTTGGTGTTGTTTCAGCAGGGCGGGCAAGCGCGCCAGCCCTTGTGCGGCGGTGTCGCCGCTGATGCTGGCGTTCACCAACTGCGGATCGCCCGGTTTTTTCTGCCATTGGTCGGCCAGCAGCGTCGGCCAGGCCTGCGCCACCGGCAAGCGGTAACCGGCGCTTAAACTGTCGCCTAAAATCAATAAGGTATCGGCGGCGACAGCGCGTAAACTGAATAATCCCAACAGCAAAAGGAAGGGAAGATGCCAGCGGAAAACGTTCTTGAAGTTCATCATCTTAGTAAACACGTTGGTCAGGGTGAGCATCAGCTCTCCATCCTTACCGGAGTCGAGCTGGTTGTCAAACCCGCACAGACAATTGCCCTGATTGGCGAATCCGGCTCGGGCAAGTCGACGCTGCTGGGGATCCTCGCCGGGTTGGACGACGGCAGTGAAGGGGACGTGCATTTGTTGGGTGAATCGCTGACCGCGCTGGACGAAGAAGGGCGCGCGGCCCTGCGCGCCAAAAACGTCGGTTTTGTATTTCAGTCATTCATGCTGGTGCCGACGCTCAACGCGCTGGAGAACGTGCAACTGCCGGCGCTGCTGCGCGGCGAGAGCGACAGGCAGAGCCGCGAGCAGGCGGTTCAGTTGCTGGGGCAGTTGGGGCTGGGCAAAAGGCTCGATCACCTGCCGGCGCAACTTTCCGGCGGTGAGCAGCAGCGGGTTGCGTTGGCGCGCGCATTCAGCGGCCGGCCGCGGGTGCTGTTTGCCGATGAGCCGACCGGCAACCTCGATCGCCAGACCGGCGAACGCATCGCCGATTTGCTGTTCTCCCTCAACCGCGATTTCTCCACCACTCTGATCCTGGTCACCCATGACGAAACCCTGGCGGCGCGCTGCCAGCGGCGGTTGCGCCTGCGTGAAGGCAAGCTGTGGGAGGAAGCATGATCTGGCGTTGGTTTTGGCGGGAATGGCGTTCGCCGTCACTGCTGATCGTTTGGCTGGCGCTGACGCTGTCGATGGCCTGCGTGCTGGCGCTGGGCAACATCAGCGATCGCATGGACAAGGGGCTGAGCCAGCAAAGCCGTGATTTTATCGCCGGTGACCGGGTGCTGCGCAGCGCGCGGCCAGTACCGGAAGGCTGGCTGCTGGATGCGCAACAAGAAGGGCTGAAAGTGAGCCGCCAGCTGTCGTTCACCACCATGACCTACGCCGGTGACCGGCCGCAGCTGGCGGACGTGAAGGCCACCGATCTGGCCTATCCGCTGTACGGCAAGCTGGAAACGCGCCCGGCCAACGTCAAGCTTGAACCGGGCAGCGTGCTGGTGGCGCCGCGTTTGTTGGCGTTGCTGAATGTGAAAGTGGGGGACTCGCTGGACGTGGGCGACACCCGCCTGCGCATTGCCGGTGAAATCCTTCAGGAGCCGGACTCCGGCTTCAATCCGTTCCAGACTGCGCCTCGCATCATGATCAACCTTGCGGATGTGGATAAAACCGGGGCGGTGCAACCGGGGAGCCGCCTGAGCTACCGCTATATGTTCGCCGGTTCGCCGGAGGACATTCAGCGTTACGAAACGCGCCTGACGCCGCAGCTCCAGCCCGACCAGCGTTGGTTTGGGTTGCAGGAGTCCGGCAGCGCGCTGGGCAAATCGCTGCAACGATCGCAACAGTTCCTGCTGTTGTCGGCGCTGCTGACTCTGCTGCTGTCGATTGCCGCCGTTGCGGTGGCCATGAGCCACTATTGCCGCAGCCGTTACGATCTGATCGCGGTGCTGAAAACGCTGGGTGCCGGCCGCAGCGCCTTGCGCAAGTTGATTGTCGGCCAGTGGCTGGCGGTCATTTCGCTGGCGGCAGCGTGCGGCGGCATTATCGGCCTGGGGTTTGAGGCGGTGCTGATTCGGCTGCTGGCGCCGGTGCTGCCGGCGGAACTGCCGGCCGCCGGGGCCTGGCCGTGGTTGTGGGCGGTCGGCGCGTTGCTGATGATTTCGCTGCTGGTGGGGCTGCGGCCGTACCGGCAACTGTTGGCGACCCAGCCGCTGCGGGTATTGCGCCGCGACGTGGTGGCCAACGTTTGGCCGCTGCGCTATTTCCTGCCGGTAACGGCGGTGATTGTGGTGGCGCTGCTGACGGCCTTGATGGGAGCCAGCACGCTGCTGTGGTCGATCCTCGCCGGTATTCTGGTGTTGGCGCTGTTGTTGGGGGCTATCGGCTGGGGCAGCCTGCTGCTGCTGCGCCGCATTACGCTGAAGAATCTGGCGTTGCGGCTGGCGGTCAATCGCCTGCTGCATCAGCCCTGGGTAACGGTCAGCCAACTGGCGGCGTTTTCGCTGTCGTTTATGTTGCTGGCGTTGTTGCTGGTGCTGCGTGGCGATCTGCTTGACCGCTGGCAACAGCAACTGCCGCCGGACAGCCCGAACTACTTCCTGCTGAACCTGACCGAAGCGCAGGTGCCGCAGGTGAAAACCTTCCTGCAACAGCATCAGGTCAAGCCGGAAACGTATTACCCGATTGTACGCGTGCGCCTGACCGAGATTAATCAGCAGGTGGCGACCGAGCGGGTGCATGAGGACGATCCGGGCGGTGAGGCGGTTAACCGCGAGCTGAACCTGACCTGGCTGGCGGATCTGCCAGCGCACAATCCGCTACTGGCGGGCAGTTGGCCGCCGAAGGCCGGTGAGGTGTCGATGGATCAGGGCATTGCCGGGCGGCTCAAGATTAAGCTGGGCGACACGCTGACCTTCAGCGGCGATACCCAGTCGTTCAACGCCAAGGTCACCAGCCTGCGGCAGGTGGACTGGGAAAGCCTGAAGCCGAACTTTTACTTCATCTTCCCGCCGGGTGCGCTGGACGGTCAACCGCAGACCTGGCTTACCAGCTTCCGCTATGACGGGGACGGCCAGATGCTGACCCAGCTCAACCGGCAATTCCCGACGCTTAGCCTGCTGGATATCGGGTCAATCCTCAAACAGGTCGGCGGGGTGCTGCAACAGGTCAGCCGCGCGCTGGAGGTGATGGTGGTGCTGGTGGTGCTCTGCGGTGGCTTGTTGCTGATGGCGCAGGTGCAGGTGGGCATGCGGCAACGGCGCCAGGAACTGGTGGTGTACCGTACTCTGGGTGCCGGCAAGCGCTTGTTGCGCAGCACGCTGTGGTGCGAGTTTGCGCTGCTTGGGCTGGTGGCGGGCATCGCGGCGGCGGTAGGGGCGGAAGCGGCGCTATGGTTGCTGCAAAGCCAGGTATTCGACTTCCCGTGGGCGCCTACGCCGGTGCTGTGGTGGGCGTTGCCGTTGCTCAGTGCGCTGCTGTTGTCGCTGTGCGGCGGCTGGCTGGGCGTGCGGTTGCTGCGCGGCCAGGCATTGTTCCGCAGTTACGACGGTTAAACCGCTGCATAGTCGGCCCGGCCCCCTGTTATCGGGAGCCGGGCCGAAACCTTTTGTATTGAAACCCCACTGATTCCCCTTCATGACCGCCTGCCAGGAAAGTGTTTTTTCCTTCCATCTTGATCCTTCGTTGAGTATGTCACTCCAGTGAAATCGATTACAAATAAATGGCTGCCATTCAAGGTTGATATTGAGGTCTGACAAGCGGTGTTTTTTATCTTGAGAGTGCCGGCAAACGCCATGAAGTTATTTTTACTTATAATCAATATGATATGTTTGATTTTTTATGCCGATAAGTAGGTTTACGAAAATGGAAATAATGTAACCGTTTCCACTAATGTGATCTCACTCACTTACCGCCTGCGGATTGCCTCCTATCATGACGGCTAACTGATTCAACGTTATCTATTGGAGGCTGTATGAGTGTTGCCGTCAAAATTGCGTCGGCTGAGAAAAGCCAGACGAATGCCGGTATGACTTTTTTCGTCTGTTTTCTGGCTGCGTTAGCCGGGCTGCTGTTTGGTCTGGATATCGGCGTGATTGCGGGCGCTTTGCCGTTTATTGCCGACTCTTTTCACATCACCAGCTCCCAGCAGGAGTGGGTGGTCAGCTCGATGATGTTCGGCGCGGCGGTCGGCGCCGTGGGCAGCGGTTGGATGAATTTCCGCATCGGGCGCAAATACAGCCTGATGATCGGCGCGATCCTGTTCGTGGCGGGGTCGTTGTGTTCCGCAGCGGCGCCCAATGTGGACATATTGATACTTTCACGCATTCTGCTGGGGCTGGCGGTGGGCATCGCTTCCTATACCGCGCCGATTTACCTGTCTGAAATCGCGCCGGAGAAAATTCGCGGCAGCATGATCTCGATGTATCAATTGATGATCACCATCGGGATTTTGGCCGCCTACCTGTCTGATACCGCGTTCAGCTACACCGGCGCCTGGCGCTGGATGCTGGGGGTTATCACCATTCCAGCCGGCTTGCTGCTGGTTGGCGTGTTCTTCCTGCCGGACAGCCCGCGCTGGCTGGCCTCGCGCAATCGCCATGAACAGGCGCGTCAGGTGCTGGAAAAGCTGCGCGACAGCAGCGCCCAGGCGCAGCATGAACTGAACGAAATCCGTGAAAGCCTCAAGCTGAAGCAGAGTGGCTGGGCGCTGTTCAAGGATAATAAAAATTTCCGCCGCGCCGTTTTCCTCGGCATTCTGTTGCAGGTTATGCAGCAGTTTACCGGCATGAACGTCACCATGTATTACGCGCCGAAGATTTTCGGCCTGGCGGGTTTTGCCAGTACCGAACAGCAGATGTGGGGTACGGTGATTGTCGGGCTGGTTAACGTGCTGGCTACCTTTATCGCCATTGGGCTGGTGGATCGCTGGGGCCGCAAACCGACGCTGATCCTCGGTTTTATCGTGATGGCCGTGGGCATGGGCGCACTGGGAACAATGATGGGTATCGGCATGAGTACGCCGGCGACGCAATATTTCGCCGTCATCATGTTGTTGATGTTTATTGTCGGTTTCGCCATGAGCGCCGGCCCGTTGATTTGGGTGCTGTGTTCAGAGATCCAGCCGCTTAAGGGCCGTGATTTTGGCATCACCTGTTCCACCGCCACCAACTGGATCGCCAATATGATCGTCGGTGCGACTTTCCTGACTATGCTCAATTCGCTAGGCAGCGCCTATACCTTTTGGGTCTACGCGGCGCTCAACCTAGTGTTTATCTTTATTACGCTGGCGTTGATCCCAGAGACCAAAAATATCTCTCTGGAACATATCGAACGCAATCTGATGGCCGGCAAGCCATTACGCAACATAGGTACGCGTTAGTCGGCTGGCTGCGCGCATGAAACAGGCATATGCATCGGGTGTTAGCGCCCGATGCTGATGAAAGGGGAGCATGATGGCGATTTTAGTGACCGGCGGTGCCGGATACATAGGTTCACATACGGTACTGGCGCTGTTGGAGCGCGGTGAAGAGGTGGTGGTGTTGGATAATTTGATCAACGCCTCCGAAGAGTCCTTACGCCGTGCGGAGCAACTGACCGGTAAAGCGGCGGTGTTCTGCCAGGGGGATGTGCGGGACGCGGCGTGCCTGAGCCGGATCTTCGCCGAGCACAAGATCGCTTCGGTGATCCATTTCGCCGGCCTGAAAGCGGTGGGAGAATCCACCCGCAAACCGCTGGAATACTACCAGAACAACGTAGCGGGCACGCTGGTATTGCTGGAAGCTATGCGCGACGCCGGGGTTCATCAGTTTATCTTCAGTTCTTCGGCGACGGTGTACGGCGAAGATGCGCCGGTGCCTTACCGGGAAGACATGCCGATCGGCGGCACGACCAGCCCTTACGGCACCTCCAAGTGGATGGTGGAGCAGATCCTGCAGGATTTCGCCAAGGCTGAACCGGCCTTTTCCATTGTCTCTCTGCGCTACTTCAACCCGGTGGGCGCCCATGAGTCTGGATTGATGGGGGAAGACCCCAGCGGGATCCCGAATAATCTGCTGCCTTATATTGCTCAGGTGGCCGTCGGCAAGCGGGATCACCTGAGCGTGTTCGGCGGGGACTATCCCACCAAAGACGGAACCGGCGTGCGTGATTACATTCACGTGATGGATCTGGCGCAGGGCCACCTGGCGGCGATGGATCACCTAAAGCAGATCGCCGGTTTTAAAGCTTATAACCTGGGGTCCGGGGTAGGGCATTCGGTGCTGGAGATGGTGCATGCGTTTGAGAAAGCCGCTGGCGTTGCCGTGCCTTATCAGATTTTACCGCGCCGTGCCGGGGATTTGCCCGCGTTCTGGGCCGATGTCAGTTTGGCTAAACGGGAACTGGGCTGGGAAGTGCAGCGCGGGCTCGATGCGATGATGCGCGATACCTGGAACTGGCAAAGCAAAAATCCGCAGGGCTATACCCGGTAGTGTTTTATCGGCCACAAAAAAGGGTTCAGCCTGGCTGAACCCTTTGATGTTGGTGCGAAGTAAAACCTTAAGCCAGCTTTTGCCGTGCCCAGGCCAGGCCGCTTTGGTATTCGGCCGGCAGCAGCGGTGCCAGTGCCTGCAACGCCTGTTGCAGCACGGTGGCGCTAGGATCGTTCAGGTTGAGGTGGCCGACCTTGCGGCCTTCGCGCACTTCTTTCTCATACCAATGCAAATGCACCAACGGCAGCGCCAGCCACTGTTGATTCACGGCGGTGCCGATCAGATTGACCATCACCGACGGCGTGCTGACCACCGGTTTCGGCAGCGGCAGGGCGAGAATGGCGCGCAGGTGCAGTTCGAACTGGCTGATGGAGGCGCCGTTTTGCGTCCAGTGGCCGCTGTTGTGCACCCGTGGTGCCAGCTCGTTAATCAGCAGGCTGTCGCCAACGATAAAGCACTCCATCGCCATCACGCCGACGTAGTTCAGCTCGTCGAGGATCGCCGCCAGCATCTGTTCAGCCTGCCGTTGCAGAGCGGGGTCAGGCTGCGGCAGCGCCACGCTGGTGCGCAGAATGCCTTCTTCATGCAGGTTATGGGTCAGCGGATAGAACACCGACTTACCGTCGTGCCCGCGCGCGCCCACCAGCGAAACCTCGCCGGAGAAGTTAATCCCCTGCTCGACGATGCACTCGCCGTAGGCATCCGCCGGCAGTTCCGCTTCCTGGCCCGGGCGCAAGCGCCATTGACCGCGGCCGTCGTAACCGCCAACGCGACGTTTGACGATCGCCAGTTCACCGAGAGTGGCGAACACCTGCGGCCACTCGGCGGCATCGGACAGCAATTGCCACGGCGCGGTGGCCAGGCCGAGCTGATCGAGCAGCTGTTTTTGCGTCAGGCGGTCCGCCAGACGGGGGAAAATATCGCGATTGACGAAGCTGTTGTGGGTCGCCAGTTCACGCGTCAGCGCGGTTTCCGGCCAGCGTTCGATTTCTGCGGTGATCACGCTGTTTTGATAGGGCACCGCTTCCGGTTCGGCGTCGATGCCGACCGGGTAAACGGCGATGCCCAGCGGTTCGCCGGCCTGGCGCAGCATGCGCCCCAGTTGGCCGTTGCCTAGTACGCAAACTGGCTTCATGCTTCCTCCCGCGGATCCGGGTTGTTCAGCACCTCTTCGGTCTGTGCCTGGCGCCAGTCGGCCAGACGTTGCGCCAGCGCGGTGTCGTGCAGCGCCAGAATTTGCGCCGCCAGCAGCGCGGCGTTGGCCGCACCGGCTTTGCCGATCGCCAGGGTGCCGACCGGAATGCCGCGCGGCATTTGTACGATAGAATACAGGCTGTCTACACCGCTCAGCGCGGCGCTTTGAACCGGAACACCCAGCACCGGAACCAGCGTTTTCGCCGCCAGCATGCCCGGCAGGTGCGCAGCACCGCCCGCACCGGCAATGATCACGTCAAAGCCGTTGGCGCCGGCCTGTTCGGCGAAACTGAACAGTTTGTCTGGCGTGCGATGAGCGGAAACGACTTCGACATGGAACGGGACATCGAGTTGGGTCAGGATCTCGGCCGCGAACTGCATGGTGGCCCAGTCACTTTTCGATCCCATTACAATTGCGATTTTAACCCCAGCGTTAGTGGCTGAAGCGGCGTTGGCTCCCATGGGTGTAAGGCTCCTGTAAGTGTACAAACGACGGCCGGTTGCCTGCGGCGGGAGGCCGAATGAGGGCGCAGATCATACCATGAGCGCACGGCGAGGAAAACGGTTGCGTCGCCGGTTTTCACCGTCGAAAACGCGAATTTTTTCACTCGCGTGGCAAGTCAGGGGGTTAGAAAGGGAATTGGATCAGTTCGACGGCGTCGGCGCTGACTTTGATCATCGAACCTTCAGTGTGCCAGGCGCCCAGCACCACGCGGTGGGCCTTGCCGTTGCTCAGTTCCAGCTCATGCACCGCCGGGCGGTGGGTGTGGCCGTGGATCATCCAGTGTACGTTATGGCTCAGCATCGCCTGCTCAACCGCCTGCGGGTTGACGTCCATAATGGCTTGCGATTTGCCCTGATTGCTCTGCCGGCTGCGAGCGCGCATCTTGGCGGCGATCTTCAGGCGCCAGCGCAGTGGCATGGCCAAAAACAGCTTCTGGATTAACGGATTATGTACCTTGCGGCGGAACTGCTGATAAGCCTGATCGTCGGTACACAGCGTGTCGCCGTGCAGGATCAGGATTTTGCGACCGTACAGCTCCAGCACTTTCTCTTCCGGCAGCAGTTGCATGCCGCTGGCGCGGGCAAAGCGCTTGCCGAGCAGAAAATCGCGGTTGCCGTGGATAAAGTAGCAGGGCACGCCGGCTTGCTGCAGCGTCTTCAGCGCATCGGCAATCTCCGCGTGCAGCGGTTCGGGATCGTCATCGCCGATCCAGGCTTCGAACAGATCGCCAAGAATGTACAGCGCTTCGGCGTGGATCGCATCGTGCCGCAAAAAACGCAGAAAACCGGCAGTGATTGCCGGTTCCTGTGCGCATAAGTGCAGATCCGCGATGAACAGCGTATTCATGCAGCCGCGATTACTCGCTGACGGTAACGCTGGTGACGATCACGTCTTCTACCGGAACGTCCTGGTGCATGCCGCTGCGGCCAGTTTTCACGGCTTTGATCTTGTTGACCACGTCCATGCCTTCAACCACTTCGGCAAATACGCAGTAACCCCAGCCCTGCGCGTTCTCAGCGCGGAAATTCAGGAAGTCGTTGTCAGCCACGTTGATGAAGAACTGAGCGGTAGCGGAGTGCGGATCGTTGGTACGCGCCATCGCCAGGGTGCCCACGGTGTTTTTCAGACCGTTGTTGGCTTCGTTCTTGATGGTCGCTTTGGTGTCTTTCTGGTTCATGCCAGGCTCAAAACCGCCGCCCTGAATCATGAAACCGTTGATAACACGGTGGAAGATAGTGTTGTCGTAGAAACCTGCACGGCAGTAGCTCAGGAAGTTTTCAACGGTAACCGGCGCTTTGTCAGCAAAGGTGTTGATAACGATGTCGCCGTGATTAGTGTGGAAAGTAACCATAGTTTTAGTCCTAACAAGATGAAGTGAGACGTCACGTAGAGCGAGTGAACATTCAGACCGACCTTATAACATATCTCTATTAACGAGTCAGCAGCGGCTAAACCGCGCAGGCTCTGTGGTAAATCGGGTGTTGTTATATTATAACAATTACGGCGACATTGATTGATACCCTGCGGCTTGCAAGATGACGGACATATCACCGATTTGCGCAACCCGGCGCAGCAAAGCGCGGGCTTAACCTTGCATTAGATCAGGCTTCGGGTTTCAATACACCTGCTAGGTGTATAGCCTAACTCCCTTTTTTGTTATCACGCACACCACGGAATGTCTCGATGCTAAAGATTTTTAATACCCTGAGTCGTCAAAAAGAGGAATTCAAACCCATTCATGCCGGTAAAGTGGGCATGTACGTGTGCGGGGTAACCATCTATGACCTGTGTCATATCGGCCACGGGCGTACCTTTGTCGCTTTCGACGTAGTAGCGCGTTACCTGCGTTATCTCGGCTATTCGCTGAACTATGTGCGCAATGTGACCGACGTTGACGACAAAATTATCCGCCGCGCGACAGAAAACGGCGAAAGCTGCGATCAACTGACCGCACGCATGCTGGCGGAGATGCACGCGGACTTCGATTCGCTGCTGATCGAACGCCCGGATCAAGAGCCGCGCGCCACCCAGCATATCGCCGAGATCATCGAGATCACCCAACGCCTGATCGATCGCGATCACGCCTATGTCGCCAGCAATGGCGACGTGATGTTCTCGATTGACAGCGATCCGCAATACGGCCTGCTGTCACGCCAGGATCTGGATCAGTTGCAGGCCGGCGCGCGCGTTGAGATTGACGACGTGAAGCGCAACCCGATGGACTTCGTGCTGTGGAAAATGTCCAAACCGGGCGAACCTAGCTGGCAATCGCCGTGGGGCGCGGGCCGCCCAGGCTGGCACATTGAATGTTCCGCCATGAACTGCAAGCAGCTCGGCACCCATTTCGACATCCACGGCGGCGGTTCGGATCTGATGTTCCCGCATCACGAGAACGAGATTGCCCAGTCCAGCTGCGCCCACGACGGCCCGTACGTCAACTACTGGATGCACTCCGGCATGGTGATGATCGACCGCGAGAAGATGTCGAAATCGCTGGATAACTTCTTCACTATCCGCGACGTGCTCGGCCATTACGATGCCGAGACGGTGCGTTACTTCCTGATGTCCGGCCACTATCGCAGCCAGCTGAACTACAGCGAAGAGAACCTCAAGCAGGCGCGCACCGCGCTGGAGCGTTTGTACACCGCACTGCGCGGCACCGACGCCAATGCGCAACCGGCCGGTGGCGAAGCCTTCGAAGCCCGCTTCCGCGAAGCGATGGACGACGATTTCAACACCCCGGAAGCCTACTCGGCGCTGTTCGATCTGGCGCGTGAGGTTAACCGCCTGAAAGGCGAGGACATGGCGGCGGCCAACGGGCTGGCGGCGGAACTGCGCAAGCTGGCGAAGGTGCTGGGCCTGCTGCAACAGGAGCCGGAACAGTTCCTGCAAAGTGGCGCACAGGCTGACGACGGTGAAGTGGCGGAGATCGAGGCGTTAATCAAACAGCGTAACGACGCGCGTAAAGCCAAAGACTGGGCGCTGGCGGATGCCGCTCGCGATCGGTTGAACGAGATGAGTATCGTGCTGGAAGACGGCCCGCAGGGGACCACCTGGCGCCGTAAGTAACAGGCGCAGCCGCAAACAAAAAAGGCGCTGATTATCAGCGCCTTTTTCTATGGAGCGGGGCTCACGGCTTAACTACAACCTGGCCGCCGTTAAACTCCACCACCTGATCGGCGACGATTTTGCAGCGTTTGCGCGTTTCGACTTTGCCGTTCACTTTCACCAACCCTTCGGCGATGACTTCTTTGGCGGCGCCGCCGCTTTCACACCAGCCCTGGAACTTGAGCAGGTCGCACAGTTCGACGTGCGGGTGACTATCCAGATTAAAAGTTTCCATACTGCCTTACTTATTTAGGTTGAACGTCGTGATATTCCTCGCAGGCCTGCAAGGTATTTTGGATCAGTGTAGCAACGGTCATCGGGCCAACGCCACCCGGAACCGGGGTAATGTAGGCTGCACGCTCACTGGCGGCATCGAAATCCACGTCACCGACCACTTTACCACTTTCCAGACGGTTAATGCCGACATCGACCACGATCGCGCCCGGTTTGATCCAATCGCCCGGAATAAAGCCCGGTTTACCGACCGCCACCACCAGCAGATCCGCGTTTTCGATATGATGACGCAGGTTCTTGGTGAAACGGTGGGTCACGGTGGTGGTGCAACCTGCCAGCAGCAGCTCCATGCTCATCGGGCGGCCAACGATGTTGGATGCGCCAACCACCACGGCATTCAGGCCGTAGGTGTCGATGTTATAACGCTCGAGCAGGGTGACGATGCCGCGCGGGGTGCAGGGGCGCAGCTTCGGCGCGCGCTGGCACAGGCGACCGACGTTGTACGGGTGGAAACCGTCGACGTCTTTATCCGGATGGATACGTTCCAGCACTTTGACGTTATCGATGCCGGCCGGCAGCGGCAACTGCACCAGAATGCCGTCGATTTCGCCGTCGGCGTTCAGTTTGTCGATCAGTGCCAGCAGCTCGGCCTCACTGGTGGTGGCAGGCAGATCGTAAGAGCGGGAAAGGAAGCCCACTTCATCACAGGCGCGGCGCTTACTGGCGACGTAAATCTGTGACGCCGGGTTCTCGCCCACCAGCACGACCGCCAGGCCCGGGGCGCGTTTGCCGGCCGCCAGACGTTGTTTAACTTGCTCAGCCACTTCGTTTCTAACCTGCTGCGCAATCGTTTTACCATCAATAATCTTTGCTGCCATCAGTGAGGAAATCCATCAATTAAGAAAAGCGGGGGATGGCGCTATTTTGTCAGAAGCTGAGCGCGCTGTCAGGCGTTGAATCGCGATCGCAGGCGTTTGCCGGTGGGGATTTACGTTTTTTTTATGCCAACGGAATGATCCTCTACGCCTTTTTTACCGGCTGCTGCGTAAGCTGGCATTATTCATACTGCGGTACGGGAGTAAAAATCATGATGGTCATCGCCCGGTTGCACTCATTGCACCACCCGATTGATAGCCAACCGAAACACGTCGGTGAAACGGTGTTCGACTCTTCTTTGCACCCGGCGGATGTGGCGCAACTGATTGCGTTGCACCAACTCGCCGTACACAAGGCGCAGCCTTCATGGAGAGCGCGGCTGCACGCGTTGTACCGGAGGATGCGAGCATGAGAAAACTCGTGGGCATAGGTTTTATGCTGCTGGCGTGGATGCCCTTGGGCCACGCCTCGTTAAATGCTGCACCGGTCAGCGCCGCGCTCAGCCAGCAGCTAACGGCGGCCTGCAACCTGCTGACGGCGCAGCACGCCGACTGGGGGAATATCAACGCGGTGGTGCGTTCGGCCCGCGTTTGCCTGCAACGCCCGGCAGGGCAGGAGCAATCCGAACGCCTTCCCGCCACCGCCGATCGCGGCCTGGCCCAGCGCAGCAGCAGCCTGCTGCCGGATCTCACCCAAGATAAATGAAGGCGTTGGCCCAATGGGCGGCACGGGTGATGGGCGAAAAATCGCCATAAAGCACGGCTGCCGCCGTAACGTCATGAAAAGGCATTGACTCAGTGACCTCTGACCGTATAATCCCAACCCGCAACCCCCGGTTGCCGCATCCCAATGCGCCCTTAGCTCAGTTGGATAGAGCAACGGCCTTCTAAGCCGTAGGTCACAGGTTCGAGCCCTGTAGGGCGTACCATTAAAATTCAATGACTTACGCAATTTTCAAACCTGCCTAATTTCCCCCTTGTGTCGTTATCATTCAAAAGCACGTCAATTTTCCGGACATGTTCCGTTAGGTGGTAGGTGCCAAATGGGCGTACCTGCGAACCATTTCTATCGATTCCCACCCACCCATTTCCTGTAGCACCGAAAGCGGTATGCCGGACTGGATTATCGTCAACGCGCATTTTTCCTCACCGCCGGTGTTACTCCACCCCCTGGACGTTTACGTGCCGCCGTATGCACAAACACATACATGCTGGCGCTTTCAAACCTCACTGCAAATCTGTGCTGGACAGGTGGCGACGCTAAACCAATGGCATGAAAAAGTAGTGAGGAACAATTAAGAACGATGTGAGTCTAATCTGAAATTTTCATTAATTAGGTGGCCAAATGAAGGGACTCATATTTTCTTGTCTGATTTTATCCATGCAAGTTATGGCAGGGACATCACCATCTTTTCAGACCTCCCCGATTGGGCTGAGTAAACCCACAGAAACAGTAGTCTTGGTTCCCAAGGAGAACAAGGAATTGTTCTCAGGCTCGGGTTCTAATGAGGGGTATTACTGCTATTACGATGGTAAAGCATTCTCTCTTGGTTCAATTTTAAAAGACAAGGCATGCAAGCTTGTTGATATTAAGACTGATAAGCCTCTTTTAAAGCTAGCGATCCCTCAATGGGTTAATGATGATGAGGCTAACGGTAAGAAGTAATCCCATCCGTTGAAAAATATTTGTCCTCATCGTTACCTTGATCTCGTCGTGACAATAGTTTTTTTCGATGTGGAATCACCCACACGGAGAAAAATCAAATGAAACCGTTACCCTAAAAGCAATCCAAACGGCTAATCAAAGCACTAGGGATGACAGCTCAGCTAAGCGGGATACTTACAGGTATGGATTACGAGCCACATAAAGCTGAGTTAATCGCCTGTCACAAACGTTGGTTACCTCTCTGAAGCAGAGAACCCGCCGCAGCGGGTTTATTTTAACTCTTTGATGACGGCCCTTAGGCTATCAAGGTCTATCCCGTAGTGGCTTGTCTTTGTTCTGTATCTGTCATCATAGTTCACCGTTGCTTCCCTCGCGGACAGCAGTTTTTTCACTACTCCGTCGCCATGCATGCCGCTGAACCCGTATGACTCGTTCCCATAAACCAATTCGCCGTCGATTAGCAGGCTTGCTGACCTTGGGTTGGCGCTTCCTGGGTATTTGACTTTGTAGTGCCCGTTAAGCTGGCTAATAGTTAGCTTTCCATCAGAAATGGATTCTCCATTATCGATGGCTTTCCATGGTGCGGCACTTGCTGTGCTTGCTAATAAAATCAATCCTAATAATACAAATTTTTTCATTCTTATCTCCCTATAGGAGATGGGATTATATCAGGTCAGGATTTCAACTCTATGCCTCTTTGTCCGGCTCAATCACCCCATCAGCGCAATTGCGCATTCACTGCCGTCGCTGCTTGCCGCCGACGAGGGCGTACGCTGGCCGGACACGCCGGCTATCCAGCCAGGAGGGGATCTTATCTTTACCTCGAGCAGCTTGAATGATCACTTTGCGGGAACCGTTAAGCGGGGCGAAGAGCGTTACGAGCTGTGGCGCTTGCCATTGAGTGGGCGCATGGCGAAAGCTGGCTGATTGAGCATGAGATGGGAGTGGGGCCCCTTGCGGGGCCCCTTCAGGTTAAAGCCTTGATTCAGCCTCGGCGGCGGAGTGTTCCGTGCGGAACATCTTGGCGCGAACGGTTTTGCGATAATCACCGGGCGAAACGCTGGAGATGCGTTTGAACTGGCGGTTAAAGTGCGCAATATCCTGGTAACCCACCAGAGCGGCAATTTCTTGAATACTCAAATTGGTCGTTTGTAACATATTGATTGCGGACTCAATCCGAACCTTTAATAGATATTGCAATGGCGAAATATCGGTCGCATTTTTGAAGCGGCGATTAAAGTTGCGCAAACTCATGCCTACCATATCGGCGAGTTTCTGCATCGGTAAGTCTGTCGTGCAATTTTCCTTTATCCAGGTTTGGATCTGGATTATATCCTCGTCAGGATGAGGCTTATTTTCTTCTCGGTAACACAGGCGCTCAAAGTGGCTGCGGATCTCGTGGAAGAACGTCCGTTGTGTATGGTTTGCCACTTTTTTACCGTAGGTGGTCTCAATAAAATGAATGGTGAGGTCGGAAAGGGCCTTAACGCTGGCAGCGCAGAAAATATTCTCGGATTGGGTGATGAAGTATTTTGTTTTTAAATTGACCTCGGGATAATCATGTGCGAACTGTTCGAAATAGTGCCAGTGGGTGGTGGCCGGTTGGTCATCCAGTAGCCGGGCTTCCGCCAGGAAGCAGCAACCGGTCCCGACGGCGGCTATCCGTGTGCCTTTTGCCGCCTGTATTGTCAGCCACCGGGTGATGTCCGTGTTTTGTCTTACGATAGGGCGAGGATTGCGCCAGATGGCGGGCAGATAGATGATATCGTAATCGGCATCGTCTTCCAGTACGTCATCGGCAATCAGGCTAAAACCGCTGTGTGTCGGTATAGGATTTTTATTAATGCCGATCGTGCTAATACTGAGGATGTTTTCGGGTTTGCATAAGGTAAGTGCGTATTTATCTTGATTTTTCTGATTGTTTCTTTGTTCTGCGAAATAACTACTCGCTGCTGCTTTCCACATTTCTATTGGCAGGCTGAGGCCGGAACTCAGCATGTGCTCACACAATACAAATCCTATCTTTGTATTTATCATTTTCCAATCAATACCTGATTTATTATTGGATTATTACTGCTACACCTGTCTTGGCCAAAAAAGTCTGCATTTTGGCCGGATTTTCATAATAGCTTTTGCCCACGCTTTGTAAACTGATATCTGTAAATTATCTAAAGTAAGTGAAGGCATAACGATGCCGCAGAAAGGCTAGGATACTCTATGGTCAAGTTACCTGTCATAACCGCCTTCGGTGGCTACGGGCCCGCAGGTCGGAGCTCTTCGCACCACGCGTTTCGTCGCATGGTCATAGACTCTTTGCCGGAAGAACAGCAGCAAGAAACGCTATTATCATTAGCAGTGCTGATGGGATTGCTTAAATATCAGGATGACGGCTACCTTAACGCGGAAGGGAATATACGCTCAGCCGCACAGGCAGCGGCTGAAATAAAAGAAGCCGTGTTGCAAGGCACGCTGATCAGAAAGATCGCCAAAGATTATTTTGACGTCGATGCCGTGGCCAGCCATGCCAAATTGAATATGGCGGCGGGTGCCGAACCTTTGAGTTTTGATCTACCCAGCCGGCAGGTACCCCAGCCTTTGCCGCAAGGATGGCGGGCTGAACCGCTCATGGACGATCTGGTGCGCATTACCGTTCGCGGTGAAATGGACTGCAAAATCGACGTCACGCTGCGCACTGAAGCGCAAGCCGCCGGGCAATTGCCGCAGGGGTTCAGGCCGGGCGAGCACTACAGCTCGCAGTTTCATCCCCGTGCCTTGCAGATGGCGATCGTCGCGGCTTCAGATGCCATTAATGCTCTGGGGATCCCGTGGAACGAAGTCCGGGCGGCGATTGCGCCAGACCAGTTGGGGGTGTATTCCGGCAATATTCTGGGGCAGCTCGACGATCAAGGGTTTGGCGGTATGCTGCAATCGCGCCTGAAGGGCCACCGCGTCAGCGCCAAACAGTGCCCGCTGGGCCTGAACAGCATGTGCGCCGATTTTTTGAATGCCTATGTGTTGGGCAGTGTGGGGCACACCAGCGCTACCCTGGGCGCTTGCGCCACCTTTCTCTACAACCTGAATGCCGCAGTAGAAGATATCAAGGCGGGCAGGATCCGCGTGGCCATCGTAGGGAGCGCGGAGGCGCCGATCACCTCGGAAGTGATCGAGGGCTTTGATGCGATGGGGGCGCTGGCGACGGAGAGCAAGCTCAAACGTATCGATGAAACCGAAACGGCAGACTGGCGCAACAGCAGCCGCCCGTTCGGCAACAGCTGCGGTTTCGTGATTGCCGAGTCCAGCCAATATATTGTGCTGATGGATGATGAACTGGCGTTGCAATTGGGGGCGGAGATCCACGGTTCGGTGAGCGATGTTTTCATCAACGCCGACGGCTATAAACGCTCTATCGCCTCGCCGGGGCCGGGCAATTACATCACCATGGCAAAGGCCGTAGCCTCTGCCGTCACGATGGCCGGGTTGGCATGCGTACAGAAAGGCTCTTTTATCCAGGCGCACGGTTCCAGCACGCCAAAAAACTGCGTGTCCGAAGCCGAGATCTTTGACCGGGTCGCCGAAGCCTTTTCCATTAACGCATGGCCCGTCACGGCGGTGAAATCCTATCTGGGGCACTCATTGGGGCCGGCGAGCGGCGATCAGTTGATTAGCTGTCTGGGCACCTTTAAGTACGGCATCTTGCCGGGAATCAAGAGCGTGGATCAGATATCGCCGCAGGTGAATGATGCTCGCTTGCTGATCCCAACCCAGGATCGGCCTTTGTCTGCCGACCAGGCGCAGATCGCTTTTATCAACTCGAAAGGGTTTGGCGGAAATAATGCTACCGGCGTGGTCTACTCACCGCAACTGACGGCGCAGTGGTTGCGCAAGCGGCATGGCGAACAGGCCTTTGCCGACTACCGGCAGCGCAGGCGGCAGGTAGAACAACAGGTGGCGGCTTATGATGCGGCGGCATCGCGCGGTGAATTGAACGTTATCTATCTTTTTGGGCAGCATGGCATGAATGAGGATGAGGTTAAGATCGACATGAACGGCATCACGATGCCGGGATTTGAACAACCGATTCATTATTCCAAAGTTAAACAATTTACAGATTTTTAATTATACGGATTTATAACTTTGTAGCGTTGAAGTTATTCAGAACACTATTTTTTATTTATAAGGGTGCTTGCGATTCCGCAAGCACCTTATCTGTGTGGCGATAATAATCGGGAGAAGTAAAGTGGTTAATCTCAGTGAGATGCTGATTGCCTTTGGTTGGGGCGGTATTGTTGTGGGTATTATGATGGGCGGTTTAATGGGGATGTACGCTTTTAAGGGGCCTTTTCGGGCGCCTAAAGGGCATGAGAATTACACCGATTTAAACCGCAGGATGTTGAGATTGGCGCATATCGCTTTTATTATGCTGCCATTAATATCAATGCTTTATGGCATGAGCATTGACACCTTACAGGTTCCGTACGTTTACAAGTATTATGCGGCGATATGCATGGTCATTCTTTCCCTGGGTATTCCTGTATTGCTGATTGCCTCCTGTTTTTACTTACCCTTCAAATATATTCAGGTTATTCCTTTTAGCTGTGGGATGTTTGCCTTGGTTGTTATGGCCGTAGGCAAGGTATCCGCCTTGTAATCTTCTATCAACCGTAGTTTTTATATTGAGATCCTAATAATGGAAACGTTACTGAGTGCACGCCAACTCGGCAGAGACGCTATTGCTGCAACGGTAGAAAAGAATAACTATCAACGTAATCATAAATTTGCAAAGAGATTAATTGATCGCGTTGAATCGCATCCGTTGATGAGAAACCCTATCTTGTCAAAAATGAATAGCGGTGAATTTGACCTCAACCAGATGAAAGTCTTCCATCTGGAGTTTTATCATGCCTTTGCCCAGGTCTTTACCGATGCGGTGATCGAAGCGCTGAGCTCGGCAAAACAGTTGGAAGGCCGCCTGGGCGCCCGGGCAAAAATGGCCGCGCGTTTCCTGCTGCAGATCAACCTGCTGGACGAATTGGGTTTCCACCCGGGGACCGGCAGTGACGGCAGCTATAACGGCCAGCCTGCATTGGCGCACTATGTGCAATTCTTCAATACCATTGAACAGCTGGGTATGAGTGAGGATGAGGTGAAAGCCTGGTTGCCGATGTCCAGCTCCGTGGCTTGCCGCGCAACCTTTGAAAACGCCTACGGCGATTACCCGCAGCTGGTAGCGTTGCTGGCCGTTGCGGAAACGGTGTTCCATGATTTTGCGACGCCTTGGGCGAAGAGCGTGGACGTGGCGACCGACATTGACGTTTCCCGCGGTTATCACAGCATTCACGTAGAAACGGAAACCGGTGAGTCGATTGAAGACGGCCACTCTGAAGATGCCTGGATTTTATTCTGCCAGGCGATAACGGAAGAGCGCTTTGATGAAATGGTACAACATGTGGATCTGTGGCTGAAGGTATGGAATGACTTCTGCAACGATCTGCTTGCCGGCCGTGCCGCAAAATAATTTCAGGCTAATTTAACTTTTCATATTTTATATTGAGAATAAAGAGCTAATCATTATGCCGTCTCATCAGTTGTTTAACAGGGGATTTAATTCCTTCAACCAACTATTGCCCGAGCTTGCTGTTCAACATACCGACAAGACGGCATTTGAATTTTTGCGAAGTGCCAAAGAAATAAAGAATCAAAGTTACAGACAATTGCATCAGCGCGCCGCATCTCTGGCCTGCGCACTTCAGCAATACGGTCATCGGGGCGACAGGGTTATTTTACTTTACCCCGACGGCGAAGATTTTATTGGCGCTTTTTTCGGATGCCTTTATGCCGGCATGATTGCCGTGCCTGTCCCTATGCCGGCCAAGGCCTCAGGCAGCGCGTGGGAGCGATTTATTGGGGTTTTACGCAATGCGCAAACGGAATTTATCGTTACCACAGGCAAAGGCGCTGAAACCTTAATATCGCTCGGTTTACCGCTGGCGCCGCTAATTTTTACCTTTGATCAACTGCCCGCAGTGGCATTGCCGGCGGGGTATCGCCTTCAGCATATCGATAGCCACTTTTCAGGGGCGTTTAATCCTGCACCGGTGAGCGACGACGATGTGGCTTTTTTGCAATATACCTCGGGTTCAACCGGTACGCCAAAAGGGGTCATGGTCACTCATGGCAACCTGTGGGCCAACTCTCAAGCCATCCATCGTTATTTCGGTCACCACAATGAAAGCCGCGGCATGATATGGCTGCCGCATTTCCATGATATGGGGCTGATCGGCGGTTTGCTTCAGCCGGTATTCGGGGCATTCCCCTGCCGGGTGATGTCGCCGATGATGCTGATGAAAAACCCGCTTAACTGGTTAAAGCAGGTGTCAGAGTTCCGTGCGACGACGTCGGGCGGCCCTAATTTCGCCTACGACCTCTGCGTGCGCAAAATCAGCCCTCAGCAGGCTGAAGGCCTGGATCTCTCCAACTGGGATGTGGCGTTTTGCGGCGCAGAGCCTATCCGGCCAGCTACGTTGCGCCAGTTCAGTGAACACTTTGCCCCGGCCGGCTTCCGGGGGCAGGCGTTTTTACCCTGCTATGGCATGGCGGAAACCACGCTGATCGTTACCGGCAGGGAGAAAGGCCAGGGGATGGCGGTCGCCGAAGAAAAAGCGGGGGATGTCGTCAACTGTGGCGAGGCGTTGCCCGGCACCGATGTCCGCATTGTCGATCCCGAGACGCTACAACCGCTGGCAGCCGGGCACACCGGCGAGATCTGGTTGCGTGGGCCCAGCATTGCGGCCGGTTATTGGGATAACCCGGCGGCGACAGAGGCCACCTTCCAGGCGCGCATCGAGCCTGATCCGGCGCATTGGCTACGCAGCGGCGATTTGGGGTTCCTGCAAGCGGGGGCGCTGTACGTCACCGGACGTGTGAAAGAACTTTTGATCGTCAATGGGCAAAACCATTACCCGACGGATATTGAGGAAACGATCAGGGGAGCAGATATTTTGCTGGCAGACGCAACCGTTTGCGTATTTGCCGCCGAGGTTGCCGAAACGGAACAGGCGGTGGCTTTGCTGGAGATCCCGGAACGTCTCAAAGAGACCCTGGACACCGCAGCGTTGAACCGGCGTTTGAATGCCGCGGTGGCCGAGCGGCACGGCATAACCCTGGGGGAATGGGTATGGGTCGGCCGCCGGGCCATTCCACGCACCACCAGTGGCAAATTGCAACGTACCCGCGCCAGAGAAATGTACCGGCAAAATGAACTGACGGTGCAATGGCGTAGCCGGGCCGAGCCGCCGCAAACCGCCCAGGTTGCCGATGTTGCCTCATACAGCGCGCCTGCCCTGGCCGCGCTTATCGCCGGTATCATCGGCATTGCGGTCAACGGCGCTGTCGGTGAAGAACAGTGGGATGAGGCCTTTACCGCCTTTGGGCTGAACTCGTTACAGGCCGTTGGCGTGATCGGCGAGTTAGAACAACATTTGGGGCGTGAGCTGTCGCCGGCGCTGATTTACGATTATCCGACGATCAATAAGCTGGCTGCGGGTCTGTTGCAACCCACTGAGCGACCGGAAGCGCTTGCGACGGCCGTGGCCGGCCAGGATATCGCCGTGATTGGCATCGGGGTTGAACTGCCAGGCCACAGTGGTGTGCAGGCGCTATGGGCGATGTTGCAGCAGGGGCAAAGCACCACGGGTGAAATCCCCGCTCACCGTTGGGCCGGCTCTGCACTCGGCGGTTTTAACCGCAAGGGCAGTTTCTTTGACCGCGTGAGCGATTTTGACGCCGGTTACTTTGGCATTTCGCCGCGCGAGGCGGAGTATATCGACCCGCAACATCGCCTGCTGTTGGAAACCGTGCAACAGGCGCTGACCGATGCGGGGTTACAGGCTTCGGCGCTGCGGGGCAGCGACACCGCGGTGTTTATCGGCATCAGCGCCAGCGATTATGCCCTGGTCTCGGGCAACCGGGTTTCCGCGTATAGCGGGTTGGGCAATGCGCACAGCATTGCCGCCAACCGCATATCTTATCTTTATGATTTTAAAGGGCCGAGCGTCGCCATCGATACCGCCTGTTCCTCTTCGCTGGTGGCCATCGACGGGGCCATGCAAAGCCTGCGCTCAGGACGCAGTTCGCTGGCTATTGCCGGCGGCGTGAATCTGGCGTTGACGCCGCATTTGCAAAAGGTCTTCACCGAGGCGCAGATGTTGGCACCGGACGGCCAGTGCAAAACCTTTGACGCGCGCGCCGATGGCTATGTGCGTGGCGAGGGGTGCGGCATCGTTGTTTTGAAACCCCTGGCGCAGGCATTGGCCGATGGCGATCGGGTTTATGCCACCTTGGTTGCCAGCGCCATCAATCAGGATGGCCGCAGCAACGGCATCACGGCGCCTAACGGGCCATCGCAGCAGGCGGTGATCGCGCGGGCGCTGGCCGAAGCGGGCATCGACAGCAATCACATCGACTATGTGGAAGCGCATGGTACCGGGACGGCGCTGGGCGATCTGATCGAGTATCAGGCGCTGGAAGCGGTGTTTGCCGAGCGGAGCCAACCGGCACCGGTTCAGGTGGGATCGATCAAGACCAATATTGGCCATCTCGAAGCCGCAGCCGGCGTGCTTGGGGTGGTGAAGACCGCGTTGATGCTGCATAGCCAACAGCGCGTGCCTCATTTGAATTTCCAGCAGAAAAACCCGCATATCGCCGCCATTAGCCGCCGGGTGGCGGTGGCGGGCAGTCACCCTTGCGCCTGGGAGTCTGCGGCGGGCCAACGTTATGCCGGTGTCAGCAGTTTTGGCTTCGGCGGGACGAACAGCCACGTGATACTGCGTGATTGCCCGCAGGCCGTTAAGCGCGATGAGGCGGCCCAGCCGCTGACGCTGCTGCTGGTGGCCTCGCACGAAGAGCAGGGTTTCAACGCGCAGCGTGACGGCATTTATAGCACCTTGCAAATGCAGCACGACGTTGACGTCCCGGCATGGTGTCGCCTGGTCAATACCCGTTATGACCACCAGCGCTATCGTGGGTTTGCCCATGGCGCCAACCGCCGGCAATTGGCAGAAAACCTGGCGCAACTCACCGCGAATAAAGCGGAGAAACCGCGCCCGCAGGTCTGGCTCTTCCCTGGGCAGGGAACGCAGCAAATCGGCATGGGGGCGGCTTTATACCAGCATCTGCCGCACTACCGCAGGTGCTTCGATAGCCTGGCTGAGCGGGTTCAGGAAGAGTATCAAATCGATATTCGGCAAGCGCTGCATGCGCAGGACGACAGTTGGCAGCATTGCGCCAAAACCTGCCAGTTGGCCCTGTTTGCCTGCAGCTATGCCACGGCGGACTGCTTGTTGCAGTTCGGGCTACGCCCGACGGCGGTGATTGGCCATAGCCTGGGCGAGTATTGCGCTGCGGTTGTCGCCGGCCAGATTTCGCTGGAGCAGGGGTTGGCGATGGTTCATCAGCGCGCACGCCTGATGGGCAACCTGGAGCAGCGGGGTGCGATGGCGGTGGTGTTCAGCGGCGAAAACGAGGTTCGCCGCTGTATCGCCCCTTGGGCCGATGATATCGATATTGCCGCGTTCAATACGCCAACGCTGACCACCATCACCGGCAGTTCGCCGGCGATTGACGCTTGTCTACAGGCGATTTCGGCGCAAGGTGGCCATGCCCGCCGGATCAAAACCAGCAACGCCTTTCATTCTCACCTGATGGATCCCATCTTGCCGGCGTATCGCCTTTGGTTGACGCAGCATATTGATTTCGCTGAGGGGAATATCCCTTTCTACAGCAATCTGGACGCTCTGCCGCGCCGGCACACCGATGCCGACTACTGGAGCCAACAAATCCGGCAGCCCGTTCATTTCCTGCAAGGCATACAGGCGCTGCGGGAGGAAGGGAAATATACCTTTGTGGATCTGAGCGCCGACAGTTCGCTGGGCAAGTTCGTCGCAGCCACCGATCGCAGCCAACCGATTTTGGCGGCCGCCGATCATCGCCATGAATACCAATCACTGCTGACGCTGCTGGGTTCGTTGTGGCAGCAAGGGCATGACATCGACTGGTCCAGGCTGTATCGCGCAACAAGTCGTGAAGCGTTGATGCTGCCGGCCATTCAATTTTGTCGGAAAACTTATTGGCTGGCCGATGAAACGCCAACGCTGCCGCCATCTTCACATGAGGACGCTATGTCAAAACAACATCAATTACACGCCGAAATCAAAGCGATCATTGCCGGGTATTTGGGGGCATCGCCCGAAGCTCTGGATGATGATCTGCCCTTCCTGGAAATGGGGGCCGACTCGCTGGTCTTGCTGGATGCGATCAATACCATCAAGGATCGCTATGGCGTGGTGATCCCGCTGAGATCGCTGTTTGAAGAGTTGAACACGCTGGATGCGGTGATCCATTACGTTGTGGAACGTGCACAAGTGCCGGAGCCCGTCGCGGTGGTCAGTGAAAGCCGGGTTGTGACGGCAATGCCGCAAGCCGACGCTTCGGTGATGCCTGCGTCGGCCCCTCAGCTCGAACTGGAAGGGGGAATACCGGCAATGGCCCCGGCCGAGTTGCAAGGTGTGATTGCGCGGCAATTAGAGGTCATGTCGCAACAGCTGCGCCTGTTAAGCGGCGGCGATGCTAAACCGCTTTCCGCGCCCGCGCTGCCTTCGGCTCCGGCAAGCGCGCCGGTAGCCGCACTTCCTGCACCGGCAGTGGCGAGTAATGCGCCTGCTACCGCTGCACCGGCCAAAGCCGGCCCGCACGCTAGCTGGTTTAAAAAGGAAACCAGGAAGGCGTCATTAGGGGCCGAGCGCGATAAACACATACAGCAATTGACGCAGCAGTTTGTCAGCAAAACCCCGGGTTCCAAGCACAATGCGCAGCAGTACCGCGCCGTGCTGGCGGATAACCGGGCATCGGCGGGTTTCCGTTTATCCACGAAGGAAATGCTGTATCCCCTGGTGGGCGTGCGTTCACAAGGCTCCCGTATTTGGGATGCCGACGGTAACGAGTACATTGATTTCACCATGGGGTTTGGCGCCAACCTGATGGGCCATGCACCTGAGTGCGTGCAGCAGGCCGTTGCCGCACAGCTGGCGCAAGGCATGCAAATCGGGCCGCAGAGCCCGCTGGCCGGTGAGGTTGCAACATTGATTGCAGAGCTGACGGGCCAGCACCGCGTGGCGTTTTGTAACTCCGGTTCTGAAGCCGTCATGAGCGCGGTGCGTCTGGCGCGTGCCGTAACGGGCAAGAACAAAGTGGCGCTGTTCAGCGGCTCTTATCACGGCGTTTTCGATGGCATCCTGGGGCGTCAGCAGGGGGGCGAAACCCCGGAGCGAGCGGTGCCGATTGCCGCAGGGACGACGGCGTCCCTGGTCGAGGATCTGCTGGTGCTCGACTACGGCAGCGAAGAGAGCCTGGCTTTGATTGCCCGGTATGCCGATCAACTGGCTGCGGTCATTGTGGAGCCGATTCAAAGCCGCTATCCCGATCATCAGCCGCGCGACTATTTGCATGCGCTGCGTAAGCTGACGGCCGAGCGCAATATCGCCTTGATGTTCGATGAAGTGATTACCGGTTTCCGCCTGGCTGCCGGCGGTGCGCAGGCGTATTACGGTGTCCAGGCCGATATCGCCACCTACGGCAAGATTGTCGGCGGCGGCATGCCGATTGGCGCTATTGCGGGGGCGGCGCGCTTTATGGACAGCATCGACGGCGGTTTCTGGCAATACGGCGATGAATCCTGGCCGCAAGCCGAACTGATTTTCTTTGCCGGGACCTTCTCCAAACACCCTCTGACCATGGCGGCCAGCAAAGCGGTGCTCGACTATATCAAGAGCCACCCCGGGCTCTATGACGACATCAACCAAAAGACGCATTACCTCGCGCAGACGCTCAACACCTGGTTTGTCACGACGGGTACGCCGATCGAGATCGTCTCGGCGGGCAGTTTGTTCCGTTTCAAATTCAGCGGTAACTACGACATTCTGTTCCACCACCTCATGCTGCGCGGCATCTTTATTTGGGAGGGCCGCAACTGCTTCGTGTCCACCGCGCACTCTTCGCAAGATATAGAGCTCTTTATCGCGGCGGTAAAAGAGAGCGTTAATGTCATGCGCGTTGACGGTTTCTTCGGTGATGCCGGTTTGCACCCCGATACACCTTACCCGGCCGCCGACAGCCAGCAGCGCTTTATGCTGCTGGCCGCCAAAGACGAAAGCGGGCTGTGCGCGGGCAACGTTGGCTGCGTGGTTGAAACGGCGCGTGAAATCGAGGGTTCACTTCTGGCCGAAGCCTGGGCGCTGCTGAGCGAACGTCATGACTCTTTGCGTATGCAGTTCAATGACGCGGGGGAGTTGCGGGTGGCGTCGGGCGTGGTCAATGTCGATTTTATTGAGGAGCGCAGTGAGTCCACGGACCCTGCAGCCCGCCTGGCCGCGTTTGCCGCTAAACCCTTCGAATTGACGGCATCGCCGCTGGCGCGCGTCTTGTTGCTGAGCCAGCCCGGCCAAACGGCCCTGGCGTTGACGGCGCACCATACGGTGGCGGATGGCTGGTCATTTATGGTGATGCTGCGTGAACTGCTGCATATCTACGATGCGCTGGCGGCAGGGTTTAGCCCTGAGCTGTCGGCGGCGCCGAGCTATTTGCATTTTATGCGTGCGGAAAAGACGGCCAATGATGCAGAGGTTGCTCAACGGCTGGCCGCTATCCCCGCACGTCGTTTCGATCCCGCCAGCGCGCTGCCGGTTGTCCTGCAGGCCGCGCTGTATCAAGGCCAGCGTTTGAAGCAAGGGCTGGCTTACCCGAACTTGTCGGCCCAACTGCGTAAAGTGGCCGCCGAACTGCGCACGACTCGCTTTGCGATGTTGAACGCCCTGTTTGTACTGACGCTCGAGAAGTTTGTCGGCCACTCTCTGTTGCCTGTCGCTGTGCCGAATGCCGGGCGTGACTTCGAGAACAGCGAAGGGTTGGTCGGCCAATGCGTCAGCCTGATGCCGTTGTGTTTCAACAGCGCCGCGAGCGCTTCGTTGCCTGAGTTTGTGGCCAAGGTGCATCAGGCCATTCTGGCGCAGCGTGACGCGCCGGCATTGCCGTCCCGTTGTTTCCATGGCGAGCAAGCGCCGCTGCCTCTGCTTGCCACATTCAATGTTGAGCCGTCCGTTCCTTTGGCGGAAATGCGCCAGTGGCAGGCCAGCCTGTCGATGCTGCCGGTCAACGCGGTCGAGTTCCCCCTGATGATCAACGTGGTGGAAATGGCCGATGAGCTGTCGATTGAGCTGGATTATCAGGCGCGTTATTTCACCGAGCAAACCGCCTCAGCGCTGCTGGAGCCGTATCTGGCTGCGATTGCGGTTCTGGCAGAGCAAGGCGTGAGCGCCGTAAATCAGCAGTTTTATTCACCGGTTGCCGTGGAAGCATGATGAAAAAGTTGATGGGGATAGCGCTGGCCGTCGCTGTGCTGGCGTATGTAATCAATCTGCTGTTTGACGCCGGCGTGTTCTACCGCGTTCAGGATATCAACCTGCAGCAATGCCAAAAAATACCGGGGATCAGCGGGGCGGAGGATATTGCGCCGCTAAAGGAGGGGGGCGCGCTGATCAGCAGCCTGAATCGCCACGATAACGCGCCGGGGGCGCTCTATTACCTCCAACAAGGGCAAGCGCCCCTGCGTTTACCCGGCGACTATCCGGCTGAGTTTTACCCGCACGGTATCGATGTGTGGCAAAAGGGCGCAGAGACGTGGGTTTACGCCGTGAGCCACGCCTCTCGTGGGGATCGCATTGAGACGTTCCGTTTTGAGCGTGCGGCGATGCGGCTGGTTTATCAGCCTGAGCTGTCGCGCAGCGTCGGCAAGAATATCAACGACATCAGCGTCATTGATAAATCCCGTTGGCTGTTGACGCGCGATCACGCCTTTTCCGGCATGTTGGGGCGCGTTGAAGACTATCTGCGGCTGCCACTCTCGCTGGTCTTGCTGGTAGACGACGCGGGGGAACATAGGCTGCTCGATGGGTTGCATTTTGCCAACGGCATTTACTACGACCCGCAACGGGGGCGGCTGTACGTGGCGGAAACCACCAACGGCACCCTGAGCAGTTGGGCATGGCGGCCGGGCGAGGCGTCCCCCGTCTTGCTGGGGCGGTTCACCGGGTTGCACGGGGTCGACAATATCATGCCTGACGGAGATGGGCTGCTGGTGGCCGCACATCCGCAACTGTTAAAGCTGGCCGCATTTCAAAAGGATGCGCAAGCGCGTTCGCCGTCGCTGGTCTGGCAACTGTCGCTGGGCCCACAGGGCGCGGTTGAGCACTCGCGAATTTTTTACCAGAGCCATGGCCAGGCGCTGGCGGCGATCAGCGTGGCGGCGCCGCTCGGCGGGCGGATCCTGATGGGCAGCGTATTTGACGATGGCCTGCTGACGTGCGGGGAGCAATAACATGCTGAAGAGATGGTTCTCGCGCCGCAGCACCTTTCAAGGGGTGCTGGAGGGGAAAACTTTCACCTTGGCTGCGGGGGAAACGGTCCTGGAAAGCGCGCTGAAAGCCGGCGTGGCGTTGCCTTATAACTGCCAGGTGGGGTCTTGCAAATCCTGCCTGTGCCGGGTGGTCAGCGGTAAAGTGCGTTCGCTGGTGGATCTCGGCTATTTGCTCAGTGCCGAAGACATTGCGGCCGGTCATGTATTGGCCTGCCAGTGCCTGCCCCAGTCTGATTTAACCCTGATGCCGGCTGCGGTAGCGACAAACTGGGTGCCGGCTCAGATAAAACAGGCGACGCCTCTCTCAAGCAGGGTGTGGCGGATCACCCTGTCGCCTGAGCAGGCTATGCCTTTCCTGCCCGGGCAATTTTTGCAGCTTTGCCACCAGCCGGGCACCGATGTCCGCAGTTACTCGGTGAGTTGGCCCAGTAACGCGCGGGAGATTGTCGTGGATGTCACGCTGAGAGAACAGGGGCGCGTTTCCCCCCTTTTATGCAATCCGGGCAGCGTCGGGCGCACCCTGTGGGTGTCTGGCTGTAGCGGGCGGTTTGGGCAAGTCGATGACGGGAAAGGGCCATTGCTGGCCATAGCCAGCGGCTCAGGTTTAGGGACCACGTTGGGGCTGGTTCGTGCGGCTCTGGCGCGTAATCCCTATCGGGCGGTAATGCTGGTGCATGCCATTCGCAAGCGGCAGGACAAGTTTGACGTTGCCGAACTGCAGCGGTTGCAACAACAGCATGAAGGCTTCCACTACTTGCATGCGTTGTCGCAGGAGAATGAGGGGAAACAGCACGAACTTGTGGGGCGCTTTACATCCTGGCTGGAAGAGTGGCGCAGCCTCTATCCGTACCAAAAATACCGGCTGGAGGCTCACGGCTGGCGGGCGATGATCTGCGGTAACCCAGGGCTGGCGCAGGCGTGTCAACGGGGGCTACTTGCCACCGGGGTGATGGCGCGACATATCCAAACGGACTGTTTTTCTCCCGCCGGCGCCGAGGAAAAAATCTCGAACAATAAGGAGTTAGTATGTTGAGTTATCTAAGATTCGCCCTGGTGCCGCTGGTGTTTTTACCCATGACAGCGGCGGCCAACCTGCTCGGCGGCGGGTGGATACTGGCCGCCATGCTGTGCGTATCCTTGAGTTATTTGATCTTTGATAATGTGACCCCGGTAGATACTGCCGATCACCATTATCGCTTCACCGCTCTTCTGGCGCTGATCCCCTACCTGCAACTTCCCGCTGCCCTGCTGGCGTTGTTTACGTTGATCTGGCAGGCGGCACCGGGCGATGTGCTGGGGTTTGGGGCGGGGATCTCGGCGGCGACGGGGTGGGATGTCCCGGCCTTGCACGGTATGCGAATGCCGGAATTGCTGCTGGCCGCCGTGTCCACCGGCTATACGCTGAGTACCAACACGGTGGTGGCTCATGAGCTTATCCACAAAACCCAGAGCTGGTTGGCGATGACCGTCGGGCGCTGGTTACTGGCATTGGTTGCGGACGCGCAGTTTTCTATCTCCCATGTGTACTCGCATCACCCCAATGTGGCGACGTACGCCGATGGGGCGACGGCACGCCGTGGCGAGCATGTTTACCGTTTCTTTATCCGCTCGTCCCTGTCGCAGTACCGCGAGTCGTGGCAGGTGGAACAGCAACGGCTAAAAGGCCAGGGCAAGCGGAGTATTACGCTGGGCAATAGGGTGATTCGCAGCGTTATCATGAGCCTGACGATCCTGGCCGCCTGTTATGCAGCGGCAGGGGGGCGTGGATTACTCGCTTGCCTGATGGCCATGCTGGTCTCCAAGTTCTTGTTTGAAACCGTCAACTATATCCAGCATTACGGCTTAATCCGGGTTCCCAATACCCGCGTTGAGCCACGCCACAGCTGGGATTGCAACAACCAGGCATCTTCTGCCGGCCTGTTGAATCTGACGCGCCACTCGGATCACCACACGAATCCACGTCGGGAGTTCTGGCGGCTGCAAGCGCACAGCTATGCGGTGGGGATCGATCATGGTTACGTGGCGCATATCCTGTATGCGTTGGTACCGCCACTGTGGTTTAAACGCATGGAAGCAAAGCTGGCGTATTGGGATCGGCATGTCGCCACGGATGCGGAAAGGGCCCTTATTCGGCAGCTCGATAAGCGTCAAGCGGCGCAAGATGCGCCCGCGCAAGTCTAACGTCACCCGCGATTCTGGAGAGTACAATGAGCGAACATTTTGACCAACTTATCGAACAAGCCTACCGGCAGTATAGTGGGCCGGCTTATATGCGCTCACCGGCCGTATCCTGCATTAAAGTGGGCATCCGGTTGATGGATTTTGTGGTGCCTGGCCCAACGGCTGCCTACCTTGGCAAACGCTTTTTCACCCCACGCCGTGTCCCGACGCGTGAAAGCGATAAACAGACGATGGGCATGGCGAGCAGCATTACGTACATCACCCTGAGCAACGATAAGCAGGCGGTGGTGTACCACTGGGGGCAACAGGGGCCAAAGGTGCTGTTGGCGCACGGTTGGGAGTCGCGGGCATCGCATTTCTCGCGTTTGATCCAGGTATTGGTGGAACGGGGTTTCCAGGTTGTCGGCTTTGACGCACCGGCACACGGGGATGCGGAAGGCGACCAGAGCAGCATTGTCGAGTTTATCGAAATCATTCAGCGACTGGAGCGGCAAGAGGGCGGGTTTGACGCGATTGTGGCCCACTCCTTCGGTGGTCTGTCGGCGATCAACGCGGTGAAAGCCGGGCTGCGTACCAAAGCCTTGGTGATTGTCGGCGCCCCCACGCACTTTAGCGGCCTGGTGACCAAGTATGCTTCTATCCTCAATTTACCGGCGCGCCAGCAGCAACGCTTACGGGGTTACATTGAGCGTTACTTTGGCATTGGGGATGCCGTTTGGCAGCGCTTTAACGCCTATGAAGGGTTGCGGCAGATTGAACAACCGGCGTTAATCATCCACGACAGCGCCGACGATATCGTCCTGGAAGTGGAAGCAGAATGCCTGGCCCAAGCCTGGCCCGCCGCCTGTCTGGTGAAGACCCAGGGGCTGGGGCATAACCCGTTGCGCCGCCCGGGGGAGGGCATAGATCTGGTGCTGGCGCATCTGGCTCCGCTTCAACCTTAGCTGGCGCTATTCTTGTCGGGGCGGGATTGCCCGATAGCGAGAAATAATGGCTATCGGGCAGCGTAACAATCACGACTGAGCTGAACGCTATAATTTTTTCGGACGCTTTAGTTAATCCTTAATACTTTAAGGCGACGGCTCCGATAAATAGCAAGGGTTGCCGCTTATCCTGCCTAAGGATATTTCAAGTCGAAGGGCCGATGAGAATGCTACGGGCAAAATTACTCTTACTGACATAGGGTGAAAAGCTAAGAGTATGCAATAGCTACAGGCTGAAAAATTGATGTAATTCATTGAATAGAGCTATCATCAAGCCTTGTATATAGCGGATTACGGCAAATGTTCAGAAGAGATAATGTGATACCACGCGCCTACAAACAGGTGGATGTATTTACCACCTCGCCTTTGCAGGGGAATCCCTTGGCGGTGATCCTGGAGGCGGAAGGGTTGAATGAAATGCAGATGCTTTCATTAGCTCGCTGGACCAACCTTTCGGAAACGACGTTTGTTTTCAAACCGACTAATCCGGTTGCAGATTACCAGGTGCGCATTTTTACCCCCGAAAAAGAGTTACCCTTTGCCGGACATCCGACATTGGGTACCGCCCATGCATTATTGGAAGCCGGGTTGGTGACCAAACAGCCGGGGGTTGTTATGCAAGAATGTGGGGTTGGTCTGGTTGCGGTCAATATCTTGCCTGACGAAACACTGGCGTTTGCCGCACCAGAGGTAACGTTTCGAACGCTGGCCGTTGCGGAAAGGGAACGTCTACTGGCCGCTTTTCAGCCCGCGGTCATTGAAACGGATACGATGCCGGTGATTGCCGACATGGGCATTCGCTGGCTGATGGTACGTATGCCAAACGCTCAATCCTGCCTGACGGTGACACCGGATTCAGCCATGATTAAAGAGCTGCAAATGGCTTGTCATGTTGATGGCGTGGTGATTTATGGTGCCTATTCATCGGGTGGTCCGGCAGATTATGAAATGCGAGCGTTTCTGGTCGAATGGGATAAGTTGGTTGAGGATCCAGTGACCGGTAGTGCTAATGCGTGCCTGGCTCGTTGGTTGCAGGCCAATAACTTCCCCGACGGCGGCTTGACGGCACAGGGATATCAGGTTCGACAAGGTACCCAACTACATCGGGAAGGCCGGGTTAGCGTTCGTTTTATTCACGATGAGCCATGGATTGGTGGCCAGAGTTACACGCTGATTAATGGCTGGTTGCACATTCCAGAAGAACAATAATCCTCGTTATTAAATCGTCAAAATAATCATTCTGAATAATCAGGCAAATTACTCCGTTGAATCGGCGTGGCGGGTAATCTCCCGCACCACTTCCAATAGCCACAATAAGGCCGGATCCTGATTGCGTTTGTGGTGCCACAACATTGCTACTTCGAAAGGCGGGATCTCGAGCGGGAGTTCACTGCGTTTCAGGCCGTAATTCTTGCTCCAGCTTTTGCCAAGCCCGGCCGGCACGGTGGCGAACACCGGGGTGTTTTGCAGTATGGGCGGTAGCGCGGCAAAGTGCGGGGTGGTGTAACGTACCTTGCGTTGCCCCCCCGCAGCGGCAAGCTGTTGGTCAATCACGCTGGCGTTCGCGCCACGGTAAGAAACCAGCAAATGGTCGTTGGCAGTGTAATCCGCCAGCGACAGCGGTGCGGGGAGGGCCAACTGCGTCGGGTGCCACAGGGTGCAAAAGCGCATGCGGGTCAGCACCTCACGCCTTAGCCAGTGCGGGCCGCCGGGCGCAACGGAAAGCGCCAGATCTATATGGTCCTTCTCCAGCGAATCACTGTCCCGGAACGGATCGGTAGCGATAACATTCAGGGTGATGCCGGGCGCCTGTTGTTTCAGCGCCACCATCAGTGACGGCATCAGCCACATTTCGACCCAATCGGTCATGCCCAGCCGAAAACTGTGGCGTGCAGTGGCGGGGGCAAAAACGGGTGGCTGGAACAGCACCTGCTGCATGTTTTCCATCAGCGGCGTCAGAGCCAGTACCAGTGCTTGCGCTCTTGGGGTCGGCTCCATACCCTGTGAACTGCGGACAAACAGCGGGTCATTGAACATATCGCGCAGGCGCGCCAGTGCTCCGCTCACCGCCGGTTGCCCCAGGTACAACTTTTGCGCCGCGCGCGAGACGCTGCGTTCGCGAAACAGCACCATCAATACCGTCAGCAGGTTCAGGTCGATACGGCTAAAATCATTTTCTCTGATATTCACAATGCTTCCAATCGATTTGAATGATGGTACTTGGCACTACCATAATCCCCGTCAGCGTTAAAGGCGACGCAATTTCTTATTGAAGGGGATGTTATGAAGCGATTTCCTGCGCTGGCACTCGCCGGCTTGCTGTTCACCACCGCCGCTGCGGCGGATACTTTGGTCCAGGCACCTGGCTATTATCGCATGCCGCTGGGCAAGTTTACCGTTACCGCCGTGTCCGACGGCACCGTGACCATCCCGCTCGATACGTTGCTTACCCACGTCTCGTCGCAAGTGCTGAAGCAGCGCATGGCGGAAGAGGCGATGACGCCGCAGGCGGAAACCTCTATCAACACCTTCGTGATCGATACCGGTAAACAGCGGGTGCTGGTGGATACCGGCGCCGGGCCGCTGTTCGGTAAAGCGGGCGGGCATCTGTTGGCAAACCTGCGTGCGGCAGGCTACCCGGCGGAAACGATAGACGCGGTGCTGCTGACGCACGTGCATGGCGATCACTCCGGCGGAGTATCGCTGAACGGTAAACCGGCGTTCCCGAATGCGCAGGTGTATGTCGATAAAAAAGATGTGGATTTCTGGCTGAACCCCGCCAATATCGGCCGGGTTGAAGACAGCCAAAAGCACACCTTTAAGGAGTCGGCAGAGGCGCTGAACCCGGTTATCGCCGCCGGCAAACTGAAAACTTTCACGGCGCCGCTAACGGTGGTAGCGGGTATCCGCGCGCTACCGGCACCGGGCCATACGCCGGGTAGCGTGGTCTTCCGGGTAGAAAGCGAAGGGCAAACGCTGGTGCTGTGGGGGGATATTATCCACGCCAAGGCGGTGCAGATGCCGGATCCTGAGGTGGCGATTCATTTCGACGTCAACCAGCAACAGGCGGTACAAACGCGCGAGCGTATTCTGGCGCAGGTTGCGCGTGAAGGGGATTGGGTGGCCGCGGCCCATATTTCATTCCCCGGGCTGGGGCATGTGAAGGCAGAAGGCAGCGGCTACCGTTGGATAGCCGCCAACTACACTACAGAGTTGGCGCATTGACGGAAGGCGTTACTTTTCTTCTCCAGGGCGGAAATAATGCCCGCATTTAGGGCAGATCATGGTGATATTTTTGCGCATCTTGCTGCTGCTTTGCTCGGAGGCGTAAGCGCATTTTGGGCAAGTCACTTTCACGGATGTGGCGCTGAACATCTTAAGGGCATCAAAGATAGACATATCTTTCACCGGGTAGATGTAGGGGTTATCAGTATACCACCCGGCGCTTTCAATAGCCCTGAATCGATTATTTATTAATCGGTTGTGTGAGGTGGATAAGGCGCTATGCCCATCCCTGAGCGCTGGCGCCACGGTCAACATGCCACATTTCCATCCGGTGTTACATCTGCCGGAGCAACCTTACGCAGGAATGACAGTTCTATACATAGGGATTGGTAAGGTAACCCTACCCGATGATGTTGTGTGTTAGTCCCTGTAGTGTATTACCCCATCCCTGTTAAGTTTATCCCGCCTCGTGCGGGATTTTTTTATCTGCGCCCGGCGATATTCAGGCCGCCGAACATGATGTTGCGGGTGGTCGACAGCGTCAGAAAATCATGCGGGAAGCCCAATTCAATCGCGCTGAGCGCATCCAGACGTTGCCAGCGATCGTCCGCCAACCTGACCTCCAGCGCACCGAGGTTGTCATCCAGTTGCGTCAGCGTGCGTGCGCCGATAATCGGCGCGCTCACTGCCGGATTGCGCAGCGTCCAGGCCAGCGCCACTTGAGCTGGCGTGTAACCGGCCTCGCGGGCGATATCGCTCACGGCATCGGCAATGTCGAGGTTGTGGGCGGTCAGCGTTCCCTTGGTGCGCACGACCTCGCGTCGGGTACCTGTTTCATCCCCCTGCGGTTGCAAATCCTGCCGGCGGTATTTGCCGCTCAGCACACCGCCCGCAAGCGGCGACCAGGGGATCACGCCCAGCCCCAGCTCTTGCGCCATCGGAATCAATTCGCGCTCCACCGTACGTTCCAGCAGGCTGTATTCGACCTGCAGGCCGATAAGAGGCGACCAGCCACGCAAATCCGCCAGCATCTGCATTCTGGCGGCCTGCCAGGCCGGGAGATCCGATACCGCCAGGTACAGCACCTTGCCGGCGCGCACCAGATCGTCCATCGCGCGCATGATTTCTTCCACCGGGGTGGTGTAGTCCCAGGCGTGCAGATAGAGCAGGTCGATATAGTCGGTGTTCAGGCGCCGCAGACTATCCTCCACCGAGCGCACCATGCTTTTGCGGTGATTGCCGCCGGAGTTCGGGTTATCGGGTTGCATCGGCAAGGTGTATTTGGTGGCGATCACCAGACGATCGCGGCGGCCGGTGGCGAATTCGCCGACAAAGCGTTCGGCGCTGCCTTCGGTATAGCGGTTGGCGGTATCGATAAAGTTGCCGCCGTGGTCGACATAGGCGTCGAACAGGCGGCGGGCCTCGGCCTGTTCCGCTCCCCAACCCCAGTCGGCGCCGAAGGTCATGGTGCCAAGCGCCAGCGGCGAGACGCGCAGGCCTGAGCGGCCCAGCAGGCGGTAACTGTCCAGCGATAAGGATGTGTTCATGGGCGTTCTCCTGTTGATGTTGATTTCAAGATAGACCCGGTGGGCTGTTCACGGAATACGCTATAATCTTGATGAATTATTAAGCGATGGAGGCATAATGAGAGGAAGTGAATTTGCAGAGTTGCGCGCTTTTGCCGCCATTGTTGAACACGGCAGCTTCGCCCGCGCAGCCGTGCACCTGGGCATGACCGCTTCAGCGCTGAGTCAGACGCTGCGCAATCTGGAAAGCCGCCTGGGGTTGCGGCTGCTGAACCGCACCACCCGCAGCGTGGCGCCCACCGACGCCGGGGCGCAGATGTTGGCGCGCCTGTTGCCGGCTATCGCCGAAATCGATGCGGCGGTGGAACAGGCGGTCAACCAACGCCAGCAGCCCACCGGGCGTTTGCGGCTCAATGTTACGCGGATCGCCGCCATGCATTTTCTGGCGCCGTTGATCGCGCCTTTTCACCGGCAGTACCCGTATATCCTCCTCGATCTCAACGTGGAAGACCGGCTGGTGGACATTGTCGCCGGCGGTTTCGATGCCGGCGTGCGTCTGCACGAGAAGCTGGAAAAGGACATGGTGGCGATCAAGCTTGGCGGAGACCTTCGGATGCGGGTCGTCGCCTCCCCGGCGTATCTGGCTCGTCATGGCCAACCGCAGGCGCCGCGCGAGCTGCGCCAACATCTTTGCCTGAATTTTCGCTGGCCAACCAATGGCAATCTTTACCGCTGGGAATTCGAGCGCGACGGTGAAACGCTGGATATCGCGGTGGAAGGGCCGGTGATCGTCGACGAACCGGAGATCCTGGTGCGGGCGGCGCTGGACAGCGTGGGCATCGCTTACCTGTTCGAGCATCAGGTGGCCGCCGCGCTGGCCGACGGTCGGCTGGTGCCGCTGTTGGATGCCTGGACGCCGCCTTTTCCCGGTTTTTACCTTTACTATCCCGCCAACCGACAAATGCCGCGTCCACTACGCGCATTTATTGATTTCGCCCGGCAGCAGGGCGCGCAGGTGGCCGGGGTGTAAATGCCACGCGGTTTTTTTGAATAACTCCGTCAGATAAATTGGGTATTCACCTTGGGGCCGCTTGAGTAGATTGGATCAGCGTATTTAAGGGTGCCGCCGGCACCCCAATGCAACTACCTGGGAGTTCCTTATGGCGAAGACAGTGGTGATTTTTCATTCCGGCTACGGCCACACCGAGCGTTTGGCGAACATTGTTGCCGAAGGCGCAGAAGCTGAACTGATCGCTATCGATCAAGACGGCAATATCAGCGAAGAAGCCTGGCAGAAACTGGATGAGGCCGACGCCATCATCTTTGGTTCGCCGACCTACATGGGCGGCCCGTCGTGGCAGTTCAAGAAATTTGCCGACGCCAGCTCAAAAGCCTGGTTCACTCGCAAATGGCAAGACAAGGTATTCGGCGGTTTCACCAACAGCGCCAGCCTGAACGGCGACAAGCAGGTCACGCTGATCGCCCTGCAAACGCTGGCTTCACAGCACGGCGGCCTGTGGGTCAGCCTGGGGCTGCCACCGGCCAACAGCAAAGCGGCGCAGCGTACCGATGTGAACAATCTGGGCGGATCTGTCGGCCTGCTGGTACAGACACCTGCCGATGCCGGCGTAGATGAAATGCTGTCGGGGGATTTGGAAACCGCCAAATTGTATGGTCAGCGCGTCGCGAGCATTGCCGCCAAACTGGCGTGATCCCATTCCCCATCGCGTTCGGTGGGGATATCGCGCCGTTCATTTTTTCTGCACATTTGGCGTGTAAACTGAGAAATGTTATTAGCCTGCTTGGGCTAACACTGCATTTCGTACAAATATTCCCGGTTCCTAGACCGGGTTTTTTGTTGCTAAGGTCCGCTTAAGCTTCCGGCTATATAGTGAATAACGGCACAGGCAGACAATGGCTGTGCCGTAACTGTCAATTTGCTGCTCTTCAAGCGAGCCCGCTTTGCGGGTTTTTTTTATGTTTCCGGTTCTAATTGCGCTTCCGGGTGACTTGCTGGAAAATAATCGCAGGCACAATAGGGTAAACGATAAATACCCATTTTATTATTGTGGCTTTATGCTGATGCGGGTCGATGGCGGCTTAGGCTATGCTGGTAGATATCGCCGAACATTTTTCTTCGGTTTTGCGTGAATGCGTTCACTCCAGGTTGCGGCGACGAGCTGTGGAGTTAAGAACGTTCTGCTAAATAAAAATGAATGTCTCTTTGTTTTTGAATCATCTGTATTTACTGGTTGAGAACGGGTTTTTTGTCCTCCTTATCATGCCGGGCGAGGGAATATGCAGATAATTGCTCTGGTTATTATGAATTTATGGGTAAGGTGATGAACGCCAGAATAAACGCCAAACATGGCTTGCCCGTTACCCTCCAGCTGATCACTCTTTTTCTGCTGGCGTTTTTGCTTTCCTTGTTGGGTATATTTACTCGTCCGATCGGATCCCTTTCCCTGTTTTGGCCGGTGAATGCGATATTACTCGGCCTGCTATTGCGCAAACCCGCTTATGCCACGCCGCTGGGCTGGCTAACCACCTACCTTGGCATGATTGCCGCCGATTTGACGACCGGCGAAGCGCTACCTTTGGTCATGTGGTTGAACGCCTGCAATATGTCGCTGATTGCCACCGGTTATGGCGTGATGCTGCTGTTGCCGCAGTCGCAGCGCAGAATGGGCAAGCCTCAGGCGATACTTTATATGTTTACCGCCAGCCTGAGTGGTGCGGCGGTGGCGTCGACCCTGTCGATACTGCGCAGTGACAGCCTGTACAATAATACGGTGATCACCGCCTGGCTGGCGTGGTTCAGCGAACAGTTCTCCACCAACCTGTTGCTGTTGCCGGTGTTCCTGGCGGCACCGCGGCTGAAGCAGCTGTTGCGTATGCAGTTCAACTGGCCGCTGCGTGCCGGCATGCCGCTGCTGGCGCTGCTGTTTTCCCTGATATTCAGCGTGTACATCGGTGGCCCGGGGGCGATTGCCTTCCCGATCCCGGCGCTGCTGTGGTGTGCGGTCCGCTACCAACTGTTCACCGTGACCTTGCTGACGCTGTTGACCGGTATGACCGAAATCAGCAGCATCTCCGCCAACCTGATGCTGTATGAAACGCCGAACAACCACAACGCGTTCCTTGATACCCTGATGTCGGCCCGGTTGGGGATTGCCATGCTGGTCATGGGGCCGCTGATCCTCGCCAGTTCGATAGCCGTTAACCGCAAGCTGATGCGCCGGTTGGAGCACAGCGCCAATCACGATTTCCTGACCGGGGTGCTGGCGCGCAGTGCGCTGACGCGAAAGGCCAGTGAACTGCTGGAGCACAAATATAAGTCGAAAGAGGCGGTATCGCTGCTGCTGATTGATATCGATCATTTTAAACTCATTAACGACACTCACGGCCACGAAGTCGGCGATCAGGCACTGGCTACCTTCGCTCATATTGTCCGGCGCGAACTGCGCCACGATCAGCTGTTTGGTCGCTTGGGCGGGGAAGATTTTGCGATTATGCTGCCGCGCGCGCTGGCGGCGCAGGGGGTGGCATTGGCGGAGCATTTACGGCAACTGGTGCAAAAAACCGACCTGTATCCCGGAGGCAAAACGCCGCTGAAAGTGACCATCAGCGTGGGCGTCGCCAGCCTGGCGATGAACGAAGTGAAGTCGCTGGCACAGTTGATGAATATGGCGGACATCGCGCTTTATCGCGCCAAGTCGCAGGGGCGCAATCGCGTGGAGTCGTTTAACGCGGTGAGTGGCAACAGCGTTGGGCACATAGTGTTCAAATAAGCGTTTCAGTTCTGCCTGGGTTCAAACCGGGTACCGCAGTTCGGGCAGATAAGCAGAACGTTTTGCCGTAGCGTCGCGCATTTTTGGCTGGTGACATAGGCGCATTTGGGGCAGGCGATGTTGGTGGAACGATTGATAAAGCCTTTAACGCTGCTGGAATCAGTCATATAGCACGGCCTTTGTCAGGTGAAAACCCACGCTAACACAGGTGATATAAAATTGCTTCGAATGTTTTTTATACGCGCCCCCATTAGTAGGGCGCGAATATATTCGTCCCGACGAAGGCGGGCGAAGCAGATAGCGCCCCGATAAGGGGCAGGGATAGGCGTTGGGTCGTGATTACAGGCTTTTCAGCACTTTCAGCGTTTCATCCATGTCGATCTCCTGCTCGGAGAAGGTATGGGTCGCGTTCTGGAACGTGGTGATGGTCAGCATTCGCAGCGTCTGCATGGTTTGCGGCGCGTCTTCGGACTGCGGGCGGATGCGGTTCATCAGCAGGCCCACCGACAGCACGGTATTTTCTTTGTCCACGTCCGCTTTCACCGGCACTTCTTTGGTGAAAGTGTTGAAAGATTTGATGCTGGTGATCTTGATTCTTTCGTTGGCGATGATGATGTATTTGCTCGCCGCCTGCACCTTGACCGCATACGCCGAAGGGCCTTTGGTGTTGTTGGTCGGTTCGAAGGTCACCGCCGCGTTTTTCTTAATCAGCTCCGGGTTTTGCACTTTAATCACGTGAAAATAACGATTTTCCCCGTTCTCATCGGTAATAAAGCCGAAGCCTTTGTCTTCAAAAAAAGTCGTTATTTTGCCGTTCATCATCATTCTCATAAAGTCGCTCAATACAGTGCATATGATAGCGCGGAATGCCTTGCAGTGACAGGTTACGCGCACCGGTTTTGATAATGCGATAACGGCATTTAGCGGGGTTCCGGACACATGCTATTTTCAAGCTGACTTTATTCAATGCGGAAAGGGAAAATCGATGGGAATTAAACGGCTTAATCACGCGGTGCTGTATGTCAGCGATGTGCAGCAAAGCGCGGAGTTTTATCATCAGGTGCTGGGGTTCAAACTAAAACCTTCTGGCAGCCCCGACAAAGCGGTGTTTACCCAGGCGGCCGATTCGGATAACGATCACGATCTGGCGCTGTTCAGCAAAAATCTTGGGCAACAGCGCGCCGGAGTGTTTCGCGCCAACGGCGAACCGCCGGCGGAAAACGAACCACCTGCCGGGCTGTACCATCTGGCCTGGGAAGTCGATAGCCTGGATGAGCTCGAACGCATTCGCGATCAATTGGCGCAGCGCGGTATCCTCGGGCTGGAGGAGGATCACGGCGTGCATAAGAGCATCTATGGCCACGATCCGGACGGGTTATTGTTTGAAGTGACCTGGTTTATCCCGCCGGCGCTGCTGACCGAGCAGGATCGCAATCAGCGCGGCATCAAGCCGCTGGATTTCGCCGCCGAAAAACGCCGCTTCGCTGCTGAGGCTTAAGATTATCGGGCGGGGCGCGGTTGCGCCCCGTGAGTCACAGAACTTTGTTGAGGAAGTTAATGGTGCGCTGGTGCTGCGGATGGTTCAGCACCTGCCGGGCGTTGCCCTGTTCGACGACCTGGCCATCGACCATAAACACAATCTGATCCGCCGCTTCACGCGCAAAGCCAATCTCATGGGTGACCACCACCAGCGTCACGCCCAAGTCCGCCAGCCCTTTAATCACGTCCAGCACTTCGCCGACCAGCTCCGGATCGAGCGCCGAGGTGGGTTCGTCAAACAAAATGACCTTCGGGTTCAACGCCAGCGCACGCGCAATGGCAATGCGTTGCTGCTGGCCGCCGGACAGGTGGCGCGGATAAGCGTCGGCCTTGTGGCGCAGACCGACGGTATCCAGCAGCTGATAGGCGACTTCTTTTGCCTGAGCGCGCGAATAAATCTTATGTACCACCGGCGCTTCAATGATGTTCTCCAGCACCGTCAGATGCGGGAACAGGTTAAAGTTTTGGAACACGTAGCCGACGTTGATACGTTGCTTGAGAATCGCGTTCTCTTTCAGTTCATACAGTTTGTCGCCTTTACGCCGGTAGCCGACGTAGTCGCCGTCGATGCGGATAAAGCCTTCATCGACGCGCTCCAGGTGGTTGATGGCGCGCAGCAGGGTGGATTTGCCAGAGCCGGACGGCCCGAGGATCACCGTGACCGTGCCCGGCCGCAGCGTCAGGCTGACGTCGTCGAGCGCCTTGTGCTTGCCGAAAAATTTGCTCACGTTGCTGATTTCAATCAGGCCGCGTGCCGGTACCGGAACGATGTTGCGCACCGGGGCTTCGCGCAGGGCATAATAATCAATAGCTTCGGACATAAATCCTCCTAACGTTTTATCCAGCCGGCCAGTTTCTGCCAGGGTGACGGCGGCAACTCGCGTACTGCGCCGCGGGCAAAATAGCGTTCAATGTAGTATTGGATCACCGACAGCGCGGTGGTGATGAACAGGTACCAGACGGTCGCGACCATCAGCAGCGGTATTACCTGCTGCGTGCGGTTATAGATGACCTGAATGGTGTAAAACAGCTCCGGCAACGCCAGCACGTAAACGATCGAGGTGCCCTTTGCCAGACTGATGATCTCGTTGAAACCGGTCGGAACGATTGAGCGCAGCGCCTGCGGCAAAATGATGCGGAAAGTGCGGCGATAGCCCGGCAGACCGAGCGCCGCTGCGGCCTCATGCTGGCCGTATTCCACCCCGAGAATGCCGCCGCGGATGATTTCTGCGGTATAGGCCGATTGCACCAGGGTTAGCCCCAGGACCGCGACGGAAAACTGGCTGAGGATATCGATGGTCGGGTAGCTGGCGAACACCAGCGAGGTAAAGGGAATGCCCAGCGAGATGGAGTCATACAGGTAAGAGAAGTTATACAAGATGATCAGCACCAGAATCAGCGGCAGCGAACGGAACAGCCAGATATAGCCCCAGGCCAGCGAAGCCAACAGATAAGAGCGCGACAACCGCGCCAGCGCCAGCAAGGTACCGAAAATAATACTGAACAGCGTGCCGAGCAGCGTCAGCAGCAGGGTTTGCCCCAGGCCGGAAAGCACCGCCGGCGCAAAGAACCACTCGGCGAATACCCCCCATTCCCAGCGCTCGTTGACTGCCACCGACTGGACGATCGCCGCCAGAATAAACACCGAAAACAGTGCGCCCACCAGCCGCAGCGGATAGCGTGCGGGAACCACTTTTAACACTTCTTGTTTGGACATCTTATTGCTCCTGAAACAGATAAAGGGAGGGGACCGGCCCCTAGGCAATCTTCCTTTCCTGTGCGCAACAAAGTGCGCCTGCTGTTATCAGGCTTTTGCGAAACGGCAACCGGCCGTCGTAGGGCGGGCGGCTGTAAACTTCACTGTCGACGGTGGGATCGAACTGCGGCTGATAGCCGTTGCTCAGATACAGGCCCACCGCCTCCGGCTGGCGAAAACCGGTGGTCAGGTAGAGTTGGCGGTAACCCTGTTCTCTTGCCAGCGTTTCCAGTTGCTGCAAGACCTTTTGCGCCAGCCCCTGGCGACGCAGATCGGTTCGCGTCCAGATACGTTTCAGCTCTGCGGTGTGCGGATCGTAGCGTTTGAACGCGCCCATGGCGATCGGCTCCCCGGCGCGCAGCAGCACGATAAACGCGCCCTGTGGCGGGGCGTACAGATCCAGCGCTTCTTGTTCCTGGTCACCAAAATAATCGCCGTAGCGCTGACGGTACTCGCCGAACAGCCCTTCAATCACCGGCTCGACCAATGGGTCGTCCGGCAGCGTTTGGATAAAGACGTCGTTTGCCATCGGTATGCTCCTAGTCGCCCAGACCTTGCTGATTTTTCGCCACGTGGCGACGGGGTTTGATGGCTTTTACATGGATGCCGGAGCCGGTAAAGGTGTTTTGCATAGCGGAATATCCCTGAAAAAATATTATTGTTATTGGGTAAATTGGTTCAGCGGCTGCTTCAGGCCAAGGTGGTCGCGCAGCGTGTCGCCGCTGTAATCGCTGCGGAACAGGCCGCGTTGCTGCAGGATGGGCACCACGCGATCAATAAAGTGGCCGAAGGAGTTCGGCGTGCCGCCGCTGATGATGAAACCGTCGGCGGCCTGGGTGTCGAACCAGTTTTGCAGACCGTCCGCTACCGCCTCCGGCGTGCCGCCGAACACCGGGCGCGGCGAGGCGGCTTCCAGCGCCACTTCGCGCAGCGTCAGATTACGCTCGCGAGCGTTGCGTTTAATGGCATCGGTGGTGCTGCGGAAGCTGTTTTGCCCTAAATCGCCGATGTCCGGGAAGGGCTCATCCAGCGGATGGCGGGAAAAGTCATAATGCTCGAAATAGCGGCCAAGGTAGTTGAGCGCGTTCTCGATGCTGACCAGACGTGCGGTTTCCCAATATTGGCGTTCCACGTCTTCATTGTCGTCGCCGACGATCACGCTGACGCCCTGGAAAATTCGCAGATCGTCCGGCTCGCGGCCCTGTTCCACCAGTTGGTTTTTTACGTCCTGATAAAACGCCTGCGCCAACTGCTGGGTTTCATGGTGGGTGAAAATGGCATCGGCGTGTTTGGCCGCCAACTGCTTGCCGTCTTCCGACGCACCGGCCTGGAACAAGATCGGGCGGCCCTGCGGCGTACGGCCGATATTCAGCGGCCCTTGTACCGAGAAGAATTCCCCCTGGTGGTTCAGGGTATGCAGCTTGCCGGCTCTGAAAAATTCGCCGCTGTTTTTGTTCCGCACAAAGGCGTCACTTTCCCACGAGTCCCACAGCCCTTTGGTGACATCGAGATACTCGCTGGCGATGCGATAACGCAGGCTGTGCTCCGGGTGCTCGGTGCGCGAGAAATTCTTTGCCGACCCTTCCAGCGGCGAGGTCACCACGTTCCAGCCCGCCCGGCCTTTGCTCAGGTGATCCAGGCTGGCGAACTGGCGCGCGACGGTAAAGGGATCGCTGTATGAGGTGGACAACGTGCCCACCAGCCCGATTTTGTCGGTGGCGGCGGACAGGGCGGCAAGCAGGGTCAGGGGTTCAAAACGGTTAAGGAAATGCGGAATGGATTTCTCATTGATATATAAGCCGTCGGCAACAAACACGAAATCCAATTTACCCTGTTCGGCTTTTTTCGCCGTGGCAATATTAAAATCGAGATTAATGCTGGCGTCGGCGGTGGCATCCGGATGCCGCCAGGCAGACATATTTCCCGATGCGCCATGCAAAATGGCGCCAAGACGCAATTGCCGTTTGTTTTTCGCATTGTTGCTCATTGCTTTCACCCTGTTAAGTGCCGCTGTGGCGCTATCTGTCGAGCTCCCACTATTGATGAGCGTTCTCAGGATGTAAAACAACAAAACAGCATATTCAAATGTTGAAATAGCAAATATCGTGGCGTGTAGGGATAACGGGAAAATAATAAATCGCAGCGCAGAAGAGGCTGCGCCGCGAAATAATAATGAGAGGAGTTTTACGCCTTGCTGGTGATTTTTTCCGGCGCGGTGGCTAATTGTTGCAGCGTGCGCTCAGCGAGTAGCTCGAAATATTGCGAGGCCGGGAAGATCGCCTGTTCATCCGGGTTAAAGCGCGGGTGGTGTAAACCGAACTCACTGGCTGAACCGATACTGACGAAAGCGCCTGGGACATGGTGCAGATAAAGCGCGAAATCCTCGCCACCCATTTGCAGATCCGCTTCTTCTACCCGATAACCGGCTTCGGCGGCGACGGTTTTGCTGAAGGCCGCCCAGCGCGCGTCGTTGACCACCGCCGGTGGGCCTGGCTGCCAGCGCAGTTCCGCCTGCGCGCCAAGCGATGCGGCTACGCCGTTAATCACCTGGCGGATTTTGTCCGGGACCTGATGGCGGACTTTCTCGTTGTGGGTGCGCACAGTCCCTTCCAGTTCCACGGTCTGCGGCAATACGTTCCAGGTGTTGCCACCCTCGATGCGCGTCACGCTCACCACCAGCGACTCCAGCGAGCTAAAGCTGCGGCTGGGCAGGGTTTGCAACGCGTTGACGATTTGGCTGGCGGTGACGATGGTGTCTACGCCTTGCTCCGGTTTGGCGGCGTGCGCACCTTTGCCGGTGACCAGGATCTGGAAGCGATCGACGTTGGCGTAAAATGCCCCGGCGCGGGTGGCGAAGGTGCCGGTCGGCAGCTCCGGCGCATTATGCAGGCCGAATACCGCAGCCACGTTATCCAGCGCACCGGCGTCGATCAGATGCTGGGCACCGTTAAAGGTTTCCTCTGCCGGTTGGAAGAAAATACGTACCGTGCCGGGCAGGGTGGCTTCACGCGCTTTCAGCAAATGCGCTGCGCCGAGCATCACCGAGGTATGAAAATCATGCCCGCAGGCGTGCATGACGCCGCTATTTTGCGAACTGAAGGGAACGCCGGAGATTTCTTCTATCGGCAGGGCGTCAATATCGCCGCGCAGCGCAATGATCGGGCCTTTGCCGCTGCCGATTTCGGCGACCACGCCGGTCTTCAGGCCCAGCGGCAGAATACGGATACCCGCCTCTTTCAGCCAACGGGTGAGGCGGGCGGTAGTGGCAAACTCGTGGTTGGACAGCTCAGGGTTCTGATGCAGTTCACGGCGGTAGGCGACGATCTTCTCGGCCAGTTGGCTGGTCATAGTCTTGGCTCACAGTGGTTGATAAGCTCTAACCCTAGTGCAGCTCGCCCGGAAGCAAAAAGACTATCTGGTTATATTTCATAGCGATTATGTCTGCATCACGCCGGCAACGAACGCTGCCGGGGCTGAAACAGGCGTTCGGCCGTTGTTCGATGGAGATTAAAGAGCATTGAGCTGTCAAGACTGGTTACAACCAGCGGTGCAAGAGATTTACAGTGGACGATACCGATTTTTTCACTCTTTATCGGTTTTATGTGATCCAGGTTGTGGACAAAATCCGGTCTAATTGCTGTACTGTACTGGACACAGGTTCAGTGTCTTACATTCACGTTAAAGGTAAGTTTGATGTCTAAGATTAAAGGTAGCGTTAAGTGGTTTAATGAATCCAAAGGCTTCGGCTTCATTACCCCGGAAGATGGTAGCAAGGACGTTTTCGTTCACTTCTCTGCCATCGCTAGCAATGGTTTCAAAACTCTTGCTGAAGGCCAGCGTGTAGAATTTGAAATCACGAACGGTGCCAAAGGGCCATCTGCTGCTAACGTTATCGCTATCTAAGCTACAGTAGCCGAAATTCTTAAAACCCGCTCCCTGAGCGGGTTTTTTATTGCCCTTTTTACGGTGCCTTACGCCTGAGGTTTGCGCACCAGCAGGGTGAACAGCACGATGGCAATGGCGTAACAGCCGACAATGGTCAGCGCCATCGACACGCTGGAAGTGCCGCCCAGCCCGGTGATAGGCACGCTGCACGCGCCAAGCGCGAACATGCACACGCCGATCAACGCCGAGGCGCTGCCAGCTTTGTCGCCCTGGCTTTGCATCGCCAATGATGACGCCGTAGGGCCGACAATGCCGATCACGGCCACTGAGAAGAACAGCGGTACCATCAGCAGCGCCAGCGGTGCGTGGAGGCTACCTGCCAGCAGCAACAGCAGCGAGGCGACGGCCGCCAATGTCAAGCCGCCTTTCAGCACTTTCCTTTCCCCCCAACGTGCGCTCAGACGGCTGGCAAGTTGGGCAGAAATAATCAAACCGACGCCGTTAACCGCAAAGCACAGGCTGAACATTTGCGGGCTGAGGCCATAAATCTGCTGCAATACGAAGGGAGATGCGCCGATGTAGGCGAACATCCCGGCCATGACGAACCCCTGCGTTAGGCACAGGCCCATAAACTGGCGCTGGGTCAGTAACCCGCCCAGCGACATCAGCATGGCCAAAATGCCACCTTGGCTGCGGCGTTCCACGGGTAACGATTCGCGCAGCTTAAGGCTTGAAAGGGTAAACAGCAGCACGGCAATGGCCGCCAGTACGCCGAAAATCCCGCGCCAGTCCATTAATTGCAGCATGGCGCCGCCCAGCACCGGCGCAATAATCGGCGCCAGGCCGTTAACCAGCATCAGCAGAGCGAAGAAGCGCGTCAATTCATGTCCGGCATAGAGATCGCGCGCGATCGCACGAGAGATCACCGCACCGCCGGCACCGGCCAGCCCCTGCAACAGGCGGGCGATCAGCAACTGGTCGATATTTGGCGCCAGCGCGCACCACAGAGAGGCGGCCAGCAACAGCACCAGCGACAGCAGCAGCGGCCGCATGCGGCCTAGCTTGTCGCTGAAGGGGCCAAAAATCAGTTGGCCGACGCCCAGCCCAAGCAGGCCGGCAGTCAGGCTGAGCTGCGCCGTAGCGGTGGACGTATTCAACTCGCCGGCCATTTCCGGCAGGGCGGGCAGGTAGAGATCGGTGCACAGCGGCCCCAGTGCGGCCAGCAGGCCAAGCACCACCGCGTACACCAGACGTTGTCTGGATAAGTGTCTGGTCATGGGAAATTAGGGTTTCCTGAATAGGTGAGAGATAGCTTGTTGATACAGGCCGTTCAGCAAGCTGACATCGGCTTTTTGCGTGGTAAGGATGCGATAACCTGTGCCTTCGCTTAAGACGGCGACAAATTCCACCCGTGCGGCGATTTCCTGTTCGGTGAAATACGGGTACATCCGCTGCAGGTTTTGGCAGACGTGATGGAACAACCGCGTTTCCGCGTCGCTGAGCATTTTCGCCACCACCGGGTTGCGCGTGGCTTCGGCGGTGACTTCCAGCATCAGCATATGGTCAGTTTCGTTTTCACCGGGTTGTTGGAACAGCGCGCGCGCCGACAGGGTGCTGGCGATCAGGTTAATGTGATCGCCAAGATCCTCCAGACGCTGCATTTTACTGGCGATAATACGGTTGACGATTTCTTCGATGATCGCGTCTTTATTGGCGAAATAACGGTAGATTTGACCGACGCTGAGCTGTGAAGCCTGGGCGATTTCCGCCATGCTGGCGGCGTGAAAACCATGCCGACGAAAACAGACTTTCGCCGCCTCGACGATTTGATCGCGGCGGGCTTGCGCTTTGGCTTGCCTGCTGTCGCTGGTGGATATCATTTCCCGATCCTTTGCCAAGAGAGGGGTTCGCATTTTGGGTGCGAACGTTCATTCTCAATTGTAATGCAAGAACGGCAGCAGGGGAACTATAAAGGGAGGATCCTGCGGGGGCGTAGCGTCAGGCGAACAGATAGACCTTGATGAAAGCGGCGACAATCAGCAGGCACAGCAGGGTAGCGGTCACTTCAGCGGCGGTTTTGGGCAGGCTAAACATTTTGGTTCTCATCCAGTTTGGGACACTGGATGAGATTATGCGTATGGCTGATTAAGGAAACATTAAGAGACCGAAATCAGCTACTGCCCGTTAACCCAGATGACCAGCATAAACGCCAGCAAGGTCATCGCCAGGGAGCCGGCCAGATTGAGCAGCATATTGGCCAGCGCCCAGGCAAAACGGCCATCCTGCAGCAAGTACACCACCTCCAGAGAAAACGTGGAGAAGGTGGTTAACCCGCCGCAGAAGCCGGTGGTAATCAGCAATTTCCAGGTGGGATCCAGGTGCGTTATGCGGGTAAAGGTGGCGATGGCCAACCCGATGATAAAACCGCCCACCAGGTTCACCGCCAATGTGCCCAAAGGGATATGCGCGTTAAGCGGGTTCATCTTCATGCTGATAACCCAACGCAGCACGCTGCCGACACCACCGCCAATAAAGACTGCCAGTAAAGAACTCAACATGGTTGAAATACCTTTCACTAAAAGGGAAAACCAAGGCTCAGAAAGGGGCTGGCGCAACGCTACGCACCCCTTTTAGAGGTTACGTAGACATCATCAGCCTGTGAAGGCGGTTATGGAGGAATGTCATCTCCGTTGTTCGGCGCCGCTTTTTGCCGCGCAGGCTGGATCTTACACCCGGCGCCGCTTATTTTGTAGTATCTGTGACGACAGGGGCAATCGAAATGAAAGTGAGAACAGCGGTGCCGGCAGATAAAAAAGCCATAGTGGCGTTAATGGCTGCACTGGATTACGCCGGAACAGAGGCATTTATTGACGCGCGCCTGGCGCAGCTATTGGCGCATCCCGATGAAGCGTTGCTGGTCGCGGCCGACGATGACGATAATGAGGTGCTGGGGGTTTTGTCGCTGCATTTCTTGCCGCAGTTGGCGTTGGCCGGAGATATTTGCCGTATCAGCTATTTTTGCGTTGATAGCCATGCGCGTGGCCTGGGCGTCGGTCAGTTATTGCTGGCTGAGGGCGAAGCATTGGCCCGCCGGCACGGCTGTGACCGCCTTGAAGTGCATTGTCACAGCCGCCGTGAATGGGCCCACGCTTTCTATCAGCGGGAGGGTTTTTTCGAGGTCCCTAAATACTTTGCCAAGTTATTAAGTTAGTTGCCGGGCACCGCCAGCTCAAGGCGGTTGCGGCCATTGTTTTTTGCCCGGTACAACGCGTTGTCGGCCGCTTTCAGCCAGTCCAGATAGCCGCCCATATCGCCGTGATAATCGGCTATGCCGGCGCTGATGTTCAGCCGCAGTTGCGGCGCTTCACGAAAAATAATGTCGTTCAATCGTTCCTGAATGCGCTGCAGCGCAATGCTGGCCTGTTCGGCACTGGTGTTCGGCAGTACTGCGCCAAATTCGTCCCCGCCATAACGCCCGACAATATCCACGGCACGCAGGCCGATTAACAGCTCTTCCGCCAGCACCGCCAGCGCCTCGTCACCCAGCGCATGGCCGAAGGTGTCATTGATGGTTTTAAAACGATCGACATCCATCAGGATCAGGGTCGCAGTGTGTTGGTAACGGCGGCAGCTGTCGAATTGGTGATGCAGCAAATGTTCCCAATGGCGGCGATTGTACAACCCGGTCAGGCCGTCACGCATGCTGATGCGCAGCAGCTCCTGTTTTTTCTGCGCCAACCGCTTGGCGGTGCGGTAGGTGACTAACCCCAACAGGGCCGGGTAGAGATAGATCATCGGCAGGCAGAGGTAGATCTGTAGCGGCGTGCTCTGTGGCTGGAAGGGAAAACCCAACAGAGCACTGACCGTCAGGGCACCGGCCAGCTGTGCCACCAGCCCTTTAAAGAACAGTGTCTTGCCGGCGGCGGCAATATTGTTCATGCCCATCATCGACAAAATGACCACCGACGGCAATGCATTGAAGGCCATCATCGCAGCCCACAGACCGCCAAAAAACGAATCGATCAGCAGGTTGCGGGTTTCCGCCTTGAAGGGCGTGGCGGAGCGACGCGCCCATTGGTAGGCGATATGCGGCCAAATAAAACCGTGAAAAATCAGCAGCCCCCACACCCAGGGGGCCGACGGCTGGGTATGGAGCACCGAAAATACGCACAGAAAACCAATCCCCAGCCCGACGATACGTGGCAGATAGGTACGTCTGGCAAAGCTGAGGCCGGATCGTCTGGTATCGATAACTGATGGTGCAGTATACATCCTGCGACTCCCTGATAGGCGTAACGACAGCGTATCATGCAGCGTATAAACTCAGAATAGTCTGATTAATGTGCAATGCATTTAAAAGAAGTCTCGGCGCAGGGATCTCACTCTGTTACATGTTGCTGTTGTCTTGGCTTGGCGAAAGTAGGTAAATAACCACAGGCAAGGTTTGTTTTTTCGCTGCCTCTGCAGCGCTATATGAATAAGAAGGTGAGTATGGAAGGTATCAGTATTACCAAACTTCTGGTGATTGCGGTGTTGATCATCTTGCTGTTCGGTACCAGCAAACTGCGCACCCTGGGTGCCGATCTGGGCGCTGCGCTGAAGGGCTTTAAAAAGGCCGTGGGCGACGACACGACTCCGCCGCCGGCAAACACGGCAGAAAGCCAATCCAATCCGCAGAGCGTCGAAAAGAAAGACGTGTAATCACGTTTTCTGTTTGGCAATAAAAAACGGATGCCGCAAGGACATCCGTTTTTTGGCGTTTCCGCAAGCTTAAGCGTAACAAATTGTTACCGCGCTTATTTCACTTCCATTCCTTTTGCCTGCAAATCGGCATGGTAGGAGGAACGGACAAACGGGCCACAGGCCGCGTGGGTAAAGCCCATCGCCATCGCTTCTTCTTTCATTTCATCGAACTCGGCCGGGCTGACATAGCGCTGTACCGGCAGGTGATGGCGGCTTGGCTGCAGGTATTGGCCCAGGGTCAGCATGGTGACGCCGTGGCGACGCAGGTCGCGCATGACTTCAACGATTTCCGCATTGGTTTCCCCCAGGCCGACCATCAGACCGGATTTGGTTGGGATGTGCGGGTGCGCTTCTTTGAACCGTTCAAGCAGCTTCAACGACCATTCGTAGTTGGCGCCCGGACGAACCTGGCGGTAGACGCGCGGCACGTTTTCCAGATTGTGGTTGAACACGTCCGGCGGCGTCGCTGTCAGAATTTCCAGCGCGCGATCCATACGGCCACGGAAATCCGGCACCAGCGTTTCAATTTTGATGGTCGGGTTTTTCACGCGAATGGCGGCGATACAGTCGGCAAAGTGCTGAGCACCGCCGTCACGCAGATCGTCGCGGTCAACCGAGGTGATCACCACATAGCGCAGGCCCATGTCGGCGATGGTCTGAGCCAGTTTCTCCGGTTCGTTGGCATCCGGGGCCACCGGGCGGCCGTGGGCCACGTCGCAGAACGGGCAACGGCGGGTACAGATAGCGCCCAGGATCATAAAGGTGGCGGTGCCGTGGTTAAAGCATTCAGACAGGTTCGGGCAGGAAGCTTCTTCGCACACCGAATGCAGACCGTTTTTACGCATGGCGGCTTTAATGCCCTGAATGCGTGTAGAGTCGGCAGGGAGTTTGATCTTCATCCACTCGGGTTTACGTAACAGCTCCTGCCGTTCGGTGACCACCGTTTTAACCGGGATCAACGCCATTTTGTCTGCATCGCGGTATTTAACGCCGCGTTCCATCTGAATTGGTTTACTCATAATCGTGCAGGTTCCAGTTACGAAGCTCGACCTTCGGGTAGCCGAGTAAATGAACAAATTCCTGTACCAGGATTGGGTGTACGTCTTCTATGCCTACGCCGGGCACCAGCGCGCTGACCTGCGCCATTTGCATACCGGCGTAACCGCAAGGGTTGATACGTTGGAAGGGGGTGAGATCCATGGCCACATTCAGCGCCAGGCCGTGAAATGAACTGCCTTTGCGGATCCGCAAACCCAACGAACAGATTTTTTGCTCCCCCACGTAAACACCGGGCGCATCCGGGCGGGCGCGCGATTCGATATGAAAGTGGGCGAGGGTATTAATAACGGTATCTTCGATAGCCGTGACCAGTTGGCGAACGCCAACCTTGTTGCGTTTCAGATCGATCATCACGTACATCACCTGCTGCCCTGGACCGTGATAGGTCACCTGGCCGCCGCGATCGCTCTGGACCACCGGAATATCACCCGGCATTAACAGATGCTCCGCTTTACCGGCCTGCCCCTGGGTAAACACGGGCTGATGCTGAACCAACCACAGCTCATCGGGCGTGGTATCGGTTCTGCGATCGGTGAAGTTGTGCATGGCTTGGGATACAGGCTCATAGGGCTGCAACCCCAGCTGACGCAAAATGATCTTGTCTGGTTGCAAAAGAGTCATCGTCAGGTTACAGAAGTGGTAATGCCATTATACCGGGCGCTCTGGCCGGCGACCAGCATTTAGCTGACCAAAAATGCGCAACCCGGGCAGACGATCCTCTGGCCCGGGTTGGTTAGCAGGGTTTTGTGCTGGAATTACAGCACCATGCGGACAATTTCAATGTTGCCCAATTCATCATATAACGTCTCAACCTGGTCGATATGGGTGGCGTTGATGGTGATGGAAACGGAGTGGTAATTGCCTTTGCTGCTCGGTTTAACTTCAGGGTTGTAATCCCCGGGAGCATGGCGCTGCACCACTTCAACCACCTGGTCAACCAGCTCAGGTTGTGCCAGGCCCATTACCTTGTAGGTAAACGAGCAAGGGAATTCGAGCAGTTCGTTCAGTTTAGTTTTCATGTGCGCTCCAGAGTGCTGCTATCAACATAGCGAATCTATAAATTATAACTCCCGCCGGAGCGGGAGTTAATGTTAATCAGTATATGAGGGCAATTTTGCCCGTTTCAACTGTTAACCGAACCAGTGGTGGAACATCAGTTTGATATAATCCACGATGCGGCTGAAGAAACCGCCTTCTTTCACTTCGTTCATTACCACCAGAGGGCGCTGATCGATGGTTTTGCCATCCAACTGGAAGTTGATGCTGCCGACAACCTGGTTTTTAGCCAGTGGCGCATGAATCTCCGGTGTGTTCAGCACGTAGCTGGCTTTGAGATCTTTCATCCGCCCGCGTGGGATGGTCAGGTAGACGTCTTTGTCCACGCCCAACTCAACGCGATCCGAATCGCCGAACCAGACCGGTTCAGACGCAAACTCTTTGCCCACTTTCAGCGGTGCAACGGTTTCGAAGAAGCGGAAGCCCCAGGTCAGCAGTTTCTTGCTTTCGGTTTCACGGCCTTTATAAGTCCGACCGCCCAGTACCGCAGAGATCAGGCGCATCTGGCCTTCGGTGGCGGAAGCCACCAGGTTGTAGCCTGCCGCATCGGTATGGCCGGTTTTGATGCCGTCCACGTTCAGGCTGGTGTCCCACAACAGACCGTTACGGTTCATCTGACGGATATTGTTGAAGGTGAACTCTTTTTCTTTATAAATCGCGTATTCGTCCGGCACGTCGCGGATCAGCGCCTGGCCGATCAACGCCATATCGCGCGCCGAGCTGTACTGGCCCTGTGCGTCGAGGCCGTGTACCGTCTGGAAGTGGGTGTTTTGCAGGCCCAGCTTGCTGACGTAGGTGTTCATCAGGTTAACGAATGCGTCCTGGCTGCCGGCCACGTAATCGGCCATCGCCACGCAGGCGTCGTTACCGGATTGCAGGTTGATGCCGCGGGTCAGTTTGGAAACCGGCACGCGATCGCCTGGCTTCAGGAACATCAGCGAAGAACCTTTGAATACCGGGTTGCCGGTCGCCCAGGCATCTTGTCCCACGGTAACCATGTCTTCCGGGCCGATTTTACCCGCTTTCAGCGCCTGGCCGATGACGTAGCTGGTCATCATTTTTGTCAGGCTGGCCGGATCGCGGCGCGCGTCGGCATTCATTTCCGCCAAAACTTTACCGGAGTTGTAATCAATCAGGACGTAGGCTTCCGCATCGATTTGCGGCACTCCTGGGATCATGGTTTTGATATTAACGTCATCGGCTTGCGCAACGGAAGCTGCACTCATCGCGATAACGGAGCCGAGCGCTATGCTCTTGATTAAGCGAAAAGAAGTTACTTGTTTCATGATCGAGAGGACAACATCCATGAGGGTAAAGTTAAAAACGAGCCACACTATAACAGATGAGATTCCGGCAGGCATTATCCATTCATCTGACTAATAGCGCTTTGCCGGCATTTTGCTGAAAGAAAATGTTTCAGCTAGAGAAACGCTTATCAGTCGCGATCGCCCGCCGGGGCTTCATGCTTTTGACCTTTCAAGCTGCAGCAGTGTCGGCTGCAGCTTGAAATTGATCGGGTATCTTTGTTTAGGGTGCGGCAGTGACAAAAGATTGTTGTTGCGCTTCCGCGGCCAGGCGCTGTTGCAACTGTGCCGCCTGCTGGCGATCGCTGAACGGGCCTAACTGTACGCGGTAGACACCGCCGCTGGCCGCAACCTTGCCTGGCACGCCAAATTGCTGGCTCAGGCTCTGTTGCCAGGTTTGTGCGCGTTCAGCGCTGCTGAGTGCACCAACCTGGACGACATAGCTCCCGGCGGAAGAGGCTCCGGCAGCAACGGCTGCGGTGGCGGCGACGGGGGCTGCAATGGCGGCGGCGGCGACGGCCGGTTCAGGTTCTGAACCTTCCAACACGCCGGCGGGAACCTGGCTTGGTGCGCCGAGGAAGCCGGTGCGGCTGCTGCCGGCAGCGGCGGCTGGGGCGTTGTTGTCACCGGTGTCCAGGCTGCTGTTGTCTATTGGACGTACTGCGGCGCCGCTGGCGATGGGGGCTTCCTGCTGCACGGGAGTTCCCATGCTGCTCGAGCCAAGATCGGGGCGCGACGGCAGGGCGTAGCTTTGTTTGGCGACGATTGTCCCTATGGTGCCGGGGCCGCTCAGGGTGCCATCCGGCGCCACGTTGATGAAATCAACTTTAACCTTGGTGTTGTTGGACAGGTTCAGACGGTCGGCAACGGCTTTCGACAGATCGATAATGCGGCCATTGGTGTAAGGCCCGCGATCGTTCACGCGTACCACCAGTTGACGGCCGTTGGCGAGGTTGGTCACGCGCACGTAGCTTGGGATCGGCAGCGTGGGGTGCGCGGCGGTGAGGCCGTTAGGATCGAACTGCTCACCCAGCGCGGTGGTGTTGCCCCGGGCTTCTTCGCCATAGGAGCTGGCCAGACCGGTCTGCGAGAAATTCTGCGGGTCCTTCACGATGCGGTAAGTATCGCCATTAACCTTATAATCCTGCAGGGTGCCAGGGTTATAGGGTTCATATTGAGGCTCAACGCCGCCGATTTCCACCACCGGCCCGTTATACGGCTGCTGCGGCGGCGCCTGCTGTTCCGTGGTCGGGGAGGTACAGGCGGAAAGCAACACAGCCACTACGCCGACCCAAAGCCATTCCTTACGCATTACTCACCTCTTATAAACTTTTAGACAGCATTTTCCGATGCGTGTGGATCGACATGATAATGCCGAACCCAGCCATAAGTACGATCAGCGCCGAACCCCCGTAACTGACCAGAGGCAAAGGTACGCCAACTACCGGTAAAATACCACTGACCATACCAATGTTAACAAACACATAAACGAACAGAATCAGCATCAGGCCGCCGACCATGACGCGGCCGAAGGTCGTCTGCGCCTTGGCGGCGATCATCAGCCCGCGAATAATCACCAGAAGGTACAGCGCCAACAGCACCAGCACCCCAATCAGCCCGAGTTCTTCGGCCAATACCGCGAAGATGAAGTCGGTATGGCGTTCCGGCAAGAACTCCAGCTGCGACTGGGTGCCGTGCAGCCAGCCCTTGCCGGACAGGCCGCCGGAACCTATGGCGATTTTCGACTGAATAATATGGTAGCCGGCACCGAGCGGATCGCTTTCCGGATCGAGCAGCATCATGACGCGGTCGCGTTGATAGCCGTGCATCAGGAAGAACCACAGCACGGGAATAAAGGCCGCCAGCATCACGGCGGCAACGGCGATCAGCTTCCAGCTCATGCCGGACAGGAACAGCACGAACAGACCGGAGGCGGCGATAAGAATCGACGTGCCCAGGTCCGGCTGCGCAGCAACCAGCAGGGTCGGCAGGAAAATCAGCACCAGCGCAATGGCGGTATTCTTCAGCGAAGGCGGGCAGACGTCGCGGTTCATAAAGCGCGCAACCATCAGCGGAACGGCGATTTTAGCGATTTCTGACGGCTGGAAGCGCACAAAGCCGAGATCCAGCCAACGCTGAGCCCCTTTACTGATCTGCCCGAACGCGTCCACCATGATCAGCAGGATCACGCAGAAAATGTACAGATAGGGCGCCCAGCTTTCATAGACCCGCGGCGGGATTTGAGCCATTACGCCCATCACGATCAGGCCCATGACGATCTGGCCGATTTTGCGTTCCATCATGCCGATATCCTGGCCGCTGGCACTCCACATCACGAATGCGCTGTAGACCAGCAGAGCCAGAATGAATAACAGGAAAGTGGGGTCGATATGGATTTTGGTCCAGATCGAGCCTTTTTGTTGGCTTTCAGTCATGTTCTACCTTAATCACCTTCTACACCTGGCGGCAGTGGAGCCTCGGAGGGTAATTGCGTATTGTTGTCGCCCAACAGGATATGGTCGAGGATCTGACGGGTAATTGTCCCGACCGCCGGACCGGAACCGCCGTTTTCCAAAATGATGGCGACCGACACCGTTGGATTGTTGTACGGCGCAAAGGCGGTCATCAGTTTGTGGTCACGCAGATGCTCTGCGAGTTTGTGGGCGTTATAGGTTTCGTAGCCGAATACCTGTGCGGTACCCGATTTTGCCGCGGCTTTGTAGGGTGCATCCGCGAAGTACTTACGCGCCGTCCCGTTAGGGCGGTTGGCTACACCATACATGCCGTCTTTGGCAATTTCCCAGAAGCCGGAATGAATATCGCCGATCTGCGTGTTCTCTTCCTGACGGAACGGCACCAGCGCACCGTTGATTCGGGTGCTCTGCATCAGATGCGGCGTTTTGACGTTGCCGTCGTTAATCAGGGTATTCAGCGCCTTGGACATCTGGATCGGCGTTGCCGTCCAGTAGCCCTGGCCGATGCCCACCGGAATGGTGTCGCCCTGATACCAGGGTTTTTTATAGCGTTTGAATTTCCAGTCGCGGGTCGGCATCAGGCCGGAACGTTCTTCGGAAAGATCGATGCCGGTGTACTGGCCGTAGCCAAACTTGGTCAACCAGGTCGACAGGCGATCGATGCCCATGTCGTACGCCACCTGATAGAAGAAGGTATCTGCCGATTCTTCCAGCGCTTTGGTGACGTTCAGGCGGCCGTGGCCCCATTTTTTCCAGTCGCGAAAGCGTTTTTCCGAACCGGGCAACTGCCACCAGCCGGGATCGAACACTATGGTGTTTTTGGTGATCACCCCGGCGCTGAGCGCCGAGACGGAAATATAGGGTTTCACCGTTGACGCAGGCGGGTAAACCCCTTGCGTGGCACGGTTGATCAGTGGCCGGTTAGGATCGTTCAACAGCCCCTGGTAATCCTTGCTGGAGATGCCGTCCACGAACAGGTTCGGGTCATAGCTGGGGTTGGAGACCATCGCCAGAATGCCGCCGGTGCGCGGATCGCTCACCACCACTGCTGCCCGGCTGCCCACCAGCAATTGCTCGATATAGCGTTGCAGGTTGAGATCCAGCGTCAGGTAAACGTCCTGGCCGGCGGAAGGCGGCTGTTCGTGCAACTGACGGATTACCCGACCGCGGTTGTTGACCTCGACCTCTTCGTAGCCGGTTTTGCCATGCAGGGTGTCTTCGTAATAGCGCTCGATACCCAGCTTGCCGATATCGTGGGTGGCGGCGTAGTTCGCCAGCTTGCCGTCTTTGTCCAGCCGTTCGACGTCGCGATCGTTGATCTTCGAGACGTAACCGGTGACGTGAGTGAGGGCGGAACCATAGGGATAATAGCGGCGCTGGTAGCCTTTCACTTCCACGCCGGGGAAGCGGAACTGATTGACCGCAAAGCGGGCGACCTGCACTTCGTTCAGTGCGGTTTTCACCGGGATGGAGACGAAACGGCGTGAGCGTTTGCGCTCTTTCTCGAAGTTGGTGATGTCGTCGTCGGTCAGATCGACCACCGGGCGCAGCGCCTGCAGCGTCGCTTTCAGATCGTCGATCTTTTCCGGCATCAGCTCCAACTGATAGATGGTGCGGTTGAGCGCCAGCGGGGTGCCGTTACGATCGTAAATAATGCCGCGGCTGGGGGCGATGGGCACCAGCTTGATGCGGTTTTCGTTGGAACGGGTGCGGTAATCCTCGACGCGGACAATTTGCAGATTATACAGATTGGCGATCAGGGTGCCGCTCAGCACCAGAATGACCAAAAACGCCACCAGGGCGCGGCGTACAAACAGGGCAGATTCAGCCGTATAGTCGCGAAAAGGGTTACGTTCTATTTTCATCCCGCTGCTTTATTTCACTCTGTCACTGTCACCACCGGTTATTCCCGGTGGTAAGGATGATTTGTTGTAATACTCCAGGCGCGATAGAGGCTTTCAGCCACCAATACGCGCACTAAAGGATGCGGCAATGTCAATGGCGAGAGCGACCAGCTTTGTTCGGCAGCGGCTTTGCAGGCCGGTGCCAGCCCTTCCGGGCCGCCAATCAGCAGGCTGACGTTGCGGCCATCCTGCTTCCAGCGTTCGAGCTGTTGCGCCAACTGCGGCGTTTCCCACGGCGTACCGGGGATATCCAGCGTGACAATGCGGTTGCCTTTGCCCACCGCAGCCAGCATCTGCTCGCCTTCCTTTTCCAGAATGCGTTTGATGTCGGCATTCTTGCCGCGCTTGCCTGCCGGGATTTCGGTCAGCTCAAACGGCATGTCTTTCGGAAAACGATGCAGATAATCCATAAAACCTGTCTGCACCCAGTCTGGCATCTTAGTGCCGACCGCTACCAGTTGCAGTTTCACCGCTTAGCTCCAGAGCTTTTCCAGTTCATAAAGCTGACGGCTTTCTTCCTGCATGATATGTACGATCACATCGCCCAAATCGACCACGACCCAGTCGGAGGCTTCCTGACCTTTCATGCCATACAGTTCCATCCCTGCGGAGCGGGCTTCCTGCACTACGTGGTTGGCGATCGACATCACGTGGCGGGTAGAGGTCCCGGTGCAGATGATCATGCAATCGGTGATGCTGGATTTGCCCTGTACATCCAGAGCGATAATGTCTTGGCCTTTCAGGTCATCGATTTTATCGATGACGAAATCTTGGAGCGCTTTACCTTGCAAAGGTTCCCCCTCGGGTGTGTTCTGTTTGTTCGACTGCGGCAGGCAAATGCCCGCATGCGGCCTGAATCAATGATAATGTCGGCAGGATGCCGCTGAAAGCCAGCTGATAATTGCCCGGCAGCTAAGGTTTCCGGGGTTTTCAGCGAATACCTGAAAAATAGCGGCGCAGTATATCACGCGACTCCGGCTAGCGATATAAACCCTGTAACTCGATATAGCGCTGCACCGAACGCGGCAACAGGTCGTCACAACTGAGGCCCTGATGGCGGCGCTGGCGGATTTCCGTGGCGGAAATTTCCAACAGCGGCGTGTCGGCCAGGTAAATATGTCCCTGCGGCCGTTGGCTGAGCAGCGCGGCGTCGGTGACCCGATGACGCTCCAGCCACTGTTGCAGTTCCGGCGTATCCATTTGGTCATTGTAGCCAGGGCGGGCCAGCACCAACAGATGACAGACATCCAGCAATGCTTGCCAGCGGTGCCACTTGTGCAGCGTCAGCAGAGAATCCTGGCCAATAATAAAGGCCAATGGCAACGCGGGGCCACGTTCTTTACGAAGGGTTTCCAGCGTCTCAATGGTATAGGACGGCGTGGTGCGGTGCAGTTCACGATCGTCAACGGCGAACAGCGGGTTATTGGCGATCGCCAGCTCAACCATCTTCAGCCGCTGTTGGGCATTGGCCTCTGGCTGCGGGCGGTGCGGGGGGACGTGGTTTGGCAGCAGCGTGACCTGGTTCAGGCCGACTTCTGCGGCCAGCGCTTCCACCGGCCGCAAATGGCCGTAATGGATAGGATCAAAGGTGCCGCCGAACAGGGCATGCAGGATTGTCGCGCTTTGCGGATTAGTGGGCATCTGAAAAACTCGTGGCCAAAGGTTTGCCGCACAGCAGCATAGACAGGGTTTCCAGTTCCGGCCATACCGACTGACCGTAATCCTGCTTCAGGGTGATCTCAATTTGCGTCAGCAGATGGACCGCCTGCTGCAATTGAGCGCCGGACAGCCGCTGCAGGGCCTGAGTCACCAGGTTACGGCGGTTTTGCCAGACCTTGTATTGATCGAACAGCGTGCGCAGCGGCACGGATGCCATGCGGCGTTGCAGGTTGAGCAGTTGCAGCAGCTCGCGTTGCAGGGTGCGCAACAGGATCACCGGTTCGACATCTTCCTGCTGCATTTGCTGCAGAATGTGCCAGGCGCGTTTGCTTTTGCCCGCCAGCAGGGCGTCCAGCCAATGAAACGGCGTAAAGTGAGCGGCGTCGTTCACCGCCAGTTCAACGCGTGGCAGCGTGAGCTTACCGTCCGGATGCAACAGTGACAGCCTTTCCAGCGCCTGCGACAGCGCCAGCAGGTTGCCTTCGTAGCAATAGCACAGCAACTGGTTGGCCGCATCGTCCAGCTCGAGCTTCATGGTTTTGGCGCGCTGTGCCACCCAGCGGGGTAACTGCGCTTGTTCCGGCGTCTGGCAACTGACGTAAGCGCCATTTGGGCTAAGCGCTTTGAACCAGGCGCTGTTTTCCTGCGCTTTGGTCAGGCGAGGGCCGCGCAGCATCAGCAAAATGTCGTCATGCAGCAGCGCCGCCAGCTTGATCAGTTGCTCGCCGAGCGGGGCCGTCGGGCCGTTATCCGGGAAGATAAGCAGCAGGGTCTGGCGGCTGGCGAACAGGCTCATGGCCTGGCAGATGCTGAAAATGGCGTCCCAGTCGGTATGGGCGTCGAGAGAAATGCTGTAGTGCTCGGTGAACTGCTGTTGTTGCGCGGCTTGCCGGATCAGATCCTGGCTTTCCTGCAGCAATAACGGCTCATTGCCACTCAATAAATAACAAGCGCGCAGCCCCTCTCGGAGCTGCGCGGCAAGTTGTTCAGGATAAATACGGATCATTGCGCTGAGAGACTTTCCGCTTTTTCACCGGCGGCGGCAGCTTTTTGCTGGGTTTGTTCTTCCGCCGCATGCACCGTCAACAGTTTGCGGACCAGTTGCTGGGCGGCCTGCTCACGCATTTCCTGGCGAATAATGTCCTGTTCGGAGTCTTTTGCCAGCGCGGTCAGCGGGTTGTCGAAGAACGAACGGAAGACTTTCACGTTCAGCGGATACAGATCATGACCCGGGATCAGGACCTGCGCTTGAACGGTCAGCACCATCTGATACTCAGCGGTTTTGCCGTCCCGGAAGATCGAGGCGGTGTCCTGGCTTTCGCTGGAACCGACGAGACGCAGGGAAGGAATATCCTTACGTTTCGGATCTTTGACGATAGTCACGTCGTTCAGACGCAATTGCTCACGCACTGCGCGGGCCAGCGGACCGTAAGGATCCCCACTGTCCAGTATCAGCGTTTTCATTTCCGAGGGGACCTGCGTGGTGCCACGCAGGTGAAAACCGCAGCCGGCGGTGACCAGCACCGCCAACCCCAGCAACAGCGTCAGAATACGATGTCGCACAACTCCTCCTTGTGTTAACCCACAACCAGGTTAAGCAATTTGCCCGGAACATAGATCACTTTACGAACCGTAACCCCGTCCAGATATTTGGCGACCAGATGTTCCTCGGCGGCACGCGCACGTACCTGCTCTTCGGTTGCATCTGCTGCCACAGTGATTTTAGCGCGAACTTTGCCGTTTACCTGTACCACGACCAGCTTGGAGTCTTCGACCATCGCCTGCTCGTCAGCCTGTGGCCAGGCTGCGGTATCCACATCGCCTTCGCCGCCCAACGCCTGCCACAGCGAGAAGCAAACGTGCGGGGTAAACGGATACAGCATACGAACGACGGACAGCAACGCTTCTTGCAGCAGAGCGCGATCCTGCTCGCTGTCCTGCGGTGCGCGGGTCAGTTTGTTCATCAGCTCCATCACGGCCGCAATGGCGGTGTTGAAGGTCTGACGACGGCCAATATCATCGGTCACTTTGGCGATGGTTTTGTGCAGATCACGGCGCAGCGCTTTCTGATCTTCGTTCAGTGCCGCGACGTTCAGCGGCTGGACAGCGCCTTTCTCAAGGTGTTCGTAGGCCAGTTTCCAAACGCGTTTCAGGAAGCGGTTTGCCCCTTCCACACCGGATTCCTGCCATTCCAGCGTCATTTCTGCCGGCGAGGCGAACATCATGAACAGACGCACGGTATCCGCGCCGTATTTCTCGACCATCACCTGCGGATCGATGCCGTTGTTCTTCGACTTCGACATTTTGCTCATGCCAGCATAGACCAGTTCGCGGCCTTGTGGATCGGTGGCTTTAACAATGCGGCCTTTGTCGTCGCGTTCAACGGTGGCGTCGACCGGGGAAACCCAGACGCGCTCGCCGCTGTTACCGGTGTAATAGAAGGCATCCGCCAGCACCATACCCTGACACAGCAGGCGTTTTGCCGGCTCGTCCGAATCCACCAGGCCTGCGTCACGCAGCAGTTTGTGGAAGAAGCGGAAATACATCAGGTGCATGATGGCGTGTTCGATACCGCCGACATACTGATCGACCGGCAGCCAGTAGTTGGCGGCAGCCGGATCCAACATGCCCTGGTCGTACTGCGGGCAGGTGTAGCGCGCGTAGTACCAGGAGGACTCCATAAAGGTGTCAAAGGTGTCGGTTTCACGCAGCGCCGGTTGGCCGTTAACGGTGGTTTTCGCCCACTCGGGATCGGCCTTGATCGGGCTGGTAATGCCGTCCATCACCACGTCTTCCGGCAGGATCACCGGCAGTTGGTCTTCCGGGGTTGGCATTACGGTGCCGTCTTCCAGCGTCACCATCGGGATCGGTGCGCCCCAGTAACGTTGACGGGACACGCCCCAGTCGCGCAGACGGTAGTTGACCTTGCGTTGGCCCACGCCCATGGCGACCAGTTTGTCGGCAATGGCGTTGAAACCGGCTTCGTGATCCAGGCCATCGAACTCGCCGGAGTTGAACAGCGTGCCTTTTTCGGTCATCGCTTCGGCGTGTACGTCCGGCTGGCTGCCGTCGAGCGCCAGCACCACCGGTTTGATCGGCAGGCCATATTTGGTGGCGAACTCCCAGTCGCGCTGATCGTGAGCCGGAACCGCCATCACTGCACCGGTGCCGTATTCCATCAAGACGAAGTTGGCAACCCAAACCGGCACCTTCTCGCCGGACAGCGGATGAATGGCGAACAGGCCGGTCGGCATGCCTTTCTTCTCCATCGTCGCCATGTCGGCTTCGGCCACCTTGGTATTGCGGCACTCTTCGATAAATTCAGCCAGCGCCGAGTTATTCACCGCACCCTGTTGCGCCAGCGGGTGGCCCGCCGCGACGGCTACATAGGTGGCGCCCATGAAGGTATCCGGACGGGTGGTGTAAACGGTCAGCTTCTCGTCGCTGCCCGCCACCTCAAAGGTGATGTCCACCCCTTCGGAGCGGCCAATCCAGTTGCGCTGCATGGTTTTCACCTGTTCTGGCCAGCTTTCCAGCGTATCCAGATCGTTGAGCAACTGATCGGCGTAGTCGGTAATTTTGATGAACCACTGCGGGATCTCTTTACGCTCGACCTTGGTGTCGCAGCGCCAGCAGCAGCCGTCGATAACCTGTTCGTTGGCCAGCACGGTCAGATCGTGCGGGCACCAGTTGACGGCGGAGGTTTTCTTGTAGACCAGGCCTTTTTCGTACAGCTTGGTGAAGAACCACTGTTCCCAACGGTAGTAATCCGGATCGCAGGTGGCGATCTCGCGATCCCAGTCATAGCCGAAGCCCAGCAGTTTCAACTGGTTCTTCATGTATTCGATGTTGTCGTAGGTCCACGGAGCCGGTGCGGTGTTGTTTTTAACCGCAGCGCCTTCCGCCGGCAGGCCGAACGCATCCCAGCCGATCGGCTGCAGCACGTTTTTGCCCAGCATGCGCTGATAGCGCGAGATCACGTCGCCGATAGTGTAGTTACGAACGTGTCCCATGTGCAGACGGCCTGATGGGTAGGGCAGCATGGATAGGCAGTAGTACTTTTCCTTGCTTGCGTCTTCGGTAACCTTGAAAGTTTGCTTCTCTTGCCAGTGAAGCTGTACGTTCGATTCTATGTCTTCTGGACGGTATTGCTCTTGCATGGCGGCTGGTGGTCCTGTAGGTGTAAAACAGCTACATCCGTAGCATTCTGTTGAGTACTTATAGATCCGCATAGCATAGCTGATAAGACCTCCCGGCAACAACACCAAGCGCCCGACTCGGCGCATTTAAAAAATCCCCGCCATGATATGACTCACATCTTGAGGAGCCCGTGCCTTGCCAAGTGACATCAGCAATTTACGACTAAAATGATAAGAGATAGTTTTAGGCGATAAGCCCTGTCACGTAAGTTCATCGAGGAGAGAATATGAACAAGGTTGCTCAGTATTACCGCGAATTGGTGGCATCTCTGACCGAACGCCTGAAAAATGGAGAGCGTGATATTGACGAATTGGTCGCCGGTGCCGAAAAACGGCTGAACGAAGCGGGTGAATTGACGCGCGGCGAAGTGGAGCAGGTGATCCAGGCGGTACGACGCGACCTGGAAGAGTTCGCCCGCAGTTATCAGGAAAGCAAGGGCGAGTTTACCGACAGCGTCTTTATGCGGGTAATCAAGGAGAGCCTGTGGCAAGAGCTGGCGGATATTACGGACAAAACCCAGTTGGAATGGCGGGAAGTGTTTAAAGACGTCAGCCATCACGGCGTCTACCACAGCGGTGAGGTGGTAGGGTTGGGCAATCTGGTGTGCGAGCAGTGCCACCATCATTTGGCGTTTTACACGCCGGAAGTGCTGCCGCTGTGCCCTAAGTGCGGCCATGACCAGTTCCAGCGTCGGCCCTTCGAACCTTGAGTGTTGCCCCCTCATCCTTCTTGCTTGGCAAATCAGAATGAGGGGAGACGATCAGCCGAAGAGCTTTTTCATCAGATTACTCAGAAAGCCGCCGCTCGCCGGGGCTTGTAACGCCGCAGGCTGGGTTGCCGGGGCCAATTGCGCCCTGGCCGGCACCTTTTGCGTCACGGCAATGCGGCTGTCTTGCGCGGCTTTTTCAGCGACTTCCGGCCCATAGGCAAAACCTTCCGCCAGCACGAATTCTACGTCGGTGATGCCGATAAACCCGAGGAACAGCTTCAGGTAAGGGGTGATCAGATCGGTTGGCGTATCGGCGTGGATACCGCCGCGGCTGGAGATCACTATCGCTTTTTTCCCGGTCACCAGGCCTTCCGCGCCTTCAGAGGTGTAACGGAAGGTTTGGCCGGCGCGAGCCACCAGGTCGAAATAAATTTTCAGCTGGGTAGGAATATTGAAATTGTACATTGGGGCACCGATGATGACAGTGTCGTGCGATTTCAATTCAGCAATCAATTCATCGGAAAGCGCCAGTGTCTCTTTTTGGTGCTGCGTCAAGGGTTTATCACCGGCGTTAAAACCGCCAACCACTTCACCATCCAGCTCGGGCAGGGTTGGGTTGGCCAGATCGCGAACGGTAAATGTGTCATTCGGATGTGCTTCACGCCACTGTTCAACAAAAAAATCGACTAATTTTCCAGACTGGGAATAATCGCCCAGAATACTTGATTTCAGGACCAGTATACGACTCATTGGGCTATCTCCAGACTTGCTCTAAGGTGTTAGTGATGCGGTGTATAAGGCATCTTAGAGGCAAGCCGCAGCCAGTGATAGCGTAAAAATTCGCTGGGTTAAATCAAAAAAATTGAATGTGCCGGGGCGCAGTGAACGCCCCGGCCAATCAGTAACGCGCCACGCGTTCAATCAGCAGTTCGATAAATCCTTCGCGATCAATACCGGTCAGCACTTCAACGTTGGCCGGTTTACCGCTCTGCTGGAAGTTATCCACTACCGTCATGCCGAGGGTATATTCCCCTTGGGTTTCCACGCCGACCCAGCGTTCGATGCCGGTAAACAGCTGCGGTGCCAGCAGCCAGGCGATGGTGCAGGGATCGTGCATCGCGGCGCCCGGCAACCCGCGTGGGTGGCTGAGGTACAGCGGCAGATAGAAATCGAGCATCTCTGCAACCGCTTGCGCCACCGGATTGTTAACCTGGCGGATACGTTCGATATCCTGCGGCAGCACCAGCGCCTGATGGGTGACGTTCAACCCGGCCATGGTCAGCGGCACGCCGGACTTCAGCACGATTTCTGCGGCTTCGGGATCGACAAAGATATTGAATTCCGCCACCGGCGTGGCGTTGCCGGCATTCATTCCGCCGCCCATAAATACGATGCGCTCGATGTTGCCTTTCAGCTCGGCATGCTGGACCAGTAACAGGGCGATATTGGTCATCGGGCCGGTGACCACCAGAGTGATCGGTTGCGGGCTGGTGCGCAGCAGGGCGGCGATCAGTTCCACGGCGGTTTGCGTGACCGGTTTTATCGTTGGCGTTGGCAGATGGGTATTGCCCATACCGGTTTTTCCGTGGACATGATCGGCAATCACCAGCGGGCGCATCAGCGGTGCCGCGGCACCGGCAGCGACGGGAATATCTTCGCGTTTCATCAGCGTCAGTAGACCGAGCGCGTTATGCAGGGTTTTCTCCGGCGTCTGGTTGCCGGCGGAAGTGGTGATGGCCTTGATGTCCAGTTCCGGCGAGCGCAGCGCCATGGCAAGGGCAATGGCGTCGTCCAGGCCGGGGTCGCAATCGATAATGATAGGGCGGGGCATGTTTATCTCCTTTGTTGTTATCCAGCGAGCATCGGATCAAAACAGGGGGGAAACAAGCGCTTTTAGTGCCGGGATAGGGGCGGAGAATGCGCCCCGGACGGGGCGCATAGTGTCAATGAATCAATGCAGGATCTTGGCCAGAAAGTCTTTTGCGCGTTCAGATTCCGGGTTGTTGAAGAAGTCGTCTTTGTTGCGGTCTTCGACAATTTTGCCTTCGTCCATAAAGATCACCCGGTGGGCCACCTTACGGGCAAAGCCCATTTCGTGGGTCACCACCATCATGGTCATGCCTTCTTGCGCCAGCTCGACCATGACGTCCAGCACTTCGTTGATCATTTCCGGATCAAGCGCGGAGGTCGGTTCATCGAACAGCATGGCGATCGGGTCCATGCACAGCGCCCGGGCGATAGCCACACGCTGCTGCTGGCCGCCGGAAAGTTGCCCAGGGAACTTGTTGGCATGGGCGGAAAGCCCCACGCGCTCCAGCAGCTTAAGGCCCTTCTCGCGTGAGGCGTCCTTGTCGCGCTTGAGGACTTTTACCTGCGCCAGCGTCAGATTGTCGATGATCGACAGATGCGGGAACAGCTCAAAGTGCTGGAATACCATGCCCACTTTGGAACGCAACTGCGCCAGGTTGGTGTTCTTGTTGTTGACGGCCGTGCCATTCACCAGGATATCGCCTTGCTGAATCGGCTCCAGACCGTTGACGGTTTTGATCAGGGTGGATTTGCCCGAGCCTGAAGGACCGCAGACTACCACCACCTCGCCTTTTTTCACTTCGGTGGTGCAATCGGTCAGAACCTGAAAGTGACCGTACCACTTAGAAACATTTTTCAGGGATATCATCAAACAGTCCTTTTCTTCAAATAGCTTACCAGCGCCGAGGCGGCGAGACTGATAACAAAATAGACAAAACCGGCGAACAGGATCATTTCAACCTGTGTGCCGTCGCGCTCGCCGATGGTTGAGGCGGTACGGAAGAAGTCGGCCAGGCTCAGCACGTAGACCAGCGAAGTATCCTGGAACAGTACGATGCCCTGAGTCAGCAGCAGCGGAACCATGGCGCGGAACGCCTGCGGCAGGATCACCAGTTTCATCGACTGCCAGTGGGTCATGCCCAGCGCCAGCGCGGCGGAAGATTGGCCGCGGGAAATACTGATAATGCCGGCACGGATAATTTCCGAGTAATAGGCCGCTTCAAACAGGGAAAAGGCTACCATAGCCGAGATCAGGCGAATATCGGTTTTCGGCGATAGCCCCAGAACTTGTTGTAATAAGCTTGGAACCACCAGGTAGAACCACAGCAGCACCATCACCAGCGGCACGGAACGGAACAGGTTGACGTAGAGTGTGGCAAACCAGCTGATAGGCTTGATTGGCGACAGACGCATGACCGCCAGAATGGTGCCCCAGAGGATGCCAAAAACGATGGCGGTCACGGTGATCTTCAGCGTGATGACCAACCCTTGCAGCAGGTAAGGGAAGCTTGGGACAATGGATGCCCAGTCAAATTCGTACATTATTTACTCCCCATATTGCCAGGCAACTGCACTTTCTTCTCTACCAGACGCATAAACAGCATGATCACGGCGTTGATGCCGATATAGGCCAGCGTAATGGCGGTAAAGGATTCATAGGCATGCGCGGAGTAATCCAGCAGCTTACCGGCCTGAGCCGCCATATCCACCAGGCCAATGGTTGAAGCGATGGCGGAGTTTTTGACCAGGTTGAGCATTTCCGAGGTCATCGGCGGCACAATCACCCGGTAGGCGTTCGGTAACAGCACATAGCGATAGGTTTGCGGCAGCGTCAGGCCCATGGCCAGCCCGGCGGCGCGTTGGCCACGCGGCAGGGACTGAATCGCGGCGCGTACCTGCTCGCACACGCGGGCGGCGGTAAACAGCCCGAGGCACAGCATGGAGGAGATAAAGAACTGGACGTTGGGATCGAGTTCGGTTTTGAACCACATGCCCAGATTGGCAGGCAGCAGCTCCGGCACCACCAGATACCAGGTAAAGAATTGCACAATCAGCGGCACGTTACGGAACAGTTCGACGTAGCAGGTGCCGAGAGCGGAAAGAAAACGGTTTGGCACGGTACGTAAAATACCGAACAGCGAACCGACAAAGAAAGCGATAATCCATGCACAGACGGAGAGGGCTACCGTGACCTGGAAGCCGGACCAAATCCAGCCGAGGTAGGTGGTATTCCCAAACGGGGCCTGCTGCAGGAAGATACCCCAGTTCCAATCTATTGACATAACAAACTCCGTTAAGCGGGCGCAGAGCGCCTAAAGATTGATGACTATTCAGCGCCGATTGCATCGCGGCCAGTCAGGCTGGCTTATGTGCGCGGATATCGGTTGTGAGTTCGGGGGAAAATGAGGGAGGGGAACGGCCCCCCTCATTCCTGTCTGTCCCAGCCATCAACAGGGCTGGTTTGGCCTGGCGGCCGCACCAGCTCTCTTTCTATTAGTTCAGTGCTTTATCGTTAGGCTCTTTGAACAGTTGCTTCATGTCGTCTGACAGGGCGAAGTTCATGTTGAGGTTCTTTGGTGGAATTGGCTGGTTGAACCATTTATCAAACCATTTTGCCGCTTCACCGGAGGTTTGGGCCTGAGCGATGGTGTCATCGACCAGTTTTTTGAACTCGGCGTCGTCTTTACGCAGCATACAGCCGTAAGCTTCTTTCGACTGCGGCGTGCCGAGAATTTCCCATTGATCCGGCTTCTTCGCTTTGGCTCGTTCGCCCGCCAGCAGCGCGTCATCCATCATAAAGGCTACGGCGCGGCCGCTTTCCAGGGTACGGAACGAGTCACCGTGGTCTTTGGCGCTGATGATGCGCATGTTCATCTTGCCGCTGTCGTTGAGTTTGTTCAGCAGCACTTCTGACGTTGTGCCGGAGGTGACCACTACCGGTTTGCCGGCCAGGTCTTTGAAGTCTTTGACGTCAGAGCCTTTTTTCACCAGCAAGCGGGTACCGACCACGAAGATGGTGTCGGAGAAGGCCGCCTGTTTTTGACGCTCAACGTTGTTGGTGGTTGAACCGCATTCAAAATCGAAGGTGCCGTTCTGCAGCAGTGGGATACGGTTCTGCGAGGTGATCGGCAGCATTTTTACCTGCAGATCGGGCATGTTCAGTTTTTTCTTAACAGCATCAACGATTTGGTTGGAGTAGTCCTGGGAGTAGCCCACAACTTTCTGCTGGTTGTCGTAGTAGGAGAACGGCACTGACGATTCGCGGTGGCCGACAACGATCACGCCGTTGTCTTTGATTTTCTTCAGCGTACCGGTCAGTTCTTCCGCATGGGCTACGTTACCCGCCATACCGATCAGCAGTAACGATAACGCCAATTTACGCATTTGCATGGTCCAGCTCCTTTGCTGTTGTCGTGGTTCTGACTCAAGAGTGTCAGGTTTAAAACGGGGGATCTCTTACTCAAGATATAAAGATAGTCTTGGCACAGATAACCGTTAGAAAATAGCCGATTGTGAACGCAATGAAACTAAAATGTTTCATTTTTTGAGACGCCACGCGCACCAAATTAATGCAACAAAACCCTGATGCACCCTTCCGGTGCCAGTGATGCTCTCAAGTTGTGCATAAGTGCGACAAAACGTCAGTAAAAGTAAATCGGTCTTAAATCACAGAGTGATTAAAGCAAGGAGTGTGCCAGAAAGGTTTATTTAACGGGTATTTGACGGGGACAGGGACGCGGTGCGCAGTTCAGTGAACTGCGCACCGGTTGAGATTACCTGCGACGCAGGCCGAGCATCAACGCCATGCCGCCAAGCAGCAGGGTGATGATCCACAGCGGTGTGGCGCCAAAACGGGCGTATGGCGTAATGCCGGTGGTCGGGGTGACTTTCACCTCGAGCACGCTGCGGGTGAACTGCGGGATCTCGGCAATCACCTCGCCGTTGGCGTCAACGGCGGCGGTTACGCCATTGTTGGTGCTGCGCAACAGTGGGCGCCCCAGTTCCAGCGCACGCATGCGCGCCATCTGGAAGTGCTGCCACGGGCCGATGGAATGGCCGAACCAGGCGTCATTGGAGATGGTCAGCAGGAAATTGGTGTCCGGGCGGAAGTTATCGCGCACCTGTTGGCCGAGAACAATCTCATAACAGATCGCTGCCGTCAGGTTATAGCCCTTCACGCTCAGTTGTGGTTGGACGTAATCGCCGCGGCTGAAGGACGACATCGGCAGATCGAAGAACGGCGCCAGTGGCCGCAGCAGCGTCTCCAGCGGCACAAACTCACCGAACGGCACCAGATGATGCTTGTTATAACGGTCTTTGGCCGGGTAGACGTACGGCGTCTGTTCACCCAATACAATGGCGCTGTTATAGATTTGCTGGCCCTGCGGGGTGGCGCGCACGTCGACAATCCCGGTGATCAGGCTGCTGTTTTTGGCGCGCATCAAGTCGTCCATCATGGTCAGGAAACCGTTCTGGCTGGCTTCGTAATCCGGGATGGCGGATTCCGGCCAGATGATGATCGGCGCCTTGCCCATGTAAGGGCGGGTTTCATCCAGATAGGTTTGCAGCGTGCTGACCAGCGCTTTCGGATCCCACTTCATCGATTGGGCGATGTTGCCTTGCACCATGGCGACATTCACCGCTTTCTCCGGTTGCGGGGTGAACCACTGCAACTGACGCAGCGGCCAGGGCAACAGCAGCAACGCGACGGCGACGGCCGCTGCGGCAACGCGGCGTTGATTGATGGCATACACCAGCAATCCGGCGATCGCCATCAGGATGAAGGTGATGGCATCAACCCCCAGCAGCGGTGCGACGCCTTTCAGCGGGCCGTTGAGTTGACTGTAGCCGAACTGCAACCAGGGGAAACCGGTCAGCACCCAGCCGCGCAGAAACTCGGTCACTTGCCACAGCACCGGCGCGGCAATCGCCAGGCGGTACCAACTGGTGGTTGGCCACAGGCGCGACAGCAAGCCGGCGAACAGCCCGGTATACAACGCCAGGTAGGCGGCCAGCAGGGCGACCAGGAAAATATTGACGGCAAACGGCATGCCGCCGAAGTCGGCAATGCTGACGTAAACCCAGTTGACGCCGGCGCCAAACAGGCCGAACCCCCAGCAGAAGCCGAGCAGGGCGGATTGTCTGGTGGTGCGGTTGAGGGTAACGGCCAGCAGGCCGAACAGGGAAACAATGGCCGCAGGCCAAATATCGTAAGGAGAAAACGCCAGCGCGCCGCCGGCACCAGACAACAGCGCCAGCAGGGCACGAACCCGCTGGCGTTCAAGGAAAGAGGCTTTAGCCATGTTTGATTTAGTCTTCCAGTTTCGGTTGCGGAGAATCGTCCGGAATTTTTACATGAACCTGGATGATACGTCGACTGTCGGCCATCGCAACCTTAAACAGGTAACCTTCGATTTCAATGGTTTCCCCGCGCGCCGGCAGGTGCCCGAAGGCCTGCATCACCAGGCCGCCGATGGTGTCGACCTCGTCGTCGCTGAAGTGCGTATTAAAGGCTTCGTTGAAGTCTTCAATCGGCGCCAATGCCCGCACGGTATACATATGGCGGCTAAGCTGGCGGATATCCAGATCTTCCTCGTCGTCATATTCGTCTTCGATTTCGCCGACAATCAGTTCAAGAATGTCTTCGATGGTGACCAGGCCGGAAACGCCGCCGAATTCGTCAATGACAATCGCCATGTGATAGCGCTGGGAGCGGAACTCCTTCAGCATCCGATCAACACGCTTGCTTTCGGGCACCACCACCGCGGCGCGCAGCACCTTATCTATGCTGAACGGCTCAGACTCTGCACGCATGAACGGCAGCAGATCCTTGGCCATCAGAATGCCTTCGATGTGATCTTTATCTTCGCTGATCACCGGGAAGCGCGAGTGGGCGGATTCGATAATCACGTCCAGGCACTCTTCCAGCGTCTGGTTACGCTTGAGCGTGACCATCTGGGAACGCGGGATCATGATGTCGCGCACACGCTGCTCGGCGATATCCATCACGCCTTCCAGCATGTCTCGGGTGTCGGGATCGATCAGGTCGTTTTGCTCGGAATCACGGATCAGCTCTACCAGATCGCCACGGTTTTTCGGTTCGCCGTGGAACAGCTGGTTAAGGATGAGAGTAAAGAACCCCTTCTTGGGACTGGGGCTGTCATTGCTTTGTGAATGGTCGTCGCTCATGGCGTTTTAGTTAATATCACTCATGTAAGAGTTAGGGGCGTCAGCGACAGCCCCTTACAGGGGCTGCGGGGAATCAGCTGACGTCAGAGGGGGTCTTTTTCCGCCAGGTACGGGTCCGGATAGCCCAGGCCGTGCATGATTTCGGTTTCCAAAGACTCCATTTCTTCGGCTTCATCGTCTTCGATGTGGTCATACCCTAGCAGATGAAGGCTGCCATGGACAACCATATGCGCCCAGTGGGCCTCCAGCGCCTTGTCTTGCTCAACCGCTTCCTGTTCAACGACCTGACGGCAGATGATCAGATCGCCGAGCAGCGGCAGCTCGATGCCCGGTGGGGCTTCGAACGGGAAGGACAGCACGTTGGTCGGTTTGTCCTTCCCGCGGTAGGTCAGGTTCAGTTCGTTGCTTTCGGCTTCGTCCACCAGGCGAATGGTGACCTCGGCTTCTTCCTGAAACTGCGGCAGCACGCCTTCCAGCCAGCGCTGGAAGGTGGCTTCGTCCGGCAGGCCGTTGCTGTCTGCACAGGCAATCTGCAGATCCAAAATCACTTGGCTCATAGTGTCTCCTGCCCGGAGGCGATGATGGCCTCGTGCTTACGTTGTTCGGCAATCGCGTCTTTGCGTTTTTGTTCGGCGGCTTCCCAGGCTTCATAGGCGATAACCACGCGGGCTACCACCGGGTGGCGCACCACGTCTTCGCTGTGGAAGAAGTTGAAGCTCAGTTCTTCGACATCCGACAGGACTTCTATCGCATGGCGAAGGCCGGATTTCTGGTTGCGCGGCAGGTCAATCTGCGTAACGTCGCCGGTGATCACCGCCTTCGAGTTGAAGCCGATGCGCGTCAGGAACATCTTCATCTGTTCGATGGTGGTGTTTTGGCTCTCATCGAGAATGATGAATGCGTCGTTCAGGGTGCGGCCGCGCATATAGGCCAGCGGCGCGACCTCAATCACGTTGCGTTCGATCAGCTTCTCCACGCGCTCGAAGCCCAGCATTTCGAACAGGGCGTCGTACAGCGGGCGCAGGTAAGGATCGACCTTCTGGCTCAGATCCCCCGGCAGGAAGCCCAGTTTTTCACCGGCTTCAACCGCCGGGCGCGTCAGCAGAATGCGGCGAATCTCCTGGCGTTCCAGGGCATCTACCGCAGCGGCGACGGCCAGATAGGTTTTCCCGGTACCCGCCGGCCCAATGCCGAAGGTGATGTCGTGATCGAGAATATTGGCGATGTACTGCGCCTGATTGGGCGTGCGCGGTTTCACCATGCCGCGCTTGGTTTTGATGGTCACCGCTTTGCCGTAATCCGGCACGCTGTCGGCTACCTGCTCAAGCACCCGGCTTTCTTTGATCGCCAGATGGATCTGTTCCGGGTCGATATCCGGGATCACGCCGCGAATGGGTGCGGTGTCCACGTACAGGTGGCGCAAGATATCGGCGGCGGCAACCACGCACGGGTTTTTGCCAACCAGCTTAAAACGGTTGTCACGGCGGTTGATCTCGATCCCCAACCGGCGTTCGATCTGTTTGATATTGTCATCAAATGGGCCGCACAGGCTGAGCAATCGCTTATTGTCTGCCGGCTCTAACAAAATTTCTTGTGTTGCGACGTTCAAACTATTCCTCAAGGCTCACATCGGGCCTGGTTGATTTTCGGTACGCGCATTCAGGGCAAACCCTGATGTTTCTACCTTGAATTATTCATGGTGCGCCGCACCGGCGCAAGTTTACCCGTGATCTATCTGTGCGCCGGCGGCGTAATTCAAGGGCCGGGAGAGGAAAAAACGCGGCAAAAACAGCCGCGTAATTGTGTGGGGATCAGTTCTTTTTCACGAATTCGGATTTCAGCTTCATCGGGCCAAAACCATCGATTTTACAGTCAATGTTGTGGTCGCCTTCCACCAGACGAATGTTCTTCACCTTGGTGCCAATCTTCAGCATCGAGGAACTGCCTTTGACCTTCAGATCTTTCACTACGGTCACGGCATCGCCGTCGGCCAGCAGATTGCCGTTGGCGTCTTTGACGATCAGCGCATCGCTGTCCTCTGCCGGCGCGCTGTCGCTCCACTCATGGGCGCATTCAGGGCAGATAAACATCGCATTGTCCTGATAGGTGTATTCGGAGTTGCACTTCGGGCAGTGTGGGAGTTGCATGCTATGTCGCCTCTATATAATAAAAAACAAAAAAGAACATCACCGGACGCAAGCGCCCGGCGGAGAAATAATAAGGATAAACGTTAACGTGGCGACGGGCGCGACGGCTTACGGCTTACGGCAATGCGGAAATGGCGTCAGGGCTGGTAAGTGCCGACACCCAGCGCATTTTCTTTGCGGGTACGGGCGATCACCGATTGCGGGGATTCATGTACGCGCAGATCCATCTGCTGCTCGGTACGCACCACTGCGCCACGCAGTGTGTTGGTCATTACCTCGGTGATTTCCACATCAACGAATTGGCCGATCATATCCGGTGTGCCTTCAAAGTTCACCATACGGTTGCATTCGGTGCGACCGGCCAGCTCCATCACGCTTTTGCGCGAGGTGCCCTCAACCAGAATACGCTGCACGGTACCGAGCATGCGGCGGCTGAACTGCAACACCTGCTGGTTGATGCGATCCTGCAGGATGTACAGGCGCTGTTTCTTTTCGTCTTCGCTGACGTCGTCCACCATATCGGCCGCCGGGGTGCCCGGGCGTGACGAATAGATAAAACTGAAGCTGGCGTCGAAGTTAATCTCTGCGACCAGGTTCATGGTCTGTTCGAAGTCGGCCTGGGTTTCCCCCGGGAAGCCGATGATAAAGTCAGAGCTTAGCTGTATGTTCGGCCGCGCCTTGCGCAGCTTGCGAATGATCGCTTTGTATTCCAATGCGGTGTGCGCGCGTTTCATCATGGTCAGAATGCGATCGGAGCCGCTCTGTACCGGGAGATGCAGGAAACTGACCAGTTCAGGCGTGTCTTGATACACCGCGATGATGTCGTCGGTGAATTCAATCGGATGGCTGGTGGTGAAACGGATGCGGTCGATGCCATCAATCGCTGCCACCAAACGCAGCAGCTCGGCAAACGAACAGATGCCGCCGTCGTAGGCGTTGACGTTCTGGCCGAGCAGGTTCACTTCACGCACGCCTTGCGCCGCCAGTTGGGCGATCTCGAACAGCACGTCATCGCTTGGGCGACTCACTTCTTCGCCGCGGGTGTAAGGCACCACGCAGAAAGTACAGTATTTGTTGCAGCCTTCCATTATGGAGACAAAGGCGGTTGGGCCCTCGGCGCGCGGTTCCGGCAGGCGGTCGAACTTCTCGATCTCCGGGAAGCTGATGTCGACGATTGGGCTGCGGGTGCCGCGCACGTGGTTGATCATTTCCGGCAGGCGGTGCAAGGTCTGCGGGCCAAACACAACGTCGACGCAAGGTGCGCGGCTGCGAATGTGTTCGCCTTCCTGAGAAGCCACGCAGCCGCCAACGCCGATGATCAACGCCGGGTTCTTTTCTTTCAGCAGTTTCCAGCGCCCTAACATGGCGAAAACTTTTTCCTGCGCTTTTTCACGGATTGAGCAGGTATTCAGCAGCAGTACATCCGCTTCTTCAGCGTTGTCGGTCCATTCGAACCCGTGTGTGCTTCCCAGTAAGTCCGCCATTTTTGATGAATCATATTCATTCATCTGGCAGCCCCAGGTTTTGATATGCAGTTTTTTGGTCATTGACTTGCCATTACTCAGTGCGGAGCGAAAGTTGCGATACGCGACATGCAGGGGGCGTATTGTAATCATTTGGCGCCGTTGTGACCAGCGCGGGGAAAACGGTATGCGACCTGATGCGCAATTAAAAATCCGGTACACTGATGCCAAACGCCGTGCCCGTTGGGATGGCGATAATTCACTAAGAAAACATGGCCAAAATGAACACATCTCAAAAAAGGTATGACGCCGTAGTGGTAGGCGGCGGGATGGTCGGCGCGGCGGCGGCGCTGGGGTTGGCGCAGGCCGGTTGGTCGGTGGCATTGCTGGAACATCAGCCGCCGCAGGCGTTCGATGCCCAAAGCCCGCCGGATCTGCGTATTTCAGCCATCGGCTGCACTTCGGTCGGGTTGCTCAAGCAGCTTGACGTCTGGAAAGCGGTAGCGGGCATGCGTGTGGCGCCGTATCGCCGGTTGGAAACCTGGGAATGGGCGTCTTCACGCGTAGCGTTTGACGCGGCTTCTCTGGGGCTGCCTGAGCTGGGCTTTATGGTGGAGAATCGGATTTTGCAATTGGCGCTGTGGCAGCAAATGGAGCAGTGCGACAATTTGACGCTCTGTTGCCCCGCCAGGCTGCGTTCGCTGCAACGGGAAGGTGACCGCTGGCAATTGGAGCTGGACTCTTCTGAGAAGCTGCAGGCGCGGCTGGTGGTGGGGGCAGACGGTGCGAATTCGCAGGTACGTAATCTGGCGGCCATCGGCACCAGCGGTTGGCAATATCGTCAATCCTGCATGTTGATCACCGTCGATACCGGCGCGCCGCAACAGGATGTGACCTGGCAGCAGTTTTTCCCTTCCGGGCCGCGCGCTTTCCTGCCCCTGTATGACCAATGGGCTTCACTGGTGTGGTATGACAGCCCGCAACGCATCCGCCAGTTGCAGGCGATGCCGCCGGCGCAGCTTGAGAGGGAAATTGCTGAAGCATTTCCGGTGCGCCTGGGAGCGGTAAAAGTGCATGCCGCCGGGGCTTTCCCGCTGGCGCGCCGCCACGCACAACGTTATGTCCTGCCGGGGCTGGCGTTGCTCGGTGATGCAGCTCACACCATCAACCCGTTAGCGGGGCAGGGGGTGAACCTGGGCTATCGCGATGTGGAAGCGTTGCTGGCGGTACTGAGTGACGCCCGGGAGCAGGGCGAGGACTGGAGCAGTGAAGCGGTGCTGATGCGCTACCAGCGCCGTCGTCGCACCGACAATCTGTTGATGCAAAGTGGCATGGATCTGTTTTATACCGCGTTCAGCAATAATTTGGCGCCGCTGAACGTAGCGCGCAATATTGCGCTGATGGCGGCCCAGCGGGCAGGCAAGCTGAAGGAGCATGCGCTGAAATACGCACTGGGGCTGTAGTCGAGGTGGTGTTTTCCTGGTACGGGCGCAGCAGGTTGCGCCCGCTTTAACGAGACTTCACGAACGCAGAATAGCAAAAAGCCCGCCGAAGCGGGCTTTTCTAAATGTGGCTGGGGTGCCAGGATTCGAACCTGGGTATGCTGGTATCAGAAACCAGAGCCTTACCGCTTGGCGACACCCCAATGGTATAACAGTAAAATATGGTGGCTACGACGGGATTTGAACCTGTGACCCCATCATTATGAGTGATGTGCTCTAACCAGCTGAGCTACGTAGCCATTTTTCGATATTTTACCTTAAAAGTCAACAGTGTTGGTATGGCTGGGGTACCTGGATTCGAACCAGGGAATGCTGGTATCAAAAACCAGTGCCTTACCGCTTGGCGATACCCCATCAACACGTAAACCTTTTTTGCAGCATCCCCATCCTAAAAAAGATGGCTGGGGTACCTGGATTCGAACCAGGGAATGCCGGTATCAAAAACCGGTGCCTTACCGCTTGGCGATACCCCACCTGCTGCCTGCTCGACGATGAAAAGAAATGGTGCGGGAGGCGAGACTTGAACTCGCACACCTTGCGGCGCTAGAACCTAAATCTAGTGCGTCTACCAATTTCGCCACTCCCGCAAAAAGATGGTGGCTACGACGGGATTTGAACCTGTGACCCCATCATTATGAGTGATGTGCTCTAACCAGCTGAGCTACGTAGCCATCTTTTTTCGCGCAACCTTCATCGGCGTTGCGGGGCGCATTATGCGTATATGGCCGTTTTGCGTCAACAAGTTTTTTCCCGAAAAAGCGGCTGGATGTGTTGTTTGTCTGGGTTGTGAACAGTATGGTGATAAAAGCATCAATTCAGGTGATTAATGGTTGAAAACATCAATAAAAAAGCGGGCCATGAGGCCCGCCCTGGATATAAAACCCGCGTTATTACTTGTAGGCGGATTGGTGGACGCCAACGGCACGGCCAGAAGGATCGTCCATCTTTTTGAAGGATTCATCCCATTCGATGGCTTTCGCTGAAGAACAAGCCACTGACGGGCCGCCAGGTACGCATTCGGCCGCGCTTGGCAGTGGGAACAGCTCTTCGAAGATTTCGCGATACAGGTAGCCTTCTTTTGAGCTCGGCGTGTTGTACGGGAAACGGAAACGTGCGGTTTCGAGCTGTTGATCGCTGATTTGCTTCGCAGCGACTTCTTTCAGCGTGTCGATCCAGCTGTAGCCCACGCCGTCGGAGAACTGCTCTTTCTGGCGCCAGGCCACGCTGGCCGGCAGATAGGATTCAAAACACTCGCGCAGGATGTGTTTTTCCATTTTGCCGTTGCCGCACATTTTATCTTTCGGGTTGATGCGCATCGCCACGTCGAGGAATTTTTTATCCAGGAAGGGGACGCGGGCTTCCACGCCCCAGGCGGACATCGCCTTGTTGGCGCGTGCGCAGTCAAACATATGCAGCGCCAGCAGTTTACGCACGGTCTCGTCGTGGAACTCACGCGCATCCGGTGCCTTATGGAAGTACAGATAACCGCCGAACACTTCGTCCGCACCCTCGCCGGACAGCACCATCTTGATGCCCATCGCTTTGATTTTACGCGACATCAGGTACATTGGCGTGGAGGCGCGAATGGTAGTGACGTCGTAGGTTTCGATGTGATAAATCACGTCGCGGATGGCGTCCAGGCCTTCCTGCACGGTGAAATGAATTTCATGGTGCACGGTGCCCAAATGGTTGGCCACTTCCTGCGCGGCGCGCAGATCCGGTGAACCTTCCAGGCCGACGGCAAAGGAGTGCAGCTGTGGCCACCAGGCTTCGCTGCGCTCTTGGTCTTCCACACGGCGTGCGGCGTATTTTTTGGTAATGGCGGAGATTACGGAAGAATCCAGGCCGCCAGACAGCAGTACACCGTACGGCACGTCGGACATCAGGTGGCTTTTCACCGAGTCTTCCAGCGCGTTGCGCAGTGCGTTGGCATCGGTCACGTTGTCTTTGACATTGTCGTAATCGAACCAGTCGCGCTGGTAATATTCGCGGATCTCGCCGTCCTGGCTCCACAGATAGCTGCCCGCCGGGAATTCTTTGATAGTGCGACAGACCGGCACCAGCGCTTTCATTTCGGAGGCGACATACAGGTTGCCGAATTCGTCATGGCCCATGTAGAGCGGGATAATGCCCAGGTGATCGCGGCCAATCAGGTAAGCGTCTTTCTCTGAATCATAAAGGGCGAAGGCGAACATGCCCTGCAAGTCGTCGAGGAAGTCGATGCCTTTCTCCTGATACAGCGCCAGGATCACTTCACAGTCGGATGCGGTCTGGAACTCGTAGCGTTCGCCCAGTTCTTGACGCAGAGCCTGGTGGTTATAGATCTCACCGTTTACGGCCAAAACGTGGGTGTGCGCAGCGTTGTACAGCGGTTGGGCGCCATTGTTGACGTCGACAATCGACAGGCGCTCATGCACCAGAATGGCTTTATCGCTGGCGTAAACGCCGGACCAGTCCGGGCCGCGGTGGCGCATCAGACGAGACAGCTCCAGCGCTTTCTTACGCAGTTCAACGGGATCGGACTTCAGATCGAGCACACCGAAAATAGAACACATATAACGACTCTCCTAACGACTTTTTTAGACTGTGATGTTGATTTGCTGTTATGGGCGGCGCGGCCGGTTCATCAGCGATGACGCGGTTTTGCTGCGTTGTGTTTATGAAAATGCGTCAAAACCGGCAGGGGATGCAAGTGTTTTAGCGTTACGCAGAAAAATAGTTGTTTGGGGGGTGTCGATTTTTAGCGGATATTCAGTTTTTATCGTTTTTAATTAGAGGATATTCAATTTTTAGGTGGATGAGCGAGTCGCCGGCCAATTTTACCGGCGACTCGTTGCCGACTATCAGGCGGTCAACTGCCACAGGGTGAAGGCTGCATCCGGCGTCCAACCGGGATTCGAGGTGTGTGCCTGGAGGCAGGTGTATTTTTTGCCTTTATAGGTCACGACATCGCCCGCCTTGTAGGTGTGATTGCTCTGCCACTCGGTTACACCCGGTTCAGGCGGAGTACCGCCGTCTGCGGTTTTCACCGCCAGCGCGCTGCTTGGCAGCGAGGTATTTCCCTGGTTGTCGGTTGCGGTGACAAAATAGCTGTATTGAGTGGATGGGGTCAGACCGCTGTCCTGCAGCGAAAGGCCGCCGGTCTGGCCGATGGCGTTGCCGTTGCGGTAAACGCTGTAACTGGCGATCGGCGCGGGGCCGGTTGCGGCGCGCCAGCTCAGTGTCAGCGAGGTAGTCGCCAGTTCTGAGGCTGTCAGCGCCGTGGGCGCATCAGGCTTTCCCGGCTGCGGCGGGGTGACGCCACCCTGGATCAACGGCGCATAGCGCGTTTTGAACTCCCAGTTATAGGCAACGCCGGCGCTGCTTTTGCCGTTGTCCCAGTTGATCGACCAGGTCATCAGCCCCTTGATCGACAGCCCTTTGGCATCCAGACGTTTGAAAGCGTTGAACACCGCCTGCGGATTGATCACATAGCCGCTTCCTGCTGCGTCCACGTTGCTTGGCAGGCCGATCACAAACTTGGCCGCCGGGATCTTGGTGTAACCGCGGGTGCCGGTAACCAGGCTTTCGGTCAGGTAATAAAGAAACTCTTCTTTTTTGGCATCGTCGACCTGGGTGATCCAGGCATTGAGTTCGTCAACCCAAATGCCATCGCCACCCTGGTTATAGAACTGCGGCGCGATAAAGTCATAATAGCCTTCGAGTGCGGTAATATAATCCAGATAGCTGCCGTTGGTACGCAAATAAGGGAATTCAGGCGCCATGCTGATAATGAATTTTTTGCCTTGTGCGGCATAATAATCCTTAACTTTTTTCAGCGCGGCGGGCAATACGGTTTTATTATTGGCTGCGCCAATCGCCGCTTGTTCCAGATCAATATCCAGGCCATCAAAGCCATAGGTTTCTACCAGACGAATAATTTCATCTTTCAGCTTATCTTCATCGCCGGTTTTCAACTCGATGTGCGCGTCTGCGCCGCCCAGTGAAATCAGCACCGCCCGGCCCTGACTGTTCAGCACGCCAACCTGGCGGCGGAACTCGGCGTCGGACAGGTTGTAAGGTTTGAAGGTAGGAATGCCTTCGCCTTTCATAAAGGCGACCGCCACCACATTATATTCAGGCGGAATATCGGTCAGATCCATATTGACGAATTTGCCTTGCTTGTAACCATCGCTGGCGCCGGCGAGCCAGTTATGCCAAAAACCCATCAGGATTTTTTTACCGGTCAGGTCTGGCATCGCGGCAGCAGCGTCTGCGGCTTGTACGTTGATAATATTATTCGTGCTCATGGTGGCCTCGTTATCTTTTTGAGTAAGGGTATTTTCACTCGCCGGCAATTCAGTGATTGGCGGGGTGTAAATACATAGTGCGGATTTTTAACGAGGGCAGGCTGAAACCTTTTGCGCCCATGAATAAATTAAATTCACGCTGGCGAAGGTTTTATTATTGAGATAACGGGGCAGAGGCGGCCATTGAGGCCGCCGCAGGAATTAAAAAATAGTGATGTCGGCTACGGAGGGGAAAATATAGCTTGGACGGAACGGCATGGTTTCGACATCGTTAAGCGTCGAGACGCCGGACAGCACCAGCACGGTTTCCAGACCCGCCTGGAAGCCCGCCAGAATATCGGTGCGCAGGTTGTCGCCCACGATCACCGTTTCTTCCGAGTGTGCCTGCATCTTGTTCAGCGCAGCGCGAATGATCCACGGGCTCGGCTTGCCGACGTAAAACGGCTTGCGGCCGGTGATCTTTTCGATAGGCGCGCACAGCGCACCACAGGCCGGCGTGAAGCCATGACCATGGCTATCCGGGTTGGTGGCGATAAAGCGAGCGCCGTTGTTCACGAAGTAGGCGGCCTTGTGCATCATATCCCAGTTGTAGGAACGGGTTTCGCCGACAATCACGAAGTCCGGGTTGATGTCGGTAATGGTAAAACCGGCCTTATATAGTTCGTGAATCAACGCGCCTTCACCGACCACGTAGGCTTTTTTGCCTTCCTGGCGGCGCAGAAAATCGGCGGTGGCCATCGCGGAGGTATAAAACGCGCTCTCAGGCACTTCCAGCCCGGCGGCGGCAAAGCGATTCGCCAGATCCTGCGCGGTCTGCGACGGGTAGTTGGTCAGCACCACCAGCGGCATGCCCTGTTCCTGAATGCGCGCCAGGAAAAGATCGGCGCCGGGAACCGGCGTGTTGTCATGCAGCAGCACGCCGTCGATATCACATATAACGTTCTTGATTGTCATCGTTGCTGTTTCTCATGATTTACGGCAGGCAAAAACGCGAAGATGCACACCTGCCTGAAGCGGCGGCTCAACTTTCCAGCAATCGCTGCAATAGCACGCCGTTGAGCATCGCCCGCTTGGCCAGGGCGAAAGCGCCGATCGCCGAGCGATGATTGAGTTCGGAAGTGACCACCGGCAGATTTCTGCGGAAGTCCTTCAGTACCTGAGTATTGATGCAGCTTTGGATCGCCGGCAGCAACACTTTTTCGGCTTCGGTAATTTCCCCGGCGATCACCACTTTTTGCGGATTAAACAGGTTAATGGCGATAGCCACCGCTTTGCCGAGGTAACGGCCAACGTGCTCGATCACTTCGCTGGCCAGCAGATCGCCACGGTTGGCGGCTTTGCAGATGGCGGCGATGCTGCAATCGTCGAGCGTCAGCTTGCTTGGATAACCCTGAGTCAGCAAATGGCGCACGCGGTGTTCAATCGCGGCGTTGGCGGCCACGGTTTCCAGGCAGCCGAAGTTGCCGCAGTGGCAGCGTTCGCCCAAGGGATCGATCTGAATGTGGCCGATTTCGCCGACGTTGCCGTTATTGCCCAGGAAAATCTGGCCATTGACGATAATACCGGCACCGGTACCCCGGTGCAGACGGACCAGAATAGAGTCTTCGCAGTCACGGGTGGCGCCAAAGTAATGCTCCGCCAGCGCCAGGCTGCGGATATCGTGGCCGACAAAGCTGGTGACGTTGAAACGTTGCTGCAGGTTATCTACCAACGGCCAGTGGTTGACGCTGATGTGCGGCATGTAGCGCACCACGCCCAGCGCCGGATCAACCAGACCCGGCAGGATCACCGCGATGGCGATCAGTTCGCGCAGCTTGCGCTGGTAGCTTTCGATAAACTGCGCAATGGCGTTGAACAGCGCATTTTCCAGCGTCTCTTGCGTACGTTCCGGCAGCGGGTAGTGTTCTTCACCGAGCGATTTTCCGCTCATGTCGTACAGGGTGATGGTGGCGTCGTGACGCCCAAGACGCACCGCCACGGTGTGGAAGTGCCGGGTTTCGGAGACAATGGAAATGGCGCGACGGCCGCCGGTGGAGGCTTGCTGATCGACTTCTTTGATCAGCCCGCGCTCCAACAGCTGGCGAGTAATTTTTGTGACACTGGCGGGCGCTAGCTGGCTGAGTTCGGCTATCTGAATGCGCGAGATCGGACCCTGCTGGTCGATCAGGCGGTACACCGCTGCGCCGTTGAGTTGCTTGACTAAGTCAACGTTCCCTATTTGTGCCTGTCCGCCAGTACTCATCAATAATTTTACTCGCTGTTCATTAAGTTAAACCTCGTTACCGTTAACGAGCGTTTTGGTGATATTAAAATCACGGGTAAATGCGGTCAGGTTTGCCACCTTGCCGGCTTCGATTGTGCCTAACAGGTGGTCTACGCCGATGGCGCGCGCCGGATACAAGGTCGCCATCCGCAGCGCTTCGTCCAGCGCAATGCCGACGTGCTCTACGCTATTTTTCACCGCGTCGATCATGGTCAGCGCAGAGCCGCTCAGGGTGCCGTTCTCATCCACGCACAGCCCGTCGCGATAGTATATTGTTTTACCGGCAAAAATAAATTGGTCAATCTCTGCGCCCGCCGGGGCGGTGGCATCGGTGACCAGCACCAATTTATCACCTTTCATGCGCTTGGCGTTACGGATACTCGCCCAGGCCACGTGATGGCCGTCGGCAATGATGCCGGTATACACTTCAGGCGTATCGAAAATCGCCCCCATCAACCCAGGTTCGCGCCCGGTGATATACGGCATGGCGTTATACAGATGGGTCGCGAAGGTGACGCCGGCGGCAAAGCCGGTGCGGGCCTGATCGTAGGTGGCGTTCGAGTGGCCGGCGGAGACCACGATGCCCGCCGCGGTCAGCTGTTTGATAAAGTGCGGCTCCACCATCTCCGGTGCCAGCGTGACTTTGGTGATCACATCGGCGTTGGCGCACAGATAGTCGATCATCTCGCTGGTCGGTTTGCGGATAAACGCCGGGTTGTGGGTGCCTTTTTTCAGCGGGCTAAGATACGGCCCTTCCAGATGCAGGCCAAGCGCCTGATTCGGGTGTTTTTTCAGATAAGTGCGCATCACATCGATGCTGTGCTTCATAAACTCGTCGCTGCTGGTGATCAGCGTCGGCAGATAGCTGGTGCAACCGGATTTTTCGTTGGCGCGCTGCATGATCTCCAGCGTCTCTTCCGAAATGGCCTCCAGCGAATCGTTAAATTGTACGCCGCCACAGCCGTTAAGCTGCACGTCGATCAAACCGGGGGCCAGGATAGCGCCACCCAGATCGCGCGTTTCCATGCCGGCCGGCAGTTCAGCCAGCGGACAGACTCGTTCAATCAGTCCATCAGCGATGATTACCGCATGGTCGTCAAGCACGTCGTGGCCGGTGAAAATCCGGCATTGGGTTAAAGCGAACATCGTAGCCCCCTGCAAAAATTAAAGACTCTTAACGCTTTCCGCTTCTAATTCGCGGAAGTATTTAACGGTTTTGACTTTCAGTTCCATGGTGGAAGGCTCATCGCACACCACAACCGCCTTGGCGTGCAGCTGCAGGCAACTGATGGTCCACATATGGTTGATATTGCCTTCCACTGCGGCTTCCAACGCCTGTGCCTTGGCATGGCCGGTCACCAGGATCATCACTTCTTCTGCGTCGAGCAGCGTACCTACGCCTACGGTCAGCGCGTATTTCGGCACCAGGCTGACATCCCCGCCGAAGAAGCGAGAGTTGGCGATGCGGGTATCTTCAGTCAGCGTTTTGATGCGGGTACGCGACGCCAATGATGAAGCCGGCTCGTTAAACGCGATATGACCGTCAACGCCGACGCCGCCCATGAACAGATGGATTTTACCGTAAGATTTGATTTTTTCTTCGTACTTACGGCATTCGGCGTCAACGTCCGGCGCATTGCCATTCAGCAGGTTGATGTTTTCACTTGGAATATCAACGTGATCAAAGAAATTACGGTACATGAAGGTATGATAGCTTTCCGGGTGCTCCTGCGGCAGGCCAACGTATTCATCCATGTTGAAAGTCACAACATGCTTAAAGCTTACTTCACCTGCTTTGTGCATCGCAATCAGATGTTTGTAGGCTTCGAGCGGAGTACCGCCGGTTGGCAGGCCGAGCACAAACGGACGCTCCGCAGTGGGTTTGAATGCGTTGATGCGCTGGACGATATGGCGGGCGGCCCATTTGCCGACTTGTGCAGTATCTTTCAGTGGGATAAGTCTCATCTAACACCTCTTTGGGTAAGTAAACTAAAGCTATACTGTACGGGCCTGTATAAGAGTCTAAGCGTAATCCAACTTTATGATTCTCACGTGAAGCGTCAGTCCCGATGATTTTTCGAATGATAAAATAAGTTTTGTGTGATGGCTAGCAATGTGGCAGCTTAAGACTACTTTTTGGTGATATAAATCACAAAAAAGGAGCTTTTAATTTGCGATACGAAATAATTTTTTTACACTCCGCATGAGTGATACGTGCCATGCGTTATTTCTAAAAGGTAGTGAGAGAGTTAAATAAACTACTAATAGGGTCCGTCCGCGGACAACATAGGGGGAAAAGGTGAACATTCTTAGTTATTTGCAAAAAGTGGGCCGCGCCTTGATGGTGCCGGTTGCCACGCTGCCCGCCGCCGCGATCTTGATGGGCGTCGGGTATTGGATTGACCCTACTGGTTGGGGCGCCTCCAACGCTCTCGCTGCTTTCTTTATTAAATCCGGCTCTGCCATTATCGAACACATGTCGGTGCTGTTCGCCGTCGGTGTGGCTTACGGCATGTCCAAAGACAAGGACGGCGCCGCTGCGCTGACCGGCTTTGTCGGCTTCCTGGTATTAACCACCCTGTGTTCACCGGCCGCTGTGTCGATGATTCAGAAGATCCCTCTCGACCAGGTGCCTGCCGCGTTTGGCAAGATTGAGAACCAGTTCGTCGGTATTCTGGTGGGTATCATCTCCGCCGAAGTCTACAACCGCTTTAGCAGCGTTGAGTTGCCGAAGGCGTTGTCGTTCTTCAGCGGCCGCCGTCTGGTGCCTATCCTGATCTCCTTCCTGATGATCCTGGTGGCCTTCATCCTGATGTATATCTGGCCGATGATCTTCGGTGGCCTGGTTAACTTCGGTGAACACATTCAGAAGCTGGGCTCTGCCGGCGCAGGTATCTATGCATTCTTCAACCGTCTGCTGATCCCGGTCGGTCTGCACCATGCCTTGAACTCGGTATTCTGGTTCGACGTGGCCGGCATTAACGATATCCCTAACTTCCTCGGCGGCCAGCAGTCTATCGAATCCGGTAAAGCGGTTGTCGGCATCACCGGCCGTTACCAGGCGGGCTTCTTCCCCATCATGATGTTCGGTCTGCCGGGGGCGGCACTGGCGATCTACCACTGCGCACGTCCGGAAAACAAAGCCAAAGTGCTGGGTATCATGATGGCGGGCGCCTTTGCCGCCTTCTTTACCGGGATCACCGAACCGCTGGAATTCTCCTTCATGTTCGTGGCCCCAGTGTTGTATGTGATCCACGCGATACTGACCGGTATTTCGGTATACATCGCCGCCAGCATGCACTGGATTGCCGGTTTCGGTTTCAGCGCCGGTCTGGTGGATATGGTGCTGTCGTCACGTAACCCATTGGCGACCCACTGGTACATGCTGATCCCGCAGGGCCTGGTGTTCTTCGCCATTTACTACGTGGTGTTCCGCTTCACCATCAACAAGTTCAACCTGATGACCCCAGGGCGCGAACTGGCGGTTGCCGGTGACGAAACCGACGGTTATGACGTCAACGTTGGTACCGACGGCGGTAAAGACGAAAACGAAACCACTACCCTGGCACGCCGTTACGTGGGCGCCATCGGCGGTTCTGACAACCTGACCGGCATCGACGCTTGTATCACCCGTCTGCGTCTGAACGTGAAAGACTCTGCGCTGGTGAACGACGCGGTGGCGAAACGTCTGGGCGCTTCCGGCGTGATCCGCCTGAACAAACAAAGTGTGCAAGTGATTGTCGGCACCCGTGCGGAGCTGATTGCCAGCGCCATGCGCAATGTGGTCGCCGCAGGTCCGATAGCTGCCACTGTAGCGCCGGCGGCCGCGCCTGTTGCCGAAGCCAAGCCGCAAGCAGTGCCTAATGCGCCTAAGGTGGCTTTTGAGACGCTGGTGGCACCGGTAACCGGTGAAGTGGTGTTGTTGGATCAGGTTCCTGATGAAGCCTTTGCCAGCAAAGCGGTGGGTGACGGCGTGGCTATCCGCCCGACCGACAAAACCGTGGTGGCGCCGGCGGACGGCACTATCGTGAAAATCTTCAACACCAACCACGCTTTCTGTCTGGAAACCGACAAGGGCGCGGAGATCGTGGTGCACATGGGTATCGACACCGTGGCGCTGAACGGTCAGGGGTTCAAACGTTTGGTAGAAGAGGGCGCTGAGGTGAAAGCCGGCCAGCCGATTCTTGAGCTGGATCTGGACTTCCTGAACGCCAATGCCCGCTCGATGATAAGCCCGGTGGTGGTCAGCAACTCTGACGACTACGCCGGCCTTGCGGCGCTGGCGACCGGTTCCGTGGTGGCCGGCCAGACCAAGCTGTTCGACATCCAGAAGTAAACTGTTTTACCTGAGTAGTACCCAGGGTGTTTAACGAGTCATGACGGAACACACCCTACCTTTGGCGGGAAGAGAGCGATCTCTTCCCGCTTTTTTATGGGCGCAATTTGCCCCGTTGTGGTGCTGTGGTCTATTGCGGTGCAGCGCGGCGCATTTTTCGTGAAACAAACGGTTGTTTCCGGGCGTGGCTTGTTGGATCATAGGCGGTTATGTGTAGCGCTTTGCATTGAGGAATAGTCAAATGAGTGAGGCTGAAGCCCGCCCAACCAATTTTATCCGTCAGATCGTCGATGAAGATCTGGCGTCAGGGAAACACGCGTCGGTACATACCCGTTTCCCGCCGGAGCCAAATGGCTATCTGCATATCGGCCATGCCAAATCCATCTGCCTGAACTTCGGCATCGCCCAGGATTATCAGGGGCAGTGCAACCTGCGTTTCGATGACACCAACCCGGTAAAAGAAGACATCGAATTCGTTGAGTCAATCAAGCACGACGTAGAGTGGCTGGGCTTTGAGTGGAGCGGCAACGTCCGTTACTCCTCGGATTACTTCGATCAATTGCACCACTATGCGGTTGAGCTGATCAACAAAGGTCTGGCCTATGTCGACGAACTGTCGCCTGAGCAGATCCGCGAATATCGCGGCAGCCTGACGGCGCCTGGCAAAGACAGCCCGTATCGCGGCCGCAGCGTGGAAGAGAACCTGGCGCTGTTTGAGAAAATGCGCAAGGGCGAGTTTGCCGAAGGCGCTGCCTGCCTGCGAGCCAAAATTGACATGGCTTCACCGTTCATCGTGATGCGCGATCCGGTGCTGTACCGCATTAAATTTGCGGAACACCATCAGACCGGCAACAAGTGGTGCATCTATCCGATGTACGATTTCACCCACTGCATTTCCGATGCGCTGGAAGGGATCACCCATTCGCTGTGTACGCTGGAGTTCCAGGACAACCGCCGTTTGTATGACTGGGTGCTGGATAACATCACCATCCCTTGCCATCCGCGTCAGTACGAGTTCTCGCGTCTCAATCTTGAGTACGCCATCATGTCGAAGCGCAAGCTGAACCAGTTGGTGACCGAGAACATCGTTGAAGGCTGGGATGACCCGCGTATGCCGACCGTTTCCGGTCTGCGCCGCCGTGGTTATACCGCAGCGTCGATCCGTGAGTTCTGCCAGCGCATCGGCGTGACCAAGCAGGATAACAACGTCGAAATGGTGGCGCTGGAAGCATGCATTCGTGAGGATCTGAACGAGAACGCACCGCGTGCGATGGCCGTGCTGGATCCGGTGAAAGTGATCATCGAGAACCGGGCGGAAGGTGTTGAAATGGTCACCATGCCTAACCACCCGAACAAGCCGGAAATGGGCAGCCGCGAAGTGCCGTTCAGCAGTGAGATTTATATCGATCGCGCCGACTTCCGCGAAGAAGCCAACAAGCAATACAAGCGTCTGGTGCTGGGCAAAGAAGTGCGTCTGCGCAATGCGTATGTGATCAAGGCTGAACGCGTTGAGAAGGACGCCGAGGGTGAGATCACCACCATCTTCTGCAGCTACGATGCGGACACGCTGAGCAAGGATCCTGCCGATGGCCGCAAGGTGAAGGGCGTGATCCACTGGGTTTCCGCTGCGCATGCGCTGCCGGCGGAAATCCGCCTGTACGATCGCCTGTTCAACGTGCCGAACCCGGCGGCGGCAGAGGACTTCCTCGCCACCATCAACCCGGAGTCGCTGGTCGTCAAGCATGGCTTCGTGGAACCAAGCCTGGCTGCCGCACAGCCGGAAAAAGCCCACCAGTTCGAACGTGAAGGCTATTTCTGCGCCGACAGCCGCGACTCTTCGGCTGAGCATCTGGTATTTAACCGCACCGTTGGCCTGCGTGACACTTGGGCGAAAATCGACGCCTGAGCGTGATACAACGCTGATGGATGAAAGCGCAACTTCGGTTGCGCTTTTTTTATGGTGTTCGCCTCTTTTCCCCTCCGATCATGCCTCATTTCATCAATCTGATTTAAAACTTTCATCACAGCGGTTAATCATCAATTCCTTGATATAAAGCCTCCTTCAGTTAATATTATCTTATATATTCGTGATGCGAATTAATGTTATTTGGAGAGCGCTCTCATGGTTTCCTTTCTGGCTGACGATTTTCATTGAGCTGAAACCATTAATCGTCTCTGATTGACCTTGTATCAATATTTATTCTGATTTTATTGAATTTTTTATTCGACATCCTCATTGCATAGCGGCGTAACGATATCTCATCGATATGTGCTCTTTGTCATACTTTGACAAATCTCTCTCATTTTTCATTTGATAATTCGCGTCGCGAAAAATAGTCTGTCTATAGCAATAAGTGCTGTGGGGATTTCACCCCGCCGCAATATTTTTTTACCCGATTGGGTTTTTTATTGGCAGTCGTGCAGGGCAGTGGTGAACACGGGCGGCTGCAACTTTTAAAGTTAAGTCAAAGAGGAATTTCATTATGGGTACGCACGGTGCTCAGCGTAAAACGCTGGCGCTCGCTATAGCGGGTGCGCTGTTGGGAACAGGGTTTGCCATGGCCCCCGAGGCGAAAGCCGCAGGGTTTGTCGATGATTCCACGCTGACCGGCGGTATTTATTACTGGCAACGTGAGCGCGACCGTAAAGATCTCAATCCGACCAGTGACGATTACAATAAATACACCACCAACCTGTCGCACTCGACGGCCAACCTGAGCCTGGATTTCGCTTCGGGCTATGCCTGGGATATGTTCGGTCTGGACGTGGGCGCGTTCACCGCCATTGAGCTGGCCGAGTCCAGTGCCAGTGGCCACCCGAACGAAATCGCATTCTCCGCGAAAAACCGTACCTATGATGAAGACTACAGCGGCGACAAAGGCGGCATCAGCCTGTATAAAGCGGCCGGTAAGTTCAAATACGGCCCGCTTTGGGCGCGTGCCGGTTATATCCAGCCAAGCGGTCAGACGCTGTTGGCACCGCACTGGAGTTTTATGCCTGGCACCTATCAGGGGGCCGAGGCCGGCGCCAAGTTTGACTACGGCGATGCCGGCGCGTTGAGCTTCTCCTACATGTGGACCAACAAGTACAAGGCGCCATGGCATATCGAGATGGACGACTTCCGCCAAAACGATAAAAAAACCGGCGTGTCTTACCTGCACTCATTAGGCGCCAAGTACGACTTCAAAAATGATTTGGTGCTGGAAGCGGCGTTCGGTCAGGCCCAGGGCTATGTAAACCAATACTTCACCAAGGCGTCTTATAAGTTCGATCTGTTGGGCAACCCGTTAACCACCAGCTACCAGTTCTATGGCGCGGAAGACCGCATCAGCGACAAAAACGATGCTAACAGCATTTACGACGGCCTGGCCTGGCTGCAGGCGTTGACCTTCGGTTACACCACCGGTCAGTTCAACTGGCGGCTGGAAGGCACCATGGTGAAAGCCGAAGGCAATCAGGGTTTCTTCCTGCAGCGTATGACGCCAACCTACGCCTCCTCCAACGGCCGCCTCGACGTGTGGTGGGATAACCGCTCCGACTTCAACGCCAACGGCGAGAAAGCCGTTTATGCCGGCGTGATGTACGACCTGAGCAACTGGAATCTTCCGGGCATGGCGGTGGGCGGTTCTTACGTGTATGCCTGGGATGCCAAACCAAGCACCAACCCGATCTACGATCAGAGCCAGCGCCTGAAAGAGAGCGCCTGGAGTCTGGACGCCATGTACACCGTTCAGGAAGGCCGCGCCAAAGGCACCTTGCTGAAACTGCATTACACCCAGTACGACAATCACACCAATATCCCAAGCTGGAGCGGCGGTTACGGCAACATCTTCCAGGATGAGAAAGACGTTAAATTCATGGTTATCGCGCCATTCACCATCTTCTGATGCCGTCCCCGGCGGTGACGCCGGGGACGCTTAAAAGGGAATATAACGATGAAAAAAATGATGCTGGCGTTGGCCGCCGTGGTCACGCTGAATGCCTGTGTGCAGCCCGCCGCACCGCCGGAAGATACCAAATTGAAACAGGCGTACAGCGCCTGCATTAACACTGCGGAAGGTTCGCCGGAAAAACTGCAGTCGTGCCAGGCGGTGCTGAACGTGCTGCGGCAAGAAAAGCAGCACCAACAGTTTGCCGCGCAGGAAACGGTACGCGTGATGGATTATCAAAGCTGCATTCAGGCAGCCCACAGCGGTAACGGCCAGGCCTACGACGCCAAATGCGGCAAGATTTGGAAAGAGATCCGCGAAAATAACAATTAATTAAGGATGATGTTAACGATGAACAAATTTAAATTGAACGCGCTTGCTGCCCTGACGGCGACCGTTGGATTGTTTGGCGGCGTGGGGAACGCAATGGCCGATCAACAGCTGGTGGATCAACTGAGCCAGTTAAAACTGAATTTAAAGATGGTGGACAACCGCGCGGCCGACAGCGGCCTGGGCTGTGGCAAGCTGGGTGCCGACTGGGCGGCCTGCAATAAAGTCGTGATCAGCCTGACCAACGATAATCAGGACATTAAAGGCCAAGACTGGGCGATTTATTTTCACAGTGCCCGCCAGACCATGAGAGTGGATAACGACCAGTTTAGGGTCTCTCATTTGACCGGTGATCTGTACAAATTGGAGCCGACCGATAAATTTACCGGGTTCCCGGCCGGTAAAACGGTGGAAATTCCGATTATTGCGGAATACTGGCAGCTGTTTAAAACCGACTTCGTGCCGCGCTGGTACGCGACCTCCGGCGATGCCAAGCCAAAAGTTCTGGTTAATACCGATACCGAAGATCTGAATCAGTTCGTTGCGCCTTTTACCGGCGACCAGTGGAAGCGCACCAAGGATGACAACAATATCCTGATGACGCCGGCCTCCCGTTTCACTAAAAACGCCGAGCTGAAAACCTTACCGGCAGCATCGCTGCGTGGCCAAATCGTGCCGACGCCGCTGGAAGTGAAAGTGCACCCGCAGGATGTGGATCTGAGCAAAGGCGTGGCGCTTGAACTGAGCGCGTTGAGCAAGCCTGCTGCCGACGCGGCGGCTGAACGCTTTGCGCTGCTGGGGGTGACCAACAATGCGGGCGGTTATCCAATCAAAACCGATATCCAGCCGGGTAAATTTAAAGGTGAGCTGGCGGTGCCGGGCGCTTATGAGCTGAAGATTGGCAACAAGGAAGCGCGGGTCATCGGCTTCGATCAGGCCGGGGTGTTCTATGGCCTGCAGTCTATTTTGTCGCTTGTCCCGACAGACGGCAGCGCCAATATTGCCACGCTGGACGCTAAAGATGCGCCGCGCTTCCAGTATCGCGGCATTTTCCTCGACGTAGCGCGCAACTTCCACCAGAAGGATGCGGTGCTGCGTTTGCTCGATCAGATGGCGGCTTACAAACTCAATAAATTCCACTTCCACCTGAGCGATGACGAAGGCTGGCGCATCGAGATCCCGGGCCTGCCGGAGTTGACCGAAGTAGGGGGACAACGTTGTCACGACCTGAGCGAAACCACCTGCCTGCTGCCGCAATACGGCCAGGGGCCCGACGTGTATGGCGGGTTCTTCTCGCGTCAGGATTACATCGACATTATCAAATACGCCCAGGCGCGCCAGATTGAGGTGATCCCGGAAATCGATATGCCGGCGCATGCCCGTGCGGCGGTGGTTTCGATGGAGGCGCGCTACAAAAAGCTGCATGCCGTCGGGAAAGAGAAAGAGGCCGACGAGTTCCGTCTGGTAGACCCGACCGATACCTCAAATACCACCTCGGTACAGTATTTTAACCGTCAGAGCTACCTGAATCCGTGTCTGGACTCATCCAAGCGCTTTGTCGACAAGGTAATCGGCGAGATTGCCCAGATGCACAAAGAGGCAGGGCAGCCGCTGCGCACCTGGCACTTTGGCGGCGATGAGGCGAAAAACATTCGCTTGGGCGCGGGCTATACCAATCTGACCAAGCCGGAGGCGGGCAAAGGCATTATCGATCAGAGCAAGGAAGACAAACCTTGGGCGAAATCTCAGGTGTGCCAAGCGATGATTAAAGAAGGCAAAGTGGCCGATATGGAGCACCTGCCAAGCTATTTCGGGCTGGAAGTCAGCCAACAGGTGAAGGCGCACGGCATTGACAGAATGCAGGCCTGGCAGGATGGCCTGAAAGATGCGAAAGACGCCAAGGCATTCGCTACCCAACGCGTTGGGGTGAACTTCTGGGATACCCTGTATTGGGGCGGTTTCGATAGCGCGAACGATTGGGCGAACAAAGGTTACGAAGTTATCCTTTCCAACCCGGATTACGTCTACATGGACTTCCCGTATGAGGTGAACCCGGACGAACGCGGCTACTACTGGGGAACTCGCTTCAGCGACGAACGGAAAATGTTCAGCTTCGCGCCGAACAACCTGCCGCAGAACGCCGAAACCTCGGTTGACCGCGACGGCAATCACTTTACCGCCAAGAGCGACAAGCCGTGGCCGGGCGCTTACGGCATCTCCGCGCAGATGTGGAGTGAAACCCAACGCACCGATCCGCAAATGGAATACATGATTTTCCCTCGCTCACTGTCGGTGGCCGAACGCGCATGGCACCGCGCCGGTTGGGAACAGGATTACCGGGCGGGACGTGAGTATAAAGGCGGGGAAACCCATTTTGTCGACGGCAAGCAATTGGATCGGGACTGGCTGCGTTTTGCCAATATCCTGGGGCAGCGCGAGTTGGCGAAACTGGACAAGGGCGGGGTGAGCTATCGCTTGCCGGTTCCGGGCGCCCGCGTGGTGGGCGGCAAGCTGGAAGCCAATATTTCGCTGCCGGGCCTGGGCATTGAGTATTCCATCGATGGCGGCAAACATTGGCAGCGTTATGACGGCAAAGCCAAACCTGCGGTAGCCGGCGACGTGCAGATTCGGGCGGTAAGCCCGGATGGCAAGCGTTATAGCCGTGCAGAGAAAGTGTAAGCCTTAACCGTGGCCCGTCTGATTGCAGGCGGGCCATTTTTTTCAACGGTAACGTTCGGCGGTAATCAATCATGAATTCGATACGGCTGACGTTTCTGGTCGTCGCTTTTTGCTCCGGTATTGCCGGCGCACTGCAAATACCGACGCTGAGCCTGTTTCTTACTACTGAAGTGCAGGTCACGTCGTTATGGGTCGGGCTTTTTTACGCGGTTAACGCCGGCACGGGCATCGTGGTCAGTTTCTTGCTGGCAAAAAAATCAGATCGCCGGCGTGATCGGCGCAATCTGATTTTAATCTGTTATTTATTGGCTGCGGGCAACTGCCTGCTGTTTGCGTTTAACCGCAATTATTTGACGTTAATTACGGCAGGCGTGTTGTTAACCGCTATCGCCAATACGGCGATACCGCAATTATTTGCCCTGGCGCGTGAATATGGAGAGAAAACGTCGCATAACGTGGCGATGTTTAGCGCAATGATGCGCGCCCAGCTTTCGCTTGCCTGGGTCTTTGGTCCGCCATTGGCTTTTATGCTGGTGATGAATTACGGCTTCACGGCCATGTTTATTTTTGCCGCCGGCCTATTCTTGTTGGTCACGCTGCTGGCTTGGTGGATATTGCCCGGGGTGGTGCGAGCCGAAGAGGGCAACGTTGATATTGATCCGCCGTTGCGGCAAAAAGGGGCCTTCGATAAAGACGTTGGCCTGCTGTTTTGCGCCTCGGTATTGATGTGGACCTGCAGCGCCATGTATTTGATCGACGTGCCGCTGTATATCACCGCCGGGCTGGGCCTGCCGCATAGCCTGACCGGTTGGGTCATGGGGCTTGCCGCCGCAGTCGAGATCCCGATCATGATTCTGGCCGGACGTTATGTGAACACAATAGGCAAACGCCCGATGATGGCGGGGGCCATGGTGGCCGGCATTGTGTTTTACGCCGGCATGTTGTGGTTTACCTCGGCCGGCGGATTGCTGGCTTTACAGGTGTTTAACGCGATATTTATCGGCATTATCGCCACCGTCGGCATGCTGTATTTTCAAGATCTGATGCCGGATCGGGCGGGAATGGCCACCACGTTGTTTACCAACAGTATTTCAACCGGCGTGATCCTGGCCGGAATATTACAAGGTTTTCTGACCGAATATGGGCCGCACTTCTCCGTTTATTTGTTAGCCGTAGTACTGCTTTTAATTGCTTTGCCCGTGGGGGGGAAAGTCCGGGAAGTTTAGTAGTTTCTGAGTGAGTCGTTTATTTTTAAACACAAACAAGGATACATGATGGCTATATTAGTGACGGGCGGTGCCGGTTATATCGGTTCGCATACGGTATTGGCATTGCTGGAAAGGGGAGAGGAGGTTGTCGTGTTGGACAATTTGTCCAACAGTTCGCCGGAGTCGTTGTTTCGGGTAGAGAGGCTGACCGGTAAAAAAGTGATTTTCTATCAAGGGGATATTCAAGAACATCATTTACTGGATCACCTCTTTCGCCAGCATGATATTCAGGCGGTTATTCATCTCGCCGGGTTGAAGTCGGTTCGAGAATCTACCGAGGAGCCGCTGAAATATTATCAAAATAACATTTCCGGCTCGCTGATTGTGTTGGACAGAATGCGCCATGCCGGTGTTCGGAAATTTATTTTCAGCTCTTCCGCCACCGTTTACGGGCCGGCGGAATATACCCCGCTCACGGAGAGTTGCCGCGTCGGGCAGACGACGAATCCTTATGGCACCTCCAAGTTTATTGTGGAACAGATTTTGGCGGAGTTTGCCAGAACCGCACCGCAGATGGCGATCACCGCGCTACGTTATTTTAACCCGGCCGGGGCGCACGAGTCTGGTTTGATCGGTGAAGATCCCGCAGGCATTCCCAATAATCTTCTGGCTTATCTGGCACAGGTGGCTATTGGCAAACTTGCGGTGTTGCCGGTGTATGGCAACGACTATCCCACCAGCGATGGCACCGGGGTACGTGATTATATTCACGTGATGGATCTGGCCGAAGGGCATTTGAAAGCGCTGGATAATCTGCGACCGGGTTTTAACGTGTATAACCTGGGCACCGGCAAAGGCTATTCGGTGCTGGAGATTATCCAGGCATTTGAACGCGCCTGCGGATTTAAAATCGCCTATCAAATTAACCCGCGCCGTGCAGGAGATATTGCCGAGTGTTGGTCTGATCCGACGCTGGCGGCGGAAAAATTAGGCTGGAAAGCCAAAAGAAGCCTGGAAAAAATGGTTCGCGACGCCTGGCATTGGCAGAGCAAGAATCCACAGGGATACGGCCATTGTACACCGCTGGTGGGAGGCTGACGATGAAGCTTGATGACGAGCATTTGGGATTGATGCAGCATGAGCTGTTTCGTGCCGACTATGAGGCCTGGATCAATAACCTGAAGTTAGCGTTCGTGAAATCTCAGCGCCAGCGTTCCCCGGCGTTGCTGGAACAGTACCGGCGTGGGGTCAGCCAGCTGCGGGCGTGGCTGGTTGAGCAAGGGCGTTTATTCGATGCCGCGCAGTGCTCCTCGTTGTTCTGCGTTCCTACTCGTCCGCTGGCCGCGCAGGAAAAATTGCTGCACCGCATTTGGTTGGGCGGTGCGATTCCCGACGATGCCAGAGAGGTTATTTCCCAATGGGGAGATGCGCAGCAGGCTGTTCGCAACACAACCGCCGACGAATGGGTCGGGATGTTGTGGGTATGGGATGCGCGGCAACTCAAAAATGAGGCGTACTTTTCCCCAGCTTCGGAAGTGAAAGGCGGTCTGCTGGGGGAGTTCGATGCCGGCAACCACCGGTTGCAGGTGCATTCGCTGAGCGAACTGGCGCAAAAAAGGGTCGGCGGTAACCTGGATTTTATCCACGCGCTCCATGATAAGCGCTATTACGCCACGCTTTCTGACTACTTTCGCTTTTTGATCCTGATTGAAATGGGCGGAATGTATATGGATATCGACACTCTACCGCACCGTTCGGCGACGTTTTTCCTGCTGAAACCCGAAGTGCCTGATTACCTTCAGTTTCTGCCCAATGGCGAGGTCAGCCACGTCAGCGGGTTGAATTTGTTTCTGGATGAAACCGGGATGATCATTGGCCGCAGCGGCGATAGGTCGCTGTGCAAAATATTGGCGGGTCTGGATCAGATCTATGCGGCGCAAAGCAGTGGCGTGCCGGATAAAAGCCCCCTTTATGAAAGAAGGCTGTTCGACGCGTTTTATCTGTTGTGGTGCCGCCACATCGGCAGGACTGTCCTTAGCCACGATAGTTTTTGCAAGGATCATGGGGTTCATTATGACGCTGTTCCGCAGGCGGTGACCTGTGGTATCCGCGGCATGCGCCTGTTGGAGGATGTGCTCACCAATGAGACGTTGCCGCTCGGGGAGGAGGAACTGCGCAGCTATCGACAGTGTATAAGCCGGCTGGAGCAGGTGGATTGGCAGCTTGAGCAACCGACGGATCTGGCGCGCCACGCGGAAATATTTACCGTCGATGAAGTGCCGCGCATGGCCTACCCGGCGCAGATAAGGTCCGATATCGATCACTACCATTACTATTCGGTGCTGTCCCATGACCGCGCGCTGGATCGGGTGAACCAGCTTTTTGGCGAGTATTTGATAGCCGATAACCGGCGGCAGATCGACGAGGGCAATTACTGGCGGTTAACCGTCGGAGCGGGCGATGCGGCATTGCCGCTAGCGCAGGGCGGGCTGCATTTTCTGCCGGGGCGGCAAGCTGGCGAAGCGGACAGGATCCGCATGGCGAAGCTGCTTTTTGCCACCAGCTACCTGGAATACTGCTCTGCCGGCAACCCGGCCGGGATGGATCTGGTATCGCTGCAGCAGGCGCAAAATATCGACCCCTATCTGGATCTGATTACCCTGGCTTACGATCGGTGCGGGGCGTTTATCGGATTTTTCACGGCGGCGAGTCTCGACGAGTTGTATGGCGTTGAGGCGAGCTATCTATATCGCGATGAAATAAAGCCGCTTGATGAGGCCTACGACGATTTTGTGCACAGCCAGTGCGGTGCGGACGATTACTTTGTCTGCAGCCTGGCCATCGAGAGCCGATTCCGCGGACAGGGCTATTTTACCCCCCTGTTTGCCCTGATTAAGCAGCAGGCGCAGCAGCGCCGGGCGAAACATATCGTGCTATGCGTATGGCAAAGCAGCGATGCCTGCCAAATCTACCTGAACAAAGGGTTTCGCGTTCGTGGCGTTTTCGACTATGCCTGGCCGATTTTCTTCGATCGGCTGCTGTTTCTTGAATATGCATTGTGACGAGTTTGCCCATCCGCGTGTCGGCGGGTGAGTTGACGGTGACGTGAGCGTCAGTGGGAAGTGAGAGAAGTACCGTGGAGAAGTGCCGCTGCAATTGTTGTCTTTCTGATGTGATTTTCCCCGGGCCTGTCCGGGGATTTTTTTGCCCTCATCTGGAGGCATAAAAAAACCGCCGTTAAGGCGGTTCTCAATACCGGTTTAGGGCATTATTTTTTGTCGTGCAAGGTGTCGTCTTCACGGCAATCACCGATTTCACAGTGACCATACAGGTAGAGGCTATGGTTGGTGAGCTTGATGCCGTGCTGCTTGGCGATATCACGCTGACGCACTTCGATAGACTCATCGCTGAATTCGATCACTTTGCCGCAATCCAGGCAAATCAGGTGATCGTGGTGATGTTGTTGGGTCAATTCGAACACGGACTTGCCGCCTTCGAAGTTGTGACGGGTCACAATCCCGGCATCATCAAACTGGTTCAGTACGCGGTAAACCGTCGCCAGGCCAATTTCTTCGCCCATGTCGATCAGTTTTTTGTACAAATCTTCCGCACTGACGTGATGGCATTCCGGATTTTGCAGTACTTCCAGGATTTTGAGTCGCGGAAGCGTGACTTTTAGGCCGGCCTTCTTCAATGCGGTGTTGTTGTCAGTCATGCGGATTCAGTCCTGTTACTATGCTAATCAAGTTGAGGCATTCTTGCCTGTGGCATCGGTCGGCACAAAGAGTTAATTGCGTGTCATTATAGAACCGGTTGCCCTAAATGGAAACCGCCGGTTGTTAACAAAGATATCATGGCACAATTGCATGTTACACACGCAACGTCTTGATGGATGGGATAAACCGATATCTCAGTCTACCTTGACGATGTGGGAAGTTACAAACATGTAGCTTCTATTGCAGAAATCCGTGCTACCGATGAACGGCCCTGCTGGCAACACTATGCACTTTGCAGGGCTTTTGTTCAACCTTTGAGGGTTAGCCGACGATATCGGCCAGGCTCAGTTCTTCGCTGATCTGCTTCACCCAGGCTGCGACGCGTTCGTTGGTCAATTCCGGTTGACGATCTTCGTCAATCGCCAGGCCGATGAAGAAATTGTCATCCGCCAACCCTTTCGATGCTTCGAAGTGGTAACCCTTGGTCGGCCAGTGGCCTACAATCGCGGCGCCGCGTGGCTCGATGATGTCGCGGATGGTGCCCATCGCATCACAGAAATATTCCGCATAGTCTTCCTGATCGCCACAGCCGAACAGCGCAACCAGCTTGCCGTTGAAATCGATTTCTTCCAGCGTCGGGAAGAAGTCATCCCAATCGCACTGGGCTTCGCCGTAGTACCAGGTAGGAATACCCAACAGCAGAATGTCGAAAGCTTCCAGATCCTCTTTGCTGCTTTTGGCGATGTCGCGGATTTCCGACACCTCTTTGCCAAACTGCTGCTGAAGAATTTTCTGGATCATCTTGGCAATGTTTTCGGTATTGCCAGTGTCGCTGCCAAAGAAAATGCCTACATTAGCCATATCGCGTATAACCTTTAAATTCAATTAATTGCATTGCACGATGTTAGCGTTGAACGCGATAACACCGATTAAAATGATGACATGGCAAGAATCTGCCTCTTACCGGTAAGTGCGTATCATGCCAGAGATTTACCCCGGGGTTTTATCGCGTTTATGCGATGCCGGGAGGAATAAAACGGTGTTGATCGGTGTCATCCATAACACCGCGCCGCATGTGCGGCTGCAAAGATCAATGTTCCGGCTGTTCATCCGCCAGTTGTGCCAGCAGCATTTGCTCAATAAGCTCGCTGCGGCTGATATTGCGCTGTTCCGCCAGTTTGTTCAGGGCGTCCACCGCATCCGCGTTGATTTTCAGTTCCACACGCCGTAAGCCACGGACTTTATCGCGTCGAAGCTGATTACGCTTATTGATTCTAAGCTGTTCATCTCGGGATAGCGGGTTGGTTTTCGGGCGCCCCGGACGGCGTTCATCTGCGAACAGATCCAGCGTCGTGCGATCCGTTTGTTCTTTTGCCATAGGTAGCGGTACTGCAAGGGAGTTTGCATCAAAAAGCGTATACGCTTCCGGACGGTTCGGTTAACACACTTCGGGCCAATAAACCCTAACCCAAATTTACCCCCAGCCTGGCGTTACTGAACACGCTGAGCAGGGCGGCAAAATTATAGCGCGCCATATTACCCCAGCAGATAGAGCAACGACAATGTTTAACTGAGCCGAAAACGCGCTAAGCCGTTATCTTTAGCGCGTTTTTTCGCCAGAGGGCGGTTTTTATTCAGGCTTCGTCGAGAAAACGGTGGATGGCGCGCAGTACCGCCTCCGGTTTTTCCGCGTGAACCCAGTGGCCTGTGCCGGCAACCACGTGCGCTCGCGCCTGCGGGAACTGACGCGCGATATCTCCACGGTAGCTGTCTTGCACATAGGGCGACAGGCCGCCGCGGATAAACAACGTCGGGTGCGGCCATGCGGGGACGTCTTGCCAGCCGGTGACGTTTTCGTATTGGTCGATCAGTACCGGCAGGTTAAAGCGCCACTCGCCCTGATGAAAGGACTTCAGCAGGAACTGGATCACGCCTTCTTCCTGCAGGTAGCTGCGCATCAACTCCGCGGCCTGCTGGCGTTGGGTGATGCCGGCCGCACTCACCGCTTTTAAGGCGGCGAAAATCTCGTCGTGGCGACGAGTGCGGTAATCCACCGGCGCCACGTCGATAACAATGAGCTTTTCAACCCGTTCGGGGGCGATCGCCGTCAGCGCCATTGCCGCTTTGCCGCCCATAGAGTGGCCGATCACAATCGCCTTCTCCAACTGCAACTCATCGAGCAGCGCCAGCAGGTCCTGCGCCATTTCCGGATAGGTCATTACCGCAGAACGCGGCGAAAGGCCGTGGTTACGCAGATCGACTTTAATCACGCTGTGCTGTTGATTCAGATCGCGCGCCAGCACGCCCAGGTTGTCCAGATTGCCGAACAGCCCGTGGATCAGCACGACCGGCAGGGCGGAGGAGTCGGTGGCCAACAGTTGATAATGTAATTTCATGGCGAAGTTCATACTGAGAGAGATTCAGATTAGGGTATCATGATTAAAACACACGACGAATATACCCGTCGCCTTTCAAGCTTCAGCCTTGTTGGCGGAAACTTGAAATCCATAGGGTATAATAACTCGGATTTTTCTTGTTTCGGGCTTGGCAGCGCCGGCTATAGGTATTAGTCTGCTTTTTCCGCCCGCAGGCACATAGTTGTGTTCGCCCTTGCGCTTTTAACCTTATAATCCCATGGCTTGAATGCAGGATCTGGCTTCAGGTTCTAAGTAGAAAAAAACAGTACTGGATAAAGATGAAAACTATTGAAGTCGACGAAGAGCTTTACCGTTATATTGCCAGCCACACGCAACATATTGGTGAGAGCGCGTCCGATATTTTGCGCCGTATGTTGAAGTTTACCGCAGGCCAGCCATTGCGCGCCGCACCTGCCGCCAGTGCTCAGAGCGCCGAGCAGGAAAAAGTCGCCGCCGCGCAGCGTCCTCGCGATCGCGTACGCGCGGTGCGCGAGCTGCTGCTGTCGGACGAATATGCCGAGCAGAGCAGAGCCGTGAATCGTTTCATGCTGGTTCTTTCGACCCTGTATACCCTCGATGCGGCGGGCTTTGCCGCAGCTACCGATGCATTGCATGGTCGTACCCGCACCTATTTTGCCGGCGATCAACAAACCCTGCTGGCGAACGGAACGCATACCAAGCCAAAGCACGTTCCGGGTACGCCTTACTGGGTGATCACCAATACCAACACCGGTCGTAAACGCAGCATGGTTGAACACATCATGCAGGCTATGCAGTTCCCTGCGGAACTGACAGATAAAGTTTGCGGCACTATCTAATTTAGCGAACAGCCCGTCATGGTGGCCGTGAGCGACATATTGCCCGGTTGCCGGACAGGGAATAGGGAGATATGTCGATGGCGAATAACCCACGTGCCGGGCAGCCGGCTCAGCAAAGCGATTTGATCAACGTGGCCCAGCTGACGTCGCAGTACTATGTACTGCAGCCGGAAGCGGGCAACGCCGCACACGCGGTGAAGTTCGGTACTTCAGGGCATCGCGGCAGCGCCCTGCGCCACAGCTTCAATGAAGCCCATATCCTCGCTATCGCCCAGGCGATTGCCGAAGTGCGTCGCCAGCAAGGGGTTACCGGCCCTTGTTACGTCGGTAAAGACACCCATGCGCTGTCGGAGCCGGCCTTCATTTCTGTGCTGGAAGTCCTGACCGCCAACGGCGTAGATGTGATCGTGCAGGAAAATAACGGCTTTACGCCAACCCCTGCGGTATCTCATGCCATTTTGTGCCACAACCGCAACGGCGGGGCGCAGGCCGACGGCATCGTCATTACCCCTTCGCACAACCCGCCTGAAGACGGCGGCATCAAGTATAACCCGACCAACGGCGGCCCGGCCGACACCAACCTGACCTCGGTGATTGAAAAGCGCGCCAACGAGCTGCTGGCGCAACAGCTGAAAGGCGTTCAGCGCCAGTCGCTGGACAAAGCCTGGAACAGCGGTCATTTGCACGCGCAGGATTTGGTACAACCTTATGTGGAAGGGCTGGTGGACGTGGTTGACATGCCCGCCATTCAGCGTGCCGGCCTGAAATTGGGGGTTGATCCGCTGGGCGGCTCCGGCATTGCCTACTGGCAGCGCATTGCCGAGCACTACAAGCTGGATCTGACGCTGGTCAACGACTCTATCGATCAGACCTTCCGCTTTATGCACCTGGACCACGACGGCATTATCCGCATGGACTGCTCGTCGGAATCTGCGATGGCCGGCCTGCTGGCGCTGCGCGACAAGTTCGATCTGGCGTTCGCCAATGACCCGGACTACGATCGTCACGGCATCGTCACGCCTAAAGGCCTGATGAACCCGAACCACTATCTGGCCGTTGCCATCAACTACCTGTTCCAGCATCGCCCGCAGTGGGGCGCGGATGTGGCCGTGGGTAAAACGCTGGTTTCCAGCGCGATGATTGACCGCGTAGTGGCCGATCTGGGCCGCAAACTGGTGGAAGTGCCGGTCGGTTTCAAATGGTTTGTCGACGGTCTGTTCGACGGCAGCTTCGGCTTTGGCGGTGAAGAAAGCGCCGGGGCTTCGTTCCTGCGTTTCAATGGCACCCCGTGGTCGACCGACAAAGACGGCATCATCATGTGCCTGCTGGCGGCGGAAATCACCGCAGTGACTGGCGAAAATCCGCAGAATCATTACGAGGATCTGGCCAAGCGTTTCGGCGCACCGAGCTATAACCGCATTCAGGCACCGGCTACCCATGCGCAAAAAGCCGCATTGGCCAAGCTGTCGCCGGAAATGGTCAAGGCCAACACGTTAGCGGGTGACCCGATCACCGCTCGTTTGACGGCGGCTCCGGGCAACGGCGCCTCCATCGGCGGCCTGAAAGTGATGACCGACAACGGCTGGTTTGCCGCACGTCCTTCAGGTACCGAAGAAGCCTACAAAATCTATTGCGAAAGCTTCCTGGGGGCCGAGCACCGCGAAAAGATCGAGCATGAAGCGGTAGAGATCGTCAGCGAAGTGCTGGCTTCCGCCAAATAATCTCTTTTCTGCCTGATGAAAAGCGCTGTTTTTACAGCGCTTTTTTTATGCCTGCAATTTAGATATATCTATTTACAAAGACCCGTTGCACATTTCGATATATCGATCTAGATTAGATATATCGAAGTGAGTTAGATATATCTAAATCACCTCGTCAACTGACTATTCATTGAGAGGTAAAACCCTATGTTCCATCGATTAGGTTTACACCGCCGTCATGGTTGCCACCATGACGGCGAAGAAGGGCACGAACATCGTCGTCGCGGCGGGCGCCACCATTTTGGCGGCGAGCACGGCGAAGAACACGGACGTGGTGGGCGCGGCGGCCGTGGTGGGCGTCACCGCATGTTTGAACATGGCGATTTGCGGTTGGTGTTGCTGGCGCTGGTGGCGCGCAAGCCGAGCCACGGCTATGAGCTGATCAAGGCGATCGACGAGGCTTCCTCCGGTTTGTACGTGCCAAGTCCAGGCGTTATTTATCCGACCCTGACGCTGTTGGAAGAGCAGGATTTCCTCGAGCCGATAACCACCGGTAACGGCCGCAAAAGCTACCAAATCACCGCGTTGGGCCAGAGCGAACTGCAAAAACACCAGGCCGCCGTCGATCCGATCCTTGCCCGTTTGGCCGGGGCCGGCCGCAGTCATCATCATCACGGCAACCTGGCGGAAGGTATCTCAGAAGCCATGAACCGCCTGCGCAGTTTGCTGCGCGGCAACGTAATGCGCGCCGATCTCTCGCCGCAGCAGGTTGAACGTATCAATCAGGCGTTGCTCACTGCAGTAACGGCGATCGAAAGTGAAATGAACATTAACACGACAACGCAGGAGAACGACTGATGCCAGGCCACCGTTTCCGTATCACCGTTGAAGCCCTTAACGATCGCAAAGGCGATCCGGTCGATAAAGCGCCGTTGAGTTTTGAAGTGGAAAATCACGACGATATTCTCGGCATCGTCGAGCGAATCAAATCGCGTGAAGATCTGAATTTTGGCGAAGATAAAAGTGCGGCCTTCGCCGTCGGCCTGAAGCTGTTTTCGGAGGTGATGATCGAGAACCGCAAGCATCCGGTGTTCGCACCGCTGCGCGAGGCGTTCAAGGAGTTCATGATGGGGTTGAAGAAGGGCCCACAACAGTAGGGGAGCCGCATGCGGCTCCCGTCAACCTCAAGGCATAAACCGGTACCCGACGCCGGTCTCGGTCAGCAGGTGTTTCGGCCGGGCCGGGTCGGCTTCCAGCTTTTGCCGCAGGTGCCCCATATAAATGCGCAGATAGTGGCTGTGTTCGACGTAGTTCGGCCCCCAGACGTGGCTCAGCAACTGACGTTGGGTGATCACTTTGCCGGAGTTGGCCAGCAATTCGGCCAGCAGGCGAAACTCTATTGGCGTCAGGTGCAGATCTTCGCCATTGCGCAGCACCCGACGGTTGATCAGATCGACGGTGATTTCGGAAAAACTGACCAGCGGGCTTTCTTGTTGGCTGCCGGAGTGGCGGCGCAAGGCAACCCGCACCCGCGCCAGCAATTCGCCAATGCCAAAGGGCTTGCTGAGATAGTCGTCCGCCCCGGCGTCCAGTGCGGCGATTTTGTCCTCTTCGGCATTGCGCGCCGAGAGAACGATCACCGGAATGGCGCTCCACTGCCGCAGATCGCGGATATAGCTCAACCCGTCGCCGTCCGGCAACCCTAAATCGAGAATAATCAGATCCGGTTTACGCGTGCCGGCTTCAATCAGCCCACGCTGTAGCGTCTCGCTTTCAAACACCCGCAGACCTTCGCTTTCCAATGCGATGCGCACGAAACGCCGGATCTCTTTTTCATCTTCGACAATCAGAATGTTGGTTGGCGTGCTGCTCACAGTGCTCCCAGAGGGTGATTACAGATCAAAGGATTCGCCGTCAATTTCGGGCGGTTTCTCCAGCGGAAGAACAAAACGGAAACTGGCGCCGCCGTTGGCGCCGTTTTCCGCCCAGATGCGGCCGCCGTGCACTTCAATAATGGCACGGCAAATCGCTAACCCCAACCCCACGCCGGGGATTGCCGACTCTTTATTGCCGCGGGCGAATTTATCGAAAATCAGCTGTTTTTTCCCTTCGGGAATGCCGGGGCCATTGTCCCAGACTTCGACTTCCAGCCACTCCGGCAGAGTATGGGCGCGAATGCCGATAATAGCATCGATGCCGGCGTATTTATTGGCGTTTTCCAACAGGTTAGTGAAGACGCGTTCCAGCAGGCTGCCGTCGCAATTGACCAGCACCAGCTCAGGCGGCAGCTCGACCTTGATCTGGTGTTGGGTCAGCAGCGGCTCCAGCATGTGCAGCGATGCGCCGACGATCTCCTCCAGCGATTGCCACTCTTTCCGCAGGTTAAAGCCGCCGGACTGAATGCGCGCCATATCCAGCAGGTTATTCACCAGCCGGGTGGTGCTTAGCACCTGCTGGCGGATCTGGCTGGCCTGCGGCGCGTGACTGGAGCCTTCGGCCGCCAGATCGAGCGTCAAAATCTCCGCCTGGCCGAACAGCACCGTCAGCGGGGTGCGCAAATCGTGGGACAGCGCCGCCAACAGAGAGTTGCGCAGCTGTTCACGCTCGGCGTCCAGCTTGGCCTCCTCGGCGCTGCGCGCCAGGTGCAGCCGCTCCAGCGCGCTGGCGATCAGCACCGCAAAGGTCTGCAGCAGCCGCTGCTGCTCCGGCACCATCAACTGGCGCAGGTTGCCGGGTTCGATAGCCAACAGGCCGAAGGTCTGCTTCGAGGCGGTTAACGGCAGCAGTTGATAAGGCACACCGGGCAGGGTGTCGGTGCCGGCGCCGGCCGGCATCCCCTTGTCAAAGCTCCAGCGGGCAATGGCTTCATCCACCGACAACAAGCCTCCGGACTCGCCGACCATCTGTTGCAGCTTGCCGTCCTCTTGTGGCAGCAGCAGCACGGTTTTGGCCTGGAAGCTGCTGGAGAGGAAATGGCGGCTGGTTTTGGCGATATCTTCGGGGGTCAGCGCCTGGCTCAGACCGCGGGAAATCTCATACAGGTGGCGGGCTCGCTGTTCGCGGTAGCGGGCGACGCGAGCCTGATAGCGCACCCCGGCGGTCAGGTTGCCGATGGTAATGCCGACGATCAACATAACGCCGAAGGTCAGCAGATACTGCATATCGCTGACGGCAAACGACCATTGGGGTTGAACGAAAAACAGGTCAAAGCTGGCGACGTTGATCACCGCGGCCAGCACAGACGGCCAGCGGCCGAAGAACAACGCGACGATCGCCACGCCGAGCAGATACACCATCACCAGGTTAGCCTGGTCAAAGCCCGGCAGCAGCCACTGGGAGAGCAGGGTAATCAGGGCGCACAAGGCTACGGCGACGGCGCAGCCGCGCAATTGCATGCGCCACTTCTCGGTGAAATTACGGTTGTCATGCTCTTTACCGGGCTGTGCGAAGCTGTCGTTCTCCAGCGCGACGATCACCAAATCGAGATCCGGCCCCAGGCGGCCAAGACGATCGGCAAAGCTGCCGCGCAGTTTCCAACGCTGCTCGCCACGCCGGCCGATAATGATTTTGCCCAGGTTATGCTCGCGGGCGTAGCGCAGCACCGCACGTTCTTCGGAAGGATCGGACAGGGTGGCGGTTTCGGCACCCAGTTCCTGTGCCAGCCGCAATGCCCGCAGGATCGCCCGGCGTTGGTTTTCCGGCAGCCGGTGCAGCTTCGGCGTTTCCACATACACCGCATGCCAGTGGCAGCCCAGACGCGCCGCCAGCCGGGCGGCGATGCGCACCAGCTTTTCGTTGCCGCTGTTGTGGCCGACGCACAGCAAAATGCTGTCGCGGGTGTGCCACACTTTTTCTCGCCCCTGGGTATCGCGAAAGGCGCGCATTTGGTCATCGACCCGATCGGCGGTGCGGCGTAGCGCCAGCTCGCGCAGGGCGATCAGGTTGCCCTTGCGGAAGAAGTGCTCGATGGCGCGTTCGGCCTGGCCGGGGATATACACCTTGCCTTCATTTAGCCGCTGGCGCAGATCGTCCGGCGGCAGATCGACCAGCACCACTTCGGTCGCTTCGTCGAATACGTGATCGGGCACGGTCTCGCGTACCCGCACCCCGGTTACGCCGCCGACCACGTCGTTCAGGCTCTCCAGATGCTGCACGTTCACGGTGGTGAGCACGTCGATACCGGCGTCCAGCAACTCTTCTACATCCTGCCAGCGTTTCGGGTGACGCGAACCCTGGGCGTTGCTGTGCGCCAGTTCGTCCATCAGCACCAGCGCAGGATGGCGCGCCAGCGCGGCATCGAGATCAAACTCCTGCACCAGCCTGCCGCGATACTGGATACGCTTTTTCGCCAGCATGTCCAGCCCGGTCAGCAGCGCGGCGGTTTCGCTGCGCCCGTGGGTTTCGACTACGCCAACCAGCACGTCCAGCCCCTGGCCGCGCAGGCGCTGCGCTTCTTGCAGCATGGCGTAAGTTTTACCCACCCCGGCACAGGCGCCGAAGAACACCTTCAGCCGGCCGCGCGGTTTTTCATTGGCTACCGCGAGCAGGCTGTCAGGATCGGGGCGCTGCTGTTCTTCTTCGACCATTACAATTCCTTGCGTAACAAAGCAAAAATGGGTTCGGCAAGCCGAACCCTCTCACTATGCTGAATGCGGCGTATTACCGCAATGCGTCGAGCGCCAGGTTCAGTTTCAGCACGTTAACTACCGATTCGCCCATAAAGTTGGGGGTTGCCTGATCGGTGCTTTCGTCAATCAGCTTGGCGATCTGCTCCTGCGGCAGCTGGCGCGCTGCGGCAACCCTGGCCAGTTGATATTGTGCCGCAGCGATGGAAATCTGTGGATCCAGCCCGCTGGCGGAGGCGGTCAGCAGATCGACCGGGATCGGGCCTTTCGCCGCCGGATTGGCCTGACGCAACTGCACCGCACGTTCGGCGATGGCTTTATCCAGCGCCGGGTTGGTGGCGGCCAGATTGCTGCCGGCGGACGCCATGGCATTATAGGCTGAATCACCGGTGGCTGAAGGGCGACCCCAGAAATACTCCGGTTTGGTAAAGTTTTGGCCGATCAGTGCCGACCCCACCACCTTGTCGCCCTGATACAACAGCGAGCCGTTGGCCGCGCCGGAAAACAGCAACTGCGACAGCCCGGTGGTCAACAGCGGGTAGGCAATGCCGGTAATCAACGTCAGCAGAATCAGCATCACCAGCGAAGGACGTAAATATGACATGTTCATTTCCTCTTAATTCTTAACCGGCGATATGCAAGGCGACCAGGACCAGATCGATCAGCTTGATGCCGACAAAGGGCACCAGTAAGCCACCCACACCGTACATCCACAGGTTGCGGCGCAGCAGCGCTGCGGCGCTCATTGGCTTATAGCTCACCCCTTTCAGCGCCAGCGGGATCAGGAACACGATCACCAGAGCGTTGAAAATGACCGCCGACATAATGGCGGAAGCGGGGGAGTGCAGGTGCATCACATTCAGCGCGTTCAACTGCGGGTAGGTTGCCGCGAACGCCGCCGGGATAATGGCGAAATACTTCGCCACGTCGTTGGCGATACTGAAGGTGGTCAGCGAACCGCGCGTCATCAGCATCTGTTTACCGATATGCACCACTTCAATCAGTTTGGTCGGGTTGGAGTCCAGATCGACCATGTTGCCTGCCTCTTTGGCGGCCTGGGTGCCCGAGTTCATCGCCACCGCCACGTCGGCCTGCGCCAGCGCCGGGGCATCGTTGGTGCCGTCGCCGGTCATCGCCACCAGCCGGCCTTCCGCCTGGTACTGGCGGATTAAGGCCAGTTTGGCTTCCGGCGTGGCTTCCGACAGGAAGTCATCCACCCCGGCCTCGGCGGCGATCGCCGCAGCGGTCAAGGGGTTATCGCCGGTGATCATCACCGTTTTGATGCCCATTTTACGCAGCTCGGCGAAGCGCTCTTTAATGCCGCCCTTGACGATATCCTTCAGTGCCACCACGCCCAGCACCCGCGGCCCTTCGGCCACCACCAGCGGCGTACCGCCGGTACGCGCTACGCTAGCCACCAGTTCGTCCACCGCCTGCGGGAAGTGGCCCTGATTGGATTCCACATGGCGGCGAATGGCATCCACCGCCCCTTTACGGATCATGCGGTCCTGCACGTTGACGCCGCTCATGCGCGTTTGGGCGGAGAAGGGCACGAAGGTGGCGTTCAGCGCTTGCAGATCGCGCTCGCGCAGGTTAAAGCGCTGTTTGGCCAGCACCACAATGCTGCGGCCTTCCGGCGTTTCATCGGCCAGGGAAGACAACTGCGCCGCATCGGCCAGCTCCTGTTCCTTCACGCCAGGTGCAGGCAGAAACTCGGAGGCCTGACGGTTGCCCAGCGTGATGGTGCCGGTTTTGTCCAGCAGCAGCACGTCGACGTCGCCGGCCGCTTCCACCGCACGGCCGCTGGTGGCGATCACGTTTGCGCCCAGCATCCGGCTCATCCCCGCCACGCCGATGGCAGACAGCAGGCCACCGATAGTCGTTGGGATCAGACAGACCAGCAGCGCCACCAGCACGGTGATGCTGACGACTGACCCGCCTTTGGCGGCATCTACGCTGTATTGCGAGAACGGAAACAGCGTAGCGGTCGCCAGCACGAACACGATGGTCAGCGCCACCAGCAGAATGGTCAGTGCCACCTCGTTCGGGGTTTTACGCCGCTTGGCGCCTTCCACCATGGCGATCATCCGATCGAGGAAGGTTTCGCCCGGGTTGACGCTGCACTGCACCACCAGCCAGTCGGACAGCACGCGGGTGCCGCCGGTCACCGACGAGAAGTCGCCGCCGGATTCGCGGATCACCGGCGCAGACTCACCGGTAATGGCGCTTTCATCTACCGAAGCGCCGCCTTCCAGCACTTCACCGTCACAAGGGATGGTATCGCCGGCTTCTACCAGCACCACGTCACCCTTGCGCAGGCTTTCGGCGGACACTTTCTCGGTGGCGCCGTCACGGCGCGGCGCGGCCAATTTCTTCGCCCAACTGGTTTTCTTGGTGCCCCTCAGGCTTTCTGCCTGCGCTTTGCTGCGCCCCTCGGCCAAGGCTTCGGCAAAGTTGGCGAACAGCACGGTGAACCACAGCCACAGGGCGATACTGCCGGTAAAGGCGGCGCTGCCGTCGGTCTGTTTGGCCAGGATCGCCAGCCAGATGACGGTAGTCAAAATGCTGCCGATATACACCACGAACATCACCGGGTTACGCCATTGGGTGCGCGGATCCAATTTTTTCACCGCATCGATCAGCGCGGTACGGACCAATGCCGGTTCAAACAGTGCGCGTTGTTTGCGAGTCATTTCTTTATTCTCTCTCTATGACGTCTGTTAGTTTGCCAACCAGAGCTGCAGGTGCTCGGCCACCGGTCCCAGCGCCAACGCCGGTACGAAGGTTAATGCGCCCACCAGCAGCACGGTGCCGATCAGCAAGCCGATAAACAGCGGTCCGTAGGTCGGCAGGGTGCCGTTGCCCGCAGGCTGACGTTTTTTCGCGCACAGCGAACCGGCAATGGCCAGCACCGGCAGGATGACCCCGAAGCGGCCGACGAACATGGCGCATGCCAGCAGCAGGTTGTAGAACGGCGTGTTGACGCTCAAGCCGGCAAAGGCGCTGCCGTTGTTGTTGGCGGCGGAAGACAGGGCATACAGCACTTCGCTGAAGCCATGCGCGCCTGGGTTAAGGATGCCGGCGCGGCCTGCGTCGGTGGCGATGGCCAGCGCCGTGCCCAGCAACACCAGGGTCGGCGTGACCAGAATCGCCAGCGCGGTCATTTTCATGTCATAGACGTCGATCTTTTTGCCCAGGTACTCCGGCGTGCGGCCGATCATCAGCCCGGCGATAAACACCGTCAGCAGCACGAACAGCAGCATGCCGTACAGGCCGGAGCCCACGCCGCCGAATACCACCTCGCCAATCTGCATCAGCCACATCGGCACCATGCCGCCCAACGCGGTGAAGGAGTCGTGCATCGCGTTGACCGCGCCGCAGGAGGCTGCGGTGGTCACCACCGAGAACAGGCTGGTGGCGAGAATGCCAAAGCGAGACTCCTTACCTTCCATATTGATGTTGCTGTCGGCGCCCAGCGCGCTCAGATGCGGGTTACCGGCCAATTCGGCGAACATCACCACGACCACCGCCACCACGAAGATCAGCGCCATCGCCCAGATCAGCGCGTGTCCCTGACGGTTCTCACCGGCAACCTGACCGAAGGCAAAGCACAGTGCGCACGGGATCAGGAAGATCGCCAGCATCTGTACAAAGTTTGTCAGAACGGTCGGGTTCTCGAACGGATGCGCCGAGTTGGCGCCAAAGAAGCCGCCGCCGTTGGTGCCGAGCATTTTGATCGCTTCCTGCGAGGCTACCGGCCCCATCGGCAGCGTCTGCTGCGCGCCTTCCAGCGTAGTGGTGTGCAGATAAGGCAGGAAGTTTTGCAGCGTGCCCTGGCTGACGAAGAACAGCGCGATCAGCAGCGAAATCGGCAGCAGTACGTACAGCGTCACGCGGAAAATGTCGATCCAGGCGTTACCTATGGTGGCGCTGGAACGGCGGGTGAAGGCACGGATCAGCGCAAAGGCTACTGCGATGCCGGTGGCGGCGGACAAGAAGTTCTGCACGGCCAGCCCGGCCATCTGGCTGAGGTAACTGAGGGTGCTTTCGCCACTGTAAGCCTGCCAGTTGGTATTGGTGACAAAGCTGACGGCGGTATTGAACGCCAGATCCCACGACAACCCAGGGAAACCCTGCGGGTTAAGCGGCAGCGAGCCCTGGCCCATCAGCAGTGCGAACAGCAGTACCAGGCCAAGCAGGTTGAACCACAGGATCGCCAGCGCGTATTGCCACCAGTTCATCTCGGCGGTGTCATTGCCACAGCAGCGCCAGACGGTGGCTTCCACCTGGCGCAGGGCGGGCAGCGGTTCGCCTTCGATCAGGCGTGCCAAAAAGCTGCCTAAAGGCCGGGCCAGCAGCACAAGCACCAGCAGGAAGCTGGCAATCAGTAAAAAGGCTGAAGCTGCCATCAGAAATCCTCCGCATTGAACAGGGCATAAACCAGATAGCCCAACAGCAGCAGAACCAACAGCGCACCACCAATAACGCTGATACTCACAGGACACCTCCAGAGGTGTAGTTTTTGATACTGCGAGTGTAGGGAGGGCGGTAAAAAGAAGATGAAAAAATAGCGCTGGGCAGTGTAAAAAAAGTATAAAAATGGCTGAAATTACAGCGAAAAATGGCTTTTTAACGGCGGCTTTGTGATCGGGTGGCGCGTTTCAGCCTATGTTCTGCGCTGCCTGGGGAAGCGGTATGCGTAAACAGGCTGTAAATAACCATAATATAACCAATGGTTAGTTATCCATTAACTTTGTTGTAACAAAATTACGGGATGGCGCATTTATTTGCGATTTTTTGTACAATTTAGTGGTCGGATGAGTAGTAAACTTTCATTAGTTGCGCTAAAATTTTGCTCAGTTACCAAATTGTCGCATTTACATTGTCTACGCCAGCGCTGTTTTCAGAAAATCAACGGCCGGGCGTTTTTGAGGAGGTTCGCATGTCTACTTATCACGCTTATTCATTGCATCGGATTCTCCTGCGCCGCAGCGCAGTGATCCTGGCAGGGACTTTGGCTTTACCGGTTATGCTGTTCCGCAGCGACCGGGCACGTTTTTACAGCTATCTGCACCGCGTCTGGTCTAAAACCAGCGATAAGCCGGTCTGGCTGCAACAGGCGGAACTGGCGTCCTGCGATTTCTACTGATCGCAGCCAGCGTCCCCTGAAACCCTCGCCTCGCGGCGGGGGTTTTTTTATGGGCGCAGCCTGCCCATTACGCAGCTAACTGTCGTTTCCCTGCGTGAATTCCTCTACACTTTTAGCATTGTCCAGGATTGTAGGAGCAAATCATGAGTGACAAAATTCCGGTCGGGATCAGCGCCTGCCTGTTGGGCGACGCGGTGCGTTTTGATGGCGGCCATAAACGCCTGGCCTTTGCGGTGGAGCAACTGGCGCCCTATGTGCGTTTTGAATCGGTGTGCCCGGAAATGGCGATCGGTTTGCCCACCCCACGCCCGGCACTGCGGTTGAGCAAACAACAACATCCGTCGCCGGCGATGCGCTTCAGCAACGACGACAGCGTCGACGTGACCGACAAAATGCAGCGATTCTCCGAGCAACGCGTCGCGGAACTGGGGCATCTCTGCGGCTATATCGTTTGCGCCAAATCGCCGAGCTGCGGTATGGAGCGAGTGCGGGTTTACAGCGAAAACGGAAAAGAGTCGCGCAAAAACGGTGTCGGGCTATTCACGGCCGAACTGCTGCGCCAGATGCCCTGGCTGCCGGTAGAAGAAGACGGGCGGCTGAATGATGCCACCCTGCGGGAAAACTTTGTCGAGCGGGTTTACGCGCTGTATGAACTGAATATGTTGTGGCGCAAGGGGTTGACCCGTGGCGGGCTGATCGCTTTCCACAGCCGTTATAAGCTTTCGCTGCTGGCGCATTCGCAGCCGGAATACCGCGAACTGGGCCGTTTTGTCGCCGGTATCGAAAAGTGGGCGTCGCTGGAGGCATTCGCCATTGAATACCGCAGCCGCCTGATGAGGCTGTTGGCGCACAAGGCTACGCGCCGCAATCACACCAATGTGCTGATGCACGTGCAGGGGTATTTCCGCCGCCAGCTCAGTTCGGCTCAGCGGCAGGAGTTGGCGCAACTGATCGATCGTTATCGCCAGGGAATGCAGCCGCTGTTGGCGCCGATCACCCTGCTCAAACATTACATGGTCGAATACCCGGATCGCTATCTGGCCGATCAACGTTATTTCGAACCCTATCCCGAAGCGTTGCGTTTGCGTTACGGCCACTAACCGACGAGGAGTTTTATGGCCACGCATCTGGTCTGGCTACGTAACGATCTGCGTATAACCGACAACAAAGCGCTGCACGCCGCCTGTTGCGATCCCGCCGCCCGCGTGCTGGCGGTGTTCATCGCTACCCCTGGACAGTGGCGGCAGCATGAGATGGCGCCGCGTCAGGCGGCATTTATTCACGCCAACCTGCTGCAGGTTCAGCAGGCGCTGGCGGATCGCGGTATCCCGCTGGTTTGCCATCAGTGCGATGATTTTTCCGCCGCTGTTGACTGGCTGGTGGCGTACTGCGCGCAAGAGCGGGTGAATGCGCTGTTTTATAACCGCCAGTACGAGATCAATGAGCTAAAGCGTGATCAACAAGCGCAACGGCGTTTATCCGGGCAGGTGATTTGCCAAAGCTTCGATGACAGCCTGCTGTTACCGCCGGGCAGCGTACAAACCGGCGGCGGAGAGATGTACAAAATTTATACGCCATTCCGTAAGGCTTTTATCCAACGGCTGACCGAATCCGACGTCCGTTCCTTGCCGGCGCCCAAACGTCGTGAAGGCGGCGCGTTGCCGGTGTCAGTTGCGCCGGCGGCGTTCGATTATCCGCAGGTTGAGGCGGGTGCAGATTTTCCCGCCGGGGAAGACGTGGCGCTGCAGCGGCTGCGCGCTTTCTGCCGCGAGCAAGTGCAGGATTACCTGCAACAACGCGACTTTCCCGCTATTGCCGGTACCAGCAGCCTGTCGCCGTATCTGGCGATTGGCGTACTGTCGCCGCGCCAATGCTTTAACCGCCTGCGCGCCGAATGCCCGCAGGTACTGGAAAACAGCGACAGCGGCGCTTTTGGCTGGCTGAACGAATTGATCTGGCGCGAATTTTATCGGCATCTGATGGTGGCCTATCCTGCGTTATGCAGGCACCGTCCCTTTATCGAGTGGACGGATAGGGTACGCTGGAGGAATAACGACGCACTGTTGCTGGCCTGGCAGAAAGGTGCGACCGGCTACCCGATCGTTGATGCCGCCATGCGCCAGCTGAATAAAACCGGCTGGATGCACAATAGGTTACGCATGATCAGCGCCAGTTTTTTGGTGAAAGATCTGCTGATCGACTGGCGCGCCGGCGAACGCTATTTCATGTCGCAGCTGTTGGACGGCGATCTGGCGGCGAATAACGGCGGCTGGCAGTGGGCGGCTTCAACCGGCACCGACGCCGCGCCGTATTTCCGCATCTTTAATCCGACCACCCAGGGCGAACGTTTTGATCCGCAAGGCACTTTTATCCGTAAATGGTTGCCCGAGTTGGCGGATGTACCGGACAATGCTCTTCATCAGCCCCATCTCTGGGCGGAAAAACAGCAACGCACGCTGGATTATCCTTTGCCGATTGTCGATCACAAGCAGGCCCGGCTGGAGACGCTGGCGGCCTTTGAAGCGGCCAAGCGGGGGGAATATTAAGGCAACAGCAAGGAGCGAAAGAATGATGAACAAGGTGCTGGCCCTATGCCTGAGCGGCTATTCAGCCCTGGCGCTGGCCGGCTTTGACGTGGTAGCACTTGGCGTTGACGGCGGCGTCAGCGACGGCAATCTGACATCCTATCTGATCCGCAGCGACAACCAGCCGCAGTACCTGGCGCTCGATGCCGGTTCACTGTTGCCGGGCATTGCCAAAGGGCTGGAAAAAGGCAGTTTTCCGCAGGTGACCCCCGAACTGGCGGCGCCTTATACCCCTCAGGGTTACGTGTTCCGGCAACTGATCGGCGGTTACTTTATCAGCCATGGCCATCTGGACCATGTGGCCGGGCTGATTATCGGTTCGCCGGAGGACGGCAAGAAAAATATTTATGCCCAGGCCGATACCATCCTGACCTTGCGCAATCATTACTTTAACTGGAAGGCTTGGCCAAACTTCACCGACGCCGGTAACGGATCGCGGCTGGGCACCTATCGGTTGCAAACGGTGCGGCCGCAGCAGCGCTTTACCCTGGGCGTCACCGGCCTGAGCGGCGTGATGTATCCGCTCAGCCACGATCGTTATTCCTCCTCGATGCTGCTGGTGTCCGATCGCAGCGGATCCTTCGCCTATTTCGGCGACACCGGGCCGGATGTGCTCGAGCAGTCGCGCCATCTGGATACCGCCTGGCGCGCGCTGGGGCCGTTAATTGAACAGAAAAAGCTGAAGGGGATGATTATTGAAACCTCTTACCCCAATGGCGTTGAAGATAAAAACCTGTACGGCCACCTGACGCCGGCGTGGCTGTTGAAAGAGCTGAAAAGTCTGGCTCAGTACAGCGGCGGCGAAGGCTCGCTGAAGGATTTTCCGGTAGTGATCAGCCATATCAAACCCAGCCTGAAGCAGGGCGAAGACGTGCGCGCTACCATTAAGCAGCAGCTGGATCAGGGCAACGATCTGGGCGTGAAGTTTATCCTGATGACACAGGGCGACCGGCAAACATTTTGAATTGAAGAGAGAAGATTATGCGTAACCTCGATCTGGAAAATCTGATCAACAGCGAACTGAACAGCGCCGCGTTTCAGGACTATGCGCCGAATGGCCTGCAGGTAGAAGGGCGGTCGCACGTAAAACGTATCGTCACCGGCGTGACCGCCTGTCAGGCGCTGCTGGATGCGGCGGTGGAGCAGCAGGCGGATGCCATACTGGTGCATCACGGGTATTTCTGGAAAAACGAAGCGCCGGCGGTGCGCGGCATGAAACGCAATCGGCTGAAAACGCTGCTGACCAATGACATCAACCTGTACGGTTATCATCTGCCGCTGGATGCCCACCCGGTGCTGGGCAACAACGCGCAACTGGCGCATCTGCTTGGCATTCGCGTTATCGGTGAAGTGGAACCGCTGGTGCCGCACGGCGAGTTTGAACAACCGCTGACCGGCGCTGAGTTGCAGCAGCGCATTGAGAGCCGACTGGGCCGTGCAGTGCTGCACTGTGGCGATAACGCGCCGGCGCACATTCGTCGCGTGGCCTGGTGTACCGGCGGCGGCCAGGGTTTCATCGATAGCGCGGCGCGTTTCGGTGTGGACGCCTTTATCAGCGGTGAGGTATCGGAACAAACCATCCACACCGCACGGGAAATGGGCGTTCACTTCTTCGCTGCCGGTCACCACGCCACCGAGCGCGGCGGTGTGAAGGCGCTGGGGGAATGGCTGGCGCAGCATCATGGTTTTAACGTGACCTTTATCGATATCCCGAACCCCGCCTGATTCTTCCTCGGGATCTGGCCCGGCCTGCGCGCCGGCTGGATCCTTTTTGCGCCTTAATTCCTTATTTTTTCAATGGTTGCGTTCTATTGACAGCCGGGGCTGCGTCACGCATAACTGGTGTGTTTTTCATCGCGGTAATTAAGGAGAATCAGGTGCAACGACAACGAGCGCGTTATTACCTGTTGGGTGAAAGAGCCGTAGTGCTTGAACTGTCGCCGCCGATGACGCTGCCGAGCCAGCAGCGGATCTGGGCGCTGGCCGAAATATTTAATCATCATCCCGATGTGCTTGAAGTAGTGCCGGGAATGAACAATCTTACGCTGTTGCTCAATACGCCACAGGCCGATGCCGAAGCGATGTTGGCGCAGCTGCAGCAGGGCTGGGACAGCGAGGAAAGCCTGATGCCGCCATCGCGCCAGGTGGAGATTCCGGTGATCTACGGCGGCGAATATGGGCCTGATCTGGACGCGGTGGCGCACCACACCGGCATGACGCCGCAGCAGGTGGTGGAATGCCATTCTTCGGCGGCCTATGTGGTTTATTTCCTTGGCTTTCAGCCGGGCTTTTCTTACATGGGCGGCATGTCGGAAAAATTGGCGACGCCGCGTCGCGCCGAACCGCGTCTGGCGGTGGCAGCTGGCTCCATTGGCATCGGCGGCAGCCAGACCGGCATTTATCCGCTGGTCACGCCGGGGGGCTGGCAGTTGATTGGCCGCACGCCGCTGTCGTTATTCAACCCTTATGACATGCCGCCGACGCTGCTGCGCCCCGGCGATAACGTGCGCTTCGTGCCGCAGAAGGAGGGCGTATGTTGAAGATCCTGCGTGCGGGCATTTACACCACGGTACAGGATGCGGGCCGTCACGGTTTCCGCCATCTGGGCGTTAGCCAGGGCGGTGCGCTTGACCTGCCGGCGTTGAAAATCGCCAACCTGCTGGTGGGGAATTCACCAGGTGATGCCGGGCTGGAAATCACCCTTGGCCAATTCAGCGCCGAATTCACCCAGTCAGGGTGGATCGCTCTGACCGGGGCCGGTTGCGATGCAAAACTGGACGAAAAACCGCTGTGGACCGGCTGGCGTTACCCGGTTAAAGCGGGCCAGCAGCTGGTCATGAACATGCCTAAACGCGGCATGCGCAGCTATTTGGCGATTTCCGGCGGCATCACCGTGCCCGAAATGCTTGGCTCGCGCAGCACCGATATCAAAGCTGCCTTTGGCGGGCTGGAAGGGCGCAACCTGAAAGACGGCGACAGCCTGCCGTTGGGCAAGCCGGTTTCCGTGCCGCAAAACAGCTGTGGCGTTAAGCAACTGTTGTTCAATAATCGCATCCGCGCCTTGCCGGGACCGGAGTATGCCGAGTTCAGTCCCGAAGCACAGGAGGCTTTTTGGCGTACCTCCTGGCAGCTCAGCCCGCAGAGTAACCGCATGGGATATCGCCTGCACGGCAGCAATGCGCTGGGCCGCACCACCGACCGCGAAATGCTGTCGCACGGCCTGCTGCCGGGCGTGGTGCAGGTGCCGCATAACGGCCAGCCGATCGTGCTGATGGCCGACGCGCAAACTACCGGCGGTTACCCGCGCATTGCCTGCGTGATCGAGGCCGATCTCTACCATTTGGCGCAGATCCGTCTGGGCGAGGCTATCCACTTTGTTCCCTGTACCCTGGCGGAGGCGCAACGTGCCAAGGCCGAGCAGGATCGCTTTATCCAACAAATTGCCTGGGGGTTAGATGCGCGTTGATCTGAACGCCGATCTCGGCGAAGGCTGTGCCAACGACGAGGCGCTGTTGCAACTGGTCAGTTCGGCCAATATTGCCTGCGGTTTTCACGCAGGCGATGCACAAACCCTGCGTCAGTCGGTCCGTTGGGCGCTGCAATATGGCGTGGCTATAGGCGCGCACCCCAGTTTCCCCGATCGCGAGAACTTTGGCCGTACCCGCATGCAACTGCCGCCTGAAACGGTGTATGCGCAGGTGGTGTATCAACTGGGCGCGGTGGCGGCGATGGCCCGTGCCGAAGGCGGGGTGATGGTGCATGTGAAGCCGCACGGCATGTTGTACAACCAGGCTGCGGTTGAACCGGCTTTGGCGGAGGCCATCGCCCGGGCGGTGAAGGCGGTCGATCCTGCTCTGCGGTTGGTGGGGTTGGCGGGCAGCGAGCTTATCCGCGCCGGAGAGAAACTGGGGTTGGCGACGCGGCAGGAAGTGTTCGCCGATCGCGGTTATCAGGCCGACGGCACGCTGGTGCCGCGCGGTCAGCCGGGTGCGCTGATCACCAGCGACGAACTGGCGCTGGCGCAAACGCTGGAAATGGTGCGCCATCATCGGGTGCGCACGCAGGGCGGCACCTGGGCGGCGGTGCAGGCGGAAACCGTCTGTCTGCATGGCGACGGTGAACATGCGTTGAGTTTCGCCCGCACGCTGCGCGAACGTTTCGCCGAAGAGGGCATTAGCGTCAGCGCAGATTAATAGCAGTACACAACATCACTCATAAAAAACGATTGGAAACTATCGAGGGACGATTATGGAACCGGCCATTAATCTCTGGCCATTGATTGGCATTGTCGCCATCGTGGTTGGATTTGTTTTGCGTTTCAACCCAGTGCTGGTGGTGATTGCCGCCGGCATTATCACCGGGCTGGCGGCGTTGATGCCGCTGGACGTCATTCTGGAAAAACTGGGTGAAGGCTTCCTCAATACCCGGAATCTGCCGCTGATCCTGCTGTTGCCGCTGGCGGTAATAGGTCTGTTGGAACGCCACGGGTTGAAAGAACGCGCGCAGGCGTGGATCGCCAAGATCAAGAGCGCCACCGCAGGGCGGTTGTTGATCGTCTATCTGTTTGTGCGTGAAATCACCGCCGCCATGGGGCTGACCAGCCTGGGGGGCCACCCGCAAATGGTGCGTCCGCTGCTGGCGCCGATGGCGGAAGGGGCAACCGAAAATCGCTACGGCGAGTTGCCGGAACGCACGCGGCATCGCCTGCGTGCCATGTCCGCCGCCACCGATAACGTCGGGCTGTTCTTTGGCGAGGACATCTTCGTGGCCTTTGGTGCGATCATCTTCATGCATAACTTTATGCTGGAGTCAGGCGGTATCCAGACCGAGCCGTTGCATATCGCTTTATGGGGTATCCCGACCGCCATTTTCGCTTTCCTGATCCATGCATTCCGGCTTTACCGGATGGACAAACAACTCAGCGCCGAGCTGGCGCAGCTTAACCAGGCGGCGCTGCGGGCCAAAGGAGATGCCCAATGAATTTCCAACAACAATATCTCTACTGGCTGGCCGGCGCGGTGTTGTTGATCGTGGCGGTGATGTCGTTCCGCGATCGCGCCAACCCGCGCCGCATCACCACCGGGCTGTTTTGGGCGCTGTATGGCCTGGTCTTTTTGGTCGGCGACTGGACCTACAGCCTGCTGGGTGACGTGTTGGGCGAGGGCAGCAATGAGAAACGCATGCTGCATATCATCGTCGGCGTAGTGGTGATAGTGATGGCATTGATCGCCGGTTTCGGCGGGATGCGGCTTGGCAGCTACCATCAACGTACTCCGCAGCAGCGTGAAGAAAGTGCCAAACGGTTGGGGAACCGGCTGTTTATTCCTGCGCTGGCTATTCCGGTGGTGACGGTGGCCGGCGTGTTGCTGTTCAACAATATTCCGGCTCTGCAGCAGGCGGTGTTCGGCAGCGGCAATCACGCCACGTTGATTACGCTGTTCTCGATGGCGCTGGGTGTGGTGCTGGGCGGCATTATTGCGGTGCGAATGACTCGTGAAACCCTTTCGCAGCCGATACAGGAAGCGCGTCGTCTGTTGGATTCGGTCGGCTGGGCGTTTATTTTGCCGCAGATTCTGGCCACGCTGGGGCTGCTGTTCACTGCTGCCGGCGTCGGCACCGCGATTTCCCATCTGACCCAGGAATACCTGGCGGTCGACAATCGCTTTATCGCCGTGGCGGTTTACGCCATCGGCATGGCTCTGCTGACCATGGTGATGGGCAACGCTTTCGCCGCCTTCCCGATCGTCACTGCCGGTATCGGCATCCCGATCCTGGTACTGCAACACGGCGGTAATCCGGCGGTCATGGCGGCAATCGGCATGTTTTCCGGTTATTGCGGCACGCTGATGACGCCAATGGCTGCTAACTTTAATATTGTGCCGGCGGCGTTGCTGGAATTGCCGGACAAGAATGCGGTGATCAAGGCGCAGGTGCCGACCGGGGCGCTGTTGCTGTTGGTGAACGTGTTCCTGCTTTATTTCCTGATGTTTTTGTAGGAGAACCCATGCAAAAGGTATTGATTACGGGCTTTGAGCCCTTTGGCGGAGAACGCGTTAATCCTTCGTGGGAAGTGGTAAAGCAACTGAACGACAGGGAATTTGTTGGCACGCGCATCATTGCGCGCCAGCTGCCCTGCGTGTTTGGCGTAGCGCTTGAGGTGCTGAACGCGGCGATTGATGAGGTAAAGCCGGTGATGGTACTGGCCATCGGCCAGGCCGGAGGACGCACCGATATCACTATAGAGCGGGTAGCGATCAACGTCGATGATGCGCGCATTCCTGATAATCAGGGCCGGCAGCCGATCGACGAACCGATCCTTGAAGCCGGGCCGGCGGCCTATTTCAGCACCTTGCCGATAAAGGCGATGGTCAACTCGATGCGTGAAGCCGGCATACCCGCTTCGGTATCGCAAACCGCCGGGACCTATGTCTGCAACCACGTGATGTACGGCCTGTTGCACCGGTTAAACGGCCAGCAAGAGATTAAGGGCGGGTTTATTCATATCCCTTATCTGCCGGAGCAGGCTGCCGCCCACCCTGGCGCACCCAGCATGGCGTCGCAGACGGTGCTGTTCGCTCTGGAGTTGGCTATCTCCATCGCGTTGCAGGTGGAGCACGATCTGAAAGTGGTTGGCGGCGCGACGCATTAATCGTGTTTTCTATGGGCCTCTCGCTGCGGAGGCCCGGCTAATTCAGGAGTTGCAATATGCCGGAAGGACCGGAAATTCGCCGGGCGGCGGATGCGCTGGCTGCGGCGGTGATCGACCAGCCGCTGACGGAAGTGGGCTTCGCTTTTCCCCAGCTTAAACATTACCGCGATCGGTTAATCGGTGAACGTATCATTGCTATCGAGCCACGCGGCAAGGCGCTGCTGACCCACTTTTCTAACGGGCTGACGATGTACAGCCACAACCAGCTGTATGGCGTGTGGAAAGTGGCAAAAGCGGGAGAATCGCCGGATACCAAGCGTGATTTGCGCGTGCGGCTGGAAACGGCGCAGCAGGCGATTTTATTGTACAGCGCCTCGGAGATCACCCTGGGCCCGCGCGAAGAGATTGAACAACATCCGTTTTTGCAACGCATTGGTCCCGATGTGCTGGATATGTCGCTGACGGTGACAATGGTGGCACAACGGCTGCTGTCGCCGGCGTTTCGCCGCCGACAATTGGGGGGCATGCTGCTCGACCAGGGGTTTCTTGCCGGGTTGGGCAACTACCTGCGCGCCGAAATTCTCTGGCAGGCGGAACTGGCGCCACAGCACCGGCCACAGGACCTGATACCGGAAACGCTGCAGCGGCTGGCGCAGGCTCTGCTGGCGGTGCCTCGCCTGTCTTACCAGACGCGCGGGCAGGTGGATGAGAATCGCCATCATGGCGCACTGTTCAGCTTTAAGGTTTTCCACCGCAGCGGTGAGCCTTGCGAGCGCTGCGGCGCGATGATTGTCAGAACCCAACTGTCGTCACGGCCGTTTTATTGGTGCCCCGGTTGCCAAAAGTAGCAAAAAAAACGCCGCCCAATCGGGCGGCGCTGTGCTGCTTTATGTAGGGTAAAGCGGCGTTATTTGTTTTTCAGCTGGGATTTGAAATCACGTTCGGCATAGCCGGTATACAGCTGACGCGGACGGGCAATTTTGATGCCTTCGTCATGCATTTCGTTCCAGTGTGCAATCCAGCCGATGGTACGGGCGATGGCAAAAATAACGGTGAACATGGAAGAAGGGATACCCATCGCTTTCAGGATGATGCCTGAGTAGAAATCGACGTTCGGGTACAGTTTCTTCTCGATGAAGTACGGGTCGTTCAGCGCGATGTGTTCCAGCTCCATCGCCACTTCCAACAGGTTGTCGTCCTTCTTGTTCAGTTCTTTCAGCACTTCGTGACAGGTTTCGCGCATCACGGTGGCGCGCGGATCGTAGTTCTTGTACACGCGGTGGCCGAAGCCCATCAGACGGAACGAATCGTTCTTGTCTTTCGCGCGCTTGATGAACTCTGGGATGTGCTCAACGGTTTTGATCTCTTCGAGCATCTTCAGTGCGGCTTCGTTGGCACCGCCGTGCGCCGGCCCCCACAGGGAGGCGATACCGGCCGCAATACAGGCAAACGGGTTAGCGCCCGAAGAACCTGCGGTACGTACGGTAGAAGTGGACGCGTTTTGCTCGTGGTCGGCGTGCAGGATCAGGATGCGATCCATTGCGCGTTCCAGCACCGGATTCACCACGTATTCTTCACACGGGGTAGCGAACATCATGTGCAGGAAGTTGCCGGCGTAGGACAGATCGTTACGTGGATAAACGAACGGCTGGCCCAGGGAATATTTGTAACACATCGCCGCCACGGTAGGCATTTTGGACAGCAGGCGGAACGCAGTGATCTCGCGATGGCGCTCGTTGTTCACATCCAGCGCATCGTGGTAGAACGCCGCCAGCGCCCCGGTCACGCCGCACAGCACCGCCATAGGGTGCGAGTCACGACGGAAGCCACGGAACAGATGGGTAATCTGGTCGTGGATCATGGTATGACGGGTTACGGTAGTTTTGAAGGTCTCGAATTCTTCTGCGGTCGGGGTCTCGCCGTACAGCAGTATGTAGCACACTTCCAGGTAGGAAGACTCTTTCGCCAGCTGTTCGATCGGGAAACCGCGGTGCAGCAGCACGCCTTTGTCACCGTCGATAAAGGTGATTTTGGATTCGCAGGAAGCGGTAGAAGTAAAGCCGGGATCAAATGTGAAATAACCTTTGGAGCCCAGAGCGCGGACATCGAGGACATCGGGGCCCAGTGTCGGGGATAATACGCCCAGTTCGATCGGAGCTTCACCATCGTTAATGGTTAGCGTCGCTTTCTTATCAGTCATTTACTGTCTCCTTAGCGCCTTATTTTAAAAACCTCTAACAACTGAAATACCTTAATTCTCCGCAGGTTGCCCGCAAAAAATGGAGCGGACGCTAACTCTGTGAGCGACTGCGCAATTGCGCGGGTAGGGTACAGAGTGCTAACCAGGCGAACGAGGCGGGTGACCAGTTGTTAACGATTCATCGGAATTCGTTATATTCTGTTAATCGTACCTACGACGTGTTCGGGGGTTTTATGAACCTATCCCAATAAGCTGTTTTATCTGCCTTATTTGCTTTTACCTGCGGTGATTTGTTGCAAACATGACCGGCAAAAACGGCTATTAGGATAGGTTCTGCCAAATACACTGTTGCATATCTTGAACACTGGGGGAAGTGTATCCGCTGACCTATAGCGCATCATAGGACCGTTTGTGCCCCTATATGTAATGGAAATGTTGATCTCTTGTCAAATCAGATAATTAATTTTGTGCCAATTGTGAAATCCGTGATGTAAATCACTGTTCGGGGGAAATGTTACCAAACAGATTGTATGGGAATTGTAATCAGAATGTGATCCTCCTATACTGCCGCCAGGTCTCCGGATTACCCTGAAGTAGGAGCACCCAGCGTTATAAATGCGCATCGTTTAAGCTCAGAGGATGTTGAGGTTTAAGCGTGTGACGTGTAAGGGTTTTGGCTCTTAACGCTGTCTGATCCCCGCCCAGGTCCGGAGGAAGGAAAATAATAAGAGCTGTGTGGGCAAAAACGTGAAAAAACAAAGACCTGTCAACCTGGATCTGCAAACGATTCAGTTTCCCGTAACTGCGATAGCGTCCATCTTACACCGAGTCTCTGGCGTAATTACCTTCGTTGCCGTGGGTATCCTCCTCTGGCTGCTGGGCCTGTCTCTCTCTTCCCAAGAGGGTTTCATGCAGGCTGCTGCCATCATGAATAGCTTCGTTGTCAAATTCATATTCTGGGGCATCCTCACGGCGCTGGCCTATCACATTTGCGGTGGCATCCGTCACTTGTTAATGGATTTTGGCTATATCGAAGAGAGTTTAGCCGCCGGTACCCGTTCCGCCCAGGTGGCGATCGGTCTGACCGTCGTGCTGTCAGTTCTGGCTGGAGTCCTCGTATGGTAAACAATGTTTCTGCATTAGGGCGCAACGGCGTACACGACTGGTTGTTACTGCGTGCTTCCGCTATCGTCATCACCCTGTACGTGCTGTATATCCTGGGCTTCTTCGTCACGGCTCCGGATCTCACCTATGAAATCTGGCGCGGCTTCTTCGCCACCTCTATTACGAAAGTGTTCACGCTGCTGACGCTGCTGTCGATTCTGGTTCACGCCTGGGTCGGTTTGTGGCAGGTGTTGACGGACTACGTCAAACCGCTGGCAGTGCGTCTGGTGTTGCAACTGGCAATCGTTGTCGTGTTGCTGGTCTATTTGCTGTACGGAACAATCGTAGTGTGGGGTGTGTAAATGAAACTGCCGGTCAGAGAGTTTGATGCTGTAGTTATCGGTGCTGGTGGCGCAGGTATGCGCGCGGCACTGCAGATTTCTCAAGCGGGCTCCACGTGCGCCCTGATATCCAAAGTATTCCCGACCCGTTCCCATACCGTGTCTGCGCAGGGCGGCATTACCGTAGCCCTGGGCAATAACCACGCAGATAACTGGGAATGGCATATGTATGACACGGTGAAAGGTTCCGATTACATCGGTGACCAGGACGCCATCGAATATATGTGTAAAACCGGCCCGGAAGCGGTTCTGGAGCTGGAACACATGGGGCTGCCGTTCTCCCGTACCGATGAAGGCCGCATCTATCAGCGTCCGTTCGGCGGCCAGTCACTGAACTTTGGTGGCGAGCAGGCGGCACGCACCGCGGCGGCGGCGGACCGTACCGGTCACGCCCTGTTGCACACCCTGTATCAACAGAACCTGAAAAACCATACCACCATTTTCTCCGAGTGGTATGCGCTGGATCTGGTGAAAAACCAGGATGGCGCGGTGGTGGGCACCACGGCTATCTGTATCGAAACCGGTGAAGTGGTGTACTTCAAAGCCAAAGCTACCGTACTGGCGACCGGCGGTGCAGGCCGTATTTACCAGTCCACCACCAACGCGCATATCAACACCGGTGACGGTGTCGGCATGGCGCTGCGCGCCGGCGTGCCGGTGCAGGACATGGAAATGTGGCAGTTCCACCCGACCGGCATCGCCGGTGCTGGGGTATTGGTGACCGAAGGTTGCCGTGGTGAAGGCGGTTACCTGCTGAACAAACACGGCGAGCGTTTCATGGAGCGCTATGCGCCGAACGCCAAAGACCTGGCGGGCCGTGATGTCGTTGCCCGTTCGATCATGATTGAAATCCGCGAAGGCCGCGGCTGCGACGGTCCGTGGGGGCCACACGTCAAGCTGAAGCTGGATCACCTGGGTAAAGAGGTGCTGGAATCCCGTCTGCCGGGCATTCTGGAACTGTCGCGCACTTTCGCACACGTCGATCCGGTAAAAGAGCCGATCCCGGTGATCCCGACCTGTCACTACATGATGGGCGGCATACCGACCAAGGTGACCGGCCAGGCACTGACCGTGAACGAGAAAGGCGAAGATGTGGTGATCCCGGGTCTGTTTGCCGTGGGCGAAATCGCCTGCGTATCGGTACACGGCGCCAACCGCCTGGGCGGCAACTCGCTGCTGGATCTGGTGGTATTCGGTCGTGCTGCCGGTATGCATTTACAGGAATCTCTGGCGGAGCAGGGCGAGAGCCGTGACGCCAGCGAATCGGATGTGGATGCGTCGCTGGAGCGCCTGAACCGCTGGAACAACACCCGTTCGGGTGAGGATCCGGTCGAAATTCGCAAGGCGCTGCAAGCCTGTATGCAGCACAACTTCTCGGTATTCCGTGAAGGTGATGCCATGGCGAAAGGGCTGGAAGAGTTGAAAGAGATCCGTGAACGCCTGAAGAACGCACGCCTGGACGATACCTCCAGCGAATTCAACACCCAGCGCATCGAATGCCTGGAGTTGGATAACCTGATGGAGACTGCGTTTTCCACCGCCGTGTCGGCCAACTTCCGTACCGAGAGCCGTGGGGCGCACAGCCGCTTCGATTTCCCGGAACGCGATGATGCCAACTGGCTGTGTCATTCGCTGTATCAGCCGCAATCGGAAAGCATGACGCGTCGTGAAGTGAACATGCAACCGAAGCTGCGCCCGGCATTCCCACCGAAAGTGCGTTCCTACTGATCGCGGAGATCGATTGATGAAACTCGAATTCTCAATATATCGCTATAACCCGGATGTTGATGACGCTCCGCATATGCAGGATTTCACCCTGGAAGCGGAAGACGGCCGGGACATGATGCTGCTGGATGCGTTAATCCAGTTGAAAGAGAAAGATCCGACCCTGTCGTTCCGCCGTTCGTGCCGTGAAGGCGTGTGCGGTTCCGATGGCCTGAACATGAACGGCAAGAACGGCCTGGCATGCATCACCCCCATCTCGGCGTTGCGCAAAGGCAACAACAAGATTGTGATCCGTCCTCTGCCGGGTTTGCCGGTGGTGCGGGATCTGGTGGTTGATATGGGACAGTTCTATACCCAGTATGAAAAGATCAAGCCTTACCTGCTGAACGACGGCAAGAATCCTCCGGCGCGCGAACACCTGCAATCGCCGGAACAACGGGCTAAACTGGATGGTCTGTATGAATGCATCCTGTGCGCCTGTTGCTCGACGTCTTGCCCATCGTTCTGGTGGAATCCTGACAAGTTCGTAGGGCCTGCTGGCCTGTTGGCGGCGTACCGCTTCCTGATCGACAGCCGTGACACGGAAACACAAGAACGTTTAGACGATCTGGACGACGCTTTCAGTGTTTTCCGCTGCCATAGCATTATGAATTGTGTCAGTGTATGCCCTAAAGGCTTGAACCCGACGCGTGCGATCGGTCATATCAAGTCCATGCTGCTGCAACGCGGCGCATAAGCGCAATGAGATGCTGCGCCGGGCTGGTTCCGGCGCACATCGCAAAGGAGGGAGCCTCTAAAAACTGACCCGCGGCTGCGGCGCTATGCAGCCTGGTTCGTCCGCCGGTTTTTAGAGGTTCCTTGTAAGGGACCGCAAGGTCCATAACAAAACGTATCAGGCCTTATTGGGGTCATAAGATATGTCGAGTGAACCGTTTCTACGGCAAACCGTATCCATCACGGTAATTATGTTAACCACGGCGAAAACTAAAGCTTCAAAGCTTAAGGGATCATGATGCAGAACGGCGCAATGAAGGCCTGGCTGGATTCCTCCTATCTGGCGGGCGCGAACCAGTCTTACATAGAACAGCTCTATGAAGACTTCTTAACCGATCCGGGCTCCGTTGAAGATAGCTGGCGTTCCATTTTTCAACAGCTACCAACCGCGGGTGTTAAACCCGATCAGCTTCACTCTCAAACGCGTGACTACTTCCGCCGCCTGGCGAAAGACTCTGCGCGTTACAATACCACCATCAACGATCCAGACACCGACGCCAAACAGGTCAAGGTACTGCAGCTGATCAACGCCTTCCGTTTCCGCGGACATCAGCATGCCAATCTCGATCCGCTCGGCCTGTGGCAGCAAGAGACCGTTGCTGACCTCGATCCCGCTTACCACAATCTGACCGACGCCGACTTCCAGGAAACCTTTAACGTGGGTTCTTTCGCCATCGGCAAAGAAACCATGAAGTTGGGCGACCTGTATGCTGCGCTGAAGCAGACTTACTGCGGTTCGATCGGTGCGGAATACATGCATATCACCAATACCGAAGAGAAACGCTGGATTCAACAGCGCATCGAATCGGTAGCGGGGCGCGCCAGCTTTACTAACGAAGAGAAACGCCGTTTCCTGAACGAGCTGACCGCAGCGGAAGGCCTGGAACGCTATCTCGGCGCTAAATTCCCGGGAGCGAAACGCTTCTCTCTGGAAGGCGGCGATGCGCTGGTGCCCATGCTGAAAGAGATGGTTCGCCACGCCGGCAAGAACGGCACGCGCGAAGTGGTGCTGGGTATGGCTCACCGCGGCCGTCTGAACGTGTTGATCAACGTGCTGGGTAAAAAGCCCGCCGACCTGTTCGACGAGTTTGCCGGCAAGCACAAAGAACACCTCGGTACCGGTGACGTAAAATATCACCAGGGCTTCTCCTCCGATGTCGAAACCGAAGGCGGCATGGTTCACCTGGCGCTGGCGTTCAACCCGTCGCACCTGGAGATCGTCAGCCCGGTGGTGATGGGTTCCGTACGTGCCCGCCGCGATCGTCTGGACGAAGCGCGCAGCAACATGGTGTTGCCAATCACCATCCACGGTGACGCCGCCATTACCGGCCAGGGCGTGGTTCAGGAAACCCTGAACATGTCGCAGGCTCGCGGTTACGAAGTGGGCGGCACGGTGCGTATCGTCATCAACAACCAGGTTGGTTTCACCACCTCCAACCCGCTGGATGCGCGCTCGACCCAATACTGTACCGATATCGCCAAAATGGTGCAGTCGCCGATCTTCCACGTCAATGCTGACGATCCGGAAGCTGTGGCGTTCGTTACCCGTCTGGCGTTGGATTTCCGTAACACCTTCAAACGCGATGTGATGATCGATCTTGTCTGCTACCGTCGTCATGGGCATAACGAGGCCGACGAGCCAAGTGCAACCCAGCCGGTGATGTACCAGAAGATCAAAAAACACCCGACGCCGCGCAAGCTTTATGCTGACGTTCTTACCGAACAGAAAGTCGCGAGCCTGGAAGATGCCACGGAAATGGTCAACCTGTATCGCGATGCGCTCGATCGTGGCGATTGCGTGGTTGAAGAATGGCGTCCGATGAATCTGCATTCCTTTACCTGGTCGCCGTACCTGAACCACGAGTGGGACGAAGAGTACCCAAGCAAGGTTGAGATGAAGCGCTTGCAGGAACTGGCTCGTCGCATCAGCACCGTACCGGAAGCGATCGAAATGCAGTCGCGCGTAGCGAAAATCTACGGCGACCGTGCAGAGATGGCCGCAGGCAACAAAGCGTTCGACTGGGGTGCGGCTGAAACGCTGGCCTACGCCACTATGGTCGATGAAGGCATTCCGATTCGCATTTCCGGTGAAGATGCCGGGCGCGGGACCTTCTTCCACCGTCATGCTGTGGTGCATAACCAGAAAAACGGTTCGGTCTACGTTCCGCTGGCGAATGTGCACAGTGGGCAGGGCGAGTTTAAAGTCTGGGATTCCGTGCTGTCCGAAGAAGCGGTGCTGGCGTTCGAATACGGCTACGCCACTGCGGAACCGCGCACCCTGACCATCTGGGAAGCGCAGTTCGGTGACTTCGCCAACGGCGCTCAGGTGGTGATCGACCAGTTCATCAGTTCCGGCGAGCAGAAATGGGGCCGTATGTGTGGCCTGGTGATGCTGCTGCCGCACGGTTACGAAGGCCAGGGGCCGGAGCACTCCTCCGCGCGTCTGGAACGTTACCTGCAGCTGTGTGCGGAACAAAATATGCAGGTGTGCATCCCGTCCACCCCGGCGCAGGTCTACCATATGCTGCGTCGTCAGGCGCTGCGCGGTATGCGCCGTCCGTTGGTGGTGATGTCACCGAAATCCCTGCTGCGTCACCCGCTGGCGATTTCTTCTCTGGAAGAACTGGCTAACGGCACCTTCCTGCCGGCTATCGGCGAGATCGACGAGCTGGATCCGAAAGAGGTCAAACGCGTGGTGATGTGCTCCGGTAAGGTCTATTACGATCTGCTGGAACAGCGCCGCAAGAACGACCAGAAAGACGTGGCCATCGTACGTATCGAGCAGTTGTATCCGTTCCCGCACCAGGCCGTTCAGGCCGTGCTGGAGAAGTATGCTCACGTGCATGATTTCGTCTGGTGCCAGGAAGAGCCGCTGAACCAGGGCGCCTGGTACTGCAGCCAACACAATTTCCGTGAAGTCGTGCCGTTCGGGGCTTCTTTACGTTACGCCGGACGTCCAGCCTCCGCCTCTCCGGCGGTCGGTTATATGTCCGTACACCAGAAGCAGCAACAGGCTCTGGTTAATGACGCGCTGAATATTGAATAAAGATTAAGGGAAAGCTAAATGAGTAGCGTAGATATTCTGGTTCCTGACCTTCCTGAATCGGTTGCCGATGCGACCGTAGCCACCTGGCACAAGAAACCAGGCGACAGCGTCCAGCGTGACGAAGTTCTGGTTGAAATCGAAACTGACAAAGTTGTGTTGGAAGTGCCGGCCAGCGAAGCAGGTATTCTTGATGCGATCGTGGAAGAAGAGGGCGCAACCGTGCTTTCTCGCCAGATCCTCGGCCGTATTCGCCCGGGCAACAGCTCTGGCAAGCCGACCGAAGAGAAGAGCCAGGCTAAGGAAGCCACTCCGGCCCAGCGCGCAACCGCCAGCCTGGAAGAAGAGAGCAACGATGCACTCAGCCCGGCGATCCGCCGTCTGATTGCTGAACACGATCTCGACGCTGCAGCCATCAAAGGCAGCGGCGTGGGTGGTCGCATCACTCGCGAAGACGTGGAAGCGCATCTGGCTAACGGCAAGAAAGCCGACAAGCCGGCCGCAGCCGCAGTTGAAGCCGCACCGCAGCCTGCCCTGAGCAACCGCAGCGAAAAACGCGTGCCGATGACCCGTCTGCGCAAGCGCGTGGCCGAGCGTCTGTTGGAAGCGAAGAACAGCACTGCGATGCTGACTACCTTCAATGAAATCAACATGCAGCCGATCATGGATCTGCGCAAGCAGTACGGTGAAGCTTTCGAAAAACGCCACGGTGTACGTCTGGGCTTCATGTCCTTCTACATCAAGGCGGTGGTTGAAGCGCTGAAACGCTTCCCGGAAGTGAACGCTTCCATTGACGGTACTGATGTGGTCTACCACAACTATTTCGATATCAGCATTGCGGTATCTACCCCACGCGGCCTGGTGACCCCGGTACTGCGCGATGTAGACAGCATGAGCATGGCGGACATCGAGAAGAAAATCAAAGAGCTGGCGGTCAAAGGCCGTGACGGCAAATTGACCGTGGAAGAACTGACCGGCGGTAACTTCACCATTACCAACGGCGGCGTATTCGGTTCACTGATGTCGACCCCGATCATCAACCCACCGCAGAGCGCCATCCTGGGCATGCACGCCATTAAAGATCGCCCAATGGCGGTGAATGGCCAGGTTGTGATCCAGCCAATGATGTATCTGGCACTTTCTTACGATCACCGCCTGATCGACGGCAAAGAGTCCGTTGGTTACCTGGTGACGGTGAAAGAAATGCTGGAAGATCCGGCTCGTCTGCTGCTGGACGTATAACCCTGATGGGCGCGGTACGCCGCGCCCACACTCTGTGCTATGTGGCCGACAAAAGTCATGCGGTTTTCCGCCAAAATGGCTCGGCTAAAACCTTCAGAACTGAATGGATAGAACATCATGAATTTACACGAATATCAGGCAAAACAGCTGTTTGCTCGGTATGGCATGCCGGCACCAACCGGTTACGCCTGTACCACACCGCGTGAAGCAGAAGAAGCCGCATCCAAAATCGGCTCCGGCCCGTGGGTGGTAAAATGTCAGGTTCATGCTGGCGGTCGCGGTAAAGCTGGCGGCGTTAAAGTGGTTAACAGCAAAGAAGACATTCGTGCTTTCGCTGAAGCCTGGCTGGGCAAACGTCTGGTGACCTACCAGACTGACGCGCTGGGCCAACCGGTTCACCAGATCCTGGTAGAAGCGGCGACCGACATCGATAAAGAACTGTATCTGGGCGCGGTAGTTGACCGTGCAAGCCGTCGCGTGGTGTTTATGGCATCCACCGAAGGTGGCGTTGAGATTGAAAAAGTTGCGGAAGAAACCCCGGAACTGATCCACAAAATGACCATCGACCCACTGGCAGGCCCACAGCCTTACCAGGGCCGTGAGCTGGCCTTCAAACTGGGCCTGACCGGCAAGCAAGTCGGCCAGTTCGCCAAGATCTTCATGGGCTTGGCGACGCTGTTCCTGGAGCGCGACCTGGCGATGGTTGAGATCAACCCGCTGGTAGTCACCAAGCAGGGCGATCTGATTTGCCTGGACGGCAAACTGGGCGCCGACGGCAACGCACTGTTCCGCCAGTCTGAACTGCGTGAAATGCGTGACCCTTCTCAGGAAGACGAGCGTGAATCCCGTGCTGCACAGTGGGAGCTGAACTACGTTGCTCTCGACGGCAACATCGGTTGCATGGTTAACGGCGCGGGTCTGGCGATGGGCACCATGGACATCGTTAAACTGCACGGCGGCGAACCGGCCAACTTCCTCGACGTAGGCGGCGGCGCGACCAAAGAGCGCGTGACCGAAGCGTTCAAAATCATCCTGTCTGACGACAAGGTGAAAGCGGTTCTGGTTAACATTTTCGGTGGTATCGTGCGCTGCGATCTGATCGCCGACGGCATCATTGGCGCAGTCGCCGAAGTGGGCGTTAACGTCCCTGTGGTCGTGCGTCTGGAAGGGAACAATGCCGAACTGGGCGCCAAGAAACTGGCGGACAGCGGTCTGAATATCATTGCTGCGACCAGCCTGACTGATGCGGCTCAGCAAGTTGTTGCGGCAGTGGAGGGTAAATAATGTCCATTTTAATCGATAAGAACACCAAAGTAATTTGCCAGGGCTTCACCGGTAGCCAGGGGACCTTCCACTCCGAGCAGGCTATCGCTTACGGCACTAAAATGGTCGGTGGCGTTACGCCGGGCAAAGGCGGCACTCAACACCTGGGTCTGCCGGTGTTCAACACCGTGCGTGAAGCGGTCGAAGCGACCGGCGCTACTGCGTCCGTGATCTACGTACCGGCGCCGTTCTGCAAAGACTCCATTCTGGAAGCTATCGATGCAGGCATCAAACTGATCATCACCATCACCGAAGGCATCCCTACGCTGGATATGCTGACCGTGAAAGTGAAGCTGGATGAAGCCGGCGTGCGCATGATTGGCCCGAACTGCCCAGGCGTTATCACTCCGGGCGAGTGCAAAATCGGCATCATGCCAGGCCACATCCACCTGCCGGGCAAAGTGGGCATCGTTTCCCGCTCTGGCACCCTGACCTATGAAGCGGTTAAGCAAACCACCGATACCGGTCTGGGCCAGTCTACCTGTGTGGGCATCGGCGGCGACCCGATCCCAGGCTCCAACTTCATCGATATCCTGAAAATGTTCCAGGAAGATCCGCAGACTGAAGCGATTGTGATGATCGGCGAGATCGGCGGTAGCGCGGAAGAAGAAGCGGCAGCTTACATCAAAGAACACGTCACCAAGCCGGTTGTTGGCTACATTGCCGGCGTTACTGCGCCGAAAGGCAAACGTATGGGCCACGCAGGCGCCATCATCGCCGGCGGCAAAGGTACTGCGGACGAAAAATTCGCAGCGCTGGAAGCGGCCGGAGTTAAAACCGTACGCAGCCTGGCTGACATCGGTGAAGCGGTAAAAGCGGTATTGAATCGCTGATACGGCAAGACTGTCTCGACATGATTGTGGCCACCCTTTTGGGTGGCCTTTTTTATGGAAAGGGGTCAGAAGCTGTTGAGCGCCTTGATCAGCGTGATGCGATCCTGCAGGCGTTGTTTTTGCATTGCGTCGTTGCTGTTTCCCCGTTGCTTTTCGAGCGAGGAGAGGGCGGCGTTATAGCCGGCGGCGTCACTGAATAATGCATCCTTAACGTTGATTGATGCCACGTTGGTATAACGGCCGTCATCGGTGGTGGGGACGCGGATGATGCCTTGATTTAACAGACTTTTGACGATTGCCCGCTGGGGTTCATAGCCTTCCATGCCCACCAGTTTCCAGCGCTGCTGCGGCAGCCCCTGATATTGTCCTTTTTTCACTTCCGTCAGATAACGCAGGGTGAGATTGCGGATGGTGCCTTCCTCCTCGCCGTATTGCGCCTTACTGTCGGACAGCACCGGGAAGGATTGCCCCTCCAGCGCACCGCCTTTTTGCGTCAGATGTCCCATGCGATAGCTATTCATGCCCAGGCGAATCGGCATCTCGTCGGTAACCGGGGTGCCATCGGCCAGGCGTAAATCGGTAATGCGCGAACCGGCGGGTTGGCGCAGATCGATGCTGTAGGTGACGCCGTCGAAAAAGTCGTTGGTAGAGTATTTGGAGGCGCGACGCGCCGGGTTAAAGCTGTAGGTAACATCACCCGGCTTAAGCTGGTTAAAGTAACCGGCAGACCATTCCATATACTGTTTTAACGCTTTGCCGTTAAGCTGATAAACGGTGATTTCACCGCCGGCGTATTGATAGTTAAACGCGATATCCTTGGCCTTGATTTCACCGACATCGAGTTTGGCGGAGTCATTATCGATTTGCAGGGCGATCACCTGCGCCTGCGGCGCGTAATAACGGGCGGCTTGCTGGAACAGGGCGCTGATGCCGGTATCCTGAATATGCACTTGCGGAATACCCTTGATCTCGTCGGCCGGCACCAGATCGCTGCCGGTCAGCGTCGCTACCACCCGATTGGCATTGGCGCGCAGAATATCGTGATACGGCTGGTAGAGGGCCAGCATGCCGCTGTCGGGTGCGATGCCCTTAATCGGGTAGGTAAAACTGTCTTTATTGATTAGGGCGAACTTGCCGTCGCGCCGTTCAAACTGCAGATCGATGCGCGATAGCGCGCGGCCATATTTATCCGGCTCGGTAATAATGACGCCGTTGACCACTGCCTTGTCGATTTTTACATGCATATGTCCGGCAACGATCGCGGCCAGTTGCGGGTTGGCGTTGGCAATGTCGGCCACGCCGGTGCCTGGTCGCTGGTTTTCGTTATCGATACCCATATGCGCCACCAGAACGATGGCGTCGACCTGGCCGTCAATCTCGTTGATTACGTTCTTCACCGCTTGCACAGGGTCGGTAAAGTTCAGCCCTTTGGTGCGATCGGTGCCTTTGGCAAACTCGGCGGTCATTGGTGTATCCATGCCGATAATGCCGATTTTAACGCCCTGGCGTTCGATAATTTTGTACGCCGGCAGGAACGGCTTGCCGTTATCCCAGAAAATATTGCCCGCCAGCGCGGTGCCTTCAAACTGCTTGAGTGGCGTCGCCAGCACCGGCAGGCCGAAATCGAACTCGTGGTTGCCCATCACCCAGACGTCGTACTTGAGCGCGTTGAAGCCCAGCATCATCGGGCTGATGGCCTCATGTTTGAAGGTTTCGACAAAATTGCCCTGAATGGTGTCGCCGGCGTCAACCAGGATCAGGTTGGGTTGTTCGGCACGCAGTTTTTTAATCTGAGTGGCGATCTGGCTCAGGCTGCCTGCCAGGTTTTCGGTATCGCTGGCGTAGTCCCAGGGCACGAAGGTGCCGTGCAGGTCAGAGGTGCCCAGCAACGTAATATTCACCGTTTCCGCGGCGATGGCGCTCCCTGAGAGTCCAAGAACAGAGGCAAAAAGAATTTTTTTCATAACTTATTGTAGGCCAAAGATTTTTATACAAGATTCTATTTTGCTACAAAAATGCAACCTTTACGATCAAATAGCTAAAAATAGACTAATATTGGAGAGAGTTTTTTGCTTTTGTGACTGAAATCACTGTGTTCGATTATTGGAAATAAAAAGTTAATTATGTCGCATAATAAGCGCGTAATAATACAATGGCACCGCTTTTAAATTACATTTATTTAACACAAAAATATCATTAAAAAACAATTAAACCATTACGCAACATGACCCTAAGAAAATTATGAGAAATGTGCTGATGAATATGGAAATAATACTAAGATAGGCTTAAATTGTTTCAGATCAAATTAGCCCAGAGTACCTCTTTTGGCCAGGATTTGACCTGTAACCAAAAGTCTAACCCACATCACGCAAAAACCTATTTATTGTGTGGGATTTGGCGAGTATCATCCATGTTGTGATTATGGATGGTTGATCTTGTTGCATTTGTTACCCGTTGTCGGTTTTCAGTGGTGTGCTTGACGTTGGCCCGTGTGGCCTTGCGGTGAGTGTGCGGTTGAAAGCGGAGAAGCTGGATCAAATTTGTTGTGTTTAAGGGCATTCACTGCGGGGCGTTACCGGTGTCTTCGAAAGATGTATTACCGATAACCGCATGTCGGAGTCTTCCTGCGAGGAGCAAGGAGTCAAGATGTTTGATATTGTCGAACTGTCGCGCTTACAGTTTGCTTTAACGGCGATGTACCATTTCTTATTTGTCCCATTAACGCTAGGCATGGCGTTTTTGCTGGCAATTATGGAAACGGTATATGTGCTGTCTGGCAAACAAATCTATAAAGATATGACCAAATTCTGGGGCAAGTTATTTGCGATTAACTTTGCTCTGGGTGTGGCCACCGGTTTGACCATGGAGTTCCAGTTCGGGACCAACTGGTCATATTTCTCCCATTACGTCGGTGATATTTTCGGGGCCCCGCTGGCCATCGAAGGTCTGATGGCGTTCTTCCTTGAATCGACGTTGGTCGGGCTGTTCTTCTTCGGCTGGGATCGTCTGAGCAAAGTGCAGCACATGGCGGTAACCTGGCTGGTGGCGCTGGGCTCGAACTTCTCCGCACTGTGGATCCTGGTTGCCAACGGCTGGATGCAGAACCCGATCGCCTCTGACTTCAACTTCGAAACCATGCGCATGGAGATGCTCAGCTTCTCCGAATTGGTGCTCAACCCGGTTGCGCAGGTGAAGTTTGTGCACACCGTGGCTGCCGGCTACACCTGTGGCGCGATGTTCGTTCTGGGCATCAGCTCTTACTACCTGTTGAAAGGCCGCGATGTTGCCTTTGCCAAGCGCTCCTTCGCCATTGCCGCCAGTTTCGGTATGGCTGCCGTATTGTCCGTTATCGTGCTGGGTGATGAATCCGGTTACGAAATGGGCGACGTGCAGAAAACCAAGCTGGCCGCTATCGAAGCCGAGTGGGAAACCCAACCGGCTCCGGCCGCCTTTACCCTGTTCGGGATCCCGAATCAGGATAAAATGGAAAACTCCTACGCGATTCAAATCCCTTACGCGCTCGGGCTGATTGCGACTCGCTCAACGGACACCCAGGTCACCGGCCTGAAAGATCTGATGGCGCAGCATGAAGTGCGTATCCGCAACGGGATGAAAGCCTACCAATTGCTCGAAGAGCTGCGTGGCGGCAATACCGATCCGGCCGTGCGCGCCGAGTTCAATAAAGCCAAGCAGGATCTGGGCTACGGTCTGTTGCTGAAGCGTTATACCCCGAACGTCACCGACGCGACGGAAGCGCAGATCCAGCAAGCGACCAAAGACTCCATCCCACGCGTGGCACCGCTGTACTTCGCCTTCCGCATCATGGTGGCTTGTGGCGTGCTGATGCTGTTCATTATCGGCCTGTCGTTCTGGAGCGTGATTCGCGGGCGCATCGGTCAGAGGAAATGGCTGCACCGTGCGGCGCTGTATGGTTTGCCGCTGCCCTGGATTGCGATCGAAGCCGGCTGGTTTGTGGCTGAATACGGTCGTCAACCCTGGGCGATCGGTGAGGTGCTGCCGACGGCTGTCGCCAACTCTTCACTGACTGCGGGCGACATTCTGTTCTCGATGGGGCTGATTTGCGGCTTGTACACCCTGTTCCTGGTGGCTGAGATGTACCTGATGTTCAAATTTGCGCGTCTGGGTCCAAGCAGCCTGAAAACTGGCCGCTACCACTTTGAACAACCGACTGCCGCCGTGCAGGAAGCGCGCTAAACAGGAGTCCACGTATGTTTGACTATGAAGTACTGCGATTTATCTGGTGGGCTCTGATTGGCGTACTGCTGATCGGTTTCGCCGTCACCGACGGTTTCGACATGGGCGTCGGCATCCTGCTGCGCATTATCGGCAGAACCGATACTGAGCGTCGGGTGATGATCAACTCTATCGCTCCGCACTGGGACGGTAACCAGGTGTGGTTGATCACCGCAGGTGGCGCGCTGTTCGCCGCCTGGCCGATGGTCTACGCGGCGGCGTTCTCCGGTTTCTACGTCGCGATGATCCTGGTGCTGTCAGCCTTGTTCTTCCGCCCGGTCGGTTTTGACTACCGTTCGAAGCTGGAAAACAGCCGCTGGCGCAACATGTGGGACTGGGGCATTTTCATCGGCAGCTTCGTGCCGGCCGTGGTGTTCGGCGTGGCGTTCGGCAACCTGTTGCAGGGTGTGCCGTTCCACATGGACGAATACATGCGTCTGTTCTACACCGGCAACTTCTTCCAACTGCTGAACCCGTTCGGCCTGTTGGCGGGTGTGGTCAGCCTGACCATGCTGGTGACGCAAGGGGCAACTTATCTGCAGATGCGTACCTCCGGCGAGATCCACCTGCGCGCACGCGCTGCGGCGCAGATCTCCACGCTGGTGATGGCGGTATGCTTCCTGCTGGGCGGCGTATGGCTGGTGAAAGGCATCGATGGGTATGTGATTACCTCGGCGCTGAATACTATGGCGGAGTCTAACCCGATGCGTAAAGAAGTGGCGCATCAGGCGGGTGCCTGGTTGATTAACTTCAACAAGTATCCGGCTCTGTGGGCGCTGCCAGCATTGGGCGTCGTGCTGCCGTTGTTCACCGCTCTGTTCTCGCGCTTGCAGAAAGACGCGTTGGCCTTCGTGTCGTCGTCACTGACCATTGCCTGTGTGATCCTGACCGCCGGGGTAACCATGTTCCCGTTCGTGATGCCGTCAAGCACCGTGCCTAACGTTAGCCTGACCATGTGGGACGCGACGTCCAGCCTGTTTACGCTGGAAGTGATGACCGTTGTTGCGGCGATCTTCGTGCCTATCGTTCTGGCGTACACCAGTTGGTCGTACTACAAAATGTTTGGCCGTCTCGACAAGAACTTCATCGAGAACAACAAGCATTCGCTGTATTAAGGATAAGGAGCTAAACCATGTGGTATTTTGCCTGGATTCTCGGAACGCTTCTTGCCTGCGCCTTCGGCATCATCACGGCGCTGGCGCTTGAGCATCACGAAGATTCAAAAGCGCAGCAAGACGGCAAGTGATGAGTTCGTCATTGGCTGACAAGCTGTACGCCATGACTGACAAGGGCCCGGTTCGGGCCCTTTCATTGGTGCTGGCGTTGATTTTGGCGGGCTGTATTTTCTGGGATCCGACCCGCTTTGCGGCGAAGACCAGCTCGCTGGAGATTTGGGAAGGTCTGCTGCTTATTTGGGCGGTGTGCACGGGCGTGATTCACGGCGTCGGGTTCCGACTGCAACGTTCGTTATGGCGTGCTTTTTTTGCGCCACTTCCGGCAATTGTGATCCTGGCCGCAGGATTATTTTACGTTTCTTTATAATCTCCGTTATATCCCCGTGTTATGGGCCATTCCGGCCCATAATTATTTTCGTTCCCTTCTTGTAACCCATTCCCAACCCGATCCGTCTTGCGTATAGTAGCACCGTTAAATTGCATTGCTGGGAAGTAGAGTGAGTAATACGTTGTTTCGATGGCCGGTTCGCGTTTACTACGAGGATACCGATGCCAGTGGTGTGGTCTATCACGCCCGCTATGTCGCCTTTTTTGAAAGAGCGCGCACCGAGATGCTGCGTCACCACAACTTTCATCAACAGCAGCTGCTCAGTGAACATATCGCTTTCGTAGTCCGGCGCATGACGGTGGATTATCTGGCTCCGGCTCGTCTCGACGAACAGCTGGAAGTGCAGAGTGAAATCACCTCAATGCGCGGGGCTTCTCTCACGTTTGCTCAACGTATTGTCAATTCTGACGGAACTCTTTTGAGTCAGGCCGATGTGTTGATTGCATGCATTGATCCACACCAAATGAAGCCGATAGCGCTTCCTAAGTCTATTGTCGCGGAGTTTAAGCAGTGAATGAGATGAACATCCTAGATTTATTCTTGAAGGCAAGCCTGCTGGTTAAGCTTATCATGTTGATTTTGATATGCTTCTCGGTGGCCTCCTGGGCGATCATCATTCAGCGCACCCGCATCCTTAATGCGGCCACGCGTGACGCCGAGGCCTTTGAAGACAAATTCTGGTCCGGTATTGAACTTTCCCGTCTGTATCAGGAAAGCCAGGCACGTCGCGATAGCCTGACCGGCTCCGAACAAATTTTCCATTCTGGTTTCAAAGAATTCGCTCGCTTGCACCGCGCTAACAACCATGCGCCGGAATCGGTGATCGAAGGCGCGTCACGCGCTATGCGCATCTCGATGAACCGCGAGCTGGAAACGCTGGAAAACCACATTCCTTTCCTCGGCACCGTGGGGTCGATCAGTCCGTATATCGGTTTGTTCGGCACCGTGTGGGGGATTATGCACGCCTTTATCGCACTGGGTGCGGTGAAACAGGCCACGCTGCAAATGGTAGCACCGGGTATCGCCGAAGCACTGATCGCAACCGCCATCGGTTTGTTCGCCGCTATCCCGGCCGTTATGGCCTATAACCGCCTCAACCAGCGCGTCAACAAGCTTGAGCAGAATTACGACAACTTTATGGAAGAGTTCACCGCTATTCTGCATCGTCAGGCCTTCTCCAGCGACAGCAAATAAGTAGGAGGTAGCATGGCGAGAGTTCGTGGACGCAATCGGCGCGAGCTGAAGTCCGAAATTAACATAGTTCCGTTGCTCGACGTGTTGCTGGTGCTGTTGCTGATCTTTATGGCAACCGCGCCGATCATCACCCAGAGCGTTGAGGTTGATCTGCCTGATGCCACCGATTCCAAGGCGGTGTCCAGTGACGATAACCCGCCGGTGATCCTCGAGGTTTCCGGCGTCGGTCAATATACGCTGGTGGTGGATCACAACCGCATGGAGTTGTTGCCGCCGGAGCAGGTTGCAGCCGAAGCCAAGTCGCGTTTAGCGGCTAACCCGAAGACGGTCTTTTTGATCGGCGGGGCGAAGGAAGTACCCTACGATGAGATTATCAAGGCATTGAATATTCTCCATCAGGCGGGCGTCGCTTCCGTGGGGCTGATGACCCAGCCAATCTGACCCTAAGGTTAGAGGCAACCCGGTTCCTGTGCTCAGGCGCAGGAACCCCGTATAAGCAACACCAGTTTTTGGGAATCTATTTTGGTAAAGGCAACTGAGCAAAACGATAAGCTGAACCGCGCCGTTATTGTTTCGGTCGTTCTGCACTTCATATTGATTGCCCTGCTGATTTGGGGATCGCTGCAAGAAAACGTCAACATGGACAGCGCCGGCGGTGGCGGCGAGGGTTCGGTTGTCGGCGCAGTGATGGTCGATCCTGGGGCAGTGGTGGAGCAGTACAACCGCCAGCAACAGCAGAGTAACGACGCGCAGCGCGCTGAAAAGCAGCGCCAGAAAAAAGCGGAGCAACAGGCCGAAGAACTTCAGCAGAAGCAGGCGGCGGAACAACAGCGCCTGAAAGAGCTGGAGAAAGAGCGTTTGACCGCGCAGGAAAAAGCGGCGCAGGACGCGAAAGAACAGGCTGAACAGCAAAAGCAGGCCGCAGAGCAGCAAAAGCAAGCGGCAGAACAGCAGAAACAGGCCGCCGAGCAACAAAAGCAGGCCGCTGAACAGCAAAAAGTGGCCGAGAAGGCTGCGGAGAAAGCCAAAGAACAACAGAAAGTAGCGGAAGCGGCCGCCGCCAAGGCCAAGGCCGAAGCGGATAAAGTTGCCAAGGCGCAAGCGGACGCACAGAAGAAAGCGGAAGCTGAAGCCAAGAAAGAAGCCGCCGCCGCCGCTGCCGCCAAGAAACAGGCGGAAGAAGCGAAGAAAGCGGCTGCCGCCGAGCAAAAAGCGACTGAAGCCGCAGAGAAAAAAGCGGCTGCCGACGCCGAGAAGAAAGCCGCAGCGGAAGCTGAGAAGAAAGCTGCAGCAGAAGCCGAGAAAGCCGAGAAAAAGGCTGCTGCTGACGCCGAGAAGAAAGCGGCCGCAGAGGCTGAGAAAAAAGCGGCTGCTGCCGAGAAGGCCGCAGCCAAGAAAGCCGCAGCGGATGCCAAGAAGAAGGCGGCTGCCGAAGCTGCTGAACAGTCTTCCGACGTGAACAGTCTGTTTGGCGACCTGGCGGACGGTAAGAACGCACCGAAAGGCGGCGGCGCCAAGTCTGGCGGCGCTAAGTCGAAGGGCGACGGTAAACCTGCCGGTCAGGGCAATGCCAAGACGGCAGGGGCCAGTGGGGCGGATATTAATGGTTATTTGGGGCAGATTAAGGGCGCAATCGAGAGCAAGTTTTATGATGCCAGCTCGTTTGCCGGTAAAACCTGTAACCTGCGTATTAAGCTGGCGCCGGATGGCCTTTTGATTGATGTTAAAGCTGAAGGAGGTGATCCAGCTCTGTGTCAGGCGGCGATAGCCGCAGCGAAGCAGGCGAAGATCCCGAAACCACCTAGCCAGGCTGTGTATGAGGTGTTTAAGAATGCTCCCCTTGTATTCAAGCCATAATAACGGTTGATTGACTAAGTCATACCGCAGGGATGTACTAAGGTAACCAACAGGGATTATGTAGTTTTGTTTGCGTTGGTTTGTTAAAATTCTGCTAATTTATCGCAGGCATCCCGCCTGGATAAGGGAGATGAGATGAAGCAGGCATTTCGAGTAGCGTTAGGTTTTTTAATACTGTGGGCGTCCGTTCTTCATGCGGAAGTTCGCATCGAAATCACCCAGGGGGTCGACTCCGCTCGTCCGATTGGCGTGGTACCCTTTAAATGGGCTGGCCCAGGCACGCCTCCGGAAGACATTGGCAAGATTGTCGGCGCGGATTTGCGCAATAGCGGCAAATTCAACCCTATTGACGTGGCGCGCATGCCGCAGCAACCGACCTCCGCGTCTGAAGTGACGCCGGCGGCCTGGACTGCATTGGGCATTGACGCGGTCGTGGTCGGCCAGGTGCAACCTGGTGCAGACGGCGGCTACCTGATCTCCTATCAGCTGGTGGACACTTCAGGTTCACCGGGCACCGTATTGGCGCAAAACCAGTATAAAGTGACCAAACAATGGTTACGTTATTCTGCGCACACCGCCAGTGACGAAGTGTTCGAGAAGCTGACCGGTATCAAGGGCGCGTTCCGTACCCGTATCGCCTACGTAGTGCAGACCAACGGCGGGAAATTCCCGTACGAGCTGCGCGTAGCGGATTACGACGGTTACAACCAGTTTGTGGTACACCGTTCACCGGAGCCGCTGATGTCCCCGGCCTGGTCGCCGGATGGCAGCAAACTGGCGTACGTGACCTTTGAAAGTGGCCGTTCTGCGCTGGTCGTACAGACCCTGGCTAATGGCGCTATCCGTCAGATCGCTTCGTTCCCGCGCCACAACGGTGCACCGGCGTTCTCACCGGACGGCAGCCGTCTGGCCTTTGCGCTGTCTAAAAGCGGCAGCCTGAACCTGTACGTGATGAATCTCGGCTCCGGCCAGATCACGCAAATCACCGACGGGCGCAGCAACAATACCGAACCGACCTGGTTCCCGGATGGCCAGTCTCTGGCATATACCTCCGATCAGGGCGGCCGACCGCAGATTTATAAAGTCAGTGCCAGTGGCGGTGCGTCACAGCGTCTGACATGGGAAGGCTCTCAGAATCAGGATTCTGAAGTCAGCTCTGATGGTAAATTCCTGGTGATGGTGAGCTCCAATAGCGGTGCTCAGCATATCGCCAAACAAGATCTTGGATCGGGAGCCGTTCAAGTTTTAACCGGCACGTTCCTGGACGAAACGCCTAGTATTGCGCCAAATGGCACCATGGTGATCTATAGCTCCACGCAAGGTATGGGCTCCGTGCTGCAACTGGTATCGACTGATGGGCGTTTTAAAGCGCGTCTTCCGGCAACCGATGGACAGGTCAAATTCCCTGCCTGGTCGCCGTATCTGTGATGCATGTGTAAATATGTATGGCAAACTATAAAAGGATCAAAGAAATGCAACTGAACAAAGTGCTGAAAGGGCTTCTGCTGGCACTGCCAGTTCTGGCTGTAGCGGCTTGTAGTTCTAACAAAAGCGCAAACAACGACCAATCTGGTCTGGGCGCTGGCGCTGGCACTGGTACAGAAAACGGCAGCAGCAACCTGTCTTCTGAAGAACAAGCTCGTCTGCAGATGCAAGAACTGCAGAAGAACAACATTGTTTACTTCGGCCTGGACAAGTATGACGTGAGCTCCGAGTTCGCCGAGATGCTGGACGCACACTCTGCATTCCTGCGTAACAACCCGTCTTACAAAGTGACCGTTGAAGGCCACGCGGACGAACGCGGCACGCCGGAATACAACATCGCTCTGGGTGAGCGTCGTGCTAACGCAGTTAAAATGTACCTGCAAGGCAAAGGCGTTTCAGCTGACCAGATCTCTATCGTTTCTTACGGTAAAGAAAAACCAGCAGTACTGGGCCACGACGAAGCGGCTTATGCTAAAAACCGTCGTGCCGTTCTGGTTTACTAAGAGAATCGCATGAACAGTAACTTCAGACGTCACTTGTTGAGTCTGTCGTTACTGGTTGGCGTAGCGGTCCCATGGGCCGCTACTGCCCAAGCGCCAATCAGTAATGTCGGCTCCGGCTCGGTCGAAGACCGTGTCACTTCACTTGAGCGTATCTCCAATGCTCAGGGCCAGCTTTTAAACCAACTCCAGCAACAACTCTCTGATAACCAGCGCGATATTGACTCTCTCCGCGGGCAAATCCAGGAAAGCCAATATCAACTGAATCAGGTTGTTGAACGCCAAAAGCAGATCTATCAACAGATGGATAGCATCAGCCAGGGCGGCGCTCAGAGCTCCGCAGCCGCTGCGGGTGCCGCAGGTGGGGCAGCTGCGGCTGCTTCCACCGACGGCGCTGACAGCGCGTCTGCGGGCGCCTCAGCAGCTGCGCCGGCCAGTACGGGCGATGAAAACAGCGACTACAACGCCGCTGTTTCATTGGCGCTGGAAAAAAAACAGTATGATCAGGCGATCTCCGCTTTTCAGACCTTCGTAAAACAGTACCCAAAGTCTACTTACCAGCCCAACGCCAATTATTGGCTGGGGCAGTTGTTCTACAACAAGGGTAAGAAAGACGATGCGGCCTACTATTTTGCCGTCGTGGTGAAGAATTATGCAAAGTCACCTAAGGCGCCGGACGCAATGTACAAGGTAGGTATCATCATGCAGGAAAAAGGGCAGGCCGATAAAGCCAAAGCCGTGTTCCAGCAGGTGATTAAACAATACCCAACCAGTGCTGCGGCCAAACAGGCGAAAAGTCGCGTTGCCGGTTAGTCAGCAAAAAAATGAGCCCAGAAATTAGTCTATCTGACCGCTTTCTGGGCTCATTCGTGTGAAGAACAAGCAGTTGAACCACTTGTTTTAAAATTTAAGTTGCGCTGCCAAGATAAATTAGTAATATATGCCGCCGTTGCCAAGACAACTTGCAAGATGTTAAAGCAGCTAGGAAATTGGGTCGTTAGCTCAGTTGGTAGAGCAGTTGACTTTTAATCAATTGGTCGCAGGTTCGAATCCCGCACGACCCACCAATTCCTGAAGTAGTAGCAGTAACCACACTAGTGGGTGATTAGCTCAGTTGGTAGAGCATCTCCTTTACACGGAGGGGGTCGGCGGTTCGAGCCCGTCATCACCCACCACTGCTGTGGGTCGTTAGCTCAGTTGGTAGAGCAGTTGACTTTTAATCAATTGGTCGCAGGTTCGAATCCCGCACGACCCACCATTTTTAGATGTGATTACGATGTGGAATCGTAAGGGTGAGAACCGTAAAGGTTCGAGTCTCGCAAAGCGAGACAACATCACGCAGTGATGGCCCGAAGGGTGAGGCTGAAAGCCGAATAATCCCGCACGACCCACCATTTCAGAGTTGTTTTTCCGCAATGCAAATCCTCGGTTTTGTATTCGTAGTTCAGCAGTAAACCACGTCAGTGGGTCGTTAGCTCAGTTGGTAGAGCAGTTGACTTTTAATCAATTGGTCGCAGGTTCGAATCCCGCACGACCCACCATTTTTAGACGCGAGTACGATATGGAATCGTAAGGGTGAGAACCGTAAAGGTTCGAGTCTCGCAAAGCGAGACAACATCACGCAGTGATGTCCCGAAGGGTGAGGCTGAAAGCCGAATAATCCCGCACGACCCACCATTTTTATTGCAGCGAGTCTCTCTCCTGCTTACGCGTTTCAGCAGTAAACCACATCAGTGGGTCGTTAGCTCAGTTGGTAGAGCAGTTGACTTTTAATCAATTGGTCGCAGGTTCGAATCCCGCACGACCCACCATTCTTTCCGATACCTCAGCCCTTCCCCACATCATAAAATTACATAACGCACGAATCGTGTGGGTGAGTAACCTGCGTTCAGGTTCGACAAAATTGCCCAGTCAATT
>NZ_JBQEOY010000004.1:0-344905 GCF_052045345.1 Serratia sp. 22264
TGGTTCATGTAGTCGCGCCACAGGACTTCGGCGATGTCCGCCATGCCCATAGGTGCGCCCGGATGGCCGGAATTTGCTTTTTGTACGGCGTCCATGCTGAGTGCGCGGATGGCGTTGGCGAGTTGCTTACGAGAGGACATTCATAACTCCAAAATAATTACAGTTCAGCGGCCAGCATGTCTTCCAGCTTCTGCTGGTCGACGGCGAACAGACGGATGCCTTCGGCCAATTTCTCGACCGCCATGGCGTCTTGATTATGCAGCCAGCGGAATTCGGCTTCGGCAAGCGGGGCGGGCTGATAGAAACCTTCGGTGGACGGCGTCAGTTTACGCTCGACCGGTTGCTCGCTGTGCTTGAGCTGTTCCAGCAGGTTCGGCGCTATGGTCAGGCGATCGCAGCCGGCCAGGGCCAGGATCTGCTCTACCTTACGGAAGCTGGCACCCATGATCACCGTCTGGTAACGGTGCTGTTTGTAGTATTCATAAATGGTGCGCACCGATTTCACGCCCGGATCCTGCTCTGCGTCGTACTCGGCGGCAGGCTGCTTGGCCTGGTACCAGTCATAGATGCGGCCGACGAAAGGTGAAATCAGGAACACGCCGGCTTCGGCACAGGCGCGGGCCTGGGCGAAGGAGAACAGCAGCGTCAGATTGGTGTTGATGCCTTCTTTTTCCAGTTCCTCGGCGGCTTTGATGCCTTCCCAGGTTGAGGCCAGTTTGATCAGGATGCGGGACTTGTCGATGCCCTGTTCCTGGTACAGGCCAATCAGTTTGCGTGCTTTGGCTACGCACATGCCGCGATCGAACGACAAACGGGCATCGACTTCGGTGGAGATGCGGCCCGGCACGCTTTTCAGGATCTCGACGCCAATGTTGACCGCCAGTTTGTCGCCGGCGTTAATCAGCTGGGTTTCCTTGCTGCCGCCCTGTTGGCGGGCATAGTTCAGCGCTTCGACGATCAGTGGCTTATATTGCGGCAGCGCCGCGGCTTTCAGGATCAGCGAAGGGTTGGTGGTGGCGTCCTGGGGTTCGAACTGGCGGATGGATTCAATATCGCCGCTGTCGGCCACAACCGTCGTCAGCTGCTTGAGTGCATCTAATTGGTTCATTTATACGCTCCTTGATCAGTGCCAAACATGTAGGGAAATGAGAACCTTTTTCATCATAGGGTGAACACACTGCATCATAAGCCTGATGAATAAAATGCGCTTTTTCTGATTGTTGCGATGGATAAGAACAATGGATCCCGTTTCGAACCAGGCGGGCTGCGGGTTGCACCTGCGGCAATGCGGTTTTGGCGTGGGGGGAGACGGCGAGAAGAAGAGGGGGCAACGGCAATAAAAAAGGGTTCAGCCCGGCTGAACCCCAGGGGACTTCCTCCGATTATTTACTCAAATTCACGTCAATCGCCTGATAGAAGGCATTGGTGGTGTCTGCTACATCCCACACGGCGAGGATCACATGCGAACCGCTGCGGTCTGCCGGTATGTTGCACTGGTGGGTGACCTGCGCGGCTGGGATCGCGCCGCCGTCGTTGTATTGGCAGAACGGCGTCAGGTCAAAGGAAGCGCGGGTCAGCGGCTGCGACGCATCCCAGTTTGGCTTGGTAATGAAATAACGCCAGCCGGTGGTGCTGTGACGGGCGGTCAGCCTCCAGGTAAAGGAGTTGGCGCCGGTGTGCAGATTGATCTTGTTCCAGCGGGTTGGCGTTTGCTGGTCCAGCTCGAAGAAGGTGCTCTTGTCGGCGCTGGCGATATGGCCGTCCACCGGACCGTTTTGCGGGAAGCCTTTCAGTCCTTCGACGCTTTGCGGCTCATACTGCACGCTGCCGCACTGGGTATTGAGTTGCAGCTTGCACTGGTAAGAACGGCTGGCCGGTGTTTCGACATAGCCGTGGGCGTTAGCCTGTTGGGATACGCCAAACAGGGCGGCGCTCAGCAAACCAAGGGACAGAAGGGTACGAGAAGTATTGTTCATAAGTCACTCCGGACAGAAGTTATATTGTAAGTTGAATGTATTTTCGCCACTTAAATGAGAGGTCATTAACGAAATTAAAAAACATCATTATTGATGGCTTGTTTTATTTTTATCATTCGTGGCATGGATGGGGATGGAATGTTTTATAGGCTATTAACTAAAATTATTATGATGAATGTCTTTTATTCGTTGATTGAATTTATTTAAAAGCTGCTGTCTAAAAACGCAGCATCATGATGAATTTTACTTAATGGATTGATGAATACTCTTTCAGATGACGCTCTCCGATATGGAGTATATTGCTTGTGGTTTTGTTTGCTCTTGTTTGACTTGAACGTTTTTTACGCGCCAGTTGCCTGGGAATTTAGTGTCAATTTTTCTTATTTTATGTCAAAGAGGAATTAGTATGACTAGATTATCCCTGGATGCGATTAAAATAATCAGCACCATAAAAAGTACCGGCTCTTTCTCTATGGCGGCGGAGGCGCTGCATAAAACGCCTTCGGCGATATCCTACCGGGTTTCCAATATTGAAAGTAAACTCTGCGTGAAACTATTTCATCGCAATGGCCCGATGATTACCCTAACGGATGAAGGGGAATTCCTGCTGCAAGAGGGCAGTTGGATTTTAAATGCGGTGCAGGATCTCGAGAGCCGTGTGAGGAATATCCCGAAACTCGATAATAATATCCGCATCGTCGTCGACAAGTTCTTTCCGTTGGAAACTATCACCCAGGATATACGTGACTATATTCAGCACAGCCCGAACGCCAACATTTCGGTGCAGCGGGAAGCGCTGAACGGCACCTGGGATGCGCTGAAGAACAACCGGGCGGATTTGATTATCGCCATCGGCCAGATCCCGGACAGCGTGCAGGCCAAGACGCTGATGCTCGGCAAGCTGAATTTCGTGCTGTGCGTTTCGCCTTCGCATCCCTTTGCGGCGCAGAAAAAACCGGTGGATAAAAATCAGCGGTTGAATGACATCGTGGTAGTGATTGCCGACAGCAGCCACGAACTGCCAAAGCGCAACCACGGCACTATGCCGTTGCAGCGCCAATTGGTGGTTTGCGACGTCGAGAGCAAGCTGGCGTTGTTGAAGCGCGGTATCGGCCACGGTTTTTTGCCGCCTTCGCTGATCGAAAAAGAGCTGGCGAGCGGCGAGCTGGTGACGGTTCCCGTCGATATGCAAAAAGGTGACGAAATGATTTGGCTGGCCTGGCACCCGGCCAGCAAGGGGACAGGTTTTACCTGGTGGCATGAACGCCTGACGCGTAAAAGCGACGTTTTCAGCCTGATGGGGCGCGAAGTGATTCGCGATGGGGGTTACCCTTGGTGCAATAACTGAGGGCAGCGATACGCTAACGGCAAAGGAATGCGATCATTAAACGGTTAACAGAGTAAGAAACCCCGCAGCATCAGGCTACGGGGTTTTTTTATGCCGTTAAGCGACGCGGCCCACTTTCAGCCAGGCGCTGTCGGAGCCTGGTACGGAAGTGATAAAGCCCCACTTGGTCTGCCAGACGTAGCCCTGATAAGACACCAGCGCGCCCTGCGGATAGGTGGTACCCGCCACGTACGCCGGCGCGCTCATGATCGGCAGATTGCCGGGGCCGACACCGGTATAGCGCAGGCCGGTGCCCATATCTAACTGGCTGTCGTCATAGTCGGCAGCGTTGAAATAGCGGTCCAGCGAGGCCAGCAGATCGCCGTTGCGGTTGTCCTGCCCCAGGTGCCAGAACATCACGCCGCCCAGTTGCTGCTGCTTGATGTACTTCGCCTTGTACTTGAAGCTTTCGACGTCGTCATAGGTAACGAACAGGCCGTTGGCCGCGTGGTACAGGTACGGCGTTTTGGTTTTGTCGTTCCACAGGCGCTGATAGCCGTAGTTGCCGAGCAGCATCTGTTCCAGTTGGCGGTAAGAGGCGATGCGCGGGTCCTTGTCGCGGATGCACTCTTCGCAACCCACCAGCCAGTAATCGGTACCCGGGAACGGATCTTCCCCCGGCGTGCTGTGGCTGCTGTATTGGCCGCCGTTGCTGCCGCTGACGCCCTTGAACGCACGGCCGTAGAAGGGCACGCCCATGACGATTTTGCTGCTTGGCACGCCTTCCAGCATCAGGTGTTGCTGTACGGCGGCGTCCACCGTCAGGCTGAACGGGCTCGGGAAGGCGCGGGTCAGCTCTTCCCAGCTCCAGCCCAGATTGGCTTCGCGCAGCGCGTTATAGAAGGTCGGCCCGGCGCTGTCGCCAAACAGCGCAGCCTGGTGGTTGGTGATTTTTTCCCACGGACCGGCCAGATCGTAAGTCATCAGGTTGATGTAATCGAGCGAGGCGACGATCTGCGGCAGCTTGCTGTAGTAGCGCGACAGGAAGAACGCACCGCCGGCGCCGGCAATGGTCAGTTGGTAAGGCAGCGCCTGGCGCCCGTCGGTCTGGGTCTGCTGATTCAGCAAAGCGCGGATCTCCTGCAGCGCGGCGACAAAACCGTCCACCTCGCTGCTCTGCGGGTATTCCCAGTCGATATCTACGCCGTCAAAGCCATAGTCTTTCATGATGCGCACGCAGGATTGCGCGAATTTGGTTCGCGCCGCCGGGGTTTTCACCGCATTCACGTAATTGGCGTGGGACACGCCCAAATCGTTGGAGTAATACCAGCCACCGATGGAGAACATGATGCGCAGGCTGGGGTTGTGCGCTTTTAGCGCGGTCAACCGACCGACCACGTCGCGTGCCTTGGCATCTATCGTTGCCGGATCCCAGGCGCACTCCAGATTGCTGTTAATGTCCAGGAACGAGAAGTTAATGTGGGTCAGCTGTTTGGCCTTGGCCGGCGTGATATTGGACACCGGGAAAGGCACGATTGAAGTATCGGTTTCGGTATAGTTATTAATTTGGTTGGTCGGAATAAAATAATAACCAATCACCGCTTTGCGTGCAGACATAGTATTTCTCCAGAGTTAAGGTTTTGTTATCGAGAGCGGTTCTCTCGCCGCTATTAAATGTTTATTTTCCTGGCAAAGAAAAGTCGAAATAAATCACAGTAAAGATGAATTTTTCATTCGGTGTCGGCCATTGTTTCAGAAGGCTGTTGTGCCAGGGGTGAGTGTGAATGAATTTGACCATAGACGCTGTTTTTATTCATTTGCTTTGTTATAGCATCCTTAACTAGATTCTGACTGTACCGATACCCTGCCGGCCGTGATTGGCATTTAATTAAAATTAAAAATAGGAGAGTAGCTATGTCCAGCATAGAGCCAGACGCTGTTGGCTTAATTATTCAGCGAGCGTGTGAATACCTTCAGCCGGCAATGAATGCCATTTTGGCCGGCATTATGGCGCTTTTGCATGGCGCCTATCGCAACGTCGGGATGCGACGTCGGTTATTAAATGCAGGCATGTGCGCGTTATTGGCCTGGACGGTGCGTGATGCATTGGCGCTGGCGGGCCTGGAATTAAAATGGGCGAATCTTGCCAGCGTGCTGATTGGCTTTCTGGGCGCTGATTATATTAGCGCATTAATTAAAAAAATCATTGGCAAGAAGACGGGGCTAAAAAATGTTAAATGAAATTCAGGAAATGCGCTTTACCGCACGCAGTGAGGACAACTTAATTGGCGTGCATCCGGATCTGGTGCGGGTGATGCGGTTGGCGTTGAATTATTCGCTGGTGCCTTTTTCCATCAGCGAAGGGGTGCGCAGCATGGCGCGGCAGCGTGACATGTTGCGCACCGGCAAAAGCCAGACGCTGAGGAGCCGGCATCTGACCGGTCACGCGGTGGACGTGGTGGCGATGCCGGCGGGCGTGGTGTCCTGGGAGTGGGATTACTACGCGCAAATTGCCGTGGCGGTGCGCCGCGCGGCGCGTGAATGCTCAGTCAGCGTCGAGTGGGGCGGAGAGTGGCGCACGCTGAAGGACGGGCCGCATTTCCAGCTCTCTTTCAAGGATTACCCGGCATGAGCGGTTGGCTGAATAAGCTGATACAGGGCGGGTTGCTGCTGCTGTTGGCGGTGGCGATTTGCCTCGGCGGTTACAGCTCGCTGCTGTCGCACCGGCTGGCGCTGGCGCGGCAGCAGGCGGCCGAACAGCAAAAGACCTTGGCGCAGCAGGCCGGGCTGATTGCTACGCTGCAAACCCAGGATGCGCAGAACCGTGCGCTGATGGCCGCTCAGCAGCAACAGGAACAGCAGTTGCGCCGGCAAAGCGACGTTTACCAGAGGAAATACCGTGAAGCGATTAAAAATGATGCCTGCGCTGGGCAGCCTATGCCTGGCGCTGTGCTTGAGCTCCTGCGCCCAACCGCCGACGGTACCGACGCCCGTGGTGCTGCTGCCCCCTGAACCCGTATTTACGCCCTGCGAACAGCCTCTGTTGCCGGGCGACACCTGGGGCGATGCCGTCAGCTATACGCTGGCATTGCAGACCGCGTTGCAAATTTGCGCGGGTCGGGTGGCAACGCTCAACGCCTGGCGAGCAAAACTGCCGTTGCCTTGACGGCGGTTTTGTTATTTCCCGTCCAGAGGGCCTGTTTTTTTGCTTTTATAAAACTATTTCGATCAAGGTTATGGCCCGCTTCAAAGTTTGTGACGTTTCTCTCACTATACTGGTCTAGCCTAAAAGCCTTACCTCAACATAAAAGCAAAAAGCAAAGGAACCCATAATGGACGAACAGCTCAAACAGAGTGCCCTTGATTTCCATCAGTTTCCGGTCCCAGGGAAGATCCAGGTCTCTCCAACCAAACCCCTGGCAACGCAACGCGATCTGGCGTTGGCCTATTCACCGGGCGTTGCTGCCCCTTGCCTGGAAATTGCCGCCGATCCGCTGGCGGCCTACAAATACACCGCCCGTGGTAACCTGGTCGCGGTGATATCCAACGGCACGGCGGTACTGGGGTTGGGCAATATCGGCGCATTGGCCGGTAAGCCGGTAATGGAAGGCAAAGGCGTTTTGTTCAAGAAGTTTTCCGGTATCGACGTGTTCGATATCGAAGTGGATGAACTTAACCCGGACAAGCTGATCGACATCATCGCTTCCCTCGAGCCGACCTTTGGCGGCATCAACCTGGAAGACATCAAGGCGCCGGAGTGTTTCTACATCGAGCAAAAACTGCGTGAGCGCATGAAGATCCCGGTGTTCCATGACGATCAGCACGGCACCGCCATTATTACCACCGCCGCAGTGCTGAACGGCCTGCGGGTAGTGAAAAAGAATATCTCCGACGTGCGCCTGGTGGTGTCCGGTGCCGGTGCGGCGTCGATAGCCTGTCTGAACCTGTTGGTGGCGCTGGGTCTACGTCAGCAAAATATCACCGTTTGCGATTCCAAAGGGGTGATCTACAAGGGCCGCGACGCCAACATGGAGCAAACCAAGGCGGCCTATGCCATCGAAGATAACGGCCAGCGCACGCTGGGGGATGCGATCCCCAATGCCGATATTTTCCTCGGCTGTTCCGGCCCAGGCGTGCTGACCCAGGACATGGTGAAAACCATGGCCAGGGATCCGTTGATCATGGCGTTGGCCAACCCGGAACCGGAAATTCTGCCGCCGCTGGCGAAAGCCGTGCGGCCGGACGCCATTATCTGTACCGGCCGTTCCGACTACCCGAACCAGGTGAACAACGTGCTGTGCTTCCCGTTCATCTTCCGCGGGGCGCTGGACGTGGGCGCCACCACCATTAACGAAGAGATGAAGCTGGCCTGCGTGCATGCGATTGCCGATCTGGCGTTGGCGGAACAGAACGACGTGGTGGCTTCCGCCTATGGCGATCAGGACCTGTCGTTTGGCCCTGAATACATCATTCCGAAACCTTTCGACCCGCGCCTGATCGTTAAAATTGCCCCGGCGGTGGCCAGAGCGGCGATGGAGTCCGGCGTGGCGACGCGTCCGATCGAAGACTTCGACGCCTACGTCGAGAAACTGTCCGAGTTCGTTTACAAAACCAACCTGTTCATGAAGCCGATCTTTGCCCTGGCGAAGAAAGAAATGAAGCGTGTGGTGCTGGCGGAAGGCGAAGAGGAAAGGGTGCTGCATGCGACTCAAGAGCTGGTGTCGCAGGGCCTGGCCTATCCGATCCTGGTCGGCCGCCCAAGCGTGATTGAAATGCGATTGCAAAAACTCGGCCTGCAACTGACGCCGGGCAAAGATTTTGAAGTGGTGAACAATGAGTCCGACCCGCGTTTCAACGAATACTGGGGCGAGTATTACCAGATCATGAAGCGTCGCGGCGTTTCGCAAGAGCAGGCGCGCCGTGCGGTAATTGGCAACCCGACGCTGATTGCCGCCATCATGCTGCATCGCGGCGAGGCGGACGCGATGATCTGCGGCACCATCGGCAGCTACCATGAGCACTATGACGTCGTGAAAAACGTGTTCGGCTTCCGCGAAGGCGCGCACGTCGCCGGGGCGATGAATGCGCTGCTGCTGCCAAGCGGCAACACCTTTATTGCCGACACCTATGTCAACGACGATCCGACGCCGGAACAGCTGGCGGAAATCACCCTGATGGCGGCGGAAACCGTGCGCCGCTTCGGTATTGAGCCGAAAGTCGCGCTGCTGTCCCACTCCAGCTTCGGTTCCTCCGACTGCCCGGCGGCGCGCAAAATGCGCAAAACGCTGGAACTGGTGAACCAGATGGCGCCAGAACTGGAGATTGACGGCGAGATGCACGGCGACGCTGCGCTGGTTGAGAGTATTCGTCACGATCTGATGCCGGACAGCCCGCTGAAAGGCGCGGCCAACGTGTTGATCATGCCGAATATGGAAGCGGCGCGCATCAGTTACAACCTGCTGCGCGTATCCTCTTCGGAAGGGGTGACCGTGGGGCCGGTGCTGATGGGGGTATCGAAACCGGTACACATTCTGACGCCAATCGCCTCGGTGCGCCGCATCGTCAACATGGTGGCGTTGGCGGTGGTGGAAGCGCAGACCGAACCGCTATAAGTCTTGAGTGACGACAAGCCCCCTGCGTCTGGCGCAGGGGGCTTTTTTTATGCCTTGCAGCGTGCGGCGATCTGGCGGATATCCTGCGGCGTAGTGCGGCAGCAGCCGCCAATCAGCCGGGCGCCGATGTTTTGCCATTCCCCAATCTGCTCGATCAGGCTGCCACTTCCGCCCCCGCAGGCATGCCAGGTTTTGCTCACCGCGTCGTAATGCTCGCCGGAGTTCGGATAGACCAGCAGCGGTTTGTCGGCCAGTGTGGCCAACTGCCGCAACGCCGGGGTGACGTTTTCCAGCGCAATGCAGTTGATGCCAATCGCCAATACCTGCGGATTGCCGCGCAGTGCTGCCAGCACCTGCGTCAGCGGCGTACCGTCGCTGAGATGTTGGCTGTCACGCAGGGTAAAGGCGAACCAGGCGCCGAGCGTCGGGAACTCCTGCAACAATGCCAGCAACGCTTGCAGCTCGCTGAACGACGGCAGCGTCTCGCAGGCCAGCAGATCGACCCCGGCCTCGGCCAGCGCGGCAATGCGCGGGCGATGGAAAGCGATCATCTCTTCTTGCGGCAACGAGTAATCGCCGCGGTATTCGGAACCGTCGGCAAGGTAGGCGCCATACGGCCCCACAGAACCTGCGATCAACAAAGGTGCGGCCTGCGGATGCTGCGCCAGATAGTCGCTGCGCGCCTGTTGCGCCAGTTGCACGCTTTTGGCGATCAGCGCCAGCGATTGCTGTTGGTTCAGACCGCGGCGCAGGAAGCCCAGCGGCGTAGCCTGGTAACTGGCGGTGATGGCGCATTGCGCCCCGGCGTTGAAATAGTCGAGGTGAACCTGATAAATCAGCTCGGGATTTTCAATCAGCACTTTTGCCGACCACAGCGGATCGCTGAGGTCGCAGCCGCGCGCCTCCAGTTCGGTGGCCAGCGCACCGTCTAAAATCAGGGTGCGGTTAGCGGCCAATAAGGCGGCGACGGTATTGTTAACGGACATGATTCTCTCCCAACGAAGATTTTTGCCCGGCGCGGCGGGTCAGATAATAGACGACGTAGCACAGTGCGACAAACGGCAACCCGCAGTAAAGCGCGATGCGCTGTGCCGGATCGAAAGCCAACCCTACGCAGGCCAGCAGGCACAGGGCAAAGCCGAGGATCGGCGTCAAGGGGTAACCCGGCGCACGGTATTTCAGGCCCTCGATCGGCTGACCGCTGCGCAGATAATGGCGGCGGAAGGCGTAATGCGCCGCGCAGATGCTCAGCCAGACCGCCACCACCGCAAAGCCGGAAATGGCCGACAGGGCGACAAACACCGTGTCCGGCGCGATAACGCTGGTCAGCAGCGCCAGCACGCCGCCGAGCATGCTGAAGGTCAAGGCATTGACCGGGATGCCGCGTTTATTTACGCGTGAAAAATAGGCCGGCAGGGTGCGCTGATTGGCCAGCGACCACAACATGCGCCCCGAGGCGTACAGACCCGAATTGGCGGCCGACAAGATGGCGGTCAGGATCACGAAGTTAAAGATATCGGCGGCATAAGGTATGCCAATGCGTTCAAACACCAGCACGAACGGACTTTTCACAATCCCGGCCTGATCCATCGGGATCAGCGCCGCCAGAATAAATACCGTGCCGATAAAGAACAGCATCAGGCGGATCACCGTGGTGCGTATCGCCCAGGGCACCACTTTTTCCGGGTTTTCGGTTTCGCCGGCGGCAATGCCGATAAGCTCGGTGCCGGAGAAAGCGAAGTTTACCGCCACCATGGTCATCAGGATCGGCAGCGTTCCGTTCGGCAGCCAGCCGGAGGCGGTCAGGTTATGCAGGAAGGGCGCAGGCGTGCCGTCTTTCATCGGCAGCAGGCCGAACATCGCAGCACCGCCCAGAATGATAAAAGCCAGAATGGTGACGACCTTGATCAGCGAGAACCAGAATTCGCTTTCGGCAAAGAAGCGGGTAGTGATCACGTTGAGCAGGAAAATCGCCGCGCAGAAGATCAAACACCACAGCCACACCGGCGACTGCGGGAACCAGTACTGCATGCAAAAACCGGCGGCGGTCAGGCTGGAGCCCAGCGCCACCGTCCAGGTCAGCCAATACAGCCAGGCGACGGTATAGCCGGTAGCCGGGCCAAGATAACGTGAAGCATAGACGTGGAAAGCGCCGGTTTCCGGCATCGCGACGGCCAGTTCACCCAGGCACAGCATCACCAGATAAACCACCAATGCGCCGATCAGATAGGCCAGCAGGGTGCCCAGTGCGCCGGTAGTAGAAATGATATAGCCGGTGTTGAAGAACAGCCCGGTACCGATCACGCCACCCAGCGACAGCATCACCAGATGCCGGGCTTTCATGGTGCGTTTGAAGTGCCCTTCGGCGGGTTCAGGTGAGTGCATGATATTTCATCCGTATAGACGTCTAAGCAGCTAAATGGCTATTGGTTATACCCGTAATATTTCATGAAATCAATGTAAGACCAGGCGTCATAAACTAAAAAATAGTTAGCGGTGTCTCGGGGTGGGGGGATATCAATATGCAAATGATAATTATTATCTATAATGTCGCTACTTTTCTTGCAGGGTAATGTCATGAGATTACTTGTTTTACTGGCCACCTTGGTGCTCGGTGCCTGTAGCCAGGCCCCGGTTTCCGTACCGAAAAACACCCTTGACGGCCTGGGGAAAATTACCGACTTACGCAGCGGCCAAACCCTGTCACCTGACCAGCTTCTTGCCCGTCTGGCCGCCCAGCCAAGAGTGATGGTCGGGGAAAAGCACGACAATCCCTATCATCATCAGATCGAACTGTGGCTGATGCAAAACCTGCCGCAACGGCGGCCGCAGGGCAGCGTGCTGATGGAAATGCTGACCCCGAATCAGCAGGCCAACGTGGATAAGGTCAAGCAGGCACTGCGGGGGGATTCTGCCATACGTGATGAGCGCGTGGTGCAGTGGATTGACTGGCAGAAAGGCTGGAAATGGTCGCTGTACGGCGAGGTGGTGATGGCGGCGATGCGAGCGCCGTATCCGCTTTGGTCGGCCAATCTGGATCGCGAGGAGATCATGGCGTTTTACCGGCAGCCGATGTTTCCGAAGGGGCAATTGTCGGTACGTCCGGCAGTGCAGAAGGCGCTGGAAGACACCATTCGCACTTCGCACGGCGGAAAAATCGAACCCCAACAGCTTCACGCGATGCTGGCAATCCAACAACAGCGCGATCGGCGCATGGCCGAACGCCTGCTGGCTGCCCCAACGCCGGCGCTGTTGATTGCCGGTGGTTATCACGCCTCAAAATGGGTGGGTGTGCCGCTGCATGTGCAGGATCTGCAACCGGGCGCGCAGCCGACGGTGTTGATGCTGGCGGAGCAGGGGGCGCAGGTTGATGGCCAGATGGCGGATTACCTGTGGGTCACGCCGCCGGTAAAATGACGGCGCCGCCAGCGGAAAGCGGCGCGGTTACTGCGCCCGCTTCGCCTGCTGCAGCCATTTGTCCAGCTCGTTGGCGAACTGCTGACGGTCGCGCTGGTTCAGGGTATTCGGGCCGCCGGTCTGGATCCCGCTGGAGCGCAGGGTATCCATAAAATCGCGCATGTTCAGGCGTTCGCGGATGGTGTCCGGCGTGTAGCGTTCGCCGCGTGGGTTGAGGGCCACTGCGCCTTTTTCTATCACTTCGGCCGCCAGCGGAATATCGGCGGTGATCACCAGATCGCCTTTTTCGCAGCGGCGGACGATTTCGTTATCCGCCACGTCAAAACCGGCCGCCACCTGCAGGGTGTGGATGTGTTTTGACGGCGGCGTTCTCAGCGGTTGGTTGGCCACCAGCGTCACCGACATGGCGGTGCGCTCGGCGGCGCGGAACAGCACTTCTTTGATCACGTTCGGACAGGCGTCCGCATCGACCCAAATCTGCATTACTCAGGCTCCTTCAGCCAGTCGCGCACCGGCAGGAAATCACGGTACAACGCCGCCTCCGGGCTGCCCTCTGCCGGTTGATAGTTGTATTCCCAGCGCACCAGCGGCGGCATAGACATCAGAATGGATTCGGTGCGGCCACCGGTTTGCAGGCCGAACAATGTGCCCCGATCCCACACCAGGTTGAATTCGACATAGCGGCCGCGGCGATAGAGCTGGAACTGGCGTTCGTTGTCGCCCCAGCTCAGCGCTTTGCGTTTTTCCACGATCGGCAGGTAGGCGTCGAGGAAACCTTCGCCCACCGCGCGGGTGAAAGCGAAACAGCTGTCAAAGTCCGGGGTATTGAGATCGTCAAAAAACAGGCCGCCGATGCCGCGCGCCTCGTTGCGGTGCTTGATAAAGAAGTAGTCGTCGCACCACTTTTTGTATTTGGGGTAGACCTCGTCACCGAAGGGCGCACACAGCCGCTCGGCGGTGCGGTGCCAGTGAACGGCGTCTTCTTCGAAACCGTAAAACGGCGTCAGATCAAAGCCGCCGCCAAACCACCATACAGGTTTTTCGCCCGGTTTTTCCGCAATGAAAAAACGCACGTTGGCGTGGCTGGTGGGGATATAAGGGCTGTGCGGGTGGATCACCAGCGACACGCCCATCGCCTGGAAGCTGCGGCCGGCCAGCTCGGGGCGGTGTGCGGTCGCGGAAGCGGGCAGGGTGGCGCCGGAGACGTGCGAGAAGTTCACGCCCGCCTGTTCAAACACTGAACCCTGGGTCAATACGCGGCTGCGGCCACCGCCACCTTCTTCGCGCGTCCAGCGGTCCTCGTTGAAAACGGCGCCGCCGTCGGCCTGGGCCAGTTGCGCGCAGATACTGTCCTGCAGCGACAGCAGGAAAGATTTTACTTCTGCGATGGTCGGTAAGCTCATACGGATAATTTACGCGTCTGACGAAACAAGGCGCAAAGTATACCCGTATTCGCTACCGCTTATCAGCCGGTTTTTCGTTGGTGCGCGTCGTAGTAGCTGAAGAAACTGATCACGCCGTCGGCGATGGCACGGGCGATTTTCTCGCGAAACGCGGTGGTGCCGAGCAGGCGTTCTTCCGCCGGGTTGGTGATGAATGAGGTTTCTACCAGCACCGAAGGAATGGACGGGGATTTGAGCACCGCAAACGCCGCCTGCTCGGTGCTGTCGCTGTGCAGGTGATGCACCGGGCGGATCTGGCCGAGCACGTGGCGGCCGAGCGTCAGGCTGTTGTTGATGGTATCGGTCTGTACCAGATCGAACAGCACCTGCTGCAGATAGTTATCCTGATTTTTATATTTGCCGCCGGCAACGTCATCGGCGGCGTTCTCGCGGTTGGAGAGATAGCGCGCCATGGCGCTGCTGGCGCCGCGGTTGGACAGGGCGAACACCGAAGCGCCGGAGGCTTCGGGGCTGGTAAAACCGTCGGCGTGAATCGAAATAAACAGGTCGGCCTGATGCTGGTGGGCAATTTCGACCCGCTGGAACAGCGGGATAAACTCGTCTTCTTCCCGCGTCAGACGGGCTTCGACGTGATCGTGTTCATGCAGCATGCGCCGCACGTGGTTGGCGATCTCCAGCACCACGTGTTTCTCCTGCGAACCTTCGCTGCCGACCGCGCCGGAATCGATGCCGCCGTGGCCGGGATCGATCATCACCAGCCGTTTGCTGCCGGTCGGTTTTGCCGCAGGTTTGGCGTGCTGGTTGCGCAGCATGCCGCCGGACTCCGCTTTGGCCGGTTGGCTTTTGCAGCCGACCAGCGCCAGCGCCAGGCCGGAGAGCAGTAACTGACGTCGCGTGGGGGAGGTGGAGAGCGGTTTAAAATTGAGGAATTGTTTAACCTGCTTTTTCATAACGCGACGCTCCATCGATAAATTCTATTTTGCGACGTTATATCGTATTGATAATCATTAATCGAACGGTTAACTATGTCCATTTATTACGCCAGTTACCGCAGTTTTCTGCCTGATTGGCGTGGGAAATCGCAGTTTGATATTGCTTAAGTGAATAATCCCGCGATAATCAGATAAACACCTTAATTAACAGCGGCGAACATCGATGGAAATTCGCGTATTTCGACAAGACGACTTTGAAGAAGTCATTACCCTGTGGGAGCGCTGCGATCTGCTGCGGCCGTGGAACGATCCCGAGATGGATATTGAGCGCAAACTGAATCACGATCCGGATCTGTTTCTGGTGGCGGAAGTGGGCGGGGAAGTGGTCGGCTCGGTGATGGGCGGCTATGACGGCCACCGTGGTTCGGCGTATTACCTGGGCGTGCACCCGGATTATCGCGGGCGCGGCATCGCCAATGCGTTGATTAGCCGTCTGGAGAAAAAGTTGGTCGCGCGCGGTTGCCCGAAGATCCAACTGATGGTGCGTGAAGACAACGACACGGTGATCGAGATGTACGAAAAACTCGGTTACGAAATCCAGAACATCACCAGCCTGGGTAAGCGGCTGATCGAAGACCAGGAGTATTGAGTCAATAAGGCGGTGAACCTTCACCGCCCGTTGCTGAGCGTTACGGCAGCTTTTTGATGTTCTTCACATCGACTTCCACGCTGCTCCAGTCTTTATCCACTTTCCCTTCCAACTGCACTTTATCTTTCGGGGTGATGGTTTGGCCGTTCCAGCGCTTTTTGTCGATCTCCACCGTCAGGGTGCCGCTGGCGTCGCGGAAGGTATAGGTATCGTCGCCGACGCGCTGCTCGATGTTGCCCTGCAGCATCACCCAGGTGTCGTCGCTCATCGATTTCACCTTATCCACCGTAGTCAGTGCGGCGCTGGGGCCGGAGAAGCCGCCCTGCGGAGCGGTTTGCGTCTGGGGTGCGGAAGGGTCCAGGAACCCGCCTTGTTGTGCCAGAACCGGTGCGCTGCACAGCGCGATCAAAGCGGCCAGGGTATATTTTTTCATTTGAAGCTTCCTTATCTCAATCGAGAATCAAAGCCCTGCCAATCAGGACTGCTGTGTTGATGAAGCAAGTAAAACATAAAGATCTTAAGAGCTTCTTAAGCGGGCGGATTGAAAACAATCATTACGGCTCCCATTTGAAGAAGTAATGATAAAACAGGCAAGGAACCGACGTTGAAGCCACACCCACACCGATTTTCCCCCGACGATTACGATCATCACGGCGTGCTGCGTCTGCCGTTGTGGTTTTGGGGCGTACTGGTTTTGCAGGCTCGCACCTGGCTCCTGTTTGTGATGGCCGGCGTTTCGCAGCAACAGGGGGAAGGGCTGCTGCAACTGTTTTACCCGGATACCCAAAGATTTTGGTACGGCATCCTGCTGGGGTTGCCGGCCGCACTGGCATTTTTGATTGCCCCGCGCAGGCATCTGTGGCCAAGGTTGTGGCGAGCCTGGCGTTGGGTGCTCGGCGCCTCGGTGCTGGCGGCGCTGGGCGGCTCCCTGTTCAGCCTGTGGCAGCAGGACGGCAATCTGCCGGCGCTGGATGGGGTTTTAGCGCTGCTGGATGCTTTGGCACTGGCCTACCTGCTGTTGAACGCGCGGCTGAAGGCCTGTTTCACCGCACAGGAAGAGGTCGCTTAAATGCCGAACGCTGCGGCACTTTTCTCATTTTCCGCACTCCAATCTCGCAACCCATGGCGTCGCGAGGGCAGTTGTGAGAGGCTGGCACGCGGCCTGACTGAGCCATGCCTTTGATGTTAAGGAGCTATAAATGAATATTCGCCCACTGCTGTTAGGGCTCCCGCTGTTACTGAGCGGCTGTTCGACGATGTCCAACTTCTCCTGGTCGAGCCTGTCACCGTTTAACTGGTTCGGCAGCAGCCTTGAGGTCAGCGCCAAGGGCGTTGGCGATCTCAACGCCGGCACCCCGATGTCGGAAAGCGCGATCAACGACGGGCTGAACGGCGATTATCGCCTGCGCGGCGGCATGGCCACCGACAAGGGCCAGATTGTTTCTTACTACCAGGCGATGGACGGCAATGACGTGAAGCTGGTGATCACCGGCGAGCCCAAGGGCAACGTACAGCGTGTGGCCGTGATGGACAGCAAAGTGGCAACCGAGTGGGGCAATAAGCTCGGCACGCCGTTCAGCGACATGTACGGCAAGGCGTTTGGCGCTTGCAAACCGGCCGACGGCGACGACGCGGGCAAGGTGGAGTGCGTGGCGGAGCAGAGCAAGTACGTCACCTACATCTTCAGCGGCAAATGGGCCGGCCCGCAGGACATCATCCCGCCGGACGATACGCTGAAAAGCTGGACGGTCAGCAAGATCATCTGGCACGCCAAACCGCAGTAAGCCTGACACAGTGTTCGGGGCGAATATATTCGCTCCGACCCTCACCGGGCGCAGTCGGCCACGCCGCAGCTTGAAAAGCGACGAGTAACCCTATTTTCTTTGCGTTCCGTTAAGGCAATCTTGCACGCATGCGTTATTATATCGCGCATTTGTAACAGGAAACCCAAGCCTGTTACCCGATCGCGATACTGAGGATAACGACATGACACAGGTTCAGAGCGGCATTTTGCTGGAGCACTGCCGTTTCGCCATTTTTATGGAAGCTACCGTACAGGGCGAATTCGCTGATTTGCGTCAGGGCTGCAAGCAGTTTTGCCAGCGGCTTATTGAGCTGCAGCAGCAGTTCCCGGATGCGCATTTGGGGGCGGTCATCGCCTTTGGCTACGACGTCTGGCACGATCTGTCCAGCGGCCAGGGGGCAAAAGAGCTGAAGCCGTTTACTCCACTGGGCAAAGGGCTGGCGCCGGCCACCCAGCGCGATTTGTTGATCCATATCCAATCCCTGCGTCATGACGTTAACTTCTCGCTGGCGCAGGCGGCGCTGGCTGCGTTCGGCAACGCCATCAAGATTGAAGAGGAAACCCACGGCTTCCGTTGGGTGGAAGAGCGCGATCTGAGCGGCTTTATCGACGGTACCGAAAACCCGCAGGGCGACCAACGCCCGGAAGTGGCGGTGATTGCCGAAGGCGAAGAAGACGCGGGCGGCAGCTACGTGCTGGTGCAGCGTTACGAACACAATCTGCGTCAGTGGCAGCGCTTCACCACCGAGCAACAAGAACAGATTATCGGCCGCACCAAGCACGACAGCGAAGAGCTGCCGTCGGATCAGCGGCCAGAGACGTCGCACGTCAGCCGGGTTGATCTGAAAGAAGACGGCAAGGGCCTGAAAATTCTGCGCCAAAGCCTGCCTTACGGCACCGCCAGCGGCAAGCATGGGCTCTATTTTATCGCCTACTGCGCGCGTCTGCATAATATCGAAAAACAACTGCTGAGCATGTTTGGCGATCTGGACGGCAAACGCGATGCGATGCTGCGCTTTAGCCGTGCGGTGACCGGCAGTTATTACTTTGCCCCTTCGTTGACGCGCCTGTTGTCACTTTGAGGCCCTCGTCGGGGTCGGCCATGTCGGCCCCGGTACGCTTTTCCCGCCCCAGCGAAACCGCTCCGCTCCTGCCTTATAGCGTTTGATGCTTGAAAATCACTAAACGGTATATAAAAGCGTTACAGCTCCGCGCCTAGTTATAAATACACTGGTCATCAATAAGGCGAAAGCCTGAAAGATTGACTCAGTGAGCTAAGGTGCAGAATGAAACAAATCCGGGTTAAAAATATCGTGCTGAAAGGATGGTTGGCAGCGGCTCTGTTAGCCAGCGGCACCGTCTCGGCAACTGAATTGCTGAACAGCTCTTATGACGTTTCCCGTGAATTGTTTTCCGCACTGAACCCTGGCTTTGAACAGCAGTGGAACCAGCAGCATCCGGGCGACAAGCTGACCATCAAGCAGTCCCACGCCGGTTCTTCCAAGCAGGCGCTGGCTATCCTGCAAGGGTTACGCGCCGACGTGGTGACTTACAACCAGGTGACCGACGTGCAAATCCTGCATGAACGCGGCCAACTGATCCCGGCCGACTGGCAGGCCCGTTTACCGAACAACAGCTCACCGTTCTATTCCACCATGGCTTTCCTGGTGCGCAAGGACAACCCAAAAGGTATCCACAGCTGGAACGATCTGGTCCGTGACGACGTGAAGCTGGTGTTCCCGAACCCGAAAACCTCCGGCAATGGCCGTTATACCTATTTGGCCGCCTGGGGCGCCGCCAGCCAGGCCGACGGCAACGATCAGGCCAAAACCCGCGCCTTCATGACCCGTTTCCTGAAAAACGTGCTGGTGTTTGACACCGGCGGCCGCGGCGCGACCACCTCCTTTGTGGAACGTGGCCTGGGCGACGTGCTGATCAGCTTTGAGTCGGAAGTAAACAACATCCGCAAGCAGTACGGTGAAGACAAATACCAGGTCATAGTTCCGCCGGTCGATATTCTGGCGGAGTTCCCGGTGGCCTGGGTGGACAAAAACGTGGAAAAGAACGGCACCGAACAGGCAGCCAAAGACTACCTCAATTATCTCTACAGCCCGGCGGCCCAACAGGTGATCACCAGCTTCTACTATCGCGTTTACGACAAAAAGGCGATGGAAGCGGCGAAGAGCCAGTTCCCGGACACCAAGTTGTTCCGGGTGGAAGATCAGTTTGGCGGCTGGCCGCAGGTGATGAAAACGCATTTCTCCACCGGCGGCGAGTTGGATCAACTGTTAGCGGCAGGGCATAAGTAATGTTGTCGTTGTCCAGTAAACGGGTTTTGCCCGGATTCGGCCTCAGTCTGGGGAGCAGCCTGTTTTACACCTGCCTGGTTTTATTGCTGCCGCTCAGCGCGCTGGTCATGCAATTGGCGCAGATGAGCCTGGCGCAATACTGGGAAGTGATTTCCAATCCGCAGGTGGTGGCGGCCTATAAGGTGACGCTGTTGTCGGCGGGCGTCGCCAGCCTGTTTAACGCGGTGTTCGGCATGCTGATGGCCTGGATCCTGACCCGCTACCGTTTTCCCGGCCGTACGCTGTTGGACGGCCTGATCGATCTGCCGTTCGCGCTGCCGACGGCGGTGGCCGGCCTGACGCTGGCGGGGCTGTTCTCCACCACCGGTTGGTATGGCCAATGGCTGGCGCATTTCGACATCAAGGTGACCTTTACCTGGCTTGGGATCGCGGTGGCGATGGCGTTTACCAGCCTGCCGTTCGTGGTGCGCACCGTTCAACCGGTGCTGGAAGAGCTAGGGCCGGAATATGAAGAAGCGGCCGAAACCCTGGGCGCTACCCGCTGGCAGAGTTTCCGCCGCGTGGTGATCCCTGAGCTTGCGCCGGCGCTGCTGGCCGGCACGGCGATTTCCTTTACCCGTAGCCTGGGGGAGTTTGGCGCGGTGATCTTTATCGCCGGCAATATCGCCTGGAAGACCGAAGTGACGTCGCTGATGATTTTTGTGCGTTTGCAGGAGTTCGACTATCCGGCGGCCAGCGCGATTGCTTCGGTGATCCTGGCGGCGTCGCTGCTGTTGCTGTTTAGCATTAACGTTCTGCAGAGCCGCTTCGGCCGACGCATCGGGGGGCACTGATGGCTGATATCTCTGAGTTCAATGGCGTCGAACGCCCACGCGTCAACTGGGGAAAATGGACGCTGATCGGCATCGGCGTGCTGTTCTCGGTGCTGCTGCTGGTGGTGCCGATAATGTCGATTTTCGCCGAGGCCTTTTCCAAAGGCGTTGGCGCGATGTGGAGTAACCTGGTCGATCGCGACATGCTGCACGCCATTTGGCTGACGGTGTTGATCGCGTTGATCACCGTGCCGTTCAACCTGATTTTCGGCACGCTGCTGGCGTGGCTGGTGACGCGTTTCACCTTCCCGGGCCGCCAGTTGCTGCTGACGTTGGTCGACATTCCGTTCGCCGTTTCACCGGTGGTGGCGGGGCTGATTTATCTGCTGTTTTACGGCAGCAATGGCCTGTTGGGCGGTTGGCTGGATGCACACAATATCCAGGTGATGTTCTCCTGGCCGGGCATGGTGCTGGTGACCATTTTCGTGACCTGTCCGTTCGTGGTGCGCGAACTGGTGCCGATGATGCTCAGCCAGGGCAGCCAGGAAGACGAGGCCGCCATTTTGCTGGGCGCGTCCGGCTGGCAGATGTTCCGCCGCGTTACCTTGCCTAACATCCGCTGGGCGCTGTTGTACGGCGTGGTGCTGACCAACGCGCGCGCCATCGGCGAGTTCGGTGCGGTGTCTGTGGTGTCCGGTTCTATTCGCGGCGAAACCTTCAGCCTGCCGCTGCAGGTGGAGTTGCTGCAACAGGATTACAACACCGTCGGCGCCTTTACCGCCGCCGGGCTGTTGACCCTGATGGCGATCATTACCCTATTTTTGAAGAGTGGCCTGCAATGGCGTCTGGAACGCCAAAATGCGCGCCTCGAGCGGGAGGAAAATCATGAGCATTGAGATTAGCGGTATCAACAAATTTTTCGGTCGTACCAAGGTATTGAACGATATCTCGCTCGATATTTCCTCCGGTGAGATGGTGGCGCTGCTGGGGCCTTCCGGCTCCGGGAAAACCACGCTGCTGCGCATTATCGCCGGGCTGGAAAGCCAGAGCGGCGGCAAGCTGGGCTTCCACGGCACCGACGTCAGCCATGTGCATGCACGCGATCGCCGCGTGGGCTTCGTGTTCCAGCATTACGCGCTGTTCCGCCATATGACGGTGTTCGACAATATCGCCTTTGGTCTGAGCGTGCTGCCGCGCCGTGAGCGCCCGAACGCTGCGGCGATTAAACAGAAAGTGACCCAACTGCTGGAAATGGTGCAGCTTGGTCATTTGGCCAACCGTTACCCGTCGCAGCTTTCCGGCGGCCAGAAGCAGCGTGTGGCGTTGGCGCGTGCGCTGGCGGTAGAGCCGCAAATCCTGCTGCTGGACGAACCCTTCGGCGCGCTGGACGCGCAGGTGCGCAAAGAACTGCGCCGCTGGTTGCGTCAGTTGCACGAAGAGCTGAAATTCACCAGCGTGTTCGTGACCCACGATCAGGAAGAGGCGATGGAAGTGGCCGATCGCATCGTGGTGATGAGCCAGGGCAATATTGAACAGGTGGGCTCACCGAACGAAATCATGCGTGAACCGGCCAGCCGCTTCGTGTTGGAGTTCATGGGCGAAGTGAACCGCCTGAGTGGCGAAATCCGCGGTTCGCAGCTGTTTGTCGGCGCGCACCAGTGGCCGCTGTCGTTCCAGCCGATGCATCAGGGCAGTGTCGATCTGTTCCTGCGGCCGTGGGAAATGGAAGTGGGAACCGAGAGCAGCGAGCGCTGCCCGTTGCCGGTGCAGGTGCTGGAAGCCAGCCCGCGCGGCCACTTCTGGCAGTTGACCGTACAGCCGATCGGCTGGCATCAGGAGCCGATCAGCGTGGTGCTGCCAGAGGGCAACCAACCCCCGGTGCGCGGCGGCCGTTACTATGTTGGCAGCCTGAATGCGCGTCTGTACGCCGGCGATCAACTGCTACAACCTGTTGCGTTAGCCAAAAGCGCCTGATAGTTTTTAGCGGCCAATATTATTTTAAAGGCAACCCCAGGGTTGCCTTTTTACATTACGCACTTCAACACACAGGCAAAGATCGTGACAACGCTCGAACAATGCATCGGCAATACCCCGCTGGTAAAGGTACAACGTCTGGCCGCAGGACTGGGCAGCGAGGTTTGGCTCAAACTGGAAGGCAACAACCCGGCGGGTTCGGTAAAGGATCGCGCCGCGCTGGCGATGATCCAACAGGCGGAACTGCGCGGCGAAATACAACCCGGCGACAAGCTGATCGAAGCCACCAGCGGCAACACCGGCATTGCGCTGGCCATGATCGCGGCGCTGAAAGGCTATTCCCTTAAGCTGCTGATGCCGGAAAACATGAGCCAGGAGCGCCAGGCGGCGATGCGCGCCTATGGCGCCGAACTGATTCTGGTCAGCCGTGAACTGGGGATGGAAGGCGCGCGCGATCTGGCGCTGGAAATGCAGCGTGAAGGGCAGGGCAAGGTGCTGGATCAATTCAATAATCTGGATAACCCTTACGCCCATTTCACCACCACCGGCCCGGAAATCTGGCAACAGACCCAGCAGCGCATTACGCACTTCGTCTCCAGCATGGGCACCACCGGCACCATTACCGGCGTAGGCGGTTACCTCAAGAGCCAAAACCCGCAGGTGCAAATCATTGGCCTGCAGCCGGCGGAAGGCAGCAGCATCCCCGGCATCCGCCGTTGGTCACCGGCTTATCTGCCGGGCATATTCCGCCCGGAGCTGGTGGATCAGGTTCTGGATATCCAGCAAACCGATGCCGAGCAGACCATGCGCCAGTTGGCTCAACGCGAAGGCATTTTCTGCGGCGTCAGTTCCGGCGGCGCGGTGGCCGGCGCATTGCGCATTGCTGCGGCGAACCCAGGCAGCGTGATTGTGGCGATTATCTGCGATCGCGGCGATCGTTATCTTTCCACCGGCGTTTTTGACTGAAGGTTATTCCCTTTCCAACGCATGTATCGGATCCATCCCGGCGGCGCGTTTCGCCGGGAAAAAGCCGAAAATCACCCCAATCAGCGTCGAACAGACAAACGCGGCGACGATCGAGGCTCCGGAATAGATCATGGTGAAGTTACTGCTGAATTGGCTGAACAGCACGCCGATCCCCAGTGACAGCAGCACCCCCAATGCGCCGCCCAGCAAGCACACCAGCACCGCCTCGATTAAAAACTGTTGCATGATATCCCCGGCGCGAGCGCCTACCGCCATGCGCACGCCGATTTCGCGCGTGCGCTCGGTGACCGACACCAGCATGATATTCATCACCCCAATGCCGCCCACCACCAGCGAGATCAGCGCGATCATCGACACCAACAGCGTCAGGGTGGCCGTGGTTTTCTCAATGGTTTGGCGGATGCTGTCGGTGTTCATGACGAAGAAATCCTTGGTGCCGTGGCGTTGGCTCAGCAAACGGGTGACGCCGTCTTCGGCGCTGCCGAGATCGACATCGTCGTTGACCCGCACGGTGATGCTCTTCAGGTAACTTTGGCCCAGCATGCGTTTCATGACGGTGGTGTAGGGGATCCAGACGTTCAGGTTTTCATCGCTGTCGAAACCGCTCTGTTTTTTGGCGGCCACGCCGATAATCCGGCACGGCAGCGAACCGAGCAGGATCACTTCGCCGATCGGGTTGGCCCCGTTGGGGAACAGCTTATTGCGGGTATTCTCGTCGATCACCGCTTCCTGCATCAGGTTGTCGACGCTGTGACGGTTAAACGCCATGCCGCTGTCGATGTTGTAGCCGCGCACCAGAAAATATTGCTCGCCTACGCCATTGACCGTACCGCTGACCGACTGATTGCCATAGCGAAAAGTGGTGCTGCTGGACAGCGTCGGCGTCACGCTGTGGACGTATCCCTGCTGTGCCAGCGCGTCGGCGTCGGTGGCGCGCAGCGTCTGGATCGCCGCAGAGCGCATATCGCCGAAATCCTTGCCCGGGTAGATTTCCAGCGTGCTGGTGCCCATGGCATTGATGTTCGCCAGCACCTGTTGCTGCGAACCTTTGCCCAGCGCCACCACCGATACCACCGAAGCGATGCCGATGATAATGCCGAGCATGGTCAGCAGAGTACGCAGGCGTTGTGACGCCATCGCCAACACCGCCATTTTGAAGGCTTCGTAAAAGCGGTCGCGCTGTGATTGCCAGCGGCTGCCGACGCTCTCCGGCGCCTTCGGCAGCAGTGCGCTGGTCTGGGCGGTTTTTTGCCGATCGGCGACAACTTCGCCGTCGCGCAGCTCAATGATGCGCTGGGCATGTTCGGCGATCTGCATGTCATGGGTGACGATCACCACCGTGTGGCCACGCGCATGCAGGTCTTTCAGAATGTTGAGCACTTCTTGTCCGCTGTGGCTGTCCAGCGCGCCGGTCGGTTCGTCCGCCAGGATCACTTCCCCGCCGTTCATCAGCGCCCGGGCGATACTGACGCGTTGCTGCTGGCCGCCGGAGAGCTGGCTGGGTCGGTAGTTCAGACGGTCCGCCAGCCCGAGCCGCTGCAACAGATCGGCGGCACGCTGGCGGCGTGCGGCGCGCTGACGCCCGGCGTAGACCGCCGGCACCTCGACGTTGTCTTGCGCGGTGAGTTCCGCCAGCAGGTGGTAGCGCTGGAAGATAAAACCGAAATGCTCGCGGCGCAGTTCGGCCAGGCTGTCGCGATCCAACCGCTCGGTACTGCGTCCGGCAACCTGGTAATCCCCTTCGCTGGGGCGATCGAGGCAGCCAAGAAGGTTCATCAGCGTCGATTTACCGGAGCCTGAAGCACCGACGATCGCCACCATTTCGCCCTGGCCGATGGTGAGATTGATATTGTTCAGCACCGTCATGCGTTGTTCGCCGGCCTGAAAATGGCGGCTGATGCCGCACAGTTGCAGCAGAGGTGTTGGGTTCATCAATCACATCCCCATCGGCGGCGGGCCCATGCGCCGCGTGCTGCTTTGCGTCGCTGCGTTGACCTGGCTGACAATCACTTTTTCGCCGGCCAGCACACCGCTGATGATTTGCGCATCGACGTTGTTATTGATGCCGACCTTCACCGGGCGGCGGGCGATATTGCCCTGTTCGTCCACCACCTGCACCCAGTCGCCCTGTAACGCGGTGGCGGGGATCACGACTGCGCCTTTCGCCTTGGCCAGCACGATATACACCTGCGCGGTCATGGAAATGCGCAGCGCGCCGTCGGGGTTCGCCACGTCGAACAGGCCGTTATAGTAAATCGCGGTGCTGGAGGTGGAAGAACTGCTGGAACTGCTGCTGGAGCTCGACGTGGTGGTCTCGTCATTGATCGAGTCGGGGGCGGGCTCTATCGCCCGCAGCGTGGCGCGGTAGTGTTTGCCCGGTTCGCCGAGAATGGTGAAATAGACCGGCATGCCGGTTTTCACCTTCACCACGTCGGCCTCGGAAATCTGCGCTTCGATGGTCATGGTGTCCAGTCGGGCGACTTTGACGAGGGTCGGGGCGCTTTGCACTGCATTCACCGTCTGGCCTTCTTCAACCGGCAGCGCGACGATGGTGCCGTCGATCGGTGAAGTGATTTTGGTATAGCCGAGGTTGACCTGCGCAGTATTCACCGCGATCTGCGCCTGCACGATCTGCGCGTCCAGTGCGTTGATGTCGGCGCGGGTGGCCTCCAGCGTGGCTTTGGCGCTGTCAAAATCCGCCTGCACGCCGACGCCGCGCGCCACTATGGCCTGTTGGCGCTGATAGGCGAGCTGATTGTTGCGCAGCGCCGCCAGTTTTGAGGCACGCTGCGCCTGTACGTTCTTCAATGCCGCTTCTGCGTCCCTCAGCGAGTTCTGCTGGGTTAAATCGTCTATCTCGGCCACCAGTTGCCCTTTATGCACCTTATCGCCCAGCGCCACGCGCAGGGCCTTTATCTGGCCGGAGACCTGCGCGCCGACGCTGACCTGTTTTTGCGCTTCAATGGTGCCATCGGCCAGCACGGTTTGTTCCAGATCGCGCGTTTGCGCTACCGCAGTGATATAACGGGGCGTTTCGGCGGTGCCTTGCGCTCTGAAGTAGAGAAATAAGGCGATAACAGCCACAATAACAGTGGGCAACAGATAGCGTTTTGAGCGTTGAAACGATGGCATGACGAAGAGGTTCCCTGGCATAAAAGCGCGGCAAAAATCTATTTGCACTAATTTAGCGCGCCGTCGGCCAGGCTGCGGTTAAGTGGCGTTCAGGAATGTGTAAGGATTGAGTAAAACCGGCTGCGAAGCAGGCAAATAGGCGTAAAAATGACGAAAATCCGCGAAGGAGCAAGGCATGAAAATTTTATTGGTCGATGACGACCTGGAGCTCGGCACCATGCTGAGCGAATACCTGACCGGCGAAGGGTTTAACGCCACGTTGGTGCTGACCGGCAAGGCCGGGGTGGAAGGCGCGTTGTCGGGCGAGTATACCGCGATGATCCTCGACATCATGCTGCCGGACATGAGTGGTATTGATGTGCTGCGCGACGTGCGTAAAAAAAGCCGTATGCCGATCATCATGTTGACGGCCAAAGGCGACAATATCGATCGGGTTATCGGCCTGGAGATGGGCGCCGATGACTACATGCCCAAGCCGTGCTATCCGCGTGAACTGGTGGCTCGCCTGCGCGCAGTGTTGCGCCGTTTCGACGAGCGTCCGGAGGAGGTGGATGACGAGATAGCCATCAGCTTCGGTGAATTGACGCTCAACCCTTCCACCCGCAGCAGCGAATGGCGCGGCAAGGCGTTTGATCTGACCGCTTCGGAGTTCAACCTGCTGGAACTGCTGTTGCGCGCGCCGGAGCGTGTGGTGTCCAAGGACGAGCTGTCGGAAAAAGGATTGGGGCGCCCGCGTGAAGCCTATGACCGCAGCGTTGACGTTCATATCAGCAACATCCGCCAGAAACTGGGCGCACTGACGGACAACATGCTCAGCATTGAAACGGTGCGCAGCATCGGCTACCGCATCAGGTAATGCCCATGCGCGGAAGACTATTCTGGAAAATTCTGCTGGGTTTCTGGCTCACGTTTATCATCATGACCCAGGCGCTGTGGGTCGCTTTTTCCCTGTACGGCGATCGCTATGAACCCCCGGAAAATGCCGTGGCCCGGCGGCTTATCAATCTGCAGTTGGCAACGGCCGGCACTTTGCTGCGCAGCGGCGGCGAGCCTGCCCTGGAAGCCATAATGCAAGACTGGTCGGACGATGACCGGCGTTTTTTGTCGGTAACCCCGATGGCGCATCCGCCTGCGACGGTGGAGGGGCCTTTCGAGGTTCGCCGCATGCCGGAAAATATCACGGCATGGGTGCAAACGGGGAACAATAGCGGCTATCTGTTGAATTATGACGTGCGCACTCTGCGCGAACAATACCGTCCTAGCAAGCGTTCGCATTTCTTCAATATTCCGGCGCCGATGCTGTGGGTGGGTGGACTGGGTGGGCTGCTGTTCAGCGCCGTGCTGGCCTGGAACCTGACCCGGCCAATGCGCAAATTGAGCGCCGGTTTTGATCGCGTGGCGCAGGGGGATTTGTCCGTGCGGCTGTTCCCGGCGATGCGCCGGCGGCATGATGAGCTTTCTGAAGTGGCGCGCGATTTCGACACTATGGCCGAAAGGCTGGAACTGCTGGTCAGCGCTCGCGAGCAGTTACTGCACGATGTTTCGCACGAACTGCGCTCACCGCTTGCCCGGCTGCAGTTGGCCATCGGGCTGGCGCGGCAGAATGACGGCAACGTTGAGAGCTCGTTGCAGCGTATAGAGCACGAAGCGGGGCGGTTGGACAAGATGATTGGCGAGTTGCTGGCGCTGTCGCGCGCCGAGAGCAACAGCCTGCCGGACGAGGAGTATTTCGATCTTTACGGGCTGGTGGATGCGGTGGTCAACGACGCACGCTACGAAGCGCAGATCCCGGGAGTCGAGATCGTGTTGCAGGCCAGTTCTGACGTGGAGTACACCGTCAAAGGCAATGCCGAACTGATGCGGCGCGCGGTGGACAACATCGTGCGTAACGCATTGCGTTTCTCCAGCCAGGGGCAGCGGGTCACAGTGGTGCTGACGCGTATCGACCAACTGTTCCAGATCGAGGTCAGCGATCAGGGGCCTGGGGTGGAAGAGGCAAAGCTTTCCAGTATTTTTGATCCGTTCGTTCGGGTGAAATCGGCGATGTCGGGCAAGGGTTATGGGCTGGGGCTGGCGATCACCCGCAAGGTGGTGCTGGCGCACGGCGGCCAGGTTGATGCGCGTAACGGCGAACAGGAAGGACTGGTGATTACTCTGCGCATTCCACGTTGGAGTTGAGTAACGGATCCCTGGGGCGCCGCATGCGGCGCCCGCTTGTACGACAGACATAAAAAAACGGCGCCAAGGGCGCCGTTTGTCTTTCACATTCGCAATTACTTCTTGATGCGGATGATCGGGGTTTCACCAACGATTACGGTACCGGACAGTTTGATCAGCTCTTTGATCTCGTCCATGTTGGAGATAACAACCGGCGTCAGGATAGACTTGGCTTTCTCTTCCAGCAGTGCCAGGTTGAACTCGATAACCACGTCGCCTTTCTTGACGCGCTGGCCTTCTTCAGCGATGCGTTTGAAGCCTTCGCCTTTCAGTTCAACGGTGTCGATACCGAAGTGGACAAACAGCTCGATGCCGCTGTCGGATTCGATAGAGAAAGCATGGTTGGTTTCGAAAATTTTACCGATAGTGCCGTCAACCGGGGCAACCATTTTGTTGCCTGTCGGTTTGATGGCAATACCGTCGCCAACGATTTTTTCAGCGAAAACTACGTCAGGTACATCTTCGATGTTAACGATTTCGCCAGAAAGTGGAGCTACGATCTCGATAGTGCCCGTGTCTTTCTTGTCATCAGAAACCAGAGATTTCAGTTTATCGAACAAACCCATGATCTTCTCCTAAGCATTAAATTGGGCGGCGTTCCAGTGTCGTGGAAGTTTAGCAGAGCGTTTTTTCTTCGATGAATTTATTCACGCAATTCATCAGGTCTTGCGCCGTTGGCTGTGCCAAGGCTTGCGCTGCCAACGCCTTCACATCTTCGAAATTCGTATTACGAATAATTTTCTTGATGCGCGGGATTGAAATCGCACTCATGCTGAACTCATCCAGCCCCATGCCCAATAACAACAGTGTAGCACGCTCATCGCCAGCCAGTTCACCGCACATGCCGGTCCACTTGCCTTCTGCGTGAGATGCATCAATGACCTGTTTGATCAGGCCAAGCACTGATGGGGACATCGGGTTATAGAGATGAGAAATCAGCTCGTTGCCGCGATCTACCGCCAGAGTATACTGGGTTAGATCGTTTGTCCCAATACTAAAGAAGTCGACTTCTTTCGCCAGATGGTGGGCAATCACCGCCGCAGCCGGTGTTTCCACCATTACGCCCACTTCAATTGTTTCGTCGAACGCCTTGCCTTCTTCACGCAGCTGCGCTTTCAGCGTCTCGAGTTCGCCTTTCAGATCGCGCACTTCTTCGACGGAAATGATCATCGGGAACATGATGCGCAGCTTGCCGAACGCGGAGGCGCGCAAAATGGCGCGCAGCTGGGCGTGCAGGATTTCTCTGCGGTCCATGGCGATACGAATGGCGCGCCAGCCGAGGAACGGGTTCTCTTCTTTCGGCAGGTTCATGTACGGCAGGTCTTTGTCGCCGCCGATGTCCATGGTGCGGACGATCACGGCTTGTGCGCCCACGGCTTCCGCAACGGCTTTATAGGCCTGGAACTGCTCGTCTTCGGTTGGCAGCGAGTCGCGGTCCATGAACAGGAATTCGGTACGATACAGGCCGACACCTTCAGCGCCATTGCGCTCTGCACCCGCGACGTCGCGCACGGTGCCGATGTTGGCGCAGACTTCAACCTGATGACCGTCCAGCGTAATCGCCGGCAGATCTTTCAGCTTGGCCAGATCGTTTTTCTCGGTAACGTACTGGGTCTGTGCGGCTTTCAGCTGATCGATAACGTCAGCGGTTGGGTTAACGTAAATTTTATTGTTAACCGCGTCCAGAATCAGGTAATCGTCGTTCTTCACCTGCTTGGTGACGTCGCTGGTGCCTACGATTGCCGGCAGTTCCAGGGAGCGCGCCATGATAGAGGTGTGCGAAGTACGGCCGCCGAGATCGGTGATGAAGCCCAGTACTTTGTCCAGGTTCAACTGTGCGGTCTCAGACGGGGTCAGATCGGTTGCAACCAGGATCACTTCGTCCTGGATGGAGCTCAAATCGACGATAGCCAGGCCCAGAATGTTCTGCAGCAGGCGTTTACCGATGTCGCGTACGTCAGCCGCACGTTCTTTCAGGTATTCATCGTCCAGCTCTTCCAGCGCTTTCGCCTGGCCTTCAATGATGGTGTAGGCTGCCGCATCGGCAGAAGCCAGATCGTCTTTGATAAGGGCTATGATTTCCTGCTCAAGCTCTTCGTCTTCCAGCAGCATGATGTGGCCTTCGAAGATTGCTTCTTTTTCTTCGCCGAAGGTTTCGCCAGCTTTGGTCTTGATCGCTTCCAGCTGTTCGGACGCTTTGGCACGGCCAGCCAGAAAACGCGAGACTTCCTGCTCTACATGGTCTGCAGAGATTTTCTTCCGGTTGATGACAATTTCATCTTCTTTCAGTAGGAGAGCCTTACCAAAAGCGATACCCGGTGATACTAAAATGCCTGAAATCATAACCCTACCTTACTCTTGACTGGTTTTAACTAAAAAGACGGGCCGATTACTCAAGCTCTGCCATCAGTTTTACCAAGTGCTCAACGGCTTTCTGGTCGTCTTCACCTTCAGCAGAGATGGTCACTACGGTCCCTTGGGTCAGCCCCAGAGTTTGCAGTTTGAACAGGCTCTTGGCGCTGGCGCTTTTACCGTTGGAAGTCACGGTGATGTCAGATGTGAAGCCTTTGGCTTCTTTAACGAACTGAGCGGCAGGGCGAGTGTGCAGACCATTCGGAGCGGTAATAGTAACTTCTTGCTGGAACATTGATGTTTCCCCAACTTATTGGTGTGTTGTGGAGCTAAAGTTTAGCCCAAGGGTATTACTTTAGCTTGTCTGGTTAGCGCCTGACTATGGTACAGGGGCGAGTATGGATGCAACAGAAAACGACGAATTTGGCCCTTCAGATCAAAAAAATTTGGCTTCTGCCGTCGTTTCAATCAGCTCTCCATTATGCCGTGTTTAACGCAGCTGCGACAAACGAGTAAATCGATTCAGCTTAAACAAGGGACGGAGGGTGATTAATTTTGCGCATCGAAATAATGCACCGTTAAATACTAAAGCTGGCGGGTAAAATCAATCTTCAACTGCTATAAACTTTGATCCAGTCCACAAAAAAGCACCCCGGAAGGTGCTTTTTTAGCTATTTGTGCACAGCTGGCACTACTGTTGCAATTCTTGCTCGGTGAACAAATCGGCAAACAGCGCAGTACTCAGGTAGCGTTCGCCGGAGGACGGCAGAATCACAACGATGGTTTTGTCGGCGAAGTCGGCTTCTTCAGCGATTTTCACCGCTGCCGCCACGGCCGCACCGGAGGAAATGCCCGCCAGAATGCCTTCTTCGTCCATCAGACGGCGCGCCATGCTGATGGCTTCGTCGTTGGTGATCTGTTCTACGCGGTCAACCAGGTCGAGATCCAGGTTACCGGGGATAAAGCCGGCGCCGATGCCTTGAATCTTGTGCGGGCCCGGTTTGATTTCTTCACCGGCCAACGCCTGAGTGATCACCGGGGAATCGGTAGGCTCTACCGCCACGGTGGTGATCGCTTTGCCTTTGGTGTTTTTGATATAGCGGCTGACGCCGGTCAGCGTACCGCCGGTGCCGACGCCGGAGATGAAAACGTCGACCTCGCCGTCGGTGTCTTCCCAGATTTCCGGGCCGGTGGTTTTCTCATGGATGGCGGGGTTAGCCGGGTTGCTGAACTGCTGCAAAATGAGGTAACGCTCCGGATCGGTAGCGACAATTTCTTCCGCCTTGGCGATGGCGCCTTTCATGCCTTTTGCGCCTTCGGTCAGCACCAGGTTGGCCCCCAGCGCTTTAAGCAGCTTGCGACGCTCGATGCTCATGGTTTCCGGCATGGTCAGCGTCAGTTTGTAGCCGCGTGCGGCGGCGACGAAGGCCAGAGCGATGCCGGTATTGCCGCTGGTCGGTTCTACCAGTTCTTTGCCGGCGACCAGGATGCCGCGTTTTTCTGCGTCCCAAATCATATTGGCACCGATGCGGCATTTAACGCTGAAGCTTGGGTTGCGTGATTCAACCTTGGCCAAAATGCGTCCGTTGCCGATACGGTTCAGACGAACCAGCGGCGTATGGCCGATCGTTAATGAGTTGTCTTCGTATATCTTGCTCATAGCCCGTCCTTTAACTCTATGAAAATGTGGGGAACATCGAAAGCATACGCTAACAGTACCGGCAGGGAAGTAAAGAATTGGTATATCGATATGTTATTAGGAAATAAGTTTTAAGCACAACGATAAGGGCGCAAATTGCGCGCCCTGTCGAAGAATTAATCGTAATGCGGGGAATGAAATGGCTCAGTAACGAACGAATTGTGTACGATAACGGTCGACCCACATGGCGGTGGCGCCGCAAACCGCGACCGGCAGGATCACCAGATTAAGGATGGGGATCATGGTGAACAGGCTGACCATAGCGCCAAACTGCAGGTTGTCGGTTTTATGCTGACGCAGCGCACGACGCATGTCGGCAAAGCTCACCTTATGGTTATCGAAAGGGTAGTCGCAATACTGGATCGCCAGCATCCAGGCGCTGAACAGAAACCACAGCACCGGCGCCACCGTTTGGCCGATCCCCGGAATGAAATAGAGTATCAGCAACAGCAAAGCACGCGGCAGGTAGTACGCCAGTTTGCGCCATTCACGCGCCATGATGCGCGGCAGGTCCTTCACAATGCCGAAGATGCCGGTGTCCGGCAGCGGCTTGCCGGTCAGGCTGCCCTCCAGATGTTCGGCCAGCAGGCCGCAGAACGGTGCGGCAATCAGGTTGGTGAGGGTACTGAACAAATAGCTGAATACCAGCAGGACGGAAATGACCGCCAGCGGCCACAGCAGATAGCTCAGCCACTGCAGCCAGTTGGGCACGTGGCTCATCATGCTGGGGATCCAATCGCCCAGTTGGCTGAACAGCCACCAGAAAGCGGAGCCCATCAGCAGCACGTTGACCAGCAACGGCAGGACGACATAGCGTTTAATCCCCGGGTGCGAAATCAGGCGCCAACCTTCGGCAAAATAATGAAAGCCGCTGGTGGAGTGAGAAGGTGACTGCGTATAGGACATATCTTAAGTTATCTCGTTGTCTGAACAGGCATCGCTATCATATCGGGATGATTTTCTACTGGCTAGGGTGTCATTGGCTGAAAAAACAGCAAAAAAAGGCAGTATAATCATCTTTATTGGCATAAAGTTCAGCACGGACTTGCACTTGTGTGCTCGGGCAAATAGAGTTAAAGAGTGAATGTTTGCCGCGGTGGCAATGTATTGGAACAACAGAGATAGCAATGATGCAGGATTTGCGTCTGATATTAATCGTTGTTGGCGCGATCGCCATAATAGCGTTGTTATTGCACGGTCTGTGGACCAGTCGCAAAGAACGCTCGTCGCTTTTCCGCGATCGCCCAGCCAAGCGTTCTAAAAAAGAACGTGAACAATCCCCGATCGACGATCTCGATGAAGGCGTGGGAGAGGTGCGTGTACGCGCCGTCAACCCGCACGATGAGCCGTCGTTTGGTCATTTTGATGCCGCACGCGAAGAACCCGTGGTTGCGCCGAAGCCTGCTCCGGCGGCCGAGCCAACGCCACGTGCCGTTCAACCGGCTGCTCATCAGTCTCCGCCACCGCTGTCTCAGCGGCCGGATTATGATGACATCCTGCTGGACAACTACGCGCAGGACGCAGACGACGAGCCGCAGCAGCCTGCGCCGCGCCGTGAACCGCGCGTTGACGATCTGCCGCCTGTGGCGACTGCAGCAGAGCCGGCGTTCCGCGCCGAACCTGCGCATCAGCCGCAGCCGGAAGTGAAACCAGCGGCGGTGGAACCTCAGCCTGCTCCGGCAGCCATTAAACCGGCAAAACTGAAAGAAACCGTACTGGTGCTGCACGTTACCGCACATCAGGGTGGCGTGATCGGCGGCGAAGTTCTGCTGCAGAGCGTGCTGCAAGCGGGCTTCCAGTTTGGCGCAATGGGGATTTTCCATCGCCATATCAGCCCGGCAGGCAGCGGCCCGGTGCTGTTCAGCCTGGCGAATATGGTCAAGCCGGGTTCTTTTGATCCCGACATGATGTCCGATTTCTCCACGCCGGGCGTGTCGATGTTCATGATGGTGCCGTCTTATGGCGACGCTAATCAGAACTTCAAGCTGATGCTGCAGTCGGCACAGCGAATCGCCGACGACGTGGGCGGTGTGGTGCTGGACGATGAGCGCCGCATGATGACCCCGCAGAAGCTGGAAACCTACAAAGCGCGCATCCGCGAAGTGTTGGAAAGCAACGCCTGACCGGTAGCGACGCGCACTGAATATCCGTAACAACAAAGCCCCCGCTTGCCGGGGGTTTTTTATCTTTGATGGTGAGCCATGGAATCGATAATCCAACAAATCAATCAACTACGAACCTCACTGCGCCATCACGAATACCAATATCATGTACTTGATGCGCCGGAAGTGCCGGATGCGGAATACGATCGTCTGATGAATGAGCTGCGTGAGTTGGAAAACGCGCACCCGGAGCTGATCACCGCCGATTCGCCGACCCAGCGCGTGGGTGCCGCTCCGCTGGCGGCGTTCGATCAGGTGCGGCATGAAGTGCCGATGCTGTCGCTGGATAACGTATTCGACGAAGAAAGCTTTCTGGCGTTCTACAAACGCGTGCAGGATCGCCTGAAGAGCAGCGAACCGCTCACTTTCTGTTGCGAGCTGAAACTGGACGGTCTGGCGGTCAGCCTGCTGTACGAAGACGGCGAACTGGTGCGTGCGGCCACGCGCGGCGACGGCACCACCGGTGAGAACATTACCTCCAACGTGCGTACCATCCGCGCCATCCCGCTGCGTCTGAGCGGCGACAATATCCCGCGTCGGCTGGAAGTGCGCGGCGAAGTGTTTATGCCGCAGGCCGGCTTTGAACAGATGAACGAAGAGGCGCGTCGCAAGGACGGCAAGATATTTGCCAACCCGCGCAACGCCGCCGCCGGTTCTATCCGCCAGCTCGATCCGCGCATTACCGCCAAACGCCCACTGACCTTTTTCTGCTATGGCGTTGGCCTGCTGGAAGGCGGCGAGCTGCCGCGCAGTCACTGGCAGCGCCTGATGCAGTTTAAAAACTGGGGCTTACCGGTCAGCGATCGCGCCAAATGCTGCACCGGCAGCGACGAAGTATTGGCTTTCTACCGCCAGGTGGAGCAGGACCGCGCGCAGCTCGGATTCGATATCGACGGCGTGGTGGTCAAAATTGATGATATCGATCTGCAGGAAACGCTTGGCTTTGTGGCGCGTGCGCCGCGCTGGGCGACGGCCTTCAAGTTCCCGGCGCAGGAACAAATTACCGTGGTGCGCGAAGTGGAATTCCAGGTCGGGCGTACCGGGGCGATAACGCCGGTCGCGCGACTGGAACCGGTGCAGGTTGCCGGCGTGATCGTCAGCAACGCCACGCTGCACAATGCCGACGAGATCGAACGTTTGGGCCTGCGCATCGGCGATACGGTGATCGTGCGCCGTGCCGGTGACGTGATCCCGAAGGTGGTCGGAGTGATTGAGGATCGCCGTCCGCAGGACGCGCGTGAAATAGTGTTCCCACTGCATTGTCCGGTCTGTGGTTCCGATGTGGAACGGGTTGAAGGCGAGGCGGTAACGCGTTGCACCGGTGGGCTGATCTGCGCCGCGCAGCGTAAAGAAGCGCTGAAGCACTTTGTTTCCCGGCGCGCGATGGACGTCGACGGCATGGGCGACAAGATCATCGAGCAACTGGTAGAAAAAGAATATGTGAAGAATCCGGCCGATTTATTCCGCCTGTCCGCAGGTATTCTGACCGGGTTGGATCGCATGGGGCCGAAGTCGGCGCAGAATCTGGTCAACGCGCTGGAGAAATCCAAGCGGACCACCTTTGCCCGTTTCCTGTACGCGCTCGGCATCCGTGAAGTGGGCGAGGCCACGGCGGCCAACCTGGCGGCGCACTTCGGTGAGCTTCCAAAGCTGTATGCCGCCGATATCGACGCGTTGAAACAAGTTCCGGACGTCGGTGAGGTGGTGGCGAAGCATGTGCGTCATTTCCTCGACGAAGAGCTTAACCAGAAGGTGATCGACGAACTGATTGGCGCCGAAATTGGCATCAACTGGCCGGAAGTGGTGGTAGTAGCGGCGGAAGAGATCGACAGCCCGTTTGCCGGTAAAACCGTGGTGTTGACCGGTTCGTTGAGCCAACTTTCACGCGATGAGGCTAAAGATCGTCTGACGGCGCTGGGCGCCAAGGTCAGCGGCAGCGTCTCGAAAAAGACCGATCTGGTGATTGCCGGCGAAGCGGCCGGCTCCAAGTTGGTGAAGGCGCAGGAGTTGGGTATTGCAGTGATCGATGAAGCGGAGATGATCCGCCTGCTGGGTGTCTGATGGAAAAAGAGAATCTGATCGAGATCGCCAATACCCTGATGCCGTTTGGCAAGTACCAAGGGCGGGCGCTGATTGACCTGCCTGAAGAGTATCTGCTGTGGTTCGCCCGCAAAGGCGAGTTCCCCAACGGCAAACTCGGCATGCTGATGGAAATGACGCTGGCGATTAAAATCGAAGGGCTTGACCACCTGGTCAAGCCGTTAAAAAAGAGTTGAACAGACAAACGGGCGAAAGCCCGTTTTGTTTACCCGCGCGACGCCTCTGCGTTCAGCGCCCCCTGTTTTTCCTGCTGTTTCTTCTGATAACGTCTCGCCAACACTGCGCAAGTCATTAATTGCACCTGATGGAACATCATCAGTGGCAAAACCATAATCCCCACGGTTGAAGCCGGGAACAGGATATTGGCCATCGGGATACCGTTCGCCAGGCTTTTCTTCGAGCCGCAGAACACGATGGTGATTTCGTCGGCTTTGCTAAAGCCCATCCAGCGCGCCATGTAAGTGTTCACCACCAGCACGATCGTCAGCAGGACGATGCTGCCCGCCACGATAAACACCAGCGAACCCATGCCCACCTGATGCCAGATACCGTGCGTGACCGCCTCGCTGAAGGCGGCATAGACCACCAGCAGAATCGAGGTCTGGTCGGTTTTACCGATAAGTTTGCGTTTGCGTTCGATCCACTTGCCGATCAGCGGCCGTGACAAATGGCCGGCGACGAAGGGCACCAACAGTTGCAGCACAATAGATCCGACCTGTTGCAGGCTGCCGGTTTCACCGTGGACGTTCATCAGCAGCCCGACCAACAGCGGAGAGACGAAGATCCCCAGCAGGCTGGAGGCCGACGCGCTGCACACCGCGGCGGCGACATTACCCCCCGCCAGCGAGGTAAAGGCGATGGCCGATTGCACGGTGGCGGGCAGAATGCACAGGTAGATAAAGCCGGAATACAGCTCGGGGCTGACGTCGATCGGCGACCACCATTTAAACAGCACGCCGAGCGCCGGAAAAATGATAAAGGTGCTGAACATCACCCACAGATGCAGCCGCCAGTTGTTGCTGCCGGCCAGAATGGCTTCGCGCGACAGCTTGGCGCCGTGCATAAAAAACAGCAAGGCGATGGCGGCGATGGTCAGCACGTTTAGCCAGCCGACAAATTCGCCCCGCGCAGGCAGGAACGACGCCAGCAATACGGTGGCGAGCAGCGTCAGGGTAAAGCGGTCGGGCAGGAATCTCATGGTGGCGTACTCGAATAAAAATGATGCGCTTATTGTGGCGCTGCGGGATATAATAATTAAATTGATTTATTTAATTTATTTATGAAAAAAATACATGAATTATTCCATCAAGCAGCTCAGAGTTTTTGTCGCCATTGCCCGGCATCGCAGCTTCAGCCGGGCCGGTGAGGCTATTGGCCTGACCCAGTCGGCGGTCAGCCACAGCGTGAAAGAACTGGAAGCGGAGATCGGTGTGCGCCTGCTGGACCGAACCACGCGTGAAGTGGTGCTGACCGACGCCGGGCAGCGGCTGGCCAACCGCGTGGAACGGCTGCTGGATGAATTGCAAACCTCGTTGCTGGATGCACGCAGCTTTGGCGTGCAACGCAGCGGCACGGTGCGCGTGGCTTCCAGCCAGACCATCTCCGCCCACCTGATGCCGCAATGCATCGCCGCCGGGGAGCAGCAGTATCCGGATATTCGCATCATGCTGCGTGACCAGGCGCAACAGCAGGTGCTGCACAGCATCCGTAACGCCGAGGTGGATTTTGGCATCGTGGTGGATCCGGTCCAGGCGGTGGATCTGGACTGCGAGCCGATTCTGCATGAACCCTTCTTGCTGCTGTGCCGCCGCGATCACCCGTTCACCGCATTGCCCGAGGTGCACTGGTCGGCACTGAACGGCAGCCGTTTGGTGTTGCAGGATTATGCTTCCGGCAGTCGGCCATTGATTGACAGCGCTTTGCGTCAGCAGGGAGTGGAGGCGCCGGTGGTGCAGGAAATCGGTCACCCGGCGACGCTGTTTCCCATGGTGGCGGCGGGTATCGGCATCAGCATTTTCCCGGCGCTGGCGTTACCGTTACCGGAAGGCGGGCAATTGAAAGTGTGTCGGCTGGTGCCGGAAATTAATCGTGCGCTGATGCTGGTGCGGCGTAAAAACCGCTCGTTGACGCCGGCTGCGGAGGTGATTTGGCAGGTAGTGGGGCAGCAGGCGGCGTTGTTGCAACAGCAACGCCGCCAACAGGTGGATTATTGAATCAGATATACACATCCACGGCATTCAGCGCGGTGGGGCGATTGACGCCATCGCCTTTGACCGGGGCGCTGCCGGAGGCGGCTTTCGCCATCTGTTCCTGCTGCTGCTTTTCCATTTCTTCTTTCTGAATACGTTCGATTTCGGCCTGCAGCATTTTGATCTGCGCCTGGATCAGCTGTTTTTGTTTTTCGATCTCTTTGGCATCGCCGCCCGAGTCTTTGAGATCAACCAGTTTTTGTTGCAGATCCTGGATCTGTTTGTTCAGCGCCTTGATGCGTGCCGAAGCGCTGCTGTCCGAGATATTGACCTGTTCCTCGCTGCCGGCGCCTTCGGTTTCTTTGGGTTTACCGCCTTCGGGCTGCTGATTGACAGGTTTGGCCATCAGCACCTGGCCCTGCTTGCCGGGGGCGCTGAAGACGTTGCTGACGCCGGGTACGGTGTTTTTTACCGGCACGATCATGGTAATGCTGGTGGACATGATGCTCTCCCTGAGTCTTGATGTTTCTGCTCAAGGTATCGGCAGCGGCGGGTAAAACTTTACCCGCGAACTTGCCGCAGCCGCGGCCAGCGCTGCAGCCAGCCTTTGTCGGCCACCCTTTGCTCGAAGATGTGGATATCGCCGTTTTTGGCATTGAAGGTAATGGTGTTGTCGAACAGTCGCTCAAGGCCGAAAGGCGCTACCAGTTGGATGCCGTCATCGGCGTTCAGACGCGCGCCAACCGCCGTTTCAAGTTCGGTCCAAAAGCTGATGGCATCCTCGCTGTTGAGGTAGGGCGCCCGCCCGCTGCGCAGGTGCATGCGAGCCTGATTTTTCACCGACCACGGCTGCGGCAACCACTGTTGCAGCCGCGCCTCCAGCATCCTGTCGCGCTCGGCTTCCGCCCGTTGCGGATCAAAATGAATCACGTCGATGTCGTTGAGCGGTGTCGGGGAGGCATAACCGTGGAGCCGGTCCCACACCAGATTGCGTACAAATCCGGCGCCCAGACACCAGTCGTTCAGGCCGAGCCGCCGTACGGTGCGCAATACGGTCATTCTTTCGTTATCTTGCTGTAACCACTGGATAATTTGCTGCTGCCGGTTCATTACCTCTCCTTTGTTGCGGCTACTGTAACCCGAAGCGCTCGCCGGCGGAATGCAATGCATGATTTTAGTGCAGGCTCAGGTTGCCCGGAGCCTGGCGGTAAACGGCATTAACCGCATGATTTCCTGTAAAAAATAAATTCATCTGTCGACTGACTACACTTGGTACAGGGTTTGCAACTTTCGGTGATCATTCCGGGCAGAACAGGGGAGCGCTATGTATCAGGCAACGCTTAGCCGGCGCAGCTACCGTTTCAATGATTTACGCCAACTGATGGCAAAGGCGTCACCGGCCCGTTCCGGCGACTATCTGGCGGAGGTGGCGGCGGAGAGCGCGGAGGAACGCATGGCGGCGCGCCTTGCGCTGGCGGAGGTACCGCTGAAAACGTTTTTGCAGCAGGTGCTGGTGCCTTATGAAGAAGATGAGGTCACGCGGCTGATTATCGACAGCCATGATGCCGTGGCTTTTGCGCCGATCTCCCACCTGACGGTGGGGGATTTCCGCGACTGGTTACTGAGCGAGCAGGCGGACAGCGCAATGCTGGCGCAGGTCGCCGCCGGGATTACGCCTGAAATGGCGGCGGCGGTGAGCAAGCTTATGCGCAATCAGGATCTGATCCTGGTGGCGAAGAAGTGCCGGGTGGTGACGCGATTTCGCAATACTCTCGGCCTGCCAGGCCGCATCAGCGTGCGCTTGCAGCCCAATCATCCGACCGACAGCCTGCAGGGCATCGCCGCCAGCATGCTTGACGGCCTGTTGTACGGCAGCGGCGACGCGGTGGTCGGCATCAACCCGGCCAGCGACAGCCTGCCGCTGCTGGAAAAGCTCAATTACATGCTGGATGACGTGATCCAGCGTTTCGCCATTCCCACACAGTCTTGCGTGCTGACGCACGTCACCAACACGCTGCGGCTGATGGAACGCGGCGCGCCGGTGGATTTGGTGTTCCAGTCGATCGCCGGCACAGAAGCCGCCAACACCGGCTTCGGCATTAATCTGGCGCTGCTGGCGGAGGCGCAGCAGGCGGCGTTGAGCCTCAATCGCGGCACGCTGGGCAATAACGTGATGTATTTCGAAACCGGGCAGGGCAGTTGCCTGTCGGCCAATGCGCATCACGGCGTCGATCAGCAAACCTGCGAAGCGCGCGCCTATGCGGTAGCGCGCCGTTTCTCTCCGTTGTTGATCAATACCGTGGTCGGATTTATCGGCCCGGAATATCTGTATGACGGTAAACAGATTATTCGCGCCGGGTTGGAGGATCACTTCTGCGGCAAGCTGCTCGGCCTGCCGCTGGGGTGCGACGTGTGCTACACCAATCATGCGGAGGCGGATCAAGATGACATGGACACGTTGCTGACGCTGTTGGCCACCGCCGGATTAACCTTTTTGATTGGCGTGCCGGGAGCGGACGACATCATGCTCAATTATCAGAGCACCTCCTTCCACGACGCGTTGTATATCCGCGAACTGCTGGGGCTCAAACACGCACCGGAGTTTGCCGACTGGTTGGTGAAAATGCATATCACCGACGAACTGGGGCGGCTGCGTGACACTGCCGCCAATCACCCGCTGTTGTTGGCGCTGCAGGGAGAGAGTTGATGAATAAACCGGTTCACGTCAACAGTTGGGATGCGCTGCGCGCCTTTACCGATGCGCGTATCGCGTTGGGTCGCACCGGCGCGAGTCTGCCCACCGGCGAGCTGCTTAAATTCGGTCTGGCGCATGCGCAGGCGCGCGATGCGGTACACCAGCCGTTCGACAGCGATATGCTGGCCGGGGCGTTGCAGGAGAGTGGCTGGCAGACGCTGACGGTGCACAGTCAGGCCGCTGACCGCACCGCCTACCTGAGCCGGCCGGATCTGGGGCGGCGGTTGGCGGCGGACAGCCGCAGTCTGCTGCTGGGCCTGCCGGACAAGGCGGCCGATCTGCTGCTGGTGGTGGCGGACGGTCTGTCTTCCAAGGCGGTGCACCGTCAGGCGTTACCCTTGTTGCAGGCGCTGCGGCCTTATCTCGATCTGTTGGGGCTCTCCGTAGCGCCCGTGGTGCTGGCGCATCAGTCGCGGGTGGCGCTGGGGGATGATATCGGCGAGTGTCTGCGGGCAAAAGCGGTGGCGATATTGATTGGCGAGCGGCCGGGCCTGTCCTCGCCGGACAGCCTGGGCATTTACCTCACCTGGGGGCCGAACACCCGGCGGCGCGAGTCGGAGCGTAACTGTATCTCCAACGTTCGCCCGGAAGGGCTGGATTACCCGCAGGCGGCGTTCAAGCTGGCGTGGCTGCTGGAACAGGCGTTCCAGCGGGGTCTGACCGGGATTGAACTGAAAGACGAAAGCGATAACCCGGCGTTGTATGGCCGGGTATCGCCGCTTCATTCCCAACTGGGGGGCTGACCGATACTTTGCTGCAGCAGGGCGGTGAACGCGCTTAAGCGGGCGGAGATCTTGGCCACCGGCCGCAGCAGGTAGATGCCCTGTTGTTCCTGGCGCGGATCCTCCAGCACTTGATGCAAGCGGCCGGCCTGGATATCCGGGCCAACCACCCAGTTGGGTAAAAAGGTGATCCCCAGTCCAAGCAGCGCCGCCTGGCGCTGGGCGGTGAAGTCGTTGCAGCGCAGTACCATACTGCAGCGGTTCAGTAGCTGGCCACTGAGGATTTGCGTCCAGCAGGCCGGCTGCTGTTTATTATAACGGGCAATCAGCCGATGTTCCGGTAGCGCGTTCAGGTCCCCTGGGCAGCCATAGCGGGCGATATAGCCGGGGCTGGCACACATGACCCAGCGCTGAGTGGCTATTCGGCTGGCGTACAGCCCGCTGTCTTTCTGTTCGCCGATGCGGATGGCGGCGTCCAGTAATTCCTGCGTCGGATCGGTCTGGCGCTCGGTCAGATCCAGATCGACAAACAATTGCGGGTAGCGTTCAGCCAGCGTCGGCAACAGCGGCAGGATGTAGGTTTTGCCAAAAGTCGGCAGGCAACTGATGCGCAACGTTCCCTGGGGGACATCACTTAGCGAGGCCAGCTCTGCGCGGATGTCGGTGATGTCCGACAGCAGCGCCGCCGCCCGCGCCTTCAGCATTTCTCCGGCATCCGTCAGCATCAGGCCGCGCGTCGAGCGGATAAACAGCGTAGCGTCAAGAGCGCTTTCCAGCGCGTCTATGTGGCGAACCAGCGAAGAGGGCACCATACCCAGTTTGCGGGCGGCAGCGGAGAAGCTGCCCAGCAGGGCCACTTCGAGAAATATCGGCAGATGTTCAACATAGCGGGCGTCATTCATCTTTGCATTATATGCAAAAGCGTTTCTTATGAATACCAGGTTCTCTGCCCACCGCATTGCGGTTACTCTTTTTCTGGGGCTTACGGACGGTAAGAGCGAACCGGGATCCCGCCGCAAAGAGAAAAATAGATAAACCCAGCGGATTTTAGACCTTAAAACAACGCCATTCTCCCAGGCACCGCCATGCGCCTGCGACAGTGATTGCTGCTTCAATACCAGAGTAAACGTTCAATTTGACGCTGTGCCCGCCAACAATGATTAGTGAATCTAAACCGTTGTTGAGGTTGAGTGTCGCCGGCCTGCCGTGCCGGTTTTTTTGTCGCCGTTGGCTGAATCGTTCCACCTGAACGCGTCGTCGGCGACATCTTTGCTTACCTTTCAGGTGGGCATTTTTGAACGCGCGGGGGCATTTCGCACCGTGCTGGTGGAGGAGTACGTAATGAACGAAAAGCAGGGTTGTTCCTGTGCGCACCATTTGGTGCAGGGTTTCGCCAGGCAGTCAGTGATTGCCGGGGAGGGCGAAATCTATCAAATCTCGCTGATGAGCGCGTTAATCAGCGGCGTCTACGAAGGGGAAGTGACCATTGCCGAATTGCTTCGGCACGGCAACTTTGGCCTGGGCACCTTCAACCACCTCGATGGCGAATTGATCGCCTTTGATGATGAAATTCATCAACTGCGCGCCGACGGCAGCGCGCGACCGGCCAGGCATGATCAGAAAACCCCTTTTGCCGTTGTCACCTTTTTCCAACCAAGCGTTACCCAAAGCTTCGATCGTCCTATCACCAAAGCGCAACTGCACCAGTGCATTGATGAGCAGGTGGCTTCGCCGAACCTGTTCTGCGCGGTGCGCGTCGACGGTGAATTCAGCCACGTGGAAACCCGCACCGTGCCGCGTCAGGAGCGGCCCTATCGCCCGATGTTGGAGGCAATCGAGGAGCAACCGACCTTTGCCTTTCTCAAGCGGCAGGGAACCCTGGTTGGCTTCCGTTCGCCGGACTATATGCAGGGGGTCGGCGTAGCCGGTTATCACGAGCATTTTGTTACCGACGATCGCAGCGGCGGCGGCCACGTGCTGGATTATCAGCTCGACCACGGTCGCCTGCAATTTGGGGTGATCACCCGTCTCAATCTTCAATTGCCGCATGATGCGGATTTTCTGCGCGCCGACCTCTGTCCGGAGGATTTGGACCGCGCGATTCGTTCTGCCGAGGGTTAATTCCGCGACAGCCGTTGGTGTATTTTTCAGGAGGTGTGTTCCATGAACAAGGCAAAAACAGACAATAACTGGGCGTGTGGCGCAGATTTGGTGGTGAAAAATCTGGAAGCGCAGGGCGTCAAATACGTGTTCGGTATTCCGGGGGCGAAAATCGACCGGGTATTCGATTCGCTGGAAGACGCGCCGTCGATAGAAACGGTGGTAGTGCGGCACGAGGCCAACGCGGCGTTTATGGCGGCGGCGGTCGGGCGGTTGACCGGTAAGGCGGGGGTGGCGCTGGTTACCTCCGGGCCTGGCAGTTCCAACCTGATCACCGGGCTGGCGACCGCCACTTCGGAAGGGGATGCGGTGGTGGCGATCGGCGGTGCGGTGAAGCGCGCCGATAACCTCAAGCAGACCCACCAGAGCATGGATACCGTCAGCATGTTCCGGCCGGTGACCAAATATTGCGCCGAAGTGCATGCCGGCGTGGCGATTTCCGAAGTGATCGCCAATGCTTTCCGTCATGCCGAGTTTGGCCGGCCTGGGGCGTCGTTCATCAGCTTGCCGATGGACATCGTGAACGAACCTGTCAGTGCGCCGGTACTGGCGGGGGGCCGCCTGCCACGCATGGGGGCCGCCGCCGCCGATGACATTCGCACGGCGGTAAAATTGATCCAGCAGGCGAAGTGTCCGGTGATGCTGTTGGGTCTGCAGGCCAGCCGCCCGGAAAACAGCGAAGCGGTACGTCATCTGTTGCATCGCACCCATATGCCGGTGGTGGGCACCTATCAGGCAGCGGGGGTGATCGACGTCAATCATTTCGCCAGGTTTGCCGGCCGCGTCGGGTTGTTCAACAACCAGCCGGCCGATCAACTGTTGCAGAAAGCCGATCTGGTGGTCAGCGTCGGCTACGGCCCGATCGAATACGATCCCTGCATGTGGAACAGCCAGGGCAAACTGAAGCTGGTGCATATCGACGTGTTGCCGGCGGATATCGATACCTGTTACCGCCCGGACGTGGAGCTGGTGGGGAATATCAGCGCGACCCTGGATATGATGACCGAAGCCTTCAGCGCCGTGGTGAGCGTGCCGGCAGAGGTTGAACTGATCCTCAGCGATCTGGGGCGGCAGCGTACCGAACTGGCGGAACGCGCCGCACGCCGTGGCGGCATGCCGATCCATCCGCTGCGCATCGTGAAAGAGCTGCAGGATATTGTCAGCGACGACGTCACGCTGTGCGTGGATATGGGCAGTTTTCACATCTGGATCGCGCGTTATCTCTATAGCTTCCGTGCAAGACAACTGCTGATCTCCAACGGCCAGCAGACTATGGGGGTGGCGTTGCCGTGGGCGATTGGCGCAGCGCTGGTGCGCCCGGGGGACAAAGTGGTGTCAATCTCCGGCGACGGCGGTTTTATGCAGTCGAGCATGGAGCTGGAAACCGCGGTGCGGCTGAAAAATAACATCGTGCACGTGATTTGGGTGGATAACGCCTACAACATGGTGGAAATGCAGGAGGTGAGTAAATACCGACGCAAATCCGGCGTGGAATTTGGCCCGATCGATTTTAAAGCCTATGCGGAATCCTGCGGTGCGGTAGGGTTTGCCGTGCAGTCGGTAGATGACCTGCGACCGATGCTGCGCAAAGCGATGGACATTCAGGGGCCGGTGGTGGTGGCGATCCCGGTCGACTATGCCGACAACTACAAACTGATGGCGCAGATGAACTTCAGCCAGATGATTTAATTTCATTATGTCGGTTAACCACGGGGAGCGGCCTTTGCGGCGCACCCCGTTTTTTATGCTCGAAATTTGTGCTTTACAACCCTAACTGCATGATTTATTGGTATCCGTCGGGTCCGTTTTCTATACCTATGAATGTCGAGTTACGGCCAGGCGACGGGTATAACCACTGGGGATGGCAGGATGAAAAATAAAGCACTCACGATGACGCTGGGATTGTTGGCTCTGGCGATGATGGGCGGTGCGCACGCCCGCACGCTGGTTTATTGTTCCGAAAGCTCGCCTGAAGGGTTCAACCCGCAGTTGTTTACCTCGGGCCCCACCGTAGACGCCAGTTCTGCGACAATCTACAACCGGCTGGTGGATTTCAAGACCGGCACCGTCGAGCTGCAACCCAGCCTGGCGGAAAGTTGGGAAGTGAGCGAGGACGGCAAGCAGTACACTTTCCATCTGCGCAAGGGCGTGAAATTCCAGAGTAACAAGTATTTTACCCCAACCCGCGACTTCAACGCCGACGACGTGATTTTCTCCTTCATGCGGCAAAAAGACGCCAATAATCCGTATCACAAGGTCTCCAACGGCGCTTACACCAACTTCGAATCCATGGAGTTCGGCACGCTGATCGACAAGATTGTCAAAGTGGACGACAGCACCGTGCGCTTTGAGCTTTCGCGCGCCGAAGCGCCGTTCGTGGCCGATCTCGGCATGTATTTCGCCACCATTTTATCGGCGGAATATGCCGATGCGATGCTGAAGGCCGGCACGCCGCAGCGGGTCGATAACGACCCGATCGGCACCGGGCCGTTCCAACTGGTGCAGTATCAGAAAGACGCGAAGATCCTCTACAAAGCGTTCGACCACTATTGGGAGGGCAAACCTAAGATTGACCGTCTGGTGTTCTCGATAACCCCGGATGCCGCGGTGCGTTATGCCAAACTGCAAAAAAATGAATGCCAGGTGATGCCATTCCCCAACCCGGCGGATTTAGCGCGGATGCGGCAGGACCCGAACATTCAGGTGATGGAGAAATCCGGCTTGAATATCGGCTTCCTGGCGTTTAATACCCAGAAAAAACCGCTGGATAACGTCAAAGTGCGCCAGGCGCTGGCGATGGCGGTGAATAAACCGGCGATTATCGAAGCGGTGTTTCACGGTGCGGGCCAGCAGGCGAAAAACCTGCTGCCGCCGACCCAGTGGGGCAGCAACGACAAGATTGAGGATTATCCGTACGCGCCGGAGAAAGCCAGGCAATTGCTGAAGGATGCCGGTTTGGGCCAGGGTTTTGCGATTGACCTGTGGGCGATGCCGGTACAGCGGCCTTACAACCCGAACGCCAAACGCATGGCGGAGATGATCCAGTCCGATTGGGCGAAGATTGGCGTGAAGGCCAACATTGTCACTTTCGAGTGGGGCGAGTACTTGCAGCGGCTCAAAAATGGCGAACATCAGACTGCCTTGGTGGGGTGGACCACGGCCAACGGCGATCCGGATAACTTCTTCGGCCCGTTGTTTACCTGTGTTTCGGCCAATGGCGGTTCAAACTCGGCCAAATGGTGCTACCCGCCGTTTGATAAGCTGATCCTGCAGGCGCGTGAAGAGAACGATCATGCCAAGCGGGTGGCGCTGTATGAGCAGGCGCAGGTGATGATGCATGAGCAGATGCCGGCGTTGATGATCGCCCACTCGACCATTTTTGAGCCGGTGCGCAAGGAAGTGAAAGGTTACGAGATCGACCCGTTCGGCAAGCACATCTTCAAACAGGTATCGCTGGAGAAATAATAAAAAGGGGGCTGCGTGGGCAGCCCCCGATCTTTCTCGACAGGCATCAGAAATGCGTGTTGATGCTCATATAATAAGTGCGGCCCGGTTCGTTGTAGGTTGCAGCACCGGCTCCGGCGATGTTGATGGCGCCGGTGTTGGGATCGCCAACGTTTTGCGCGTTGCCGGCGCGGAACTGGCGTTTGTCGAACAGGTTGTCGATGCCGGCGGTGACGCTGACGTTTTTGGTGACGTCATAGGTGGCGCTGGCGCCGACGATGGCGTAAGGGCTGACCTCGCGGGTTTCGCTGCCGGTCGCCGGTTTACCCTGATAGTTGTACTTTTTCGGCTTCTGACGGCCGTACCAGGTCAGGGTCGATTGCATTGACAGTTCCTGGGTCGCCTGCCAGCTCAGCGTCGAGTTGATGGTGAATTTAGGGATCACCGACAGATAATCGCCGGTGCTCTTGTTCTTGTTCTCGATCATGTAGGTGGCGTTGTTGCTCCAGGATACGGTCTCGCTGACCGGTACGTTCAGCGTCCCCTCCAGGCCCTGTACGACCGCTTTCGGCACGTTTTCCCACTGATAAACCGCCGTACCTGTGCTGCTGGTGGCGATTTTGCTGTTGCCCGCCTCGATCTTGTTGCGGTAATCGTTGCGGAAGTAAGTCACCCCGGCCAGCCAGCCTCCATTATGGAACTCCAGCCCGATCTCTTTGTTGACGCTGGTTTCCGCCTTCAGATCGTCGTTGCCGAGCAGATAGCAGCCATTTTTGGTGTCGCTGGCCGCACAGCCTTGCCCCTTGCTGTACAGCAAATAGTTTTGGTTGGTCTGGAACAGCGTCGGCGCTTTGTAGGCGCGGGCGATGCCCATTTTCAGCGTGAAGTTGTCGCCCAACTCTTGCGACAGGTTTAGCGCTGGGCTCCAGTTATTGCCGGCCTCGGAATGGTGATCGTAACGCAGGCCGGGCGTCAGCATGGTGCTGTCGGTCAACTCGATATTGTCTTCGGCGAACAGCGAGAAGATATTCGCCGAAGCGTAAGGGCTACGAGTGCCGGTCTCTGTGTCAGGAATGGTGCCGCCCATCAGCGTTTGGCTGGTTGACGTGCCATCCTTCATGCGCTGCTGGTTCCACTCGGTGCCCAGCGTGGCGGTTTGCGTGACGCCCAATTCAAACGGCACGCTGACTTCGCTGTGCGCCAGAAAATCGTCCAGCTTGGTGGTGCCGAAGCCTTCATTTTTGGTGTCGAAAATACCCTCGGTGCCGCCGGCCAAACCTTCGTTCAGACGCGTATTACGCGTGCGCTCGAACCGAATGTAATTGTTGGTGCCGACGCCGTTGTCCCAGGCGCCGCGATGGTTGAGGCCGAAGGTTTCGCGGTAGATGCGGTTGGTCTCTTTGCCGTAGTTGCTTTGTACCAGCGCGTTGGTGTTGGTGTTTTGCGTATCGCCTGCGTACAGGTTGCCCTGGCGGCCATAGGAATATTCAAACTCCAGCGACTGCAAGCGGGCGAAGTCCCAGTGCAGCAGGGCGTCGATGTTTTTGTCGACCACCCCTTCACGCCCGGAGGGAATGCTGCTGGCATAAGCGCCTACGCGTTCGGATTTGTGCGATTCGTTGATATCCCAGGCGTCGGCCTGCGTTTTGCTGTAGCCGCCGAACAGGCGGAAGCTCAACTGGTCGCTCAGCGGGCCGGACAGGCTGAAGTCGGTGCGCTTGGTAGATCCTTCCTGCTTATGCTGCGGCACGTTGAAATAAGTGTTCAGCGAGCCGTGCAGATCTTTGGTGCTCTTTTTGGTGATGATATTGACCACGCCGCCGGCGGCGCCGTTGCCATAGCGTGCAGCGGCCGGGCCACGCAGCACTTCGATGCGTTCGATCATCTCCGGTGGCACCCAGGCGGTATCGCCGCGGCTGTCACGTTCGCCGCGCCACCCCTGGCGCACCGAGTTGCGGCTGCTGGCCGGAATACCGTCGATCAGAATCAGGGTGTTTTCCGGGCCCATGCCGCGAATATCGATCTGGCGGTTGTTGCCGCGCTGGCCGCTGGTGGAGTTGCCGGTCAGGTTAACGCCGGGCATGGTACGGATCAGTTCGCTGATATCGCGCGCCGGAGGGCGTTTTTTGATTTCGTCGGCGGTGATGGTGGACACCCCCGGAGCCTGCAGGTTTTGTCGGGCAGCGGTGACGACAATGGTGTCCTCGGCGGCGGCTTTTTTGCCTTTGGCGGCGGTATCGGTTTCTGCGGTGGTATCAGTTTGCTGTGCGGCGTGCGCAAAGGCGGACGCGCCTAACCCTAACCCGATGAGTGTGGCTAAAGAATAACGTGAAAGTTTGCGGTTCATTTGAGTGTTCCTACCTTGCTGCCTTTCCCGGGGCCGAAGACAGGCCTCCGGCAGAGAGAAGGGCGGTTGTAGTTTTTGTGATCGCGGAAATAAAAATCCAACAGACCGAGACGCAACGGCATTGGATTCGGCGCTAAAAAGCGGTATCCGTCCCTGTTGAAAAATACCTGCTCTGTTTACGAGCCTTAACACACTATTGCAAACGCAAATAATTATCAATAGTATTCGGTTTACCGTTTTTAGGCAGCGCCTCGCGCCGCGAATGTGCCGGCGTTCTTGAAGCTGCCAGCTAAAAGTGAATAGGCGTTTTGAAAACAAAATCCGAGTCAGAAAGCAGCAGATTATTATCGAGCAAGCACGCCGGGCGTCATGGATGGTGGCTGAATATCGCCAAACGCGGTACGCCGCTGGTGGAGCTGCAAGGAGATGGGCGAGGGAAGGTCACATTTTTATGGCGTGATCCTCAAGGATGTGAGCTCACTTCAGCCTATCAACGCGTCTGGATCCACATCAACTGCCTCACCGATCATCATCAGCCCTCGCCACCGCAGAGCTTGCAACGGCTTGAAGGGACCGACGTCTGGTATTGGCAAACCGAGCTGAACGCCGACTGGCGTGGCAGTTACTGCTTTATGCCCTGCATGGACGATCGGCCGCTGACGCTCAGCGATAACGATGCGCACGCCAATATGCATTCGGTCCGTCACTGGTGGCATCAGGTGTTCGCCAGCGCCACCCACGATCTGCTTAATCCTCATCACTCCTGGTTCGGCGCCAACGGCAACGTCTTGTCCGGCCTGCATATGCCGGCGGCGCTGCCGCAACCGGCCTGGCAGGATTTCGACCGTTATGCGTCGGCCTGCGGGCGCTGTACCCCGGCACCGCCCGCCAGGCTGCAACGCCACAGCTGGCACAGTGCGCGGCTGGGCAATACCCGTAACGTTTGGGTTTACACCACCGGCGACAGCAACCCGGCGCAACGGCCGTTGGCCCTGCTGCTGGACGGCCAGTTCTGGTCGAGCAACATGCCGGTCTGGGATCCGCTGATGCAACTGACTCGTGAAGGCAAACTGCCGGAGGCGGTGTATCTGTTGATCGATGCCATCGATCAAAAACAGCGTGCGCATGAGTTAGCCTGCAATGAAGATTTTTGGCTGGCGGTGCAGGAAGAACTGCTGCCGCAATTGGCTGAATGGGCACCCCACAGCGGCAACCCTGCAAGCACGCTGGTGTGTGGACAGAGCTTCGGCGGCCTGTCTTCGCTGTATGCCGGTCTCCACTGGCCGCAGCGCTTTGGCGGCGTGATTGCTCAGTCCGGCTCTTTCTGGTGGCCGCGTCGCGACATGTACCAGCAACCTGCCGTGCCGGCCGATGCCGGTTGGTTGCTGCGCCAGGCCGAACAGGGCGTTGGCCGCAAGGGCGGATTGAAGGTGTTCATGGAGGCCGGCACCCACGAACAGGTGGCGCGCAGGGTGAATGATCGGATGGCGGATGTGCTGCGTGATGCCGGCCATCAGGTGCAATACCGGGTGGTGGAAGGCGGGCACGACTCTCTGTGCTGGCGCGGTGGGTTGATCGACGGGCTGCAGGCGCTGTGGGCGGATCAGCCTGCGGCGCCATTCGCCAAGCTAACTTTCAACGTCCAAGGAGTCCGTGATGGAAACTCTGAACCCGTTCGATGATGAACAGCAAATCTGCCTGATTCTGCAAAACGATGAGCGGCAATACAGCCTGTGGCCTGATTTCAGCGCAGTACCGGCGGGGTGGACGCCGGTTTTCGGCCCGGCGGTACGCTCGCTGTGCGTGAGTTGGCTGGAACAGCATTGGCAGGATATGCGGCCCGCATCGCTGCGTAAGGCGTGATGGCGCCATTACCGTTAACAGGAGTCAGTCCCTTGTCAGACCCTATTTTATTACCGACCGAAGAGCAGCTTGCCACTGAATTGCCGCTGGTCGCCGCGCAACCTGGCATCTGGGTGGCCGATCAAATATCGCCTTACGCCAATGCCTATGCGGTTTCCCACTATATCGAACTCAGCGGCCCACTGAACGAAGAGCGGCTATTGCAGGCAATTGCGCAGGGGTTGTCCGAAGTCGATACCCTTCAGCTCCGTTTTGAAGAGCGGGACGGGGTGCCGGTACAGTGGCATGACGCCGACCTGGCGATCCTGCCGACGGAATATCTCGATCTGCGCGGCTCTCCCGATGCCCTGGCGGCGGCGCAGGCGATGATGCAGCTGGATATGTCCGGCGATTTGCGCATCGGCAGCGGCAAGGCGCTGTACCGCCATATGGTGATCCGCCTGTCGGATCGGCGTTGGTTCTGGTATCAACGCTACCACCATATTCTGGTCGATGGCTTCAGTTTTACCGCCATTGCCCGCAGAATCGCCCATATTTACAGCCGCATACTGAACGATGAACAGCCCGATCCGACGCCGTTTACCTCCTTCAGCGAGGTGGTGGCGGAATATCAGCGTTACCAGCAGTCGGCAACCTGCCAGCGCGATGCCGCTTTTTGGTTGAACAAAGCGCAGCAGTTGCCTGCGCCGGCCACGCTTTGCCCGCAGCCGCTGGCCGGGCAGACGCCAACCACCCGCATCCACCGGTTATCGCAGCTGTGCGATCGTCAAGATTTTACCCAACTGGTGAACGCCAGCTCGCAGCAGTTCAGCGTGGCGGATATGGCGTTGGCGCTGGTGGCGCTGTGGGTGTCTCGCCTGAGCGGCCACGGCAGTTTCAGCGCCGGTTTCATCTTTATGCGCCGCACCGGTTCTGCTGCGCTGTGCGCCAACGGCCCGGTGATCAACGTATTGCCGATCGAAATGCACCTCGATCCCCAGGCCACGCTGTGCGAGATCGCCGGCGGTATCGGCCGTGAGTTGAAAACCGTTCGTCGTCATCAGCGTTACGAGGCGGAACAAATCCAGCGTGATTTGGGACGTATTGGCGATGCCCAGCCGCTGTACGGCACCGTTTTCAACTTTAAAATGTTCGATTTCCAGCTGGATTTCGGTGATATCGAAGGCATTACTCACGAGTTGGCCTCGGGGCCGGTACGGGATCTGGAGATCGCGCTGTATCTCGACGAGGCCGGCACGCTGAAGGTGGATCTGCTGGCCAATGCCGAACGTTATCAGCGCGATGAGCTGGCGGCGCATTTACAGCGTCTGCCGCTGTTGCTGCGTCAGTTTGCCGCCCGGCCGCAGATGCCGATTGGCGAAGCCGATTTGTTGACCGAACAGGACCGTCAACTGCTGGCCGGGGTTAACGACACCGCTCATCCGGTGGCGGCGCAAACCCTCAGCGGCCTGCTGGCCGAACAGGCGCAGAAAACCCCGGACGCCCCGGCGCTGAGGGACGCGCAATACCGGTTCAGCTATCGCGAAACCCGTGAACAAGTCACCGCACTGGCGCGCCAACTGACGGCACAGGGGGTACAGCCCGGCGATATCGTTGCCGTTGCGCTGCCGCGCTCGGTGTTCCTGTCGCTGGCGCTGATGGCGATTGTCGAAGCGGGGGCCGCCTACTTGCCGCTGGACACCGGCTACCCTGACGAACGCCTCGGCATGATGCTGGAAGATGCCGCACCGCGGCTGATCATCACCGAACCTACCCAGCAGGCGCGTTTTGCCGGCAAGGGAGAGATCCTGCTGTTTGATGCGCCTCTGGCCGCTGACTGCGCGGCAGAGGTGGAGCTCAACGGGCCAACGCCGCATCATCCGGCTTACATCATCTTTACTTCCGGTTCTACCGGGCGGCCGAAAGGCGTGCTGGTGGGGCATCAGGCGATCGTCAACCGTTTGCTGTGGATGCAGCATCAGTATCCACTGGCGGCGAACGATGTGGTGCTGCAGAAAACGCCATGCAGCTTTGACGTCTCGGTGTGGGAGTTTTTCTGGCCGTTGATGGTGGGCGCGCAGTTGGTGATGGCACCGCCGGAGGCGCACCGCGATCCGCAACAGTTGTTGGAGTTGATTGACCGGCATCGGGTTACCACGTTGCACTTCGTACCTTCGATGTTGGCGGCCTTTGTCGGTGCGCTGGACAACCCGCCGGCGGTGGCCTGCTGTGCGCCGTTGCGGCAGGTGTTTTGCAGCGGCGAAGCGCTGCCGTCTGAACTGTGTCGCCTGTGGCAAAGCCGTACTGGCGTGCCCTTGCATAACCTGTATGGCCCGACCGAAGCGGCGGTGGATGTTAGTTGGCATCCGGCCTGGGGCGAGTCGCTGGCGGCAATCACGGGCGCCAATGTGCCGATCGGCCTGCCGGTGTGGAATACCGGGCTGCGCATCCTGGATGCGCGTCTGCGGCCGGTGCCGCCGGGCGTGGCCGGCGATTTGTATCTTACCGGCGTGCAGCTGGCGCAGGGCTATCTTGGCCGCCCGGAACTGACCGCCAGCCGCTTTGTGGCCGATCCCGAAGGCAACGGCGGACGGATGTACCGTACCGGCGACGTTGCGCGCTGGCTGCCGGGTGGCGAAGTGGAATACCTCGGCCGCAGCGACGATCAGCTAAAAATTCGTGGTCAGCGCATTGAGCTGAGCGAAATCGACCATGCATTGCTGTCGCTGCCGGGCATTAAGCAGGCGGTGACCCATGCGCTGGTACTGGGCGATACGCCGGCAGACACCGGCGGTGGGGATGCCCGCCAACTGGTGGGTTACCTGGTGGCCCAGCCTGGCGTGCGCCTGGATCTCGACGGCCTGCGTGCCGCCTTGGCCGATCGCCTGCCGCCACACATGGTGCCGGTGGCGTTGGTTGAGATGGACTCTTTACCGCTAAGCGCTAACGGCAAGCTGGATCGCAAAGCGCTGCCGCAGCCGCAAAACGGCGTCAGGGCTGCGGGCCGTGAACCTGAACCCGGGCTGGAGACGGCGATCGCTGCGGTATTTGCGCGCTTGCTGCAACGTGAAACCGTATTTGCCGACGATGATTTCTTTGCCCTCGGCGGCCACTCGCTGCTGGCCATGCGGCTGGCGGCGGAGCTGCGGCGCGAGTTGGGCAAGGCGGTTTCGGTAGGGCAGGTGATGGTCGCTTCCCGGGTGGAACAGCTGGCGCAACTGCTAACGCAAGAATGTACCCAGGAAGAAGCCGACCAAGCCGGTTTCGACAGCGTATTGCCTCTGCGTTCCACTGATGGTCCTACGCTGTTCTGCCTGCATCCGGCTTCCGGATTCTCCTGGCAGTTCAGCGTGCTGCCGCGCTATATCGATCAACATTGGTCACTGGTGGGCATTCAGTCGCCACGTCCGGATGGTCCGCTGGCGCTAAGCGAAAATATGGATCAGGTTTGCGAGGCGCATCTGGCGACGGTATTGCAGGTTCAGCCTCATGGCCCGTACCATTTTATCGGTTATTCGCTGGGTGGTACGCTGGCGCAGGGGATCGCCGCCAGGCTGCAAGCGCGGGGTGAAGAGGTGGCCTTCCTGGGGCTGCTGGATACCTATCCGCCGGAAACGCAAAACTGGGACGTGATGCTGGATGACAATGTGCTGAAAGAAGTGCAGCGCGAACGCCAGCAGTTCCTGGCGGTATCGGAAGATACGCTGGATCCGGCACTGGGCGAAACCCGGGTGGCGATGTTCGATAATATCGAAGCCAACTATGCCGATTCGGTACGTCTGCTTTCCGCGACCCATACGGCGAATTTCAGCGGGCAGGCGACGCTGTTTGTCGCGCGTCAGACGTTGCAGGAAGGGATGGACGTGCAGCAAACCTGGGCGGAATATGTGGATGCCTTGCAGGTTCATGAACTGGATTGCGCGCACGTAGATATCGTCTCACCGGCGTCGTTTAAGGTGCTGGGGCCGTTGTTGAATCGCATTCTAAGAGCGCTGTAATACCCTCTTTCAAGCAGCACCCTTGTTACTTGTACGACAAGGCCCATTCATGGGCCTTGTCCTTTCAGGAGCGCTGCGAACCGCGTTCAAATCTGCTGGAAATCATTTCCCCAACGGCACCACCAGCGGCGTGTGCGAGACCGGATCGTCAATGATCATGCAACGCAGGCCGTACACTTCTTCGATCAACTCCGGCGTCACGATATCCTTAGGTGCACCTTCGGCCACGACTTTGCCGTTGCGCATGGCGATCAGATGGGTGGCGTAACGGCAGGCGTGGTTGAGATCGTGCAGCACTACCACCAGCGTGTGGCCGTTTTCACGGTTTAACTGACGCATCAACTCCAGCAGGTCGATCTGATGGCTAATGTCCAGCCAGGTGGTCGGTTCATCCAGCAGCAGCAGCGGCGTTTGCTGCGCCAGCACCATCGCAATCCAGACCCGCTGACGCTGCCCGCCGGAAAGCGTATCCACCGGCTGTTCGGCCAGTTCAAACACGCCGGTGGAACGCATTGCCTGCTCCACCGCTTGCTGGTCTTCTTCGCGCCAACGGCTGAACAGATGCTGATGCGGGTAGCGGCCACGGGCCACCAGATCAAAGACGGTGATGTCGCCGGGAGCGGTCGAACTTTGCGGCAGCAGGCCTAACTGGCGCGCCACCTCTTTGGTGGCGTATTCGCCGATGTGCTTGCCGTTCAGCCAGACCCTTCCGGCTTGCGGTTGCATCAGGCGGCTGAGGGTGCGCAGCAGGGTAGATTTACCGCAGGCGTTCGGCCCGATAATCACCGTCAGCTCGCCCTGGGGGATAGAGACGCAAAGATCGCTCGCTACGATTTTTTTGTCATAGCTTAGCGTCAGATGTTCAGCGCGCAGCGGCGCGGGCAGCAGGGGTTCAGCATTCATTTTTTTCGTGACTCACGGATTAACAGCCAAATCAGATAAATGCCGCCGAGGCTGACGGTCAGCACGCCTACCGGCAATTGATAAGGCATAAACAGGCGCTGGGCGGCGACATCGGCGATCAGCAGCAGCAGCGCGCCGGTCAGGGCGGTCAGCAACAGGACGCTGCGGTTGGTGCACAGGCGGCGGGCAATCTGCGGCGCCACCAGTGCAATAAAGGAGATCGGCCCGGCCACGGCGGTGGCGGCAGCGGTCAGCGTTACGCCGATCAGCAGCAGCAGCACGCGCGAACGTTCCACCGGCACGCCGAGGGCGCAGGCGGTGTCGTCACCCATTTCCAGCAGCCGCATGCGGCGTGACAGCGTCAGCAACAGCAGGCAGCACAGCGCGATCACCGCCAGCACCGGCAGGCTTTTCGCCCAACTTATGCCGTTAAGTGACCCTGCGCTCCACAGCCCGGCGGTCATGGCGGATTCCAGCGAGGCGCTGATGATAAGCCAGGTATTGCCGGCCACCAGCAGAGCGCGCACGGCGATGCCGACGATAATCAAACGGAAAGCCTCGACACCGTTGCGCCATGCCAGCAGATAAACCAGCGCGGCGGTCAGCAGGCCACCGGCCAGCGCCCCGGAGGTGATGCCGATAACGCCGCCGTTAAACAGCACTATGGCTACCAATACGCCGCTGTAGGCGCCGGTATTGAAGCCAATCACGTCCGGGCTGCCGAGCGGGTTGCGCAGCAGAGACTGGAAAATGGCGCCGCTGATCCCGAGTGCGGCGCCCAACAGCAACGCCATAGTGACGCGTGGCAGACGCCACTGGGTGACTATCACCGTCAGGTTTGCCGGGCCTTTGCCGAGGAGAGCGTCGATCACCTGCGTGGCGCTAAGCGAAAGGGAACCGGAACCCAGGGCGTAAATTGCCAGTACCCCGCAGGCAAGCGCCAGCATCGACGCGGTCAGCGCCGGCCGCGACAGGGCACGTAATTTTTGATCGGTCATCAGACGGGCTGCCAGCATCGACATTAGCGTTGCCTCCTGAACATATGACGTTGGCGCACCAGCACGATCAGCAGCGGTGCGCCAATCAGGGCGGTCACGATGGAAACGCGCAGCTCGCCGGCCACCAGAAAGCGGCCAATCAGATCGGCGCTCAGCAGCAGGATGGGGGTCAGGACCAGCGTCCACGGCAGCATCCAGTGCAGCTCGGAGCCGGCCAGCCGCCGGGCAATGTGCGGCATCATCAGGCCGACGAAGGCAATCGGGCCGACGGCGGCGGTGGCGCCGCCGCACAGCAGGGTGATCGCCAGCAGGCCCAGCAATTGGGTACGGACGATGCCGGTGCCCAGCGCAGTGGCCAATTCGTTGCCCATGCTCAGGCTGTTAAGCGATTTGCTCATCCACAGTGTGATTAGCGTGCCCAGCAGGATCGGCAGGGTGACGGTGCGCACCACCTGCATATTTTGAATATCCAGCGAGCCGGCCTGCCAAAACCGCAGCTGATCGAACACCAGCGGATTGAGCAGAGAAATCCCTGAGGTCATTCCCTCCAGCACCGCCGCCATCGCGACCCCGGCCAGCGTCAGGCGGACCGGGTTCAAGCTGCTGCCGCCCAGCGCGCCGATCAACGCGACCAGCAGTGCAGCGAACATCGCCCCGGCAAAGGCGAACCACAGGTATTGGCTAACCTCGGCGGCACCAAAGAAGGTGATGCCCAGTACCACGGCAAATCCCGCCCCGGCGTTCACGCCGAGAATGCCCGGATCGGCCAGGGGGTTGCGGGTGAGGGTTTGCATCAATACACCGGACAAGCCCAGCGCAATGCCGGCCAATACGCCCACCAGCGTGCGCGGCAACCTGGCTTCGGTAATGATGGTGCAGTCCGCTCCATGGCATTGACCGTTCAGCGCCTGGATAACCGTATCAAAAGGGATGGGTTTAGCGCCGAGCGACAGGCTGAGCAGCATAACGGCCAACAGCGCGCAAACGGCAAGCAGCAAACCAAACAGTTTGCGATGAAATGAGTGGGGAGAGCCGCTAATAAGACGATCCCTGGGGGCCGGAATGGACGGTGCGCCATTGCGTGTAATCCGTAACATAACAATCCGTTATTTAATTGAATATGAATGATATTTATTATCATTATTGATTGCTTTCATCTATGTTACCATGACTCCCTTCGCTATTGCAGCACAGACGCTGCCCCTTTTCCTACGTTGTGGTGAGAAAGCTGATGAGTAAGCCCTCTATTTTGCTGGATTTTGGCCTGCTTAAGACCAATGGCGCGTTTCGTGCCGTATTTTGCGCGCGTTTTATTTCCATTTTAGCGCTGGGATTGATGGCCATTGCGATCCCGGTTCAGATACAGGCGTTGACCGGTTCGACCCTGTTGGTCGGGCTGTCCGTGACGCTGGCGGGCAGCGGTATGTTTGCCGGTTTGCTGATGGGGGGCGTATTGGCCGATCGCTACGAGCGCCGCCGTTTGATTCTGTTTGCTCGCTCCACCTGCGGCATTGGCTTTATCGGGCTGTGCCTGAACGCTGCCTTGCCGGCCCCTTCGTTAACGGCGATTTATTTGTTGGCCGTATGGGACGGTTTCTTCGGCGCGGTCGGGGTGACGGCGCTGCTGGCCGCCACGCCGGCGTTGGTGGGGCGTGAAAACATCGTTCAGGCCGGTGCCATCAGTATGCTGACGGTGCGTTTTGGCTCGATCCTATCGCCGGCGATCGGGGGCCTGGTGATCGCTCACTCCGGCGTGATGTGGAACTACGGCCTGGCGGCGTTGGGCACTTTGCTGACGTTGATCCCCTTGCTGCGTCTGCCGCAGTTAGCACCGCCACCACAACCGCGCGAACACCCGCTGCGCGCATTGGCCGGCGGTTTCGGCTTCCTGTTCCGCAACCGGGTAATAGGTATGGTGGCGTTGATCGGCGCGCTGCTGACCATGGCTAGTGCGGTGCGGGTGCTATATCCGGCGATGTCCGGCATGTGGCACGTCAGCGCAGCGCAATTGGGCTTTATGTATTCCGCAGTCCCGCTCGGCGCGGCGATTGGCGCGTTCACCAGCGGCCGGGTCGCTCACGTAGCGCGGCCGGGCTGGATGATGTTGACGACGGCGATAGGTGCGTTCGTCGCCATCGGTCTGTTCGGTCTGATGCCGTGGTACGGTTTGGCGCTGTTTTTCCTGGTGATTTTTGGTTACCTGAGCGCGGTGAACTCGTTGCTGCAATACGGGCTGATTCAGAACCTGACGCCGGACGCCTTCCTGGGGCGCATCAATGGTCTGTGGACGGCGCAAAACGTCGTGGGCGATGCGCTGGGGGCGTTACTGCTGGGGGCAATGGGGGCGTTTATGCTGCCGGCGATGACGTCGACCAGTTTTGGTTTTGGGGTGGCGGTGCTGGGTGTGGTACTGGCTTTCGCCATGCGCGGTTTGCGCCAGGTGGGCAGCGGCGGGCAGGAAGAAAGGCTCCAGCCCGCCAGCGAGACTACCGAGAAATAAACTGTTTTTCCAACAGCGTCAGCAAGTTGCCGGCGCTGTAATAATCCAGCCGGAAGGTATCGTTGCCCAGCGCGTAAACCCGTTTGTGCTGCACCGCCGGCAGGTGAGCGAGTAAAGGATTGGCCAGCAGGCGTTGCGCGTCGGCGTCGCCGTTGGCGAACAGCATCAGCGTCTGGCCGTTCAGGCCTTCTGCCAGGTTCTCGCCGCTCAACTGAATAATGTCCTTGCGCACGCCCATGCTGCGGCTGTTGTTCAATTTGGCGGGCGGTACCGCCAGAGTGAAGCCGAGCTGTTTAAGCATCTGCCCCTGAGAGGAATCGGCGGTCCACAGATTGGCGGTTTTGCCGTCCGAACCGAACACCAGCGCGGAGACCGGCTGTTCAGGCAGCGTCATGCGCTGTTTCAGCGCTTTTTCACGCGCATCAAAATCGCCAATGACCTTATGCGCCTGGGCTTCATGCCCGGTGGCCTGGCCCAGTTCTGCGGCCAGTTCTTGCCAGCTTTTGTCGTCGTAATTGACCACCAGCACCGGGGCGATGGCAGAGAGCTGATCGTACAGGCGCAGGGCGGAATCGGCGCCGGTGGCCGAGATGATAATCAGATCCGGGGCAACACCGGCGATGGCTTCCGCATTGGGTTCGCCGATGTACAGGCGTTTGACGCCGCGCTGCGCGGCGATGTCACTCCATTGACGGAAGAATCCCTGTTTGTCCGCCAGACGGCTGCCGGGCGTGGTTGCCCCACTGGCGATGACCGGTGCGTCGATGGCCAGCAGGGTGCCGGTGACGGTAACACTGGTAGAAACGATACGGGCAGGGGGCTGATTGAGGGTGATCACGCCGCGTGAGGTTTCAATGTTACGCGGCCAGCCGGCATCGGCGGCGTGAGCGGCGCTGATTGCCGCTAGCCCGAACAGCGCCAGGCCGAAGATCAGGTTCTTCTTCATAAAGAAAGTCCTTAGGTTTTAAATAGTAATACTTATCATTTATATAATTTATGCTGCTGATTTTCTACCACGATGAAGAGGAGAAGAGCTGTTTACAATTATTGACATGGCAAATTTCCAAGGGTACTTTAACGCGGTCAAACTTAAATGATAATCATTATTATGTTTGTTATCATTCACGAAGAGAAATGGAGTACCGATGAGCGTGACTGTAAAGGGTGCCGGCCAAAAGAAACCGCAAAGCAAGGAGAGCGAACTGAATACTGCAGGCGTTTCGCCCACCGCGGGCTTCTTCTTTACCTCTCCTTTCCGTAGCCTGAGTACGCAAGGCTGCTTCGCCAAAATCACGTTGCCCGCTGCGGGCGGGGACCAGGTGAATGGGGAGTTCCAGCGAGAAGTGCGGCACGCTTTCGCCGAAGCGAAACTGGCCGGCGTGAAGAACCCGGTACTCTGTGGCGCCATTCCTTTTGATACTCATCAACCTTCCGCGTTGTTTATTCCCCAGCAAACTCAGTGGTTTGAACGCGATGCCTTTTTGGCCGGCGCAACGCAGCCGCAGGACTCCTTGCCGGAAATTACCCGGCAAACCGAAGTGCCTGCCCAGCAGCCTTTCATGCAGATGGTTGCCGATGCGGTGCAGGCTACCCGTGGCGACCGGTTGGATAAAGTGGTGCTGTCGCGCCTGCTGGAGATTGAAACCCGCGAACCTGTCGATCGCCAGGCGTTGATGGCGCGCATCATTGCCCAGAACCCTAACGGTTTCCACTTCCACGTGCCGCTGGAGCAGGGGGCGCTGGTGGGCGCCAGCCCGGAATTGCTGTTGCGCAAATCCGGCGCGCAGTTCCATTCCAATCCGCTGGCCGGCTCTGCCCGCCGCGATGCCGATCCGCAGCGGGACCGTGAAATCAGCCAACAACTATTGGTGTCGGACAAAGACCTTTATGAGCACAAGTTCGTCACCGAAGGCATGCGTCAGGTATTGGCCGACCGCTGCCGCCACTTGAACATCCCGTCATCCCCTGAATTATTGAGCACCACCACGCTGTGGCATCTGTCTACGCCTATCGATGGCGAAGCCGCCAGCCGGGCGGAAAATGCGCTTTCGCTGGCCTGCCTGTTGCACCCGACTCCGGCTTTGTGCGGCACGCCAACCCAGCTTGCGCATCAGGTGATCAAACAGCTTGAACCCTTTGATCGCGGCCTGTTCGGCGGCATTGTCGGCTGGTGCGATGCCGAAGGCAACGGCGAATGGGTCGTGACCATTCGTTGCGGCACCGTGCAGGGCAATCAGGTGCGGCTGTTTGCCGGTGCCGGCATCGTGCAAGACTCTTCGCCGGAATCCGAATGGCGTGAAACCGGCACCAAACTCAGTACCATTTCGCGGGCGTTTGGCCTGAACCAAGGATAGGCATACCCATGAGCATTGATTTTACTCCCTGGCCTGAGGCGTTGGCCCGTCGTTATCGTGAACGCGGTTATTGGACCGACCGGCCATTGACCGACATTATTGCCCGCCAGGCCAAAAATGACGCCGTGGCGCTGATCGACCCGCAGCGCAGCCTGAGCTATCGCCGGCTCAATCAACTTTCTGACCGGCTGGCCGCCGCGCTGCAACGTCGGGGCTTGCACAGTGGCGATACCGCTCTGGTGCAGTTGGGCAACGTGGTCGAGTTCTATGTGGCCTTCTTTGCGCTGCTGAAAATTGGCGTGGTGCCGGTGAACGCGCTGTTCAGCCATCAACGCAACGAACTCAAGGCTTATGCCGCACAAATCAAACCTGCGCTGCTGATTGCCGATCGCCAGCATGGCCTGTTCGGCAACGACGAATTCCTCACGGCGTTTCGCGCCGAAAATCCTTCATTGCGCGTAGTGGCGCTGCGCAGCCAGGAGGAAGGCGATCAGTCGCTGGCCGCCTGGCTCGAAGAGGATGCCGAAGATTTTATCGCGACACCGACCCCGGCTGACCAGGTGGCGTTCTTCCAGCTTTCCGGTGGCAGCACCGGCACGCCAAAGCTGATCCCGCGCACCCACAATGATTACTACTACAGCATCCGTCGCAGCGTGGAAATTTGCCATTTCGATGCGCATACCCGCTACCTGTGCGCGCTGCCGGTGGCGCATAACTACCCGATGAGTTCTCCGGGCGTGCTCGGCGTGTTTTATGGCGCCGGGCTGGTGGTGTTCGCCAGCGATCCGGATGCCGGGCAATGCTTCCGTTTGATCGAGCAGCACCAGATTAACGTGACGGCGCTGGTACCGCCGGCGGTGACGCTGTGGCTACAGGCGATTGAAGAGTGGGGCGGTCAACCATTGGCCAGCCTTAAGCTGTTGCAGGTGGGGGGCGCCAAGCTGAGTGAAACCTTGGCCGCGCGTATTCCGGCGGAAATCGGCTGCCAGTTGCAGCAGGTCTTCGGCATGGCGGAAGGTCTGGTGAATTACACCCGGTTGGACGATGACGACCGGCATATTCTCACCACTCAGGGCTGCCCGATGTCGCCGGACGACGAACTGTGGGTGGCCGATGACGAGGGCAACCCGCTGCCGGTGGGGCAAACCGGGCGCCTGATGACCCGGGGCCCTTACACCTTCCGCGGTTATTACCAAAGCCCCGAACATAACGCCGCCGCCTTTGATAAAGACGGTTTTTACTGTTCCGGGGATCTGATCAGCCTGACTGAAGACGGCTATGTGAAGGTGGAAGGGCGTCAGAAAGATCAGATCAACCGCGGTGGGGAGAAGATCGCCGCCGAGGAGATCGAAAACCTGCTGTTGCGCCACCCGGAGGTGATCAATGCGGCGCTGGTTTCCATGCCGGATGAGCTGATGGGCGAGAAGAGCTGCGCCTTTATTATCGCCGCCAGCGCGTTGAAGCCGGTGGTGCTGCGCCGCCATTTGCGTGCAGAGGGCGTGGCCGAATTTAAATTACCTGACCGCTTTATACAGGTCGATACGCTGCCGCTCACCCCGGTAGGAAAAGTGGATAAAAAACGGTTGCGTCAACGCCTGGAGACGCAATCACTGACTCAGGCCCAGGGAGAATAAGTCATGGCCATACCTAAACTTAATGATTACGCGCTGCCGACGCAGGCTGAACTGCCGACCAACAAAGTGAGCTGGACGGTAGAACCGCAGCGGGCTGCGTTACTGATCCACGATATGCAGCAGTATTTCCTGAATTTCTGGGGTGAAGACAGCCCGCTGATTAAACAGGTGGTAGAGAACATTGCCAATCTGCGCCGCTACTGCAAATCACAGGGTATTCCGGTGTTTTACACCGCGCAGCCCAATCAGCAAAGCGACGAAGACCGTGCATTGCTGAACGATATGTGGGGGCCAGGGCTGAATAAACACCCGGAGCAGCAGGCGGTGGTTCAGGCTCTGGCACCGGAAGATGACGATACGGTTCTGGTGAAGTGGCGTTACAGCGCCTTCCACCGTTCGCCGTTGCAGGAAATCCTGCAGGAGTCGGGGCGCGATCAGCTGATCATTTGCGGCGTGTATGCCCATATCGGCTGCATGACTACCGCCATCGATGCCTTTATGCGCAATATCCAGCCGTTTATGGTGGCTGACGGTCTGGCGGATTTCTCCCGTGACGAACACCTGATGGCGCTGCGTTACACCGCAGGCCGCTGTGGCCGCGTGGTGACTACCGCCGAGCTGCTGCCGGGCATCGCCAGCAAAGCTGCGCTGCGCCTGCAAATTATGCCGTTCCTCGATGAAGACAGCGAAGACATGGGCGACGATGAGAACCTGATCGACTACGGTCTGGACTCGGTGCGTATCATGGAGTTGGCCGCGCGCTGGCGTAAAATCCGCAGCGATATTGATTTTATCGCGTTGGCCAAAAACCCGACCATTGACAACTGGTGGGCTATGTTGTCGCAGGAGAAGTCTTGATGGGCAAAGAGGGCGATTTTGCCGGTAAGCGGGTTTGGGTGACCGGCGCGGGTGCAGGTATTGGCCTGGAGACGGCGTTGGCGTTTGTTAGGGCCGGTGCCGAAGTAATTGGCTTCGACCTGCGTTTCGACGAACCGGAATACCCGTTCCGCACTGAAGTGCTGGATGTCGCCGATAGCGATGCGGTAGACAGCTTGTGCGGGCGTTTGCTGGCAGCACAGCCAGCGCTGGACGTGCTGGTGAACGGTGCGGGCATTTTGCGGATGGGGTTGGCAGATGAGACCAGCACCGCAGATTGGCTGGCCTGTATGGCGGTCAATGCCGGCGGGGCGTTCAATATGTTCCGTCATGCCTTGCCGGTGTTCCGTCGCCAGCGGTGCGGTGCGATTGTCAGCGTAGCCTCTAACGCGGCGCATGTGCCGCGCGTCGGCATGGCGGCCTATTGCGCTTCCAAGGCGGCGTTGCGCAGCCTGTGCCAAACCGTAGGGTTGGAAATGGCGCCTTATGGCGTGCGTTGCAATCTGGTTTCGCCCGGTTCGACCAATACGCCGATGCAGCGCGGTATGTGGCAGGACGAAAGCGGTGAACAGAACACCATCAAGGGGTTCCCGGAGCAGTTCAAGCTGGGTATTCCGCTGGGCAAAATCGCCCAACCGCAGGAAATTGCCGATGCCATTTTGTTCCTGGCCTCCGATCGCGCCAGCCATATCACCCTGCAGGATATCGTGATTGACGGCGGAGCGACGCTGGCGGCGTGATATACCCGTCATACTTCAAGTTGCGTGTGTGTTGACGGCAACTTGAATTAGGGGATAGGGTGACTTGTTATTTATGACTATAGAGCGCTGCTTGCAGCGCCGAGTTTGATGACAAAGTTGTCTTTGAATCCGAGATACCCGGGCCTAGCGCACCGAGGGGCGCTCCGGCGGGCAAGCCGCTACAACCCCTTCGGTACGCTCTCCCTAATAACGGGCTTTGTCGGCAGTCTGAGCGCTGCTTGCAGCGCCTTTTTTATGGGCGATAAAGGGGGCAGGTAATAGAGCTTGTGGTGATTTCCAGGCTACAGATGCGAAAAAAGCGCCGTAAGGCGCTTTTTTCTGTATTGGTGGGTCGTGCGGGATTCGAACCTGCGACCAATTGATTAAAAGTCAACTGCTCTACCAACTGAGCTAACGACCCGCAGAAGTGGTGGGTGATGACGGGCTCGAACCGCCGACCCCCTCCGTGTAAAGGAGATGCTCTACCAACTGAGCTAATCACCCACTTCAGAACTTCCGGGTACTGCCAAACAAGAGAATGAGTGGTGGGTGATGACGGGCTCGAACCGCCGACCCCCTCCGTGTAAAGGAGATGCTCTACCAACTGAGCTAATCACCCTCATTCTTCTCATTTCTTACTGCTTTACTGCTCAACAAGATGGTGGGCGATGACGGGCTCGAACCGCCGACCCCCTCCGTGTAAAGGAGATGCTCTACCAACTGAGCTAATCGCCCCGTCTTGTTGGAGTCGCATTATAGGGATAGTTGAAAGTGAGTCAACGGTTTTTAAAATGATTTCAATCGTTCGCCGCAAATTTAAACAGGATGCGATATTTATCACCACCAATGATGATTCTTTGCACATTGTTATGCGAAATGCGCCGCAGCGATAACGAAAACCGGTGCGGCAATCTCGTGTCGGCGTTGAGGAATTAGCGGGGGGTGGTACAATGTTGCCCACTTTTTTCAATTCCGAGCAATCGTCGGCAACCGCCGACCCGCGTTGCGTAATAAGGCAGTGAAACCAATGAAAATCAAAACCCGTTTTGCACCGAGCCCAACCGGCTATCTTCACGTCGGTGGCGCCCGTACTGCGCTTTACTCCTGGCTGTTCAGCCGCCATTCGGGCGGTGAGTTCGTTCTGCGTATCGAAGATACCGATCTGGAACGTTCCTCGCAGGACGCTATCGACGCAATTATGGATGGCATGAACTGGTTAAACCTGGATTGGAACGAAGGTCCGTATTTCCAGACCAAGCGTTTTGACCGTTATAACGCGGTGATTGACGACATGCTGGTGCAGGATACCGCCTATAAATGCTACTGCTCGAAGGAACGTCTGGAAGCGCTGCGTGAAACGCAGATGGAAAACGGTGAAAAACCGCGTTACGACGGCCACTGCCGCGACAGCCAAGACAGCCACACCGATGACGAGCCGTGCGTGGTGCGTTTCCGTAACCCGCAGGAAGGTTCGGTTATCTTCGATGACAAAATCCGCGGCCCAATCGAATTCAGCAACCAGGAGTTGGACGATCTGATCATTCGCCGTACCGACGGTTCGCCAACCTATAACTTCTGCGTCGTGGTGGACGATTGGGATATGGAAATCAGCCACGTGATCCGCGGCGAAGACCACATCAACAACACCCCGCGCCAGATCAATATCCTGAAAGCATTGGGTGCGCCGGTGCCGGAATATGCGCACGTATCCATGATCCTGGGCGACGACGGCAAAAAACTGTCAAAACGTCATGGCGCAGTGGGCGTGATGCAGTACCGCGATGACGGCTACCTGCCGCAGGCGTTGCTGAACTATTTGGTGCGTCTGGGTTGGTCCCACGGCGACCAGGAAATCTTCTCTATTGATGAGATGAAAGAGTTCTTCACCCTGGAAGCGATCAACAAATCCGCCAGCGCTTTCAATACCGAGAAGTTGCAGTGGCTGAATCACCATTACATTAACCATATGCCGGCGGAAGAAGTTGCGGTGTATCTGGCGTGGCACGTTGAGCAGCTTGGCATTGAGACTCGCAACGGCCCTGAGCTGAAAGATATCGTCAAACTGCTGGGCGAGCGCTGCAAGACGCTGAAGGAAATGGCCGAGTCCTGCCGCTACTTCTATGAAGACTTCAGCGAATTCGACGCTGACGCCGCCAAGAAGCATCTGCGCCCGGTGGCACGCCAGCCGCTGGAAGCGGTACGCGCCAAACTGGCTGCTGTCAGTGCCTGGACGCCGGAGAACGTGCATGACGCCATTCAGGGTACCGCTGATGAGCTGGGCGTAGGTATGGGCAAGGTGGGCATGCCGCTGCGCGTAGCGGTCACCGGCGCCGGTCAGTCACCGGGTATGGACGTGACCGTGCATGCTATCGGCCAGGCGCGTTCTTTGCAGCGTATCGACCTGGCGCTGGCCTACATCGCCGGGCGTGAAGCTCAGGCCTGATAGATTGGCCGCGTGCTGCCAGGCTGTCAGCACACGGCCGGTAGCAAGATGACGCGATAACAGATAAAGCCTTGTGGAGCGATCCTCAGGGCTTTTTTTATGCCTGGCTGATTTTTATCCGTAATGGCTATTTTTTAGCGCTAAACGCGCTGATTTGGCGGCTTTTTCAGCGCTTGATCGAGTAATTCAATTTAGCCGTTGACAGTGTTTCGGGGGTTTCATATTATGCGCCCCGTTCACAGGATTTTGTGTTTGTGGATTGGGGCTATAGCTCAGCTGGGAGAGCGCTTGCATGGCATGCAAGAGGTCGACGGTTCGATCCCGTCTAGCTCCACCAACCTTTATCTCAGAAAGGTTGGGGAATACCGTAACGCCGGTTAAAGCGTACCACTTTTGTGGGGCTATAGCTCAGCTGGGAGAGCGCTTGCATGGCATGCAAGAGGTCGACGGTTCGATCCCGTCTAGCTCCACCACCATTTAAAAAGCCGACCTCAGGGTCGGCTTTTTGCTTTCTGTCTTTTCTGTTTTCTAAGCTTTCTAAACTGTGGGCAATAAAAAAGGCCGCCGAAGCGACCTTTTCGTTGTTGCCGTTTCGGCTTAGCCCAGAACCAGGCCCGCGATGGACGCAGACAGGAGGCTGACCAGCGTAGAACCGTAAACCAGCTTCAGACCAAAGCGGGAAACTACGTTGCCCTGATTCTCATTCAGCCCTTTAATCGCACCGGCCACAATGCCGATGGAAGAGAAGTTGGCGAAAGAAACCAGGAACACCGACAGAATGCCCAGGCTGCGTGGCGACAGTTCGGCAGAGACTTTCTGCAGTTCCATCATGGCCACGAACTCATTGGAGACCAGCTTGGTCGCCATGATGCTGCCCACCTGCAAGGCTTCGTGCTTAGGAATACCCATAATCCAGGCGAACGGATAGAAGAAGTAGCCCAGGATTTCCTGGAAGCTCAGACCGAAGATGGCGCTGAACAGACCGTTGAGCGCAGCGATCAGGGCGATAAAGCCGATCAGCATAGCAGCAACGATAATGGCTACTTTGAAACCTGCCAGAATGTATTCACCCAGCATTTCGAAGAAGCTCTGGCCTTCGTGCAGATTGCCCAGATGCAGTTCTTCTTCTTTACTGGTGTCATACGGGTTGACCAATGACAGCACGATAAAGGTGCTGAACATGTTCAGTACCAGCGCCGCAACCACAAACTTGGCGTCCAGCATGGTCATGTAAGCACCCACGATGGACATGGAAACCGTAGACATCGCGGTTGCCGCCATGGTGTACATGCGTTTTTCCGACATCTTGCCCAAGATATCTTTATAGGCAATGAAGTTTTCAGACTGGCCCAGGATCAGCGAGCTGACGGCGTTAAACGACTCCAGCTTGCCCATTCCGTTTACTTTTGACAGCACGGTACCAATAATCCGGATGATAAACGGCAACACTTTGATGTATTGCAGAATACCGATCAGCGCAGAGATGAAGACGATTGGGCACAGTACCTTCAGGAAGAAGAAGGCCAAACCTTTATCACCCATACCGCCGAATACAAAATCAGTCCCTTGCCCCGCAAACCCGAGCAGCTTGTCGAACAGCGCCGCGAATCCTTTTACAAAGCCTAAACCCGCTTCCGAATGCAGGAAAAAATAGGCCAGCAGTACTTCAATAACCAACAGTTGAATAACGTAGCGAATGCGGATGCTTTTACGATCGCGGCACACTAACAGTGCCAGGATCGCAACCACCACCAACGCTAACGCAAAGTGCGCAATATGGGACATGTTTGCTCCAAACTTGAGGCAGGCTGAATTTCGGATGTCATTTTATGTAACGCCACGTTTAAAAACGAGAGGTCCATTGCAAATATGGAAATTCGTAATGGGAAATGTCTTAAATTATTATCTTAAAGCATAAAAAATCAATGGGTTAGTGAATCCATATGAAATTCCTATTCTTGTGCTAATTTGATTATCAGGCGTATTTCGTTTGGAATATGCCTCGTTGGAGGGCCGAAAAGTGTCATCTGCACGTTACACCCTTCGTTAAAACCTGAGTTATCCCCGATTACAGAGATAAGTTTTACCGTTACAAATGCGCTTGATAATTATTATCATTTGCATGAGATAACCCTTAGTTTATCAGACGTAAGGGTTCAGGGTATGCCAAACAGTCGCGTGGTTGAGAACACCCGTTGCCCGTCCAGAAAAATCAAACTGTCGCTGATGGGGCCCGCATTTATCGCGGCCATCGGTTATATCGATCCCGGCAATTTCGCCACCAATATCCAGTCCGGCGCCTCTTTGGGTTACAGCCTGCTGTGGGTCGTGGTCTGGGCCAACGTCATGGCCATGCTTATCCAGCTGCTGTCCGCCAAACTCGGTATCGCTACCGGCAAAAACCTGGCGGAACACATCCGCGATCGCTTTCCACGCCCGGCCGTATGGGCTTATTGGGTGCAGGCGGAAATCATTGCGATGGCTACCGACCTGGCGGAGTTTATCGGCGCGGCGATAGGTTTCAAACTGCTGTTGGGCGTTACGCTGCTTGAGGGGGCCATCCTGACGGGTATCGCCACCTTCCTGATCCTGATGCTGCAAAAACGCGGGCAAAAACCGCTGGAGAGGGCGATCGGCGGGCTGCTGCTGTTTGTTGCCGCTGCCTATATGGTGGAGCTGGCGTTTTCCCAGCCGCAGCTTGGCCCGCTGTTAAAAGGCATGGCGATCCCGGATCTGCCGAATGGCGATGCGGTATATCTGGCCGCCGGCGTGCTGGGCGCGACCATCATGCCGCACGTGATTTATTTGCATTCATCCTTAACCCAGGCTGCCGGCGAGAATTCAAAGGCGGATCGGTATGCGTCCACCAAGGTCGATGTCGCCATTGCCATGACCATCGCCGGTTTTGTTAACCTGGCAATGATGGCAACCGCCGCCGCCACCTTCCACTTCAATGGGCACAGCGGCGTGGCCGATCTTGATTTGGCCTATCTGACACTGCAGCCGGTGCTGGGCCAGGCGGCGGCGACGCTCTTCGGGTTGAGCCTGGTGGCCGCCGGTCTGTCTTCCACCGTCGTGGGGACGCTGGCGGGGCAGGTGGTGATGCAGGGATTTGTACGCTTTTACATTCCGCTGTGGGTGCGCCGGGTGGTCACTATGCTGCCGTCGTTTATCGTCATTATGCTGGGAATGGATGCCACGCGTATTCTGGTGTTGAGTCAGGTGCTGCTGAGCTTCGGCATTGCGTTGGCGCTGGTGCCGCTGCTCGCCTTTACCGGTAACCGGGAACTGATGGGGGAAATGGTGAACAGCCGGAGCATACAGACGCTGGGCAAGCTGATTGTGTTGGTGGTGGTCGGCCTGAACGGTTATCTGCTGGTCAGCAGCGTGCTGTGATCGAAAAGGCCAGCGTTATGCTGGCCTTTTGGCATCAATCGTCGTCGTGATGGCGTCGACCACGATAGTCATCGTCATCATGGTGTTTTTTCTTCCAATGATGTTTTTCGTGGTGCTTGTAGTAATGCTTATCGAATTTGCGATAGCGGCCATCATGATAGTAATAATTTTTGCGCCAGTAATCGTTATCGCGCCAGCGATAACCATCCCAGTAATAGCCCCGGCGGCTGCGATCGCCCAGGTAGCGGCCCTGATGGCCTTGCCACCAGTCGCGGTCGCGCCAGTCGTAGCCGTCCCAATAACGGCCGCGATTATCTTCCTCGCCAATGCGCAGTGATACGCCCGGCATCAGATTGATACTGAGGCCTTCCGCATGCGCCTGTTGGATGGCGGGTACCGTAGACGCCACCAATAAGGCGGCCAATAACAGAGGTTTAAACATGGCTTCTCCTTTCCGCCGCAGCGGGTTGGCCGGTTAATGAAGCGCGTTCATCATTAGTCGGCCTTATTATTTTTTACTGCAATATCGCCATATTAGCGCCTGCGGATAGGGTTGAATCTTAGTGGGATTCTGAAAAGCGGCGATGGGATGAGGATTTAAGATTTGTCTGGCGCTGCGGAGGTTATCGCCGGCCATGCGCCCGGCGATAATTGTAAGCGATTACATTAATATCCGTTCGATATGGGCGATTTCGTCGCTGCTGAAAGTGCGGTTAGCCAGCATGCCGACGGCGTCTTCAATCTGGCTGGTCTTGCTGGCGCCAATCAGCACTGAAGTCACGCGATCGCCGCGCAATACCCAGGCCAGCGCCATCTGCGACAGCTTCTGCCCACGCTGTTGCGCCAGGGCGTTAAGCTGGCGCACTTTTTCCAGTTTTGCGTCGGTGAGCTGATCGGGTTGCAGGAACTGGCTGCCGCTGGCGACGCGTGAATCTTGCGGGATGCCGTGCAGGTAACGGTCGGTCAGCAGGCCGCCGGCCAGCGGAGAGAATGCAATGGAGCCGACGCCATGTTCTTCGAGCGTATCCAGCAGCTCCGGCTCAACCCAGCGCTCGAACAGGGAGTACTTAGGCTGATGGATCACGCAAGGCGTGCCGAGCCGGTGCAGAATCTCGAATGCCTGGCGCGCGCGCTCGGCCGGGTAGTTGGACAGCCCGACGTACAGCGCCTTGCCCTGGCGTACCAGCAGATCCAGCGCGCCCATGGTTTCCTCCAGCGGCGTATCCGGATCCGGGCGGTGATGATAGAAGATATCCACATATTCCAGCCCCATGCGTTGCAGGCTTTGATCCAGGCTGGCGACCAGATACTTCTTCGAACCCCAGTCGCCGTAAGGGCCCGGCCACATGGTGTAACCGGCCTTCGAAGCGATGATCAGTTCATCGCGCCAGGGTTTCAGATCTGCGCTTAGGATGCGGCCAAAGTTCTCCTCGGCGGAACCGGGTGGCGGGCCATAGTTATTGGCCAGATCGAAGTGGGTAATACCGCGATCGAACGCGCAATGGATCAGTTTGCGCGCATTGTCATGCAAGGTGGTGTCGCCAAAGTTGTGCCATAAGCCGAGCGAAACCGCGGGCAATTTCAGCCCGCTGCGTCCGCAGCGGCGATATTCCATATTTTGATAACGCGAAGCATCAGCCTGGTAAAGCATACAAACCCTTTTCGGCAGAGGTGAGAGTGAGCTTTAGTGTATGCGCTTTCACTCTTGCTGTCAGAGCCCGCGATCACGCTAAATAACCGTCAAGTTTTTAAATACAGCCCATCAAGCAGGTAAATGCTCGCGGCGAGTGCGGGGATGTAACGTAGGGTTTCCATCCGCTTTTTAAACATAATGCTCGACATTTTCATAACATATTTGATACTTAAAACTAACAATTGCAACCTTTTGCAGGTGATGATCATGAGTAAAAGCTACAAGGTGGCCGATTACCTACTCGATCGTTTAGCCCAGATTGGCATCCGGCACTTCTTTGGCGTACCGGGAGACTACAATCTGCAGTTTCTCGATCACGTGATTGATCATCCGCAGATCACCTGGGTGGGGTGCGCCAACGAACTCAATGCCGCCTACGCCGCAGACGGTTACGCGCGCTGCAAACCGGCCGCCGCTTTACTGACCACCTTTGGCGTGGGTGAACTGAGCGCGGTAAATGGCATTGCAGGCAGCTACGCCGAATACTTACCGGTGATCCACGTGGTTGGCACCCCAGCGCTGCGTGCACAGCGTGCCGGAGATTTGCTGCACCATTCGCTGGGGGACGGGGATTTCGGCCACTTTGCCCGCATGGCCAAAGAAGTGACCGTCGCCCAGGCGAACCTTACCGCCGTCAACGCCGAGGCGGAAATCGATCGCCTGCTGACCACTGCGCTGTTTGAACGTCGGCCGGTTTACCTGATGTTGCCGAGCGACGTGGCGGAAGCGCCGCTGGCGTCGCGGCCGGCACCGCTGATGCTGCGGCAGGCCCATCTTTCACAGGCGTCGTTGCAGGCGTTTATCGCCGCAGCGCGAGAAATGCTGTTGCCGGCGCGGCGGGTTTCTCTGTTGGCCGATTTCCTGGCTGAACGCTTTGGCGCCGAAAGGGTGCTGGAACAGTGGATGAATGAGGTCGACATGCCGCATTCGACGCTGCTGCTCGGCAAGAGCGTATTGGATGAAACCCATGCCTGCTTTACCGGTACCTACGCCGGTGCGGCCAGCGATCCGCAGGTGAAGCAGCTGATTGAGAATGCCGATGCGGTGATTACCGTCGGCGTGCGCTTTACCGATACCATTACCGCCGGCTTCAGCCATCACTTGCCGGCGGAGAAGTGTATCGATATCCAACCTTTCGAAGCGCGGGTCGGGCAGCAGGTATTCAGCCAGATCCCGATGCGTGACGCGGTAAAAGCGTTGCACCAGTTAACGTTGTCGCAGGCGTTGCAATGGCAGTTGCCGGTTATCAAACGGCCGGCATTGCCGGAACCGAACGGCAGCGGTCTGGATCAACACGGATTTTGGCAGCAGATACAAGGCTTCTTGCGGCCGGGCGACATTGTGATCGCCGAGCAAGGCACCGCCTGTTTTGGCGCTGCGGCACTGAGCCTGCCGCAGGGGTGCCGGTTTATCGTGCAGTCGCTGTGGGGGTCTATCGGTTACACCTTGCCGGCGGCGTTTGGCGCGCAGACGGCGGAGCCGGCTCGCCGGGTGGTGTTGCTGATCGGTGACGGATCGGCGCAACTCACTGCGCAGGAGATTGGCTCGATGCTGCGCGACGGGCTGAAACCGGTGATTTTCCTGCTGAATAATGAAGGGTATACCGTCGAACGGGCGATTCATGGGCCGGAGCAGCGTTACAACGACATCACCCAATGGAACTGGACGCAACTGCCGCAGGCGCTGGCCGGCGAGCATCAGGTGAAAACGCTGCGGGTCACCGAACCGGAGCAACTGCGCCAGGCATTGCGTGAAGTGGGAGACAGCCAGCAGTTGGCCTTCGTAGAAGTGGTGCTGCCGAAGATGGACATTCCCGAATTGCTGGATACCGTTTCGCGCGCCATTCAATCACGCAACGCGGCGGCCTGATCTTCCGCGCTTTCCAACAAGCGCTCCAGCAACCAGTACCCCGCCGGCCCCGGCGGGGACAACTTCGACCACACCGCATCCACGGAAATCAGCTTCGGCCAACCGCGCGGCTTCAGCTCGGCTAATTTGTCGTGGCCGTACTGTTTCACCAGCCAGTTTGGCAACGCGGCCCAGCCAAAACCTTGTTCCGCCATTTCCAGCAGCATCAGATAGCTCGGAGCAGACCATACCAACCCCTGGGGCCGTGCCGCGCTTGCGCCAGTGTAGGTATTCAAATACAGCTGGCGCGTGCTGGATAACTGCTCATGCGTTGGCGAGGGCGTTTGCGCCAGCGGATGCGAGCGGGCGACGAACAGCCCCATTTCAGTTTGCTCCGGCAGCCGCGCGAAGGCGATATCCGGTGGATAACTGGGCTGAACTTCTACCATGCCAAGGTGCGCGCGGCCGCTTTGCAGCAGATCGAGCACGTCCCCGTCCTCGGCAATCATGCATTCCAGTTCAATATCCTGATAGCGCCGCTCAAAGTGCAGCATCAACCTGTCGTGGTGGTTTGGCTGGTAGGTATCGGAAAATACGATGGTTAACCGGGGTTCTGTCTTGTCCGCCAGGCGGATGCTCAGTGCGTCAAGCCGTTCGCTGGCGGCGAGGATCTCCTGCACATGGCAGAGCACTTTACGGCCGGCGGCGGTCAAGACTGGCTGCCGCGCCTGGCGATCGAACAATTGCAAGCCGAGATCCGCCTCCAGGTTAGCGATGGCGGTGCTGATGGTCGATTGGCTTTTGCGCAGCTTGCGCGCGGCGGCAGAAAAAGAACCCAGGGCAGCGGCTTCGACAAATGCCTGCAGGGCTTCAGGTGAATAGCGCATGATGTATCTACTTTATCGATGGAACCTATTTTTAATCTACCCAAAAAATCGATGATAATCACCTGGCTTTAGTCGGGGGAGAATAAATCAGCTCCGATTAATGCGGGGCGGCTTGCCACTCCCCGACAAATTCATAGGGTAAAAAAACAGGTGATGTATGCAACTGCAAAACAAGTCTTTCGTTGAACGTATCGTCCATGCCGTCGGTTTTGAAGCCATTGCCGTGATGATTTGCGCCCCGCTGGGTGCCTGGCTGCTCAACCGTTCTATGGTACAGGTCGGTGCGTTGGCGGTGATGCTGTCGACCGTCGCCATGGTGTGGAACATGATTTATAACACGGCGTTTGACCGCCTGTGGCCAGCGGATCGCGTGGTGCGAAATCTCAGGGTGCGGGCGTTTCACGCTCTGGGTTTTGAGGCTGGGTTTGTCCTGATCGGCGTGCCGATTGCCGCCTGGATGCTGAATATTTCCTTCGCGCAGGCCTTTATGCTGGAGATTGGTTTCTTCCTGTTCTTCCTGCCGTACACCATGCTCTATAACTGGGTGTACGACACGTTGCGCCAACGCTGGTTCGAGGCGCGTCAACCGGCCAGTTCCGGCGCGAAATAAGGCATCGTCATCGCTGCGATTCTCCGGTAGTGTCGGAGAGATAACATACGGCAATGAGGCGAGGAAAAACGATGAAAGTATTGGGTTTGTTGGGCGGTATGAGCTGGGAATCAACCCTCCCTTATTACCGCATGATCAATGAACAGGTAAAGGCGCGTCTTGGCGGGTTGCATTCGGCCAAAATCGTCCTCTACAGCGTCGATTTTCACGAGATTGAACGCCTGCAGCATCAGGGGGATTGGGATGGCGCAGGGCACCTGCTGGCCGCCGCGGCCGCGTCGTTGCGGGCCGCAGGCGCGGAGGCCATCGTCATCTGCACCAACACCATGCATAAGGTGGCGGATGCGGTTGAACAGGCCAGCGGCCTGCCCCTGATTCACATCGCCGACGCCACGGCGTTGCAGGTGCGCCAACAGGGGATCCGCCGCATCGGGCTGCTCGGCACGCGTTTTACCATGGAGCAGGATTTTTATCGCGGTCGGTTGCAAGAGCGGCACGGCATCGAGGTGGTTACGCCCACGTCGGCCGATCGCGATATCGTGCATCGCATTATTTATGAAGAGCTGTGTCTGGGGACGATCCGCGACGCGTCGCGCGATGAGTATCGCCGCATTATCGCTGATCTGGAACAGCAGGGCGCGCAGGGCATTATTTTCGGCTGTACCGAGATTGGCCTGCTGGTCAGCGCGCAGGATGCTTCGGTGCCGGTGTTCGACACTACCGTTATCCATGCGCGCGCCGCCGCGGAATACGCGCTGGCCTAATCGTCGTGCGGCGGTTGGCGTTTGCCCACCAACATCAAGGGTTTGCCCGCCAGCACCAGCCAGGCGGGCAGCATCACAATGCACAGCACCGGCAGCAGGTGCAGCTCCGGCACCACCGCGACGGCCATAAACAGGCTGAGCCAGCCATCACGCGTGACCACCAGAACCAGCCCCATAATGGCGCAGGAGACGGTGATGGCCGCCGGCACCGCCGGGACGTGCTGATGCAGCATCAGGCCCAGCGCCACGCCGACAAACACCGCCGGGAAGATACGCCCGCCGCGAAAACCGCTGGCGGCGGCAATCACCAACGCCGCCAGCTTGGTCAGGGTAATCAGCAGCAGTTCCGTGACCGAGAAGTTCTCCCCTGCGGCCAGCCGCTTCATTTCGTCCAACCCTTTAAATAGCGTGATCTCCCCGCCGATTAGCGCCAGCACACCGAGCGCAAAGCCGCCCAGCCCCAGCATCAGCACCGGGTTTTTCAGCGAATGGAACAGGCGATGGAGATGGGGGAAGCTCCACAGCGCTACCATACCCAGCGCGATGGCGATCAGGGCGACGATGGAGCCACTGAAAATATCCGTCAGCCGGGTGGCGGCATAGGCGTCAATTTGCAGCGCGAAGTTCGGTGTGAAAAACAGCTGAGTGGTCACTGCGCCGGCCGCTGCCGCCATCAGCGGGGCAAACAACCGATCCCACAGCGGCACGTCGTTATTGCCGGCCAGCGTTTGCGAAAAGATCAGCGCGGCGGCAACCGGGGTGCCAAACAGTGCGCCGATGGTGCCGGCGGCGGCGAGAATAATCCAGTCCATGCGCGGCACTCTCGGCAACAGCCGCGAACCTACAGCGACCACCAACGCAATATTGATGGCGGTGATGGGGTTTTCCGGCCCCAGGCTCACGCCGCCCGCCAGACCAATGATTAACGCCAGCCCGAGGCCGGGCACGGCAGAAAGCGGCAACGGCATGCCGATCAGCGATTCGGTAGCCGGATCCGGTCCTGCGTGGCCGGGCATATAACGGATAATCAGCCCCACGGCGATACCGGCCAGCGTCAGGATGCTGAGCAGCCACCAGGGCGAGTGGGTATCGATATTCAAGGCTGCGGGTATGTTCACCCAAAGCAGCCGTTGCAGCGCGTCGGCGAATTTCATCACCAGAATAAGCACCAGGCTTGAGGCTGAACCGATAACGAGAGCGGGCAGGGCGAAAGCCAACATGGTATTGGCGCGCGGGTGCAGCATGCAAGGATCCCTTGTCAATGGCCCCCTGAGCGGCAGGGAGAATGGGTGATTGGGTTGTGCCCCGGCTTGCCAGACAAAAAGGGACGTCGGCACGTAAAGCAATGGCCGACAGGCACAGGGCGCAGGTTGATTAATAGTGCCTCTCTGTTATGACGCTTAACAGCCGCCACGGCACGTTTTTTTGCCGCAATTTGTTTCAAACTGCGGCATAACCGCCAAGCTGAAACGTTTTTTGTGATCTGGATCGCTAATGGATGGCAGCGCGAAGGATGGTGATTGTTGTTTTTGCGGCGGGATTTTACAGTGTGGGCAGCTTTCTATTATTCATTTTGCGGAGAAGATACTGATGACCTATGCCCTCGTAGGTGATGTTGGCGGGACGAATGCCCGCCTGGCGTTGTGCACTGTGGCGACGGGTGAAATTACCCAGGCAAAAACCTATTCCGGCCTGGAGTTTGACAGCCTGGAGGCGGTGATCCGCCAATATCTGAAGGAGCAGGATATTCAGGTGCAGGACGCCTGCATCGCGATTGCCTGCCCGGTCACCGAAGATTGGGTGGCGATGACCAACCACACCTGGGCGTTCTCGATCAAAGAGATGCAGGCCAACCTGGGGCTTAGCCATCTGGAAGTGATCAACGACTTTACCGCCGTCTCGATGGCGATCCCGATGTTGACGCCAGACGATGTGTTGCAGTTCGGCGGCGGCAGCGCGCAGAAAGACAAGCCGATTGCGGTGTACGGCGCCGGCACCGGCCTGGGGGTGGCGCACCTGGTGCACGTTAATCGCCGTTGGGTGAGCCTGCCGGGTGAGGGCGGCCACGTTGATTTTGCGCCGAACAGCGAAGAGGAAGATAGCATTCTGGAGGTGCTGCGGGCAGAAGTGGGGCACGTATCCGCCGAGCGCGTGCTGTCCGGCCCGGGATTGGTCAATCTCTACCGCGCTATCGTCAAGTCCGATCAACGCCTGCCGGAAAAGTTAGAGCCAAAGGACATCACTGAGCGCGCGCTGGCTGACAGCTGCATTGATTGCCGCCGTGCCTTGTCGCTGTTCTGCGTTATTTTAGGACGCTTTGGCGGCAACCTGGCGTTGAATCTCGGCACTTTCGGCGGCGTTTACATCGCCGGCGGCATAGTGCCGCGCTTTATGGAGTTCTTCAAGGCATCCGGTTTTCGCGCGGCGTTTGAAGATAAAGGGCGTTTCAAGGATTACGTGCATGATATCCCGGTCTTTATGATCACCCATGCACAGCCGGGCTTGTTGGGCGCCGGCGCCCATCTGCGCCAGACGTTGGGTATGCATTTGTAATCTGCATCGGCGATAAAAAAAGGGGCGCAACCCAATGGGTTGCGCCCCTTTTTGCTACTTAAAAATCAGGCTTTGACCAAGTCTGCCGGCTCGCGGCTCTCTTCTTCCTGCTCCACCGCTTTTGGCGCCTTGATGAACAGGGTAATCAGCAGGGAAGCGATGGACAGTACGCCGATGACCATGAAAGTGGCATGGAAACCGCCGAAGTATTTGGCGACGAACGAGCCGGCCAGCGCGCCCAGACCGAAGCCCTGATAAATGATTCCATAGTTTTTGCTGTGGTTTTTCAGGCCGAAGAAGTCGCCGACAATCGCCGGGAACACGGTGATGTTGCCACCGAAGCAGAAGGCGACGGCGCCGACGCAGATAAAGAACAGCGTATGGTTCAGGGTGAGGAAGCTCAACGAGACAATCGCCAGCACGGTAACCAGCATGGTGAAGCTGATGACGCGCATGCGGCCTACTTTATCCGACAGCGTACCCAGAATGATGCGGCCTGCGGTGTTGAAAATAGCTACGGCGGAAACGGTGTTGGCGGCGGTGGCTACATCCATCCCGGCCAGTTGTACGCCCATGTCCTTCACGATGCCAATCAGGTACAGGCCACTCATGCAGGCGGCGAAGAAAACGATGAACAACAGGTAGGCCTCTTTGGTCGCCAGCATCTGGCGCACGCTGAAGTCGTTACCCAAAGTACCGGCCTTTTGCTGCGCAGATTGGCTGGCGAGCACCGGTTCTTTCAACAGCAGCGAACCCAGCACAATCAGCGCCATCACAATCGCCCCCCAGTAGAAGAAGGCGGCGGATACGCCGACGTCGGCAATCAAAGCGGCGTTAACGTATTTGAACAGCAGGCTGCCGCTGCCGAATGCGCCCACCGAGATGCCGGAGATCAGCCCTTTATTGGCCGGGAACCACTTGATCAGGTTGGACAGGGTGGAGATGTAGGCGATACCCACCGCGAACCCAACCACGACGCCGGCCAACAGATAGATCATATCCAATGAACTGACGTGGGCGCTGGCGATCAGGCCCAGGCCGACCAGAATGCCCGAGCACAGCGTCAGGTTGCGGATGCCGAAGCGTTCCTGTAGCTTGCCGGCGAACAGCGTGGCGAAGGCCAGGAAGAAACTGGTGATGGAGAAGGTGGTGGCGACGTCGCCGAGGCCCCAATGGAATTTGTCGACCAGCGGCTGGTTGAACAGGCTCCAGGTATAGATAGTGCCGAGCCCCATCTGGCAGATGATGGTGCCCAGAACGATTAAGCTGCGATTTGCCGGTTTGGTGTTCATGGCCGGTCTCCTTCTCTTGTGTGCGTTGCCGGGCGGTCAGCCGTTGGCGGAAATTTGCGGAGAACCTCAGAGGCCCCGCGGTATGGGCATAGTATAAGGCTGGTAATACCACTCGACGGCAGATCGGGAATGAGTTGCACGGAGGAAGGAATGAAATGCATCTGGTGGCGCATGAGTTGCCGTTTTAGCGGTTAAAAGGGGATGAAATGCCGCTGGCGCCAAGTGATCTACATCAAAGATAGTCACGATTTATTGGCGGTCCGTTGTCCAGGATTGTGCTCAAATTGTGAAGGAAACGTCTGGAATGGGTAAATGGGCATTATTCCTATAGAGCGGCGATAGCGGGGGGCCTATGTTATCGGTGAACGGACAGGTTCCGCTCTGCAGGAGTCATTAGATGAAAAAAACACTGTTGTTGTTAGCCGCGCTGCTGTCGTTGCCGTTGGTCAGCCAGGCGGACGTATCCATTGGCGTGAACGTTCCGGGTATTTCATTGCACATTGGCGACCGCGACGATCGCGGCCATTACTGGGACGGCGACCGCTGGCGCGATCCGCGCTGGTGGTCCGAACACCGCGTCTATGAGCGTCCGCGCGAGTATTACTACGGGCCGCCGCCACGAGTGATCTATTACGAGGAGCCGCGACACGAATGGCGCGATCGCCCGCATTATCGTCGCATGCCGCCACCGCCGCCACCGGGGTATTACTACGGCCCCGGGCCGCGCTGGTAACGCGCGCGGTTATAAACGCATTAATTTGCGGAACTCTTTAACCTTGCTGCGGCTGACCGGCACTTCAAACTCCAGATCGCTCAGCCGCAGAATATAGGTGTTGTTGAACCAGGGCACGATCTCGCGGATTTTCGACAGATTGACGCAGTAAGACCGGTGGCAGCGGAAGAAATGTTCCTCCGGCAGGCGGCCGTAAAACTCGGTGAGGTTCATCGACATCACAAACTCTTCGCGGCGGGTATAGACCCGCGTCACTTTTTCATCGGCAGCGGCATAATAGATGTCGTTGATATCGGTGACGATAATACGTTCGTCTTTGATCAGGTTAATGCTGTGGCTGTTGCGGTTTGGCGCGCTGGCTTGTTCCGGGGCGTTAGCGGGCCGGTTATGCAGCGCCTCCAGTTTTTGCAACATGGTGACGATGCGCGCTTCGTGATAGGGCTTGAGGATGTAGTCAAAGGCTTCGATTTCGAACGCTTCCACCGCATGTTCTTTATAGGCGGTGATGAAAATAATCGAAGGCCGGTGCGTGAACTTGCTGATGTTCTGCGCCAGCAGCACGCCATCCAGCGACGGAATGTTGATATCGAGAAAAATGGCGTCGACTTGATGATTCTGCAGGTATTTCAGCACGTCCAGCCCGTCTTCGAAGGTGGCTTCGATAACGATGCTGCTGTGTTTTTTGATCAGGTAACTGAGCTCCTCCTGGGCGAGGAACTCGTCTTCAACGATAATGGCTTTCATGATGGCTCCCCGGCCGGCAGTGCGCTGTTTTCCATCTGCAGTTTGCCGCCGTTTTTGCTGATGTAAAAGGCAATTTCGGTGCCCGGCTCCAGCCGACGGATGCGCAACCCTTCGCCATACAGCAGCGACACCCGGTGATGCACGTTCAACAGGCCGATATTGTGGCCCGGCATTTCATTGCGCGCCACCCGGTCGATGACCTCCTGATTGATGCCGTTACCGGTGTCTTTTACCGAAATCTTGACCCGAGCGCCCTGATCCTTCACTGCAATCACTACCACACCTTTGCCTTTGCACGGCTGAATGCCGTGTACGATGGCGTTTTCCACCAGCGGTTGGATCAGCAGGCTGGGGATACGCACCGAGATATCGTCGTCGATGTCGTAAATTACCGTCAGTTTGGCCCCAAATCGCGCCTGTTCGATGGCGATGTAATCCTGGATTTGGTGCAGCTCCTTGCGGATATCGATCAGTTCGTCGTTCAGCTCCAGGTTATAGCGCAGGTAGCGTGACAGGTTGATAATCAGCTGGCGCGCGGTGTCCGGATTGATGCGGATCGACGAAGAAATGGCGTTCAGGGCATTGAACAGGAAGTGCGGGTTGATCTTGCTCTGCAGCGCGCGCATTTCCGCTTTGTCCGCCATTTGGCGCAGGTGCTCAATGCGCGAGACTTCCATTTGGGTGGAGATAATCTGCGACAGGCCCACCGCCATGACCTTTAGCGTATTGGTGATCTGATGGGCATGGCAGTAGTAAATTTTCAGCGCGCCGGACACTTCGCCTTTTTCCCACAGCGGGATCACCAACTGCGAGTGAATTTGCGGCGTGGCCGGGTTTTCCAGGTTGTTTTTGATGATGATCTTGCCGTGGCGGATGCTTTCGCGGGTCACGCGGCTCAACCCTTCGCGGCCAATCGGATAAGCCTCTTCCCCCACGCCGACGTAGGCCATCACCTGGTGAGTATCGGTGATCGCCACCGCGTCGGCCTTGATGTCCTGGCGGATGATGTCGCAGATGGTCGCCAGGGTTTCGCTGTTGATATTGCGAAAGTAGGGCAGGGTTTTACGGGCAATATCCAGTGCCAGCTTGGCCTGCCGGGCGGCGATCACCTCTTTTTCGTCTTCCACGCTTTGCACCAGCAGCACGATCAGGCCGATGCATACCGTACCGAGGATCATCGGCAGCGCAATCTTGGAGACGATATCCAGCCCCAACTCGGTCGGCTTGGCCCACAGGACGATCAGCAGCATGGTCAGGGATTCGCACAGCATGCCGCCGAGGATCCCGGCGCGCCAGCGTTGCTCTTTTTTCACTTTAAGATTGATATAACCGGCGCTGATGCCGGCAATGATGCTGGTGATCAGGCAGGGAACTGAGGTGATGCCATCGATATCAATCAGGTAGCGGTGCACCCCGGCGATGATGCCGGTGATGATACCCACCCAGGGGCCGAACAGGATGCCGCCGGCCATAATGGCAATGACCCGCACGTTGACCAGCGAACCTTCGACGTTGATGCCGGAATAGGTACTGAACAGCGCGAACAGCGAGAAGATCGCCGTGACCATGCCCAGCTCAAGCGGCGTGTGGTCCTCTTTTTGCAGCAGTTGGCGGAACAACCGGGTACGAGTGAGGAAGAACAGGCAGATTAACATCAGTGCGGCGCGATCAAACACCGCTAACAGCATTTCAAAAAAAGGGTGCACGACGGGCTCTCGCTGCGGCGGACAGATGCGCAGGAGTATATCACAGCAAGTGGCCCCGTGGCGGCCGGGCGGGCACACCACGGGGCTCCGGGTTATTTAATGCCGAGCTGTTCCTTGCCGAGCGGTGTCAGCAGATCGACAGTGGCGCGGCCGTTGAAATCCACTTCGAAATCGTCGGGCGCAAAATCCGGCGGCGTTTTTCCGGCGATAAAACTGGGCAGTTGGCGTTGCAGATAGGCATCGTTTTTCTCGCAGCCCGGTGCGGCGGCGATGTACATCACGTTGCTGTCGAACTCGCCGTTATGCTCGTTTTCCACCGCGTGAATCACATCACAGTGCCAGAACACCGTGTCGCCCGGTTCTAAATCGGGAATAGGGGAAATCCCACTGAGTAAAAGGGGATGCCATTTTTCCGAGATTGACAGCGCGCGTCCTGGGGCGGCATCGCACAAATCGTCTTCGGCGACGTCATCTTGCAATGCGCGCAACAGAACGTAGGCCATGGCGTTGGCTATCGGCACCAGATTCAGCGTGCCGGCATTGGTGCGTTGCGGCGTCAGCGCCGTCCAACCCTGGAAGGTGCGGAACATTGAGCAGACTGCCGGCGAAGCGATTTCGCGCACTTCGGTGCGGCCATCGGCAGCGAACGGATCGTAAGCTTGCCAGTCGCCGGAGAACACGTGGCGGTAGACATAGCGGAAATTTTCATCCAGCCAGCGTTCAATAGTGCCGCTGTCCACGTGCGGCGACAGGCCCAGAGAAGACGAGTTCGGCGGGCGACGGCGGGTGCGATCGGCATAGGTGGCGACCCGAGTCGGGTCAAAATGCTGTTTGCCGTTGCTTTCGGTTTCCCACAGGCTGTTGAGAAACACCTGCACGGCGTGCATGCGGGCGTCCTGACGGGCTTCCACCTGCGGCTTTGACCAGTAAATGCCGTAGATTTGCGGTTTGCCGGCGGCCAGTTTGCCGAAATAGTTGTCTTCGGCGGCATTTTTCAGGCGTTCGACAAAGTTGTTGCGCTCAAGATAGCTGCCGATTTCCCGGTTCCAGGCTTCGGCCTTGCTGCGGGGGAACACGCCGCGGATGGCGCAGGCGCCGCGCTGTTTGATCAAGGTTTTTTGCCGCTCGCTGACCCGGTGCTGCAAAATATCCTCCGCATCGATTTGCGGCACCGGGTTTTGGCCGGCGGCCAACTCCTGGCGGATTTGTTCGACCTGTTGGTGAATGTGGTCTTCAAGCGCCAGGAACACCTCGCGGTAGTTGGGCAGTGCCTGACGCAGTTGCTGTTTTACGGTTTTAATGGCGGTGGGGATGTCGTCAATGAGTAATGAAGCCATGGTGTTCTCCTCACGCTGCCCGTGGGCAACGATGGACGGTTGTAGAGGTCTGGGTAAGACGTTATGGTTTTGTTGTTTTGACGTTAACGATTATCTGGATTTAATAGAGGAAAATAAAGGGATGTCTTTCATTCGTAACTTCCTTGTTTTCGTTTTTCGGAGATTAGTGCAATGAAATTGGTCACTGAGCGTTTAACCCTGCAGTCGATAACTGCCGATGATTGGCCACTGTTCCTGCGTCTGTATCAGGACCCTGACGTGATTCGCTATATCGCCGACCCGCTGACTGAGGCGGAAATACGCACGCGTTTTGAGACGCGGTTGCCGGCCTGGGACAAGCATGGGGAACAATGGCTGTGCCTGGTGATGCGCGAAAAGGCGAGTGGTGAGGCGGTGGGCGTCACGGGTTTTCGGCCGATGTGGCTGCCTTGCCAACAGGCGGAGGTGGGATACGGCATTTTGCCGTCCGGACACGGCAAGGGCTACGGCAAGGAGTCGCTGCGGGCGGTACTGGATTTTGGCTTCAATGCCTGCGGCTTCCACAAGCTGACGGCTACCGTCACCGCGGGCAATACCGCCTCGCGCCGGCTGTTGGAGTCGTGCGGTTTTCAGCTGGAAGGCACATTGCGCGATAATTTCCGCCTGGCAGGGCAGTGGCACGCGGACTGGATATTCGGGCTGTTAGCGGCGGAGTTTCAGGCGGAAAAATAAAAATATCGCGGCGGGTATCGACAATCCCGTCGCCGCTGCGATATGTTCAATATCCGACCACAAGCTGGTCAGCGTCGCTCGGACGGTCCGGGCGCTAACGTCTCTTCGAGGAATCTATGGCTGATAACAGTCCACAACGCCGTTTTACGCGTATTGAACGTCTTCCCCCTTACGTATTCAACATCACCGCCGAACTGAAGATGGCTGCTCGCCGTCGCGGCGAAGATATTATCGATTTCAGCATGGGTAACCCGGACGGCCCGACGCCGCCGCACATTGTGGAAAAACTCTGTGCCGTTGCGCAGCGTGACGATACCCACGGTTACTCTACCTCGCGCGGCATCCCGCGTTTGCGCCGCGCCATTTCACGCTGGTACGCCGATCGCTACCAGGTGGAGATTGATCCCGAAAGCGAAGCCATTGTCACCATAGGTTCGAAAGAAGGGCTGGCGCACCTGATGCTGGCGACGCTCGATCACGGCGACACCGTGCTGGTGCCGAACCCAAGCTATCCCATCCATATTTACGGTGCGGTGATTGCCGGCGCGCAGGTGCGTTCAGTGCCGCTGGTGGACGGCGTGGATTTCTTTGGTGAGCTGGAGCGCGCCATCCGTGAAACCATCCCGCGGCCGAAAATGATGATCCTCGGCTTCCCTTCCAACCCGACCGCCCAATGCGTTGAGTTGGATTTCTTCGAACGGGTGGTGGCGCTGGCCAAACAGTACAACGTGCTGGTGATCCACGATCTGGCCTATGCCGACATCGTGTATGACGGCTGGAAAGCGCCGTCGATTATGCAGGTGCCGGGCGCCAAGGACATCGCGGTGGAGTTTTTCACCCTGTCGAAAAGCTACAACATGGCGGGTTGGCGCATCGGCTTTATGGTCGGTAATGCGGAGCTGGTCAGCGCGCTGGCGCGCATCAAGAGCTATCACGATTACGGCACCTTCACCCCGTTGCAGGTGGCGGCCATCGCCGCGCTGGAAGGCGACCAGCAGTGCGTGCGCGATATCGCAGAACAGTACCGCCAGCGCCGCAATGTGTTGGTGAAAGGGTTGCATGAAGCCGGCTGGATGGTCGATAACCCGAAAGCGGCGATGTACGTATGGGCCAAAATACCGGAGCCTTATGCGCATCTCGGTTCGCTGGAATTCGCCAAACGCCTGTTGGCGGAAGCCAAGGTCTGCGTATCGCCGGGCATCGGTTTTGGCGACTACGGCGACACCCACGTGCGTTTCGCGCTGATAGAGAATCAGGACCGCATCCGTCAGGCGGTGCGCGGTATTAAAGCCATGTTCCGTGCCGACGGGCTGATAACACCGGCCAAGACCACTGCCCCCGCCGCAAAATAATCGCTTCAGGCCGGCACATTCGCGCCGGCCTTTTTTCTCAACGCTAAGGTTTTCTTCATTATTTCCCCACTATGCTCGATTAATCTTTTTTTAATTAATCGGGAGAGTGTATGGGCAACCGCTACGCGAGATCGCAAATTATTTTACACTGGTTGACGCTGCTGATGGTGATCCTGACCTATGCGGCGATGCTGCTGAAGGATTCGGTGCCGGATGACATGGCGTCACTGGTGAAAAGTCTGCATTTTAACTTTGGCCTGGCGGTATTTTTGCTGATGTTTATCCGGTTGGGGCTGCGTCATCGTTATGCCACGCCGGCCACCACGCCACCGCTGGAAGAATGGCAAGAGTGGGGGGCCAAAATGTTCCACGTGCTGCTCTATGTGCTGTTTCTGGCGTTGCCGGTGCTGGGCGTACTGACGCTGGCTTATGGGGGAAAGGAGTGGGTGTTGCTGGGCTGGCAAGTGCCGCAATTTGTCACGCCGGACCCGGTGCTGCGCCGCATTATCAAGAGCACGCATGAAACGCTTGCCAATACCGGCTACTTTATTATCGGCGGTCACGCGCTGGCGGCGCTGTATCACCATTATCTGCGCAAGGATGACACCTTGCGCCGCATGATGCCGGGCAAATAGCCGCATTCAGAAACAACAAAGGGGCGCTTCTGCGCCCCTTTATCTATGTTCCCGGTCATGCAGAGGGTTATGCAACCATCAGCATAAAGGTGCCAATCCACGCTACCAGCATGAACGAAACGCCCATAACAAAATATTTCATTGAACAACTCCCATCTGGAGTTTCTCGCAAGCCAATGATCCCGATTGTTGTGCTGAGTATTTTGTGGATAACCTGCGGTTTATTGGCGGGTTCTTCAATCAGGAAGAACAACGTCCTTGACCACGGATTACCCGGTTGTCGTGCTTCAAAGTCCGTGAGGTAAAACATGAACCACGACAGGATCGGCGCTAATGTACTCCCAATGCCAGCCTGATTACAATACTGTGTTTTTGATCACACTTTTTGGCTATTTTTTACCCAGCCTTGACTGTTTTTAAACGATTTTTATTTACGTTTTTAGCGGGGTAAAAAAGAGGAATAGCCCGCTGGTGCGGGCTTTATAATTATGTTTGCTGTGATGTTATGAAAAGGGTTCAGGCGACGGCGTTTGCACCCGTCAGCAGGATAGCCCAGAAGACAAGGCACGACAGCAGAATAACGGTCCAGATATTACGGCGACTCCACTCCATTTTTAGCCTTCACTTTTTGCTCTTGGTGATTCGGTAATGAACACATCGGCAAAAAAGGGAGAATATTTAGCATCCGGCGATAATATTTTTCTTACTGTTGCCGAATCTCTGCTACCGAGACCTGCACCTCATATCCCAGCAGGTAAAGAGCCTGTTCCAGCGCTTCCACTTTTGAGGCATAGGCAACGTCCAGCAGACGATCCATTTGGCCGCCGTTAAAGCCCAGTTTGCGCGCCAGATCGGCTTTGGACGTGGCGCCGGCCAGCATGATGTTATGCAGCTCGAGCTTGAGTTTGACCAGCACCGGGACGTGGATCTCCAGGTCTTCCGGCTGGGCGCGGGATGGGGGCGGCACCGGGCGGCCTTCTTCCATTTCCGTGGCGATGGCGATCAGCAGGCTTTCCTGTGCTTCCAGTTCGATATCTTCACGTTTATAGCAGGCGGCCTGCTGTTCAGGAAAATCGCGAAAATGAATCTGCCAGGCGTCGCTTTCGTTATCAAAGGCGTAATGGGCGGGGTAGTGGCAAGACATGATATTTCCTGTGCGGTGCGTGGAGTATGCGGCATTGTGACCGCTTGGCCTGCAGATAGCCAGTGCCGGGTTTCGCTAGCCGACCTGCTCGGGCTTGCCTGCCCGGCGGGCAGAAGGCAGCACCAGTGCGCACAGGATGCCAATCAGGCTGATGACGATCAGCCAGCGTTCAACCGGGCCGGGGTGGTAGTTATTCACTACGCTGAGCGCATACAGCGCTAACGCCAGCGGCCAGCCGGGCGTGCCGACGTCATTGAGCCGGTATGCGGTGCGGGCGACAAACCACAGCGTCAGGCCGATCCAAAACAGCGACCACAGCATGATGCACAACAGGTAGACGAATACCGAAAAAAACGCGGCGATGTCGCTGTGCGCGTAGGCGCGGAACAGGTTTTTATCCAGATAGGGGGACAGGAATGACAGCAATGTCAGGCCGGTGGCGAAAATAGCCAGGGAGAAAACATAGTTTTTACGCGTAATGTGGCGTTTAAAGACGTTTCTAGCGATCTGTCCGAGGGAGTCCAAAGTAACATTCCGTTGTAGCAAGTAGCTCTGGCCGGGTCGTCAGCCAAGGGGGGCGTATTTTAGCGGCATTCGACAGTGAGTCAATATGATAATTTTTCTCATTTAGTTAAGGTTTAGGCTCCTGTCTTCTTACCCTAAGTGGTTTAGGTTTTCTGGGTGACGTATCACGATTTCTGAATTTTTAGCTACCCGCCGGCCATGAGCGGCATAATCCAGTTTGTTCGCACCGGACAATGGATTAACATAACGCTCACTTATCACTGGCCTGGCTTATATGGATATCCGATGCGTCATTTAGTTGCTCTTCTCCCTCTGCTTACCTTACTTACAGCCTGTAGCAGCGGGCCGAAGCCTACCCCAGCAGCTCCTCAGGCTAACGCCGTAGTAAAAGGCGGTTTCCTGCTGACGCCGGCGCATAGCGGCCAGCCGTTGGGCGGTGATTTTGCCAATAATCCAAACACTGCCCGCTTTATCGATAAAATGGTGCAGGAACACGGATTCGATCGTCAGCAATTGCATGACGTGCTGGCCCAGGCAAAACGGCTGGATTCGGTGCTGCGGTTGATGGATCGTCAGGCGCCGACCCCCACCACTCAGGCGCCGTCCGTGCCGAACGGATCCTGGCTGCGCTATCGCAACAAGTTCATTACGCCGGATAACGTGCAAAACGGCGTGCTGTTCTGGAACCAATATCAGGAAGCCCTGCAGCGCGCCCAGCAGGTATACGGCGTGCCGCCGGAGATCATTGTCGGCATTATCGGCGTTGAGACCCGCTGGGGCCGCGTGATGGGGAAAACCCGCATTATCGATGCCTTGTCCACGCTGGCCTTCGACTATCCGCGCCGCGCCGATTACTTTGCCGGCGAGCTGGAAACCTTCCTGTTGATGTCGCGCGCCGAAGGGGATGACCCGCTGGATCTGCGCGGCTCCTTTGCCGGCGCCATGGGCTACGGCCAGTTTATGCCTTCTTCGTTCAAGAGCTACGCGGTTGATTTCAACGGTGACGGCCACATCAACCTGTGGGATCCGGTGGATGCGATCGGCAGCGTCGCCAACTACTTTAAAGAACATGGCTGGATCAGTGGCGAGGCCGTGGCGGTACCGGCCAGCGGCCAGGCGCCGGGACTGGATAACGGCTTTAAAACTCGCTACTCGCTTGACACCCTCGCGGCGGCCGGGTTGACCCCACAAGGCTCGCTCGGCACTGAGCAGGAAGCCAGCCTGCTGCGGCTGGATATGGGGACCAGCTACCAATACTGGTACGGGTTGCCGAACTTCTACGCCATTACCCGTTACAACCACAGCACCCATTACGCCATGGCGGTGTGGCAGTTGGGCGAAGCGGTGGGGCGCTCGGCGCGCGGCGGGTTCTGATGCGTTGATAACAATGAAAAAGGCCGTGAAAACGGCCTTTTTTACGTCTATACCGATCAGAAATCGTAGCGCAAGCGCACCAACGTCATATCACCGAGGTTATCGGTACTTGAAGTCAGCACGTGTTCCACATCGACGCGGAAACCGTAATCAAACTGCACCGTAACGCCCAGGCCGTTATCGATACGCTGATAGTTGCGACCGCTCACATACTCCAGACGATCGCCCATAAAGTAAGGCATTACGGATTTCACCGCATATTGGCCCACCGGCACGGTGTAACCGGCCAGATACTCGATACCCCAGGCGTCGCCGGCGAAGTAGTTGTCAACGTCGGCTTTTTTGGTGGTCAGGAAGTTGTTGTACCAGCCGCCGCCAAAGGTCAGGGTCCAGCTGTCCGGCTTCCAGCTCAGCGCGGTGCCCACAATGTTCTGATCATAGTCTTTCGAGCCGCTGGTGGAAGGGTTACGCATTTCGGCGCGAGTATAGTTCCACGCGGTGCCCCAGGTCAGATCCGGCGTCAGGTGGTAATCCACGCCCAGCGAACCGCCGCCTTTGCGCTTGTAGCGCAGGCCATTGCCCGGCAGATAGTCGTTATCGCTGAACAGGTAAGAGGCGTAAACGTCCGCATCGCCAAAGGTGTTTTTGTACTTCAGCATTTTGCGCGAACGGTAAGATCCGTCGTAGTCGCCGTTGATGCCGTTGCCCGGTGCCTGGGCCAGCATGTCGTAATCCCAGATATCGGTTTTGGCGCCCACCACGTCGTAATACACGCTGTTTTGCTGGCCAAAGGTCAGTTGCCCCCAGGTTTTGCTTTTCAGACCGGTGTACAACATGCGGCGGCTGGTGTTATTGGCGCCGTCGGCATAGTGGTGATCCCAGTCGAACAGGGCAGGGATATTCACCCCCAGCTCGTAGTAGCTGATCCAACTGATGTCGTCGAACAGATAGTAGTCCGCGGCAAAGCGGAAACGGGTACCGCCGTCGAAGCCGTTGCGTTTATAGGAGCCTTTATCGCCATCGCCGGTCATGTTGTTGAACTGTGGGCGGATGCTGCCGCCGACGGTAAAGTTTAGGCGGCTCAGCGGATCGCCCGCCTGAGGATCCTGCTTGAGAAGGGTGATTTCAGCCTGGGCAGCGAAAGAGGCGGTGCCCATCACCAGCCCCAAAGCGACTGCCCGAGTCAATGCGCGCAATGTGAAAGTCATGTGTTGTTATCCCTGTTATTGATTGCCAACATCACCGACGCACCGGCATCGGTGATTTGCCCAGGTTTTTTCTGAGCGTTTTCATTGTTTTTTGGCGTGGTTGAAGCGAAGCGCATATGTAACACGATGTGCATCACAAAAAGTTACTTTTCTTGCTAATTATTTGATTGAATATTAATCGTTGACGGTAAAGAGGGCGGCGGGGCCTGACGCGGGGTCATGCTCAGCGTAGTGGCTAAGCCATGACGACAATACTCGGATGAACTCAGCTAACGCATAGCCTTATATTTTTCACTTGTCAGTGAATGGCCGATGCCGTGTAATTTAATCGACATGATGGCATTAAATAAGCCGACGGGTAGCGGAATTAATTTTTCCTATATCGGTAATATGGATTGGATTAATAAGGGGTCTGGAGATGACTGTGAAAGCTTTTTTGGCGTTATTTATTGGTTTGTTTTCATTGCCGCTGATGGCGGCGGAGTCGCACGTATGCCAGTCTCAAGCTTATGATTATGCTAGCATTGGCAAGCTCAGGTTGAGTGACGATACGGTATTTACCTGCCGTGATGTCGGCCGTGTCACTATTCCTGATTTGGCGAAGCGGGGTTGGAAGGTTATTCATGTGGCGCAACAAACCGAATATACCGGCGATACCGATAGCGATAGTGAAGTGATTAAGATGTACCAAGAAATAGTGGTTTATAAAGAGTAGCCTTTAAATATTCCTGCGGTTTTATTCTCCATCATCGCTCTTATTCGCGGCGAGGGATAATTGTATTTTGAGCAGAGCGGTTTGCAGGAGGTATGATGATTTCCAGAAACAACATAGACAGCAAAGCGGCTACCGCCATGACGCTGATATGCGCCATATGGGGGCTGCAACAGGTCGCGATCAAGGCGGCCGAGCCGGACATCTCCGCCGTACTGCAAATCGCCGTCAGGTCAGGCGTAGCCGCTTTGGCGGTCTACCTTTTGGCGCGTTACAAAAGGGAAAGGTTCGTATTCGATCGCCCCACGTTGTTAGCCGGTTTGGGCGTTGGCTTATTGTTCGCGTTAGAGTTCTTTTTCGTCTCTGAAGGTTTACGTTATACCAGCGCGTCGCATATGGCGGTCTTTTTATACACTGCTCCCTTATTCTCCGCCATCGGGCTGCATTTTTTTATCCGGCACGAGCGCTTGTCGGCCGTGCAGTGGGCCGGTATTACTCTGGCCTTTGGCGGCGTGGTGCTCGCCATCTCGGGGATGGGCGACAGCTCGGGCGGTGAGGCGCAGCTCCGTGGCGACATTTATGGCCTGTTGGCGGGCATGTCCTGGGGCGGCTCGACGATAGTCATTCGCACCACGCGCCTGGCGAACTGTTCGTCCAAACAGACGCTGTTGTTCCAACTGACTGGGGCCTGCCTGTTGTTATCTCTGCTGGCGATGACGATGGAGAACCTTCATTTCAATCTGAGCTCTATGGCCTGGACCAGCCTGATATTCCAAACGGTTGTCGTCTCTTTTCTCAGCTATCTGATTTGGTTTTCTCTGCTGCGTGATTATCAGGCCTCTTCGTTGGGCATTCTGACCTTTATGACCCCCATTTTTGGCATTTTGGCCGGTGTGGTGATTTTGGGTGAACCGCTGCAAATTGAATTTGTACTGGGTTCTGTACTGATCGTCTTCGGGCTTATTGTCGTAAGCTGTTCTTATTTATTTTATGTCAATAGAGGAGTTGCACCAAAAATATAATCCATGGATGTTAATATTCATAACTACCAAATAAGCTGTGAAAGCCAATTCACCCTCACCGTACAAATATCCAGGTATGCCTGGGGGTATCCTTTAATAACGCTCTACGATAATGGTGATTTTTCTGTGGTGAAAAGCACCAGACGGATGCGGTTATCCAATCAGATACCGGTTGAAGTCATCACCTTTGCTAATAACTATGCTGTGGCCTGGGATAATAGCCGCAAGCATATTTATTATTCAAAGGCCGGAAGGTTATATAACTGCGCGCTGGATTTCTCTTATACCCCAAAGAAATGGCGCTGATTTTAAGAAAACCAGCCAATGCCTCCGGCCATCAGGCCAGAGGCGCTATCTTCATCAACCACTCTTTGAACGCGAGGATCTTCGGCCACTGGCGTTCGGAGATGGTCGACATAAAATAGCAGTGTTCGCAAGGCAAGGTCATGTTGCTGAACGGGATAATCAGTTCGCCGCTTTTGATCCAGTCTTGCACCAGATTAAGCCGCCCCATGGCGACGCCGAGGTGTTTGGTCGCCGCCAGCACGGCCAGATCCGAGCGATCGAACTCCATGCTTTTGCTTTCAGTATCCAACGCCAAATCAAAATGTTGCGACCAGGTCAACCATTCGTCTTCGCCGGAGTTGTACCTGTCATGCAGCAGCGTGCAGCGTGCCAGGTTTTCCGGTGCGTCGTAGAGGTTATGTGCCTTGGCGTACTGCGGAGTACAGATCGGGACTATAGATTCCTGCATAAAAGCTTCGTCTATTTGTTTCCCGGACGGCAACTTGCCAAAGTACATGGCTAAATCAACGCCCCGATTGGCCAGGCTGATGATCTCCTGCCCGGTGACTATGCTTAAATGAATGGTGGGATGCTGGGCAATAAAATCGCCGATCCGCGGTATCAACAAGCACTGCACGATGGAAGGGTGCGAATAAATAGTCAGGTTGCCCGTCAACTCACGATTTTTAATATCAAGAATTTCCTGATTCAACGTATCGAAGGAGCGGCTTAATGCCCATTGCATGCGCTCGCCTTCCGGTGTTAGCGTAATTCTGCGATGGAAGCGTTGAAATAAAAGAAAACCCAACTCTTTTTCTAACAGATTAATTCTGTGGCTCACTGCGCTGGGTGTAATAGACAGTTCTTCCGCCGCCAGTGAAAAGGATAAGTTGCGGGCGACGCATTCAAAAGTATGCAGGCGTGAAAATTGATAGCTGGTCAGCGGGCTTGCGCGTTGAAAATATTTTTTGTCGGGGAACATGTCATGCCTCCATGCTTATAATTAAACAATTTTAGCATTTAATTTAACGGGGCTGAAACGCGATTTCTATTATTTACAAATAACGGCTGAGATTAATGACGTTATCTGGCTGACCGAGCGGGTCATTAGGCTGAGGTTCAGGATTCGCTATTAAATATGGGCCAGGCATCTTGTTGAGTACCGAGAGAAGGGGGCGATGTCGTAAAGGTGTTTTTTGTGTGGCGATGGTGTCCCCGACTGGAATCGAACCAGTAACTAGCCCTTAGGAGGGGCTTGTTATATCCGTTTAACTACGGGGACCCTGCGGGCCGGCAACCTGAGCTGCCGGGGCAGTATACCTTTTTTTACCCGCAGAATAAGCGCTTAGCGGTGCGTTTGCTCATTCCCTCGCCAATATGCGGTGAATTTTGTATGTAGCCCCGGCTGCGATCACGGTTTTTTCGCCTTGGCGGCCCCTTTTTCCGCCTCCAGCTTCGCCGCCTTGTTTTTAACGCTCATATCGTTACGGATCTGCGCGTGGCTGATGAGCGCGAATATAAAGGTGCCGCCGATAATGTTGCCCGCCAGCGTCGGAATGGCGAACGGATAGAAAAATTCCTGCCAGGGGAGAGCGCCGCTAAACACCAGATACAGGATCTCGACCGAGCCGACCACGATGTGGGTCAGGTCGCAGATCGCCACCAGATAGGTCATCAGCACAATTATCCAAATCTTGGCCGCCCCGGCGGAGGGGAACATCCACACCATGGTGGCGATGATCCAGCCCGCCAGAATACCGTTGGCGAACATTTCTGACGGCGAGTTTTTCATCACCTCTTCCGACAGGCTGACGAAGGCGCTGCGGGTATTGTCGTCGAAAATCGGCATATGGATAAACGCCAGCGACGCCAGCCCGGTGCCAATCAGGTTACCGAGCAGCACCACGCCCCACAGGCGGAACAGGATCAGGAAGTTTCTCGGCGTCGGTTTGTGCATGATCGGCAGCACGGCGGTGACGGTGTTTTCGGTAAACAGTTGTTGGCGGGCCATAATCACAATGATAAAGCCGAAGGTGTAGCCAATATTCTCGATAAAGAAACGGCTGGGCTCGTCCGGCAGGCGGGCGTGAAAAATGCCTTTCGCCACCAGTGACGCGCCCATCGACAGCCCGGCGGCCACGGCGGACCACAGCAGCGCTACCCAGTCGCGTTCCAGCTCTTTTTCGCCTTCCATACGGATAAGCTCATGCACCGCCGCCGCGCGTGAGGGCAGGTTCTCTTCCTTTACCTCGATTTCCGACTTGCCCTGTTCGTGTTCTTTGCTTTCTACTTTTAGAGGATCATCGGCATTCGCTGTTGTGCGGGATTGTTCGTCGCTCATTATTTGCTCTCTCCATCAGATGTCGCCAGGGCCACTCATCAAGCGTAGTTGGCTCACGGGCGGCGCGACAGAAATGCGTAAAATGACGGAAAAAAGTAACAAGAGTTTAACGCCGTCGGTTTTTCCTACGCATTATTGATCTGGGCCGTCATATTACCCCTATTGGAGTAGCCGAGCGGCCGGTGGCGGGCTGCGTGCCGCAGGCGCCTTATGCTATGATTCGCTATCCCAAAGAAAAATATGAGTTCTCCCGATGCTGGAAGCTAAAAGTCTGAGCTGCGTCCGTGATGAACGCATCCTGTTTAGCGAGTTAAGCTTTACGGTGAAGCCGGGCGAGATTATTCAGGTGGAAGGGCCGAACGGCGCGGGCAAGACCAGCCTGTTGCGCATTCTGGCCGGGTTGGCGCAGCCGGAAAGCGGCGAAGTGTGCTGGCGTGGGCAAAATACGCTGCGCCACCGTGAGAATTATCATCAGGATCTGTTGTTCCTCGGCCATCAGCCGGGGATTAAAACCATGCTGACGCCCTTCGAGAACCTGCAATTTTACCAGGCGGTACGCGCCGCGCCCGATCGTCAGGCCATCTGGCGGGCACTGGATCTGGTGGGGTTGGTCGGTTACGAGGATTTGCCGGTGGCGCAGCTTTCCGCCGGCCAGCAGCGCCGGGTGGCGCTGGCGCGTTTATGGCTAAGTGAGAGCCCACTGTGGATCCTGGATGAACCGCTGACGGCAATAGATAAACAAGGCGTGGCTGAATTGATTAGCCTTTTTGAGCAACATGCGCAGCAAGGCGGCATGGTATTGTTGACCACGCACCAGGATCTGGCCGGCACGACGCAGGCGGTAGGTAAAATCAGCCTGGCGGAGACTCTCTGATGTTTTTGACGGTATTGCGCCGCGAGCTGAAAATTGCCTTTCGCAAAGGGTCGGAAATCGTTAACCCGCTGTGGTTCTTCCTGATCGTTATCACGTTGTTTCCGTTGGGCATTGGGCCAGAACCGCAGTTGCTGGCGCGCATTGCGCCGGGGATTATCTGGGTGGCGGCGTTGCTGGCTTCGCTGTTGTCGCTGGAGCGTTTGTTTCGCGACGATTTTCTCGATGGCTCGCTGGAGCAACTGTTGCTGTTGCCGACGCCGCTGCCGATGACGGTGTTAGGCAAAGTGTGTGCTCACTGGGTCGTGACGGGATTACCGTTGTTAATCCTGTCTCCGTTGGTGGCGCTGCTGCTGTCGCTGGATATGCAGACCTGGCTGGCGGTGGCGTTTACGCTGCTGCTGGGCACCCCGACGCTGAGCCTGGTCGGTGCCATCGGTGTGGCGCTGACCGTCGGGTTGCGCAAAGGAGGCGTGCTGCTCAGCCTGCTGGTGCTGCCGCTGTACATTCCGGTGCTGATATTTTCCACCGCCGCTATCGACGCCGCTTCCATGGGCATGCCGATAGCGGGGTATCTGGCGATTCTGGGCGCAATGCTGGCGGGCAGCATAACGCTGGCCCCCTTTGCCACCGCCGCCGCTCTGCGAGTGAGCGTGCACTAGCATCACTGATTAACATGCGGGTTAACGCCGTTAAGAGCGTGTTCCACCGCGAAAGCTATTTTCGTCGCCCCTCGATAGGGGGGCCACCTGAAAACATTTACCGTGAGCAATGACGACAATGTGGAAATGGTTACATCAATTCGCCCAGCCTGAGCGGCTGTATCGTGTCTGCGGCCGTTTTGTCCCCTGGCTGGGGCTGGCCGGCGCCCTTTGCCTGGCGATCGGCTGGGTATGGGGCTTTGGTTTTGCGCCGAAGGATTATCAACAGGGCGACAGCTTCCGCATCATGTATATCCACGTGCCGGCCGCCATGTGGTCAATGGGCATCTACGCTTCGATGGCGGTGGCGGCGTTTATCGGCCTGGTGTGGCAGATGAAAATGTCCGATTCCGTGGTGGCGGCGATGGCGCCGGTCGGCGCGGTGTTTACCTTTATCGCGCTGGTCACGGGGGCCGCCTGGGGTAAACCTATGTGGGGCACCTGGTGGGTGTGGGACGCGCGTCTGACCTCTGAACTGGTGCTGCTGTTCCTTTATATGGGCATTATTGCGCTGTATAACGCCTTTGAAGACCGCCGCCTGGCCGGCCGCGCCGCCGGTATTCTGGTGTTGGTGGGGGTGGTGAATATCCCGATTATTCATTTCTCTGTCGAATGGTGGAACACGCTGCATCAGGGTTCCACCAATATGCAACAGAGCATCGCGCCCAGCATGCGCACCCCGTTGCGTTGGGCGATCCTCGGCTATCTGCTGTTCTTCATCACGCTGACCCTGATGCGGTTGCGCAATCTGATCCTGGCCCAGGAGCGTCAGCGCCCGTGGGTTGCCGGGCTGGTCAACAAGGAGCGCCAACCATGAATGCCGCATTTACCTCCTGGTCGGCGTTTTTCGCCATGGGCGGCTACGCCTTTTACGTTTGGCTGGCGGTGGCCGTCACGCTGTTGTCGTTGCTGGGCCTGGTGGCTCACACCTGCTGGCAGCGCAGGCAACTGCTGGATGAAGTCAGCCGTCGTCAGGCGCGCGAACGACGCATTCGTCAGTCGCAGCAATCGAAACAAAAATCCGCCGATCCGCGGGAGAAATCATTGTGAATCCACGTCGTAAAAGCCGCCTGTATCTGGCGATTGTCGTGCTGATCGGCGTGGCGCTGACCGCTACCCTGACGCTGTACGCGCTGCGCTCCAACATCGATCTGTTTTATACCCCGAGTGAAATTCTGCAGGGCAAGGGTGAGGATCACGAAAAACCGGAGGTGGGCCAACGCCTGCGCATTGGCGGCATGGTGATGCCCGGTTCGGTGAAGCGCGATCAGAAAACGCTGCAGGTCAACTTCAAGATTTATGATGCGCGCGGCGTGATTGACGTCACCTATACCGGCATTCTGCCGGATCTGTTCCGTGAAGGGCAGGGCGTGGTGGCGCAAGGCGTGCTGGGCGAAGGTAACGTGGTCAACGCGCGTGAAGTGCTGGCGAAACACGATGAAAAATACACCCCGCCGGAAGTGGCAGATGCAATGAAAGAAAACCATAAGGGGCCGGCTTCGGCCTACACCGCCCCACAAAATGAGGGCGGCAAGTCATGATGCCGGAAACGGGAAGTTTTCTGCTGTGCCTGGCATTGGCGATTTCGCTGCTGCTGAGCATTTATCCACAGTGGGGCGCTGCGCGTCAGGATCGCCGCATGATGGCGGTGGCGCGCCCGCTGACCTACGGCATGTTCGCCGCCATTGCACTGGCGTTCATCTGCCTGGTGCACGCCTTTGTCGTGAATGATTTTACCGTGGCCTATGTGGCCGCCAACTCTAACAGCCAACTGCCGGTGTATTACCGCATCGCCGCCACCTGGGGCGCGCATGAGGGATCGCTGCTGCTGTGGGTGCTGTTGCTCAGTTGCTGGTCATTGGCGGTGGCGCTGTGCAGCCGTTCGATGCCGCAGGATGCGGTGGCGCGCGTGCTGTCGGTGATGGGCATGATCACCGCAGGCTTCCTGCTGTTTATCATCATGACCTCCAACCCGTTCACCCGCACGCTGCCGAACTTCCCGATCGACGGCAGTGACCTCAATCCGCTGCTGCAGGATATCGGCCTGATCTTCCATCCGCCGCTGTTGTACATGGGTTATGTCGGCTTCTCGGTGGCGTTTGCCTTCGCCATCGCCTCACTGATGGCCGGCCGGCTGGATACCGCCTGGGCGCGCTGGTCGCGGCCCTGGACCACGGCGGCCTGGGTGTTTCTCACCCTGGGGATCGTGCTGGGGTCCGCCTGGGCCTATTACGAACTGGGTTGGGGCGGGTGGTGGTTCTGGGATCCGGTGGAAAACGCGTCCTTTATGCCTTGGCTGGCCGGTACGGCGCTGATGCACTCGCTGGCGGTGACCGAAAAACGCGGCACCTTCAAGGCCTGGACGGTGCTGCTGGCCATTACCGCCTTCTCGCTGTGCCTGCTGGGCACCTTCCTGGTACGCTCCGGCGTGCTGGTTTCGGTGCACTCTTTTGCTTCCGACCCGGCGCGCGGCATGTTTATCCTCGCCTATCTGGTGATCGTGATCGGCGGTTCTCTGCTGCTTTACGCGGTCAAGGGCGGGCAGGTACGCAGCCGGGTGCAGCATGAAACCTTCTCGCGCGAAACCTTCCTGCTGGGCAATAACGTGCTGTTGATTGCCGCCATGCTGGTTGTGCTGCTGGGCACGTTGCTGCCGCTGGTGCACAAACAGCTGGGCCTGGGCAGTATTTCTATCGGCGAACCCTTCTTCAATACCATGTTCACCTGGCTGATGGCGCCGATGGCGCTGCTGATGGGCATCGGCCCGCTGGTACGCTGGCGTCGCGATGAACCGACCAAGCTGTGGCGCCGCTTGAGCGTGGCGCTGGCGATCACGCTGGTGCTGTCGATCCTGCTGCCGTGGCTGTTGCAAGACAGCATCGCCGGCATGACGGTGGTCGGGCTGATCATGGCGGTGTGGGTGATTATTCTGACGCTGATGGAGTTGCATGAGCGCGCTACCCATCGCCACGGTTTCTGGCGCGGCCTGAGCCACCTTTCCCGCAGCCACTGGGGCATGGTGTTGGGCCACCTCGGGGTTGCGGTGACGGTGATCGGCATTGCGTTCAGCCAGAACTACAGCGTGGAGCGCGATGTGCGCATGAAGGCCGGCGACAGCGTGGACATTCACAGCTACCACTTTGTGTTCCGCGACGTGCACGATATTCGCGGCCCGAACTACAGCGGCGGCGTCGGTATTATCGACGTCACGCGCAACGGCAAGCCGGAAGCCACGCTGCACGCGGAGAAACGTTACTACAGCGTGGCGCGCAGCATGATGACCGAAGCGGCTATCGACGGCGGTTTCAGCCGCGACCTGTATGCGGCGCTGGGGGAAGAGCTGGACGACGGCTCCTGGGCGGTGCGCCTGTATTACAAACCCTTCGTGCGCTGGATCTGGTTCGGCGGGGTATTTATGGCGATTGGTGGCATCTTGTGCATTCTCGATCCGCGCTATCGGATGAACAAAAAACTCAAGCGTGAAGGCAAGCTGGAGGAGCAGGCATGAACCGTAAGTTGCTGTTTATCCCGTTAATCCTGTTCCTGTTGCTGGTGGCGGCCTTTATGGTGCAGTTGACGCGCAATGCCGGTGGCGAGGATCCGACCCTGCTGGAGTCTGCGCTGATCGGCAAACCGGTGCCCACTTTTAAGCTGGAGTCGCTCGACCAACCCGGAAAAACGTTCGATCAGGCGGTGCTGCGTACCGGCAAGCCGATGTTGTTGAATGTTTGGGCGACCTGGTGCCCAACCTGCCGTGCCGAGCATCAATACCTCAACACCCTGGCGACGCGCGGTATCCGCGTGGTGGGGCTGAACTATAAGGACGACCGCAGCAAAGCGGTCACCTGGCTGAATTCATTGGGTAATCCCTATGCGCTCAGCCTGTATGACGGTGATGGCATGCTGGGATTGGATCTTGGCGTGTATGGCGCGCCGGAAACTTTCCTGATCGACGGGCAGGGCATTATTCGTTATCGCCATGCCGGGGATATGAATGAGCGCGTCTGGCTGCAGGAAGTGTTGCCGCTGTACAAAAAGTACGGGGGTGAAGCATGAGGCTGATTGCCCTGATGTTTGCCGCATTGCTGAGCTGGAGCGCTGCGGCGGCTATCGATACCTATAAATTCAACTCGGTTGAGCAGGAACAGCAATACCGTGAGCTGACGGAACAGCTGCGCTGCCCGAAATGCCAGAACAACAGCATCGCAGATTCCAACGCCATCATCGCCGCAGACATGCGCACCAAGGTGTACGAGCTGATGATGCAGGGGCAGAACAAACAGCAGATCATTGATTATATGGTGGCGCGCTACGGCAATTTCGTCACCTATGAACCGCCGGTGACCCCGGCGACGTTGATCCTGTGGATTGGCCCGTTGCTGTTTGTGCTGATTGGCGGTGCGGTGGTGATACTGCGCACTCGCCGCCGCCGTGCCGGCGCTGCTAACGATGAATTCTCCGAACAGGAGCAACAGCGCTTGGCGGCGCTGCTGAAAGAGACTGACAGGAAGAAACCCTAATGGCTTTTTGGCTGATTATTATTGTGCTGTTGGCCGGCGCTGCGGCGCTGCTGGTGGTGCCTGCGATGCGCCAGAGCAAGCGGGGCGCGGCCACCAGCCGCGACGCATTGAATAAGGCGCTTTATCAGGATCGCCTGCACGAGCTGGAGCAGGATGAAGCGCAGGGCGTGGTTGCCGAGCGCCCGGAGCTGATAAAAGAACTGCAACAGAACCTGCTGAACGACATTCCCGGCCAACAGGACGTGCAGACGAAACCGATCACCCGTTGGGCGCTGGTGCCTGGCGTGTTGCTGCTGGTGGTGGTTACCCTGGGGTTCTATCTGAAAACCGGAGGGTTGGCGCAGGTGATGGACTGGCAGCAGGTGCAAGCCCAAATGCCGGAGTTGCGTGCGCGCGTCGCCAATGAGCGCGCTCAGCCGCTGAGCATGGAAGAGATTGCTCGCCTTGGGCTGGGGCTGCGCACCGCGCTGCAACAAGACGATCGCAACATTAACGACTGGATGATGCTGGGCCGCGTCGGCATGGCGCTGAATAATGCCACAACGGCGACGCAGGCATTTGCTCATGCTTATCAATTGGATCCGAATAATCTGGAAGTGCGCCTCGGCTATGCGGAAGTGTTGACGCGATCCAACGATCCGGAGGATAACAAGCAAGCCACGCAGATGCTGCGCAAGATGATCGCCGACGATCATACCAATCTGCGCGTATTGAGCTTGCTGGCGTTCAATGCCTTCGAACAGGGTGATTTCAAACAGGCGATCGGCGCCTGGCAGGTGATGTTGAAACTGCTGCCGGCCAACGATCAGCGCACCGAGGTGTTAAAGCGCAGTATTGCACAAGCAAAATCACAGGCGGGCGAAGAAACTGTTAAACTGAATGTAAACGTGACGTTATCGCCCGAGGCGACTAACGCTTTACCGCAGCAGGGGACGCTGGTCATTTCGGTGACCGATGGTGCCAACCCGGTGCCGGTTGCGGTAAAACAACTGCCCTTAAGCCGTTTCCCACTGTCATTCTCTCTGGATGACAGCAACGCCATGATGCCTGAACGCCTGCTTTCGGCGCTGCATCAGGTGAAGGTGCGGGTACGGATTTCTCACGACGGTCTGGCCACGCCGCAGGCGGGCGACTGGTTTGGTGAGAGTGAGCTGCAAAATTTCAGCGGCAAAGAGCAGGTTAGCGTTCAGATTAACAAGCAGGTTCCCTGAATAAAAAGACCGAACGTGTTTTCATGGAGAAAAATATGAACTTTCGCCTGACTGGGCTGGCTTTCGCAACTGTGCTATTGGTGGGCTGTGCCAGCGCGCCGCAAGATGAACCACAAGGGCGATCCGATCCTCTGGAAGGATTTAACCGGACGATGTTCGACTTTAACTATAACGTCCTGGATCCGTACGTATTGCGCCCGGTGGCCGTGGCTTGGCGCGACTATGTGCCCATGCCGGCGCGTAACGGTTTAAGTAACTTCACGTCGAACCTGGAAGAGCCGGCCAGCATGGTCAACGCCTTCCTGAAGGGCGACCCGTATCGCGGGATGATTCACTTCAACCGCTTCTTCCTCAACACGCTGCTGGGGATGGGCGGTCTGATCGACGTGGCGGGGATGGCGAACCCGAAACTGGCGCGCGAAGAACCGAACCGTTTCGGCAGCACGCTGGGGCATTACAATGTCGGCTACGGCCCTTATGTGATGTTACCTGCCTATGGCAGCTTCACTCTGCGTGAAGATGGCGGCGATTGGGCGGATACGGTCTATCCGGTGCTGAGCTACCTGACCTTCTGGATGTCGGCGGGTAAATGGGTGGTTGAGGGGATTGAAACCCGCGCCCAACTGCTGGATTCCGACGGCCTGCTGCATAACTCTTCCGATCCTTACGTGATGGTGCGTGAAGCCTACTTCCAGCGTCACGATTTCCTGGCGAGCGGCGGTTCACTGAAGGCGGAAGAAAACCCGAACGCCAAGGCGATCCAGGGCGATCTGGACGAAATCGACTCAGCGAAATAATTCCTCGCCAAGAGAATATGAAAACCCGCCGCCAGGCGGGTTTTTTGTTATAAAACGGCAACAAAAAAGCGCCCCGCAGGGCGCTTAAGCGTTTTGAACGACCGCTTAGAAGCGGTAGTTGAAGTTGGCGCCGTACAACCAGGCCTTGCCCACCGAATTGAAGGTGTATGGACCTTCTTTGATGGTGACTTTTTGGCCGTGCATGTAGGAAACACCGACGTCGACCGACGCGTCTTTGTTGAACGCGTAGCTGGTACCGGCGCTGATCCACATACGGTCTTGATCCGGGATCGAGATAGAGCGGTTCTGGGCAGGCACCGGGCTGTCATCGAACGCGACACCGGTACGGAAGGTCCAGTTGTCGTCGTAGAAGTAGGTGGTACCCAGCGCGATGCGGTAGGCGTCTCTGAAGCCTTCATGCTTCTCGAACAGCGTCTGGCCGTTGTTGCCGGTGGCTTTCAGCTGCTGGAACTGGCTCCAGCTGGTATAAGCCAGGCTGTAGTGGACCGCCCACTGCGGCGCCACCTTGTTGTAACCGGACAGTTCCCACATTTCCGGCAGGTTCAGGTCCAAAGAGCCGGGGATGGTGGTGCCGTTGGTGCCCATAGGCAGGCCGAGAGCGCCCAGGAGCGGGTTATAGGCGGATGGCAGGCTACTTTTGTAGTCACCGTCAAATTTGATTTTAACTTCGGACCGGTAGGTGAAACCGTAGCGGTTGTTTTCATCCACTTCATACAGGATGCCGGCGTTCCAGCCGTAGCCCCATTTATCACCCTTCAGGTGAGAGATCTGGGTATCAGCCGGAATTTGTGACACCGGGCCGGCTAACTGAGGTGGCAATTGGCCTGAGCCAGCAATCAGTTTCGGCAATTCGCCTGCATAACGCTCAAGTTTGGCTTTAGCGTAAACCGCGTCAAAGCCCAGGCCGAAGCTGAAGTGCTGGTTCAGGCGATAAGCGCCGCTCAGGTTCAGGTTCAGGGTTTCGAGGTCGGTTTTGCCGCCGTAAGCGCCTGCGGTGTAACCGTCGTTGAATTCGGTGGCCAGACCATAGTTGCTGGTGACCGAGCCGCCCACGGCGAATTGATCGTTAATCGGGTGAACATAGTGCAGGTTCGGCACCCAGGCAGTTGGCGCGATGTTTTTTGAGTCCAGGCTGGCGCCTGAAGGGGACTTGCCGGTGATGTCTACATCCGGATCGATAAATACGGCACCGATCGAGAATTCTGGTCGGGTGTACATCATAAGAAGGGCCGGGTTACGGCTGGCGGATGCTGCAGTATCCGCGATGGCACCTTCGCCAGAATACGAACGTCCTAAACCCGCTGATGAAAACTCATTCAGCTGGAATCCTGCGGCAGACACGTTTGAAGAAATAATTGCCACTGCAGCTGCGAGAGCTGATTTAGTAAATAGGTTTTTCTGGCTCATGACCAAAACCTCATTATGTGTTTATTATTTAAACTATGTTACACGAGGTAACAAGGAGCGCGGGATTGTAGGGTCCGTTATCATTCAGACAAATCAGACCAGTGGCTGAATTATAGGTCCGACCTGTTAGTATGTTGCAACTTTGTTTTTGAGATATTTCAATATTGGTATCAAAAAAGAGATCTGCTTAACAAAAAACCAGCAATGAATAACAAATCTCTTACCATTCCTTAGCAGACGACGATTTTTATTTGTGATTTCCATCACTTAAAACACCTATAAAAAGTAAGTGCTAGCGATGGGTTTCGCTGCGGAGTAAAATAAACGCAGAATCTTGCGTCTTTGCGCCAGAAAATTAATGGCAGTTTGGACTCGCGTAATGGCGGTCCCTGAGGAGAATTAATCATGTCCGATGCAATTAATAAATGCAGCGCCCAGGAAACCGCAGCTTGTTGCTGTGTCGATGTCGGTACCGTGATGGACAACACCGATTGCACCGCATCCTACAGCCAGGTGTTTGCCAATCAACCAGATGCCGAGAAAACGCTGGCTGCGCTGACGGAAAAAGCCCGTGGCGTGGAGTCTGATCCTTGTGACATCAGCAGTAGCATTAAACCGGTTGACGGTGGTGTGCAACTCACTGCGGACTTCACCTTTGCCTGCCAGGCGGAAACCCTGATTTTCCAGCTCGGCCTGCGTTAATTCCCGACCAAAACGGCGCGGGGTAAACCTGCGCCGCTGACTCGCCGTTTTCCCCCCCCAATAGAAAGTTGCTCCTGCTCTCAGTTTTCACTTCTGACGGTTTGCCAAATGTAAACATTTGGTTAACAATGACCTCATCAGGTCAGACCTCTTTTTGCCCGTTGCGCTGACGTTATTTTTTTCAGGAGCGTTTATGAGTAAGGCACTGCCGTTGGTGACCCGTCACGGTGACCGTATCGCGATTGTAAATGGACTGCGTACCCCCTTTGCCAAACAGGCAAGCGCCTATCACGGCATTCCGGCGGTGGATCTGGGGAAAATGGCGGTGAGCGAACTCTTGGCCCGCAGCGGTATTGATCCGGCGCTTATCGAACAACTGGTGTTCGGCCAGGTAGTGCAAATGCCCGAAGCGCCGAATATCGCGCGTGAAATTGTCCTCGGCACCGGCATGAATGTACATACCGATGCGTACAGCGTGTCGCGCGCCTGCGCCACCAGTTTTCAGGCGATTGCCAACGTGGCGGAAAGCATCATGGCGGGCAGCATCAGTATCGGCATTGCCGGCGGCGCAGACTCCTCCTCGGTGTTGCCGATCGGCGTCAGCAAAGCGCTGGCGCGCACGTTGGTGGACGTCAACAAGGCGCGTACCCTGTCGCAACGCCTCAAACTGTTTAGCCGGTTAAAGTTCCGCGATCTGCTGCCGGTGCCGCCGGCGGTGGCGGAATATTCGACCGGCCTGCGCATGGGCGATACCGCCGAACAGATGGCGAAAAGCCACGGCATTACCCGCGAAGAGCAGGATGCGCTGGCGCACCGCTCTCACCAACTGGCGGCCAAGGCCTGGGAACAGGGATTGCTGCGCGATGAAGTCATGACCGCCTACGTACCGCCGTACCGCGCGCAAATCAGCGAAGACAACAACGTTCGCAAAGACTCCAGCCTGGCGTCATACGCTAAACTGAAACCGGCATTTGACCGCAAACATGGCAGCGTCACTGCGGCCAACAGTACGCCGCTGACCGACGGTGCGGCAGCGGTGCTGATGATGAGCGAATCGCGTGCGAAAGAGCTGGGGCTGCAACCGCTGGGCTACCTGCGCAGTTTTGCTTTTTCCGCCATCGACGTTTGGGAAGACATGCTGCTGGGGCCATCCTACGCCACGCCGTTGGCGCTGGATCGCGCCGGCATTGGCCTGGCCGACCTGACGCTGATTGACATGCACGAAGCTTTCGCCGCGCAGACGTTGGCGAACCTGAAGATGTTCGCCAGCGATGAGTTCGCCCAACAAAAACTGGGGCGCAGCAGAGCGATCGGCACAGTGGATATGGATAAATTTAACGTCTTGGGTGGCTCTATCGCCTATGGCCACCCGTTTGCCGCTACCGGCGCGCGCATGATCACCCAAACGTTGCACGAGCTGAAACGCCGCGGCGGCGGATTGGGGCTGACCACCGCCTGCGCGGCCGGAGGGTTAGGGGCCGCAATGATTGTAGAGGTGGAATGATGAGCTTTGAAAACGCATTGCATGAACAGCGGGCCAAACCCTCGGCTTTTCAACTGACGCTGCGCCCGGACAACATCGGCGTGATTACCATCGACGTCCCGGGTGACAAGGTCAATACGCTGAAAGCCGAGTTCGTCGAGCAGGTTAACGACGTACTGATCCGCGCGCAACAGCATACTGCGCTGGAAGGGCTGGTGATTATTTCCGGCAAGCCGGATTCGTTTATCGCCGGGGCGGACATCACCATGATCGCCGCCTGCACCAGCGCCAAAGAGGCCGAAACGCTGGCGAAGAAAGGGCAAAGCACGCTGGCGCAGATCGCCGCTTTCCCCGTGCCGGTGGTGGCGGCTATTCACGGCGCTTGCCTCGGTGGCGGGCTGGAACTGGCTCTGGCCTGCCATGGCCGCGTTTGTTCGCTGGATGACAAAACCGCTCTCGGCTTGCCGGAAGTTCAGCTTGGCCTGCTGCCAGGCTCCGGCGGCACCCAGCGCTTGCCACGGTTGATCGGCGCCAGCAAGGCGCTGGACATGATGCTGACCGGCAAGCATATCCGTGCGCGTCAGGCGCTGCGGATGGGACTGGTTGACGATGCGGTGCCGCAGGCGATTTTGTTGCAGACCGCCATTGAACGGGTCAAGCAGGGTTGGCAGAGCCGGCGTGAACTGCCGTGGCAGGAGCGCTTGCTCAACGGTCCTCTGGGGAAAAGCCTGTTGTTCAGCATTGTGCGCAAAAAAACGCTGGAGAAAACCCACGGCAACTATCCGGCGGCGGGAAAAATCATTCAGGTGGTGCGTACCGGCCTGGACAGCGGCAGCACCAGCGGTTATGAAGCCGAAGCGCGGGCCTTCGGCGAACTGGCCATGACGCCGCAGTCGGCGGCGTTGCGCAGCCTGTTCTTTGCCTCTACCGCCTTGAAGAAAGAGCGCGGCGGCAATGCCCAACCCCATGCGTTGCATCGCGTCGGCATTCTGGGCGGTGGCCTGATGGGCGGCGGGATTGCCTGCGTAACCGCCACGCGCGGCGGCCTGCCGGTACGAATTAAAGACGTGAATGAAACCGGCATCACCCACGCGCTGAAATACAGCTGGGATGTGCTTGGCAAGCGGGTGCGCAGCAAACGCATGCGCCCGGCGGAACGGCAAAAACAGATGATGCTGATCTCCGGCTCGACCGATTACACCGGCTTTGAACGGGTGGATATCGTGGTGGAGGCGGTGTTTGAGGATCTGGCTCTGAAGCAGAACATGGTGGCCGAGATTGAACAGCACGCCGCGCCGCATACCATTTTCGCCTCCAATACCTCGTCGTTGCCGATTGGCCAGATTGCCGCCAAAGCGCAGCGGCCGCAGCAGGTGATCGGCCTGCATTATTTCAGCCCGGTCGATAAAATGCCGCTGGTGGAGGTGATCCCCCATGCCACCACCAGCGAGGAAACCATTGCCACCACCGTGGCGCTGGCGCACAAACAGGGCAAGACGGCCATCGTGGTCGCCGATCGCGCCGGTTTTTACGTCAACCGCATTCTGGCTCCTTATATAAATGAAGCGGCGCGTTGTCTGCTGGAAGGCGAACCGATCGAATCGCTGGACAAGGCGCTGGTGGATTTCGGTTTCCCGGTGGGGCCGATTACCCTGCTTGATGAAGTGGGCATTGATGTAGGCACCAAGATTATCCCGGTGTTGGTGGAACAGCTAGGGCCGCGTTTCGCCGCGCCGGCCGCCTTCGATGCGGTACTGAAAGACGGGCGCAAAGGGCGTAAAAACGGCCGGGGTTTCTACCTGTATCCGAGCGAAGGTCAGCAACGTCAGCGGGGCAAGCGCGCCGATACTTCGGTATATCTTCTGCTGGGCATCACGCCGAAGTCGCATTTGCAGCCGTCGGTCATCGCCCAGCGCTGCGTAATGATGATGTTGAATGAAGCGGCGCGTTGCCTGGAAGAAGGCGTGATCCGCAGCGCACGCGATGGGGATATCGGCGCGGTATTCGGTATCGGTTTTCCGCCGTTCCTCGGGGGGCCGTTCCGTTATATGGATGAGCTCGGCGCAGAGAAGGTGGTTAAAACGCTGCAATACCTGCAGCAGCAATACGGCGAAAACTTTGCCCCCTGCGAACGCTTGCAGCGCATGGCGCAGCAGGGCGAACGCTTTTATCCGCAAGGGGAGTGAGCGGCGAGGTGCCCTGATTTGTACTAGAGTTGGATCAGGGCCGCTGTGTGATCGTTATCACTCCTTGAAATACCTGCAATCCTGGGCGCTATACAGGGAGATAGCGACGGGGTAACGTAACCGGAGAGCGCCGAAAGACTGATCGCCATCAATAAGTTTCATGATGGAAAGGTTAAAATTTAACCCGTTGAATTGGTTGTTATGTGAGCGCCATATTCATGTCAGGACGATGTTGATGTAAAAAACAGCGTTTTCTTTACGTGAACTTTCAGGCAAAATGCCCGGCCGCCATAAAAGAGACGGCGCGTTATCGTTTCAAAGCTTTTGCTTTGGGGTTGTAAAACTCGGCGATACAGCACGCTCGGCGTTTCTGTATAGCGTTATTTTGTCAACAACAGCGGTGCAATATGCAAGTTTTGATTATGCGTCACGGAGAGGCGGCACTTGATGCGGCCAGCGATTCGGTAAGACCTCTTACCCTTTGTGGCCGTGATGAGTCACGTCAGATGGCGGCCTGGTTAAACACCAAGTCTGTGGATATTGAACGAGTACTGGTCAGCCCCTACCTGCGGGCCGAGCAGACGCTGGAAACGGTGCGCGAAGCCTTGGCGCTGCCGGAAAGCGAAGAAGTGCTGCCTGAGCTGACGCCGGGCGGTGATGCCGGTCTGGTGGGGAGTTATCTGCAGGCGCTGGCGCAGCAGGGGGTCAGCTCCGTGTTGATCGTCTCCCACTTGCCGCTGGTGGGTTATCTGGTCGCCGAACTGTGTCCGGGCGAATGCCCGCCGATGTTTGCGACCTCCGCGATCGCCAATGTCGATCTGGCGGCCGACGGCAGCTACGGCAAGTTTGAATGGCAGGTCAGCCCGTCGCAGGTGATGGCTAAAGTGTAGGACGCCGTGTCTTGGGTCCCACCAGAAAAGGGCGATGTTTAACATCGCCCTTTGTCATTTTTGCCGTTTACTCGGCCAGTTCGACCAGCAACAAAATCGCCGCGTTGCCGCCCCATTCCTTGGGAGCCTGGTGGAACGCCAGTACGTCAGGGTGCTGCGCCAGCCACAGCGGCGTCTGCTGTTTGAGAATGTGCTTGCCGTGGCCGTGCATGACGCAGGCGCAGTGCACATGTTCACGCTTGCAGGCGGCAATCAGTGCGCCCAGCTCCTGCTTGGCTTGCATTTGGGTCAGGCCGTGCAGATCGAGAAACAGGTCCGGTGAATAATCGCCGCGCCGCAGTTTTTTTAGCTCAAACGCGCTGTAGCCGGGACGCACGTAGCGTGTCGGTCCTTCCTCTTCCAACTGCGGTTGGTATTCATCCGAGAAATAATAGCTGGCATCCACCTGTTCCTGCAGCAGGCGCTGCGGCGCCATTTGCCGGGTTTTTGGCCTGGGTTTGGGGTGGACAACGGTATCCTGACGCAGTTTTTTTGCGCTTGCTATCGACTCTCTGAAGAGCTGCAATTCATCTTTGCTCAGAGGGTGCTTGTTCTTCATTTTTTATTCACCGGAAATCATTTATCACGACAGTTTACCGTGTCGCGGGTATCTGTCGACGCAAAACTCCCGTCCGAATGAAAATGAGAATGTCTTAACGCGACTATTGCTGCTGATTTGTCGCGGGCTTCATGGCAAACTATGCGGCTAAATCATGAATTACAGTGCCTGCCGGAGGGCAAATTGGACAAAATTTTCGTCGACGAAGCAGTGAATGAACTGCACACCATTCAGGATATGCTGCGCTGGGCGGTGAGCCGCTTCAATGCCGCCAATATCTACTATGGTCACGGAACTGATAATCCGTGGGACGAAGCGGTGCAATTGGTGCTGCCAACCCTGTTCCTGCCGCTGGACATTCCAGAGGACATGCACACCGCACGTTTGACCTCCAGCGAGCGCCATCGCATCGTTGAACGCGTGATTCGCCGCGTCAACGAGCGCATCCCGGTAGCTTACCTGACCAACAAAGCCTGGTTCTGCGGCATGGAGTTCTATGTCGATGAACGTGTGCTGGTGCCGCGTTCGCCGATTGGCGAATTGATCAACGATCACTTCAGCGCGCTGATCCCGCACCCACCGCGCCACATTCTGGACATGTGCACCGGCAGCGGCTGCATCGCCATCGCCTGCGGTTACGCTTTCCCGGAAGCGGAAGTGGACGCGGTGGATATCTCCAGCGACGTGCTGGCGGTGACCGAGCGCAATATTCAGGCGCATGGCGTCGAGCATCAGGTTATCCCGATCCGCTCCGATCTGTTCCGCGACGTTCCCGCGATCCAGTACGATCTGATCGTCACCAACCCACCGTATGTGGATGCGGAAGACATGTCCGATCTGCCGCAGGAGTTCCGCTTTGAACCGGAACTGGGCCTGGCGGCGGGCAGCGACGGCCTGAAGCTGGTGCGCCGCATTCTGGCCTGCGCGCCGGATTACCTGAGCGACGACGGCGTGCTGATTTGTGAAGTGGGCAACAGCATGGTACATCTGATGGAACAATATCCGGATATTCCGTTCACCTGGCTGGAGTTTGACAACGGCGGTGACGGCGTATTCATGCTGACCAAACAGCAACTGGTCGATTGCAAAGAACACTTCAGCATCTACCGCAGCTAAGACTTCTTCGGGCCTGTTCTGACGGGCCCACAAAGATCATCATTAACGGTAAGGAGCCGTGATGGCAGGAAACAGTATTGGGCAGATTTTCCGCGTCACCACATTTGGTGAATCTCACGGTGTGGCGCTGGGATGTATCGTAGACGGTGTACCGCCGGGTATCCCGCTTACCGAAGCCGATTTGCAGCACGATCTGGACCGCCGCCGTCCGGGGACTTCGCGCTATACCACTCAACGCCGCGAACCTGATCAGGTGCGCATTCTTTCCGGCGTGTTCGAAGGCGTGACGACCGGCACCAGCATCGGGCTGATGATTGAAAATACCGACCAGCGTTCGCAGGACTACGGCGCCATCAAAGACGTGTTCCGTCCGGGCCATGCAGATTACACCTACGAGCAGAAATACGGCGTACGCGATTACCGTGGCGGCGGCCGTTCTTCGGCGCGTGAAACCGCGATGCGCGTAGCGGCCGGGGCGATAGCCAAGAAATACCTGCAACAGAAATTCGGCGTCCAGGTGCGCGGCTATCTGGCGCAGATCGGCGACGTGGTCTGTGAACTGAAAGATTGGGATCAGGTCGAACAGAACCCGTTCTTCTGCCCGGATCCGGACAAGCTGGAAGCGCTGGACGAACTGATGCGCGCGCTGAAAAAAGAGGGCGACTCGATCGGCGCCAAGGTCAGCGTAGTCGCCGACAATGTGCCGGTGGGCCTCGGTGAGCCGGTGTTTGACCGTCTGGACGCCGATCTGGCGCATGCATTAATGAGCATCAACGCGGTAAAAGGCGTGGAAATCGGCGACGGTTTTGCCGTGGTGACCAAGCGCGGCAGCGAAAACCGCGACGAAATCACGCCCGAAGGTTTCCAGAGTAACCATGCGGGCGGCATTCTCGGCGGCATCAGCAGCGGCCAACCGGTGGTCGCTCATCTGGCGTTGAAACCGACCTCCAGCATCATGGTGCCGGGCCGTACCATCAATCGCCAGGGCGAAGCGGTAGAAATGGTGACCCGTGGTCGACACGATCCCTGCGTAGGCATTCGCGCGGTTCCAATCGCCGAAGCGATGATGGCGATTGTGCTGATGGATCACCTGCTGCGCCAGCGTGCGCAAAACGGTGATGTGGTTTCTAACGTTCCACGCTGGTAATTACGATGAAAAACTGGATGTTAGGCATCGTTGCCCTGATGGCGTCAGGTTCTGCCATGGCGTTGACGCCGTGGCAGAAAATTGATCACCCGGTGGCCGGCGCGCCACAGGCGATTGGCGGTTTTGCCAATGGTTGTATCGTCGGTGCCCAGCCGCTGCCGCTGAACTCACCGGATTATCAGGTGATGCGCCCCGATCAACGCCGCTATTTCGGTCATCCCGATCTGCTGGCGTTCATTCAGCGCCTGAGCAGCAAAGCCAACCAAAAAGCGCTGGGTACGGTGCTGATCGGCGATATGGCGATGCCGGCCGGTGGGCGCTTTAGCAGCGGCCACGCCAGCCATCAGTCCGGGTTGGATGTCGACATCTGGTTACAGCTGCCGCGCCAGCGCTGGAGCGCGCAGCAACTGCTCAAACCGCAGCCGATCGATCTGGTTTCCGGCGACGGCAAACAGGTTGTGGCGCGTCAGTGGCAACCGCAGATTGAATCTCTGATCAAAATGGCGGCGCAGGATGCGGAAGTGACGCGCATCTTCGTCAACCCGGCGATCAAGCAACGCCTGTGTCTGGATGCCGGCGCCGACCGCGACTGGTTGCACAAGGTGCGGCCGTGGTTCGGCCACCGCGCGCACATGCACGTGCGTCTGCGTTGTCCGGCAGGCAGCCTGGAGTGTCAAGAACAAGATACCCCGCCGCCGGGCGATGGTTGTGGGGCGGAGCTGGCGAGCTGGTTCGTGCCGCATCAACCCAGCGCCAAACCGGGCAAGCCGGTCCCACCGCCATTGCCGCCTTCCTGTCAGGCTTTGCTGGATAACCATTTCGCTGCGGAATAATAAATGGATTGGTTCGTCGTTGGCCCCGAGATGCTCGGGGTTTTGTTCGTGGTGGCGTTGCTGGCGGGTTTTATCGATTCCATTGCCGGAGGCGGCGGCCTGCTGACCGTGCCGGCGCTGCTGGCGGTGGGGGTTTCCCCGGCGCAGGCGCTGGCAACCAACAAGTTGCAGTCGGTGGGCGGTTCGTTTTCCGCCAGCCTGTACTTTATCCGCCGGCGGGCGGTGGATCTTAACGATCAGAAACTGACGATCCTGTTGGCGCTGATCGGTTCCATCGCCGGGGCGATTCTGGTGCAGCATATGCGCGCCGATCTGCTGCGACAAATGCTGCCGCTGCTGGTGATTGGCATCGGTCTGTACTTTTTGCTGACCCCGCGTCTGGGGGAAAGCGATCGTCAGCGCCGCCTGAGCGCGTTGCCGTTCGGGCTGGTGGCCGGTGGCTGCGTCGGTTTTTACGACGGTTTCTTTGGCCCCGGCGCCGGTTCGTTCTATGCGTTGGCCTACGTGACGTTGTGCGGCTTCAATCTGGCCAAATCCACCGCGCACGCCAAGGTGCTGAACTTCACCTCCAACGTTGGCGGCCTGACGTTTTTTATCATCGGCGGTAAAGTGGTGTGGGGCATTGGCCTGGTGATGCTGATGGGGCAGGTGCTCGGCGCACGCCTGGGCGCACATATGGTGATGACCCGTGGGCAGAAGCTGATTCGGCCCATGATCGTCATCGTCTCGCTGGTGATGAGCTGCAAACTGCTGTACGACAACCACGGCGCGGAAATCCAGCAGTGGCTGGCGCTGCATATTTAGCATGCCGGAAGATCGCTAAAGTGGAATAATTACCACTTTATTTTTGTGGTTATAGGGTTTTTTATTTATGTCAGACACACAGACTACCCATCAATACGCGCAATTGATTGATATATTTAATCAATGCTTTAGCGAAGACTACAACACGCGGCTGGTCAAGGGCGATGATGAGCCGATCTACCTGCCGGCCGACGATGCGTTGCCGTACCACCGCATCGTTTTTGCCCACGGTTTTTATGCCAGCGGCCTGCATGAGATCTCGCACTGGTGCATTGCCGGTGAAGAGCGTCGCAAATTGGTGGACTTCGGCTACTGGTACTGCCCGGACGGGCGCGATGCGCAAACACAAAGCGAATTCGAAGCGGTAGAAATCAAACCGCAGGCGCTGGAGTGGATGTTCTGCGTGGCCGCCGGTTTCCCGTTCAACGTCAGCTGCGACAACCTGAACGGCGACTGCGAGCCGGATCGTATCGCCTTCCAGCGCAAGGTGCGCGACCGGGTGTTATCGCTGCTGGAACAGGGAATACCCACAAGACCTGCGCGCTTTATTCAGGCGTTACAATCGTTCTACAATACGCCCCCGCTGGCCGCCGGGCATTTTCCCTATCCGGAAGATTTCTGTTAGCGCCACAGCTTGCTATTTAAAGAGGAAATTTGATGATCGCAGAATTTGAAGCGCGCATTCTGGCGCTGATTGATGACATGGTAGAGCACGCCAGCGATGATGAACTGTTTGCCGGTGGCTACCTGCGCGGTCATCTGACGCTGGCGGTGGCTGAGGCGGAAGAGCACGACGAGCACACCGCCGAAGCACTGAAAGCGCGGGTGGAAAATAGCCTGCATAAAGCCATCACCGCCGGCGAGTTGTCGCCACCGGACCAGATTTTGGTGCGCGGCATGTGGGAAAATCTGTACCAGACCGCATTGCCGACCCCCTGATGCCCATCACAGGGCGCTTCAAAAGCGCCCTGCAACTTCTGCATTAAACCGCACGCCCCTTTAGCAATTTTCTCACCCACATCCGGTTCGGATTCAACGCCGCCAGCATCTCCGCGTCGCCCGGCAAGGGTTCGCCAAACAGCTGCGCCGCCAGGATCTCTGCCGCCAGCGGTGCCGAACACAGCCCGCGCGAACCCAGGGCGCCAAGAACAAACAGGTTGGGATAAAGCGGGGCGTCTGCCACGGTTTCGCCAAGCTGACGGTGGCGTTGCAAATCCTGATACTGCGTCAGCGTAGCCTGATAGTCCGGCACTGCGCCAATCATCGGCAGGTGATCGCGGGTAGCGCAGCGCACGCCGCAGCGGGCATGGTGCGCGCTGACGTCCACCTCTCGCGGCCATGCTTGTTCCGGTAGGCAGCGCAACAGACGCGCTCGGTTATCCTGCTGCTCTTCCTCGCGGTATTCAGTGGCGGTATCGCCGCGCTGGTAACTGGCGCCGATACAGTGCTGTTGATTATGAGCATTGACTGGTGTCAGGTAGCCGTCGTAGCACAGCACCTGCTTCAATTCGCTCAGCACCGGGGTGGTAGGAATATGGGAAACCTGGCCGCGTACCGCGTATACCGGCAGCGCTTCACTTTGCGCCAGGTCGGAAAGGCGGTGGCCATTGGCCAGAATGACCGTGGCATGCCGGCGGGTTTCGCCATTGCCGAAGCCGAGCTGCCAATTGCCGTCTGTGTGTATGAGGTTGTTTAGGTCATACTCGTAATGGCAATGCATCCCCTGACGTTGCGCCAACGCAATGGCGCCCCGCGTCAGCTCAGCCGGGCATAGCCAACCGCCTTGCGGGTAGCTGACGCCGCCAAAACCGCTGTCTACGCCGCACAGTGCGCTGAGCGTAGCGCGATCGGCCTGTGCCGCCAGCGCCGAAGGCCATTCAACCGCCACTATCTTGGCAATTTTCCCGGCACTTTTCTCATCAAAGGCCAATTGGCTGACGCCGCACCATTGATGATCGAATGCCACGCCTTGTTGCAACAGCGCATCGTACTGGCGGCGGGCAAACGGGAAGGCGGCGCTGAAAAAGGTTTCCAGCGCGTCCCCGCGGCCGTTCAGCAACGGATAGAGCGCACCCTGACGGTTACCCGATGCACCTTCGGCCGGTTGCGGATCGGCGCAGTATAACGTCACTTTCGCGCCACGCCGCAGCAGGGCGAGAGCGATAAGCGCGCTGGCGACGCCGCCGCCGATGATGGCGATATCGTCAGTGTTTTCCGCCTCCGGGCGCAGGAACCAGGGCGCGGGATGCGGCAAGGCCGGCGCATTGGCGGGTAACTCGCCGATCAGCATTTCGCGTTTTTGACCGAAACCTTTGCTCTTTGTTACCTCAAAACCCGCCTGTTGCAACCCGCGCCGTACAAAACCTGCGGCGGTAAAGGTGGCTAAGGTACCTCCCGGCCGGGCGAAACGCGCCATGGCGGCGAACAGCTGCTCAGTCCACATATCCGGGTTTTTCGCCGGCGCAAAACCATCGAGGAACCAAGCGTCGACCTGATGATTCATGCTGGGGTCAAAGTGCGGCAGCAGCGCGTTGACGTCGCCGAACCACAGATCCAGCGTAATGCGGCCCTGAGCCAGCAGCAGGCGGTGGCAGCCCGGTAACGGTAGCGGCCATTGAGCGCGGAGCTCATCGGCATAGGGGGCCAGTTCCGGCCAGCGTGCGTGCGCGGCCGCCAGATCGGCGTGCAACAGCGGGAATTTTTCAAAACTGATGAAATGCAGCCGTTGCAGCGGGGCATCTTGCATTGCAGCACGAAAACCGGCAAACGCCTGCCACAGAGTTAAAAAGTTGAGCCCGGTGCCAAAGCCGGTTTCCGCGACGATAAACAGCGGGCGCGGGTGCTCGCTAAAACGCTGCGGCAGCCGGTTGCCCTTGAGAAATACGTAACGGGTTTCTTCCAGCCCATCCTGATTAGAAAAGTAGACGTCATCAAACTGTTTCGAAACAGGTGTACCCTGTTCGTTCCAGGATAACGCTGCGGTTTGGATCGGGGCGTGGCTCACGGTTAGTTGCTCGTAACTCAAGGGGTGACGGGATTCTAACGGGGCTAGCGAAATGGCGCAAACTGGATAAGAATAAAGCTGAAAAACGCTGATCGGACTTGTTCGGCGTACATCTGTACGCTAAAGTGCGATGCAAAATCCCGAATGTAAAATTGTGGAAGAGGTACTGAATGAAACGTGCAGTGATTACTGGCCTGGGAATCGTCTCCAGCATTGGTAACAACCAGCAGGAGGTCCTGGCGAGCCTGCAGGAAGGACGTTCTGGGATCACTTTCTCCCAGGAGCTGAAAGATTCCGGCATGCGTAGTCACGTATGGGGCGATGTTAAATTGGACACTACCGGTCTGATCGACCGTAAAGTGATGCGCTTTATGAGCGACGCGTCCGTTTATGCCTATCTTTCCATGGAAGAAGCCATCAAGGATTCCGGCCTGGCTGCCGATCAGGTTTCCAACGATCGCACCGGTCTGGTGGTTGGCTCAGGTGGTGGTTCTCCGCGCAACCAGGTTGCAGGTTCCGACGGCATGCGCGCCAAAGGCCTGCGCGGCGTGGGTCCTTATATGGTGACCAAGGCCATGGCTTCAGGCGTTTCCGCTTGCCTGGCAACCCCGTTCAAAATTCGTGGCGTTAACTACTCCATCAGCTCTGCCTGCGCCACCTCTGCACACTGCATCGGTCACGCGGTGGAATTGATCCAACTGGGCAAGCAGGACGTGGTCTTTGCCGGCGGCGGTGAAGAGCTGTGCTGGGAAATGGCCTGTGAGTTCGATGCGATGGGCGCACTGTCCACCAGCTACAATGAAACCCCGGAAAAAGCTTCCCGCACTTATGACGCAGCGCGTGACGGTTTCGTCATCGCCGGCGGCGGCGGTATGGTGGTGGTTGAGGAGCTGGAACACGCTCTGGCGCGCGGCGCGCACATCTATGCGGAAATCATCGGCTACGGTGCGACCTCCGACGGTGCCGACATGGTGGCTCCATCAGGTGAAGGCGCAGTACGTTGCATGAAGATGGCGCTGCAAGGCGTGGATACCCCAATCGATTACATGAACGTGCACGGCACTTCCACGCCGGTGGGCGACGTGAAAGAACTGGGTGCCATTCGCGAAGTGTTTGGCGACAATACCCCGGCTATCTCTTCCACCAAGGCCATGACCGGTCACTCTCTGGGTGCCGCGGGCGTGCAGGAAGCGATCTACAGCCTGCTGATGGTTGAGCACGGCTTTATCGCGCCGAGCATCAACATCGACAACCTGGACGAGAAAGCCGCTGGCATGAACATCGTGACTCAGCCGACCAAACGCGAGCTGACCACCGTGATGTCCAACAGCTTCGGTTTCGGTGGCACCAACGCCACGCTGGTCATGCGCAAGCTGCAAAAGTAATTTAGCCGCAATCCATGCCAGTTGATCAAGCCCGCTTCGCAGCGGGCTTTTTACTGCCTGTCGCTGCCCGTTCAGAGTTATCCCAAATTACATCTTTTGACGGATCATTAACGCCTCGTTCAGCCTTTTACGCATACAATAGCCCGATAACGCGATTATCACTCGGCGTAGCGTTTTCAGAGTGATCGAACCTTGAGGCATGAGTATGAAAAAGTTAATTGCGGTTGGGTTGCTGTCAGTGTTTCTGGCGGGGTGCGCGACTGAGTCACCTTGTGTCCCGGTTTATGACGATCAGGGGCGTTTGGTGCACACCAACACCTGCATGAAGGGCACGACGCAGGATAACTGGGAAACCGCGGGCGCTATCGCCGGTGGTGCGGCGGCGGTTGCCGGCCTGACGCTGGGTATTATTGCGTTAACCAAATAATCGTCTGTCGGTGAATGTCCCCGTAAAAAGCTCAGCCATTGCTGGGCTTTTTCTTTGGGCGATGAGCCGCCAGTTGATTGAAGTCATGGTATTTTTATTTCTGGTTCGCTGACGGATACCGCTTTGTCAGCGGGTGTAAATTCCATTCCTGCGCCTGCCCTGGGTCGATATACTCCCGCTATCTCATCCGTTGGAATCATCTGATGTCGGCTTTGACGTCCATATCCTTATCCATGCACCGTCTGCGCTTCGCTAAAAAGCGGGCCTGTGCATGGTTATGGGTCGTCAGCTGGCTGTTGTTGAATACCCAGCTGGCGTTGGCCAGCCATAACTGCAACCTGCAGTTCAGCGGCGAAGCGCCGATGGCACAGCATATGATGCATATGCAAAACAGCGTGCCGTCGCAGCAGCAGATACAAGCCCAAGAGCCGCTATGCGAGAAACACTGCGTACCTGAGTCAGCCCAACAGGATCACACCAACCTGACGTTGGCTGCTTTGCCCACCAGCGGCGAATTGGCCATCATTACGCCTTTCCCGTCACGTTCTACCTCGTCCAATACCTGGCAAACGCCGCCAATAACAGGCCCGCCGGCAGAGATTGTTTTCTGCCGGTTCCGTGAATAGCTCTGACAACCGCTTTGCCGTCCCCGACGGTTTTCCGCGTTTGTTAACTATTTTATGGAGTACCCGTTATGCGTAATGTATTTGTCGCCGTAGTGTTCACCCTGTTTTTTGCCTTTACCTCCAGCGCTGCCGATAGGGCGATGCAGGATCCTGCCGCCAAACCGACCGTCGAAATCCACAGTCAGGGCATCATCAAAGCCTGGGATGTGCGGAAGGTGTCCATCGCTCACAAGGCCATTCCTGCGCTTGATTGGCCGCCAATGTCCATGAGTTTCCTGCTCCCTCCAGCGCCTTCCTTCGCCGCATTGCCGGTGGGTACCGCGGTTGACTTCAGCTTCCTGCCGATCGACGGCGGTTACCGGCTGATCGCCATCGCCGCTGCTCGACCATAACGGAGGCGTTATGACCATTATCCTTTCTCACCCTTGGCGGGTGGGCTGGCTGCTGCTTGCCTGTTGGGCACCGGCCACCCTGGCGGCGGGTCTGACGCTGCAACAGTCATTGATGGCGGCCGAAGGTTATTCGGCGGAGTTATCCGCCAATCGGCATCAGGTGAACGCCTTGCAAAACATGGCGGATTCGGCGATGCAGTTGCCCGATCCCAAGCTGAAGTTCGGCATTGAAAATGTGCCGGTGCAGGGCGGTAACGCCCAGCGTTTTACCCGCGAAGGCATGACCATGGGACGAATCGGCATCATGCAGGATTACGTCAGCGGCACCAAACGTCAGCGTAAAGCGGATACCCTGCGTGCCGAAGCCAGCCAGACGGATGCAGGCAGCGCCACCATTCGCGCTCGTCTACAGCAACAAACTGCGCAGGCGTGGCTGGCGTTGGCGTTGAGCCGACAAACCTTGAGTGATGCCTCAGCGCTGGTGACGGAGAGTGAACGTCAGATCGCCACTCAGCATGCTGCCGTGGCCGGCGGTGGAACGCCTGCGAGCGGCGTACTGGACGCCAGGCTGACGCTGCTGAGCATGCAGGATCGCATCAGCGAGGCGCAGCGTGACGTTGCTGTCGCGCAGGCACGCCTGGCGCAACTGACCGGCCTGTCTGCAACGGATACTGCCGGGGCGATGCCGCGCTTTGAGCGTTTACCGGCCGACAGCGACGTATTGCGGCAGGCCATCAGGCAGCATCCCGAAGTGCTGCAAGCCAGCCGCGAGGCTGACGTTGCCAAAGCGCGCTCGGCTCAATCCGCGGTGGCGGCAATACCGGATGTCGGTGTTGAGGTGTATTACGGCAAGCGCGCCGACGATTACGAGGATCTGGCCGGGGTGATGTTTACCGTCGATTTGCCGTTGTTCCGCGCACAGCGGCAGGACAAGGACTATGCCGCCGATGTTTCCCGCAGCATGGAGGCCAACGATCGGTTGACGCTGTTGATCCGTGACCATCAGGCACAACTCGATACGCTGTTGGCGCAGTATCAGGCAGCGCAGGCGCAGTGGCAGCGCCAGCAACGTCAGGTCATTCCCCTGCAGCAACAGCGAGTGAGCCTGTTGTTAGCGCAATATCGCAGCGGTAAAAACGACCTGTCTGCGGTGCTGGAAGCGCGACGGGCGCTTCTCGACAGCCGCCTCAGTGCCGGTAAGGCCGCCAGGGAACTGGCGCAGATTTGGGCCGCCATTCGCTATCTCACCCCTCTGGAATCGATGCAATGAAAATACAATTCAAGCTGGCGCTGTTAGCGGCGCTGATCGGCAGTGGGCTGGCGGGATACTGGTTTGGTGCAGCGGGGGGAGACGCGCCCGCGCCGGCCGCCAAGAGTGAGCGACAGGTACTTTATTGGTACGACCCGATGATGCCGGGACAGCGTTTTGACAAACCGGGTAAATCGCCTTTTATGGATATGCAACTGGTGCCGCGCTATGCCGATGAGGCAGAGCCCGAGGGCGGCGTGACCATCAGCGCCCGCCAACAGCAGAACCTGGGCGTTCGCACCGAAGCTGCGCAATTGCGCCAACTGGCGCCGCAACTCAGCGCTTTCGGCAGCGTCGCGACCGATGAACGTGGAGTTCAGATTATCGCTGCCCGCGCCAACGGGCTGGTGGAAAAACTCTACGTGCGTGCCAGCCAGCAACAGGTGAAAAAGGGCGAAGCCTTGGCGCAACTGTGGATCCCCGACTGGAGTGCGGCGCAGCAGGAGTATCTGGCGGTACGCCAACTGGGAGACACCGCGTTAAGCGCCGCCGCACGCCAGCGGTTGCAGCTGCTGTTTATGCCCGAAGGGGTGATTCGGCAGGTGGAGCGCACGGGTAAACCCGAGCCGCGCGTCAAGATCACGGCACCGGGAAATGGGTTTGTGAATAAGCTCAACATTCTGGAAGGCGCTCAGGTCACCGCCGCGCAGGGGCTGTTTGAGATAGCCAGCCTCGATCCGGTGTGGATCGTTGCCGATTATCCGCAGGCGCAGGCCGGATTGCTGAAAGTGGGCGATAAGGTGCAGGCGGCTTCCGCCAGTTGGCCTGGTGAAAGATTTGAAGGCGAGGTGAGCGAACTGCTGGCCAATGTCGATCCGCTGACCCGAACCTTCAAAGCGCGCATCCTGCTGAAAAATCCTCAGCAAAAACTTCGGCCGGGCATGTACCTGCAACTCACGCTGTCGCACAGCACCCTCGGTCAGCCGGTGTTGGCGATACCGCAGGAGGCGCTGATCGGCAGCGGCGATCGCAATAGGGTGTTGCTCGCCGAAGGCAATGGGCATTTCACGCCGGTTGAGGTGGTGGCCGGGCGTGCACAGGATGGCTGGGTGGAAATCAAACGCGGGCTGAGCGTCGGGCAACAAGTGGTGACTTCCGGCCAGTTCCTGATCGACTCCGAAGCCAGCATGCGCAGCGCCCTGCCGCAGATGGCGGCGCAAACCGAGCTGAAACAGTACCAGGCTGAAGGCGTGGTTGAGGCATTGAATGATAGCGCCATAACACTGTCCCACGGCCCCGTGCCGGAGCTGCAGTGGCCGGCGATGACCATGGATTTTGCTCTGCCGTCGGCGGGGTTGCCGGCCGGCATCAAACCTGGCGACAGGGTGAAAATCGCTTTTACCGTTGATGACCAAGGTTCGCATATCAGTCAGATTGTGCTGACGAGCGCTGCGCATGGGGGCGATTTATGATTGCTTTCGTGATCCGTTGGTCGCTGCGCAACCGGCTATTGGTGCTGCTGGCTTCGGTGTTGTTGGCTGGATGGGGTGTCTGGGCATTGCAGAAAGCGCCGCTGGATGCATTGCCGGACCTGTCTGACGTACAGGTGATTGTCCGTGCCACTTACCCCGGCAAGGCACCGCAAGTGATTGAAGATCAGGTTACCTATCCGCTGACCACCACGCTACTTACGGTACCGGGAGCCAAAACGGTGCGTGGTTTTTCCATGTTTGGCGACGCTTACGTCTACGTGCTGTTTGAGGATGGCACCGATCTTTACTGGGCACGCTCGCGGGTGTTGGAGGCGCTGAGCCAGGTGCAATCCTCGCTGCCGGCGCAGGTGAAAGTAGCTCTGGGGCCGGACGCCACCGGTGTCGGCTGGGTTTACGAATATGCTCTGGTGGATAAAAGCGGGAAACATAGCCTGGCCGACTTGCGCGCGCTACAAGACTGGACGCTGAAATTTGAACTGAAAACCGTCCCCAACGTGGCTGAAGTGGCCAGCGTCGGCGGTATGGTTCGTCAGTATCAGGTGGTACTGGATCCGCCAAGCCTGCGCGCGCTGAATATCACGCATCAACAGGTGGTAAGTGCCATTCAGGATGCCAACCAGGAAGGCGGCGGTGCAGTGCTGGAGATGGGGGAAGCGGAATATATGGTGCGGACCTCGGGCTACCTGAAAAAGCGGAGTGACTTTGCCAACGTGGTGATTACCGTGCGTGACGGCGTACCGATCCTGCTTTCGCAAGTGGCGACGTTGCGCGAAGGGCCGGAGATCCGTCGTGGTGTGGCTGAGCTGAACGGCGAGGGTGAAGTGGCGGGCGGCATCGTAGTGATGCGCTACGGTAAAAATGCGCTGGAGACCATTAACGCGCTGAAGGTGAAGCTGCAAGAAGTTCAGCAGACCTTGCCGCCCGGTGTGGAAATTGTGACTGTGTATGATCGTTCGCAACTGATCGAACACGCGATTGAAACCCTGTCCCACAAGCTGCTGGAAGAGTTTCTGGTGGTAGCCCTGGTCTGCACTTTGTTCCTGTTCCATTTCCGTTCGGCGCTGGTGGCGATGATCACGCTGCCGCTGGGCATTCTTGGTGCTTTTGTGGTCATGCATTATCAGGGCGTCAACGCCAATATCATGTCGCTGGGCGGGATAGCTATCGCGATTGGTGCCATGGTGGACGCGGCGATCGTCATGATTGAGAACATGCATAAGGTGCTGGAGCAGTGGCGGCAACGCCATCCCGGGCAGCAGCCGACGTCGACGGATTATTGGCGCATTTCAGAGCAGGCTGCGGTGGAAGTGGGGCCGGCGCTGTTTTGCAGTTTGCTGATTATCACGTTGTCCTTCATTCCGGTGTTCACCCTGCAGGCGCAGGAAGGGCGAATGTTCTCCCCGCTGGCCTACACCAAAACCTACGCCATGGCGGTGGCCGCTGGCCTGGGCATTACGCTGGTGCCGGTGCTGATGGGCTACTTTATTCGTGGCCGTATTCCCGACGAGCATGCCAACCCGATTAACCGCTGGCTGATCCGCCTGTACCAACCGGTGTTGGCGGCGGTGTTGGCGTGGCCGAAAACTACGCTCGGGGTTTCGTGCTTATTGCTGTTGTTGACGGCATATCCGCTTAGCCGATTGGGCAGCGAATTTATGCCGCAGCTTGACGAAGGCGATCTGCTTTATATGCCATCGTCATTACCGGGCATGTCGGCGCGTGAGGCGAGCAGGTTGCTGCAACTGACCGACCGGCTGATCAAAATCGTGCCGGAAGTGGCGACGGTATTCGGCAAGGCGGGGCGGGCGGAGAGCGCGACCGATCCCGCGCCGTTGACCATGCTGGAAACCACCCTTAGTTTCAAGCCGCGTGACCAGTGGCGGCCGGGTATGACCATGGATAAATTGGTGGCGGAGCTGGACGCGGTGGTCAAGGTGCCGGGCATTGCCAATGTTTGGGTTCCGCCGATCCGCAATCGGCTGGACATGTTGGCCACCGGGATAAAAAGCCCGGTTGGCATCAAGGTGAATGGTAATAACATGGCCGACATCGAGCGGATTTCCGGGCAGATTGAGCAGGTGGTAAAACAGGTGCCGGGTGTCACCTCGGCGCTGGCGGAGCGCATTACCGGCGGCCGTTACGTGGACATTGATATCGATCGCCAACGCGCCGCGCGCTACGGCGTTTCGGTGAAAGAGCTGCAATCCATGGTGGCGACCTTGGTGGGGGGAGAGAACATTGGCGAAACCGTCGAAGGCCGGGCGCGTTATCCGATCAATGTGCGCTACCCGCGTGAGGTGCGCGATTCGGTGCAGCAACTGCAGGCGTTGCCGGTGTTGACCGCCGGCGGTGGTCAGGTGCCATTGTCGATGTTGGCGGACATTCGTGTCACGGAAGGGCCACCGATGCTGAAAAGTGAAAACGCGCGGCTCTCCAACTGGATTTATGTCGATCTGCGCGGACGGGATCTCAAATCGGCGGTGGAAGAGATGCAACGGGCGGTCGCGCAGCAGGTTAAGCTGCCGGCGGGCGTGTCGTTGAGCTGGTCCGGGCAGTTTGAGTATCTGGAACGTGCCAGCGCCCAATTGAAAATCGTACTGCCGGTGACGTTGGCGATCATTTTCGTGCTGCTGTTTGTTACCTTCAGCAGCGTGCGTGATGCGCTGTTGATCATGGCGACGCTGCCGTTTGCGCTAATAGGCGGCGTGTGGCTGCTGTATCTGCTGAACTACAACCTTTCGGTGGCCGGGGCGGTGGGCTTTATTGCACTGGCGGGGGTGGCGGCGGAATTTGGCGTGATCATGGTGCTGTACCTGAATCATGCGCTGGAAAAACACCGCCAGCCGGGGAAACCGCTCACCCGAAAACAGCTGATGGACGCCATCGCCGAGGGGGCGGTATTACGGGTGCGGCCAAAAGTGATGACCGTCGCTACCATCATGGCTGGGCTATTACCGATCATGTGGGGCAACGGCGCAGGCTCTGAAGTGATGCGCCGCATTGCGGCCCCGATGATTGGCGGGATGCTCAGTGCACCGTTGTTGTCGATGCTGGTCGTCCCGGTGGTCTACTTATTGTTGCATCGCAAAGGATGATGGAGCGGGGCGCAGTGTGCTGCGTCCCGCTTTTACGAAACGAAGACTACTTCGCCAGAAACGCTTTGAACTGCGGCGTCATCACGGCGTTGAAACCGTCATCGGTTTTGCTGATCAGGTACACCGCCAGCCCTTTTTCTTCCGCCAGCTTCAGCGCTTTTTCCGTCCCCAGCACCATCAACCCGGTATCCCAGCCGTCCGCTTCCAGCGCGGTTGACGCTATCACCGTGGCGGAGACCAGCCGGTGGGTAATGGGCCGGCCGGTAACGGGATCGATAACGTGCGAATAGCGCTGGCCATTCTGTTCGAAGTAGTTGCGATAGCTGCCGGCGGTACTGATGCCGTAGCCTTGCAGATCGACCAGCGCCTGCACCGCATTTTCCCTGTCGGTCGGTTTTTGGATCGCCACTCGCCACGGCTTGCCCTGGCCGTTGACGCCGCGTGAGGACACCGCGCCGCCGACCGACACCAGATAGTTGGTGATGCCGTTGCGCGCCATCAGTTTAACAAGCTGGTCAACGCCGTAGCCTTCACCCAGGGTCGAGAGATCGACATACATGTTCGGCAGATCTTTTTGCAGCCACTCCCCACGGCTGTCGCTGAGCAATTTGAGATGCTGCAGGCCAATATTTTTTTGCGCGGCTTCAATCTGCTGCTGCTCCGGCACCTTGACTGCGCGTTTGTCCGGGCCAAAACCCCACAGATTCACCAGTGGGCCGACGGTAATATCCATCGCACCCTGCGTATCGCGGCCGATTCGCTGGGCCGTCAGGATAATATCCGCCATCCCGCGCGGGATGGGTTGCGGGTCGGTACTGTGCGATTGATTGAAGCGCGACAGCACCGACGCGGGGCGGTAGGTGGAAATATCATCGTTGGCCCGTTCGAGCAAGGCGTCGACCTGCTGTTGCAGCAACGGCTTGCTGATCTTGACGTCACCGCTGATTTTGACGCTGTAGAAGGTGCCCATGGTTTTGCCTTCGAGGTCGATCTGCGAACGGGTTTCCTGATCGTTACAGGCGGCAAGCAGGCTGAGCGCGGTGCTCAGCAACAGCCCTTTGGCGATAGCGTTGACCATGAAAAATCCTTAGAAACGTAGAAAGGCGCTACAAATAAAGTAAAGCGCGGCAAATGAAAAGCGCAGAAAGGTAAAATAGCATTTTGCTGGCATTGCCGCCGCGCTTGGGCTAACGTCTGGCTCCTTATTCCAGATTGATTTTTGAAGCGATGACCATGAGTTCAAACGCCGCTGCCCGGCTGATCCAACCGTTCCTGAAAGATCGTTTCCTGCATATCCTGCTGTTGGCCGGTGTGGTGATGGCCGCCCTAAACCCGCAGCAGGTGCCTGCATTAGCCGGTTTTATCGACTGGCGCACCATTATTACCCTGCTGGGGCTGATGCTGCTGACCAAGGGCGTTGAGGTCAGCGGCTATTTTGATTTTGTTGGCCGTAAAATCATCAACACGTTGCGCAGTGAACGGTGGCTGGCGCTGTTTTTGGTGTTTTCCGCCGCGCTGCTGTCTTCGTTCCTGACCAATGACGTGGCGTTGTTTATCGCCATTCCGTTGACCATTACGCTAAAAAAACTTTCCTCGCTGCCGATCGGTCGGCTGATTATCTTCCAGGCGCTGGCGGTCAACGCCGGCTCGCTGTTAACGCCGATCGGCAATCCGCAAAACATTCTGCTGTGGAGCAAGTCGTCGCTCTCTTTCCTGGGGTTTATCATTCAGATGGCGCCCTTTGGCGCGGCGATGATGGTCAGCCTGCTGGTCCTGGCCTGGTTCAGCTTCCCGGCGCGGGATATCGTAAAGGCACCGCATACTGAGGGCTATCCCTATCAGCGGCCGCTGTTGCTGAGCTGCGTGGCACTGTACGCGATTTTTCTGCTGTGTCTGGATGTCGGTTTGGCGCTGTACGGCCTGTTGGCGGTGTTTGCCGGTTTCTTGCTATTGGCGCGCCGGGTGCTGTTGCAGATCGACTGGAGCCTGATTTTTGTCTTTATCGCCATGTTTATCGACGTCGGCTTGTTTACCCAATTGCAGGCGATTCAGCCCTGGTTCGCCGATATCACCCGGCTTGGTGACGGCGGCATTTACGCATTGGGGATTGGGCTGTCGCAGATCATCAGCAATGTGCCGGCGACCATTTTGCTGCTCAATTACGTGCCTTCCAGCCAACTGGTAGCCTATGCGGTGAACGCCGGGGGCTTTGGGCTGGCGATTGGCTCGCTGGCGAACCTGATTGCGTTGCGCATGGCGGGGGAGCGCAAGATCTGGCTGAAATTCCATTACTACTCGCTGCCATTGCTGGCCTGGGGTGCGCTGCTCGGCTGGCTATTGGCCTGACACCGGCCGCGCTTTGCTGCGCGGCCAACGCTTTTCTAACCACGCGCAGCCAGCAAACAAATGCTGCGGGTCACCTGATAAGATTTCACAAAGGAACTGACCGGCAGAAACTCGAAACGCGAATGGAAATTGTGCGCGCCGGTGAAGTAGTTCGGCGTCACCACGCCACGGCTGGACAGCGCTGCGCCGTCGGTGCCGCCGCGCATCGGGATCACCTTCGGCGGAATGCCGTGTGCGGCGAGGGCGCCGAAAATCAGTTCGATGGCGCGCTTGTCTTCACCGATTGAATTGCTGATATTGCTGTAGATATCCGTAACGCTGCAGCTCACCCTGGCGCGCGGGTAGTTCGCCGCCACCTGCCGCACCACTTCCTGAATACGCGCTTTACGCGCATTGAAAGCGACCAGATCGAAATCGCGAATCGACACTTTTAGCGTGGCGAGATTGGCGTTGGCGGTGATGTCGTTGAACCAGAAATAGCCTTCGCGCCCCTCGGTATGTTCCGGGGTATCCAGGATATCGAACTGATTGATGATGTCGGTGGCGATGCGAATCGGGTTGATCAGCACGTTCTTCGCCGACATCGGGTGCGCAGTCACGCCCTCGATACGGATCTCCGCCGCCGCCGCATTGAAGTTTTCATAAACCACTTCGCCCAGTTCACAGCAGTCGATGGTGTAGGCGAAATCTACGTCAAAGCGCGCCAAATCCAGCGCTTTGGCACCGCGCAGGCCGATCTCTTCATCCGGCACAAAGGCCACCACAATGTCGCCGTGGCGGTCTGTGGCGCTCAGGTTAGCCAGCAACGTCATAACGACAGTAACCGCCGCCTTGTTATCGGCGCCGAGCACGCTGGTGCCGTCGCTGAAAATAATGTCTTCGTTCGGATAGGCCTGGATCTCCGGATGTTCGGCGGTGCGCAGCCAAATGTCGTGCTCCGCGTTCAGGCAGAGATCCTGGCCGCTAAAGTGCAGGCGCTGAGGATGTATGTGCGCCGACAGACCGACGTCGACGGTATCGATATGGGTAATAAAACCGATGCGCGGCGCACCGGGTTGGTTGCCGGGCTTGCGGGCGGTCACGGTGGCGTGCTCGTCGATTTGCACGTCCTTCAGCCCCAGTTGGCGCAACTCGGCTGCCAGCAACTTTGCCATATCATGCTGGCCGGGCGTGCTGGGCAGGGCGTTGACGGCGGCATCGCTCTGGCTGGTGACCGCCAGATAACGAAAGAAACGTTCGGTAAGCTGTTCGGCAATGGCGCTGGTCATGCGGGTTCCTCTCGATAAGCTGTCTATCGGTTTTAATGCTAAATCAGCCGGTTGTCCATTGCTGCAATGCTTTCTCTGTCGGAATGCGAGACGCCGCGCAGAATAAAAAAATAGCGGCGCAACTAGGAAATAGTCGCAGGTATCTGCGGCAGAATCGTTGTTAGCTGTGGGGGAAAGGGTGCCCCAACAATAAATCTGATCGTTAAAGGAGAACCGATGCGCTCACGTAATGCTTTGCTTATTACTCTGTTATCCCTGGGAATGTCTCATGCCGCCTGGTCATCCACCGCTGCCGGCAATGCCAACAGTAACGTCAACAGCCGCGAAGTGGCCAGCGCACTCGGCGGCCTGAAGAACAAAACCTATGATCTGGAGCAGGCGCCGAAGATCCGCATCGCCAGCTTCAATATTGCCGCCGGCAAGGTCAGCGATATGACCGCCATCGCCAAGGCGATCAAGGCGATGAACGTCGACGTGGTGGCGCTGCAGGAAGTGGATAAGCTCACCGGCCGCAGCGGGAAACTCGATCAGGCGGAGGAATTGGCCAAGCTGACCGGCATGCACGTAGCCTTTGGGCGGGCGATAGACTTTGACGGCGGCGAATATGGCCTGGCGTTTCTGTCGAAATACCCCTTGCATGACAGCAAGATTTATCCGCTGCCTTCCGGCCAGCGTGAACAGCGCATTGCCTTTAGCGCCCAGACCGACGTGCCCGAGTTTCCGGCGCCGATCACTTTGATCAATACCCATCTGGACACCAAGGAAGACCCGGCCATGCGCCTGGATCAGGTGCGTGAATTAAACGATCGCACCATCGAGATACGTGGCATCAAGCTGCTGTTCGGCGATATGAACGACGTACCGGGCAGCGTCACCTGGACCGAACTGAGCCGTTACTGGAACGACATCATGCCCACGACGCAAGATGGCCGCAGCTGGCCGGCGGAAAATGCGGAAATCAAAGTCGATTATATCTTTAGCGGCAATGCCCAACGCTGGCATCTCGACAGCCTGACGGTGCCTAACGCCAGCGGCGACTGGAATGGCATTCACTGGCCCGCGGTCAGCGATCACCTGCCGGTGGTAGCCGAGCTGCGGCTGACCGAGCAGTAAAGGGCCCGAGTAAACGCGGGTGATTGACAGCCGCAGAGCCCGCTGGTTACTATCTGGCGATACAACCCAGGGTTCTGGGTTGCGTAAGCGTTCACGTAATCCAACGCGCTCGTTCTTGTTGCCTTTGGCAACGAGAGAAGAGAGCGTTGGAGTCATCTGGCTCTCTCTGTATTTCCCCTTTTGAGTGAGCAATCTATGTCATCTACGATTTCACATGCGGAGCCTTCCGCTAACAAAGCGCTGCTTTCGCTGACCTGCGCGATCTTTCTCACCTATCTGACTGTAGCTTTGCCGTTGCCGGTGATCCCGCTGTACGTGCATTTTGAACTGGGCATGAGCAACCTGATGGTGGGGGTCGCGGTGGGGATTCAGTTTCTGGCGACGGTACTGACCCGCGGTTACGCCGGTCGGCTGGCTGACCGCTTTGGCGGCAAACGCTCGGCGCGACAGGGGATGATTGCCTGTTCGCTGGCCGGCGTCGCCTATCTGGCGTCAGCGCTGCTGCCGGCGGCGCCAGAGATCAAATTCGCCCTGCTGATCCTCGGACGCCTGATTTTAGGCTACGGCGAAAGCCTGCTGCTGACCGGCACCCTGACCTGGGGCTTTGGTCTGGTGGGGGCGGCCCGCTCCGGCAAGGTAATGTCCTGGACCGGCATGGCGATCTACGGCTCGCTGGCGGCAGGCGCGCCTGTCGGCCTGATGTTGCATCAGCACTGGGGCTTTATGGCGTTAGGCGTGTCTACTTTGCTGCTGCCGCTGATCGCCATGCTGCTAAATATGCGTGTCGCGGCGGTGGCGCCAACGCACGGTGAACGTCCTTCGCTGTGGAAAATGGTGGGCAGCATTTGGCAACCGGGCGTAGCGCTGGCATTGCAGGGCGTGGGTTTTGCGGTGATTGGCACCTTTGTGTCGCTGTATTTTACCGCGAATGGCTGGGGGCATGCCGGCCTGGCGCTGACGATGTTCGGCGTGGCATTTGTGGTGATGCGCCTGCTGTTTGGCCATTATCCCGACAAGTTCGGCGGCATCCGCGTGGCGCTGGTTTCATTGCTGATTGAGGCCTTTGGCCTGCTGCTGCTGTTCTCGGCCGCCACGCCGCTGATGGCGTTGGTTGGGGCGGCATTCACCGGTTTAGGCTGCTCATTGATCTTCCCCGCACTGGGCGTGGAGGTGGTGAAACGCGTGCCGCCGCAGGTGCGCGGCACGGCCGTCGGCGGTTACTCGGCGTTTCAGGATGTCTCTTACGCCATTACCGGCCCATTGACCGGGCTGTTGGCCACGTCGCTGGGCTATTCCTCGGTATTTATGGCCGGAGTGGTGTGTGCGTTGACCGGCGTGGCTTTCACGCTGTTGTTTGCGCGCAGCAACGCTAAGCGGGAATGATCCTGGCCAGCCGTTCTACCCCGGCACGGATCTCCCCCGGCGTCAGGGCGGCGAAACCCAACAGCCAGCCGTCGCGTCGCGCCTGCGCCGTTTGATACTGTGCCGCCAGTCCGGGCGTGATCACACCCAGCTGCTGCGCCTGGCGGGTGAGGGCCATTTCCTGGCCCGGCGGCAGCCAGACGCTGAGTTGCAATCCGCCACCCGCCTGCTGTGGGGTGGCATAATGCCCAAGCTTTTCCTGCACTTCCTGCAGCAAGTGGTCACGACGGCTGCGGTACAGCTGGCGCATGTAGCGGATGTGGGCGGCAAAATGCCCTTGATGGATGAATTCGGCGGTGACCGCCTGCATCAGTTGGGCGCTGTGGCCGTCGTAAACCGTACGTGCGGTGGTAAAAGGTTCTACCAGAGCGGGCGGCACCACCAGATAGGCCAGCCGCAGAGAAGGGAAAAGCGCTTTGGAAAAGGTGCCTAAATACAGTACGTTGCCCTGGCGATCCAGCCCCTGCATCGCCGGCATCGGCTGACCGTCATAGTGAAATTCACTGTCGTAATCGTCTTCAATAATCCATGCCCGCTGCCGCTGGGCCAACGCCAACAGTTGGAGTCGCCGTGCCAGGCTCAGTGCCACGCCGGTGGGATAGTGGTGCGAGGGCGTCAGGTAAATCAACTGCGGCCTGGGTAACTGCTCATGTGGTTGCATACCGGCTTCGTCCACGCTGACCGGTACCAGCTCTGCACCTGCGCTGGTAAAGGCGTTTCTGGCGCCGGCATAACCGGGGTCTTCCATCCATACCTTGTCGCCGCTGTCCAATAGCAGGGCGGCGATCAGCTGTAGCGCCTGTTGCGAACTGGTCAGCACCATGACCTGTTGCGCGTCGCAGTTGACCCCGCGCGCCTGGCTAACGTAACCGGCAATGGCCTCACGCAGCGGCAGGTAACCCTGAGGGTCGCCATAGCGCATCAGGTTTTCTCCCCGCAGGCGCAATTGCTGAGCGGTGAGCTGCTTCCACAACTTTAACGGAAAGGCACGCAGATCCGGGGAGCCGGCGGCAAACGGCAGCGGTTGCTGCGGATCGCGGCAGCCACCGGTTTGCACGATCTGCCGGCCACGTGATGACAAGCGAGGCTCGCCCGCGATTTTGCGTGCTGAAGGGGACTTCACTATGTCGATCGCCACAAAGGTGCCCTGGCCAACCCGTCTCTGCAGGTATCCCTCGGCCTCCAGTTGGCTGTACGCCGCCTCGGCGGTCACCCGCGAGACGCCTAAATCCCCGGCCAGAACCCGTGATGAGGGTAACCGTTGCCCACGGCTCAGCGTTCCGTTATGAATAGCGCGGCGCAGCGTGCCGCAAACGCGTTCACGCAAGGTGCCTGCGTCCTGTTCCGGCCGTTGGAAAAGCGAGATTAGTGCACGGGTCATAATGGGTCTTGTCTTGTGGCGAGAATGGGTATCAATCATAAGACCAAAATCAGGCAATATTGTCATCAGTCTCATCCACAGGAGTGAATTTTATGGCGGCATCTTCATTGGTTTTGGCATTTCCCCCTGGGCCGGCGGCGCAAAGCCTGGACTATCTGGCGGCGAAATTGAGTTATTACGCGGACGCATGGGATGTGGCGGAAGATCTGCGCAACGGCGTCAGCGAGATCCTGGTGATAGATACTCGCGCGCAAGCCTTGTATGCGGCCGGGCATATTCCCGGCGCTATCAGTTTGCCGCATCGGCTGATGGACGAGGCCGGCACGGCGCATCTGGATCGCAATAAAGTCTATGTCACCTATTGCGACGGCATCGGCTGCAACGGCTCGACCAAGGGGGCATACAAGCTGGCGCAACTGGGGTTCAGAGTGAAGGAGCTGATTGGCGGGCTGGATTTCTGGAAACGCGATGGCCATCCATTGGCCACCGGTGAGCAGCCGGGTTCGCTGCGGGGCACTGTAGCAGGGGAAGACTGCGGTTGTGCCTGACGGTTAAAACACCAGCGCCAAGACCACCGCCAGTACCAGAATCAGCAGGATAAACGCCACTGCCGGCTTGTTCAGCGCCTTTTGCAGCGGTTGAGGCAGCGCGGCGATCAACGGATTGAGCAACGGCTGCGGTTCGGCAGGGCCGCCGGCGATCGGCTGAGTGGGGCCGGTTTTTTCAAGACGGCGGGCAAACAGCTGGTTGATGGCATCGCTCATCTGCGGGTGGGTGAGCGGTGCGCTGGCGTTGCAGTTGAAACGCGACTGGCAGTAGTCATTCAACTGTTGTTGTTCCTGTGGGTCGGCCGGTTGTTTAAGTGCGGCCAACAGGCTGTTCAGCGTCGGTGCGGACTGCGGACTAAGCGCCACTTTGACCTGCAAAAACTGGTTTAACAGTTGGAAATGGCGAGCCGGTAGCGGGTCGTTGGTTTTTACCCCGGCCAGATCAAACAGCGTCTGCCAGATCTTGATCGGCGACTCGCCGGTAGCGGCGCTGAGTTTGGTCACCTGCTGTTGCAGGTTTTGGTGCTCGGCAGGCAGTAACGGGCGATCGCTGGTGGCGGTCTGCTGCGGATGAGGAATGGCCAGGCTGCCGGTCTGCAACAGGTTCAACACCTGCTGCAATTGCGGATGGCTCAATTGGCTCAGCACCGTGTGGCCAAACTGCTGGCGAATAAAATCGCTGACGGCCTGGCGGTTATTGCCCTGAGGCAACAGTTCGGTGAGTTGCTGAAGCAACTGGCGGCTGGCATGACTTTGCTGCACCTGGTTCAGGCGGTTTTGCAACAGTTGCTCGGCCGGCTGGAAATGGCGAGCCAGCAGTTCGCTGCTATTATGGTCTGCCCCGAGATCGTGACGCAGCGTGGCCCAGATTTCTGCGGACTTGGCCGGGCTGAGCGCCATGATCTTAACGATCAACTTCTCCAGCGTAGTGCGTTGCGCTGGAGAGAGCGGGCCGTCGTCGGTGGTTGTGGTTTTGCCCGGGTTCGGAGGGCGATCGCTGGCGATCGGGGTGCCCGGTCCACTCAAAGGTTGCATATCACCAGTCCTTCGCTGTGTATCCCCTTCTTACTTGAGGTTGCAGCTGCGTTGACTGTGCAATCTCACCCGAACCACTTACTGAGTCATCGGGATTCACTTGCTTGCCGCCTTGCCGCAACCCCAATTACTTTGGGGAGAGAAAAATCGTCGTACCCGGCGAAAAGCGCAGGTGTGCCTCCATGATACCTGTAAATGGCCGCTACCAATACCGCCCTCAGACATTTCTTTACAGGCAAAATGATTGCTAATCACGTCTGCGCCGCTAAGATAAGCCCAGACTTGGCATTGAGGGCAGCATGGTTAAACAGCAGCGGATTGCGAAATGGTTTTTATGCCTGGCTTGCCTGGTGGTGCTGACCTGCATGACTCAACGCATGGCGGGCCTGCATGCGTTGCAGCAGGCGATGGGCCTGCCCGTTGCAGGTGTCGCACTCTCCGCCCCCGATGACGACGCTGCACTTCAGCCCAAGCCCTGCGAACTGAGCGCCAAGTCCCTGTTGGCCGCGCCGCCGGTGATGTTCGAAACGCTGCTGTTCGGTCTTGGCCTGCTGTTGGTGCTGCTGGCACCCACCGTGGCCGCGCGTTTGCGTATTCCTCCTCCCAGAGTGATTTCTCCCACGACCCTCAGGGTACACCTCCGATTATGCGTATTCCGTGAATGAGTTAATCACCCGTCCTTTTTGGTGATTGACTCATTTATGGAGAAAAAACATGTTGAATATCATCAGGTCGGCGCTTGCCTGCCTGTTAATGCTGTGGCTGCCCGCCTTGCAGGCGGCAGACAGCGGCTGGCTGCAAAGCCCGGCCAACGATCACGCCAAAGTGCGGCTGCGCGCCGACACGTCGCACCCTGGGGAGACCCGGCTGCTGCTGGCAATAGAGTTGCAACAAGGCTGGAAAACCTACTGGCGTTCACCCGGCGAAGGCGGTATTGCGCCGGCGATAAGCTGGCAAGGCAACCCGCTGCCGGCCACCTGGTTTTGGCCGACGCCGCAGCGTTTTGACGTAGCCGGCATTTCCACTCAGGGATATCACGATCGGGTTGAACTGCCGATAGCGATAAAGGGCGCCGTACCGCCTCAGTTGGCGGGCACCTTGACGCTGTCTACTTGCAGTAACGTCTGCATCTTGACCGACTATCCGTTCAGTCTCGATCTCGGCGCGCCCCCAGACGCGCAGTTTAACCACGACTTTGCTCAGGCGATGGGGCAGGTGCCGATAGCCGATGGTCTGGTTGACGGCATTAAAGCCGGTTATCAGCGCGGGGAACTGCAGATCATCGCCGAGCGCACCGCCGGCTGGCAACAGCCCGAGTTGTTCTTCGATACGCTGGAGGATGCCGATCTCGGCAAACCGCAGATCGGCACCGACGGCAGTCGGATGTTGGCGCAGGTACCGGTCAGTGATGGCTGGGGGGATAGCGCACCGGACTTGCGCGGCAAAACCCTGACGTTGGTCATCAGTGACGGTGGCATCGCGCAGCAGGTTCAATTGCCGATTGGCGGGCCGCTGGTTTCTCCGGCTGCGGCGGCTTTCCCGCTGTGGCAGGCGGTGCTGATGGCGCTGGCCGGTGGGCTGATCCTCAACCTGATGCCCTGCGTGCTGCCGGTGCTCGGCATCAAACTGGGCTCGATTTTGCAGGTAGAACTGCGGGATCGGCGCAGCATCCGACTGCAGTTTCTGGCTTCGTCATTGGGTATCGTAGCCTCGTTTATGGCGTTGGCGTTGCTGATGACGGCGCTGCGGTTGAGCAATCAGGCGCTCGGTTGGGGCATTCAGTTTCAAAACCCGTGGTTTATCGGCTTTATGGTGCTGGTAACGTTGTTGTTCAGCGCCAACCTGTTCGGCCTGTTCCACGTGCAGCTTTCCTCTTCGCTGAATACCAAACTGGCGACCCATAACGGGCACGGCCTGAGCGGGCATTTCTGGCAGGGCGCTTTTGCCACCTTGCTGGCGACGCCCTGTTCGGCACCCTTTCTTGGTACTGCCGTGGCGTTTGCCCTGGCCGCGCCGCTGCCGGTGCTGTGGGGCATGTTTGTCGCGTTGGGGATCGGTATGAGCCTGCCGTGGCTGCTGATTGCCGCCTGGCCGGCGCTGGCGCTGCGTTTGCCGCGTCCGGGGCGTTGGATGAACGCGTTACGGTGGGTAATGGGGCTGCTGATGCTGGCCTCTTCGCTGTGGCTGCTGAGCTTGATGGTGAATCATATTGGCGCCACCCCGACGCTGGCCGTGGGCGGCATGGCGCTGCTGGCGCTGCTGTTGGCGGTATGGCGACGGCATGGCGTGCGCCTTGCTGCCGGATGGGTTGCCGCCACGCTGGTGCTGTTCGGCGTGGCGTTGTTGGCCGGTTCGCTCACCGCCGGGGTGTGGCGTCAGCCGTTGCAGGACAAGGTGCGCTGGCAACCGCTGAGCGAGCAGGCGATCACCCAGGCGTTGGCCGAGCGTAAGCGGGTGTTTATCGACGTCACTGCCGACTGGTGCGTCACCTGTAAAGCCAATAAATTCAACGTACTGTTGCGCGATGATGTGCAAAAAGCGCTGAATGCCGAAGACGTGGTCGCTCTGCGGGGTGACTGGAGCCGTCCTTCTGCCGAAATCAGCGCCTTCCTGCAACGGCGCGGCAGCGTTGCCGTGCCTTTTAACCAGATTTATGGCCCCGGCAGCCCTGACGGTGTGGTGTTGTCCCCGCTGTTAACCCGCGATGCCGTGTTGCAAACCCTGTCCGCCGCCAAAGGAAATTCACAATGAAAAAGTTACTGATGTTATTGATGCTGATTGCCGTTCCCGTCTGGGCCGCCGCCCCCTTTACCCCAGAGCAGGAGTTGCGCATTAAGGAACTGATCCGCGAAACCCTGGTGTCGAACCCGGATATTCTGGCGCAGGCGGTCGATGCCTGGCAGCAGCAGACCGCCGGCCAGCAGATCGATCAGGCAATTAAGCAAAACGCCAAAGCTTTGTATGAAGACCCTGCCAGCCCGCGTCTGGGGGCCGGCAACGCCAGGCTGACTCTGGTTGTGTTCACGGATTACAACTGCCCGTACTGTAAGCGCTTTGATCCGATGCTGGAAAAAATCGTCAAACAAAATCCGGAGGTAGCGCTGGTGGTGAAACTGCTGCCGTTCAAGGGCGAAAGCTCGGTCAGCTCTGCGCGTGTCGCTCTAACTGCCTGGCAGCAACATCCGGACCAGTTTTGGGCGTTGCACCAGCGGCTGATGGCGAAAAAGGGCTTCCACGACAGCGCCAGCATCGCCGCCGCCCAGCAGAAAACCGGGGTGAAAGCGGTGGCGCCGAGTGAGCTGAGCATGACCACGCTGCGCACCAACATGGAACTGGCGGAAAAACTGGGGGTGCAGGGAACGCCTGCGACGCTGATTGGCGACCAGATGCTGCCGGGAGCGGTGTCTTACGAGGAATTGGAGGCGATAGTGAAACAGCAACTGGCGAAGGCCAAAAATGGCTAAGCTGCGGCGCTGGGGGCGCGAACTCTTGATCCTGCTGCTGATTGTGCTGGCGGTGGTGATGGCGATGGACTGGCTGCGCGCACCGCAGGCGCCGGCGGCTTTCGATGTGCAGGCGTTGACCACATTGAGCGGCGAGAGGGTTTCACTCGCGCAGCTCAGCCGGGACAAGCCGCTGCTGGTCTATTTCTGGGCCAGTTGGTGCGGCGTGTGCCGCTTTACCACGCCATATGTTGCCAGGCTGGCGGAGGAGGGCGGCAATGTGCTGACCGTGGCGCTGCGTTCCGGTGACGATCTGCAGGTCGAACAGTGGCTGGCGCGCAAACGGCTGACGCTGCCGGTGGTTAACGATCCGCGCGGCGAGCTGTCGGCGCAATGGCAGGTTGGCGTCACCCCGACGCTGGTGGTCATTTCCCAGGGCAAGGTGGTGCAAAGCACCACCGGCTGGACCAGCTACTGGGGAATGAAACTGCGTCTGTGGTGGGCCGGGCGATAAGCCCCGGTCTATTTGGCGGCGATGACCTCATTAATCGCCCGGCAGAGTCGGGCGATACCTTCTTCAATCAGCGGCGGCGTATTAGCGGCGAAATTCAATCGCAAGCCATGCGTACCACGTTGTTCCTGAGCATAAAAACACTCTCCGCGCGCAAAGGTGACGCCGTGGCGCCAGGCCACCGGCATCAACGTTTCGTTGTTAACCGCAGCGGGCAGCGTCAGCCAGATAAACAATCCGCCCTCAGGCGTCTCAAAGTGGCAGCCGTGCGGCAGATGCTGCTGCAATGCCGTTACCATGGCATCGCGGTGCTGGCGGTAGATCCGCCCGGCACGCCGCAGCTGTTTGTCATAGCGGCCAATGGTGACGAAGGCGTCCAGCGCCCGCTGGATCAAGTTGGAGCTGGTAAAGCTGTCGACGTGTTTTAACCGCGCTACCCGCTGATATTGCTCACTGTCTGCGACCAGGTAGCCGATGCGCATGCTGGGCAGCAGCATTTTGGAAAAAGTGCTGACATACATCACCGCGCCCGGCGAGGCCTGCGCCCGCAGTGACGGCAGCTGTTTGCCGTTGTAGCGCAGATCGCCGACGAAATCGTCCTCCAGGATCAGCACGCCGGCATGTTGCGCCAGCGCTAGCAGGCGTCGGCGGCGGGCTTCGCTCATGCAACGCCCGGTCGGGTTATGAAAGTTGGGGATGGTATAAATCAGTTTTGGCCGGTGTTTTTCCAGCAGCGCTGGCAGGTGTTCAACCCGCATGCCGTGTCGATCGCTGGGGATGGTGACGATATTGAGCCTGTGCAGGCGCAGTAGCCCCAGCGCTTCGGCGTAGGTGGGTTCTTCGACGATCACGGTATCTCCCGGCTCAAGCAGGCTTTGCACAATCAGGCTGATGGCGTGTTGCGAGCCGTTGGTGATCAGCACCTGTTCCGCTTGGGTGGGGATGCCTTGGGCGGTGAGGATCCGTCCCAGCGTATCGCGCAGCGGGTAATAGCCGCAGTATTCGCCATAGCCGAAAGCTTCTTCGGCATGGCGGCTGAGCACCGACAGCAATATCTTGCGGAATTCTTCCTGGGGAAAAACCTTCGGGCTACCGACACCGGCGGCAAAGTTGATGATGTTTTCCGGCAGCGGCGTGTCGGGGTAGCCGTCCAGCCGCGAGGTCAGCGTGGTGAAACGCTCTGCCGGGAACGGCGTATCGGACGTCGGCTGCGGTTGAGCAGGCCGCGCGCTCGGATGCAGGACGTAGGCACCGCTACCGCGCCGTTGGCGCAGAAATCCTTTGGACGCCAGTTCGGCGTAGGCATTGTCGACCGTCAGCCGGCTGACGGCCAGTTCGGCTGCCAATGTACGGGTGGACGGCAGTTTGTCGCCATCAACAAAGACGCCGCTCAGTATCGCCCGCCGCAGCGCCTCTTCAATTTGCAGATACAGCGGGACATCCTGCTGGCGGTCTAACGGGATATGCATGGAAATTGGCTCGGTCAGGGACGATGATTTTTACTATACCTCATGGCCATCGGGCTTCAAGCGGATAAAAGTGGCCTGCACAACAATGGGAGAAAGTGGCTCTGGCGACAAAATTTCGCCGCGTTAGAATTCCTGCCTGAGTCCGTTATCGCCGTTTTTGAGGGTGTCATGTCATTACCGTCGGGTATTTCAGCAAGGCCGGTTTTCCCCGGTGCGCGTATTTTGCAGGGCAGCAGTCAGGGGTATGTCATTGCCATCGTCAGCGCCATGCTGCTGGCCTTTACCGCCATTATTATCCGTGTGCTGACGGAGCATTATCACTTGCCCACCTTTGTGCTGGCCTTTTGGCGTGCGGCGTTGGTTGCCCTGGTATTATTGCCGTTGCTGTTGCTGATCAAACCCGAATGGGCGCGTTTGCAGCCTGCGCAGGTGCCTTTTTATGCCTGTTATGGCCTGCTGCTGGCGGTGTTCAACAGCCTGTGGACGCTGTCGGTAGCCTTGAATGGCGCTTCTGTGGCGACCATTCTTACTTACTGCTCGGTAGGTTTTACCGTATTTCTTGGCTGGGTGATGTACAGCGAACGGCTGAACCTGCGCCAACTGCTGGTGATTGTGGTCAGCCTGGGCGGCTGTTTCCTGGTCAGTAACGGCGACAGCCTGGGCAACGCCCATTTCAACCTGCTGGGGCTGTTGATTGGCATGTTGTCCGGTATCGGCTATACCCTGTACACCCTGGGCGGGCGCGTAGCCACGGAACGGCGCTATCCGGTGTGGAATACCATTTTGTATGTGTTTGGTTTTTCGGCGGTTTACCAATGGCTGTTCAACATCGCGCTGACGCTGTTTCCCCTGCCGGCATTTCAGGGCATGACCGGCTCTTTGTGGTTCCTGTCCCAGGGGGCGCAGGGCATTGAATGGAGTGGCTGGCTGTTGCTGGTTATCCTGGCCGCCGGGCCGACGCTGCTGGGGTTTGGCCTGTACAATATCAGCCTGAAGACGTTGCCGCTGGCGGTTGCAAACCTGATTTTGTCGCTGGAGCTGGTGTTCACGGCGGTCATTGCCTATTTCCTGCTGGGGGAAAACATGAACCGGCTGCAACTGCTGGGCAGCGCGCTGGTGATGGGTGGGGTGTTGATGCTGAAGAAGAAGACGGCTCAGGCCTGATTTGTTACCCTTATGCCTCGCTGGAGAGGCAATCATGACTAACAATCCAAGATTAAAAAAGGCGATCATCGCTTAATCGGGCCGTGTTTGGTGAACGAAAACACGGCCACAGATCTCGTTCCGTGGCTCTTGCAACCAGCAAAAGAGAAAGCGCCATGTCTGAAAAACACTGGTCCAAAACAGAACTGCTGCACCAAACGGTGACCAATCCCAATATTATCGTCAAGGGAACCCACAGCTATTACAGCGACTGCTGGGATAGCGGTTTCGAACGCTCCGTCGTGCGTTATTTACACGGCGACGCGGTCAGCCAGCAGTGGCCACCGTTGGGGCCGATAGACAAATTGCTGATCGGCGATTATGTCTGCATAGCCGCCGAGGCGGTGATCCTGATGGGCGGCAATCATACGCACCGTATCGATTGGCTGAGCCTGTACCCGTTTATGGAGAGCATCCAGGCCGCTTATCAGCCCAAGGGCGATACCCGACTGGGCGACGGCTGCTGGATAGGCATGCGGGCGATGCTGATGCCGGGCGTCACTATTGGCGAAGGGGCGGTGGTGGCTGCAGGCAGCATAGTGACTGCGGATGTCGAACCTTACGCCATCGTGGGCGGCAACCCGGCGCGGCCGATCAAGCTGCGGTTTACTCCGGAGACGATCGCAGGGTTACTTGCGTTGCGCATTTATGATTTGTCGGCGGAGGATTTTGCCCGTGTGCAACCTTGGCTGGCCGACAATGATATTGCCGCCCTGGAACGGGCGATAAACGACATTAAGCGTTAAAACTGAAAAGGGCGGGGTAATCTCCCCGCCCACTATACTTACTCGGCTTTGGCCGTTTCTTCCACCCTGCGGCGTTTTCGTACTCCGCGCAGCAACAGCGGCAACACCAGCACCGCTACCGCCAATGCCAGCAGCGTTTGCGCGATACCGCTGCTCCACAGAATGCCGAAATCCCCGTTGCTGATAGACAGCGCGCGGCGCAGGTTCTGTTCCAGCATTTCACCCAGCACGAAACCCAGGATCAGCGGCGACATCGGGAAGTGCATTTTCCGCAAGATATAACCGAACACCCCCAGCCCGACCATCAGCAGCAGGTCAAAGGTGGTGCTGTGCACCGCATAAACGCCCACCGCAGACACGGCGGCAATCGCCGGTACCAGGAACCACAGCGGGATGGTCAGCATGCGGGTAAACAGGCCGACCAGCGGCAGGTTCATGATCAGCAGGATCACGTTGGCAATCAGCAACGCGGCGATCAGGCCCCAGACAATGTCCGGCTGCTCGGTGAACATCGCCGGGCCTGGCGTGATGTTGTACAGCGTCAGTGCGCCCATCATCACCGCCGTGGTGCCCGAACCCGGTACGCCCAGCGTCAGCATCGGAATGAACGAGCCGCAGGCCGAAGCATTGTTGGCGGCTTCCGGCGCCGCGACGCCGCGAATATCCCCTTTGCCGAAGGTCTCGCTGTTGCCGCTGATTTTCTTTTCGGTCATATAGGTGAGCGCACTGGCGATGGTGGCACCGGCGCCGGGCAGAATGCCGACGAAGAAGCCGATCACCGAAGAGCGCAGCGTCGGGCCGACGCACTCGGCGGCCTCTTTGCGGTTAAACAACAGGCGACCGGTTTTACGCACCAGCTTTTGTCCGCCGCTGGTGCTTTCCAGCATCAGCAGGATTTCACTGACCGAGAACAACCCGATCACCACCACGATAAACTGCACGCCGTCGGAGAGATGCACGCTGTCGAAGGTGAAGCGGTAAACGCCGGTGTTGGCGTCTACGCCTACCGTCGCCAGCCCCAGGCCAATCAGCGCCGCCAGCAGCGACTTCAGCGGGTTTTGGCTCATCATGCTGCCCAGACAGGCGATGGCGAACACCATCAGGGCAAAGTACTCCGCCGGACCAAACGCCAGTGACCAGCGCGCCAGCAGCGGGGCGAACAGAATAATGCCGCCGATGGCGATCATGGAACCGACGAAAGAGCTGACCGCCGAGATCGACAACGCCACGCCGGCGCGGCCCTGTTGCGCCATCGGGTAGCCGTCCAGCGCGGTCATGATCGCCGCCGCGTCGCCGGGTACGTTAAGCAGGATGGACGAGATGCGGCCGCCGTATTCGCAGCCGATATAGACCGTCGCCAGCAGGATCAGCGCGGACTCGGCCGGCAGCTTGAGAGCAAACGCCAGCGGCAGCAGAATAGCCACGCCGTTGATCGGCCCCAGCCCCGGCAGCAGGCCGACAATGGTGCCGACGAAGCAGCCAATCAGCGCGATAATCAGGTTCTGCGGCACCAGCGCCACCTCGAACCCTTGGGTTAAATACATCCAGGTTTCCATCATCGCCCCCGTTAGCTCAGCCAAACGCCGAGTGGCAGTGTTACATCGAGTAATTGGTCAAAGGCGTAGTACAGCGCAACGCCCATCACCACGCCGGAGACCGCTGCCGCAAGCAGGCTGGCCTGGAACAGCAAGCCAATGCTGAAGGTCAGCAGTGCGGTGGCCAGCGGAAAGCCCAGCCATTCGAAGCCCCAGGCGTACAGCACCAGCGTAATCACCAGCACCAGCAGGCGTTGCATTACCTTGTTGTGCGGCCATTCGACGGTCTGCGGTTTGTTCAGCAGCAGCAGTGCCGCGCACAGCGACATCAGGCTGAGGATGGCCAGTGGGAAGGGGCGCGGCCCCAGCGGTTCATAGCTGTATTCGCTCTGAATGCCCCAGCCGATAAACAGGCCGCCGATGCACAGCAGCAACCAGAAACCGGCAAAAATGCGATCGCTCATGGTATTTCCCCCGGTTATTTAGCCAGGCCGAAGACTTTGGCCTGCTCGCGGTACTGATTGACCTGGTTTTTCACATAGGCATCCAGCTCCTTGCCGGCCAGGTTGAATTCAAACAGGCCGCGCAGATCGCGCTGCTTTTTGAATTCGTCGGTTGCCATCATTTTCTTGAAGGTGTCGAGCCACCACTGGTATTCCTCTTCGCTGACCTTCGGGCCAACGTAGAAACCGCGGATGATCGGCCAGATCAGATTGAACCCCTGTTCTTTGGCGGTCGGCACGTCGGCTAACTGGCCCGGCAGACGCTGTTCGGAGTACACCGCCAGCACGCGAATTTTGTCACCTTGCAGGTAGGGCACCATTTCGCTCAAATCGCCGGACACTGCCTGAATATGGTTACCGAGCAGCGCGGTGACCGGCTCGCCACCGCCTTCGAACGCGACGTAGCGCATCTTGTGGGGATCGACCCCGACCTCGCGCGCCAGCAGGGCGGTTTTCATCCAGTCCTGGCTGCCGATCGACGCGCCCGCGCCGAACACCACGCTGTTGGGATCTTTCTGGAAGGCGTTCATCAGCTCTTTGAGGGTTTTGTACGGCGAGTCGGCGCGCACGGCAATCATGCCGTAGTCGGTACCGACGGCGGCCAGCCATTTCACGTCATCGACGTTGTACCGGCCGAACTTCCCTTGCGAAAGGTTGAGCAGGGAGCCGCCGGAGAAGGCCACTACAGTGCCGAATTCCGCAGGGCGTTGGGCGACGATGGCGTTATAAGCCACCGCACCGACGCCGCCGGGCATATAGGTAACGCGCATCGGTTTGTCGATGGCTTGGGTTTCTTGCAGCGACACCTGAATCAGTTTGCAGGTCAGATCAAAACCACCGCCGGGCTTGGCGGGGGCGATGCATTCGGTGCGTTTCGGCGCTTCTATGGCAAAGGCCTGATTGGCTGCCAGCAGCAGGGCAGTTGCAGCCAGAGTACGGGTGATTGTTTTTTTCATTGCTTTCCCCAAGGTATTTTCTGTCGGTGTGAATCCCCGCCGATACGGGTTGCTGAATTGTTAAATCAACAACCTTTCATTTACCTTTCAGTCGCAGGGAAAGTTTACAAGATGTGATACGCGTCTCCTGTCCGGGACCAACTGTCGGTGCGCTAGCACATACGGCGTGGCAAGAACAGCCCGTAAACCTGGCTTAAAACATGTGTAATGTCAGTTTTGTTGCGTTGCTCTTGGGGTAAAATAATAAAAAATAAAATTATTACGGACGCATTATTATGTTTTTACTCGGGAAATTATTCGGTGGCAGGGACAACGCCAAGGTGAGCGCTATCAAGATGTTGCCGGCGGCTTATGCTGAAATGATTGGGGAGGCGGGGCATTGTCGGTTAAAACGCCTGCGCCCGGAGATCGGCGTTTTTGAACTGCATTTTTCTACGGCCAACGGCGAAAAACATGCCTGCCAAATGACCGCCTGCATCACCGGCGTGGACATCGTTTTTGCCGCCAATAATCGCTCCGTGCTGGTTTCTCCGCCGTTCAGCCCAGCCAAAGTGCGGCCGGTGCTTGATATCGCCTTGGCCGACAGCGGGCTTCCATGTTGAAATAAACCGGGTGCCGCCAGCACCCGTTGTTCTATATCGTAATTGTGTACCAGCTCCCAAAACGGGCTCTGCGCCACCCTTCTATCACGCCGCCTTCCATGCCATCCTGCTGTTATAAACATGTTAACAAGCGATATGTCGTCTCCTGACGATATGGCGCTGTATTCATCCTGCTTGTACAGATAAATCAATGGAATGGAAAAATGCGGCTGTTATTGGTAGAGGATCATCCCGAGTTATCCCATTGGTTGCAAAAGGCGCTGACCGGCGCCGGTTTTGCCGTGGACATCGCGCCGGACGGGTTGGCGGCCGACCACCTGTTGTTAAACGAACGCTATGCGCTGGTGGTGCTGGACGTAGCGTTGCCGCGCCTGAATGGCCTGGATCTGCTGGCCCGCCTGCGCAAGCGCGGCCAGGACCTGCCGGTGTTGCTGTTGACCGCCAGAACTGACGTTGCCGATCGGGTCAAAGGGCTGAATCTGGGCGCCGATGACTATCTCACCAAACCCTTTGAACTCGATGAGCTGGAAGCGCGCATTCGGGCGCTGCTGCGCCGCAGCGTCGGCGTTACCCAGCAGGCGCTGCAATATGGCGCGCTGACCTATCACGATGAAGGCTATTTTCGACTGGACGATAAACCGCTGTCGCTAACGCCGCGTGAGTTGGCGGTGCTGACCGCCCTGATCCACCGGCGCGGCCGGCCGGTCGCCAAACAGCAGCTGTTTGAACAGGTGTTTACCCTGTCCGACGAGGCCAATCCGGAGAGTATTGAGCTGTACGTGCATCGGCTGCGGAAAAAGCTACAGGGCAGCAACGTGGCGATCGTCACCCTGCGCGGTCTGGGCTACAGCCTGGAGCTCAGCAATGAGGTGGTTTAACGCACCGCGCTCCCTGTTTTATCAACTGCTGCTGTTTTTCGGTTTACCTTTGCTGGTACTGGGCGGCATCTCCATTTACACCCATTACTTTAGCGCCATGAACGCCGCCACATTAGCTTATGATCGCACGCTGCTGGCATCGGCGCGCACCGTGGCGGAGCGGCTGGTGGTGCGCAACGGCCGCCTGGAAGTGGATGTGCCTTACGTGGTGCTCGACAGCTTTGAGCGCAACATGAACGATCAGCTCTATTACGAAGTGATCTCTCCGCAGGGAAAAAGCATCTCCGGTTACGACGATCTGCCGCCCATGCCGCCGCATATCCTGCGATCCAGTCTGTATCCGGCGCTGGTGCATTTCTATGACGCAGAATACAGCGGCCGGCCGATCCGCGTGGCTGCGCTGTACCAGCCGGTCAATGAATCGGGCGTCATGGGCATGGCGACGATCCTGGTGGCGGAAACGCTGGAGTCGCGCCGTTACCTGGCACGGCAGATGATGCTTTCCGCCTTGCTCAGCCAGGGGACCGTGGTGGTGCTGACGATGATTCTGGCCTTCGCCTTGCTCAAGCGAGTGCTAAAGCCGATGCGCAAGCTTTCGGGCATCATGCTGCGGCGCGATCCGGGCGAACTGACGCCGTTACCGATGGTGTTGCCCTGGTCGGAAATGCAGCCTCTGCTGCTGGCGTTCAATCGCTATATCGAACGGCTGCGGGTAATGGTGGCGCGTCAGGAGCGTTTTAGCGCCGACGCCTCTCATCAACTGCGCACGCCGCTGACGGTACTGAAAACTCAGGTGGGGGTGGCGCTGGCCAGCGATAAGCCGGAGCAGTGGCGGGAAAGCCTGGCGGCGATGAGCGTCACGCTGGATAACACCGTGGCGCTGACCGATCGCCTGCTCTATCTCTCGCGGCTTAAAGCCCATGAGCATCACGCCGATCGCAAGCTGCAACCGGTGAATCTGGCGCAGGTACTGCGCGATGCCTGTTTTTCGCGCCTGCCGCAGGCGCGCAGCAAGCGTATTGATTTAGGCTATGAAGGGGAGTCGGTATGCTGGGTCGGCGGTGAGACGCTGTTGCTCACCGAGTTGTGCGCCAATCTGCTGGATAACGCGCTGAAATACGTGCCGAATCAGGGCGTGGTCACCGCGCGTCTGACGCTCGATAAACCGGCCGGGGAGTGCGTGCTGGAGATAGAAGATAACGGGCCAGGCATTGCTCAGCAGGATACCGCGCAGGCGCTGCAACCCTTCCACCGGCTGGATAACGTGGGCGATCAGCCCGGTGCCGGGTTGGGGTTGGCGCTGGTCAGCGACATTACCCGCTATCACGGCACCCGCCCGGAGCTGTTGACCTCGGCCGCGCTGGGCGGCCTGCTGGTGCGGGTGCGTTTTCAGCTGTTGCCTTAGGACTTCACTTCGGCCGCTGGTTTTTTTGCCTTGCGCCCTAACGGCGTGCGCAGGCGTTGCGACAAAATTACGCCCAGCAGCGTGACGCCGCCGCCGATCAAATGGTAGCTGTGCAGCTGTTCATGCAGGAACAGCACGGCGATGACGGCGGTAAAGACCGGCGACAGGTTCATAAATATCGACGCGGTATTGGCCCCGAGGCGCATCACGCCCTGGATCCACAAGAAAGGCGCGATGATCGAAGCCGGGATGCCGGCGAACAGCACCAGCGGGATATTCTGGCTGTTCAGCCCGACATCCTGCGCCATCAGAAAGTTGGGCAGCAACAGCACGACACCGAACAGGATTTGCACATACAGCGCCTGCCAATTAGGCAGAGCAATCATCCAGCGTTTGGTCAGCACGCCGTACAGCGCATAGGAAGCGGCGGCGGCGAACATCATCAGTTCGCCCTTGCCGATGCCATGTTGCAGCAGCTCGCCTGGATGACCGGCGCTGACCAGCCAGATCAATCCGCCGAAGGACAGCACGCTGCCGATCGCCACGCCGACGGTCGGTGCAATGCGCAGCAGTACGATGCTGATCAGGATGGTCAGCAGCGGGATCAGCGACACAATGATACCCATAAACAGCGCGCTGACGCTGTGCGCCGCATAGTAGGCCAGGCTTTGGTACAGCACCATGCCGAGCAGGCCGAGGATCAGCAATTTCCACCCGTTGGCGCGCACCTCCCGCCAATTGCGGATCACGCCGGGCAACACGAACGGGGTCAGGACGATCAGCGCCAGCAGCCAACGGTAAAACGAGATGGCGGCCGGATCGATTGTGGTGGCGGAGAGTTTGCTGACGACGGCGTTAACCGACCAGATCAGCACCGCCAGCAGCGGGAAGAGCATATTCACGATGATTATTCTCAATAACGACGGACATGCTGGCTAGTCTACTCGTGTCCGGTTTATTATATATAGCGATATCCAGACAATATTTTGTGTCAACAAGACAAATCACGGTGTGCAACCATGTCAGAAATCCGTCACTTTCCTGAAGCCTTGATCCCGGCGCCGCGTCCGGTGCAGTTTCGTTGCGAGGAGTTTAATGCCCGCACGGAATTCCAGCCGCACAGCCACCCTTGGGGGCAACTGATGTGGGTGAAAACCGGGGTGATGGTGATGAAGGTCGGCAATCAACGTTTTTTGGCACCGCCGGAATTTGTGCTGTGGGCGCCGGCGGGGATCGAGCACTCCTGCTACAACCAGCGGCAGGCGCAGTGCCGCATGGTGGATATCATGCAGTCGCTGTGCGTCGGGCTGCCGGCCGCCCCCTGTCTGGTGAGCGTGACGCCGATTTTCCGCGCCATCGCCGAAGATTTTTACGCACGCAAACAATACATCCCGCACGACAAACAGGATTTGCGTCTGTGTCGGGCGCTGATCGATCAACTGCATCTGTCGCCGGTCCAGCAAACTTATTTGCCGTCGTCCGAAGATAAATTCCTGGCGCCGGTGCTGGAAGCGCTGGAGCATTGCCCGTCGGACAACACCTCGCTCGCCGACTGGGCCGCCCGGGTCTATACCACCGAACGCACCCTGTCACGCCGTTGCCGGCAAGAGCTGGGCATGTCATTCAGTGAGTGGCGCCAGCGGTTGCGTTTCCTGCATGCCGTTTCGCTGCTTGAACAGGGCAAAACCGTGCAGAACGTCGCGCTGGAGGTGGGATACAGCTCGGCCTCGGCGTTTATCGTCATGTTTCAGCAAATTGCCGGCAGCACGCCCGAACGCTTTCGCCGGGCCTGATTCGGTGGCACACTCTTTCCCAGCCAAAATAAGTCGCAAATCGTCGGAGCAACAAGTGAAAATCCTGGTTGATGAAAATATGCCGTACGCGGCTGAATTGTTCAGTCGTTTGGGGGATGTGCAGGCGGTGCCTGGCCGCCCGATCCCGCGTGATGCGCTGGCGGATGCCGATGCGCTGATGGTGCGTTCGGTGACTAAAGTGAATGAAGATCTGCTGGCCGGTACTCGCATCGGTTTCGTCGGCACCGCCACCGCCGGTACTGACCATGTGGATGATGCCTGGCTGAAACAGCAGGGCATCGGGTTTTCCGCAGCGCCAGGCTGTAACGCCATTGCGGTAGTGGAATATGTGTTCTCTGCGCTGATGCTGCTGGCCGAACGCGACGGTTTTCAGTTGCGCGACAAAACCGTCGGTATTATTGGTGTGGGCAACGTAGGTTCGCGCCTGGATGCCCGCCTTAAAGCCTTGGGCGTCCGTACGCTGCTGTGCGATCCGCCGCGCGCAGAACGTGGTGACGCCGGTGAGTTCTGGCCGCTGGAAAAACTGGTGGCGGAAGCCGATGTGCTGACGTTCCATACGCCGCTGAATAAATCCGGTCCCTATCGCTCGCTGCACTTGGTTGACGCCGAGTTGCTGGCGGCGCTGCCCGACAACCGTATCCTGATCAATGCCTGCCGTGGCGAGGTGGTGGATAACGCCGCGCTGCTGCTGGCGCTGGAGAAAGGCAAAAAGCTGAGCACGGTGCTGGACGTTTGGGAACCGGAACCGGAGCTTTCATTACCGCTGCTGGCGCGGGTGGATATCGGCACTGCGCATATCGCCGGTTACACGCTGGAAGGCAAGGCGCGGGGCACCACTCAGGTGTTCGAGGCCTTCAGCCGCCATGTGGGTCAGCCACAGCAGATTGAGCTGGCCTCGCTGCTGCCGGTGCCGGAATTCAGCCAGATCCAGTTGAACGGGCCGCTGGATGAAGGCAAATTAAAACGATTGATGCACTTGGTGTATGATGTGCGCCGCGATGATGCGCCGCTGCGCAAAGTGGCTGGGCAAGCGGGCGAATTCGATCGCCTGCGCAAGCATTATCAGGAGCGCCGTGAATGGTCCTCATTGCGCGTCCAGTGCAATGACAGCGCCAGTGCGGAACTGCTGCACAAGCTGGGCTTCAGCGTGCTGTAAGGGGTCGGTATCCGGCTCCTTGCCTTAAAGGCATCGCGCCCAATACGTAAGGTTGCCTTAAGCAATCGCCGCTATAATAGGCGGCAAAGGATTATCGGGCGGTGGCAACACTGCCCGTCTGCTTTTTAAATGAATACTCTGGAGAAACCCAATGTCTGACGGCTGGAATATCGCTCTGCTTGGCGCCACTGGCGCGGTAGGTGAAGCGTTGCTGGAATTATTACAGGAACGCCAGTTCCCGGTGGGCGAACTCTATCCTTTGGCCAGTGAACGCGGCGCCGGGGCAACGGTACGCTTCAACGGCAAGTCGGTGCTGGTGCAAAAAGCGGAAGAATTTGACTGGTCACAGGCGCAACTGGCGTTCTTTGTCGCCGGTACCGAGGCGGCGGCCCGCTATGCGGAAGACGCCGGCAACATGGGGTGTCTGGTGATCGACACCAGCGGCCTGTTTGCGCTGGAGCCGGATGTACCGCTGGTGGTGCCTGGCGTTAACCCGCAGGTGCTGGCGGATTACCGCAACCGTAATATTGTCGCCGTGGCCGACAGCATGGTCAGCCAACTGCTGACGGCGATCAAACCTTTGACCGAGCAGGCCGGGCTTTCCCGTCTGCACGTCACCACTCTGATGTCGGTATCGGCACGCGGCAAAGTGGCGGTGGACGATCTGGCCGGCCAGAGCGCGCGCTTGCTGAACGGCATTCCGGCCGAGCCGGGCGTTTTCGCCAAGCAACTGGCGTTCAACCTGCTACCGCTGCTGGCCGACGAGCAGGGCAGCGTGCGCGAAGAACGCTTGATTGTCGATCAGGTGCGCAAAGTCCTGCAGGACGAAGGGTTGCCGATTTCCGTGAGCTGCGTACAGTCGCCGGTGTTTTACGGCCACGCGCAAGTGGTTCACCTGGAAGCGCTGCGCCCGATTTCTGCCGAAGAAGCGCGCAGCGAGCTGGAGCAGGTGGATGATATCCAACTGAGCGAAGAAGACGACTACCCGACTCAGGTAACGGAAGCGTCCGGCAGCGATGCGTTGAGCGTCGGCTGCTTGCGCAATGACTACGGCATTCCTGAAATCCTGCAGTTCTGGTCGGTGGCGGACAACGTGCGCTTCGGCGGCGCGCTGATGGCGATCGAAACCGCAGAGCGTCTGGTGCAGGAGCAGATGTACTGATGTCTGAAGTTGTCTTGCCCACCCAGCCGAGGTTAAAAATCGCGCTGGGGATTGAATATGACGGCAGCCGTTATTACGGCTGGCAGCGTCAGCAGGAAGTCGCCAGCGTACAGGCCAGTCTGGAACAGGCGTTGAGCAAGGTGGCGAATGCGCCGATTAGCGTATTGTGCGCCGGACGTACCGACGCCGGCGTGCACGCTACCGGCCAGGTGGTGCATTTTGAAACCACCGCGCAGCGCAAGGACGCCGCCTGGACGATGGGGGTAAATACCCATCTGCCGCCGGATATTGCCGTGCGTTGGGTGACCGGTGTGGCCGAAGATTTCCATGCGCGTTTCAGCGCCACCGCGCGTCGTTACCGCTACATTATTTATAACCACCGCTACCGCCCGGCGGTGTTGCAGCAGGGGGTGACCCATTTTTATCACCCGCTGGATGCCGAACGGATGGAAAGGGCGGCGCAGGCGCTGCTGGGCGAGAACGATTTTACGTCGTTCCGCGCCGTGCAATGTCAGTCGCGCACGCCATGGCGTAACGTAAAACACGTTAAGGTTACGCGCTACGGCGAGTATATCGTGGTAGATATTAAGGCGAATGCCTTTGTGCACCATATGGTACGCAACATTGTCGGCAGCCTGATGGAAATCGGCTGCGGCAATCAGAGTGAGAACTGGATGGCCGAACTGCTGGCGCTGAAGGATCGGAATCTGGCTGCGGCGACGGCGCGTGCCGAAGGCTTGTATCTGGTGTCCGTCGATTATCCTGAGCATTTTGGTTTGCCCCGGCCGCCAATGGGGCCGCTGTTTTTACCCGACGATTAGTTTTAGCTGACAATTAGACGCCGGCGCGCCCGACGCGTTGCTCCCTTGTACATCTGCCGGGTGGGTGAGACACCCGGTAAAAAGAGAGAATCTATGGACATCATCAAGTTTGTGATTGATTTTATTTTGCATATTGACGTGCATTTGGCCGAACTGGTCGCGCAATACGGCATGTGGGTCTATGCCATTTTGTTCCTGATCCTGTTTTGCGAAACCGGTCTGGTGGTTACGCCTTTCCTGCCGGGAGATTCTCTGCTGTTTGTCGCCGGCGCGCTGGCGGCGCTGCCGACTAACGATCTGAATGTGCATACCATGGTTGCGTTGATGGTCGGGGCTGCGATCCTCGGTGACGCGGTGAACTATACTATTGGCCGGCTGTTCGGCGATAAGCTGTTCAGTAACCCGAATTCGAAAATTTTCCGCCGCAGCTATCTGGATAAAACCCATCAGTTTTATGAAAAACACGGTGGGAAAACGATTATTTTGGCGCGATTTGTGCCGATCGTGCGTACATTTGCGCCGTTCGTCGCCGGTATGGGGAAAATGTCCTACCGTCATTTCGCTGCCTACAACGTGATTGGCGCGCTGGTTTGGGTGCTGCTCTTCACTTATGCTGGCTACCTTTTCGGTGATTTGCCGATCGTGCAGGAAAACCTGAAACTGTTGATCCTGGCGATCATCCTGGTTTCAATTTTGCCGGGCATCATTGAAATCTGGCGCCATAAGCGCGCGGCTGCCCGCCAGCAAAAACAGTAAAAACATCGCTTAACCTGTCGGTTCGACCAGTTTTTTATCCACAGTGTCGGGCCGATATGGTTTAATGAGCGACATTTATGGTCTGTTCCTGCGAGCAAACCCTGAAGCCAGTGCCTCGGTCACGCGTTTGTCGCGTTTCACTCGGGCACTTTTTCATTGGGTCTGTCTGCGGGGGGATTGTTAAAGCATGAACAGCGGACTGGCATGTGCCAGGTTCAAACAGAAAGGTCATCGATGAGCTGGATTGAACGAATTCTTAACAAGAGCAATATTACACAAACCCGTAAGGCGAGCATTCCTGAAGGGGTCTGGACCAAATGTGACAGCTGCGGTCAGGTTCTCTATCGCGCCGAGCTGGAACGTAATCTGGAAGTGTGTCCTAAGTGCGACCACCACATGCGCATGACTGCGCGCATGCGCCTGCATACCCTGCTGGACGAGGGCAGTGAGGTAGAACTGGGCAGCGAACTGGAGCCGAAAGATGTTCTGAAGTTCAAGGATTCCAAAAAGTATAAAGATCGTCTGGTTGCCGCACAGAAAGCGACCGGCGAGAAAGATGCGCTGGTCGTGATGAAAGGCACGCTGTACGGCATGCCGATTGTCGCCGCTTCTTTCGAATTTGCTTTTATCGGCGGTTCCATGTCTTCCGTGGTCGGTGCACGTTTCGTGCGCGCGGTTGAACAGGCGCTGGAAGACAACTGCCCGCTGGTGTGTTTCTCAGCCAGTGGCGGTGCGCGTATGCAGGAAGCGCTGATGTCGCTGATGCAAATGGCGAAGACCAGCGCAGCGCTGGCGAAACTGCAGGAACGTGGTCTGCCGTACATTTCGGTACTGACCGACCCGACTATGGGTGGCGTTTCCGCCAGTCTGGCGATGCTGGGCGATATCAACATCGCCGAGCCGAAAGCGCTGATCGGCTTTGCCGGCCCGCGCGTTATCGAGCAGACCGTGCGTGAAAAACTGCCGCCGGGCTTCCAGCGCAGTGAGTTCCTGATTGAAAAAGGCGCCATCGATATGATCGTGCGCCGTCCGGAAATGCGCCGCACTCTGGCGAGTATCCTTTCCAAGCTGACCAACCAGCCGCAGCCGCATTTCGATGAGGCGGAGCCGGTAGTCGCACAGGAAAATCAGGCCGACGCCTGAGGCCGATAAATCACCCGCGCAGGTGCAAGCCCGCGCGGGGTTCAGCCGTCGTTTTGTGGCTAAAGGCCGGCTGATATGCCCTATGAATTTCACGTTGCGGTCAACTCGCTGCAGCTTGAAAGGTGACGGGTGTTACGGAGAGCATCGCCTTTACCGCGGTGAGGGGGGTGCCCTGATGGATCAATGAACCCAATCAGTGATGGGACTCATGCAAAACCACCAAATTCCCCAAGCCACGTCGCCATTGAGCTCGTGGCTTTATTATCTTGAACGTCTGCACAGCCAGGCGATCGAACTTGGCCTGGAACGCGTACAGCGCGTTGCGGCGCATCTTGATTTACTCACTCCCGCACCGACGGTGTTCACCGTTGCCGGCACCAACGGCAAAGGCACGACTTGCCGGACTCTGGAAGCCATTTTGATGGCGGCCGGTCTGCGCGTTGGCGTTTACAGTTCGCCGCATCTGGTGCGCTATACCGAACGGGTGCGCATTCAGGGCGACGAGCTGAGCGAAACGGAGCACTGCCGTTCGTTCGCCGCCATTGAGGCGGGCCGGGGTGAAACCTCACTGACCTATTTCGAATTTGGCACCCTGTCGGCGCTGCAACTGTTCAAACAGGCTAAGCTTGACGTGGTGATCCTGGAAGTTGGCCTTGGCGGCCGCCTGGATGCGACCAACATCGTCGATCCGAGCGTGGCTGTGGTCACTAGCATCGCGCTGGATCATACCGACTGGCTGGGCAACGATCGCGAAAGCATCGGCCGCGAGAAGGCCGGAATTTTCCGCGGCGGCAAGCCGGCGGTGGTGGGCGAGCCGGATATGCCTGACACCATCCGCGAGGTGGCGGAAACGCTGGGCGCGACGCTGTATCGCCGTGGCGAAGCCTGGGATTACAGCGAACAGGGCGAACGCTGGCAGTGGGAAGGCGGCGGCACGCGGCTGACCGACCTGCCGATGCCCAACGTCCCGCTAGCCAATGCCGCGACCGCGTTGGCGGCGCTGCACTATTCCGAGTTGGAAATCGATGAGCGTGCGATCTTCACCGGCCTGCAGCAGGCGACGCTGCCTGGGCGCTTCCAGATTGTGCGACAGGATCCGATGCTGATCCTGGACGTGGCGCATAACCCGCACGCCGCAGGCTATCTGGCCGGGCGTTTGGCCAAGTTGCCGCGCAATGGCGGCAAGGTGCGTGCCGTGGTGGGCATGCTGTCGGATAAAGACATCGCCGGCACGCTGGCTTGCCTGAGCGAACAGGTGGATGAATGGTATTGCGCGCCGCTGGAAGGGCCGCGTGGAGCCAGCGTTGAATCGCTGGCGCAACATTTGACGGAACCGCGGCAGTTTGCCGATGTCGAAACTGCCTGGCGTCAGGCTATGCAGGACGCTGATGTTCAGGATATTGTGATCGTCTGTGGATCGTTCCACACCGTTGCGCACGTGATGGCGGCGTTAGACGAGATGCGGGGAGTGTGAGTGGCAAGCAAATTTCAAAACCGATTGGTAGGAACCGTCATTCTGGTCGCGCTGGGGGTCATCATCCTGCCAGGGCTGCTGGATGGAAAAAAGAAACATTACGAGGATGAGTTCGCGGCCATTCCCCTGGTGCCGAAACCGGGTGACGTGGAAGAAAACGACGTGGTGCCGCCGGTAACCCAGTCTTTGCCGGCGCAGCCGCCGGAAGGGGCGGGCGCACTGGTCGAGCAGCAGGCGGCGAACGAAGCGGCCTCGCAGCAGGCCGCACGCCAGACGGTGCAACAACCGGTTCAGGTCGCGCCGCCGGTCGAAACTCGCCCGGTGCAACAGCCGAAACCGAAGCCGGTCGAAACCAAACCGGTAGAAGTGAAGCCAAAACCGGTTGAAACCAAGCCGGTGGAAGTGAAGCCAAAGCCGGTGCAGCAGCCGAAACCGGTTGTTCAGCCGAAGCCTGAGGTTGTTCCGGAGGTTAAAGCTGAGCCCAAAGTTGAGCCGAAGCCAGAACCTAAACCAGAACCTAAGCCAGAACCGAAACCGGCCGCAGAAGAGAAAGCGCCGGCAGGGCAGGCTTATGTGGTGCAACTGGGGGCGCTGAAAAACGCCGCCAAGGTGAATGAGGTCGTGGCGTCGCTCAGGCTGTCCGGCTATCGCGCCTTCACCGTGCCGTCAACGCCGGTGCAGGGGCAGATCACCCGGATCTACGTTGGCCCGGACGCTTCAAAACAGAAGCTGCAGTCTTCGCTGTCTGCGCTGAACTCCATCAGCGGTTTGAGCGGCCAGGTGAAGCCCTACGGCGCACGTTGACAGGATTGGGGCACAGCATGCTGTGCCCCTGAATCGATGAGTGCTGGTGTAATCACTATTAAAAATGTGCCTTTCACAGGCAAAACGGCCTATGTAGGCGCGGCGATTGGGAATTTTTTTATCGCCGTTTTTTATTTGTAACGTGCTAGGAAATCCCCTACGCAAACGTTTTCTTTTTCTGTTAGAATTCGCCGCGAATTGGATGCAGGGGCGATTCATCATTGGAATAGTTCATGGTCTGGATTGATTACGTCATTATAGCGGTGATTGGATTTTCGGCTCTGGTGAGCCTGATCCGAGGGTTTGTTCGCGAAGCATTGTCACTTGTGACATGGGGATGTGCGTTTTTTGTTGCCAGCCATTTCTACTCTTACCTTGCGGTCTACTTCACTCGTTTTGAAGATGAACTGGTGCGAAACGGCATCGCGATTGCCATCTTGTTTATTGCGACCCTGATCGTAGGAGCTATTGTCAACTATGTGATTAGCTCACTGGTAGAGAAAACCGGGTTATCAGGCACCGACCGGGTGCTGGGCGTCTGTTTCGGCGCACTGCGCGGCGTGTTGATCGTTTCGGCGATGCTGTTTTTCCTGGATACCTTTACCGGCTTCTCGCAAAGTGACGACTGGAAACAGTCACAGCTCATTCCCCAGTTCAGTTATATCATCAGGTGGTTCTTTGACTACCTGCAGAGCACGTCGAGTTTCTTACCGACCCATTTACCGGGGCGGTAGCGCTGATGAGGAAAAGACAACATGTGCGGTATTGTCGGTATCGCCGGTTTTATGCCGGTAAACCAGTCGATTTATGATGCGTTGATGGTGCTTCAGCACCGTGGCCAGGATGCCGCAGGCATCGTCACCATAGATGCCCACAACGGGTTCCGTCTGCGTAAAGCAAATGGTCTGGTGAAGGATGTGTTTGAGGCACGCCATATGCAGCGCTTGCAGGGCAACATGGGTATTGGCCATGTGCGCTACCCGACGGCTGGCAGCTCCAGTGCCTCAGAGGCTCAACCATTCTATGTAAACTCGCCGTTCGGCCTTACGCTGGCCCATAACGGCAACCTGACCAACGCCCATGAGCTGCGCCAATCGCTGTTTGAAAGCGGTCGCCGCCATATCAACACCACCTCCGATTCCGAGATCCTGCTGAACGTACTGGCCAGTGAGCTGGACCGTTTCCAGGATTATCCGCTGGAGTCAGACAACATTTTCACCGCCGTTGCCGCCATGCATCAGCAACTGCGTGGCGCTTACGCCTGCGTGGCGATGATCATCGGCCACGGTCTGCTGGCGTTCCGCGACCCGAACGGCATCCGCCCGCTGGTGATCGGCAAACGCCAGCTTGAAGATGGCCGTAACGAGTATATGGTGGCTTCCGAGAGCGTAGCGCTGGATACGTTGGGCTTCGAGTTCCTGCGCGACGTGGCGCCGGGCGAAGCGGTGTACATCACCGAGAAGGGCCAACTGTTCACCCGCCAGTGCGCAGAGAACCCGAAAACCAACCCGTGCCTGTTCGAATTCGTCTACTTCGCACGTCCAGATTCCTTTATGGACAAGATTTCGGTCTACAGCGCCCGTGTGCGCATGGGGCAGAAGCTGGGTGAGAAGATTGCCCGTGAATGGGAAGATTTGGACATCGACGTGGTGATCCCGATCCCGGAAACGTCCTGCGATATCGCGTTGGAAATCGCGCGTATCCTGGATAAGCCGTATCGCCAGGGTTTTGTGAAGAACCGCTACGTCGGCCGTACCTTCATCATGCCGGGCCAGCAGGCGCGCCGTAAGTCGGTACGCCGCAAGCTGAACGCCAACCGCGCCGAGTTCCGCGACAAGAACGTGCTGCTGGTGGATGACTCTATCGTCCGTGGTACCACGTCCGAGCAGATCGTTGAGATGGCGCGTGACGCCGGGGCGAAACGCGTTTATCTGGCTTCTGCTGCGCCGGAAATTCGTTTCCCGAACGTGTACGGCATTGATATGCCGAGTGCCAACGAACTGATTGCCCACGGCCGTGAAGTGGACGAAATCCGCCAAATCATCGGTGCCGACGGTCTGATCTTCCAGGATCTGAACGATCTGATCGAAGCGGTGCGCGAAGAGAACCCGGACATCAGCCAGTTCGAATGCTCGGTGTTTAACGGCATCTATGTCACCAAGGACGTAGACCAGAACTACCTCGAGTATCTGGAATCGCTGCGCAACGACGACGCCCAGGCGATGCGTGGCCAGACCGAAGCAGAAAATCTGGAAATGCATAACGAAGGTTAAGCCTAAGCGCTAGCCAAAAAGGTGCACCGCGGCGTTTGTCGCGGTGCATTATCCTCCCCGACTTGCTTATGCACCGCCATTCCGGCAAAGTCTGCCTGATCCTACTTTCTCTTCGGCAGAGGCCAGCTTTATGAAACGACTCATCATCGGTATTTCCGGCGCCAGCGGCGCCATCTACGGCGTGCGCCTGTTGCAGGCATTGCGTGACGTCGCAGAGGTGGAAACCCATTTGGTGATGAGCAACGCGGCGCGGCAAACGCTTTCGCTGGAAACCGAGCTCGGTCTGCGTGAAGTGCAGGCGTTGGCTGACGTGGTGCATGACGCGCGCGACATCGGTGCCAGTATTTCTTCCGGCTCGTTCAAAACCCTGGGTATGGTGATTTTACCTTGCTCAATCAAGACGTTATCCGGTATCGCCAACAGCTATAGCGACGGCCTGCTGACGCGCGCCGCCGATGTGGTCCTGAAGGAGCGCCGCCGGCTGGTGTTGTGCGTGCGCGAAACCCCGTTGCATCTCGGCCATTTGCGCCTGATGACGCAGGCGGCGGAGATGGGCGCGGTGATCATGCCACCGGTACCGGCTTTTTATCACCAACCGAAAAGCGTCGATGACATCATCGATCAAACCGTGAATCGGGTGGTCGATCAGTTCGACATTGAATTACCGAAAGATTTGTTCACCCGCTGGCAAGGCTCCAATTAACAAATTTATCCCCAATTTGGCACATTTGTGCAACACCGCACTGAATTAGGGCGGCACATGCACCATAATGATCCCACTCCATCACGTTCACTGTTTCAAGGCTCTGGCATTTTGTCATTGCCCGTGACGCGGCCCTGACTGGCCGATTTATTTTTGCGGTTATCGTCCCAGGAAACAGTTTTGTGAAGGCCGGAGCCGTTCCCTCCGCCTACAGCAACAAATGTGGCACGATTACTGCAAATTGATTTGGTGGGAAAGTAATGCCCGCAGTGGCATCAGAAAAATCAATTTGAGGGTAATTTATGAAAAAGCTGGTTAAGGTTCTTCCTTTAGTCTTGGCTTTGAGCGCAGTAAGCAGCGCATTCGCCGCGCTACCATCGACGCTGAAGATAGGTACCGATCCGACCTATGCACCATTTGAATCCAAAAATGCCAAAGGTGAGTTGGTCGGCTTTGATATCGATCTGGCCAAAGAGCTGTGCAAACGCATAAATACCCAATGTACCTTTGTGGAAAGCGATTTTGACGCACTGATCCCCTCTCTGAAGGCGAAGAAAATTGACGCCATCATTTCTTCTTTGTCGATCACTGAAAAGCGCCAGCAGGAAATTGCCTTTACCGACAAGTTGTACGCCGCTAACGCCCGTCTGATCGCGCCGAAAGGCTCGAAGCTGCTGCCAACGGTGGACGCGCTGAAAGGCAAGAGCGTGGGCGTGCTGCAGGGCACCACCCAGGAAGCCTACGCGAACGCCATGTGGCAGCCTAAGGGCATCACCGTGGTGCCTTACCAGAACCAGGACCTGGTATATGCCGACCTGGCATCCGGCCGTATCGATGCCGCCTTCCAGGATGAAGTGGCGGGCAGCGACGGCTTCCTGAAGCAGCCTCCGGGCAAGGATTACGCTTTCGCCGGCGAATCGGTGAAGGATGACAAGTTCTTTGGCGTGGGCACCGGTATGGGGCTGCGCAAGACCGATACCGAACTGAAGGCGGCGCTGGATAAAGCCTTTGCCGACATGCGCAAAGACGGCACTTACGACAAGTTTGCGAAAAAATACTTCGATTTTGACGTCTACGGCGGTTAATCCCACGTACCGTTCCATGGTGTGACTACGGGGCCGGCCTGCTGGCCCCGATGGTTCGGGCTCCAATGACGACAGGGTGAAGTAGATGCTGCAAGGCTATTCCCAACTGATATTTGAGGGCGCTCTGGTGACGCTGGAACTGGCCCTCAGTTCCGTACTGCTGGCGCTGGTGATTGGTTTGATCGGTGCCGGCGGCAAGCTTTCCCATAACCGCCTGCTTTCTACGCTGTTTGGTGCCTATACCACGCTGATCCGAGGCGTGCCTGATTTGGTGCTGATGCTGCTGATTTTCTACGGCCTGCAGATTGCGCTGAACAACCTCACAGAACTGCTCGGCTTTTCGCAAATTGATATCGATCCGCTCAGCGCGGGGATTATTACCCTCGGTTTTATCTATGGTGCCTATTTCACGGAAACCTTTCGCGGCGCTTATATGGCGGTGCCGAAGGGGCAGATCGAGGCGGCTACCGCCTACGGTTTTTCAGGCTCACAGATATTCCGCCGCATTTTGTTCCCTGCAATGATGCGTTTTGCCCTGCCGGGCATCGGCAACAACTGGCAGGTAATCCTCAAGGCGACGGCGCTGGTGTCGATTCTGGGTCTGAACGACGTGGTGAAGGCCACTCAACTGGCCGGCAAAGGCACCTATCAGCCATTCTTCTTTGCGATAGTGGCCGGTGTGGTTTATCTGATTTTTACCACCGTTTCCAATGGCGTGTTGTTGTGGCTTGAACGGCGTTATTCATTGGGCGTCAAGAGGGCCGAATTATGATCGAGATTTTGCAACAGTATGGGCAATCGCTGCTGTGGAGCGACGGCTACCGCTTCACCGGTGTGGCGGTCACGTTGTGGCTGCTGATCTCATCGGTGGTGATGGGCGGCTTGCTGGCGATACCTATGGCGGTAGCGCGCGTTTCCTCAATCTCCTGGGTGCGTTTTCCTGTGTGGCTCTACACCTACATATTCCGCGGCACGCCGCTGTATGTGCAGCTGTTGGTGTTTTATTCGGGGATGTACAGCCTGGAGATCGTGCGAGGTACGGATTTCCTCAACGCGTTCTTCCGCAGCGGGCTCAACTGCACCATTCTGGCGCTGACGTTGAACACCTGCGCCTACACCACCGAGATCTTCGCCGGGGCGATCCGCGCGGTGCCGCACGGTGAAATTGAGGCGGCCAGCGCCTATGGGTTCTCTCGCTTCAAAATGTACCGCTGCATCATTCTGCCTTCGGCGCTGCGCACCGCGCTGCCGGCTTACAGCAACGAAGTGATCCTGATGCTGCATTCCACGGCTCTGGCGTTTACCGCCACCGTGCCGGATCTGTTGAAGATAGCGCGAGATATCAACGCGGCGACCTATCAGCCATTCTATGCCTTCGGCATCGCGGCTGTGCTGTATCTGGCGATCTCCTACGTATTGATCAGCCTGTTCCGCAAGGCCGAAAAACGCTGGATGGCGCACGTTAGTCACTGATAATGACGGGGAAAAACCATGTCTGAAAATAAATTAGCCGTCACTGAACTGCATAAGCGTTATGGGGAACACGAAGTACTGAAAGGCGTGTCGCTGGCGGCGAATGCAGGGGATGTGATTAGCATCATTGGCTCTTCGGGGTCCGGTAAAAGCACCTTTTTGCGCTGCATTAACTTCCTGGAGAAACCCAGCGAAGGCTCCATCAGCCTGAATAATGAAGATATTCGCATGGTGCGCGACAAGGACGGCCAACTGAAGGTGTTTGACAAGAAACAGCTGCAATTGCTGCGTACTCGTCTGACCATGGTGTTCCAGCACTTTAACCTGTGGAGCCACATGACGGTGCTGGAGAACGTGATGGAAGCGCCGGTGCAGGTGCTGGGGTTGAGCAAGACCGAAGCGCGCGAGCGCGCGGTGCGTTATCTGGATAAGGTAGGCATCGACGAACGTGCGCGCGGCAAATACCCGGTGCATCTGTCGGGTGGCCAGCAGCAGCGCGTGTCCATCGCCCGTGCGTTGGCAATGGAACCGGAGGTGCTGTTGTTTGATGAACCGACGTCGGCACTGGATCCGGAGCTGGTGGGGGAAGTGCTGCGCATCATGCAGAAGCTGGCTGAAGAGGGGAAAACCATGGTGGTGGTGACGCACGAGATGGAATTTGCGCGCCATGTATCAAGCCACGTGATTTTCCTGCATAAGGGGCTTATTGAAGAGCAGGGGCCACCGGCTGAGCTGTTTGGCAATCCAAAAAGCCCGCGCCTGCAGCAGTTCCTTTCCGGCGCTTTAAAATAATCGGTTGCCGGGGCCCTGCTCCGCCGGGCCCCGGCATTCCCCTCAGCGGGCGTCGATCCGTTGATTGATAACGTCATCCAGCGCCTGTTCCAGCTCCAGAAAGCGGAAACTGAACCCCGCCTCCTCCAGCCGTCTCGGCACCGCCCGTTGGCCGCCCAAGACCAGCACCGCCGCTTCTCCCATCAGTAAACGCATGGCAAATGCCGGCACGCGCAAAAACGCCGGGCGATCGAGCACGTTGGCGAGTTGGGCTGCGAACTGTTCGTTATGCACCGGGTAGGGGGCTACCATATTGAAGGGGCCCTGCAGGGTGGCGTGTTCCAGCAAATAAAGAATACCGTTGACCATGTCGTCGAGATGTATCCAGGGCAGATATTGGCGGCCATTGCCTATCGGCCCGCCCAGCCCCAGACGGAACGGCGGCAGCATTTTCGCCAGCGCTCCGCCTTTGCTTGCCAGCACCACGCCGGTGCGCAGCAGGCAGACACGGGTCGCGTCGCTTTGCGCTTGCAGCGCCAGGGATTCCCACCTTTGGCAGAGCTGATGGGTGAATTCGTCATGCGGAGCTTCATCTTCGGTGACTACCGCCTGGCCCTGATCGCCATAGTAGCCGGCGGCGGAACCGGAAATCAGCACGCCGGGCGGCGAGCTGCCGGCGTTAATCAACGCCGCTAACCGTTCGGTCAGATCCCAACGGCTGTGACACAGGCGCTCTTTCTGCGCCTTGCTCCAGCGTTTATCGGCGATAGGCTCACCGGCCAGGTTGATCACGGCGTCAAAGCCGTCCAGCGACGTTTGGTCCTGCAACGTTGACCAGTAGCTGACTTGTTCGCCAAACCGTTCATGCGCACGTTGTACGTCACGGGTCAGTACCGTGATTGAGTGAGACAGACTCAGCAGCCGCTGCGTCAGGCTGCTCCCTATCAATCCTGTGGCGCCGGTGATCAGGATCCGCATGGTCAACCTCCCTGATACGCTATTGTTTCAGCCCCGGCGATAACTCATGGTCATGGAAACCGAGTCGGCATAACGCAGGGCCAGTAGTTTATCGATCTCTACTTCAGCATAGGTTACCCAGGCATGTTCTTTCACGATATCGAGCACATCCTGAGTTAATTTTTCCAGCAGAGCGAAGCGGTTATCTTCAACATGGCGGATGATCGCTTTGGTGATGGTGCGGTAGTTGAGCGCGTCGTCGATGTTTTCGCTATTGCGCGCCTTATCCGCCGGGTAGTGGATTGCTACGTTAATCAGGACGTCCTGGCGGTTGTTGATTTCTTCTTCCTTGATACCGATGAAAGTACGCAACCGCAGATTTTTGATACGAATAATGGCGTCGGGTTGACTGAATGACATCAGAGAGTCTCCACAGGTCTGATTATTGGCGCTCAGAATACACGGAAAGTAGGGAAAAGATAACGCGCTGGAGAAAACTCCCCGGAGGCCGGGGAGTCGGGCGGTTAACCCTGTTCGGCCAGCTTGTAGGCGCGCCCGGTCGCCGGGCGGTTGCTGATGCGTTCGAACCAGTTGCGTACTGCCGGATAATCCGCCAGATCAATGCGCTGGCGCGGATGCGAAACCACCCAGGGATAGGTGGCGATATCGGCAATGCTGTAGTTGTCGCCGCCCAGGTACGGGTGCTTTTGCAGCTCGGCTTCCAGCACGCCATACAGGCGCTTGGTTTCCAGGTGGTAACGTTCGATGGCGTAAGGCACCGGCTGCGGCGCGTAATGGTTGAAATGATGGTTCTGCCCGAGCATGGGCCCGAAGCCTGCTACCTGCCAGAACAGCCACTGCAGCGTGGCGGCGCGCTCACGCAGCCCTTTGCTCAGCAACTTGCCGGTTTTCTCCGCCAGATACAGCAGGATTTCGCCGGATTCGAACAGGCTGATAGGCGCACCGCCGTCAACCGGTTGCTGATCGACAATCGCCGGGATTTTGTTGTTGGGTGAAATGCTCAGAAAGTCCGGCTTGAACTGGTCGCCGGCGCTGATGTTTACGCGGTGGATACGGTAAGGTAAGCCAACCTCCTCCAGAAACAGGGTAATTTTGTGACCGTTGGGAGTAGGCGCGTAATACAGGTCAATCATGGTGCCTCCTGCGGTAAAGTGATCTGTAAATCATTACACGTTGCAGCGATCTTCGCCGCATACAAAGGTATATCAAAGATTCAACTATACCCGATGAATTTCAAGTTGCTGCCAACATGCAGCTTGAAAGGCAACGGGTATATAGAGTTACCAACAATAGCAGCTAAGAATAGCAGGCTATGTGAGATTCGTCTGATGCTATATCCGCAAGAGATATCACAATTTCAGGCCAATGAGGTTTGACCTCTTGTCAGCCTTGCCGTCCTGGGCCACTGCGCTAAAATAACGCATATATCCATGCTAAAGGAATGGTTATGAAGCTGATATTCGCCTCCGATATACACGGTTCGCTCCCCGCCACTGAAAGCGTCCTGGATCGATTTGAACAAAGCGGCGCCGACTGGCTGATTCTTCTGGGCGATTTGCTGAATCATGGGCCGCGAAATGCGCTGCCGGCAGGTTATCAGCCCGTTCAGGTTGCCGAACAATTGAATCGCTATAGCGACAAGATCATCGCCGTTCGCGGCAATTGTGACAGTGAAGTTGATCAAATGTTGCTGACGTTTCCCATCACCGCATCCTGGCAGCAGGTGTTGCTGCAAAAAAGACGATTGTTTTTAACCCACGGTCACCTTTATCATCCCTCGGCACTGCCGCCGTTATCTTCCGGCGATGTCCTGGTCTATGGCCACAGTCATGTACCGCAGGCGGAACGGCAGGGAGAGATTTACTGCTTTAATCCAGGGTCGGTCAGCATTCCGAAGGGGGGCTTTCCCGCCAGTTATGGCATACTGGAGGAGGGCATTTTAAGTGTGGTTACCCTGCACGGCGGCAAGGCTGTTGCAGAGGTGGCATTAACGCACTAATTTATACACACACAATAAAAATCTTTGAAAAACACTCATTGATTAACCAGCGCGCGGGATGCAACGCGCCAAAATAGAAGGTTTTAGAGGATGGCGGAACAGGGTCAGGCTGCAGATACCGAGTGGGTTGATATCGTCAACGAGCAAAACGAAGTGATTGCTCAATCAAGTCGCCAACAAATGCGTGCTCAACGGCTACGTCATCGTGCTACCTATATTGTGGTGCATGATGGAATGGGTAAAATTCTGGTGCAGCGTCGCACCGACATTAAAGACTTCTATCCGGGCTGGCTGGATGCCACCGCGGGCGGAGTGGTACAAAGCGGCGAGAACGTGCTGGATTCCGCACGCCGCGAGGCGGAAGAGGAATTGGGTATCGCCGGCGTGCCTTTCGCCGAACATGGCCTGTTCTATTTTGAAGAAGAACAGTGCCGGGTTTGGGGCGCACTGTTTAGCTGCGTTTCCCACGGGCCTTTCGCCCTGCAGGAAGAGGAAGTGGTTGAGGTGAGCTGGCTGACGCCGGAAGAGATCACCGCCCGCTGCGACGAGTTCACACCGGATTCGCTGAAGGCGCTGTCGCTGTGGCTGACGCGCAACAACGAACAGGCTTACGGTAAACCGCTACGCGACACCGACGAAAACGCCTGAGAGTCGCCAGGTTGTCAACATGAAAAAGCCGGTCATATGACCGGCTTTTTTTATCGGATAACGTTGGGGGTTATCAGGCTTTGGCGGCCGCATCAGCCTGTGCAGACTGAATGGCGGTCAATGCCACGGTGTAAACGATATCGTCGACCAGTGCGCCGCGTGACAGGTCATTCACCGGCTTGCGCATGCCTTGCAGCATTGGCCCGATGGATACCAGGTCAGCAGAACGCTGTACCGCTTTATAAGTGGTGTTACCGGTGTTCAGATCCGGGAAGATGAACACGGTAGCCTGGCCTGCAACCGGCGAGTTCGGCGCTTTGGATTTCGCAACGTCGGCCATGATAGCGGCGTCGTACTGCAACGGGCCATCAATGATCAGATCAGGACGTTTTTCCTGTGCCAGGCGGGTTGCCTCGCGCACTTTCTCGACGTCGCTGCCCGCACCGGAGTTGCCGGTAGAGTAGGAGATCATCGCCACGCGCGGCTCGATACCGAAGGCGGCGGCGGAGTCTGCCGACTGAATCGCGATTTCTGACAGTTGCTCGGCGGTCGGGTCCGGGTTGATCGCGCAGTCGCCGTAGACCAGAACCTGGTCAGGCAGCAGCATGAAGAACACGGAGGACACCAGCGAGCTGCCCGGAGCGGTTTTGATCAGCTGCAGCGGTGGGCGGATGGTGTTGGCGGTGGTGTGAACCGCGCCGGAAACCAGACCGTCGACTTCGCCTTTCTCCAGCATCAGAGTGCCGAGAACCACGTTATCTTCCAACTGCTCGCGCGCAACCACTTCGGTCATGCCTTTGCTTTTACGCAGCTCAACCAGACGTGGCACGTATTGTTCGCGCACGGCGACCGGATCAACGATTTCGATGCCTTTGCCCAGCTCAACGCCCTGAGCCGCAGCTACGCGCTGGATCTCGTCCGGGTTGCCCAGCAGGACGCATTCCGCGATACCGCGTTCGGCACAGATGGCCGCCGCTTTCACGGTGCGTGGCTCGTCGCCTTCCGGCAGTACGATGCGTTTGCCGGCTTTACGCGCCAGCTCGGTCAGCTCGTAACGGAACGCCGGTGGAGACAGACGACGTGAACGCTCGGAGGTGGCGGTCAGCGACTCGATCCACTCTGCGTTAATGTGGCTGGCCACGTAGTTCTGCACTTTCTCGATGCGCTGATGATCGTCCGCCGGCACTTCGAGGTTGAAGCTTTGCAGGCTGAGCGAAGTCTGCCAGGTGTTGGTGTCGACCATGAATACCGGCAGGCCGGTCTGGAAGGCGCGTTCACACAGCTTTTTGATTGGCGCATCGATGGCGTAGCCGCCGGTCAACAGAATGGCGCCGATTTCCACGCCGTTCATCGCCGCCAGACAGGCGGAAACCAGCACGTCAGGACGGTCTGCCGAGGTGACCAGCAGGGAGCCAGGACGGAAGTGTTCCAGCATGTGCGGAATGCTGCGCGCACAGAAGGTCACGGACTTCACGCGGCGAGTCATGATATCGCCTTCGTTGATCACGGTAGCCTTCAGGTGGCGTGCCATGTCGATGGCGCGAGTGGCGATCAGATCAAAGCTCCAGGGCACGCAGCCCAGCACCGGCAGCGGGCTGTTGGCAAACAGCTGCGCAGGATCAACGTTAGTCACGCTGGCTTTGGTGGAGTCGTCGAAGATCTCTGACAGATCAGGACGGGTGCGGCCCTGTTCGTCAACCGGAGCGTTCAGTTTGTTGATGATGACGCCGGTGATGTTTTTGTTTTTGCTGCCGCCGAAGCTGCTGCGAACCAGCTCAATGCGTTCTTTCAGCTGCGCCGGGGAATCGTTGCCCAGCGCCAGGACGAAGACGATTTCCGCATTCAGGGTTTTGGCGATTTCATAGTTCAGCGCGTTGGCGAACTGGTGTTTACGGGTCGGCACCAGGCCTTCGATCAGCACCACTTCCGCGTCTTTGGTGTTCTCATGGTAGCGAGCCACGATCTCTTCCATCAGCACGTCTTGCTGGTTGGAGCTCAGCAGGCCCTCAACGTAGCTCATGCGCAGCGGTTCGGCTGCCGGAATGGTGGAGTTGCTGCGGATGATGGTGGTGGTCTGGTCGAGAGAGTCGCCGCCGGTGCGTGGCTGGGCGATAGGTTTGAACACGCTCAGACGAACGCCTTTCTGCTCCATGGAGCGGATGACACCCAGGCTGACGCTGGTCAGACCGACGCTGGTGCCAGTGGGGATCAACATAATTGTACGTGACACAGAATAGTCCTCTTCACGATTAACATGAGGCTAAAACAGCACCGCCAGCCTTGGCTGACGGTGTCGGAGAGCGTTACGCGGTCAGACGGGATGCGTCTTGCGCGATGACCAACTCTTCGTTGGTCGGGATAACCAGTGCCAGGCGGCTGCCGTCTTTGGTGATGGCGCCGGATTTACCGAAACGGGCGGCCATATTGCGCTCGTGGTCAATCTCGAAGCCCAGCAGGCCCAGTTTGTCCAGGGTCAGCTCACGCACCATGCCGGCGTTTTCACCGATGCCGCCGGTGAAGATCACCGCGTCCAGACGGCCTTCCATCAGCGCGCTGTAAGCGCCGATGTATTTGGCCAGACGGTGGCAGAACACGTCCATTGCACGCTTGGCGTCGGCTTTGCTTGTGTAGTTGTCTTCAACATAACGGCAGTCGCTGGTGACTTCGGTCAGGCCCAGCAGGCCGGATTCTTTGGTCAGCATTTTGTTGATTTGATCAACGCTCATGCCCAGGGCGTCGTGCAGGTGGAAGATGATCGCAGGATCGATGTCACCGCTGCGGGTACCCATCACCAGCCCTTCCAACGGAGTCAGGCCCATGGAGGTGTCAACGCACTTCCCGTTGCGCACTGCGGTAACGGAACCGCCGTTACCCAGGTGGCAAGTGATCACGTTCACTTCTTCAACCGGCTTGTTCAGCATCTTCGCGGCTTCTTGGGTCACGTAGAAGTGGCTGGTGCCGTGCGCGCCATAGCGGCGAACGCCGTGATCGCGATACAGGCTGTACGGCAGGGCGTACAGGAAGGATTCTTCCGGCATGGTCTGGTGGAATGCGGTGTCGAACACGGCAACGTTTTTATCCGCCAGGTGAGGGAAGGATTTCAGTGCTTCAGCAATACCGATCAGGTGCGCTGGGTTATGCAGTGGTGCAAATGGCACCGAATCTTTGATACCCTGCAAGACTTCATCGTTGATCACGGCAGAAGCGGTAAACTTCTCGCCGCCGTGCACAATGCGGTGACCGATAGCGGTCAACTGTGCAGAAAGCTCCGGTTTTTGTGCCAGAATAGTATTAACAATGTAGTTCAGTGCTTCGCTGTGCGCAGCGCCGGCACCCAGGGCCGCTTCGTGTTTGGCGCCGTCCATCTTCCACTTGAGGCGAGCCTCAGGCAGGTGGAAACATTCGGCCAGGCCGGAGAGGTGTTCTTCACCGTTGACAGCATCGATGATAGCGAATTTCAGGGAAGAACTGCCGCAGTTAAGAACCAGTACTAGCTTACTCGACATGGAAGTACCTACTTAAATAGTTCGTGTTGTTAAAGGAAAACCAAAACACGTGGTGAATTAATCGTCAATCAGACAACAAGCGTAGCGCATAATGCCGTTGACATTTATGATTAACATCATGTGAAGTGCACAAATCACATGATGATGAAAAAACCGATGATTTCTCTGCGGTTTAAGTAATCTTCATTTTTATAGGGCTAAAAGTTGACAGAATTATTGTCATCTTCTACCGGCCAAAAGGCCGGCTTAGGATACCGATAGCCTGCAGCAAACACAAAATAAATTTAAAGCTTCAAATTTTTTAGTATTGTGTTTGCGGTACCCCCATTTTTACTACGTGACGTTGAGGTACGCGATGACGAGCAAACCGTCTGGTTCCGTAAGCTGGTTTCAGGTCTTCCAGCGCGGGCAGCATTATATGAAAACCTGGCCGTCAGACAAACGTCTGGCTCCGGTCTTTCCGGAGAATCGCGTTGCGAGCGCCACCCGTTTTGCCGTCCGCTTTATGCCGCCGCTGGCGGTGTTTACCCTGACCTGGCAGATTGCGCTGGGCGGCCAGCTCGGCCCGGCGATCGCCACCGCGTTGTTCGCCTGCAGCATGCCGATGCAAGGCCTGTGGTGGTTGGGGCGTCGTTCGGTCACGCCGTTGCCGCCAACGCTGCTGCAGTGGTTCCATGAAGTGCGCAACCGGCTGACGGAAGCCGGTCAGGCGGTAGCGCCGGTGGAAGGGACCCCGACCTATCAAACGCTGGCGGATCTGCTGAAACGTGCCTTCAAGCAGTTGGATAAAACCTTCCTGGACGATCTTTAAACGTTAAAGGGCCGCAGTGATAGCGGCCTTTTTCGTGATAACGCCAATAACCCCGGTTTAAATCAAAGAACGGTCGAGTTGTGATTTCCTGCGATATTGCGCTGTGCGATGCTTTCGTCATAAGCAATTTACCGAGGAAATTATGATGGAAATGACCCATGCCCAACGACTGATCCTGTCGAACCAGTACAAGATGATGACGCTGCTCGACCCGGACAACACTGAACGTTACCGCCGTTTGCAGACGATCATCGAGCGTGGTTTTGGCTTGCAGATGCGCGAGCTGGATCGCGATTTCGGCGAAATGAGCGAAGAGGTGTGCCGCACTATCATCAACGTGATGGAGATGCACCACGCCTTGCAGGTCTCCTGGGATAATCTGAAAGACAAACAGGGTATCGAGGCGCGTCGCCTGGCTTTTCTCGGCTTTGATGCCGCCACTGAAGCGCGCCATCTGAGCTATGTGCGTTTCCTTGTTACCACCGAGGGGCGCTATACTCATTTCGATTCCGGCAGCCACGGCTTTAACGCCCAAACCAAAATGTGGGAAAAATACCAGCGTATGCTGGCAATCTGGCTGTCATGCCCACGTCAGTATCACCTGAGCGCCGTTGAGATTGCGCAAATTATCAATGCCTGATTAAAAGAGGTTTCCTGTGGAGTGTAAGGGTTTTCTGTTCGATCTTGATGGGACGTTGGTTGATTCTCTGCCGGCGGTGGAACGTGCCTGGATTAACTGGGCCAAACGCCGTGGCATTAATCCACAGGACGTACTGGATTTTATTCACGGTAAACAGGCCATTACCTCGTTGCGCCACTTTATGCCCGGTGAAAGTGAGGCTGCCATTCAGCAGGAGTTTCTGCTGCTGGAACAGGTAGAGGCTCAGGATACCGACGGCGTCACCGCACTGCCGGGGGCCGCGGCCTTGCTGGCGCGCTTGAATGCGCTCGACATTCCGTGGGCGATCGTCACCTCCGGCTCTATTCCGGTCGCCACCGCCCGCCGTAACGCCGGCGGCTTGCCGCAGCCGGAGGTGTTTATCACCGCCGAGCAGGTAAAACATGGCAAGCCTCAGCCGGACGCCTATCTGCTGGGCGCCGAGCGCCTGGGGCTGGCACCGCAGGATTGCGTGGTGGTTGAAGATGCGGCTGCCGGGATCCTTTCCGGGTTGGCGGCAGGTTGCCAGGTGATCGCGGTGAACGCCCCGGCCGATGCGCCCAAGTTGGATCAGGTCGATCTGCTGCTGTCATCCCTGGAGCAAATCGCGGTGAGAAAGACAGAGCGGGGTGCTGCAATCGATCGGGTTTCCTGACGGGCCTTATCTTCACCCAAATTGATTAGACCCCGCATCGGCGGGGTTTTTTTATGCTAATTTTTAAGACCTTGACTATGTCTGCCGGATGAGGCCGTTTTGAACAGCGAATTACTGTGGGTGCTGAGTTTACTGTTGATTGCCATCGTGCTGTTTACCACCAACAAGCTGCGGATGGACGTGGTGGCGCTGCTGGTGATCATCGCTTTTGTGTTGAGCGGTACGCTGACTCTGCAGGAAGCGACGGTGGGTTTCAGCGATCCCAACGTGATCCTGATTGCCGCGTTGTTTGTGATTGGCGAAGGGCTGGTGCGTACCGGCGTGGCCTATCAGGTGGGCGACTGGCTGGTGAAAGTCGCCGGCAGCAGTGAAACCAAAATGCTGATGCTGTTGATGATCACCGTAGCCGGGTTGGGGGCGTTTATGAGCTCGACCGGCGTAGTGGCGATCTTTATCCCGGTGGTGCTCAGCGTGGCGGCACGGATGAAAATCGCGCCGGGCAGGTTGATGATGCCACTGAGTTTTGCCGGCCTGATCAGCGGGATGATGACGCTGGTGGCAACACCGCCGAACATGGTGGTGAACAGCGAACTGGTGCGTGAAGGTATCGGCGGCTTCGGTTTCTTTGGCGTGACGCCGGTTGGCCTGGTGGTGTTGGTGCTGGGCGTGGGATACATGCTGGTGGCGCGGCGCTGGCTGGGCAATAACGACGGGGATAAAAGCCGGGAAACCTGGCAACGCCGCACCTTCCGCGATCTGATCCGCGACTACAAACTGACCGGCAGGGCGCGCCGGTTGGCGATCCGCAGCGGATCGCCGCTGGTGGGCCGCTCGCTGGATGAATTGCATCTGCGCGCTCGCTACGGGGCCAACGTGGTGGGGATCGAACGCTGGAAGCGCTTCCGGCGGGTGATGGTCAGCGCATCCGGCAGTACCGAACTGCGAGAAGGCGACGTACTGTTGATCGACATGTCGGACAGCCAGATCGACTTGCGCGAGTTTTGCAGCGAGCAGCAACTGGAGCCGATGGTGCTGCGCGGCGACTATTTCTCCGAACAGGCGCGCAACGTCGGCATGGCGGAGGTATCGTTGATTCCGGATTCGACGCTACTGGGCAAAAGCCTGCGCGAATCGACGTTCCGCAGTCGCTATGATTTGAACGTGGTCGGCGTTCGCCGCCATGGCGAAACCCTGTCGGGCAAACTGGTGGATGAATCGCTGACGTTGGGCGATATCCTGCTGGTGATTGGCGACTGGAAGGCAATCCGCCAACTGCAGGCAAAAACCCATGATTTTATTGTCCTCAATTTGCCGGCAGAGGTGGACGAGGTAGCCCCGGCCATCACCCAGGCACCGCACGCGCTGTTTTGCCTGGCGCTGATGGTGGCGATGATGCTGACCGATGAAATCCCCAATCCGATCGCCGCGCTGATTGCCTGCTTGCTGATGGGCAAATTCCGCTGCATCGATATGGAAAGCGCCTATAAGTCGATTCACTGGCCGAGCATCATTTTGATTGTCGGCATGATGCCGTTCGCCCAGGCGCTGCAGAAAACCGGTGGGGTGGACTTGATCGTGCGTGGATTGATGGACGTTGCCGGCGGTGCCGGGCCGCGTGTGATGCTGGTGTGTCTGTTTGCGCTGTGCGCCGCGATAGGTCTGTTTATCTCCAACACCGCCACCGCCGTGCTGATGGCGCCGATCGCCATTGCCGCTGCGCGCGAGATGGGCGTTTCGCCATACCCATTCGCCATGATTATCGCCATTGCCGCCTCGGCCGCCTTTATGACGCCGGTCTCTTCGCCGGTGAACACGCTGGTACTGGGGCCGGGGAACTATAAGTTCGGTGATTTTGTGCGGATCGGCGTGCCGTTCACGCTGCTGGTCATGTTGGTCAGCGTGATTATTGTGCCGTGGCTGTATGCATTTTAACGGCGCAGCGGGCTGCGCCAGGGCAGTTACAGGGAAGAGTCCAGGCTGATTTCATCCAGCGACAGGCTGAAGCTGGGGATAAACACATTCATGAAATAATCCATTTCCGGGCTGCTGCGCTGTTGCAGGGTCTTTTCAAGTCGGGCTTTCGCCAGCTTGAATTCGTTGTTGCCGGCAGACAGCTCTTCCAGGCATTTCAGGTAGGCGCACAGCGCATCGGCCTGTTTCACTACCAGTTTTTCGTCTTCGGTGTAGTAATGCTCATCGAGAATCGACCTGAAATCGTTACGTAATTCCGCCGGGATCATATCCAGCAGCTTCTGCTGGGCGATTTTTTCGATTTTCTTGTATTCGTGGGCGATCTGCGGATTGTAGTACTTGATCGGCGTAGGCATATCGCCGGTAATCACTTCGCTGGCATCGTGGTACATCGCCAGCAGGGCGACGCGCTCGGCGCTCAGGTTGCCATTGAATTTTCGGTTTTTGATCACCGCCAACGCATGGGCGACAAACGCCACTTGCAGGCTGTGTTCGGAAACGTTCTCGGTACGTACGTTGCGCATCAGCGGCCAGCGGTTGATCAGTTTCAAGCGGGACAGGTGGGCAAAGAAATGGCTCTGGCTCATGGTGCTCTCTTCTACAACGGCAAGTGAGGGTTCCATTGTGAGCAGTGACGACGGGTTATGCAACCGGGGCGTGCAGGGAAGGGGCGCAGCAACCGGCTGCGCCCGTTGAGATTACTGACGATAACTTTCCAGGAAGCGGCCCAGTTTGCCCACGGCCATTTCCAGTTCATCGACGCGCGGCAGGGTAACGATACGCACGTGGTCGGGATACGGCCAGTTGAATGCGCTGCCTTGCACCAGCAGCACTTTTTCCTGCAGCAGCAGATCCAGCACCATTTTCTGGTCATCATGAATGTTAAAGCGTTTGGCATCGATGCGCGGGAACATATACAGCGCGCCCTGAGGCTTCACGCAGGAAACGCCTGGAATGTCATTCAGCAGTTCCCAGGTACGGTTACGCTGTTCATACAGGCGGCCGCCGGGTTGAATAAACTCGCTGATGCTCTGGTAGCCACCCAGCGCAGTTTGGATCGCGTGCTGCATCGGCACGTTGGCGCACAGGCGCATGGACGCCAGCATCTCCAGCCCTTCGATATAGCCTTTGGCATGTTTCTTCGGCCCGTTCAGGACCATCCAGCCCTGACGGAAGCCCGCAACGCGGTAGGTTTTGGACAGCCCGTTGAAGGTGACGGTCAGCAGATCCGGTGCCAGCGCGGCGATAGAATGGTGTTCGGCTTCGTCATACAGAATCTTGTCGTAAATCTCATCCGAGAAGATGATCAGGTTGTGCTGACGGGCGATCTCGACAATCTGCTCCAGCAGTTCTTTGCTGTATACCGCGCCGGTCGGATTGTTCGGGTTAATGATCACGATGCCGCGGGTGCGTGGCGTGATTTTGCTGATAATGTCGTCCAGATCCGGGAACCAGCCCGCCTGCTCATCGCACAGGTAATGCACGGCCTTGCCGCCGGACAGTGACACAGCGGCAGTCCACAGCGGGTAATCCGGTGCCGGCACCAGCATTTCGTCACCGCTGTTCAGCAGCGCCTGCATGGATTGCACGATCAGCTCAGAAACCCCATTGCCGATGTAGATATCCTCAACGGTCACGTCACGGATGTTACGCGCCTGGTAGTGCTGCATGATCGCTTTACGCGCCGAGAAGAGCCCTTTGGAATCGGAGTAGCCTTGCGCCGTCGGCAGATTGCGGATCACATCGACCAGGATTTCATCTGGGGCGTCGAAACCAAACGGGGCAGGGTTGCCGATGTTCAGTTTGAGGACTTTATTGCCTTCTTCTTCAAGACGTTTAGCTTCTTTGAGCACCGGGCCGCGAATGTCATAACAGACGTTGTCCAGTTTATGGGATTTCTCAATGGGGGACATAGAAAGTTGGGCCTTTTGCTGGAATGGGGGCGTTCCTACCGTGGAACACCGCAACCCGCTCAATGTACTCCTGGCGCTGGCGCTTTTGAAGGGTTATGCACGCCTTTGGTGCAAACGAGTGGTCCAAAGGCCAATTTCAGCGCTGATAAACATGGGTAAAGTATTTATTTGGTTTTTAATATCCAATAAAAATGGTTTTGTGGTTTTTTATCCTGTTATGATGGCGTGGTGTTAACATTATTGACCTTGTTCAGAACGCTGGGGCTGCAGACTCTTGCGCACTGATAAGCCAGAGGGAAGGATTACCCGGATAAACTGTAAAGAAATGATAATACCGGAGTAGTCTGATAGCGGGTTGTCAATCGGCGACCCAAACTGAGTGATATGGAGATATTACATTAGTAATATTTCAGTCTCTTTCTTAAGTAAAATTTAACTGATTGTTCCCGTATTATTCATATGGGAAATGTTACTAATTGAATTTATTAAAATCATTAAGAGATGAACCTGCGCAACGAAGTAAATAACTTACTTCTTCTCGAGGATTGGGGAGCTAAAGCCTGTCAGATCGCGGAAATCACGCAGCACGATTGGTGTGGCAATCCAGCATTGTGAATGAGTAAAATCTTTGGTTCGGTAAAAATTAAACACTTTCACTAGTAATAAAGCACAGCGTTCTATAAGCATCCGCGATAGATCGCATTTTAAAAGGCGATAGAGGTAACGAAATATAAGTAATTTTTTTGCCCTCCACTAATGAGTGGGGTACTGTCATGTCAGGCATCGTCCCTTTAAACGATGTCTTAGAAACACACCAGGGTAGTTTGTAAATTAGAATTCAAAAAGTGAAGAAAACACTATGACAACTGCAAATCGTCCGATACTTAATCTCGACCTCGATCTGCTTAGAACCTTTGTAGCTGTTGCTGATTTGAACACCTTTGCGGCGGCGGCAGTAGCCGTTTGTCGTACCCAATCAGCCGTCAGTCAACAAATGCAGCGGTTAGAGCAACTGGTTGACAAAGAGTTGTTTGCCCGTCATGGGCGCAACAAATTATTGACCGAACACGGTATTCAGCTTCTCGGCTACGCCAGGAAAATCCTGCGCTTCAACGATGAAGCCTGTACCTCTCTGATGTACAACAATATAAAAGGTGTTTTGACTATCGGCGCTTCTGATGATACCGCCGATACCATCCTGCCTTTCCTGCTTAACCGCGTCACGTCGGTTTATCCTAAGCTGGCGATTGATGTGCGGGTGAAACGCAGCCCGTTTATGCTCGATATGCTGGAAAACGGCGAAGTCGATCTGGCGATTACGACGGTGGAAACCGAGGGGCATCCGCACATTGTGCTGCGCACTTCGCCGACCCTGTGGTATTGCTCTGCGGATTACCGTTATCAGGCCGGTGAGCCGATCCCATTGGTGGTGATGGACGAACCCAGCCCGTTCCGCTCGATGGCGATCAAACACCTGGATGATGCCGGGATCCCATGGCGCATCGCTTATGTGGCCTCGACGCTTTCAGCCGTTCGTGCCGCCTGCAAGGCCGGTTTGGGGATCACGGTCCGGCCGATCGAGATGATGAGTCCTGATTTGCGGGTGCTGGGTGCGGTAGAAGGCTTGCCGCCATTGCCAGATACCCAATATGCCCTGTGCAAGGACACGCAGTGCGGCAACGAACTGGCGATGGCGATTTTCAGCGCCGTACAAAACGGCAACGACAGTTACAGCTTCAATGGAGCGAGTTCATCCCAGCAGGATGATACTTGCCTGGTCGACGACGAGGAATAACCTCCCGGCGCGTTAAGCTGCACGTTAAAACCTCTGCTTCGGCGGAGGTTTTTTTTGGCCGTAATTTCGACAAAATTGACTTTATGACGGTTAGCGTGAGTTTGTTAGGCGAAATGGTTATTTGTTTAACTATTTACGGTAATGAGAACCGTTGTCAGATGGTGAATAAAGGGTTTTGCTTGTTTTTTGAACTTGGGGGAGTGTGCGTAAAGGCCTGGAATTAATATGGTTATTTTGGTAATTTATTGCAGGTGTTTTTACGTCTGAATTTGACAAAATTTGTTAAAGGCCCACACTTTTTTTGAGGAATTATGCTGAAAACGTGTCCTGGATCAAAAAAATACCCCTAGGTAGTGAGTGGAAGAACAGGAGATTCCTGAGACAATGGTATAGTAAAACTGAAATAAGCATGTTGGTTTATATCTATCTGTTTCTACACGGCAATTGACTGACACGATTTAGCCTAAGCCAGTCGCATCAAATGTTAATTAAATGATGGGTATGTAAACTAATGTGTAGATACTTTTGTCAAAGTTGACAAAAGGTTATAGAAAGGAGTAAAAAGCCCACAGTAAAACGCTGCCTAACTCTCTGTAAAAGCAGTTTGTTTGTGTGGTTAATTTATCCTTCCCTTAAATCGATGTGGTGCACTAACTGCCAGTTACAAGAGCAGTGCGATCGACGCCACTTTTGATGAGTAAGCATAGAGTATGTCAACAACCACTGAAGTTATCGCTCATCACTGGGCGTTCGCCGTATTTCTTGTCATGGCTATCGGGCTTTGCGGCCTTATGCTGCTGGGTGCGTTTTTCCTGGGCGGGAGAGCCCGCGCGCGCGCCAAACACACCCCGTTTGAATCCGGGATCGACTCGGTCGGTACGGCGCGCATGCGTCTGTCCGCCAAGTTCTACCTGGTCGCCATGTTCTTCGTCATTTTCGATGTTGAAGCCTTGTACCTGTATGCCTGGTCGGTCTCCGTTCGCGAGAGTGGTTGGGTGGGCTTTATCGAAGCCGCCATTTTCATTTTGGTGCTATTGGCCGGTTTGGTTTATCTGGTGCGTATCGGCGCATTGGATTGGACGCCGTCGCGTTCCAAACGTCTCAGTAAACCAGGCACAATCACTAACACCAACCGTCATCCGCAGTAGTCATTTGTGGTTAAAAACGAGGCATTAAGATGGACTATACGCTCACCCGCATAGACCCGAACGGTGAGAATGACCGTTACCCCCTGCAAAAACAGGAGATCGTCGCCGATCCCCTGGACCAACAGGTTCACCGCACGGTTTACATGGGTAAACTCGAGCATGCGCTGCATGACATGGTGAACTGGGGGCGTAAGAACTCTATTTGGCCATACAACTTCGGCCTTTCGTGCTGTTACGTGGAGATGGTGACGTCGTTTACCGCCGTTCACGACGTGGCGCGTTTCGGTGCCGAAGTATTGCGTGCATCGCCACGCCAGGCTGACCTGATGGTCGTGGCCGGTACTTGCTTCACCAAGATGGCCCCGGTTATTCAGCGCCTGTACGAACAGATGCTGGAGCCAAAATGGGTTATTTCGATGGGCGCCTGCGCCAACTCCGGCGGCATGTACGATATCTATTCCGTCGTGCAGGGCGTGGACAAGTTCCTGCCTGTCGACGTGTACATTCCTGGCTGCCCACCGCGCCCGGAAGCCTACATGCAAGCGCTGATGCTGTTGCAGGAATCCATCGGTAAGGAACGTCGTCCGTTGTCATGGGTTGTCGGCGATCAGGGCGTGTACCGCGCCAATATGCAGTCTGAAAGAGAGCGTAAACACGGCGAGCGTATCGCGGTGACCAACCTTCGGACGCCTGACGAGATTTAAGACGTTCATTTAACGTCCATCTTAGTGCGCTATTGGTTAACACAGCGAAAAGTGAACTTGCGGCGAAATAACCCTTTAGTGTGGTGAAAAAAAATTATGACAGATTCAACGACGCACGACGCCCTGCCATCATGGCAAACCAGGGATCACCAAGACGATCCGGTGATTGGCGAACTGCGCAACCGCTTTGGGCCGGAAGCCTTTACTGTTCAGCCCACCCGTACCGGAATGCCCGTGGTATGGGTTAAACCTGACCAGTTACTGGAAGTAATGACGTTCCTGAGAAAACAGCCGAAGCCTTATGTCATGCTGTTCGATCTGCATGGCGTAGACGAGCGTCTTCGCACCCACCGCGACGGTTTGCCTGCCGCGGATTTTTCTGTTTTCTACCATCTGATTTCCATCGAACGTAACCGCGACATCATGCTGAAAGTGGCGCTGTCTGAAAAAGACCTGCACGTGCCCACGGCGACCAAGGTATTCCCGAATGCCAACTGGTATGAGCGTGAAACCTGGGAAATGTTCGGTATTACCTTCGACGGCCACCCGCACCTGACGCGCATCATGATGCCGCAGACCTGGGAAGGCCACCCACTGCGTAAAGATTATCCGGCACGCGCCACCGAGTTCGATCCCTTTGTGTTGACCAAACAGAAAGAAGATCTGGAAATGGAGTCGCTGACTTTCAAACCGGAAGAGTGGGGCATGAAGCGCGGCACCGAAAACGAGGACTTCATGTTCCTCAACCTCGGTCCGAACCACCCGTCTGCGCACGGTGCGTTCCGTATTATTCTGCAGCTGGACGGCGAAGAGATCGTCGACTGCGTGCCGGATATCGGTTATCACCACCGCGGTGCCGAGAAAATGGGCGAACGCCAGTCCTGGCACAGCTACATTCCGTACACCGACCGTATCGAATACCTCGGTGGCTGCGTAAACGAAATGCCTTACGTGCTGGCAGTTGAGAAACTGGCCGGGATCAAGGTGCCGGATCGCGTTGACACCATCCGCGTAATGCTGTCTGAACTGTTCCGCATCAACAGCCACCTGTTGTACATCAGTACCTTCATTCAGGACGTCGGCGCAATGACCCCGGTGTTCTTCGCCTTTACCGACCGTCAGAAAATCTACGATCTGGTTGAAGCGATCACCGGTTTCCGTATGCACCCGGCCTGGTTCCGCATCGGCGGCGTCGCGCATGATCTGCCGCGCGGTTGGGATCGCCTGCTGCGTGAGTTCCTCGAGTGGATGCCGAAACGTCTGGATTCTTACGTCAAGGCCGCGCTGAAGAACAGCATCCTGAAGGGCCGTTCTGTCGGCGTTGCGTCCTACAATGCCAAAGAAGCGCTGGAATGGGGCGTGACCGGCGCCGGCCTGCGAGCCACCGGCATCGAGTTCGACGTGCGCAAATGGCGCCCGTATTCCGGCTATGAGAATTTCGACTTCGAAATCCCGGTCGGCGACGGCAACAGCGACTGCTACACCCGCGTAATGTTGAAGGTGGAAGAGCTGCGCCAGAGCCTGCGCATCCTCGAACAGTGCCTGAACAACATGCCGGAAGGCCCGTTCAAGGCCGATCACCCGCTGACCACGCCGCCGCCGAAAGAGCGCACGCTGCAGCATATTGAAACGCTGATCACCCACTTCCTGCAGGTTTCCTGGGGCCCGGTGATGCCAGCCAACGAATCATTCCAGATGATTGAAGCCACTAAAGGGATCAACAGCTACTACCTGACCAGCGACGGCAGCACCATGAGCTATCGCACCCGGGTACGTACGCCAAGTTTTGCTCACCTGCAGCAAATCCCTGCGGTAATCCGTGGCAGCCTGGTCTCCGACCTGATCGTCTATCTGGGTAGTATCGATTTTGTAATGTCAGATGTGGACCGCTAACTATGCATGATCAAAAAGACAATCACGCAGTCAACGATGCGCTTGAGCCAATCAATGCAGCCGCTCCCCAGAGCGGCGCTGATGCATTTGTACTGAGCGCGGAAGAACGTGATGCGATCGAGCACGAAAAGCACCATTACGAGGATCCACGCGCCGCCTCCATCGAAGCACTGAAAATTGTGCAGAAGCAGCGCGGCTGGGTTCCGGACGGTGCGATTTACGCCATCGCGGAAGTGCTGGGCATTCCTGCCAGCGACGTAGAAGGCGTGGCCACGTTCTACAGCCAGATTTTCCGTCAGCCAGTAGGGCGTCACGTGATCCGTTATTGTGACAGCGTTGTCTGCCACATCACCGGGTACCAGGGCATTCAGGCCGCCATCGAGAAAAAACTGAGCATCAAACCGGGTCAAACCACCTTTGATGGTCGCTTCACTCTGCTGCCGACCTGTTGCCTGGGCAACTGCGATAAAGGGCCGACCATGATGATTGATGAGGATACTCACAGTCAGCTGAAGCCTGAAGATATCGAGACGCTACTGGAGCAGTATCAATGATTAAAGACATTGTACGCACTCCCGAGATGCACCCGCTGACCTGGCGGCTGCGCGATGACAAACAGCCGGTCTGGCTGGATGAATACCGCAGCAAAAACGGTTATGCAGGCGCCGAGAAAGCCATCAAGGGCCTGGCCCCGGACGAGATCGTCAATCTGGTGAAAGACGCCGGGCTGAAAGGCCGCGGCGGCGCAGGTTTCTCCACCGGTTTGAAGTGGAGCCTGATGCCGAAAGACGAATCCATGAACATCCGTTACCTGCTGTGTAACGCCGATGAAATGGAACCGGGCACCTATAAAGACCGCCTGCTGATGGAGCAACTGCCGCACCTGTTGGTGGAAGGCATGTTGATCTCCGCGTTCGCGTTGAAAGCCTATCGCGGCTACATCTTCCTGCGTGGCGAATACATCGAGGCGGCGGTGCATCTGCGTCGCGCCATCGCTGAAGCGACCGAAGCGGGCCTGCTGGGCAAAAACATCATGGGCAGCGGCTTCGATTTCGAGCTGATCGTCCATACCGGCGCCGGTCGTTACATTTGCGGCGAAGAAACCGCTCTGATCAACTCGCTGGAAGGCCGTCGTGCCAACCCGCGTTCCAAACCGCCTTTCCCGGCTTCCTCCGGTGTCTGGGGCAAGCCAACCTGCGTAAACAACGTAGAAACCCTGTGCAACGTTCCGGCAATCCTGGCGAACGGCATTGAGTGGTACCAGGGGATCAACGGTGGCAAAAGCAAGGATGCCGGCACCAAACTGATGGGGTTCTCGGGCCGGGTGAAAAACCCGGGCGTTTGGGAACTGCCGTTTGGCATCACCGCACGTGAAATTCTGGAAGATTACGCCGGCGGCATGCGTGACGGTCTGCGCTTCAAAGCCTGGCAGCCAGGCGGCGCGGGCACCGACTTTTTGACCGCCGATCACCTCGATCTGCCGATGGATTTCGAGAGCATCGGCAAAGCCGGCAGCCGTCTCGGCACCGCGCTGGCGATGGCGGTGGATCACGAAATCGGCATGGTTCCGCTGGTGCGTAACCTGGAAGAGTTCTTCGCACGCGAGTCTTGCGGTTGGTGCACTCCATGCCGCGATGGCCTGCCGTGGAGCGTGAAGATCCTGCGCGCGCTGGAGAATGGCGAAGGGCAGCCGGGGGATATCGAAACCCTCGAGCAGCTGTGCCGTTCCCTTGGCCCAGGTAAAACCTTCTGCGCTCATGCGCCAGGTGCCGTAGAGCCACTGCAAAGCGCGATTAAATATTTCCGTGAAGAGTTTGAAGCGGGCATAGCCGTTAAGCACTTCAGCAACGCGCATGCGATTGGCGGCATCCAGCCGAACAATCTGCTGAAGCAACGCTGGTAAGCCGGCTCGTTCCGACAACACGGCCAGAATTTTTGATTAACGCCTGCCGCAAGGCAGGCCACTTGGAAGCATGCTGACTATGGCTACGATTCATGTAGACGGCAAAGAATACGACGTAGATGGCGCTGACAACCTGCTGCAGGCTTGTCTCTCCCTCGGGCTCGATATTCCTTACTTTTGCTGGCATCCGGCGCTGGGAAGCGTCGGCGCTTGCCGCCAATGTGCGGTAAAGCAATACCAAAACGCGGAAGATACGCGTGGCCGTTTGGTGATGTCTTGTATGACACCGGCATCGGATGGAACCTTTATTTCCATCGACGATTCCGAAGCCAAACAGTTCCGCGAAAGCGTGGTCGAGTGGTTGATGACCAACCACCCGCACGACTGTCCGGTATGTGAAGAAGGCGGTAACTGTCACCTGCAGGATATGACAGTAATGACCGGCCACAGCTTCCGTAAATACCGGTTCAGTAAGCGTACCCACAACAATCAGGAGCTGGGGCCGTTTATCTCGCATGAGATGAACCGCTGTATCGCCTGTTACCGTTGCGTGCGCTACTACAAAGATTACGCGGATGGCACCGATTTCGGCGTGTACGGCGCGCACGACAACGTCTACTTCGGGCGTACGGAAAGCGGCACGCTGGAAAGCGAGTTCTCCGGTAACCTGGTGGAAGTGTGTCCGACCGGCGTGTTCACCGACAAAACCCACTCCGAGCGGTATAACCGTAAGTGGGATATGCAGTTTGCGCCAAGCATCTGTCAGCAGTGCAGCATCGGCTGTAACACCAGCCCGGGCGAGCGCTATGGCGAACTGCGTCGTATCGAAAACCGCTACAACGGCAGCGTGAACCACTATTTCCTGTGTGACCGCGGCCGCTTTGGCTATGGCTACGTGAACCAGAAAGATCGTCCTCGTCAACCGCAGCAACTGCGCGGCAATGACTGGATCACCCTGAACGCCGAACAGGCGATGCAGGGCGCGGCGGACATTCTGCGTCAGGCAAAGAAAACCATCGGTATCGGCTCGCCACGCGCCAGCCTGGAAAGCAACTTTGCGCTGCGTGAACTGGTTGGCGCCGAGAATTTCTACACCGGTATTGCCCAGTCTGAGCAGGCACGCCTGAACCTGATGCTGAACGTGCTGAAAAACAGCGGCGTTTACACCCCGGCGCTGCGCGAAATCGAAGACTACGATGCCGTTCTGGTTCTGGGTGAAGACTTGACCCAGACCGGCGCACGCATCGCGCTGTCGGTTCGCCAGGCAGTGAAGGGCAAGGCACGTGCGATGGCTGCGGCACAGCGCGTTGCCGACTGGCAGATTGCGGCAATACAAAACATTGGTCAACGCGCCAAACACCCGCTGTTCGTCACCAACGTGGATAACACCCGTCTGGACGACATCGCGGCGTGGAACTACCGCGCGCCGGTTGACGATCAGGCTCGCTTTGGTTTTGCCATCGCCCATGCGCTGGACAACGCAGCGCCGGCGGTCAGCGATTTGGCTGCCGATCTGAACAAGAAAGTCGACATCATCGTGCAGGCACTGACCGATGCGCGCAAACCGCTGATCGTTACCGGCAGCAACGCCGGCAGCGAAGCCATCATCGAAGCGGCGGCCAACATCGCCAAGGCGCTGAAGGATCGCGGTTCTGACGTTGGCATTACCTTCGTCGCCAGCGCCGCCAACAGCATCGGTCTGTCGATGATCGGCGGCGGTTCGCTCGATGAAGCCTTGGCGAAGCTGGAAAGCGGCGAAGCCGACACCGCCATCGTGATGGAAAACGATCTTTACCGTCACGCACCGGCGGCGAAAGTGGACGCTGCACTGGCGAAAGTCAGCAACCTGATTGTGGCCGATCACCAGCGCACCGCGATCATGGATAAGGCCAACCTTATCCTTTCAGCGGCCAGCTTCGCTGAAAGCGACGGTACGCTGGTCAACCAGGAAGGCCGCGCGCAGCGCTTCTTCCAGGTTTACGATCCGGCTTATTACGACGATGCGAAGAAAGACGTTTACACCGTGATGCTGGAAAGCTGGCGCTGGATGCACTCGCTGCATTCCACCTACGCCAGCCGCCACGTGGATTGGACGCAGCTCGACGACGTGATCGCAGCCTGCGTCGCGGCGCTGCCGCAGTTGCAGGGCATTGTGGACGCGGCGCCGGATGCGAGTTTCCGCATTCGCGGCCAGAAGCTGGCCCGTTCTCCGCACCGCTCCAGTGGCCGTACCGCCATGCGTGCCAACATCAGCGTGCATGAACCGCGTCAGCCGCAGGATAAAGACACCATGTTCTCCTTCTCGATGGAAGGGAACAACAGCCCGCTGGCCGATCGTCAGCAGATCCCGTTCGCCTGGGCGCCAGGCTGGAACTCACCGCAGGCGTGGAACAAGTTCCAGGCCGAAGTGGGTGGCAAGCTGCGTCATGGCGATCCGGGTATCCGCCTGATCGAAGCAGGGGAGGGTAACCTGGGCTACTTCACCAACGTGCCTGCCGCCTTCGATCATGCGGAAGGCTGGCGTGTCGCGCCGTATTATCACCTGTTCGGCAGTGATGAAATGTCACAACGTTCCGGTGTGATCCAGCAGCGTATGCCAGAAGCTTACGTGATGGTGAACCCGGCCGATGCCGCAGCGCTTGGCGTCAATGCCGGTGCGCTGGTGGAGTTCAACTGTGCGGGCCAGCAGCTTCGTCTGCCGGTGCGTCTGAGTGAAACTCTGACCCAGGGCCAGGTTGGTTTGCCGCTTGGCTTGCCAGGGATCCCACCGGTGCTGGTGGGCGCAACGGTTGAAAATCTGCGGGAGGCAACACGATGAGCTGGTTTACCCCTGAGGTGATCGACATTCTGATCTCCATTCTTAAAGCGGTAGTGATCCTGCTGGTCGTAGTGAGCTGTGGGGCATTCATGAGCTTCGGCGAACGCCGTCTGCTCGGCCTGTTCCAGAACCGTTATGGACCGAACCGTGTCGGCTGGGGCGGCTCGTTGCAGCTGGTCGCCGACATGATCAAAATGTTCTTCAAGGAAGACTGGGTACCGAAATTCTCCGACCGGGTGATCTTCACCCTGGCGCCGATGATCGCCTTTACTTCCCTGTTGCTGGCATTTGCCATCGTCCCGGTCAGCCCGACCTGGGCGGTGTCCGACCTCAACATCGGTATTCTGTTCTTCCTGATGATGGCCGGCCTGGCGGTTTACGCCGTGCTGTTCGCCGGCTGGTCGAGCAACAACAAATACTCGCTGCTGGGGGCGATGCGTGCTTCTGCGCAAACCCTGAGCTACGAAGTGTTTATCGGCCTGTCGCTGATGGGCGTTGTGATGCAGGCTGATTCGTTCAACATGCAGGCCATCGTTGAATCGCAGGCTCACGTCTGGAACGTCATTCCGCAATTCTTTGGTTTTGTCACCTTTGCGATTGCCGGGGTTGCGGTGTGTCACCGCCATCCGTTTGACCAACCGGAAGCCGAGCAGGAACTGGCTGACGGCTACCACATTGAATATTCCGGCATGAAGTTCGGTCTGTTCTTCGTGGGTGAATACATAGGTATCGTCACCGTTTCCGCCCTGATTGTGACGTTGTTCTTCGGCGGTTGGCAGGGTCCGTTCCTGCCGCCATTCATCTGGTTCGCGCTGAAAACGGCTTTCTTCATGATGATGTTCATTCTGATTCGTGCTGCTCTGCCACGTCCGCGCTATGACCAGGTGATGTCTTTCGGCTGGAAAGTGTGCCTGCCGCTGACGCTGCTGAACCTGCTGGCGACCGCCGCCGTCATTTTGTACAACGCTCAATAAGGGGTGAATAAACCATGACATTGAAAGAGTTATTGGTTGGTTTCGGCACCCAGGTGCGCAGCATTTGGATGATAGGCCTGCACGCCTTCGCCAAGCGCGAAACCCAGATGTATCCGGAAGAACCTGTTTACCTGCCGCCGCGCTACCGTGGCCGCATCGTGCTGACGCGCGATCCGGACGGCGAAGAGCGTTGCGTGGCCTGTAACCTGTGTGCGGTTGCCTGCCCGGTTGGCTGTATCTCGCTGCAAAAAGCAGAACAGAAAGACGGCCGTTGGTATCCGGAGTTCTTCCGCATCAACTTCTCGCGCTGCATTTTCTGCGGCCTGTGCGAAGAAGCTTGCCCGACCACCGCAATCCAGCTGACGCCGGATTTCGAAATGGGTGAGTTCAAGCGCCAGGATCTGGTGTACGAAAAAGAAGATCTGTTGATCTCGGGGCCGGGTAAATATCCGGAATATAACTTCTACCGGATGGCCGGTATGGCGATTGACGGCAAAGCCAAGGGCGAAGCCGAAAACGAAGCCAAACCGATCGACGTCAAAGGTCTGTTGCCTTAAGGAGCCAGCAAGCATGGAAATTGCCTTTTATCTGGCAGGGTTGATTGCGATTGTCGCGACGATTCGCGTGATCTCGCATACCAATCCTGTGCATGCGTTGCTGTATCTGATCGTCTCGTTACTGGCGATCTCTGCAGTCTTTTTCTCACTCGGCGCGTACTTTGCCGCCGCGCTGGAAATCATCGTTTACGCCGGTGCCATCATGGTGCTGTTCGTGTTCGTGGTGATGATGCTGAACCTCGGCAACGCGGTGCAGCAGCAGGAGCGCGACTGGCTGAAGCCGTCGGTGTGGATCGGGCCTGGTCTGATGTCGCTGGCGCTGCTGGTGGTGCTGATTGTTGCTATCCGCAGCCTGTCCGATCAGGGCATCAGCGGTGAGATGGTTGACGCTAAAGCGGTGGGGATCAGCCTGTTCGGTCCTTACGTTCTGGCGGTTGAACTGGCTTCAATGCTGCTGTTGGCAGGTCTGGTTGTTGCCTTCCACATTGGCCGCGAGCACAAACCGGGCGAAGTGTTGAGCAACGCACCGGCCAGTAGCGAAATGGCGAGAAGAAAATCGGAGGAGCAAGCATGATCCCTCTTCAACATGGTCTGATCCTGGCGGCGATCCTGTTCGTGCTCGGCCTGACCGGGCTGACGCTCCGTCGCAACCTGCTGTTTATGTTGATCAGCCTGGAAGTGATGATTAACGCCGCAGCCTTGGCGTTTATCGTGGCGGGCAGCTATTGGGGCCAACCGGACGGGCAGGTGATGTATATCCTGGCGATCAGCCTGGCGGCAGCCGAAGCCAGTATTGGCCTGGCGTTGCTGTTGCAGCTCTACCGTCGTCGTCATACCCTGAATATCGATACTGTCAGTGAGATGCGCGGATGAACCTATTATATTTAACTATTCTGCTACCGCTGATCGGGTTCCTGCTGTTGGCATTTTCCCGTGGCCGCTGGTCTGAAAACGTCTCGGCGACCGTCGGGGTAGGCTCTATCGGCCTGGCTGCGCTGGTTACGGTGCATGTGGCGATGGACTTCTTCGCCCAGAAAGCCACCGGCGTGCAGCTGTTTGAGCAAAGCCTGTGGAACTGGATGACCGTCGGCAACTTCAATATTGGCGTGACGCTGACGCTGGACGGCCTGTCGCTGACCATGCTGTCTGTGGTTACCGGCGTTGGTTTCTTCATCCACATGTTCGCTTCCTGGTACATGCGCGGTGAAGAGGGGTATTCGCGCTTCTTCGCTTACACCAACCTGTTTATCGCCAGCATGGTGATATTGGTACTGGCAGACAACCTGTTGCTGATGTACCTGGGCTGGGAAGGGGTGGGTCTGTGCAGTTACCTGCTGATCGGTTTCTACTACAAGGATCCGGCCAACGGCGCGGCGGCGATGAAAGCCTTTATCGTGACCCGCGTCGGCGACGTGTTCCTGGCGTTCGCGCTGTTCATTCTCTACAACGAGCTGGGCACGCTGAACATCCGCGAACTGATGATTCTGGCACCGCAGAAGCTGGCCGTCGGCGATACCGCTATCACCTGGGCTACCCTGATGCTGCTGGGCGGCGCGGTCGGTAAATCGGCGCAGTTGCCGTTGCAGACCTGGCTGGCTGACGCGATGGCGGGCCCAACTCCGGTTTCAGCGCTGATCCACGCCGCGACCATGGTAACCGCCGGCGTCTACCTGATTGCCCGTACTCACGGCCTGTTCCTGATGGCGCCGGAAGTGCTGCATCTGGTGGGTATCGTCGGGGCTGTGACCCTGGTGCTGGCCGGCTTTGCCGCGCTGGTGCAAACCGACATCAAACGCGTGCTTGCTTACTCCACCATGAGCCAGATTGGCTACATGTTCCTGGCGTTGGGCGTGCAGGCGTGGGATGCGGCGATCTTCCACCTGATGACCCACGCGTTCTTCAAGGCGCTGCTGTTCCTGTCCTCCGGTTCGGTGATCCTGGCCTGCCACCACGAGCAGAACATCTTCAAGATGGGCGGCCTGCGCAAGAGCATTCCGCTGGTTTACGTCTGCTTCCTGGTGGGCGGCGCTGCGCTGTCGGCGTTGCCGCTGATCACCGCCGGCTTCTTCAGTAAGGATGAGATCCTGGCGGGCGCAATGGCGAACGGTCACCTCAACCTGATGATTGCCGGTCTGGTCGGGGCGTTCATGACCTCGCTCTACACCTTCCGTATGATTTTCATCGTGTTCCATGGCGAAGAGAAAATCAAAGCGCATGCCGGTAAAGGCATCACTCACCACCTGCCGCTGTTGGTTCTGCTGGTGCTGTCCACCTTCGTTGGCGCGATGATCGTTCCGCCATTGCAGGGCGTACTGCCGGATACTACCGAACTGGCGCACGGCAGCGTGCTGCAACTGGAAATTACCTCAGGCGTGGTGGCTATCGCCGGTATCCTGTTGGCGGCAGCGCTGTGGCTGGGCAAACGCAGCCTGGTTAGCAGCATCGCTAAAAGCGCGCCGGGGCGTTTCTTCTCGACCTGGTGGTTCCATGCCTGGGGCTTCGACTGGCTGTATGACAAAGTCTTCGTCAAGCCTTACCTGGGTATTGCGAAACTGCTGCAGCGCGATCCGCTGAACTCGATGATGAACCTGCCTGCCGTCTTCTCCCGTTGGGGGAACCGTGGTCTGACAGTAAGCGAGAACGGCCAGGTGCGTTGGTATATAGCGTCTATGGGTGTGGGTGCAGTGGTCGTATTGGCTCTGTTGATTTTGGTTTAATTGAATAATTTAAACAGACGCATTTTTCGGGCGTAGCGCTCTGCAGGGCAGGCGCTACGTACAAAGTTTGAAATTATTCGTATAAGGGACACAAAACGCCATGCTATTACCTTGGCTAATTCTTATCCCCTTTATTGGCGGTCTGCTGTGCTGGCAGTTTGAGCGCTTCGGTACTAAGGTGCCGCGCTGGATTGCGTTGATCGCAATGGGGCTGACATTGGCGCTTTCTCTGCATCTGTGGATGCAGGGTGGCTACACGTTGACTACGCCGAAAGGCATCCCGCAATGGCAGTCTGAATTCCTGCTGCCGTGGATCCCTCGCTTCGGTATTTCCATCCACCTGGCGCTGGACGGCCTTTCACTGCTGATGGTGGTGCTGACCGGCCTGCTGGGCGTGTTGGCTATCCTCTGTTCCTGGCGTGAAATCCAGAAATACCAGGGCTTCTTCCACCTGAACCTGCTGTGGATCCTGGGTGGGGTAATCGGCGTGTTCCTCGCCATCGACATGTTCCTGTTCTTCTTCTTCTGGGAAATGATGTTGGTGCCGATGTACTTCCTGATCGCCCTGTGGGGTCACAAGGCGTCGGACGGTAAAACCCGCATCACCGCAGCCACCAAATTCTTCATCTATACCCAGGCCAGCGGTCTGGTGATGCTGATTGCGATTATGGGCCTGGTGTTCGTGCACTACAATGCGACCGGCGTGTGGACCTTCGATTACGAAGATCTGCTGCAAACGCCAATGTCACACAACGTGCAATATCTGCTGATGCTGGGCTTCTTCATCGCCTTTGCGGTGAAAATGCCGGTGGTGCCGTTGCACGGCTGGCTGCCTGATGCGCATAGCCAGGCGCCAACCGCAGGTTCCGTTGACCTGGCGGGGATCTTGCTGAAGACGGCGGCCTACGGCATGTTGCGTTTCAGCCTGCCTCTGTTCCCTGAAGCGTCGCACGAGTTTGCGCCAATCGCCATGTGGTTGGGCGTGGTCGGTATCTTCTACGGTGCCTGGATGGCGTTCGCGCAGACCGACATTAAACGTCTGATCGCTTACACCTCGGTATCGCACATGGGCTTCGTGCTGATCGCCATCTACACCGGCAGCCAACTGGCTTACCAGGGCGCGGTGATTCAGATGATCGCGCACGGCCTGTCTGCGGCCGGCATGTTCATCATCTGCGGCCAGTTGTACGAACGTCTGCATACCCGTGACATGCGCGAGATGGGCGGCCTGTGGGGACGTATCAAGTACATCCCTGCGCTGTCGCTGTTCTTCGCGGTAGCCACCTTGGGGATGCCGGGGACCGGTAACTTCGTCGGCGAATTCATGATCCTGTTCGGCAGCTTCCAGGTGGTGCCGGTGATCACCGTGATTTCTACCTTCGGTCTGGTGTTTGCTTCGGTTTACTCGTTGATCATGATGCAGCGCGCCTATTACGGCAAAGCTAAATCGGAGCAACCGTTGCCGGGCATGACCGCGCGCGAACTGTTCATCATTCTGCTGTTGGTGGTGTTGCTGGTTCTGCTGGGGGTTTACCCGCAGCCGATTCTGGACACGTCTAATGCGGCGATGAGCAACGTGCAACACTGGTTTGGTTCGTCAGTTTCAGCAATTTCAACAACAAGGCCGTAATTCGCCATGACAATAACTCCTCAACAACTGATCGCACTGCTACCGCTGTTGATCGTCGGATTGACGGTGGTGGTTGTGATGCTAGGCATTGCGTGGCGACGCGACCACTTTATCAACGCCACACTGACCGTGATCGGTCTAAACCTGGCGCTGCTTTCGCTGTATTTTGTCGGCCAGGCAGGCCCAATGGACGTCACCCCGCTGCTGCGGGTCGACGGCTACTCGATGTTCTATACCGGGCTGGTGATACTGGCGAGCCTGGCGACCTGTACCTTCGCCTATCCATGGCTGGTGGGTTACCCGGACAACCGCGAAGAGTTCTACCTGCTGGTGCTGATTGCCACGCTGGGTGGCATTCTGTTGGCTAGCGCCAACCACCTGGCGTCGCTGTTCCTCGGTATTGAACTGATCTCGCTGCCGCTGTTCGGCCTGGTGGGTTACGCCTACCGCCAGAAGCGTCCGCTGGAAGCCGCTATCAAGTACATGCTGCTGTCCGCTGCGGCTTCGTCATTCCTGCTGTTCGGTATGGCGCTGCTGTATGCCGAGTCCGGCGATCTGTCGCTGGCCGGTCTGGGCAAGAGCCTGCACGAAAACATGATGCACCAACCGCTGATCCTGGCCGGTATGGGCATGATGATTGTGGGTCTGGGCTTCAAGCTGTCTCTGGTGCCGTTCCAACTGTGGACGCCGGATGTGTATCAGGGGGCGCCTGCGCCGGTCTCTACCTTCCTGGCCACTGCCAGCAAGATTGCGATCTTCGCCGTAGTGATGCGTCTGTTCCTGTATGCCCCGGCCGCCGACAGCGAAGCGCTGCGTATGGTGCTGTCGATCATTGCCGTCGGTTCAATTCTGTTCGGCAACCTGATGGCCATCAGCCAGACCAACATCAAGCGTCTGCTGGGTTACTCGTCGATCGCCCACCTGGGTTATCTGCTGGTGGCGTTGATTGCGGTGCAAACCCATCAACTGTCGCTGGAAACCGCCGGTGTTTACCTGGCCGGTTACCTGTTCAGCAGCCTGGGCGCGTTCGGCGTGGTCAGCCTGATGTCCAGCCCGTACCGTGGCCCGGACGCCGATTCGCTGTTCTCCTACCGTGGTCTGTTCTGGCATAAGCCGATTCTGTCCGCGGTGATGACGGTGATGATGCTGTCTCTGGCCGGTATCCCTATGACCCTGGGCTTTATCGGTAAGTTCTTCGTTATCGCGATGGGCGTCAGCGCTCACCTGTGGTGGCTGACCGGTGCTGTGGTACTGGGCAGTGCCATCGGTTTGTACTATTACCTGCGTGTGACCGTCAGCCTGTTCCTCAGCGCGCCGGAAGCTCTGCAACGCGATACCCCGAACAACTGGGCGTTGACTGCGGGCGGTGTAGTAGTGCTGATCTCCGCCGCGTTGGTGCTGCTGTTGGGTGTCTACCCACAGCCGCTGATTACGCTGGTGCAGATGGCGCAGCCGATGTTCTGATAGGCATCAAGGCAGTAAAAAAGGTCGCTTCGGCGACCTTTTTCTATTGGGGCGGGGCAGGGACGGGTGAGAGAATCAGCCTGGGTTATTTTTAAACGACGCTTCCAGCGCCTGCACGACGGCGCGCACCCGCGCAGCGCGCTGCAGGTCGGGGTGCAGCACCAGCCAGATATCCACCCAGTCCTTATTTTCCGGGAAGATCCGCACCAGATCCGGATCCTTATCCGCCAGGAAGGAGGACAGCAGACCAATCCCCAAACCGCTCCGTGTCGCCGAGCGCAGCAGCAACTGTGAATTGCATTGCAAAACGACGTTGGGATCGATCAGCGCCTCGCCACAGAAATTATTCCAGTGACGCGGCACCAGTTCGCGCGGAAACATCAGCAAATCGTGGCCGCGCAGGTGATCGCCTTTGGTTGGCAGACCGTGTTTATCGAGATAGTCTTGCGTCGCGTACAGCCCCATTTCGATGGTCGCCATGCGCTTGATAATCAGCTCATCAGAATCGGGCCGTGCGCCACGGATCGCCAGATCCGCGCCGCGATAAGAAATATCGGAGATATTAACCGCCGTCAGCAGTGTGACGGTGATTAATGGGTGCTGCTCACGCAAATCCTTCAACGCCGGAATGACAAAGGCCTCGGCCATGGTGTCGGTGGTGGCGATGCGCACGTTACCGCACAGGCTGTCGTCGCCGCTGGTGGCCTTGCGGCCAATTGCCTGCACCGAGTTTTCCATATTCATTACGTCCGCCAGCATTTCCTCGCCCAGCGGGCTGAGGGAAAATGATTTCGGCGTGCGGATAAATAGCTTCGATCCCAGGTTTTCTTCAAAAGCGGTAATGCGCCGGCCGACAGTGGCCTGGTCGACGTGTAGTTCATTGGCGGCTTTTCGTAAAGTACCGCAGCGTGCTACTGCCAGGAAGAAGCGTGCGTCATCCCAATTCATCATGCCATTTCCTTTGTACAGGCTTATCGGTCTTATCAGTGTTCATTCTCGCACAGCCGCTTTGGCTCTGGTTTTGGCTGCAAATGAAGCCCACGTATCATAATTATTTATTATGTTTCAGGATATGAATAAATGCATCAATGTGAAGCAGTTTTGCATCTTTATTTTTACTAAACAATCTTTATGCTTATCAACGTTTATGCTGTGATCTGGCGCACATTTTTGTATCAATGTTACCCTAACGCGTAAGCAGATGCGCATGAGAGCCTGTCTCTGTGGGCTAACCGCCTGGTGGGATTGACTCTGAATCAGGTTGGCCCACCACGACTGGACATGAAAAATGGAGTCTCACGCAGAGAAGTTATACACCCCCGTAGCACTGGCAACTGCGGACGGTATCAGGGTTATTGCGACGCCTGGCGCGAAAGCGGCAGAGAGAAGCAACGCTGATGTAATTATCCAGGGTCTTGAAGCACGCGGCATTCAATACATATTCCTGGTACCGGGCAAGCTCGTATACCCACTAATTAAATCCATTGAACATTCCGGCATGACCGGCATCGTCGGCGCTCATGAAACTGCCTGCGGTTTTATGGCCGATGGTTACGCCCGTGCCAGCCGCAAGTTCGGCGTTTGTCTCGGCATCTCCGGCCCGGGCACCATGAATTTCCTGCCGGCGATGGCTGCGGCTCAGGCCGATAAGATCCCGGTGCTGTATCTGGCCGGCGGCATCGCGACCTATCATGAAGCGCAGGGCGCTTTTCAGGACGGCAGCAATAGCGGCATCGATGAGCTGACTATCGTCAAACCTCTGCTTTCCGCCGCCATCGAAGTGAAAAATAATCTGACGTTGCAGCATGAACTGCGGCGCAGTTTGTCTTGCCTGAACACCCAGCGTAAAGGCCGTGCTTATTTAAGCGTACCGGTCGACATGCAAAAGAAAGCGGTGGCAGGCAATCATGCTGCAGATCCACAGCGCACACCACAGTGCCGCGAAGCGGCGATCGACCAGCAAGGGTTGGATCAGGTGCTGGACGATTACCTGCTGCGCGGCTTGAAAGTTGCCTGCCTGGTGGGCAACCGCATGAATAACCCGCAGGATGCCGAACTGCTGCTGCGCCTGGCGGAGAAGTATCGTCTGCCGGTCGCCACCACGCTGTCCGGCAAGGGGGCGTTCCCTGAAGGGCACGAGCTGGCGCTTGGCCTGTATGGATTCGCCGGCCATACTCGTGCGGTGGAAACCATCAACGGCGATGACGTGGACGTACTGCTGGTGCTGGGATGCGACCTTAGCCAGCGTGACAGCCTGAACTGGAACCCGCGGCTGCACGGCACCAAAACGCTGGTGGTGATTGACGAAGACTTTGACAAGGTCAGTTCGCACTATCAGCCGGACATGCAGATTTTCTCCAGCCTGACCGGCGGGGTACAACACCTGCTGGATGCGGTCAGCGACGACGATGCGCACCTGGCCGGCATCAAGGCGCTGCGCGATGGCTGGCTTGAACAGGTGCGTCAATTGCCGCTTGAACAGCAACTGCCTGACTTGCAGGCGCGCCAGGCCGCAGGTGAAGCCAACATGTATCCCGGTGATGTCATCAAACGCATCCGCAGCCGCATGGACGAGGACACCAACGTGGTGGTTGACTCCGGGGCGCACCGTATCTTTATGGCCCACCACTGGCTGGCCAGCGGGCGCGGTGATTACCACACCTCAAGCTCCCTGGCGCCGATGGGCTGGGCGATATGCGCCGGTATTGGCATCAAACTGGCGGCACCGCACCGCGATTGCGTGGTGGTGACCGGTGACGGCTGCATGCTGATGCATGGCATGGAGATCCAGACCGCCGCTCGTTATCAGGTCAAAATGACCTTTGTCGTCATGAACAACAGCGCCCACGGTGCCATGCATATCGACACGCTTCAGAACCGTGGCGTATCGGCTGATTACACCGCTCTGCCGAGCCACGACTGGAAGTCCTTCGCCAACAGCCTGGGCGTTGCCTCCGCGAAGGCGACGACGCTGGAGGAGCTGGACGAGGCGCTGGCCGCCGCAGCCGAGTACGCGGGTCCGTTCCTGATCGAAGTGATAGTAGGAAATCATGTCGCACCCAATCGATACTATGCCGAGAGCATCGTAGAATACGAACAGCGTATCAAAGGGTTGTAAGGACGCGCTCCAGAGGCCGTCGTTAATTATCCTTTGTATCACGCCATTTCTGTTCTTATTCACAGAGTCATGGAGCGATAACAATGTATAAATTGATACTTCTGGCATTAACGATGGCATTTCAGGGGAGCGCGCTGGCTGCTGAAGATCACGGCGAAGGGATCAGCAAAGAAACCCTGCTGAAAACCGAAACCTCGTGGGAGGGCACGCCGTACGGGCAGTATCCGGCCGGCGCCCCTCAGATCACCATGTTGAAAGTGACGGTGGAGCCGAACAAGGTGCTTGCCTGGCATACCCACCCGTGCATCAGTGCGGTGTATATGACCGGCGGCAGCGTTTCTCTCACGGTAAAAAAAACCGGCTTGAAGCACACCTTTAAGCAAGGGGATTCCTTTACCGACACGGTAGATATCGTTCATCAGGGCGTTTCTGGCGATAAAGGGGCGGAGATGCTGGTGTTCTTCGCTTGCGCCGACAACAAACCACTGACGGTGAAAACCGCCGAATAATAGTGTCTTTCAAGCTGCGGCGTTGTTGACTGCACAGCCCGTAGGGGGCGAATATATTCGCCCCGTTTGATACGGGTGCAGCATACGGAGGCGCTGGTCCAATCTGGGGCAGCCTGGCCGTACAGGGTATAGATCATTTTTTGCCGCCCGTTTGGGTCGCATTCCGAGGAAATCATGGTTGCTTTGTGGATGGTCGTCGCCAGCGGGTTTTTCGCGCTGATGGGGGCCAGTGTTAAACTGGCTTCGGCCAAAGTCGGCTTTTTCGATATTATTTTTTATCGTTCGTTTATTAACGTACTGATCGTCGCCGCGCTGATTAAGGTTAAAAATCTCGGTTTCCGCACGCAGCACCTCGGTTTGCATATGAAACGCGCCGCCATCGGCAATGCGGCGATGTATTGCGGTTTTTATTCGCTGATCCACCTGCCGATCGCCACCGCCACCACGCTGGGTTACACCAACCCGATCTTTCAGTCGGCGATCGCCTTCGTTACCTCCAAAGGCCAGTTGACCGGCAAACTGCTGTTTTCCGTGCTGTTGGGGTTTATCGGCATACTGGTGTTGCTGCGCCCGGACACGCCGAATGGCGAGTATGTCGCTACTCTGATTGGCCTCTTATCCGGCCTGCTGACCGCGCTGGCCTATTTCAATGTCGGTAAACTGGTGCGCAGTGGTGAGCCGGAGCTGCGGGTGGTGTTCTATTTCTCGCTGGTGGGCACGGTGATTGGCTGTGTGATGACTGCGGTGGTGGGCTTCACGGCCCTGGACAGCGCCATGATGCTGTGCGTAGGCGCTATCGGCGTATTCGGCAGTTTGGGGCAAATCACCATGACCCGCGCTTACGGTAGCGGCAATGCGGTGATTGTCAGCATCCTGTCCTACAGCACCATTATTTTCTCTACGCTACTCGGTTATCTGCTGTTTGGCGAAAAGCTGTCTTATATTGCTGCAGCCGGTATGGCGTTGATTATTCTTTCCGGCGCATTGGCCATTTTGAAACGCAGCCCGGCGAAAGCCTCGAAGGCTGCGGCAGTTTAACCACAAGGAGAGAGACAATTGGATGTAAGCCCAGCCAGGGAACTGGCACGTTATGGACTGTATGGCATTGTGGCGACCGTCGGTATGGACCTGGTCAATTTTATTGCCGCGTCCGCCGGGATTATCAGTAAACTGAACCTGGTTTTTATCGGCAATTTAGCCAATCAATGGTGGCATGGGCAATTCCTGTTCCTGCGGCCTGGCGATATTCCCCCGGCGCCGCACGCATTACTATTGGGCTACAGTGCGCATTATTTTGCCGGTATCTTCCTGGCGCTTCTTTTTTATTATTTTGTTTTTTCCGTTTATCACCCGCGCAGCGGTGCTCTATGCCGGGCCGTTATTTATGGTCTGGTTTGTTCGCTTATATCGCTATGTTTAATTTATCCCTCGGTAGGATTGGGCTTTTTCGGCAGCGCCACTAACGGCACAGGCCTGCTGGTGGCTAGTCTGGTCAACCATGTCGTATATGGTTTGGCCTTGGGTATTTGCGGCATTTGGCCGCGCCGACAGCCAGTTCGCGTGTTGCATTAAACGATCATATTTGCCCTGCTCATGCATTAATGAATCACTGTGATGCATTCTTGGCTATTTTTGCTCTTATACCCAAACGGTATGATGAACGCGTTTCCTGATTGAGTTTGGTTTTCAGGACAGAATGTTTATCCAGCTTGTTTCGGGAGAGAAAAATGTCTGAAGGTGTCGCTGTTAATCAAGCAGCTAAAACGAATTCGGGCACGTCGCATTTTGCCATTCTGCTTTTTTTAGCGCTGGCATTGATGTCTGCATTGCTTAATAGCAGTGCACCGACGCCGCTTTATCCGCTTTATCAACATGAATTGGGTTTAAGTTCGGTCAGCCTGACAATTATTTATGGCGCTTATGCGGCAGGGGTGCTGATTTCGCTGTTTGGCGTGGGCAATATGGCCGGCAAGGTGAAAGATCTGCGCAGCATGATTGTGCCGGCGCTGCTGGTGGTGTTAGCCGGCGCGCTGTTGTTTTCGATGGCCGATTCGTTTTTGATGATGTTTATGGCACGGTTGCTGGCCGGGATTGGGACCGGTGCGCTGACCGGGGCGGCCAATATTGCGCTGGTGCGTTTTGGGCCGAAAGATGGCGGTAAGAATGCGGCGCTGATCGCTACGCTGTCATTTACTCTCGGCCTGGCGTTGGGGCCGATTTTCAGCGGTGTGGCGCTGCAAACCGGATTCCATACTACTTCATTGCCCTTCATTATCATCATGGCGGTGGCGGCAGTAGCCGCGTTGGGCGTGATGCTGAAATGGCCGGGTGACGCTGTGGTTGTGCCGGTCAGCGGGGAGCCGGCGGCAAACGCCGTGCCGGAAAAGAGTTCGTTGGCGGACGGCCTGCGTGCCACGGGCGGCAAGTTCTTCTTGTGCGCCGGCGCGTTGTTCATCTGCTGGGCGGTCGCCGCCAGTATTCTGGCGATTGGCCCGAGCGTATCTGAAAAGCTGTTGGGCATGCAGAGCCGTGGCGTTTACGGTTACGTGATTGCCGTGTACTTGGTGATTGCCGGCATTAGCCAGATCCTCAGTCGCCGCATTAATGCGCGGCACTCGCTGATGTTTGGTTGCCTGGCGCAGGCGTTGTCGGTGGTGGTGTTCGCCGAGGCGATTCAGATCCACTCGCTGGGCCTGGCAGCCGCCGGGATGGTGATTGCCGGTTATGCCTACGGCGCCATTTTTGTCGGCAGCGCCACGCTGGTGAATCTGATTTCACCGAAGGCCAGCCACGCAAGACTGATTTCGCTGTTTTACGTTATTGCTTATATCGCCAACTGGGTACCCATCCTGTTGGGGGTAGTGATCGACCATGCCAGCCTGCACCTGGCGGTCAACCTGTTATTTGTGGTCAGTACCCTGGTGTGCTTGATTCTGAGCTTCATGGTGACCCGCGCGGGCTTCCCGCGCTGATACCCGCCGCTTGTAAAGCCACCGCGTGGTTGGCTGCAACTTGATGTTCATAGGGTCTAAGAAAGAATACTTTAGCCACGCAATGTGGCGAACGATTTCCCTGGTGTTGTTGTGTGTCATTTCCAGCGTGCTTGCCACGCTGGTTTTTTTTGTGACAAATTCCACAAGTCTGTAATTTCCATTTCTCTCATTGCATATTTTTTGTGATTTTTATCACATAAATTTGCCGATTTTCGAGTACACTGCGCGCTTTCTTTTCTGCCGGGTCGATTTATGAACGTTATTTTCGCCATTGCTGTCACTACCGGAATTCTGTCCGGCGTCTGGGGATGGGTTGCCGTCAGCCTGGGGTTGATCGGCTGGGCCGGCTTCCTCGGTTGCACCGCCTATTTCGCCTGTCCGCAGGGCGGGCTGAAAGGGTTGTTGATCAGCACGCTGACCAGCTGTAGTGGGGTGTTTTGGGCGATGGCGATTATTCACGGCAGCGACCTGGCGCCGGGTTGGAGCATGCTCGGCTACTTGCTGACCGGTATAGTGGCCTTCCTGATGTGCATTCAGGCCAAACAGCAGTGGTTGGGGTTCGTGCCCGGCACCTTTATCGGCGCTTGCGCGACCTTTGCCGGCGGGGGCGACTGGCCGCTGGTGACGGCCTCTTTACTGGTGGGGCTGGTGTTTGGTTACGCGATGAAAAACAGCGGGCTGTGGCTGGCGGCGCGCAGCGAGAAGGCGAAAATGCCTGACGTGGCTACCGCGCATTCAAATAGTGCCGCCGAGTGAAATGCGGTAGTGCAGGTCAACGCGCTCAATGCACGGCACCCCTTTTATGCGTTTTAGCAGGATCTCGGTGGCTACCTTGCCGATATCAAAGCGGGGAGTAATCACGCTGGCGATGCCCGGTGTGGTGGCTTTGCCGATATCCAGACCGTGAAAGCCTGACAGAGCGATGTCCTGCGGGATCTTCAACCCAAGCCGCAGGCACTCCTGCAACACGCCCACCGCCAGATCGTCGTTAGTGCAGAGTATGCCGTCCAGGTCAGGATAAAGCCGACGCGCCATCGCCAGCATATCGGAACCGACCGAGACCGATGAAACCTTATGCGGTGTGATCTGGCATGGGGGCAACCCCTGATTTTCCATCGCCTGGCAATAGCCCTGAAAGCGTTTCAAGTCGCGTGCATCGGACATGGCACCGAAATAGACCACCTGGCGTTTACCGCTGGCAAGCAGCGCTTCGGTCATGTCATAACCCGCCTGATAGTTATCGAACCCCACGGCAATTCGCCCTGCCGGCCCTTCAAGATCCATCACTTGCGCCACCGGGATTTTTGCCGCCGTCAGGTACTTTTCCGCCCGCAAAGTGTGTTGCGAATCGGTAAGGATCAGCCCGGCGATCGGGTAGGCCAGCAACTGGACGATGTGTTCTTCCTCGCGCTCGCGGCTGTAGTCATAGTTCACCACCAGCGTTTGATAACCCTGCTCCAGAGTGACGGATTCGATGCCGGCCAGCAGATCGGCAAAGATCTGGTTGTTGAAGGAGGGGACTAGCACGCCGATGCGCGGTTTTTGGTTGGAACGCGCTTCATCCGTGTCGGTGAAGTTCACCTCTTTCATCACGTCGGCGATGCGCGCGGCGGTGTCGGCCGCCACCTTTTCCGGCGTACGCAGATAGCGGCTGACGGTCATTTTGGTCACACCGGCGAGCAGCGCGATATCTTGCAGCGTAACGCGTTGGTTCTTCATTCTGGAGCCTTAGCAGGGTGGGGGCGGAGAAATCGCGGATAACCCATGTTAGCAAATCGATTTGGTGATAACAATCGACGTTATAAAGTATAAAAATCCTATTTATCAATGGAATATGTCAATTGTCTGGCCTGTGCGACTGCGCGGCGTCACGTTAAAGGTAACAGCTTTTAGTAACATGATTTTAAGTGATGCAGCTCACGTTTTTGCCGGCGGCAATCCGGTGAGATAGGCGCCTGTTCTAACTGAATGACAGGGATCGGGGAACCTCATGAACAACTTATTTTCGCTGGATAATAAAAAAATACTGATTACCGGCGCGTCACGGGGCATTGGTTTTCTGCTGGCGCGCGGGCTGGCGCAGTACGGCGCGCACATTCTGGTCAACGCCACCAGTCGGGAAAACGCGCAGCGCGCGGTGGATGCGCTGCGGCGTGAAGGCTTCAGTGCCGATGCCGCCCCTTTTGACGTGACCGACTCGCAGGCCATTCATGCCGCCATTGAGCAGATTGAGGCGGAAATGGGCGGGATTGATGTGCTGATTAACAACGCCGGTATCCAGCGGCGCCATCCCTTTACCGAATTCCCGGAAAAAGACTGGGACGACATTATCGCCGTCAATCAGAAAGCGGTATTTATGGTGTCGCAAACCGTGGCGCGCCATATGGTGCAGCGCCAAAGCGGCAAAATTATCAACATCGGCTCGATGCAAAGTGAGCTGGGGCGCGACACCATTACGCCCTATGCCGCCTCCAAAGGTGCGGTGAAAATGCTGACGCGCGGCATGTGCGTGGAGCTGGCGCGTTACAACATTCAGGTCAACGGCATCGCGCCGGGCTATTTCAAAACCGAAATGACCCAGGCGTTGGCGGACAATCCGGAGTTTACCGCCTGGCTGACCAAACGTACCCCGGCCGCACGCTGGGGCGATCCGCAGGAGTTGATTGGTGCGGCGGTGTTTTTGTCGTCCAAAGCTTCGGACTTTGTTAATGGCCACCTGTTGTTTGTCGATGGCGGCATGTCCGCTGCGGTATAACGGTCTGTTCAACGGAAAATCATGATGAAAATTCAAACCCGGTCCTGTGTGGTCAACGGCAAATATGACGTGGCGGTGGTGGAGCAGGAGGTGGAATATCAGGGAAACGGCACGCTGGTGAAAATCACTCGTGGCGGAATATGCGGTTCAGATCTGCATTATTACCAGGAAGGTAAGGTCGGCAGTTTTCAGGTGCGTCAGCCGATGGTGCTTGGCCATGAGGTGATCGGCGAAGTGGTGGCCAGCGATTCGGCGCTGCTGACACCGGGCCAGAAAGTGGCGCTGAACCCCAGTAAGCCATGCGGGCAGTGCAAGTATTGTCTGGCGAATCAGCAAAACCAATGTACCCAAATGCGTTTTTTCGGCAGCGCGATGTATTTCCCGCATGTTGACGGCGCTTTCACCCAATACAAGGTGGTCGATAGCGCGCAGTGCATTGCGTTCGACGCCGATCGCGATGAAAAGGTGATGGTGTTTGCCGAACCCTTGGCGGTGGCGATCCACGCCGCGAAGCAGCCCGGTGAAGTCAAAGGGAAAAAGGTGTTCGTGTCCGGCGTCGGTCCGATAGGCTGCTTACTGGTAGCGGCGCTGAAGGCGCTGGGTGCAGGTGAAATTGTCTGCGCCGATCTCAGCCCGCGTTGCCTGAATATTGCCGGGGAAATGGGGGCCGACGTCCGTTTGCACGCCGCCGACGACGATTTCAGCGGTTATCTGCAGGACAAAGGGTATTTTGATATCGCTTTTGAGGTTTCCGGCCATCCGTCGTCTTTACAGCGTTGTCTGGAAATCACCCGCGCCAAAGGGACGGTGGTGCAGGTGGGGATGGGCGGCAGTTTCCCGGATTTCCCGCTGATGCTGCTGATTGCCAAAGAGCTGAACCTGCTGGGATCGTTTCGTTTTGTTGAGGAGTTCTCGTTGGCGGTGGCCTGGCTGGCCGAAGGGACAGTCGATCCGCTACCGCTGCTTTCCGCCGAGTTCGATAACCGGCAACTGGCGCAGGCGCTGGAGTTTGCCGGTGACAAGAGCCTGGCTGCCAAGGTGCAATTAGTGTTCTGATTTTAGCCGATAGTCTGATGGCGTGGACCAACGATCCTTGTCTATAGTTAAGAACCGTTTAATTTTTTAACCACGGAGAATTTAACATGGCGAGAAATACGGATGCGGATCAAACCACGCTGGATGACGATCTGAGAATGCTGAGTGACACGCTGGAAGAAGTGTTGAAGTACTCCGGCGATCGCGCCGATCAGGCCTATATCGATATCAAGGCCCACGCGGAACAGGCGCTGAGCGAAGTAAAGTCGCGGCTGACTGACACCACCGAATCCTACTATGCGCGGGCCAAGGATGCCGTATGCCGCACTGACGGCTACGTGCGCGAAAAACCCTGGCACAGCGTCGGTATTGGCGCCACGGTCGGTTTGGTGCTTGGTTTGTTGCTGGCGCGCAAATAACGGCCTGTTGAAGTTGGGCGCGGCAATCGCCGCGCCCCCAATATTTACTGCCCCAGAGTGACCTCCACCTGATGGACCTTCCCATCGTCAACCAGCGTTATCGCTGCCTCAGGCTGTTTTTCACCGTCCACAGTGACCAGCGCCTCGCCCTGACCCTGACGGATCGTCAACCGATATTCGCTGCCGCCTTCGCGGTAGTTCAGCGTTACCTGCGGCCAGTCTGCAGGCAGACGGGTATTGACGGTCAGCCGATCGCCGTGGCGTTTCACTCCCAGCAGGGATTCGACGATTAACCGGTACATCCAGCCGGCGGAACCGGTATACCAACTCCAGCCGCCGCGGCCGATATGCGGTGCCACCGCGTAGATATCGGCGGTGACCACGTAAGGCTCGACCTTGTAACGTTCGGCGGCGGTGCTGTCCAGGCTATGGTTGATGGGGTTAATCAGCGCCATCAATTCCCAGGCGCGTTCGATATTGCCCATTTCGGCAAAGGCCATCACCGCCCAGACCGCACCGTGGGTATATTGGCCGCCGTTCTCGCGTACGCCGGGCAGATAGCCGCGAATATAACCCGGGTTTGGACCGTTGCCGTCGAACGGCGGCGTCAGCAGTTTGATCAGGCCGGCCTGGTTATCGACCAGGTGTTTATCCAGCGACTGCATTGCCTGCAGGCTGCGCGGTTTATCCCCGGCGCCGGACAGCACCGACCAGCTTTGGGCGATGGCATCGATACGACATTCCGCCGACTCATGGGAGCCCAGCGGTTCCCCGCTGTCAAAGTAGCCCCGACGATACCATTCACCGTCCCAGGCGTGGTCACGCAGATTGTCGCGCAAGGTGGCGGCCTGTTGGCGGCACAGCGTCGCCAGCTCCTTGTCGTTGCGGGTGGTTGCCAGTTCGCCATAACGTTGCAGAATATGGAACAGGAAGAAACCCAGCCACACGCTTTCGCCGCGCCCCTCCAGGCCGACCATATTCATGCCGTCGTTCCAGTCCCCGGCCCCCATCAACGGCAGGCCATGCTCGCCGAACTTCAGCCCGTGTTTCAACGCGCGCACGCCGTGCTGATACAGGGTTTCCTGCGTCGCGCTCAGCGCCGGCTGTTCGTAGGACGATTCCTCGCCCGGCGCCAACTTGCGTGCCTCCAGGTAATTCACCGGTTCCTCCAGAATGCTGCGATCGTCGGTGGCGTCCAGGTAGTGACAAATCGCCAGCGGCAACCACAGATAGTCATCCGAACAGAGCGTGCGAACGCCGTTGCCCTGCGGCGGATGCCACCAATGCTGCACGTCGCCTTCGACAAACTGGCGCGATGCGCACAGCAGGATCTGTTGGCGCAGGCGTTCAGGGGCGGCGTGGGTCAGCGCCAGCGTATCCTGCAGTTGATCGCGGAAGCCAAAGGCGCCGCCGGATTGGTAGTAGCCGCTGCGCGCCTGAATGCGGCAGGAGAGGGTCTGGTACAGCAGCCAGCCGTTGGCCAGCAGATCGACCGCCGGCTGCGGCGTGCTTATCTGCACTTTGTTGAGCATGCCGTCCCAATGCGCCGCTACCTGCTGCAACTCATTTTGCAGTGCCTCTTCTTGCAGGTATTTTTGCAGCAGCGCTTCGGCCTCATCGGCATTTTGCCCCAGACCGAGGGCGAACACGAAGCTGCGCTGATCGCCATCGATCAGGCTGATCGCCGATTGCACGGCACCGCAGGGATCCATGCCGGCGCCTACTTTGTCGGATAAGCGCCGCAGTTTCAGCACCGCTGGGCTGGCCAGAGAGCCGTTGCGGCCAATAAATTCGCGCCGATCGCCGCTGACTGAACAATGCGCGCCGGAGACGCCGAAGAAGGCGGTGCGTTCGGATCCGTTGCCACCGTAGTGATTGGTGGCGAGGATGCCGCAGCCGCTTTCGGGCGTTGCCGCCTGCGTGACGATGTGCATGGCCGTTTTCTGCCGCAGATCGCCGAGGATAAATTCCACATAACCGGTAGCCGATAGCTTGCGCGTGCGTCCGGAGGTGTTGGTCAACGTCAGCAGGAACAGTTTCACCGGCGCCTCTTTGGCGACCAATACGGTGAGCTGGCTGTCGATACCGCTTTCGCGATGATCGAACACGCTGTAACCGAAGCCGTGGCGTGTCAGATAGTGGCCGCGACCCCGGGTGGGCAGCGGTGTGGGCGACCAGAAGTGGCCGCTCTCTTCGTCACGCAGATAGAAGGCTTCGCCGCTGCGGTCGCAAATGGGATCGTTTTCCCAAGGCGTAAGGCGGTATTCGTGGGCGTTTTCGTACCAGGTGTAGGCCTGGCCGCTTTCCGAGACAACCGAGCCGAACATTGGGTTGGCCATGACGTTTGACCAGGGCGCAGGGGTGATCTTGCTCTCGTTCATGGCGATCACATATTCACGACCATCCTCCGAAAAGCCGCCGAGGCCGTTATAGAACTGCAGCGCGTCAATGGCGGGCAACTGCGGCGAATGCAGGTTGCGCGGCAGGTTGTTCACCGTCGCCAGTTTCGACGAGGCGGTGACCGGCGACAGCGGTTGCTGCTGGATCTGCGGCAGTTGCAGCCGTTGGTTCAGCTGTTCATTTAATCCGCCACGCCGATCGTCGAGGTAAATACGCGCCACGCTGAGCAACAGACGGTGATCTTCCGGTGACATATGCTCGCTGGTGCGCACGAAAATGCCGCCCGGTTTATCGGTTTGGGTTGATTCCATACCGGCGGCGATCAGGCCCATTATCTGGTTTTGCAACTCCTGGCGGTAGCCGCCGGCGTCCTCGTTAAGGATCACCAGATCCACCTGCAGCCCTTTCAGTCGCCAGTAGTTGTGCGCCTGAATAAGCTGCTGCACCAGCCCGATATTCTCGCCATCGGTCACCGTCAACAGCACGATCGGCAGATCGCCGGAGATCGAATGCCCCCACAGCCCCGACTGGCCGCGGCGATTTTGGATGATTTCGCTGCCGGCAGCCCGCATTTCCTGCGCCGGGAACACCACTGCGCTCGCCAGGCGGTTGAACAGGTTGGCATCTTCCTCATTGGCGTTCAACTGGCGCAATACCACCTGGCTGTGCGACCAGGCCAGTTCGAACACGCGGTCCGCCAGATGGCGATCGCGGTATTTTTCCAGCATGGCCAGGCTGCTGACGCGGTCTTCGCAAACACCGTAGAAAATATCCAGCGTCAGCGGCACGTTAGGCTCCAGCACCACGCGCTGGCGGATAGCGATAATAGGATCGATGACCGGCCCGGCGCTGTTGGTCAACGGCGTATTCTGATACAGCGCCTGTGGGTTGGCCGGGGTGCGGCCACGGCCGATAAACTTGGCGCGATCGGTTTCGAACGAGGTCTGGCTGGAGCGGCCCTGTACCGTCATCATATGCAGCAGCCACGGGCATTTCTCGTTTGGCTCGCGCGGGCGGCGGTGACACAAAATGGCGTCTTGATCCGGCAGCAGTTCGGTCTGAACGAACAAATTGCTGAACGCCGGGTGAGCCAAATCGTTGCCGGCCGGCGCCAGCACCACTTCCGCATAGCTGGTGATTTCGATGGTGCGCGACTGTTTACTGCGGTTCACCAGGGTGATGCGCCGCAGCTCGATATCGTCCTCCGGCGACACCACAACCTGCGTTTTGACCGACAGTAAACCCTGACGGCGCTGATATTCGGCACCGGCATCGTTGAACACCGCGCTGTATCCCTTGGCTGCACCCCCGATCGGTTGCCAGGTGTTGCTCCATACTTCGCCGGTTTGCGGATCGCGCAGGTAACAGAAGGCTCCCCAATTGTCGCAGGTAGCGTCCTCGCGCCAACGGGTCAGGGCCAGGTTTTGCCAGCGGCTGTAACTGCCGCCGGCTTGGGTCAGCATCAGGTGATAGTTGGCATTGGACAGCAACTGCACTTCCGGGATCGGCGAATCCACCCGGTTGAACTCACGTGCAATGAAGCTGGCCGGGGTAATGGTGCCCTCATGGGTTTCGAAATGGCGGCGGGTGCTGTACAGCTCAACCGCATCCGGCACCCGTTCTTGCAGCAACAGGCGCGTCGACTGGAAGGCGGGATAATCCGCGAAGCGCGCCACCATAGGTGCATCCAGCAGCAGATGGGACAGGGCGAGGAAGCTCATGCCCTGATGGTGCGCCATATAGGAGCGGATGATCACGTACAGCTGGCCGCGGCTGAGGCGCGCTGTGGTGTAATCCAGCGCTTCGTAAAACCCGTAGCGGCCTTTGGCACCATTTTTTTCCAGAGCGACGAGGTTGCTGCAAGCGGCATCCGGATCGACAATCAGCGCCATCACCGTCGCGTAGGGGGCGACCACCATATCGTCGCCCAGCCCGCGACGCAGGCCCAGCCCCGGTACGCCAAAGGCGTGATACTGGTAGTTTTGATCGGCATCGAAGCCAAAATAGCCGGATTCGGAGATGCCCCAGGGCACGCCGCGCTCCTTGCCCCAGGCGATTTGCCGTTCCACCGCGGCGCGGCACATTTGCACCAGCAGGGAGTCGGGGTAGGCCGGCATTACCAGTTGCGGCATCAGGTATTCAAACATCGAGCCGCTCCACGACATCAGCGCCGGCTCATTTTCGATCACGGTAAACAGTCTGCCGAGTGCAAACCAACTGCGTTGAGGCACTTGGTTAGTGGCGATGGCGACATAGTTGGTCAGGCGAATTTCCGAGGCCAACAGATCGTATTTACTGCTGTCCATGCGGTTTTGATCGCAGTTAAAGCCGACGGACAGGAAATGGGTCGATTCGTCATACAGGAAGTTGAAGTCCATCTGCGCCATTTTTTCCAGCCGCTGCTGGAGGCTATACAACTGCGCCAGCCGTTCCTGAGCCAATGCGCCGGCGGCGTCAAGCAGGCTTTGCTGCTCTGCCGACAGCATCAGCTGTGCCGGCGGATTGGCCAGCCAGTGCAGGCTTGGCGCCGGCTCCATCTCGGTTACGCTGTCGCTCAGCCAGCCGAACCACAGCGCCCATTCCGCGCAGAGTTCGTTGAGTTGCTGATGCAGGGCGCCGGCCCAGCGTTTGGTTTCTTCGCCGTGATTCAGCGCCGGTTCCTGCAACCCGTTGCTGTAGTTGCGCATGGCGTTCAGTTCGGCCTGCAGCGCGGTGGGATGGCTGTTTAACGCTTGTTCAAAATGGTTACGCAACTTTGGCAGGTTTTTGTGGGCGGCCTCTCCCCAATGCTGTTCCAGCAGTTGCAGGCTGTCGCCAAGCCCGGCCAGCACTAATTGCGGGCTGATGACCGGCTGGTGAGCCAGCGCGGGCAGGCCGGCGCTGAGCGTCAGCAGGTGACCGGCCAGGTTGCCGCTGTCTACGCTGGAAATATAGCGCGGGTTCAGCGGTTCCAGGGTACGGGTGTCGTACCAGTTGTACAGGTGACCGCGATAGTGCTCCATGCGGTCCAGCGTGTTGAGTGTCAGCTCGGTACGCCGCAGCGCCTCGCTGAGCGTCAGATAACCGAAATCATAGGCGGTGAGGTTGGCCAGCAGCGACAGCCCGATATTGGTCGGCGAAGTGCGGTGCGCCACCACCGGTTCCGGTATTTCCTGATAGTTATCCGGCGGCAGCCAGTTTTCCTGCTGATTGACGAAGGTATTGAAGAAGTCCCAGGTTTGGCGGCTGGTGTGGCGCAGGAAGCGGCGCTGTTCGTCGTCGAGCGCGGTTTTACTGCGCTGCGGTTCATGGCTGAGATAGCACAGCAGGAACGGTGCCAGGCACCACAGGGTGGCGAAGGGCAACGTGATAAACAGCGCCATCGGATTATGCAGATAGCTAAACAGCAGCAACGCCACACCGGCCAGCGGATTGATCCACATCGCCCGGTAAAAGTTTGCCAGGGTAACCTGCTGGCGGGCGCCGGATTGAGCGTAGCTGGTCCACTCTTGCAGGTTGCGTTTGCTGATCAGCAGGCGCCACAGGGTAATGGCGATCGCTTTCAGGCTGTACAGCGCTTCATGCGGCAGCGTCGCCAGCCGCAGGCCGACTTGAGCCAGCCGATGCAGCGAACCGTTCATCGCCAGTCGCAGATGCTGCAGGAAGGGCCTGCGGGGTGGTTTGCGGACAACATCCTGCAACAGCGCCAGCAGGGTAGGCAACAGCAGAATGATGGTGAAAACCGTCAGCCAGTAACGGGTGTTCGGCAGCCAGACAAAACCGCAAAACAGCAGCAACAGCAGGCTGGGCGACGTCAGGCTGCGGCGCAGGTTATCGAACAGCTTCCAGCGCGACAGGGTGCTCAATGGGTTGGCGGTGCGGGTGCCGTCTTCGGTTTTTACTCGTGGCAGCAACCAGTTGAGCAGTTGCCAGTCGCCGCGGATCCAGCGCGTACGGCGCGCCACGTCCACCAGATAATTGCTGGGATACTGTTCGTACAACAACACGTCGCTCAGCAGGCCGGAGCGGGCGTAGCAGCCTTCCAGCAGATCGTGGCTCAGCACCAGATTCGGCGGGCAGGTGCCTTTGAGGCTGTGCGAGAACACGTCGACATCGTAGATGCCCTTGCCGATAAAGGATCCTTCGCCAAACAGATCCTGGTAGATGTCCGAAGCCATTAACGTGTAGGGATCGTTGCCCGGCGTGCTGCTGCACAGCGCCGCGTAGCGGCCCTGACCGTAACTCGGTATTTCTTCCGCCATGCGCGGCTGCAGGATGGCGTAGCCTTCCACCACCCGCTGTTGGCGCGCGTCGTACTGCGGTTGATTAAGCGGATGCGCCATGGCGGCAATCAATTGGTGGGCGCTTTCGCGCGGCAATACGGTGTCGCTGTCGAGAGTGATGACGTATTTCACGTTTTTCAGCACTTCCAACCCGGCGCCAACCTGGGTGCAAAAAGCGTTGCCTCGGTTGCGCAGCCAGTCGTTCAGCGCATTCAACTTGCCGCGTTTGCGTTCCAGCCCCATCCATATACCCTGTTTTTCATTCCACTCGCGGTCGCGGTGAAACAGGAAAAAGTGGCTGGGGCCTTCACAGGGATAGCGGCCGTTGAGCGCTTCCATTTGCTGACAGGCATAGGCCAGCAGACTGGCATCGTCCGCGTGCTGCTTTTGCGGCGCATCGTTGAAGTCGGTGAGCAGGGCAAAGTGCAGATGTTTCATTGCGTTGCCCAGATAATAGACCTCAAGCGCGTTGATCAGCTTATCGACGCCGCTTTTGCTGCCGATCAGCGTCGGTATCACCACCAGGGTGCGGAACTCGGCGGGAATACCGCAGGAGAAATCGAGCCTCGGCAGAGGTTGCGGTGTGCGGCTGCGGGTGGTGACCTCACTAAGCAGGTTGAGCACGAACTGGCTGACCACCGCCGCCATCGGGAAGAACAGCAGCGCCAGCCCCCAACTGATGCCGGTGCTGTAGGCGTGGCGCAGCAACTCCGCACAGATGGCGGTGGTGATTAGGCTCAGGCTACCTAGCCAGGAAAGCAACGGCGCCTGATTTAATGCATGGCGCAAGCGGGTAATGCGCCCGAGCCGAACCTCAAGCTGTTGTTCCAGCTCCGGTCGACCATCGTCAATCAGGTAATAGCCAACGTGGTTGCGGCGTGGATCGCTGGACGGATCTTCGGCCGCCACCCGCGCCATATTCAGTACGTGCTGGGCGACCTGCACTTCATTGCGCGAGCAGTGGCGCGCCAGCATTTCGATCACGTGACGGTAGTGATCGCGGGTGTCGAAGTGCATCAACGGGTAAACCCCCGCCGGATCATCGCGCAGGGTTTGATCGACCTGGCTCATGGTTTCGACAAACTCGGCCCAGTCCATTTCGCTGAGCTGGCGCAGGCCGGAAATGCTGTTGCTGACCGACAGTTGGCTGACGGCCAATTGCTGGTTAAAGCGGTGGATCAATTCAGCCGAACTCAGGCTGACCTCTGCCAAACGCTGCTCAACCCAGGTGAGCGGCAACGCCAGCATGGTGCCGTGGCCCTGTAAACGACGGACGAGCTCGGCGACAAAGGCGCTGGTACGCGGGGGGTTGGAGCGCGCCATGTCGGCAATGACCACGATCAGGTTAGCCGGATCGTTTTCCGCCGATTCCAGCATTTTGGTCACCCAGCTGTCGGCCAGATTGCGCTCGCTTTGCGCTTGCGCCACTTCAACGCTAACGCGCCGCAGATTCTCGATCAGTGCCAGACGCAGCATGCCGGGCAACGCCCAGAGCTCGCCCATCGTCAGATTGACTTCTTTTTGATAGGCGGCGATATAGCGCGTGAGGCTTTCGGCGTCCCAGCGGCCATCACCGTGCGCGATGGCTTCGGCGGCCACGTCATAGATTCGCGGGCAGTTATAGGGTGCCGCCAACTGCGGCAGACCGCGGCCAAAGGTTTTCGGCAAATGGTGACGTACGACGCGAATTTGTTCTTCGATCAGATAGTAGTTATCGAGCAGCCATTCGCCGGCGGGGGTCATGCTGGATTTCTTGCCGTTGCTCAGTTGGTGGCAGCTTTCCGCCAGTATGCGTTCGTTTTCGTCCAACCGTTTCAGCAAAAAATAGGGGGTCTTGCGCGTCGCCAGCTTGTGTGAGCGCGCCAGGCGCTGACCATAGCGTTCCATTTGATCGACAGAAAACAGTTCTGCCTTGATGGTGCCTCCGTGGGTCTCGGGGGCGTTTTTATTACGCCGCAGCGGCAACGGTTTTATTTTTGCTGTTTTTCGTTGTTTTTTTAACCAATTGATTAGTATTTCTTTCACACAAAAGCTCCTTACATCTGGCCCAAGGGACAGCCGGTGAAACCGCCGGGAGATCGTGAACATCCTGTTTTTTACGCCGGGCAGATCTGGCGTGGGTTCGCAGCAGGCAGGAACATGCTTTCTCAGTATAGTCGCAGAATGCCCGGTCGGCCGTTTTTTGAACTAATTGTTTAGATTTTATAAACAATTTTTGAGCGTGAACCTTGACTTAACGCCGCTATTTTTCCGCCGTTCAGCCTTGATTTACCGTATAATTCCCTACATTAAGTTTGGTTATTGAGGTGGCCGTGGAACAACTTTCGGGATTGCTGAGGCGATTGCGCCGGCAGCTTGAATCCCCTTTTCCCGTTGGGGGCGGTTTCCGCCAGTTTTCTCTTCCCGTGCCCGCATCGCTGGCCGCCACCTTACTGGAGTGGCTGGCAGCGCAGCCGGCATTCCCGCAGTTTTACTGGCGCCATCGCGACGGCCATGAAGAAGCGGCAGCCTGTGGCGAGTTGCGTCTGTTTACGCAAGCGCAAGAGGCGCAGGCATTTATCGGGGCGTATCGGGGCGCGCGCATATGGGGGCTGAACGCCTTTGACGGCGCTGCGCATTTATTCTTGCCACGTCTGGAAATTCTGAGCCGCGAAGGTGAAACCCAGCTAACGCTTAATCTGTTTTCTGAAAGTTCGCTGCGTGACGATGCGGACGCAGCCGGTCGTTGGTTGGAAAAGGTAGTGGCTGCACGGCCAATCACGCCATTAAAGGCGGATGTGGGCAAGGTGCAGCATCAACCGGAACGTGCCGGGTGGGAAATCATGTTGCACGAAGCGCTGAAAGCGATCGATCGGCAACAGATGGAGAAGGTGGTGTTGGCGCGCAGCACGTTGCTGACGCTGGATGGCCCGCTGTCCGCGCCGGCGATGATGGACGCCAGCCGTAGGGTGAATCACCGATGCTACCACTTTATGCTGAGATTTGATGCACATTCCGCATTTCTCGGTTCCAGCCCGGAAAGGCTGTACCGGCGTAATGGCCTGCAACTGCTGACCGAAGCGCTGGCGGGCACCGTGGCCAATCATCCCGATCAACAGCGCGCGCAGGCGCTGGCGCAGTGGTTGCAGAACGACGCTAAAAACCGGCACGAGAACCTGCTGGTGGTGGACGATATCTGCCAGCGTCTGCAGGGGGGCGCCGGTTCGCTGGACGTGCTGCCGCCGGAAGTGGTGCGTTTACGCAAGGTGCAGCATTTGCGGCGCCGTATCGAAGGGCTGCTCAATCGCAGCGACGACGCCGATTGCTTGCAGCGGCTGCAACCGACGGCGGCGGTAGCCGGGTTGCCGCGTCAGGCAGCGCGCGAGTTTATCTTGCAACATGAACCTTTTTCCCGCGGTTGGTACGCCGGATCGGCCGGCTATCTTTCTTCTTCCCTCAGTGAGTTTTGCGTTGCGCTACGTTGTGCGCAGTTAGAGGAGAAAGAATTAAGGCTGTATGCCGGCGCCGGTATCGTGGCCGGTTCCGATGCCGCCGAAGAGTGGCAGGAGGTCGAAAACAAGGCCGCCGGGTTGCTGACCTTGTTACAGCCGACCAATACGGGCTGAATTTCCCTATTTATTATCCGGATTTATTGAGCGGCAGGGGCGGCGAGTGTAAACTACTCGTGATCTTTATGTTTGTTTTTTGTTCTAAATCAATAAATTGTCCGCCATAAAGTCACAGGGATATACGGCGTTTTTGCGCTGGCGCAAAAGTCGTAGAGATAACTACTCATATAATACAGAACATAATTTTTGGCACGCCGCCCAATGGCGGGCGTCAAAGGCTGATTCTGTTAACCGACTTGTGAGCGAATTATGTCGACAAGTGTTTTTAATCGCCGATGGGCAGCGTTGTTGTTGGAAGCGCTGGCCCGCCACGGAGTGCGGCATGTTTGTATCGCTCCGGGATCGCGCTCTACGCCGTTGACGCTGGCCGCAGCGGCTAACAGGTCTTTTGTCTGCCATACCCATTTTGATGAACGCGGGCTGGGCCATCTGGCGCTTGGCCTGGCTAAGGCATCGCGGGAGCCGGTGGCGGTGATCGTCACTTCCGGCACCGCCGCCGCCAATCTCTATCCCTCGCTGATTGAAGCCGGGCTGACCGGTGAACGGCTGGTGTTTCTCACCGCCGATCGGCCGCCAGAGCTGATCAACTGCGGCGCCAACCAGGCGATCCGCCAAACCGGCCTTTATTCCAGCCATCCGACGCTGATCATCGAACTGCCGCGCCCGACGCCGGATATTCCCGCCAGTTGGCTGGCATCCACCGTCGACAGCGCCATGGCGCGCTTGCAGCACGGCGCTTTACACATCAACTGCCCCTTTGCCGAACCGCTGTACGGTGGCGATGAACAACACTACGCCGACTGGTCGGCGGCGCTCGGCGACTGGTGGCAAGGCAGCCAGCCCTGGCTGCGGGAAATGGATCCCCATGCGGTGCTGAAACAACCGGATTGGTTCTCCTGGCGGCAAAAACGCGGTGTGGTGGTGGCAGGGCGCATGAGCGCGCAAGAGGGCGAGCAGTTGGCGCAATGGGCCGCAACGCTTGGCTGGCCATTGATTGGCGACGTGCTGTCCCAGACCGGCCAGCCACTGCCCTGTGCCGATTTATGGCTGGCTCAGCCTCAGGCGCAGCGCATCTTGCAAGACGCGCAACTGGTGGTGCAATTCGGCAGCAGCCTGACCGGCAAACGCCTGTTGCAATGGCAGGAGCAATGCCGGCCGCAGGAGTATTGGTTGATCGATGATTTGCCGGGCCGGCTCGATCCTGCGCATCACCGTGGCCGCCGCATCCGCTCTGGCGTGGCGCAATGGCTCGAACTGCATCCGGCGCAGCCGCGTTCCCCTTGGGCGCAAGAGCTGGCGCAACTGGCTGATCAGGCTCTGGACAGCGTCTCCGGCTATCTGGTGAACCGCTTTGGCGAGGCGCAATTGGCGCACCGCCTGCCGGAGTTGCTGGCGGAAAATGGTCAACTGTTCCTCGGCAATAGCCTGGTCGTGCGGTTGATTGACGCCTTGACCCGACTGCCGGCCGGTTATCCGGTCTTCAGCAATCGCGGCGCCAGCGGCATCGATGGCCTGATCTCTACCGCAGCAGGCGTACAGCGTGCAACGGCCAAACCGACGCTGGCGGTAGTGGGGGATCTCTCCGCGCTCTACGATCTGAATGCGCTGGCGCTGCTGCGGCAGTGTTCTGCGCCCACGGTGCTGATTGTGGTGAATAACAACGGCGGCCAGATTTTTTCGCTGTTGCCGACGCCGCAAGAAGATCGCCAGCGTTTCTACTGCATGCCGCAGGACGTGGATTTCAGCCATGCCGCAGCCATGTTCCAACTGAACTACGCGCGGCCGGAAAACTGGGGGCAACTGAGGCAGGCGGTCGAACAAGGCTGGCGTCACGGCGGCGCTACCTTGATTGAGCTGCAGGTGCCGCCGAGCGACGGTGCCGAGACGTTACGGCTCCTGGTGCAACAAATGGCGGTGCAATGATGCTGGCGACACGTATTTTACAACGAGGCGAACCGGATCGCCCTTGGCTGATTTGGTTGCACGGCCTGTTGGGTAACAACAATGAGTGGCGAGTCATCGCCGCGCACTGTCCGCAATGGCCGTCTCTGGCTATTGATCTGCCCGGCCACGGCGATTCGGTTGCCGTGACGTGCCGTGGTTTTGACGATATCAGCGCGCAAATCAGCGCCACTTTGCAGATGCATAACATCGAACGCTATTGGCTGGTGGGCTATTCGCTGGGCGGGCGCATCGCCATGTATCACGCCTGTCATGGTCAAACCGACGGCTTGCTGGGAGTGATTGTCGAGGGCGGCAATCCGGGGCTGGACAGCGAAGAGCTGCGCAGCCACCGCCGTGCGCAGGATGCCGCCTGGGCGGAACGGTTCCGCCACCAGCCGATTGCCGAGGTGCTGGCGGACTGGTATCAGCAGCCGGTATTCACCGAACTCAGCGCGGTGCATCGCGATGCGCTGATTGCCGCGCGATCCGACAACAGCGGCCCGGCGGTGGCCGACATGCTGCAAGCCACCTCGCTCGGCCAACAGCCTTATCTGGCGCCGCAGCTGCAGCAATTGACCGTGCCGCTGATGGTGTTGTGCGGCGAAAACGACCCCAAATTTCAACGTTTGGCGCGCGACGCCGGGTTGCCGTTACGCACCGTGCCGCAGGCCGGGCACAATGCGCATCTGGCTAACCCGCAGGATTTCGTCGCCGAGCTGCAGGCCTTTCTCGTTAACCCTGGTTAAGGAACCGAACATGCTTTATCCGAATGAAGAACTACTGTATGCCGCCATCGACTGGCAGGATTGCTCCGGTGATTTCGAGGATATCCTGTATCACAAATCCGCCGACGGCATCGCCAAAATCACCATCAACCGCCCGCAGGTGCGCAACGCGTTCCGGCCGCATACGGTGAAAGAGATGCTGGAAGCGCTGGCCAATGCCCGCTACGACGACGGTATCGGCACCATTATTCTCACCGGCGCCGGCGATAAAGCCTTCTGCTCCGGCGGCGATCAGAAAGTGCGCGGCGACTACGGCGGCTATCAGGACGACAGCGGCGTACATCACCTGAACGTACTCGACTTCCAGCGCCAGATCCGCACCTGCCCGAAACCGGTGGTGGCGATGGTGGCCGGTTATTCGATCGGCGGCGGCCACGTGCTGCACATGATGTGCGATCTGACCATTGCGGCGGACAACGCTATCTTTGGCCAGACCGGCCCGAAAGTCGGTTCGTTCGACGGCGGCTGGGGGGCTTCTTATATGGCGCGCATCGTCGGCCAGAAGAAAGCGCGCGAGATCTGGTTCCTGTGTCGCCAGTATGACGCTGCCGCCGCGCTGGACATGGGCCTGGTCAACACCGTAGTGCCGTTGGCGGACCTGGAAAAAGAAACCGTGCGCTGGTGCCGTGAAATGCTGCAGAACAGCCCGATGGCGCTGCGCTGCCTGAAAGCGGCACTGAATGCCGACTGCGACGGTCAGGCCGGCCTGCAAGAGTTGGCGGGCAACGCCACCATGCTGTTCTACATGACCGACGAAGGCCAGGAAGGGCGCAACGCGTTTAACGAAAAGCGCCAGCCGGACTTCAGCAAATTCAAGCGTAACCCGTAATGAACGCGCCGATCCGCAACGCCGCGGTTTATCGTTACTGCCTGCCGATGGAGGCGGGAGTGGTGCTGCGTAACCAGCGGCTGAAAACCCGTGATGGCCTGCTGATTCATCTGCAGCAGGGCGAGCAGGAAGGCTGGGGCGAGATTGCGCCGCTGCCGGAGTTCAGCCAGGAAACGCTGGCCGAAGCCGAACAGGCTGTGCTGGCCTGGCTGCAAGGCTGGCAGGCGGGGTTGTTGCCGGCAGACAGCCCGCTGCCTTCGGTGGCGTTCGGCACCAGCTGCGCGCTGGCCGAGCTGGAACAGCGCCTGCCGCAGCAGGCCGATTACCGCAAAGCACCGCTCTGCACCGGCGACCCCGATGAGCTGTTCGAGGTATTGAGCGCGCTGCCGGGCGAGAAAGTCGCCAAGGTGAAGGTTGGGCTGTATGAGGCGGTGCGTGACGGCATGATCGTTAACGTGCTGCTGGAAGCGCTGCCGGACTTGCGCTTACGGCTGGACGCCAACCGCAGCTGGACCCGTGCCAAAGCCGAGGGTTTCGCCAAATACGTCAACCCGGCGCTGCGCGATCGCATCGCTTTTCTCGAAGAACCCTGCAAAACCCGTGATGAATCGCGGGATTTCGCGTTGGCGACCGGCATTGCCATCGCCTGGGACGAGAGCGTGCGCGAGGCGGGTTTTGTGGTGCAGGCCGAACCGGGCGTGGCGGCGATAGTGATCAAGCCCACGCTGGTCGGCAGCCTGAGCCGCTGCCAGGCTCTGGTGGAACAGGCCCATGCGGCAGGGCTGACGGCGGTGATCAGTTCCAGCCTCGAATCCAGTCTGGGGCTGACCCAGCTGGCGCGCATCGCGCACTGGCTGACGCCGGCTACCGTCCCCGGGCTGGATACGCTCGATTTGATGCAGGCGCAGTTGCTGCGGTGTTGGCCGGGCAGCCGCCTGCCGTTGCGGGATCTGCAAGCGATGGAATGCCTATGGCGCAGTTGAACGACTGGCCGTGGCGGCATTGTGCGCAGCGCCAACCGCAGGCGACGGCGGTCATTGTCGGGCGACAACCAATTGACTGGCAGGCGCTGCAACGCCAGGTCGATGAGCTGGCGGCCGATTTTCAACATCAAGGCGTCGAACCCGGTTGCGGCGTCGCGTTATGCGGCAAGAACAGCTATCCGCTGCTGTTGGCCTATCTGGCGCTGCTGCAGTGCGGTGCGCGGCTGTTGCCGTTGAATCCGGCATTGCCCGTTTCTCTGTTGGAAACGCTGTTGCCTGAACTGGATATGGCGTTTGTCTTCAGCCCTGATCCCTTGCCGGCGTTGCCGGTCGCTCTTATTCCGTTGACCCCGCCCTCTACCGAACCGCGTAGGCTGACTTTGCCCGCTTGGGATCCGCAGCGGCTGGCGACGCTGACGCTGACCTCCGGCTCCAGCGGTATGCCAAAGGCCGCAGCGCATAACTGCGCCGGGCATTTAGCCAGCGCAGAAGGGGTGCTGCGGCTGATGGATTTTCAGCCGCAGGATCGTTGGTTGCTTTCCCTGCCGCTGTTTCACGTATCCGGCCAGGGTATCCTCTGGCGCTGGCTGGCTGCCGGCGCCACGCTGGTGGTGCGTGATATGTCTCCATTGGCCGATGCGTTGGCGGGCTGTACCCATGCCTCGCTGGTGCCGACGCAACTGTGGCGGCTGTTGGCGCAGCCGCTGGACGATCTGTCGCTGAAAGAGGTGCTGCTGGGCGGTGCGATGATCCCGGTTTCGCTGACCGAACAGGCAGAGGCGGCGGGCATTCGCTGCTGGTGCGGCTATGGTCTGACCGAACTGGCTTCTACGGTGTGCGCCAAGCGCGCCGATACACGGCCGGGCGTCGGGTTGCCGTTGGCCGGCCGTGAAATTCGGCTGGTGGATGAGGAAGTGTGGATCCGTGCGCAGAGCCTGGCATTGGGGTACTGGCATTGCGGCGCTTTGCAGCCGCTTGCCGATGAGCAAGGCTGGTTTCATACCCGCGATCGCGGCGTGATGGCGCAGGGCGAGCTGCGTATTATCGGGCGGCTGGACAACCTGTTTTTCAGCGGGGGGGAAGGTGTGCAACCTGAGGATATTGAGCGCGTGCTGACGGCTCATCCGCAGATTACGCAGGCGTTTGTGGTGCCGGTGGACGATGCGGAGTTTGGCCAGCGGCCGGTGGCGGTGATCGACAGTAAAGGCGTCCTCTCGCTGGATGAATTGCTGACGTGGGCACAGGGCAAGCTGGCCAACTTCCAGCGTCCGACTACGCTATTGGCTTTACCCGCCGAGCTGAAAGCCGGCGGCATCAAGATTTCGCGCCGTCTGCTTCAGCAATGGGTGGCGGAGCAACTTTCAACGGCATAAAAAAGCCGCCCGAAGGCGGCCGTAGCAGCAAACAGGGCCGATTACTTCAAGCCAAGCGCACTGGCGACGCCGGCGCCGTAGTCCGGATGCACCTGGGTAAACAGATCGACCTGACGGCGTTGGATCTGTTCCGGCACTTGCGACAGTTCACCGGCGATACGGGTGAACATACGCTGGTGTTCTTCGGCACTCAGCAGGTTAAACAGCGCGCGCGGCTGGCTGAAATAATCCTTATCCTCGCGGTGATTCCAGTGATCGGCAGCACCTTCGATGCTCAACGGCGGTTCGCTGAAGTCCGGTTGCTCCTGGAACAGGCCGAAGCTGTTCGGTTCGTAGGTCGCCCCGTTGCCGCTGTTGCCGTCCACGCGCATCGCGCCGTCGCGGTGATAGTTGTGGAACGGGCATTTGGCGCCGTTAACCGGGATTTGGTGATGGTTAACGCCCAGGCGGTAACGGTGCGCATCCCCGTAAGAGAACAGGCGGCCTTGCAGCATTTTGTCCGGCGAGAAGCTGACGCCCGGAACCACGTTGGCCGGGTTCATCGCCACCTGTTCGACTTCTGAGAAATAGTTGTCCGGGTTGCGGTTCAGTTCGAAGAAGCCGACGTCGATCAGCGGGTAGTCGCCATGCGGCCATACTTTGGTCAGATCGAACGGGTTGTAGGGCGTCTGCGAGGCTTCGTGTTCAGGCATGATTTGAATTTGCAGCTTCCATCGCGGGAAATCACCGCGCTTGATTGCGTCGAACAGGTCGCGCTGCGAGCTTTCGCGATCTTTGGCGATGATCGCTTCCGCTTCGTCATCCATCAGGTTTTCAATGCCCTGTTCGCAGCGGAAGTGGAATTTCACCCAGAAACGCTCGTTATTGGCATTGATAAAGCTGAAGGTGTGGCTGCCGAAACCATGCATGTGGCGATAGGATTTCGGGATACCGCGATCGCTGAAATCGATGGTCAATTGGTGCAAAGATTCCGGCAGATGGGAGAAGAAATCCCATTTGTACACCGGGTTGCGCAGGTTGGTGTGCGGATCGCGTTTTACTACGTGGTTAAGATCGGGGAACTTCAGCGGATCGCGCAGATAGAAAACCGGCGTGTCGTTGCCTACCAGATCCCAGTTGCCTTCATCGGTGTAAAATTTCATGGCAAAACCGCGAATGTCGCGCTCGGCGTCTGCTGCGCCGCGTTCACCGGCTACGGTGGAGAAGCGGATGAACATGTCGGTTTGCTTGCCGATTTCAGCGAAGATTTTTGCGCGGGTGTATCGGGTAATATCATGGGTGACGGTGAAAGTGCCGTAGGCGCCGGAACCTTTGGCGTGCATGCGGCGCTCGGGGATCACTTCGCGGTCGAAATGGGCCAGTTTTTCCAGGAACCAGACGTCCTGCAGCAGCATCGGCCCGCGTTTTCCTGCGGTGATCACATTATTGTTATCGACAACCGGGGCACCGGCTGCGGTGGTCAATCCTTTCTTGCTCATCACTTGCTCCTTATCGTATTGCCATTGAGTTAAGACTCGGGCGGCTTAAGCGTTCATCATGATGGTTCTGCCGGGGGTTCTCTCCTGACGTTGATTAATGCCAATACTATTTGTAGTTCTATTAGGCGATGGCGGCAAATAGGTCTGAGTTATCGTTGGCGTCGTCAGCCTGAATTCGCCTTTCACTTGCAAAACTTTACAATTATCTGATATCCGAAGGTTTTTTTCGCCCTTATCCCTTAAAGACTCGTTGTGCTTTGGTATAGACTCGTGACCGTATTATTAAAGGTTGGCTCAAGCCATTCTGAACGGATAAAAAACGAGAGGGAAAAATGATGAAAAAAACTTTGGTCGCGTGCGCAGCCGGCATGCTGTTTGTGACCGGTACGGCGAGCGCTATCAGCCTGTCGGGCGAAGCCGGGCAGCATTACACCAACCTCGGCTTCGGCCAAGACACCGGTAGCACCGGATTGGGGTTAACGGGCAATTGGTCGCGCAGCGATCATGACGGCAACGTCGGTAGCCTGGGGCTGAATTTCGGCCTGCCGTTTGGGCCGTTGACCGCTACGGTGGGCGCCAAGGCCGTGTATTTGAGCCCGAAAGACGGCGACAGCGGTGGCGCTTTGGCGTTGGGCGGCGGCCTGGACTGGGCTATCAGCCGTTACTTTAGCCTGCACGGCGAAGGATATTTTGCACCGGATTCGCTGACCAGCGGTGTGAAAGCCTATAACGAAGCCAGCGGTGGCTTGCGTTGGAATATTTTCCGCCCGCTCAGCGTAGATGTGGGTTACCGCTACATACAGATGGAAGGGAAGGACGGGCGTCGTGACAACACGCTTGCCGATGGCCCGTACATCGGCGTTGGTCTGAGCTTCTAACCCAGCAAAAAGGGGGCCACGGCCCCCTTGTTTCAATGAAAGTCCGCTGTTACCCCACTGCCGGCAATAGGCCGCTGGCGATACCCAGTTGAATGGCAATCACCGTAACCCCGCAGACAAACACCAGCGCCAGCGCCGGCGTGCCGCCCCAGACGCGGTATTGCGCCTGATGCCGTTGACGCGTCTTCCAGACCAGCAATGACGGCAGCAACAGCGCCAGCACCGCCAACGCAATGGCGGCAAACCCCAGGGCCAGCACAAAACCGCGTGGATAGAACAGAGCGAACGCCAGCGGCGGCAGGAAAGTGATGGCCCCGGTTTGCAAACGGCCGCGCACATTGTTCTGGCGCTTGCATAAATCGGCCAGGAAATCGAACAGCCCGAGCGCCACGCCAAGGAAAGACGTAGCCAATGCCAGATCGGCAAACAGATGTACCGCCAACTCTACGTGCGGTGACGCCACCACGTCGCGTACCGCCTGCAACAGGCCGTTTAGCCCCGCTTGTTGCGCCAGAATGCCGACGAAGGTGGTAGAACTGATGGCGCCGAGCGTGGCCAATTGCCAGAAGATATAGGCCACCAGCGGAATGGCGCTGCCGATGATGAACACCCAGCGCAGCTTGCGGATGTTGCCGCCCATGTAGTTAACGATGCTGGGCACGCTGCCGTGGAAGCCAAATGAGGTGAAGATGACCGGGATGGCCGACAGTGCCAACCCCTGTTCCAGCGGCAATGTCATCAGATTGGTGCGATGAATGTTCGGCAGCATCAGGCCCAGCATGACGATCAGAAACACCACTTTAGCGCTGAACAATATGCGGTTAAACAGATCGACCGAATGGGTGCCGATGCAAACCACGCCGCCGGCCACCAGAGTAAACAGCAATACGCCGAGCGTGGTGGGGAAATCCTGTGAGGTCCATTGGCTGATGCTGGCTGCCAGCAATTCACCTGCACCGCTGATATAGGCGGCGGTCAGCGCGTACATCAGGAACATCATGCTGAAGCTGGTCAGCCATTGGCCGCCACCGCCGAGGTAACGTTTCGCCAGGGTACCCAGACCGGTATCCGCCTGTTCATGCTGATAAACCTCCACCAGCAACAACGCGGTGTAACACATCAAGAGCCACAGCCCGACCAGCAAGGCCAGCGTGACGCCGAAGCCTACGCCGGCCGCCGCCAGTGGCATCGCCAGCATCCCGGCACCAATGGTGGTGCCTGCCACGATAAAAACACTGCCCAGAGTGCGATTCTTCACTTTTTTCTCTACCAGCCAAAGATTTGGGAAAATTATAGATAACTAATTCTGAGTGCGGCAGGATAGTTGATTGACTATTTCGTGTCAAACATGCGTTACGGGTAGTGTTAAGTTATGTTTACATCAATGCGGCCGCTCGGCACCGCAAAAATGCCTTCAACAGAAATTAACCTGTGATGCATAGTGAAAACTTATTTACGGGCTTCTATAGTGGAATGACTGGAAAATAAGGGAGAGATCAATGTTAAGGGTGGAGATGCTCAGCACCGGCGATGAGGTGCTGCATGGGCAAATTATAGATACCAACGCCGCCTGGCTGGCAGATTATCTGTTCCAGCAGGGCATGCCGATGAGCGGCCGTGAAACGGTGGGGGACAGTCTCTCCTCTCTGATCGAAACGCTGCAGGAACGCAGCCATATCGCTGATGTTCTGATCGTTAACGGCGGGCTGGGGCCGACCAGCGACGATCTCAGCGCGCTGGCGGCGGCTACCGCCTGCGGCGTCGAGCTGGTTGAGCATGCTGAATGGATGGCGCGCATCGAGGCTTATTTTGCCGAGCGCGGCCGACCGATGGCGGCTTCAAACCGCAAACAGGCGCAGATCCCGGCCAACGCCGAAATGCTCGATAACCCGGTTGGCACCGCCTGCGGTTTTGCGCTCAAGCTGAACAAGTGCACGATGTTTTTCACTCCCGGCGTACCTTCCGAATTCAAAGTGATGGTCGAGCAGCAAATCGTTCCCCGCCTGCGCCAAGGTTTTTCCCTGCCGGCGCCGCCGCTGTGTCTGCGTTTAACCACCTTTGGCACCTCGGAAAGCGATCTGGCCGCCGAGCTGGACGGCATGCCGCTGCCGCCGGAAGTGGTGCTCGGCTACCGTTCTTCCAGCCCGATCATTGAACTGAAACTGACCGGCCCGGAGAGCCAGCGTGCTGCGATGGAACAGGCATGGGAGCGAGTGCGCCAGGTGGCGGGTGAAAACACCATTTTTGAAGGCACGATAGGCTTGCCGGCGGCGCTGGCGCAGCGGTTAACCCAACAAGGGTTGAAGCTGGCGCTGAGCGAACAGTTCAGCGCCGGGTTGATCAATCTGCAATTGCAGAGCGAAGGCGCACCGTTGGTCGGCGGCGAGCTGTTGCCGTCGCACTGTGTGGAAACCCTGGAAACCACGTTGGCTCGCGCCCGTTCGTTGGCAGAGCTGGCTGGGGCGCAATTGGCGCTGGCGGTCAGTGCGATGAGTGAGGATCGGGTAAGCGTTGCGTTGCACACGCCGAAGGGAGGAATTGGCCAAACGGTACGCTACCGGGCGGCGCGCCATGGTTTGCGCCTGCGACAGGAGTCGGTGGCGATGCTGGCGCTCGACATGCTGCGGCGCTGGCTCAACGGCGAACAGGTCTGCGGCAAGAACGGCTGGCTGGAGATCGTGGAGATTATCGAGTAAGGACTCGTTAGATTTAATGATATATCCCTTATTAATCATAATATTATAAGGGGTTATCTTGGTTGGGACAGGCTGTTACAATCGCTGCGGGTGCTTGAGACTGTTCGTCTTGAGCATTGTGTGGCAAGGCGGATAAGTGAAAGCCCCAAACTGACTCTCAATCAGAATGGGGCTGCCCTAACGCCTAGACACCGTTATGGTAGCCCCTTCACAGCAAGGAGGCAAGCATGCGGTTAAAGCATGTGTTTCACTCGTTAACTGTTGTATGTATTACTATTTTGTTATTTATCTGGATGATAAGAGACTCACTGTGTGAGTTGGCCATCTACCAGGAAAATATCACGATTTTGATCAGGTTAGCTTGTGAGGTGAAGCGGTAATCATCGGGCGGGGGAAAACCCCGCCTTCTGGTGACCAGGCGCGGTTTCAGGCACCCAACGTCAAATTTCCAGCTCGATGTCCGTCAGCGGCATGCAGCAGCAGGGCAGGATCTCCCCGTCATTGATAAACGCCAGCGGCTGTTGGTGATAGGCCACTTCGCCTTTTACCAATGTCAGGCGGCAGGCGCCGCAATAGCCGGAGCGGCATTGGTATTCTACCTGCACGTCGTGCAGTTCCAGTACGTCGAGCAGGCAGCTTTCACTTTTCGGGCAGGATAACTGCGTGCCTGTGGCACGCAGTGTGATGAGAGGTGATGCCATCGCTTACAGTTCGAAGTCGCTCAGGTCGTCGGCATGCACTTCCGAGTCGATCTGACCAACCAGATAAGAGCTGACTTCCACTTCCTGCGGCGCAACCTGAACGTTGTCGGACACCAGCCAGGCGTTGATCCACGGGATCGGGTTAGAGCGGGTTTCGAAAGGCAGGCCAAGGCCAACCGCTTGCATGCGGATATTGGTGATGTATTCCACATACTGGCACAGAATGTCTTTGTTCAGGCCGATCATCGAGCCGTCGCGGAACAGGTATTCCGCCCACTCTTTTTCCTGTTGGGCTGCCAGCACGAACAGATCGTAGCACTGCTGCTGACACTCAACGGCGATTTCCGCCATTTCCGGGTCATCGGCACCGGAACGCATCAGGTTCAGTATGTGCTGGGTACCGGTCAGGTGCAGCGCTTCGTCACGGGCGATCAGCTTGATGATTTTGGCGTTGCCTTCCATCAGTTCGCGTTCCGCAAAGGCGAACGAACAGGCGAAGCTGACGTAGAAGCGGATGGCTTCCAGCGCGTTCACGCTCATCAGGCAGATGTACAGCTGCTTTTTCAGCGCCCGCAGGTTAACGGTGACGGTTTTGCCGTTGACCTGATGAGTGCCTTCACCCAACAGGTGATAGTAGCCAGTCATCTCGATCAGATCGTCGTAATAGCCGGAAATGTCTTTCGCGCGCTTGAGGATCTCTTCGTTGGTAACGATGTCATCAAACACCAGTGCAGGATCGTTGACGATGTTACGAATGATGTGAGTATAAGAACGCGAGTGGATAGTCTCGGAGAATGACCAGGTTTCCACCCAGGTTTCCAGCTCCGGGATTGAGATCAGCGGCAGCAGGGCCACGTTCGGGCTACGGCCCTGGATGGAATCCAGCAGCGTTTGATACTTCAGGTTGCTGATGAAAATGTGCTTTTCATGTTCCGGTAGCGCCTGATAGTCGATACGGTCGCGGGACACGTCAACTTCTTCAGGACGCCAGAAGAAGGACAGCTGCTTCTCAATCAGTTTTTCGAAGATTTCATGTTTTTGCTGATCGAAACGCGCGACGTTAACCGACTGGCCGAAGAACATCGGCTCCAGCAGCTGGTTGTTTTTTTTCTGAGAAAATGTGGTGTAAGCCATAAGCCTGAATCCATCGTAACGTGGCTAAATGAAGGGGCCGGAAGAGTTCCGGCCCGCTGTGTCAAACATTAGATCTTGCAGGCGCCGCTTTCGCAGTCGTCGTCGCCGCCCTTGGCCGGCAACAAATCTTCCTGCACATCGTCCGCACCGTCACGGGTGTTCTGATAGTACAGCGTCTTGACGCCAAACTTGTAGGTGGTGAGCAGGTCTTTCAACAACTGCTTCATTGGCACCTTGCCGGCCGGGAAACGGCTTGGGTCATAGTTGGTGTTGGCAGAGATCGACTGGTCGATAAACTTCTGCATCAGACCAACCAGTTGCAGGTAACCGTCGTTGTTCGGCATTTCCCACAGCAGCTCGTACTCGTTTTTCAGACGCTCATACTCCGGAACCACCTGGCGCAAAATGCCGTCTTTCGACGCTTTGATGCTAATGTGGCCGCGCGGCGGCTCAATGCCATTGGTGGCGTTGGAAATCTGCGACGAGGTTTCCGAAGGCATCAGCGCAGACAGGGTGGAGTTGCGCAGGCCGGTTTCCTTGATCTCTTTACGCAGGGTTTCCCAGTCGTAATGCAGAGGTTCGTCGCAGATCACATCCAGATCTTTCTTGTAGGTGTCGATCGGCAAGATGCCCTGAGAATAGGTGGTTTCATTGAACCACGGGCAGGCGCCTTGTTCCTGAGCCAGACGGTTCGACGCCTTCAGCAGGTAATACTGGATGGCTTCGAAGGTTTTATGGGTCAGGCTGTTGGCGCTGCCGTCGGAGTAGCGCACACCGTTCTTCGCCAGATAGTAGGCATAGTTGATCACGCCGATGCCCAGAGTACGGCGGCCCATGGCGCCACGGTAAGCGGCTTTGATCGGATAGTCCTGGTAGTCCAGCAGGGCGTCAAGCGCGCGCACCGCCAGGGTAGCCAGCTCTTCGAGATCGTCCAGGCTTTCGATGGCACCCAGGTTAAAGGCGGACAGCGTACACAGCGCGATTTCGCCGTTTTCGTCGTTGACGTCATCCAGCGGCTTGGTCGGCAGGGCGATTTCCAGGCACAGGTTGGACTGACGCACTGGTGCGATCTGCGGATCAAACGGGCTGTGGGTGTTGCAATGGTCAACGTTCTGGATGTAGATACGGCCGGTAGAAGCGCGTTCTTGCATCATCAGCGAGAACAGTTCGACCGCTTTCACGCGTTTCTGGCGAATGCTGTCGTCTTTTTCGTACAGGGTGTACAGACGTTCGAATTCGTCCTGATTGGCGAAGAACGCGTCATACAGGCCCGGCACGTCAGACGGGCTGAACAGGGTGATGTCTTCGCCCTTGATCAGACGCTGGTACATCAGGCGGTTCAACTGCACGCCGTAGTCCATGTGACGTACGCGGTTGCCTTCAACGCCACGGTTGTTCTTCAGCACCAGCAGGCTTTCCACTTCCAGATGCCACATTGGGTAGAACAAGGTGGCTGCACCGCCACGCACGCCGCCCTGAGAACAGGATTTCACCGCGGTCTGGAAGTGTTTGTAGAACGGGATACAGCCGGTATGGAAAGCTTCGCCCCCACGGATCGGGCTGCCCAGCGCACGGATGCGGCCGGCGTTGATGCCGATACCGGCGCGTTGCGAAACGTATTTCACAATGGCGCTGGAGGTGGCGTTGATGGAATCCAGGCTGTCGCCGCACTCGATCAGCACGCAAGAGCTGAACTGGCGGGTTGGGGTGCGTACGCCGGACATGATTGGCGTAGGCAGCGAAATCTTGAAGGTGGAGATCGCGTCGTAGAAACGTTTAACGTAGTCCAGACGGGTTTCGCGCGGATAGTTGGAGAACAGGCACGCGGCGACCAGGATATACAGGAACTGGGCGCTCTCGTAGATCTCGCCGCTGACGCGGTTCTGCACCAGATACTTCCCTTCCAGCTGTTTGACGGCCGCGTAGGAGAAGTTCATATCACGCCAGTGATCGATAAAGGAGTCCATCTGCTCGAACTCTTCAGAGCTGTAGTCTTCCAGCAGATGCTTATCGTACTTGCCCATTTCTACCATGCGCGTCACGTGAGCGAGCAGCTTTGGCGGCTCGAACTGGCCGTAAGCTTTCTTGCGCAGGTGGAAGATGGCCAGACGTGCCGCCAGGTACTGATAATCCGGCGCGTCGCGCGAAATCAGGTCGGCTGCAGCTTTGATAATGGTTTCATGAATATCGGCGGTTTTGATGCCGTCATAAAACTGAATATGGGAACGCAACTCTACTTGAGATACCGAGACGTTATTTAAACCTTCTGCGGCCCAGTCGATGACCCGGTGGATTTTGTCGAGGTTGATGCGCTCTTTACGGCCATCGCGTTTAGTTACAAGCAGACTTTGGTTCATGTGGTTGTCCGTATGATTCCCCCAAGCAGAAGTGTAGTCGCTCTGCTCAGTATGTAAACACTACATATAGGGGTTGTATGTCGGTGAGGTAACAAGATAGTGAGAAAACAGGGCGTTTGCAAGTGAACAAAACCGGCCTATTTTGTGGATAACTTGGGGGTGAAATTTGGCTTCCGGCCGTGAGTGCGCGCTGTGACTGGTGCGACGAGCTTGTCAATAAGCGTGATAAGAATTTCCTTAGATTCACAAAAATGTGATCGTTTGCCGCTTTATTAAACGTTAGAAAAAAACGTGATATTGATCTGATTTAATATTCTTAAAAACTGTTTACAACGGCGATTTTGATCGAAATCGCGAAAATAGGGCGTTTATCCTGATTGAGATGCGCACCGGATCCGGCGGAGCCAGTCCCGGTGCGGGCTGAGATACTTACCCTTCGTGCTGAGTATGTACCATATAGTTCACATCAACGTTGCGGCCAAGCTTGAAATGGTCAGTGACAGGATTGTAATGCAGGCCAATCATGTGTTTTTCGCGCAGCGGGGTGCCGTCGACCCAGCCGATCAGTTCGGAAGGGCGGATGAACTTCTTGTGATCATGGGTGCCCTGCGGGACCATCTTCAGAATATATTCTGCCCCAATCACCGCCATCAACCAGGCTTTGGTGTTGCGGTTAATGGTGGAAAAGAACACATGGCCGCCCGGTTTCACCAGGTGAGCGCAGGCGCGTACCACCGAGGCCGGATCGGGAACGTGCTCCAGCATTTCCATGCAGGTCACCACGTCATACCGTTGCGGGTTGGCCTGTGCGTGGCTCTCCACCGTTTCTTGCACATAAGTGACGTCTACGCCGCTTTCCAGTGCATGCAGTCGGGCCACTTGCAGCGGCTCTGCGCCCATGTCCAGCCCGGTCACCCGCGCGCCTTCAAGCGCCATGCTTTCCGCCAAAATGCCGCCACCGCAGCCCACGTCGAGCACCGTTTTGCCAAAAATGCCGCCGGCACGCTGCAGGATATAATTCAAGCGCAGCGGGTTGATGCGGTGCAACGGTTTGAATTCACCTTCCAAATCCCACCAGCGTGAGGCCACTGCCTCGAACTTGGCGATTTCCTGATGGTCAACGTTTTGCGTTTGGTTGGATGATTCTGCATTCATGGGCGTGTTTGGCTCCTTGTTCTCGTTGCGCGGATTATACATGTATCGGCGCAGCGTCGCCTGCGCCGATACATTTTTACCGCACATATATGCACAATTTCAGCGAAACAGCGGCGGTTATTTTCCCGTAAAGCGTGCTTTGTGATATAGTTTTACACCTTTGCCACTATGGCAGCGGGCAGATGAATCATTAGTAGAGGGATAGCAGCTCCATGAGCGACCTTGCCAGAGAAATCACACCGGTAAACATCGAAGACGAGTTAAAAAACTCGTATCTGGATTACGCGATGTCCGTCATTGTCGGACGTGCGCTGCCAGATGTTCGTGATGGACTGAAGCCGGTGCACCGCCGCGTTCTGTTCGCGATGAGTGTATTGGGTAACGACTGGAATAAACCATACAAGAAATCGGCCCGTGTCGTCGGGGACGTGATCGGTAAATACCACCCACACGGTGACAGCGCGGTATACGACACCATCGTGCGTATGGCTCAGCCGTTTTCACTGCGCTATATGCTGGTGGACGGTCAGGGTAACTTCGGCTCCGTCGACGGCGACTCCGCCGCGGCGATGCGTTATACCGAAGTACGCATGTCCAAAATTGCTCACGAATTGCTGGCGGATCTGGAAAAGGAAACCGTCGACTTCGTGCCTAACTATGATGGCACCGAGCAGATCCCGGCCGTCATGCCAACCAAGATCCCGAACCTGCTGGTTAACGGCTCGTCGGGCATCGCTGTGGGCATGGCCACCAACATTCCGCCGCATAACCTGTCTGAGGTTATCAACGGCTGCCTGGCTTACATCGATGATGAAAACATCAGCATCGAAGGCCTGATGGAACACATCCCGGGGCCGGACTTCCCGACGGCGGCGATCATCAACGGTCGCCGTGGCATCGAAGAAGCCTACCGTACCGGGCGCGGTAAAATCTACCTGCGCGCTCGTGCCGAAGTAGAAACCGACGCCAAAACCGGCCGCGAAACCATTATTGTTCACGAAATCCCGTATCAGGTGAACAAAGCGCGTCTGATCGAGAAGATCGCCGAGCTGGTAAAAGAAAAACGCGTGGAAGGCATCAGCGCGCTGCGTGACGAGTCCGACAAAGACGGCATGCGCATCGTGGTTGAAATCAAACGCGACGCGGTCGGCGAAGTGGTACTGAACAATCTGTATTCGCTGACTCAGCTGCAGGTCACTTTCGGCATCAACATGGTGGCATTGCATCAGGGCCAGCCAAAACTGCTGAACCTGAAAGACATTCTACAGGCGTTTGTCCGTCATCGCCGTGAAGTGGTGACCCGCCGTACCATCTTCGAACTGCGTAAAGCCCGTGACCGCGCCCATATTCTGGAAGCGTTGGCCATCGCGCTGGCGAACATCGATCCGATCATTGAACTGATCCGTCGTGCGCCGACCCCTGCGGAAGCTAAAGCCGGGTTGGTTGCTCAAGCCTGGGATCTGGGCAATGTGGGCGCGATGCTGGAACGTGCCGGTGACGACGCGGCCCGCCCTGAGTGGCTGGAGCCGGAGTTTGGCATCCGTGACGGCAAATACTACCTGACCGAGCAACAGGCTCAGGCGATTTTGGATCTGCGTCTGCAGAAACTGACCGGCCTGGAGCATGAAAAGCTGCTGGACGAGTATAAAGAGCTGCTGACTTTCATCGCTGAGCTGATCTTTATTCTGGAAAACCCCGATCGTCTGATGGAAGTGATCCGCGAAGAACTGGTGGCAGTCAAAGAGCTGTACAACGACGGCCGTCGCACCGAGATCACCGCCAACACCTCAGATATCAATATCGAAGACCTGATCAACCAGGAAGACGTGGTCGTTACGCTGTCGCACCAGGGCTATGTGAAATATCAGCCGCTGAGCGACTATGAAGCGCAACGCCGTGGCGGTAAAGGCAAGTCAGCCGCGCGTATTAAAGAAGAAGACTTTATCGATCGTCTGTTGGTGGCCAACACCCACGATACGATCCTGTGCTTCTCCAGCCGTGGCCGCCTGTACTGGATGAAGGTGTATCAGTTGCCTGAAGCCAGCCGTGGCGCACGCGGTCGTCCAATCGTCAACTTGCTGCCGCTGGAAGCCAATGAGCGTATCACCGCCATTCTGCCGGTGCGCGAGTATGAAGAAGGGCGTCACGTGTTTATGGCAACCGCCAGCGGCACCGTGAAGAAAACCGCTTTGACCGAGTTCAGTCGTCCGCGCAGCGCCGGCATCATCGCAGTCAACCTCAATGAGGGCGATGAGCTGATTGGTGTTGACCTGACCGACGGCAGCAACGAAGTCATGCTGTTCTCCGCCAACGGTAAAGTGGTGCGCTTCCCGGAAACGCAGGTGCGTTCAATGGGCCGTACCGCTACCGGCGTTCGCGGTATCAACCTGGGTGAAGGCGATGGCGTCATTTCCCTGATCGTTCCGCGCGGTGAAGGCGATATCCTGACCGTGACCCAGAATGGCTACGGCAAACGAACCGCAGTCACCGAATACCCGACCAAGTCGCGCGCTACCCAAGGGGTAATCTCCATCAAGGTGAGCGAGCGTAATGGTCAGGTTGTCGGCGCGGTGCAGGTGGAAACCACCGATCAGATCATGATGATCACCGATGCCGGTACGTTGGTGCGTACCCGCGTGTCGGAAGTCAGCGTGGTCGGCCGTAATACCCAGGGTGTTACGTTGATCCGTACTGCGGAAGACGAGAACGTCGTCGGTCTGCAGCGCGTTGCCGAGCCGGTGGAAGACGAAGAGTTGGACAGCCTTGAGCCGGGTGCGGAAGAAGCGGAAGAAGACGCCGCACCGCTGGACGACGCAGACGATGATTCTGAAGCCGCAGATGATGCGGAAGACGACAACGCCTAAGCGGTAGGGGGCAGCGCTATGCTGACCCCTGATCGTACAGATGCAAACAGGGCCTGGCAGCGATGCTAGGCCCTTTTTCAGTTCTATGGTTTAATTGCCGTGCCAAAATCAGCGATCCCGACCCTGAGGCGAATGCGCTGGCCGCCACTTAATTTTTCATGGTATCCGATTGAAATATTTAGCTTCTTTTCGCACCACGTTAAAAATATCCCGCTATCTGTTCCGGGTGTTGGCGATTATGCTGTGGTCGCTGGGCGCGCTGCTCACAACCTTCTATATCCTGAATATCCTGAACGACAAAGAGACGGACATCCGGCAAGAATACAGCCTGGATTTCGATCAGGCGCAGGGCTATATCCGTCATTCTGCCGATATTATCCGCGATATCAAATATATGGCGGAAAATCGCCTTAACGGCTCGGTCAGCAGTCTGGACATGTTCGGTGGGATATTTTCCGCCAAGAACAGCACGCCGGAGTTTCTTCCGCTGTATCCGGAATCCAACTGTTCGCTTAACACCACTTACCGCAGTTCGCTCAATTCGCTAAGCGGGCTGATCCAGTATTGGAAAGAGAATTTCGTCGCGGCCTACGATCTCAACCGGGTTTTTTTCATCGGCGGCGATAGCCTGTGCATGGCGGAGTTCGGTGGCGGCAATGCCGTGCCTAATCGCGAGAACGTGCTGAAATCGTTGCATGAGCGCATCCTTAAATACCGCAACGCCAAAAATCAGGATAAAGATAATAACCTGTACTGGATCAGCCCAAGCCAGCAGCGGCCGGATGTCGGCTATCTGTATGTGCTGACGCCAATCTATATTGGCAACAAGCTGGAGGCTCTGCTGGGCATAGAGCAGACCATTCGCCTGGAAGATTTCGTCACTGCAGGCAACTTGCCGATTGGCGTGACCCTACTGGATGAGAATAACGAACCGATATTGCGTCTGGCGGAAGGGGAACGTGCTGCCGCGACGCTCGATAGCTACCCGGATGCGCATACCTATTTTGGTTATGACGATAATTACCGCCATCTGATTATGAAGAAGGTGCTCCAGCCTTCGTCGCTCAGCATTGTTTATGCCTTGCCGGTAAAGAGCGTGGTCGAGCGTTTCAAGATGCTGATCCTCAATGCGTTGCTGCTGAACCTGTTGTCGGCCATTGTGTTGTTCACCCTGGCCTGGCTGTTTGAACGTAAAATGTTCCTGCCGGCGGAGAATAACGCCTTCAGGCTGGAAGAACATGAACAGTTCAACCGCAAGATCGTCGCCTCGGCGCCGGTGGGGATCCTGATTCTGCGCATCAGCGACGGCACCAATATTCTGAGCAATGAGTTGGCGCATAACTACATCAATTTGCTGACCCACGAAGACCGTGACCGCATTACGCGCATTATCTGCGAACAGCAGGTGAATTTTGTCGATGTGTTGACCAGCAATAACAATAATCTGCAAATCAGCTTCGTTCATTCCCGCTACCGTAACGAGGATGTGGCGATCTGCGTGCTGGTAGACGTCAGCGCCCGCGTAAAAATGGAGGAGTCGCTGCAGGAGATGGCGGCGGCGGCGGAACAGGCCAGTCAGTCCAAGTCGATGTTCCTGGCGACCGTCAGTCACGAACTGCGCACCCCGTTATACGGCATTATCGGTAACCTCGATTTACTGCAAACCAAGGCGTTGCCGCAGGGCGTTGACCGTCTGGTCAATGCGATGAACAACTCGTCCGGGCTGCTGTTGAAGATCATCAGCGACATTCTGGACTTCTCCAAAATTGAATCCGAGCAGTTGAAAATTGAGCCGCGCGAGTTTTCCTGCCTGGAGGTGATCACCCACATCGCAGGCAACTATTTGCCGCTGGTGGTGAAGAAGCGGCTGGGGCTGTACTGTTTTATCGAACAAAACGTGCCGGAGCGTATTTCCGGCGATCCCGTGCGGTTGCAGCAGGTTTTGTCCAACCTGTTAAACAACGCGATTAAGTTTACCGACACCGGCTGCATCATCTTGCAAGTCTGCACGCGCAGCAGTTATCTGGAGTTCAGCGTTCGCGATACCGGCGTCGGGATTCCGGAAAAAGAGATTACCCGTTTGTTTGACCCTTTCTTCCAGGTGGGCAGCGGTGTGCAGCGCCATTTCCAGGGGACCGGGTTGGGGCTGGCGATTTGTGAAAAACTGATCAATATGATGGATGGCGATATCGCCGTTGAATCAGAGCCGGGGTTGGGAAGCCTGTTTACCATACGTATCCCGCTGTTTAACGCCCAATTCCCGATCCCGCAGGCCAGTGATACCTGGCAAGGCAAAACCCTGTGGCTGAGCATTCGCAATCAGCGGCTGGAAAGCTATCTGATGGAGATCCTTGGCGGTTATGGCGCTACGGTGCTGCGCCATCAGGGGCAGGACACCGCCGCAGGGGAGGTGATGCTCAGCGACTATCCGCTGATGGTCAATACGCCGCTGCTGGCGCAGATCCAGTTTTCCATCGAGCACATTGGCCCGTCGCAGGAAACCCGGCCGGGTTACTGGATGCATAGCACCTCAACGCCGCGCGAAACCTTGGCGTTGCTCAATCGGCTGTTTGGCACCAGCACTGAAAGCGGCAGCACCCTGATGCAATTGCCGTTACCGGTCAAAGCCAGCACGGTGGACAACGGCGATATTCATCTGTTGGTGGTGGATGATCATCCAATTAACCGTCGGTTGCTTTCCGACCAGCTCGGCTCACTGGGTTATCAGGTGGTTACCGCCAACGATGGGCTCGATGCACTCGACGTGTTGAATCGCAATACCGTCGATATTGTGCTGACCGACGTCAACATGCCAAATATGGACGGCTATCATCTGACCCAGCGCCTGCGCCAGCAGCACTTTACCTCTCCGGTGATTGGCGTGACGGCGAATGCTCTGGCGGAGGAGAAACAGCGCTGCATGGAGGCGGGAATGGATAACTGCCTGTCGAAACCGGTCACGCTGGAAACCCTGGAACAGACATTGGCGTACTACAGCCAGCAGGTGCGCCGCCTGCGCGCCGAGTCGGGGGATGCCTAGAAAGCAAAAGGGCGCGGCATACCATGCCGCGCCCTCGGTTAACCGTGAAGGTTTTACTCTTTATCCAGCGGCGCCATGCTGACGGATGAGAGGTAGTTGAGCAGCGCGATATCGTTCTCGACACCCAGCTTCATCATGGCCGATTTCTTCTGGCTGCTGATGGTTTTGATGCTGCGGTTGAGCTTCTTGGCGATCTCGGTCACCAGGAAACCTTCGGCGAACAGGCGCAAAACTTCGCTCTCCTTCGGTGACAGACGCTTATCGCCGTAGCCGCTGGCGCTGATTCTCTCCAGCAGTTTGGAGACGCTTTCCGGCGTGAATTTTTTGCCTTTTTGCAACGCGGCCAGCGCTTTCGGCAGGTCGGTTGGCGCACCCTGTTTCAACACGATGCCTTCGATGTCCAGATCCAACACGGCGCTCAAAATTGCCGGGTTGTTGTTCATGGTCAGAACGATGATCGACAATTGCGGATAATGACGTTTGATGTATTTGATCAGCGTGATGCCGTCGCCATATTTATCACCTGGCATCGAAAGGTCGGTGATCAGTACGTTAGCGTCCAGTTTGGACAGATTGTTGATCAGCGCTGTCGAGTCTTCAAACTCCCCAACGACATTCACCCATTCAATTTGCTCAAGTGACTTCCGGATGCCAAACAGTACGATAGGATGGTCATCAGCAATAATTACGTTCAGGTTATTCATGTTGTTGGCTACCTTGCTGCAGCAGTCTACTGACGAAAAAATCAATCTGACTGATGTTATTCTCGATCTTGAGCGCATCACCGTCTGCGATGTGCTGTTCTAACGATTCACACAGTTGCTTGCCGGGAAGCAGATTTAACATGGCAAACACGCCTTTCAGGCGGTGTGCTGTCTGTGACAGAGCATTGAAATCACTGCTGCCCGCCTCAGTATACAGTTTTTTGACATCGTCGGGTACTGTATCAACGAATAGGCCATAGTAATCACTTGATTTCAATTGTTTTTCATAGAGTTGGATGTCATCGGCGGTCAGCGATAGCGCGATTTCCTCCTGTTCCAGCGCGGCCATTTGCTGTTCGATCAGCATCAGTACGGCGTCTATCATTGCGCCACTCAGGTTATAGTTTACCCGAATATAACGCTTTTCAAGCTGTTGCCACCCGGCCTCATCGCTGGCCAGCAGCAGGGTATAGTCGTCGGCCCTTTGCGGATTATCGGTCAGCAGCACGTCGTAGTCGCGATTGACCTGGCGGTCGTCGGCAATGATGCAGCTCGCGCCATAGGCATGCAGCAAGGTAGTGACGATACCGCGCACCTCTTCGGACGTGATGTCCAGCAGCGCGGTCACGCCGTCGAGCAGTTTCTCCTGCGCTTCGGTGTCCTTTTTCTCCATTTCCATCGGCACGCGGATGGTATAGCGAGTCCCGATGTCTACCTTGCTGCGGATGTCCAACTGTCCGTTGAGTTTTTTGCACAGCTGGTTGCACAGGAAGAAGGTGAGGCCAGAACCATGATTAAAGCGATCCACCAACGTTTGGCTGAGGAACGGATAGTTCAGGTTGCTGATTTCTTCGTTGGAAATGCCAGAACCTGTGTCATTGATATGGAATATCAGGCGATCCTGGTGTTCCGGCTCATGGTCGATCACCAGCGAAATCTTGCCGCAAGCGGTAGTGATGATGGCGTAATGGACCAGCAGTGAGATCACTTTGCGCAGCGCGTTGGCGTCGCCGATATAGTGCTGTTCGACGTCAAGATTGACATGGTTGAACAACGACAGACCTTTTTGATTGATGGCCGGCAAGGCTTCCAGCAGCAGCTCATCTATCAGAGCTGCAGGGTTGAAAGGCTGGCGCGAAGGCTGCCAGTCCTGGGTTTCCAGGCGGGTAAGCAAGGTGATGTTCTCGATCAACCCCAACACCGATGCCGATTCCTCGACCAATTGGTTCAGCAGCGTCTGTTGCTGTTCCTCATCCGGCTGGGTACGCAGGCGATCGGCCAGATCGTGCATTTGGCGCACCGGTTGGTTCAGTTCGATACCCAGGTTATGCAGCATCAGTTTACGCGCCTGCACGTTTTTATCGTATTCGCGGCGGGCCTGCTGCAGCCTTTTATTCACCATCACTTCCTTGTCCTGATCGTTGAGCAGGAACAGGTAAGTTTCCGGCGATAGCTGGCTGCGGAAGATGCGAATTTCGTACACCTCATTGTTGACCGTTGCCTGAATGACGCCGTGATGTTGCTCGGCCATATGGGCGATTTTTTGCAGGCTGAGGTGGGGCAGCAGATGTTGGGCAATTTTATTGCTGGCGATCACCGTATTGCTGGCGAAGCTGTACACCAGCAGGCCGGAAGGCAGGCTGGCAATGATTTCCTGATTCAGCGCGCGTTCGGCTTCCAGTTCAACCGCCATGCTTTCGCTCGGCCGGATGTACTGGCGGCGAATAGAGTAAATGCCGATCATCGACAGCACCAACAGCAGCAGATTGATGGCGACCAACCACACATTGTTACGCAGCAGGTCAATCGCCAGGTTCAGGGCCGATACGCGGTAAACCACTTTCAGGGGCGCATTCGGCAGCGGAGCGCTGAACTCCACCCAACTGGAGGTCAAGGATACGCTGGCGTTGGTGGCCGTTTCCACCGGCAGAGTGTTGTCATCCAAATCGGTTTCATCAGGCAGCAGCATAAAGTTGGAACGCGCCATATTGATTGGAATGATGTCGTTAATCGGCAGATCGAAAGCAATGACCGTAGCCAGGTGCCCCGGCTGATTAAAAGTGGTGCGGATTGAAAATGAGTAGGCGTTTTGGAAGCGCTGTTTGCGCAAGCTGGAGAAACTTTCCCGTTCGTCGAGCATGTTGGCCTGTTGCAGCATTTCTGCCCGACGATCCTCCGCCGACGACGTCAGGTAGCTTTCCCTGAAGCGTGAGGCCAGCTCTTTCAGCGGTTGAGTGGTGATCAGGCTCAGGCTGTTATCCTGGCCATTAAGATAATACATGGCGTAGCTTTCAGATTTGGCGCCCCAACGGGTATCCAGGTAATCCGAAATTCTGGCGATCATGGCCAGCGTGCTGTCGTCGTGGCTGCCAAAAATCACCGCATCGGTTTTTTTGTGCGGTTTCTCTACATAATAGACGTCCGGGCGTAGCCGGGTTTCCTGCAAGCTGGGATCGGGACTTAAAGAAGAGACCGTGCCGAACTTATCGTAGATCTGGTAGGTGATATAGCGATAGTTGTCTACGCGCTTTTGCAGGCCGTTGGCGATGCTGTTCAGCGCGTACTTTTTCTCCGCCAGCCAGGCGTTGGTGTAGTTGTAGCCATACAGGCCGATGGCAATCGTCAGCAGGACGGTAAATAACAGGAAGAAGCGGGTAATATTGCTTGAGCTAATCGTCAGTTGTTTGTTTTGCATAGTTGACTGCACATTCCTGAATCAACGGGTTACGGCTCTGGCGCTGGCGGTAACCGCCAGGAGTAATACGGCGACGCAGGCAAAAGCCACCGTCAGGTTGAAGAACTGGGCGATGAAGCCAATCAGCGCCGGCCCGGCGAGAATGCCGGCATAGCCTACGGTGGTCACTGAAGCGATGGCCAGGTTTGCCGGCATATCATGTTGGTTGCCCGCCGCGCTGAACAGGATCGGCACCACGTTGGAAGCGCCCAATCCAACCAGCATAAAGCCAACCAGCGAAATCATCGCGTTGTTGAAGACAATCGCCAGGCTCAGGCCAATGGCCGCGCAGAGGCTGCCGAGCAACAGTACCTTATACCTGCCCAGGGAGTTCACCACGCGATCGCCATTCAGCCTGCCGATGGTCATGGCAATGGAAAACAGCGCGTAGCCTAAACCGGCCTGGCTGCTCGCGACGCCGCGCAGGGTGGTGAGGAACAGGGCGCTCCAGTCGAGCATTGAACCTTCCGCCAGGAACATGATAAAGCACAGGATGCCGATAAACATCACCCAGCCGCGCGGCAACACGAACAGGGGCCCACCTTCTTCGCCACCGCTCTCGCGCAGTAAATTGCGACTGGCGAGCGTCAGCAGGGCTGCAATGGTCAGTACGATCATCAGCGTTGCCAACAAGGGCGACAGTCCGAGCCACAACACCACGCTGACACCGCCGGCACCGGCTATGCCGCCGACGCTGAAGAAACCGTGAAAGCCGGACATCATCGCCTTGCCGCTGGCACGCTCGACCACCACGGCCTGCACATTCATCGCTACGTCGATCATGCCGATAGCTGCGCCAAACAGCAACAAGGCCAGCGCCATGCCGCCGGTGCTGTCCATCAGCGCCAGCAAGGGTAAATCAATGCACAATGCCAGGCCGGCGAGCAGGATCACCGGTCGGCAACCCAACCTACCGGTCAGATAGCCGGTCAGCGGCATGGCCAGCATGGAACCGGCGCCGATGCAAAGCAGCAGCAAACCCAGCGACCCATCATCAATACCGATACGTGCTTTGGCAAAGGGCACTAGTGGCGCCCAGGCGGCCATGCCGAAACCGGCGACAAAAAAGGCCAGGCGCGTGGCAATCTGTGCCGGGACACCGGGTTTTTGCTGTTCATTGCACAGGGTAGAAGTCATGTGGGCATCAGAATCTGTTATGGAAGTGCTGATTGAAAGTAATGGACTGTTTTTATCACAATCCGCGATCCGGGTCGAAAGGATTCGCGCCGCCGTCGGGGGGTATCGGCCGGGGCGAGGGGGCAGCTATAGCGTTTCATCGGATTGAAATATCTTCGACCGTCTTCTTGTTGCAGGGCATTTTTTACCGTCTGGTAGACAGATAGGTTGAGCGTAGGTCGTGCTGAAAAAAACGCCATTTAAAGCAATCGAATACTTTTTAAATAATGCGATTAAACTGCAGTCAATGAGAAATGTTAGCGATTTGTGCTGAAGTTAATTAGGGTAATGATATCGATGGGTTATTATTTCTTGGCAAAAAATGCGATTGAAGGAGGGTGTCGGTGCATCAAGAAATAAAAAACCGGCCAGAAGCCGGTCGAAATGGATAAAAATTATCGTATAGATAATGAAGGTAATAATGAAAATAATGATGATAGCGGCGCAATTATAGCGCCAGTTGGATGGGATGCTTTTGGCACAATGTGCTTATTGATGATCACTTTTGTATGGCTATCTTTTTTTTCTTATATTTTTGTATAACCACATGATTTTGTATTAATTAATGTATTTTTTATCATTACGTGCTGTATTTGTTTTGTCTGTAATGTTTTGTGGAAGTTCGCGCATATTTACATTTTGAATCATTTGTTAATTACAATGAAACACTATTGGGTACTTGGTATCATTTTCTTTCTGGATTAATATAACCCCTGTTACCAGAATGGTAATGCACAGTCGTGCTAATAATGCTCAGAAGGGCAGTGGCCATAGCTCGACATAATTAATGAGGATAATAACGATGAAACTTCGAGTACTCTCTCTGATAGTACCCGCCCTGCTGGTTGCAGGCACTGCAGGCGCGGCGGAAATTTACAACAAAGACGGAAATAAACTGGATTTGTTCGGTAAAATCGATGGTCTTCACTATTTCTCCGACAACAAGAATTCCGACGGCGACCAGTCTTATATGCGTTTTGGTCTGCGCGGCGAAACCCAAATCAGCGATCAACTGACCGGTTATGGCGAGTGGGAATATCAGGCGAACCTCAATCGTGCGGAAAGTGAAGATAACAATAACTTTACCCGTGTCGGTTTCGCCGGTCTGAAATTTGGCGACTACGGCTCGCTGGATTACGGCCGTAATTACGGCGTACTGTATGACATCGGTGCATGGACCGACGTTCTGCCGGAGTTCGGCGGTGACACTTACGGGGCAGATAACTTCATGTTCCAGCGCACCAACGGCGTGCTGACCTACCGTAATACCGGCTTCTTCGGCCTGGTCGATGGCCTGAACTTTGCCCTGCAATATCAGGGTAAAAATGACAGCGCGACCGAATCCAATAACGGCCGCGACGTGCTGGCGCAGAACGGTGACGGTTATGGCATGTCTGCGTCCTACGATCTGGGCTATGGCATCAGCGCTGCAGCCGCTTACTTCTCTTCCGATCGTACGAACGACCAAAATGGTGTCAACGGCAACTACAGCAATATTCTCGGCCGTGGCGATAAAGCCGAAGCCTACAGCGGCGGTCTGAAATATGACGCCAACAACGTTTACCTGGCGGCGATGTACACCCAGTCTTACAACGCTACCCGTTTCGGCAGCAGTGACAGCACTGTTTACGGCTACGCCAACAAAGCGCAAAACGTCGAAGTTGTTGCACAGTACCAGTTTGACTTTGGCCTGCGTCCGTCCGTGGCTTACCTCCAGTCGCGAGGCAAGGACATCGACCGAGGTTACGGCGATCAGGATTTGATGAAGTATGTTGACGTGGGTGCGACTTACTACTTCAACAAAAACATGTCCACCTACGTTGATTACAAAATCAACCTTCTGGATGAAAACAATTTCACCAAAGCTGCCGGCATCAACACCGACAACGTGGTTGCCTTGGGTCTGGTTTACCAGTTCTAAGCAACAAAGTGTGAAGGTGACCACGCGGCCTTCGGGTCGCGTTTTTTTTGCCTGCGATTAGGCACAAATGGATATTTGCCCGGCACGGATTGCTATTTCGCCGCCCCCTTGTGTGACTAAGCTCTACCTATATAGATAGTCACCTCAGGAGGTTAGTATGGAACTCAGCATAGATCGGGTTATTGAAACGGTCCTGTATGTGCGCGATATCGAACGCGCCAACACTTTTTACCAACAGGTGTTAAAGCTGCCGGCGATGGTGGCCAACGAGCGTTTTCGTGCCTACAACGTGGGCGAACAAAGCGTATTGCTGCTGTTTATTGAAGGCGACTCGCTTAAGGGGGCACATTATCCGGAAGGGTATATTCCTCCGCATGACGGCAACGGGCCATTGCATATCGGGCTGGCGGTGGCGAAAGAACAGTTACCGCATTGGGAACAGCATCTGACGGCGCATGGTATAGAGATAGAAGGGCGGATGACCTGGGAACACGGCGGGGAGAGTATTTATTTCCACGATCCCGACGGCCACCTGCTGGAGCTGGTGACGCCGGGGATCTGGGCCAATTATTGATCGAGCCAGGCTAGCGCCAACGCCTCAAGCATTCCACTCATCAGCAGCAATGTCTGTTGTGGTTGCTGCTCAATTTGCACTTTGACGATCGCCCCGTCTATCAACATCGCCAGCATTGCCGCTTGCTGTTCCTGCCGCGGGCCGACAGGCAGGTGGCGTGCAATTGCGTCGGCCATCTGCTCTTTGTGCTGCCGTGCGATGTTCAGACTTTCCGGCAGCATATCCGCTAATTCCACCGCCGTATTGATAAAAGCGCAGCCGCGGTAGTGCGGGTCGTTGAACCATTCCGCAAGACAGGGCGTTAAAGCAGACAGCACATTGCCCTGCTCTGCAACATGCCGTTCCAGAGATTGGTTAAACCAGGCCAGCCACTGCTCATGGCGATAGGCTAAAAACGCTGCGATCAGATCGTTCTTGCTGGGGAAGTGCCGATAAAACGTCACTTTTGTTACGCCAGATTCGCTGATGATGCGATCGATACCGGTCGCGCGTACACCTTCACGGTAAAACAGATCGTGCGCCGTCAGCAGGATACGCTTGCGCGCAGGCAGAATGCTGGTTGTAACAGACATCAGAGCACCTCATAAATTATTTATCGGATTGATTGTAGACAACTCTGTCTACATGCGCTAGCTTAATTGAGTAGACAAACCTGTCTACTTAATCCCAAGCCCAGAGGTGAACAATGAGCATTAAACCCCCGTTACCGCCATTTACCCGTGAATCAGCCATCGAGAAAGTCCGTTTGGCGGAGGATGCCTGGAACAGCCGCGATCCTGAACGTGTATCTCAGGTTTATTCTGTAGATACCCATTGGCGCAATCGGGCTGAGTTCGTTGATGGCCGGGAGGCGGTCTGCAAGTTCTTGCAGCGCAAATGGGCTAAAGAGCTGGAGTACCGGTTGATTAAGGAGCTTTGGGCGTTCGATGGGGCGCGTATCGCAGTACGGTTTGCCTATGAATGGCGCGATGATTCTGGCAACTGGTACCGCAGCTTTGGCAACGAGAACTGGGAGTTTAATCCGGACGGCCAGATGATTAACCGGCATGCCTGTATCAACGATATGCCGATCCGTGAACAGGATCGTCAATTCCATTGGCCGCTTGGCCGCCGACCGGATGATATTCCGGCCCTGAGTGACTTTGGCTTCTGATCGCGTTTACTGATAATAGGGCCGCAGTTCTAGCCTGGCGCGCAGAAATAATCGAAGAGATTTCAATCCGGAAAGTAAAAGTTAATTACGTTTTAGGTTATTTTATTTTTGGCGTAATAAACCCTGCCTGAATAAATAAGCATATAAATTAAAATGGCTGTACTGGATGTGGAAATAACGGTGGTGCGCGTGTTTGATAAAATGGAAAGGTGGCCAGAGTAATAACGAGGTAAATAGCGTGAATGAGGCGGGGTGCACATTGAACCGGCAGGGGCGGTGCCGCAGGTATCAGGGCCATCAGCGGCGGGTTGTGATGTAACAGGCTGCAATAGCCGCAGAGGTCAAAACAGGCGCCGGAGGCCATATCCGCCATGCCGTGGCCTGCGGGCGGGCTGTCCTCTGGCTGATGACTCATCATCACCATATGCTCGTCATGCTCCCCGCTCATCGGCATATCCATAGTCATCTCTTTGTTATTGATATTATTTTTCGAGAGATGCGAGGAGATGGACGGCGCGATGAAAACCATCGACATAGCGAATAAGCCCAGCCAGGCCAGAGTACGCATATGTTGAGTGGACAGTTTCACCAGGAAGGTCTTCCAGAGTCAGAGGAGAAATGATTGATGATGACGGTAATTGTGCCCGCATTGTAACATTAATGAGAATTAAGCTAAACAGAGAAGAAATCTGTTTGTTAAATGAAAATAATTCGGGTAGATTTCGCCATTATTCTATTTGACCACGGATAACCTATCATGTCTGAACGCACTTCTGCGTCGCCTGCGGCTGCGCAGAATATTAATCAGCAGGTAACCACCCGCAGTTGGTTTATTCCGTTGATGATGCGGATTCATTTCTATATTGGTCTGTTTGTGGGGCCGTTTTTACTTATTGCCGCAGTGAGTGGAATATTTTACGCATTGACGCCGCAAATTGAGTCCCGCCTGTATGCCCAGCAGCTATTTAACGACAGCACCGGGCCGACGCTGCCGTTAGAACGCCAGATAACCGCCGCTCAGGCGGCAGCACCGCAGCAGGCTTCGCTTTCGGCGGTGAGGCCGTCACCTGGCGAAGGCGAGAATACTCGTGTGTTGTTTGACGTTGCGGGATTAAAGGCCTCTGAACGGTTGGCGGTGTTTGTCGATCCGGTGACCGCGCAAACGCATGGCGCAATGACGGTTTATGGCACCAGTGGCATATTGCCGCTGCGCACCTGGCTGGATCAATTTCATCGCAGTTTGTTGCTGGGGGATTTTGGTCGCAATTATAGCGAGCTGGCAGCGTCCTGGTTGTGGATTGCGGCGCTCGGGGGATTGATGCTCTGGGGCGCGCGCAAGCGCAAACAGACGAGGCCAGGGCGTAAAGGTTTACGTTGGTTGCATGAGAAAAGCGGCTTGCTGTTGCTCATCGGCCTGTTGTTCTTTTCCGCCACCGGGCTGACCTGGTCGCAGTGGGCCGGTGAGAATATCAGCGTGTTGCGACAGCACCTGGGCTGGGCGACCCCCTCGCTGTCTACGGCAGTGGGTGGGCAGAGCGCACTGCCTGCTGATGAGCATGCCGAACACCGTGGCCACAAGATGCACATGACAATGGCTGAGCCGCCTCAGGACAGTGCCATGTATGACAGAGCGCTGGCCGTCGCACGTACGGCAGGCATTGATGCCGACAGGGTTGAAATCAGGCAACCGGCAGCGGCGGGCCAGGCTTGGGCGGTGATGGAGATCGATCGCCGGTGGCCGACGCAGGTTGATGCCGTGGCAATCGATCCCGCGACGATGGCGATCGTTGATCTGGTCAGGTTCGAACAGTATCCGCTGGCAGCCAAATTGACGCGCTGGGGTATCGATCTGCATATGGGTATCTTGTTCGGTCTGGTAAATGAGCTGGTGTTGGTGGCCTTCGCTGCCGGGCTGGCGGCGATGGTGGTGATGGGGTATTTGATGTGGTGGCGCGGCCGGCCCACTCGGGCAGTGCGTAAACCGCTGTGCTCACCCTTTATGTTGCTGCGCAAAACGCCCAAAGGGCCGCTGTTGCTGATCGTCAGCCTCACGTTGCTATTGGGCGTTTGCCTGCCGGTGATGGGCGTTAGCCTGTTGGCCTTTTTACTGTGCGATCTATTACGGTTTCTGATGGCGCGGAGGAGTGAACCGCACCTATCGACAAAGTGACGTTTGTAGAAAAGCCTTTCCTCTTCTACACTTAGAGAACAACAAACGTACGTCAAGAGGACAAGCCATGACTAATAAGCTGGTTTTAGCCGTTTGCACCGCAGCGACATTTTCCATTCTTGCCGGCTGTACCGCTTATGACAGGGCCGCCAGTTACGTGAAGGAACCTGTGGTAAGTGATGTAAAAGTAGGGATGACAAAACAGCAGGTGCGGGCAATTGCCGGCCCACCGTCTACCTCTGCAACGCTGGTAAATGCGAAGGGCACATGCGACACCTACGCTGTGGCGCCGCGCGACGGTAAAGTGCAAACCTATTTTGTCAGTTACAGCGACACTGGCCATGTGATGAACAAGGGGTACCAGACTTGTTCAGACTACGATTCTCAGCCTAAATAAGCCCCATTGCGCTGAACAATAAAACCTCGCTTTGGCGGGGTTTTTCATTTTTTAACCGCCAGTCGCATGAAGTTTAAGCAAACGCGCTTTTTACTGCATTTTTTTGCATGAAACGGTAGACATTTCATAACGGTATCGTTAATATCTGCGCCCATTGGAAGGATGGCCGAGTGGTTTAAGGCAACGGTCTTGAAAACCGTCGAGTGTAACAGCTCCCAGAGTTCGAATCTCTGTCCTTCCGCCAAATTTAGCCGGCTTAGCTCAGTTGGTAGAGCAACTGACTTGTAATCAGTAGGTCACCAGTTCGATTCCGGTAGCCGGCACCATAAAAGAAGCCCCAGCAGAAATGCTGGGGCTTTTTCTTTATTTGTTACGCTACGGTGTCCAGTAGCGCAGCTGGCGTGGAACCGCTCAATTCGATCTGCGGTGCGGTATAGTGCAGGTCTGAGAGCGTTTGGCTGAGATCTCGGTTGCCCAGTGAGAAGACAATATCCTGGCTGTCAAAGCTGTGATTGCCGTTGTTATCGATAATCACATAGAGAGAATTACCCAGTTTTATCGCACCAACCTCCGCCAACGAGCTTTCACTGGCACTCCCGGTCGCTTTACTGAGAGCGGCGGTAAATAATGATTGGGCATCCGTCGCTCCTCCGAGAGTGGAGAACAGGGCATTGAGATTAGCAGAGCTACCGTAGTCACCGTAGGAAACCAACGATTTGTCACCGGCTGATGAAAACGTCCATTGCTGACCGTCAGTTCCCGCATTGATACGATCGACAGACGCGTTGTAATCGGTGATTTTGACCGATCCGGCAATGGTGCTTTGCGTAAAGCTGAAAGTATCGCCCTGATACCCCGAGCCATGTCCAGCGATTGTCGTGTTGCCAACCACGCTGAAGCTGTCATCTTGCGATTGGCCCTCGATAAACAATTGCTTGCCGGCTAGCGCACTGATGATGCCACTGAATTGGCCACTATTTTGTAAGGTGCCCAGTGTGCTGTAAAAATCACCGCCGCCGGTTCCACCTTGTTCGGAATGAATATCAACGCTGACAGGGGCAATATTGCCATTGGGATTATTCAGCTCGTCAATGTAGATATGCGTTAGTGAGTCACTGAAGTCCGATTTGATATTGAGCTTCAGAACATAGTTGTTCTGTCCGCCAAGGGCAAAGCCGTTCAGACTGATATCCGTAACGTGATTGTTGCCTCCAGACAGCGTCAATTCGGCGTTGGTGAAAGAAGATGAAATCTTGAGGGTTTCTTTAACCGGCCGATTAGTATAGTGGCTGGTCAGAGCGAATGTCCCTGCATTGATCGCCTGCGTATTGTATTGCGTTGGCACCGCATCGGTATAAGGGTTGAACTCCCTGCCAATATCGATGTTGAGGTCGGTTACGGTGTTTGCTCCCCGAAACGTTGCCAGTTCGACATGAACCTTACTGGCCGCAGTGGCGTCATTAAATACCCGGACGCTGGTCGGCAAATAATCTCCCGCACCGAGGTAGCGGTTTGCGTTATACAAATGGACGTTGTCTGCATATCCCGTCAGTGCAAAACTTGTAGGGGTAGTCAATGTCGTCGAGGGCTGAGTGATGTTGCTTACGTTGCTATAAGCCGTGTTGTAGATAATGGCGTTACTTTGCATCACGCCAAAATCAAAGGCGTGTTCGCCTTCTGTTGCCTCTTGTTGCCCATCAACAAATATACGCCCACTACCGGTATATCCCGCCAGATCGATGTAGTTAAAGAACTCAAAATTACTGGCGTTGGTCGTGATGGATGCAGATTGGCTGCCGCCTGCGCCCGTCGTAATATAGATGTCTTTGGTAATAAAGTTGGCGGAAAGTATTGAGGTGTTTCCTGATCCATACTCCGCCGAGCCGACTGCGCGGAAGTTACCGCTCACGCTATTGCTCCCGCCGGCTATGGCGTTGCCGCTCCAGGTGAGCATATTGAAGCCGGCGCCAATTTTTATATAGGCTTTGGAAATACTCAGATCTGAATCTTGGCTGACGATTACCTTGGTATTATCAATGTCGGTTAACCTTACAGATTCTGTTTCCGGATCCAAATGCAAAATGATCTCATTCATTTGTTAATCATCCCTATTAATCTTCGTAACGACTTGCAGTGGGTTAATTGCCCGTTTGGGTAATGACATCAGGCAAATGCTTCTTCTGCAGGAGCAGCAGAGACGGCGTTCAGAATCACTTGTGGAGAGGAGTAGTGTGTCTCGACGACCGTCTGGTAGAGATCGTGGTTGCCGAGTGAGAACACGATATCCTGATCGTCAAAAGTGTGATTGTTGTTCTTATCTATCACCACGTACAGGCTATTACTCAACTTCAGGGCGCCAACTTCTGACAGTGCATTTTCACTGGTACCGCCAGTAGCTTTGCTTAGCAGGGCGCTGAACAGTGATTGAGCCGAGTTGCCGGCGGCGGTATCGACAGAGTCAAACAGGGTATTCAACGCCGCACTGCTGCTGTAATCCCCATAAACGGCCATCTGTTTTTCCGCCTGTTTGGAGAAGGTCCAATGATGGTTCGCATCCCCTGCTTCAATCTTGGTGCTGCTAATATATTGGGTAGCGATTTTTACCATACTGTCGACGGTACTATGGGCGAAAATGACTTTATCACTACCCTCAACCCCGTTCACCGTGGTATTGCCAACGACATTGAATGTATCGTCGCCATTTCCACCATTAGCCGTCAACTGCTTGCCCGCCAACTGTGTGGTCAAACTGTCGAAACGTTCACCGTTTTGTAAGGATTTGAGGTTAGCGTAAAAATCTCCACCACCTGAGCCACCGATATCCATTGTTAGCTTCAGGCTCATTTGCGGGAAATTAAGAGCATTTTCTAGCGAGTGGCCTACCGTTTCCAGCGAGTCGCTGAAATCTGCTTTCACATGCAAGTCGATAGTAAAGTTATGCCAAAACGCACCTATGCTGCTGACATCAATATTCGTTACATTATTATGGCCACCCGATAGGGTGACGATGGTATTAACCGAGTGGACCGAGATAGTAAACTTGACTTGCTGCTCTTTATTGCCGTAGTTGGTGATATAACCGATGGTGCCAACGTTATAGGTAAAACCATAGTTGGGTGCGGCACCGGTTCCGACATTAAGATCCCTCATAATGTCAATGGTATAGGCGTCAACTTGAAGTGCTTCATAAGAGCGGTGTTCTGATTCGAGCATCAGATTACTGGCTGCAGTCAGATCCTTGTCGATGATCAGCGTGCCGTCAGTCAATGTATTAATAATGTGCAAATTATCCACTTTTCCTGACAGCAGCAGGTTGGGGCTGGCGAACACGTCTGCCTGCGTCAGGTTTTTCACCTGCGAGAAATTCGGGTTGTGGATGGTGGCTCTGCCCACAAGGAGCCCGGAATCGAAGACATTTGTGCCATCGGTGCCGGCCAGCGTGCCATCAAGATAAATATCGCCGGTGCCGCGGTAGTTGGTTAAGTCGATATAGGCATAGTTGCTGAAGTTTTTCAGGTTGGTGCTGATGACGCCTGAAAGGCTGCCGTCCCCAGCTGTGGTCAAATTGACCGTTTTGGTAATGAAATTGGCGTTGAGGATCCCCTCGGAAAAGACGGCATATAAATCGCTGCTGACTTTATTTGAGCTGCCATCCACCGAGTTACCTTGCCAATCAAGCCTATCGGTGCCACCTCCCAGCGTGATTTTTGCATTTAGCGTGCTGAGATCGAGACCTTTGGCGAAAACAATGGTGTCATTCTCTTTACCCAGCATGATATCGCCGCTGAAGCTGGACAGGTTGGTCTGATCGATGGACAGAACAATATCTTTGCCATGGTTGGCCAGCGAACCCAGAGTAATGCTGTTTCCCGCGTGACTCCCGGTTAGCGTGATGACTTTGACATTCGCAGCCAGGCTTAGATCAACAGTGGCGTCATGTATCACATTGAGCGTCAAGGTGCTGAACATCGACAGTTCAGCATTAGTCAGTTGGTGATAATGACCGGAGTTCACCGTCCCCGATGGATTCCCCCCGTTTGCGCTGGTGTCCAACATTGGCGCAGTTTTATAACCGAGCGATGTGCCCAGCGCGTTTTCATACTCAAACACTTTTTGGCTAGAAACCGGGTAATTGCTGCCAATCAGGCTTTCGCCATTGCGGAAGTAGTCGATCACCAGCAGCGTAGCCTTTAACTTGTCATTGCCAGCCCGCAGTAAGATGGCCTGAGATTCCACTGTGGTGAGTTTATGTTGTGTGCCATGCAGCTGGTAATAGACTTTTTCATAGTTGGATGCATGGCTGAACTCTGCATTTTTAGACAGAAGCTTCAGTAAATCATAATTGCTGGTACCGCTGGCTAACATTTTGCTCCAGGTTTCCAAGCCAGAGGCATCGATCCCGCGGCCTGCCAGAGTCATGTAGATTGAAGCGACTTGCTCCTGGTATTCGGCTGCGGGTAGTTCCCCAGGGGAATATACATGCTCAATTTTGGCCAGTTGCTGCTGGGCCACGCTATCTGCAGGTGCGGTGGAAGACCGTAGATCATTGATGATGGCGGCGACTACATCACCCCGGGTGCCGCTGTTATTATTGATAATGTCGAGGTAATGATTAATGTCGCCCTCTGCAGGCGGTCGTTTGTGGGTTTGCGCGTAGATGGTTTTGATAAAGTCGCTGTCATTAAGCCCGCCGAATTTGTCCGCTTTGACATTAACGAATTTCTGAGCAACTTCAGCAAAGGTATTTTTGCCAGTGCTGATGACACTTCCCCAGTAGTTGATGCCGCTGCTGCTGGCGATGGAGCCCAGGGCATAAAACAGTGCAGAAACGTCCTCTGCTCCGGAGTGCTGCTGCGGAGTGCCATTAAACGCCGGGTAGAGCGACTGGTTGATAGTTTCTTGTTGAGCGTGCTGATGTTCCAGTGTGGTGCTGTCAGTGCCCTTATAGCTATCAAGCGTGTTAAACACATCTTGTGCAATATTGCCGAGCGCTTTCCCGCCATTGAGCTGTGTCAGTAGCGGTTGTAGCTGTTCTTGAGTTGGGGGAACTGAATTAACATTCTGATAAATAAACGTTATTTTTTGTTCGTTATTCATTGTGCCATAGTGTTTTTGGCCTTCCGGACCTTTGATAATCCAGGTGGCTAATTCAGCGGAGCTCATTCCGGCCATCAGTTTTTTGGCAAAATACTCGACGTCTTTAAACGCAGGTTTACGGCCTAGCGTGGCAAAAAAAATCCCGGCGGCATGTTTTTGATATAATAAAACGTTCATAAATAGAGTTCCCTTAAGTATGAATAAATCCTAAAAAATATAGTACAAAAGCGGGATTTTTGTTTACGCGCGGCCGGTTAATATTTGTGTTTATTTCCAGGGTGATACCCTCTTTTATTTATAATGTTTTTTCTTTCGCTAGTGTTTGATTATTATTGATTTTTATTTTTACTTTGCGATAGGCGAGGGCAGCGGAAGAGGGAGTTTAAGAATATCCTTATATTGGAGTATTGATATGGGGAGGGAATAGGTTTATTGGGATACAATTAGGGTGACACTTATATTATTAACACTTTGAATTATTTCTCTTTAATGCTTTCAACTCCCATTGAGATATAAAAAAACCAACCGCAAAGGGTTGGTTTCTTTAAGGATGTTTGGTCGGCATGAGAGGATTTGAACCTCCGACCCCCGACACCCCATGACGGTGCGCTACCAAGCTGCGCTACATGCCGACGCTATGGCAAGTTATACTACCCTTAACCAAAATCAATGCAAGAGTAGCAGAGCCTGATTGCTTGTATTTTAAGCAGTTAGTTGGCAATGAAGCGTTTAACGTCAGTCAGCACCTGCAACAGCAGGGTAAGCTGCGGTTTCTCGTCTTTTATTTCTTTGTCGTTTTTATCGTACGCGCGATAAGTGCCATTGCCGTCCAGCACCAGGGTTTGTGTTGGCGTAGTGATGATCAACAGGTTGTTATCACCGGTGGCGACCCAATTGTTCTTGCGCTGTGCGGTGAACAGGTCTTCACCTTGCGAGTAATCGTTAGGGGCCGTTTTAACGTGCAGTAAACGCTGCATCAGCGTGCGCATCACATCGTTATGGCCGGTCAGCTTATTGATGGTCTGAGCTGGCGTACCCGGCCAGTGGATAACCAGCGGCACTTGCAGCTGCTGTTGGTTATAACTGCTGCCAGCACCCCAGTAGCCTTTGCCGCTGTCATTAAATTCAATGCCGTGCTCTGCGGTAATCACCACGACCGTTTTATCCAGAACGCCACGGGCTTTCAGCGTGCTGAGCACCTCCGCAATCTGCGTATCCACATCCTGCGCACCGGCGCGGTAACGTTGAATAAAGTCAGCCGGGGCCGGCGTTTTTTCATTGGCTGCCGGTTCAGCGCCACGGAAGTTGATGTAGGAGAACCACGGAGCCTTGTTGTTCTGATCGGCCAGCCAATTCTGCCATTGTTGAGTGGTGACTGCATCGTTTTGCCTGCTTGGCGTCGGCAGCGAGAAGTCGGTCAATAGTGCCTGACGATATAGGCTGGCGTTAAAGCCGTCGGACGAGAACAGGCCAAACTGATAACCCTGGGCGCTAAGTGCGTTCACCAGGGCAGAAGGTTTGCGCGCGGCGAGAATGCTGTCCAAATAGGTCGGCGAAATACCGTAGAACAGGCCAAACAGGCCGGTATCCGCATGATTGCCCGAACTGTAGTGATCGCTGAAGCGAACGTTTTCCTGCGCAAAGCGGGTGAGGGCAGGCATATCCTTTGTCATATCCTGGGCGCGAACGCCATCTACGACGATCATCAACAGGTTATAGCCGCTGCCTTTGTCGTTGTAGCTGAGATCGTTGAGTGGATATTCCACCGCTACGGCCTCCGGATTACCCTGCTGCACCAAACGGCGCTCATACTCTTGTGGATCGAGCAGGCCGTGTTTCTCAAGGAATTTACGTGCGGTCATGGGGTAAGAAAGCGGCAGGTTGGCTCGCTGCATGGTGATCGGGCGATAGAAATTGGCGTCGGCCCAGATATAAATCAGGTGCGAGGCAAAAAAGGCGCTGATGAACAGCACGGCCAACGGCTTGCCAAAGTGTTGGCGGTTCAGGCTGCGAAGCTTTTGCCAGCTCCAGGTGCCAAACAACATCTCCACCAGGAAGATAACGGGCACGCAGATGAACATCAGTTGCCAGTCGCGCGCCAGCTCGCTTTGATCCGGGTTGACCACCAGTTCCCACACCACCGGGTTAAGGTGAAGGTGGAAATGCGTGAACACTTCGCTGTCTACCAGCAACAGCGTTAGCCCGGTCGTGGCCAGCGCGGCGGAAATAAGCCGCAGCAGCCGCTGTGACATCACCACAAAGGTCAGCGGGAATATCACCAACAGGTAGCCGGCGAAAACGATAAAGCTGAAATGCCCCAGCAAGCTGACCAGGGCATAAACCCGGCCCAACAGGGAGGAGGGCCAGTCGGTGACAAACAGATAGCGGCTGCCCAGCCCGAGGGCGAGCAGAATATTGAATAAGGCGAACCAGTGCCCCCAGCTAATCATCTGGGAGACTTTTTCACGATAACGCTGACGGTTTGTCACCATAATTAATTATTAATGCGCTTTGTCTTCACGAATAGAAGCTTGCAGAGCTTCTGCAAACGATCTTGCCAACGTCTTCCGCTGCGCGGGAGCAACGCTGGTGTTGATCAGATTAGTTACCATGTTGCCCAGCACCATCAGAGAAAGATCGGTGGGAGTATGGTGTTTTTCCAGAACATTGACCAGCTCAGAGAGCAGTTGTTCAACGTGTTCGTCACTGTAACGGGATGATTGTGGCATAAAAATTGCGCTCAAAGCCTGACAAAGTCCCATATCTTACCGTATAGAGCCGTGATTTTCCGCTCTTTTATAGCGTGGTAGCCGTTAAGGTAACGATCGTTTGCCGATCCCGCTTTACAGTTGCAGGGCGAAGCCTTCGGTGCTTGAATACGCGCTCAAAGAACAGGAGGATTTATCATGAGTCTGGATATCGACCAGATCGCTCTGCACCAGTTGGTAAAACGCGACGAACAAACGCTGGACGTGGTGCTGCGCGACTCTCTTCTTCCCACCAATGCGGCGGTGGAAGAGATGATGGAGGAACTGCATCGTGTCTACAGTGCCAAGAGCAAGGCTTATGGCCTGTTCAATGAAGGCAGTGAGCTGGCGGATGCGCTGCGCACCTGCCGCAAGGACGATAAGGATTTTCTGGCTTTCAGTCGCGCGGCAACCGGCCGTCTGCGCGATGAGCTGGGCAAGTACCCGTTTGCCGAAGGCGGCGTGGTGCTGTTCGGCCAGTACCGCTACCTGTCGACAGAGTACTTGCTGATTGCGGTGCTCAACAGCCGCAACAGTTCGCGCGTTAACGAAGAGCTGGATATCAACACCACCCATTATCTGGACATCAACCACGCCGATATCGTGGCGCGCATCGATCTGACCGAATGGGAAACCAACCCGGAGTCCACCCGTTACCTGACCTTCCTGAAAGGCCGGGTGGGGCGCAAGGTGTCCGATTTCTTTATGGATTTCCTGGCGGCGGCCGAAGGGCTGGACACCAAAGCGCAGAACCGGGGCTTGCTGCAGGCGGTTGACGACTATTGCGCCGACGCCCAGTTGGATAAAAATGAGCGCCAGTCGGTGCGCCAGCAGGTTTACAGCTATTGCAACGAACAGCTGCAGGCCGGCGAAGAAATCGAGCTGCAGGAGCTGTCGAAAGAGATCGCGCCGGTGGGCGAGAAAGATTTCCTGCAATTTTCCAGCGAACAGGGCTATCAACTGGAAGACAGCTTCCCGGCCGATCGCGGCACTCTGCGCCAGTTGACCAAGTTCGCCGGCAGCGGCGGCGGCATCAGCATGAATTTTGACGCCATGCTGTTGGGGGAACGGGTGTTCTGGGATGCGGCAACGGATACGCTGACGATTAAGGGCACGCCGCCGAACCTGCGCGATCAGCTGCAACGCCGGTTAAACGGCGGCAACAAGTAACGTTTGCCGAATCGCAGACAATAAAAAACGCCGCAATTGCGGCGTTTTCTACTTCGGCGTCCCGAAAAGCTCGAATACGTTGCGATTACGCGCGAACGAAGTCGATGTGGGTCAGTTTTGGCTTGAACGGGTGACGCTGTACAGCCTGAACCTTAACTTTGGTTTCTTTACCGTCGATAACCAGAGTTACTGCTTCGCTGTAGAATTCTGGTTTAGCTTCCATGTTCTTTACAGAATCATGGTCTAATTCGATGGAAACTGCAGCTTCTTCGCCACCGTAAACGATAGCTGGGAATTTGTTAGCTGCACGCAGGCGGCGGCTCGCACCCTTACCCTGGTCTTTACGTACTTGTACATTGATAGTGAACATTGTTTTTTCTCTTAAAAGAAAATTTACCCTGTTAAGGCGACCCAGTAACAGGTTCGATAAACCACTTTAGCACCGGGCGAACCCAGCTAAAGCGGGCGGCATTTTAACGGAAAGCCGTCGGCAGGGCAATGGAAACCTCCCGAATCTGCGCGATGCGGGCATCAATACAGCTCGTTGGCCCGGCGGAAGCGGCCTTGATAATCGAACACTTTTTCCCGTACCTGCCAGAATTGCCCACGTTTGCGCGCCACGACAAAATCCGGATGACGCAACAGAGTCTGTTGGGCCAGCACGTCGGCTGCGGTTTGCCAACTGAACGGTACCCCCGGGGCGCGTTGATGCGGGCGCAGAAACAGCATCTCGAAGGCTTTGCGCTGCGCCGGCGTTTGCAGGCGGAAACGCTCGCTGGTGCTGGTGCCGTCTTCATCGTAATAGGTGGCCTTCAGCCACTCGCCTTTTTCATCGCGTCCGCTTTGCAACTCCATACCGCCGCAGCGCAGAACCAATGCGTCCTTCAGTTTCAGCGCCTCTTTCAGCATATCGTCGGGATCGACCAGCACTTCCTGGCACTGGTGACAGCGGCGCGCAGCAATGTCGTTTTCTGCGCCACAGTGCGGGCAACTCTTGAAACGAAAGCGGTAGTCGCACTGTTCGCGATGGCCATCATCGTCTTCCAGCCAGCCCTGGCAGCGGCGGCCGTAATGCTCGATGATGTCGCCATTTTCGGTGCATTTTCCCCAGAACAGGTTGGCGAAGCCGCAGCCGGGGCAGAATACCTGTACCGGCTGGCTGTCGCTGTGCGGTTTGCTGACGCCCACCTCAGGCGTAAACAGGTCATGCGGGTTGCCGGCGTAGTCGAGGATCAGGCAATCCTCTTTGCCGGGAGCCAGCCGCAGCCCGCGGCCGACGATTTGCTGATAAAGGCTGACGGATTCGGTGGGGCGCAAAATGGCGATCAGATCGACATGCGGCGCGTCAAAGCCGGTGGTCAACACCGCCACGTTGACCAGATAGCGCAGTCGTTGTTGTTTGAACGCCTCAATCAACGCATCCCGTTCGGCGGCCGGCGTTTCGGCGCTGACCAGCGCGGCCTCACCGGCCGGCAGCAGGCCGTGGATCTCACGAGCATGCTCAACGGTGGAGGCGAAAATCATCACCCCTTTGCGAGTTTCGGCATATTCGACGATCTGGCTGATGATGTGCGGCGTGATGCGATTTTGCTGTTTCAGCTCGCGGTTGAGGTCTACCTCACTGAACAGGCCGTTGCTTCTGGCCTCCAGGCGGCTGAAATCGTACTGCACAATCGGCATGTCGAGCCGTTCCGGCGGCACCAGATAACCGTGCTTGATCATGTAGCGCAGCGGCAGTTCATAAATGCAGTCGCGAAACAGGCTACCGGCATCGCCGCGGGTAAAGCCGTGGTAGTGATACTGATAAATCCAGCCTTTACCCAGCCGGTAAGGCGTGGCGGTCAGTCCCAACAGCCGCAACTGCGGGTTGGATTTTTGCAGATGCTGAATAATTTGCTGGTACTGGCTGTCATCGTCGTCGCTGATGCGGTGGCACTCGTCGATAATCAGCAGGGAAAATGCGCCGTCGAACAACGACAGATTACGCGCCACGGACTGTACGCTGCCGAACACCACTTTGCCGGCGCTGTCTTTTTGCTGCAGCCCGGCGGCAAAGATATCCGCCTCCAGCCCGTAGGCGCAGTATTTGGCGTGGTTTTGCGCCACCAGCTCTTTCACGTGGGCCAGCACCAATACCCGGCCGCGTGCGCGCTTCGCCAGTTCGGCGATCACCAGACTTTTGCCTGCACCGGTCGGCAGCACAATCAGCGCCGGTTGAGAGTGCTGGCGGAAATGTTTGATGGTGGCTTCGACCGCTTCCAGTTGGTAGGGGCGTAGAGTAAAGGCCATGAATTAACGCCGTTGGTTGAAATGGGCCGCCGGGAACATGTTTTGCAACATCTGAACCCACAGAAACAGTGACATTTTACTCCTCAGGCGGCTAAAAAATTTCTATTATTATGCCTTGTGAGCGCATGCGGTGCGAGAAGCGTGGAAATTACCTCTGTCAGGGGGCCGTTTCCGCCGCTATACTCCTGTCACAGTAATCGCTGTTTCCCCCTCTCCGAACCTGCCCTGTTGCACCTGGTGCAACGGCGGGCGTCATATTTTAGCAATACGATCAATGCGATCATAACAACGACAGGCAAAGCAGATTCAATGCGACTGGACAAGTTTTTATCTCAGCAGTTAGGTGTTAGCCGCGCGCTGGTAGCGCGTGAACTTCGGGCAAAACGCGTCACCGTGGACGGTGAAGTGGTGAAGAGCGGGGCTGTCAAACTGACCCCGGAGCAGGAGGTGGCGTTTGACGGCAACCCGCTGCAACAGCTGAGCGGCCCACGCTATTTCATGCTCAACAAGCCTCAGGGGTACGTTTGCTCTACGGACGATCCCGATCACCCGACGGTGCTGTATTTCCTCGATGAGCCGGTCGCTTATAAACTGCATGCCGCCGGTCGGCTGGATATCGACACCACTGGCCTGGTGCTGATGACTGACGACGGGCAGTGGTCGCACCGCGTCACCTCACCGAAACATCATTGTGAGAAAACCTATCTGGTCACGCTGGAGCATCCGCTGGCGGAAGATACCGCACAGCAGTTTGCCGAAGGCGTGCAGTTGCATAATGAAAAAGATCTGACCCGTCCGGCGCAGCTGGAAAAAATTGAAGACACTCTGGTGCGTTTGACCATCAGCGAAGGGCGCTATCACCAGGTGAAACGCATGTTCGCGGCGGTTGGCAACCGGGTTGTCGAACTGCACCGCGAGCGGATTGGCGCCATCGTAATGGATGAGGATTTGGCTCCGGGCGAATACCGCCCGCTGACTGAAGAAGAAATCGCCAGCGTGGGCGCACCACATTTGCAGGACTAACGGCTGCGGCTGATTAAGGAGTCGTTGAACGTGCAACAGAACCGGTCATCTCACCTCGGTTTGATTTTTATTCTGGGCCTGCTTTCCATGCTGATGCCGCTGGCTATCGACATGTATCTGCCCAGTATGCCGGTGATAGCCAAGCAGTTCGGCGTCGAGTCGGGCAGCGTGCAGATGACGCTCAGCGCCTATATGCTCGGTTTTGCCCTGGGGCAGCTGTTCTATGGGCCGATGTCGGACAGCATAGGGCGCAAGCCGGTGATCCTGTGGGGGACGCTGATCTTCGCCATTGCCGGCGGCGCTTGCGCCATGGCGCAGTCGATCGAGCAGTTGATCAACCTGCGTTTCCTGCACGGTCTGTCGGCGGCGGCGGCCAGCGTGGTGATTAATGCCCTGATGCGCGATATGTTCACCAAGGACGAATTTTCGCGCATGATGTCGTTTGTCATCCTGGTGATGACCATTGCGCCCTTGCTGGCGCCGATGATCGGCGGTGCGCTGCTGCTGTGGTTCAGCTGGCATGCGATTTTCTGGACCATGGGCGCAGCGGCGCTGATCGGTTCGCTGCTGGTGGCGTTCTTTATTAAAGAGACGCTGCCGAAAGAGCGGCGGCAGAAATTCCATCTGCGCACCACGTTGGGCAATTTCGCTTCGCTGTTCCGCCACAAGCGCGTGCTGAGTTATATGTTGGCCAGCGCCTTCTCGTTCGCCGGCATGTTCTCGTTCCTCAGCGCCGGGCCGTTCGTGTATATCGAATTGAATAACGTTTCGCCGCAGCATTTTGGTTACTACTTTGCGCTGAATATCGTGTTTTTGTTCCTGACGACTTTGGTTAATAGCCGCAACGTACGGCGGCGGGGGGCGATCAACATGTTCCGCCTGGGGCTGCTGGTTCAGTTGGCGATGGGGCTGTGGTTGCTGGCGGTGAGCGCCATCGGCCTGGGCTTCTGGGCGCTGGTGCTTGGTGTGGCGGTTTATCTGGGCTGCATCGCCATGATTTCGTCCAACGCCATGGCGGTGATCCTGGATGATTTCCCGCATATGGCGGGTACGGCGTCCTCGTTGGCCGGTACGCTGCGTTTCAGCATCGGCGCTCTGGTCGGGGCGGTACTGTCGATGGCGCCAGGCAAGAGCGCCTGGCCGATGGTCTCTTCCATGGCGCTGTGCAGTATCGTAGCGGTGCTGTTCTATTTGTATGCCAGCCGTCCACGCAGCAACCTTGCCTGATCCTTCCGCGATTTATCTCTGAATAACCAAGGCCGGCGTAGTGCTGAGCCTTGGTTACTCCATTCTTTTCAACACCCTCTCATCAATCCCGTTGGCAATGCAGATTTTGTTGCTAAATATAAGTACGCTAATTAAATGCTCGGCGTGCAATCTGTGTGCTTTTTGTTAAAAAAAGCGCAGGTTAAGAAACGATAATTACAGAGGTTCCGCACGGTATCTTTGCCGGGATGTGGTGTTTGACTTATATTTTGTCTATTTAAAATCAATAGATTAAATCGATTTTTTACCTTGAAGGGCGAAGTTAAATGTTTCTGCAATGTAAAATTATAAAGAGTGAAAAGTAACCGCATTGCAAGAAAAAAGAGTTGAGATCGTGGCGGGAAAGGGTTACATATAACGCAAAAATGCGAGCTGAGTCGCAAAATGCCGTGAAATGACACCGTGCGGCGCACCAAAACAGCACGATATCAGCAAGCGCAGGGTGCGGTTAATGAGTTGTGACATATTTTACATTTAAATAACATATGTGCGCGGCAGAGTCGGTTCTCAACGGCTATAACTTAGTTACCCTGTCAGGTAAAAACTGTTTCACTTTTCAAACTAGGGATTTCATGTGGATAGTATCCAACTTTCGGTAGTGCATCGCTTGCCGCAAAGTTATCGTTGGCTATCAGGTTTTACCGGCATCAAGGTTGAACCGATTCCGCTTAGCGGGATAGACGAAGATAACAATCTGATTGGCTTGAAACTGCTCAGCCACGAAGGGGCGGACGCCTGGCAGGTTATGCAACAGCTTAAGCTGTCCTTGCAGGAGATTCAGGTCGATTGCGCCATCGTGGAGTGGGAAGGGGAAGCTTGCCTGTTTGTGCATCGCAGCGATGAAAGCGCCACCTTATGCCGGTTAAAAAACGTTGGTGCCGCCATCGCCGAGCCACTGAGCGCGCAATACCCTTTCTGACCCCCGCCGCTAATCGGCCAGCTGTAGCAACTGCTGCGTATAAGCGGCGGCAGGCGAGTTAAAGATCGTCTGGCAGTCGCCCTGTTCAACCACTTCTCCCTGGCGCAATACGATCACCTGATGGCACAGTGAGCGTACTACCTGCAAATCATGGCTGATGAACAGATATGCCAGCCGATGGCGCCGTTGCAGAGACTTCAGCAACGTCAGGATTTGCGCCTGTACCGATTTATCCAGCGATGAGGTCGGCTCATCCAGAATCAGCAACTGCGGCTGCAGAATCAGCGCCCGTGCGATAGCAATGCGCTGGCGCTGGCCACCGGAAAACTCGGTAGGGTAGCGGTGGCGCAGGGCGGGATCCAGCCCCACTTCTTGCAAGGCTTCCATCACCTTTTGTTCACGCTGTTCGGCGCTCAATTTCTGATGTACCTCCAGCCCCTCGGCGATAATTTGCAACACGCTCAGTCGCGGGTTCAGCGCGGAGTAGGGATCCTGAAACACGATCTGTATCTGGCTGCGGTACGGCAGCATCTGTTTCAGGCTGAACTGGTGCAGCGGTTGGCCGTTAAACCAGATAGCGCCGCTGGCGTTCAACAGACGCAGCAGCGCCAGCCCGGTGGTGCTTTTACCCGACCCCGACTCCCCCACCAATCCAACGCTTTCCCCGGCCTTCAGCTCAAAACTCAGTCCTTTCAACGCGTAGTGATGGTCAACCGTGCGGCGCAACAAGCCGCGCTTGATCGGGAAACTGACCTGCAAGTTTTCCACTTTCAGCAGCGGGGCGGCGTCCGCCGGCAACGGCAGAGGATCGCCGACATTTTCCGCTGCCAGCAGTTGCTGGGTATAGGGATGCTGCGGCTGGCTGAACAGGCCCGCCCGGCTGTTCTGCTCAACGCACTGACCATTGCGCATCACCGCCACATTGTCCGCCAGGCGGCGAACGATATTCAGGTTATGAGTGATAAACAACAGCCCCATCCCCATTTCTTGCTTCAGCTCTTTCAGCAGCAGCAGGATCTGCGCCTGAATGGTCACATCGAGCGCAGTGGTCGGTTCGTCGGCAATCAGCAGTTTTGGCTGGGTCAATACCGCCATGGCGATCATGACCCGCTGGCGTTCGCCGCCGGAGAGCTGATGCGGATAGTCTTTCAACCGGCCTTTGGCGTTGCGAATACCGACGCGATCCAGGCACTGAATAATCTCCCCGCGCGCTGCGTCGCGCCGCATGCCACGGTGCAAGGCCAACACTTCCGCCAGTTGTTTCTCAATGGTGTGCAATGGGTTGAGCGACACCATCGGCTCCTGAAAAATCATCGAAATCTGGTTGCCGCGTACGTTGCGCAGCTCGGCTTCCGGCGCATGCAGCAACGAGCTGCCATTGAACAGGATATCCCCCCCGGTATAGACCACCGGCGGCGAAGGCAGCAGCCGCAGCACCGACAGCGCGGTCACGCTTTTGCCGGAGCCGGATTCACCCACCAGGGCCAACGTTTCCGCTTTTTCTATTTGCAACGACAAGCCGTTGACCACCTGATTCAACTGCTCTCCCTGACGGAAAGCAACGCCGAGATCCTGAATTGAAAGCAGTGGAGTACTAGCCATATCAATGTGCCTTGCTGGGGTCAAAGGCGTCGCGTATGGCTTCGCCGATAAAAATGAGTAAAGACAGCAACACCGCCAACACCAGGAACGCAGTAATGCCGAGCCACGGTGCTTGCAGGTTGTTCTTGCCCTGCAGCAACAGTTCACCGAGCGACGGAGAGCCGATCGGCAGGCCGAAGCCCAGGAAATCGAGAGAGGTCAGGGTGGTGATGGAACCACAGAGGATAAACGGCAAGAAGGTCAGCATCGCCACCATCGCATTGGGCAGCATATGCCGGTACATAATGACCCGGTCCGGTACCCCCATAGCGCGTGCGGCGCGGATGTAATCATAGTTGCGGGTGCGCAGGAACTCGGCGCGCACTACGCCTACCAGGCTCATCCAGCCAAACAGAATGGTGATACCGAGCAACCACCAGAAATTGGGTTGTACGATACTCGACAGCAAAATGATCAAAAACAGCGTCGGCATGCCCGACCACACCTCGATAAAGCGTTGTCCCCACAGGTCAAAACGCCCGCCGTAATACCCTTGCATCGCACCGACGCAAACGCCGATCACACTGGAAAACAGCGTCAGCGCCAACCCGAACAGCATCGAAATGCGAAAGCCGTACAGCACGCGGGCCAGCACGTCGCTGCCGTTACCGTCGGTACCCAGCAGGTTATGGCGCGAGGGGGCTGAGGGGAAGGGCACTTCAGTGGCGAAGTTGATGGTGTCGTAACTGAAGCGAATCGGTGGCCAAACCGCCCAGCCGTGGCGGTCGATCTGCTGTTTTACGAAAGGATCCTGGTAATCGGTGGCGGTATTCAGCTCACCGCCAAAGGTGGTCTCGCTGTAATTGATCATGAACGGCAGGTACAGGCGGCCTTCGTAGCGCACCAGAAGCGGCCGGTCGTTGGCGATCAGGTTGGCGGCCAGGCTGAGGATAAACAACACCAGGAAAACCCACAGTGACCAGTAACCGCGGCGATTACTGCGAAAACGCGCCCAGCGCGCTTGGTTGATCGGGCTTAAGCGGCTCATTGGCGGGCCTCGAAATCAATGCGCGGATCGACCAGGGTATAGGTGATATCGCTGAGGATATTCAACAGCAGGCCAATCAGGGTAAAAATATACAGCGTGCCGAACATCACCGGATAGTCGCGCTGCAGGGTGGCGTCATACCCCAGCAGCCCCAGCCCGTTGAGCGAGAACATCACTTCAATCAGCAATGAACCGGTGAAAAACATGCTGACGAACGTCGCCGGGAAGCCGGCGATCACCAGCAGCATGGCATTGCGAAATACGTGACGATAAAGGATCTTGTTCTCGTCCAGTCCCTTGGCGCGCGCGGTGACTACATACTGTTTGCGGATCTCGTCAAGGAACGAATTTTTGGTCAGCATGGTCAGGGTGGCGAAACCGCCAATGACCGTCGCCAGCACCGGCAGGGTGATGTGCCACAGATAATCGGCAATTTTGCCGTACCACGACAGGCTATCGAAGTTGCTGGATACCAGGCCGCGCAATGGGAACCAATCCAGATAACTGCCGCCGGCGAACAGCACGATCATCAGAATGGCGAACAGGAAGGCCGGAATGGCATAGCCGATGATAATCAGCGTGCTGCTCCAGATATCGAAAGCGCTGCCGTTATGCACCGCCTTGCGGATACCTAGCGGGATCGACACCAGATAGATAATCAGCGTGCTCCACAGGCCCAGGGTGATGGATACCGGCAGGCTATGGCCCACCAGTTGCATCACCGACGCGCCGCGGAACAGGCTGTCGCCAAAGTCGAAACGCATATAATTCCACAGCATGGTGAAATAGCGCTCATGCAGCGGTTTGTCGAAACCATAGCGTTTGGTGATTTCGGCGATCACTTCCGGATCCAGCCCGCGGGATCCCCGGTACTGGCTATCCGTGGCGGTGCCGACGCCGATCCGAGCGTGCCCCAGGCCTTCACCTGCGCCACCGCCGCCAAAACCGCTGCTCTGGCCCATCTCGATGTTGGCAATTGCCTGATCGACCGGGCCGCCGGGCGCGATCTGAACGATGAAAAAGTTAATGGTGATGATCGCCCACAGAGTGGGAATAATCAGCAACAGTCTGCGAATCAGATAAGCCGCCATCGCCGACCCCTTATTGTTGTCGGGCCGGCAAACGCGCCGCCTTGTTGACGTCAAACCACCAGTTGTCGAAGCCAATCACGTAAGCAGGACGGATCGCCGGCGTGGAGAACTTGTCCCAGTAGGCATAGCGATCGTGATTGGAATACCACATCGGCAGCATGAACCTGTTCCAGGTCAGCACCCGATCCAGCGCACGGCCCAGCGGCAGCAGGGCTTTTTCGTCGCCCTGGTGCCGCAGGATGTTGCGCACCAGGCTGTCGACGGCCGGATCGGTGACGCGGGGCGTATTCCAGCTGGAATTGATGTATTCGGAGTCCCAGTTCGTCTGGAGCGCAGAACTCGGGAAAGGCATTGCCAGATAGACCGTAGGCATCATGTCAAAATCGCCGTCACGCATGCGTTTGGTGAATTGAGTGACGTCAATTTCACGGATCTGCATCTCGATCCCCAGCCGCTTGAGGTTGTGCTGGAACGGCAAGACGTACTGAAAGTTGCTGCCGCTCAGCAACATCAGCTCGAAGGTAAAGGGCTTGCCGGTTTTGCTGTTCACCAACTGCTGGTTTTTCACTTCCCAACCGGCTTGCTTGAGCAACTGGGTGGCTTTCAGCAGGTTCTGGCGATCGCTGCCGCTGCCGTCAGAGGATGGCGGCTGGTAGATGCTGGTGAACACCTCCGGCGGTACCTTGCCCTTCAGCGGCGCCAGCAGCGCCAGTTCGGCGGCATCCGGATAGCCGCTGGCGGCGTAGGGGGTATTCTGGAAATAGCTGTTGGTACGTTGATAAGCGTTGTAATACAGCGCCTTGTTCATCCAATCGAAATCGAAGGCCAGCGTGATCGCCTCGCGCACTCGCCGATCGGCAAACAGGGGGCGTTTCATATTGAACGCCATCCAGCGGGTATTTTGCGCCGACTGGTTGGTTTCATCCTGTTTGACTATGTAGTTGCGGGCGAAGTTGCCGCCCTGATATTGGGTGGCCCAGCTTTTGGGCGAACCCTCAATGCGGAAGTCGTAGGCACCGGCCTTGAAGGCCTCCAGCGCCACTTTGTCATCCAGATAGTAGTCGTAGCGGATGCTGTCGAAGTTGAAGCGGCCGCGATTGACCGGCAGGTTGGCCGCCCAGTAGTCGCGTACCCGTTGATAGGTAATGTATTGACCGAGGCGGTAACTGCCGACCTTATACGGGCCGCTGCCAAGTGGCGGCGCAGCCAGCGGCTCGTTCAGCTTATGATCTTTCCAGAAACTCTCCGGCAGCACCGGCAGCCCAAATAGCCCGAGCAGTTTGTCTTTATCCGGCTGCGGGAATTCGATGCGAACCGTCAGGCGGGAGATGGCCTTTACCGTAATGCCTTTGTAGACAATGCGAAATTGCGGCACGCCTTCGGTCATAAACTTGTTAAAGGTAAAGGCGACGTCGGCTGCGGTGATAGGGCTGCCATCGTGGAAGCGGGCGCGGGCGTTAATGTCCAGCTCCACCCAGTGCATATCGGCCGGGAAGCGGGCAGATTCGGCGATCAGTGGATAGTAGCTGCCTATTTCGTCGTCCGAGGTGGTGAACAGCGAGTCGTACAGTGCGTCGGTGCGTTCGCCGGCCACGCCGCGCGAGGCGTAACGGTTAAAGTTATCGTAGGTGCCGATCGCCGCCATTCGCACGTCGCCGCCTTTCGGAGCGGCCGGATTGACGTAGTCGTAATGACTGAAATCGGTGGCGTATTTCGGCTCACCGAGAAGGGCGAAAGCGTAACTTTCATTGAGGGTTTCGGCCTGCAGGCCAAAACTCAGTGCTGAGAGCACCAGGGCAGCAAAAACGCGCACGGACATCTTGACGGTAAGCTCCTGCTGATAAGTCGGTTAAGTCTGCGGCCAGCATAACATTCACTGCCGCGCCGCAGGGTGAAGTAATGTAAAGATCAGGCTTTTTGCGCCTGATAATCAAAGACCTGCTGGCTAGTGCAGAATGTCACGAAGTTGTCGATGCTCAACGGCTTGCTGAAATAATACCCCTGCATAAAGTTAACGTCCCGTTCCTGCAGGAAGTGCAATTGTTCGGCGGTTTCCACGCCTTCCGCCACGGTTTGCATTTTCAGCTTTTTAGCCAGTGAGATCACCGCGTCCAGCACCGGTGCGGTGACCGTATCCTGACCGATGGTGTTGACGAAACCACGGTCTATTTTCAGGTAGTCCATGGTAAAGCGTTCCAGATAAATCAGCGCGCTGTGGCCGGTGCCGAAATCGTCGATGGCGATTTCAATGCCTTGCTGGTGCAGCCAGTCAAACTCCGCCAGCGCGTTGGCTTCCTCTACCATGCCGCGCTCGGTTATCTCGAATACCAGCGTAAAGTAGTTGCTGGGCAGCTGTTTCAGCAGTTCGTACACGTCCTGATGGAAGGAGGGGGCGCTCAGATGGGAAGGGGAGATGTTCAGACCCAGTTTGGCGCCTTTTGGCAACACCGTCGCCAGGCGTGGCACGTCTTCGGCGATCAGGCGGAACAGATGGCGCGTCAGCGGCACAATCAGCCCTTCGCTTTCGGCGTAGGGGATAAACAGGTCCGGCGGGATACGCCCTTCAATCGGATGCTGCCAGCGGATCAGCGCCTCCAGTCCGGCGACGGCGCCTTTGCGGGTATGGAACACCGGCTGGTATTCGATAAAGAATTCATTGCGCTTGATGCCGCGCATCAACGCACGCTCCGGGCTTTGGCGCAGCAGCAGCATGTAGTAGCACAGGACGCCGATCATCAATGACAGCACCAGGCTGCCCAACAGGGTCAGGCGGATATCATTGGGCGTCAGCGTTTCGTTATAAAACAGAATCGTCATCGGCGTGCCCGAGATGGCTAAGCGATCGGCCTGGCCGTTCGGCAACTGGCTCACCGGCATCAGGTTCGGGCTGAAGGTGGTCAGGGCGAGATCGCCCAGAATAATGGCAATGCCGGGTGTGCGTGCGTCACGCGAAGCGAACAGCAGATAGGGCATCAGGTTGATATCCAGGGTCGCCAACACGCCGGTGTTTTCCTCTCCGGGATGACGCAACCAGACGGCTACTGCGGGTTTTCCCGGCACAAGAGGGGTGCCTTGCTGCAGTTTGAGATCCCGCGTCTGGCGCGGATCGATTTCCGGATAAATATTTTTCAGTGCCAGCATCATGCTGCCGGTAGCCGAGGAGCAATAGGCAAAACCGTTTTTCACCAGCAGGAAGCTCCGCACGCCGGAATTAAACGCCGCCTGATAGGTAATATCCGGCTGACTGGAAGCGCAGGAGCGTTCCGTCAACGGCATCAATTGCAGCATGATTTCCGTCAGACTATCCAGATTTTCGAGGGTGAATTTCTGTGTGCGTTGTTCTACCGTGCGTTGATATTGTGTGCGCTGGTGATTAATCAGGAGAAGTGTGATACCCGTAAACAGGACAAAAAATACCAGAGCGACAATGCTGCTTTTAGCCAGGCTGCGTCGTCTGTGCGAAACATGGCGTGCAAATGCCCTTTTCAAGCCCATAAACCTTTGCCCCCTGAGCACGGCGTATCATTCTGTTTTTGTTATCGAGTGCTCGCTTAATATATCCCAATGGTGGTGGTGCAGTCATTATTCATCGTTATTTACGCAGGATAATCCGCTAACAAACGCTTAATTGTATTTGATGATGATAGGTGAGTTTTTTATCAGCGTAACGTTAGGGATAAAAAAAACGCTGCCCGGGGGCAGCGTTTTATTGCTCGTTTGGTATTCAGGACAATCAGGTATTTTGCGCCGTCAGCTGCTGGTCAGCACTCTGCGGGCTTCACGATAACGTTTATTCCAGTAGTTATCGTTCAGATTCGAAATCATCACGCCGCTGCTGGTAGAGGCATGAACGAATTGATCGTTACCTAAATAAATGCCGACGTGGCGCCCGGTAGAGCCGGCGCGGAACAGCACCAGATCGCCAGGACGCAGTTTGGTACGCACGATTTTCTTGCCGAGGTCTTCCTGTTCATAGGTAGAACGCGGTAAATCCATACCAAACTGTTCACGGAAGGTGCGTTGTACAAACGCCGAGCAATCAATGCCGCGCTTGCTTTCACCGCCTAAACGGTAGCGAACACCTTTCCAGTCTGCATACTGATCCATAATTTTTGACTTAACGTCAACGTTACGGACCATTGCTTCGAATTCATCCTGAGAGGCTTGCAGTAAAAGACCGTTTTTGTCATTAACTGCATGCATCTCAGTTTGTGCGTTATTCAAGTTCGAAGTGTGAGTCGAGCTGCACGCAGAGAGCATTACCGCTGCGGCAATTGCAGGTACTACCCGCAAAAAATATCTCAGAAACGGTTGAGATTTGACCATTGTTGTTGTTTTCCCTTGAAGTCCTTAACGACGAAAGTCGCTACCTGAAAATGCCAAACGAAACGAGCCTAATCTGCACCTGCTGCCCCGACAATCGCTTACCGCTGAAAACGTGGCGGAACGCACATTTTTCACGGATTTAATGCTGAAACGAGGTAAACCAGGCACAAACGCATCCGAGGTTACCGCAACGAATCAGGGATTGCGAGCCTTTTCCTGTCCTTTTTTATATGAATTTGTGATGTAACATAATGTAAAACTTCATATAAAAAACGCCGATTGCCCGTTGTGTTGGTTTTACGTGAAATCAGGTGACGAAAGCGTTAACGCGCTGATGTGGAAATAGACAAAAGGCGGCGCGGAAATAATCAGGAGGCGGCGGGCCTCCTGCGGGTCATAGCGATTTGTTATGACTGGACGGGGCGGTGCTTGCCGGGCAGCATGAGGTTCAACCCGTTAATCAGCTTGTCGCTGAGTGGGGTCATCAGGCACCAACTGACGCCCACCAACACCACGGACAGTGAGCCGACGGCGATATCGGTGAACCAGTGTGCGCCGATCATCACGCGCGGCAGTGAGAAAACCAGCGTGATCAGCAGCGCCACGGCAAAAGCGCGGCGGTTAAAATAGCGCAGCATAAAACAGGTAAAAATCATCAGCATCATGCCGTGGTCGCCGGGGAAGCTGTCGCTGGAGGCGTCTTTGGTGGGAATGCCGGTCAGCATACTGACGCGGTTGATATTCTCGAAGCTGAGCGACGGGCTGGGGTGTTTTACCGGCAACAGGTGCCCAAGCTGGTTCAGCACTACGGCGGTGAGCAACATGACAACGCCGGTGACCAATAAACGACGGCGGCCGACGGCATCCTGCTTGAGATAAAAATACAGGTACAGCAGCCCCATGGCGATCAGGGAAATCACGTCGAAAGCGCGATTATTGGTGATGGCCACCAGGTGCAGAAAGCCGGGATCGGTCGCCAGATGGCGGTTGAAGAAAAAGAAAATCGCTGAGTCCAGAGTAAACCAGTAACCGTGGTTAGCCGGCAGGAACCAGGACAGAAACAGCGCAATGCCCAGTAAATTGAAGAAAATGATGAAGGGTAAATTGCGGCGTGTCATGACATAACCTGTTGTAAGTCTAAAAATAAAATGATGTTAACGGTAAAGATTCTAACTTAAACGAATGTTAAACAATTGGGATTGCAGGGCGTTCCAGTCAGCATTTTCGCTGTGGATCAGTTCGATGCGGCTGTCCAGTGGTGCGACAGGGCGCGTTTCGATATTGAGATCCTGCCCCTGGCGGTTAATCAACAACGTGCCCTCCGCAATGCGAACTACGCCTTTGGCGCGTTCGACCGGCGCCAGCCGCACCCATTCCATGATGCCAATGGTATCGAATACCGTGTCCGCATCAAAAATCCAGCCGCAGCTGGTAAACCCCTGGCCTTGATTGAGCGCCCGTCGCCAACGCGAGGTTTCCGGCAGCCGCAATGCGGCCAGGCCCTGGGTTTTGGCATGGCTATGATGATGCTGCGCATCCGGTAATTCTGTGCGATTCGTGCGAGGCAGGTTGAGCCAATCTACATTCGCCTGGCCTTGTTCTATGGGGTAAAGCGGCCGCTGGCGGGGATCTTGCGCCGCCCACTGTTGTAAGGCCAGAAGATCCTGCGGTCGATAGGTGTCGCTTTTACTGGCCAATATGATGTCGGCTGCTGCCAGTTGATCGCGAAAGTTTTCATTTTCTCGATAGCGCGGCTCGCTGAGTTGGCGAGCGTCCAGCAGGCACAGCGTGGCCTGCAGATCGATCCAGCCGGCGTAGCTGTCCTGTGTCAGCAACGACAGGATTTGCTTCGGATGGCCCAGGCCGGTCGGCTCGATGAGCAACCGATCGGGCTTGCTTTGCTGCAACAACATATTCAATCCGACCTGCATCGGCAGGCCGTTAACGCAGCACATGCATCCGCCGGGGATCTCCTTCAGCACTGCGCCGCTGTCCGCCAGCAACGCGCCGTCGATGCCAATTTCACCGAATTCATTCACCAGCACCGCCCAGCGTTCGTGTTCCGGCTTGTTGGCCAGGAGATGACGGATGGTGGTGGTTTTGCCGCTGCCGAGAAAACCGGTGATCAGGTTAGTTTTGGTCATTGATGATTCCTGATGTTGATAAAGTCCAGAGGGGCGATAATTAAGCTGTGCCGCCTGGCCGTGTATGAGTGTGTTTAACCTGCGCCAGGTCACAAATTCAATACGTTAAAATGCGTTATTTAGCCGGCTAAATCCACGCCTGGCGTTCGGAAAATTCCCAACAAAAACCCGGTATTAGATAAGGATGTTAGCGTTTAGTAGCTTGTTTTTACGCTATTAATGGCCGGAATATCCATCAAATTAACCCCCTTTCCTTACGATTATTCTTAAGAAAGTCCTCTATGTTTAAATTGAGTTAGCAAAAGTGAGGTTGCCATGAACATCTTTCGGTTATTTTTGATCGCAGGAATGTTGTTTTCATGGATGGCGGCAGGCCATGCCGGAACCACTGGCGGGGTTATTCATTTTGTTGGTTCTATCGTAGAGAGCCCCTGCTCGGTGGATATCGCCGGTTCAACGGCCAATACGCAATGTTACCGCAATGGGCAACACTATCAAGGGCAACAGACCCTGTCGCATTTCGATGTTTCACGCAAAGAGCTTCCACTGAATTTAGGTACGACGGAAATGCAGTGGGTGGATCAACAGAAAAAACTGGCCGTCATGACCGTGGTTTATCGCTAAGCTATCAGGCCATGCCGGGTACAGCTTGCCCGGCATGGCTTTCATTTCCTTAGACAAGCTGAGTCGCAACCCACTCTTTCACCGTTTGGCGTGCCCCGCGATCGCGCAGCGACAGGTAAGCGCGGGTTACCGCCGCCACAAATTCTCCCTCGACCGGCAGCTGTTCACCGAAAACGCTTTTCAACCCCAATAGCGCCTTGACCCGCTGTTCATCGTCCGGCGTAGCGGCCACCCTTTGCTGCAGTGCAGGCAGCAGCGGATCGCGGATGTCGATAGGTTGGCCGGCGTCATCCACACCGCTGACATAGCGCATCCAGGCGGCGACGCCCAACGCCAGGCCGGCATAACTGCCGCCGTGCTGCAAATGCCAGCGGACCGAATCCAGCATGCGCTGCGGCAGTTTTTGCGTGCCGTCCATGGCGATTTGCCAGGTGCGATGCTGCAGCGCTGGGTTGCTGTAGCGTTCGATCAGCTGTGCGGCGTAGGCGGCCAGATCGATGCCGCTGACGCTGAGAGTCGGCGCCTGTTCTGCCAGCATCAGGTGGTGTGCGGCGCGGCGATAAGACTCGTCGGCCATGCAGTCGTTAATGTACTGATAGCCGCCCAGATAACCGAGATAGGCCAGAAACGAATGGCTGCCGTTCAGCATGCGCAGCTTCATCTGTTCAAACGGCAGCACATCGTCGACCAATTGCGCCCCGGCCAGCTCCCAGGCCGGTCGGCCGGCGACAAAATTATCTTCCACCACCCATTGAATGAAGGGTTCGCAAGCGATGGCGCACTCATCATGGACGCCGCCGAGCGCGGCGGCAATGTCAGCCAGCGTTTCCGGCGTGGCGGCCGGAACAATACGGTCGACCATGGTGCTGGGGAAGCTGACCTGCCGGGCTATCCACTCGGCCAGCATGCCGTCACGCTCCTGCGCCAGCCCGATTATTGCGTTACGCAGCACATGGCCGTTTTCCGGAATGTTATCGCAGGAGAGCAGGGTGAAGGCGGGCAGGCCGCGCTCAAGACGCAGACGCAGCGCCTCCACCAGAATGCCGGGTACGGTGGCCGGCTGGCCGGGATTGGCCAGATCGGCACGGATCGCCTCGTGTTGCAGATCCAGTTTTCCACTGCCCGGCTCGATACAGTAGCCTTTTTCGGTAATGGTCATCGACACGATCGCCACCTGGGGCTCCGCCAGCTTTTCCAGCACGGCCTCGATCCCTTCCAGTTTGCGATGCACGCTTTCATTCACTGCGCCTATCACGATAGCCTGATTACCCGTCGCGCCTTTCTCCAGCACGCTGTACAGATGCTCTTGCAAGCGCAGGCTCTGGAACAATGGCACGCCGCCAGACAGGCTGATTTCGCAAATACCCCAGTCGCCGCCCTGGCGATTCAACACCCGGTCGGTAAGCAACGCCTGGTGGGCGCGGTGGAAAGCGCCAAATCCGATATGCACCATGCGACTTTGCAATGCGCTGCGATCGTAGCGCGGTTGCTGGACCGCATCCGGCAGCGGCGAGTTGGCGATAGTCTTCATTCAAAGCTCCAAAGCTGAGTAAAAAGGTGCTGGCCGGTAGCTTTGCAAAAGCTATCGGACCAGTTTTTCGGGCGGCATGCGGGGCTGCTTTCAGCCTTTACCGTACGGGCTCTCTGCCGCCAGTGTAAGGCTGTCTGCGCATCAATAAAATTGCTCAGTCCAAAATAAGCCAGATTCGTGAAGTGGATCAACCCAGCGAGATTTCTGTTTTGACAACCCGCCTCGACGGAGTAAGGTAAAAGATAAATGATATCTATCTCATTTGGTATAACAAAATTGCCGGGTTTGAGCGGTCTTGATCACCAACCGGCAACCTCCGGCGATTTTTACAAGGATAAACAATGGAACAAACATGGCGTTGGTACGGGCCGAACGATCCTGTCTCTCTTGACGATGTGCGCCAGGCCGGTGCCACCGGCGTCGTCACCGCACTGCACCATATCCCGAATGGCGAAGTTTGGCCGATCGATGAGATCAAGGCGCGACAGGCGCTGTTGGCTGAGAAAGGGCTGGTGTGGTCGGTGGTGGAAAGCATTCCGGTGCATGAAGAGATCAAAACCCACAGCGGCAATTACCCGCGGCATATCGCCAGTTACCAGCAGTCGCTGCGTAATCTGGCGGCCTGCGGTATCGATACCGTGTGCTACAACTTTATGCCGATTCTCGACTGGACACGCACCGATCTGGAGTACCTGCTGCCCGACGGTTCGAAAGCGTTGCGTTTCGATCACATCGCCTTCGCCGCTTTTGATCTGCATATCCTGCAGCGCGCCGGCGCAGACCAGGATTACACACCGGAAGAGCAGGCGCAGGCGGCCGCCCATTTCGCTGCCATGAGCGAAGCGGAGAAAAACACATTGACCGGCAATATCATAGCCGGGCTACCGGGCGCCGAAGAGGGGTACACGCTCGATCAGTTCCGCGCCCGCCTGGCTGAGTACGATGCGATCGACAAGGCGCAACTGCGCGAAAATATGGCGGTGTTCCTGCGCGCCATTGTGCCGGTGGCGGAGGAAGTCGGCGTGCGTTTGGCGGTGCATCCGGACGATCCGCCGCGGCCGATCCTCGGCCTGCCCCGTATCGTGTCCACCATTGAGGACATGCAGTGGCTGAAGCAGACCGTCGACAGCCTCTATAACGGTTTCACCATGTGCACCGGGTCTTACGGCGTGCGTGCGGATAATGACCTGGTACGGATGATTAACACCTTCGGCGACCGCATCCATTTCACCCACCTGCGCGCCACCTGCCGTGAAGAGAATCCGAAGAGTTTCCATGAGGGGGCCCATCTGCAGGGTGACGTGGACATGGTTGCGGTGATCGAGGCGATCCTCAGCGAGGAGCAACGGCGTCATCAGGCGGGCGATCGTCGGCCGATCCCGATGCGTCCCGATCATGGGCACCAGATGCTGGATGATTTGAAGAAAAAAACCAATCCGGGTTACTCGGCGATTGGTCGGCTGAAAGGATTGGCGGAGCTGCGTGGCGTTGAACTGGCGCTTAAGCGCCGTTTCTTCCCTGAATTGCCGTAACGGCGAAAAGTTGCGCCAAAATCTGGAATAAGCGTTATCGGCGCGGCCAATTTTCGCCCGGCCAGCGCGCAGGGCCCGGAGCGTACACGCAGTACGTGAGGACCCGAGCACTGCCCGGACGGAAAGTGGCAAGCAAGATAGCTTATTCAGCCCGGCTCATATAGCGGCGCTCTGCAATATGAATGCGGATTTTGTCGCCGGCGCTGAGGTATTCCGGTACCTGAATGGTCAGGCCGGTCGCCATGGTGGCCGGCTTGTTGCGGGCGCTGGCGGAGGCGCCTTTGATGCCCGGCGCGGTGTCGACAATTTCCATATCCACGGTCTGCGGCAGTTCCAGCGCCAGCACCTGGCCGTCCAGCGTCAGCACCTGCATGCCCGGCAGGCCGGCTTCAGGAATAAACAGCAGCTCGTCTTCGATCTGGTCTTTCTTGAAGATGTACGGGGTGAAATCCTCGTCATCCATGAACACGTATTCTTCCCCGTCGATATAAGAGAAGTTCACCTTGCGGCGGGACAGGGAAATGGTGTCCAGAATATCGTCGCCCTTAAAACGCTCTTCTACCTTCAGCCCGGTGCGGACGTCGGAGAAACGCATTTTGTACAAGGTGCTGGCGCCGCGTGCGCTTGGGCTTTGCACATCGATGTCTTTCACCAACAGCAGTTTGCCGTTGTAATTGATCGCCATGCCGCGCTTAATTTCGTTAGCCTTTGCCATATAAAGTAACCTGCAATGAAGAGTATTTGGGAAGTTGCGACAAGTTACTCGCGCCGCCGATTTCAGGCAAGCAGATCGCGCAAAAACAGTGACGGAAAGGGGATGACGAATGTCATCCCCTGAGCGGATTTACTGAAATACCGGCAGCAGGCCGAGCAGCGCCAGCAGATGTGCGGCGGCGTTGATCACCCCGAACAGAATGATGAACAGGATCATGCCGTGGCCACCAGGCGCGCGATACTGCGCCTGCGGGAAGCGGCGGCGGCTGGCGCGCGCCAACATCGCCGGCACGATCACCGCCCAGATGGTGGCCGCCAGCCCGGCGAAGCCGATGGCGTACAGGAAGCCGTTCGGGAACAGCAGGGCGGCCAGCGTTGGCGGTGCGAAAGTCACCAGCGCGGTTTTGCTGCGCCCGGTAGTGTCATCGCTGAATTTAAAGAAGTCCGCCAGATAATCGAACAGGCCCAGCGACACCCCGAGGAATGAACTGGCCAGCGCCATATAAGAGAAGGCGTTCAGCAATTGGCCAACGGCCTGGCTGCTGGAGACGTTGCCCATTTGTTTGAGCAGGCTGCCGATGTTGCCGCCTTCGGCAATCACCTGCTTGAAGGCGTCGCGGGCGATGTTGCCCTGAATCACATACTGCCACAGGATATAGATAGCCAGTGCCAGCAGCGTGCCGTACACCAGGCTGCGTACCACCGCACGGCTGTCTTTTTGGTAGTATTTCACCAACCCCGGCACGTTGCCGTGGTAGCCGAACGACGTCAGCAGATAGGGCAACGCCGCCAGTGCATAAGGCAGGTAGCTGGCCTGGTCATCGCCGCGGTTGAACAGCACCGCCGGTTGTACGTGGGTGAACATATCGCCCACCGACATCACAAAGGTGATCACCATCCCGCCGATCAGAATGGTGCTCAGGCGATCGACGGCGCGGGTCGACAACCAGACGATAAACGCCACCAGGATGGCAAACACCAGCCCTGCGGTGGTTTGGCCGACACCGACGATGCCTTCCAGCGTGTGGGCGATGATCGAGCCGCCGGCGGAAATGTAGGCGTAGGTGAGGATGTACAGCACAAAGGTAATGGAAAGGCCGTTAATGGCGTTCCAGCCTTTGCCCAGCAGATCTTTGACGATGGTATGGAAGCTGGCGCCGCTTGGGTAATGCAGTGTGGCTTCCAGGATCATCAGGCCGGATACCAGCATGCAGGCCCAGGTATAAATCAACAGCGCCACGGAGCCGCTGAACCACACGCCAGAAGTGACGATGGGAATGGAGAACATGCCGGCGCCGACGGCGGTGCCTGCAATGATCATCGCGCCGCCGAGTACCGAAGGGCGGGCTAGCTTCTGGATGGTGTCCGTGGACATTTTTGCTCCTGAGTGGCCGCGTCGGCCGTGAGTTCTTTTGTACTAGCTCAATGGTACATGTGAGATTGGTGCATGTAAAGCCGCTAATGCGCTTGTTTCATGCATTAATTGGCATTAATTGGACAATTTATGGCGTATTTTTTTGCCTGTGTGTGAGAGGCCTGTTTGTGACTATGGAGGTGGGGTGTAAAGATTCGCGAGCAACACCGGATTATGCTGGCGGCGGATGAGCCGTGCTGATATTGTCGCGCTTCAATTCCGCCAGCCCACCGGGAGACTCGCTGATGGACTGTCGTGCCGACTGCGGCGCCTGTTGTATCGCGCCTTCAATATCCAGCCCTATCCCCGGAATGCCCAACGGCAAGCCCGCCAATACCCGCTGCATTCATCTGAGCGAGCAACTGCGCTGCGGCCTGTTCCACTCGCCGCTGCGGCCCAAAGTGTGCGGCAGCCTGCAGGCCAGCCGCGAGATGTGTCATGACCATCGCGACCAGGCATTGATCTACCTGATTAAACTGGAAGCGGACACCGCGCCATAAACACTTTTAAGCGTCTTTAAGCTTCCACAGGCACAGCACCGCGCCGACAACCATCGCCAGCGCGGAATAAAACACCGCGTGATAGCTCCAGATCTCCGCCACCACGCCGGCGACAGAGCCGGCAATAATCCAGCCCACGCGCGTGGTGTTGGTAAACAAGGTGGTGGCTGCACCCGCCTGTCCGGGCATCAAATCCTGAAAATAGAGCATGCCGATCCCCGCCAGCACGCCGATAAACGCCGCGTTAAGCAGTTGCAGGGCGATCAGTTGCCAGGTGCCGGTGATAAACAACAGCCCGAAATAAAACAGCAGGCCCGCCGCCACCGCGCAGCGCATCAACATACGTTTGCCGAAGCGTTTGGCCACCATGCCGGCAATCAGCATGGTCGGTATCTCCAGCCCGGCCGCCGTGCCCATCAGTATCCCGGCCAGTTTTTCCGACAGTTGCAGTTCGTGCACCATATACAGCGGCATATTAATCAAATACATGCCATTTGCGGTCCACATAAAGGTGCAGGCCATAAACAACAGCAGCGTATCGCGGCGGTTCTGGCGTGGCGCCTCCAGCGTGGCGCGGGTTGTCACCTGCGTTTTGCGCATCGATGGCAGCATTTTCCACACCAGCACGCCGCACAGGATAAATGCCGCCGCCGCCGCCAGATACATCACCTTAAAGCCAAAGCCCAATGCCAGCGCGAAGGCGATAGGCGGCCCTATTACCCAGGCGAGGGAAACCTGCGCACGCAAAATTGAACTGAACATCACCGCCTCGCGGCCGGTGCGATCGGCGTGTTCGCGCGCCAGGGCAAACATCTGCGGGTTGGCGGTAGAGCCGAAACTGGTCAGCATCACGCCCACGATCAGCAGCAGGTAATAATTACGGTTCCAGGCGAACAGCACGCAGCCCAGCGCGCCCAGCATGCAGCAGAGGAAAATCAGCGACTTGCGGTCGCCTTTTTGATCCGAGCGGCGGGCGAGAAACTGGCTGACCAGAATGCCGATGACGGCGCTGCCGGTGAAAAACAGACCCACCATCGAAGGACGCACCTGCACTTCCGTCGCCAGAAACAGGCTGAGCGTGGGTGTCTGTAAGGCACCGGCAATCCCGGTGAGAAAAGCCACGACGAGAAAGGCCAGCGAAGTGAGATCGGGCGAGCGTCGCGTTACCGCAGTCGATGTAGGCATAGAGGTCAGCAAAGGATCGGAATGATAAGGAGGTCGGGTGAATAATACGCCCATTTATCAAGAAAGAACAAAAAAACAAAAAGCGGTTTCATTTTTCCTGGCAGTAAAAAACGTTTATCTGGATAAGGCCAAGTAAAAAAGGGCGACGTTGCCGCCGCCCTGTCTGGCAGTTTACGCGCCGGCAGGCACGGCGTGTGCGGTGTTTTTCAGCACCGGGCCCTGATACTTCTCAATCTGCAACTGCGCCATCTGTCCGCAATTGCCTTGTGCCAGGCTGGAGGAGCCCACGTCGAAGGTCAGGCAGTTGACGTTGCCGTTCTTGCACAGCGACCCCGGTTGGGAAGGATCGGCCGGATCGAACCAGGCGCCTTCGCTGATGCGCACCACGCCGGGGCGCACGTCTTCGCTGACCACAGCACCGACCAGGATCTGGCCGCGATCGTTAAACGCCCGCACCAAATCGCCATTGGCGATACCACGCAGTTGGGCATCCTGAGGGTGGATCACAATCGCTTCCCGATCCGCTACCGCGTACTTTTTGCGCAGCGGCGTGTTGTCGAGTTGCGAATGGAGTCGGTTGATCGGATGCGCGGTGTTCAGCGACAGCGGGTACTTCACCGCTTCCGGCCCGCGATACCATTCGTGAGGCGGCATCCAGGTCGGGATGCCCGGGCAGTCCTGATACTTCATTTTGGCGATGGCGTCGGAGTAGATCTCGATTTTGCCGGACGGCGTACCCAGCGGATTCAGCAGCGGATTTTCGCGGTAGTCGGCGAAGCGCACCCATTGGGTATTGGCCTCGGGCACCGGGAAACGCACATAGTTGTTGGATTGCCAGAACATGTCGAACGGCGGCAGGGCCACCCGGGCGGCGCGCGCCTGGGTTTTCATGTCGTCGTACATGCCTTTGAGCCACTGGGTTTCATCTTTGCCTTCGGTAAAGGCATCCTGAACCCCCAGCCTGGCGGCCATCGCCGCGAAGATATCGAAATCGCTGCGCGACTCATGCTGCGGCGGCACGCACTGGTGCATCGGGAACACGTACAGCTGCGAGTAATCGCCGCCCATTTCCAGATCGTTGCGCTCGTAGCTGGTGGTGGCCGGCAATACGATATCGGCGTGCTTGGCGGTGGCGGTCCAGTAGGGTTCGTTCACCACGATAGTGTCCGGCCGTTGCCAGGCTTTGACCAGGTTATTGGTGTCCTGATGCTGGTGGAAGGTGTTGCCGCCCGCCACGTACACCATTTTCACCTCAGGGTAGGTAACCTGCGCGCCATTGAAGTTAATGGTCTTGCCGGGGTTGGCCAGGCATTCGGCAATGCGTGCCACCGGGATCGGCGACGGGGAATTCTTCGGTGAATTGCCGGCGGAGATACCGGCAATAATGCCGCCTTTCGCCGTCGGGCTGCCGCCGGAGGAATAATGATAGCTGAAACCGAAGCCGCCGCCCGGCAGGCCAACCTGGCCGAGCATGGCCGCTACCGTGACCAACAGCCAATGTTGCTGTTCGCCATGATGCTGACGCTGAATGCCCCAACCGCCCATGATCATGGTGCGGTTTTTCGCCATGTCGCGCGCCAGTTGGCGCAGTACTGCGGCATCTACGCCGCAAATGTCCGCAGCCCATTCGGCGGTTTTCGGCATGCCGTCGTGTTCGCCCAGCAGATAGGTCTGGAACTTGTCAAAACCGACGGTGTAGGTTTTCAGGAAGTCCGGGTTATGCAGTTTCTCGGTCAGCAACGTATGGGCGATGCCGATCAGCATGGCGCCGTCCGTATAAGGGCGCGGAGCAATCCACTGCGCGCCGACAAATTTGGCGCTGTCGTTGTGCACCGGATCGATGCTGATGACGCGGGTGCCTTTTTTCTTCAACGCTTCAAAACCGGTCTGGCCGTAGTGATCCGGCACGTTCCAGCTGTTTTTCAGCGTGATCATCGGGTTACAGCCCCACATCACCACCAGTTGGCTGTTTTCAATCACGTTGGGCCAGGCGGTTTGCTGTTCGTAAACCTCCATCGAACCCACTATGTGCGACATGATCACCTGCGCCGCACCGGTAGAATAGTCGCCGGCATAGCCGAGGAAACCGCCGGTCAGGTTCATCAGGCGTTGCAGCAGCGTGCGGCTGTTATGCAGCATGCCGACGCTCTTCCAGCCATAGGAACCGGCGTAAATGGACTGCGGGCCGTGGTCTTTCTGTAAACGAGTGATTTCATTGCAGACCAGTTCAATCGCTTTGTCCCAGCTGACGCGCACCCATTCGTCGCGCCCGCGCAGTTCAGTGCGGCTGCCGGGGCCGCCTTCCAGCCAGCTTTTACGCACCATGGGGTATTTGACGCGGTTTTCGGCATGCACCTGGAAGGGGGCCATGGTGATCAATTCGTTCGGATAAGGATCGTCTTTCACCGGCTGTACGCCGACCATTTTGCCGTCCTGTACTATGGCTTCGAAAGCGCCCCAGTGTGCGCCGGTCAGAATGCCTTTTTGCGCCTGACGCAGTACCACAAATTGCGGTAGCGCCTGGCTGATGGCTTGCGCCAACGCAGATTTGGGCCACAGGCCCGCCAGCAGAGGTGCGGCGGCCAGTGCGGTGGCACCGGTCAGGAAGCGGCGGCGGCTCATTGTTAACGGGTGTTGTTGATATTTGCTCATTGCGCTTCTCCCTTAAAGCTTGGCTGGTGCGGCAGGTGCCATGTCGCTGGCGTGTTTCTGCACGTACTGTGTCAGAACGCGCAGCTGTTCCTGCGTCAGCGAGGTGCGTGGAGCCATGCCTTTAATCACGCCGATCCACTGGTTGGCGTTGAAGCGATCGAGGGCGGTCAGGCCGTGACAGCCGGTACAGTTGGCCGACATCATATCCGCCGCGTAGCGCCAGATTTTTTGCTGATCGTCGATCAGTTGCTTGCGTGGCAGCCAGACCTGCAGTGAAACCTGATGCCATACCAGGCCGGTTTCGGCATCTGTCAGAGTATTGCCGGTTTTCAATAATTTACGGGCGTCTTCACCCAAGAGCACGCTGAGGATGCGTTTGCCCTGCGCGGCATAAAACACTTCGCTCACGCCGTCCTGTTGCCAACCTGAGACGTTGGCCAGCACCTTGTCGCCGTCTTGTTTCACCACCTGAACTTCGGTGGAAGGCATCAGGTTACCGGCATTGTGGCTGTCGTCCGGTTGCAGGAAGAACGGCTCGGTGGCGATGGTGTACAGTGTGGTGGCGGTAGGCGAGGTTTCCGCCGCCGCCTTCGCCAGTTCGGCGGCGCCGGCCTGAGTTTCGCCGCTCATGTCCGGCAGGATATGCGCCACGCCTTTATGACAGTCGATGCAGGTTTCGCCTTGTTTGATGGCGACCGGGTGCTGAATACGCGCTTCAGGCCGTTGGGCGGTGATGTCCATGGCGTCGAAGCTGTGGCACGAGCGGCAGGTGGCGGAGTCGTTTTCTTTCAACGTTTTCCACACCGACTGGGCCATCGCCAGCTTGTGCGCCTCGTATTTTTCCGGCGTGTCGATGGTGCCGACCATTTCGCCATAAATGTCTTTTACCGCGCGGATTTTGGTCCACAGGTAATCGAGCGGTTCATGCGGGACGTGGCAGTCGGCGCATTCGGCGCGGATGCCTTTGGTGTTCTGGAAGTGAACGCTGCCCTGATATTCAGCCAGAGGCTGTTGCATGGTGTGGCAGGAAACGCAGAAGGTGGTGTCGCTGGTTTTATGGAACACGGTGGCGGTGCCCGCCAATAGCGCCGCGCCGAGGATAATGCCGAGCAGCAGTAGCCACAGCCATCCCCACCGGCGCTTTGTTGCCCAGCCCGTCAGTTTTTTGTTCATATTGAACCCACTTATAATTATGAAATACCAAGGAAAACCTTTCCCTAAAAGGTGTTGGCTAAAGGCCAATTAACCAGATTAAGTATAAGGTTTATCGGTAAAAACATCTAACACTATAGGGTTATTTTTAGTGGAAAAAAGGCCATTCGGGGGATATTTCAGCGTTATATTTTGTATTACATAACGCGTTTTTACAGAGGATTATGACTTTGTAAACACCGTCACGGACAGGGTATGAAAACCCTGAATGGGAAATGGTTATTTTGTCGGCAGCAATGAGGCTGACGGTAAATAGCATTGGCCGGTCAGCCAGAGATGGATGGCGTTGCGGCTGGCTTCAAAATGCGGCTCCGGCAACGCCTCAGGTAAACACCAGCGCCATTCCGAGCATTTATCCGGTTCTTTCAGTTGTGCCTCACCGCCAGGATGTTGCGTCACCATACATACCGATACCGTATGCTTGCCTTCGGCGCGCCAGGTCTGCAGATTGTTACTGATGCCGATCAGGCTCGGCGGGGCGATGATCAACCCGGTTTCTTCGGCGATCTCACGCTGCGCGCACTGTTCAAAGGTTTCGCCGGCATCCAGATGTCCACCGGGAATTGACCAGAAAGGGGCGTGTTTACCGCAGCGTTTTCCCAGCAAGATCTCTCCCTGCGCATTAACGATGATTACGCCTACGCCCGCGACTACAGTCATGCTTCTCTCCGTCAGCAAAGTTTCAGCACAGTATGTCACTTTTGCGCCGCAGCGGATAACCCATAGGCCAAAGTGTGCGTAAGGTCAAAAATTTATCACATCAAAATTGAGAAAACTTGCTTTCAGTCTGGGCTGCTCACACACTGATTGAAACGTTTCAGCGTTATTGCCGCAATGACTTCGTGTCGATAACGCTCCTTTTTCTCAATAAAGCTGAAACGATTCAATTCAGCAGGAGAGGAGAATCATGTTCCAGTTATCACAACAAGACATCCACCTGGGCGCTGCCGCCGGCAGCAAACAGGACGCTATCCGCCAGGTGGCCGCCGGGCTAACCGAGGCCGGCTGCGTCAGTGCCGCCTATGTAGACGGCATGCTGCAGCGTGAGCTGCAAACCTCAACCTACCTGGGCAACGGCATTGCCATTCCGCACGGCACTACCGATACCCGGGATCTGGTGCTGAATACCGGCGTGCAGGTCTTCCAGTTCCCTCAGGGCATCGAGTGGGGCGAAGGGCAAACCGCGTATGTGGTGATCGGCATTGCCGCCCGTTCCGATGAACACCTGGCGCTGCTGCGTCAGCTGACGCACGTCCTGAGCGACGACAGCGTGGCCGAGCAGATGGCGAAAACCACCTCATCCGAAGAGCTGCGCAGCTTGCTGATGGGTGAAAAGCAGACGGCTGAATTCCAGTTCGACGCTTCGCTGATCGCACTCGACGTAGCCGCAGATAACCTAATGACGTTGCAAGCGCTGAACGCGGGCCGCCTGCAGAAAATCGGCGCGGTCAACGCACAGTTCGTCAGCGACGTCATTACCCGTCGGCCGTTGAATCTCGGGCAGGGCATCTGGCTGAGCGACAGCACCGAAGGCAATTTGACCAGCGCGGCGACCCTGAGCCGTCCGGCGCAGGCGTTTGACGAAAACGGCGAGCAAGTGGCGCTGTTGCTGACGCTGTCCGTGGCCGACCAGCAACCGCTGGCGGTGCTGAATTACCTGGGTGACCTGCTGCTGGCGAACAAGGCTGAACGCTTGCTGAACGCCGATGCCGCCACCGTGCTGGCATTGCTGACCAGCGAAGTGGAAGAAGAAAGCACCACGCTGAGCGCCGAGTACGCGATCCGCAACGAACACGGCCTGCATGCCCGTCCCGGCACCGCGCTGGTTAACGTGATCAAGCAGTTCAACAGTGAAATTACCGTCACTAACCTGGATGGCAGTGGCAAACCGGCCAACGGACGCAGCCTGATGAAGGTCGTGGCGTTGGGCGTGAAAAAAGGACATCACCTGCGCTTTACCGCCAAGGGTGAAGATGCTGAAGCGGCGCTGAAGGCGATCGGTGATGCGATTAACGAAGGACTGGGCGAGGGCGCAGCATGACCAGAAGAGTAGCCACCATAACCCTGAACCCGGCTTACGATTTGGTGGGCTTTTGCCCGGAGATCGAGCGCGGGGAAGTGAACCTGGTGAAAACTGCTGGCCTGCATGCCGCCGGCAAAGGCATTAACGTTGCCAAGGTTCTGAAAGATCTGGGCATTGATGTCACTGTGGGCGGTTTCCTGGGGAAAGACAACCAGGATGGCTTCCAGTTGCTGTTCAGCGATCTGGGCATCGCCAACCGCTTCCAGGTGGTACCGGGCCGTACCCGCATCAACGTCAAGCTGACGGAAAAAGACGGTGAAGTGACGGATTTCAACTTCTCTGGTTTTGAAGTGACATCGCAGGATTGGGATCGTTTCGTGACCGATTCGCTGAGCTGGCTGGGCCAGTTCGACATGGTTGCGGTGAGCGGCAGCCTGCCGGCCGGCGTTGATCCCGATGCCTTTACCGACTGGATGATCCGCCTGCGTGCACAATGCCCGTGCATCATTTTCGACAGCAGCCGCGAAGCGCTGGTCGCCGGATTGAAAGCGGCACCATGGCTGGTGAAACCGAACCGCCGCGAGCTGGAAATCTGGGCCGGTCGTCCGTTGCCGCAGTTGGAGGACGTGGTTGAAGCCGCGCATGCGCTGCGCGATCAGGGCATTGCCCACGTAGTGATTTCTCTCGGCGCCGAAGGCGCGCTGTGGGTTAACGCCTCCGGTGCCTGGATTGCCAAGCCGCCGGCCTGCGAAGTCGTCAGCACCGTGGGCGCCGGCGATTCGATGGTTGGCGGCCTGATTTATGGCCTGCTGATGCGCGAATCCAGTGAACACACTCTGCGTTTGGCCACCGCCGTGGCTGCGCTGGCGGTAAGCCAGAGCAACGTTGGCGTGACCGATCGTCCACAGTTGGCCGCGATGATGGCGCGCGTCGATCTGAAACCTTTTAACCAATAGCAGGAGGCGTAATGAAAACGCTGCTGATGATAGACAATTCGTTGGGGCAGGCCCGTGGCCACCTGGCGAAACGCATGCTCGGCGCTGCTGCGGCGAAAACCGGCCTGACGCTGGTTGAGTCGCCTGCCGAGGCCGAACTGGTGGTGGTGGCGGGGCAGACAGTGCCTGCTGACGCCGCGCTGAACGGCAAACGGGTTTATGTGGGCGATGTGGAGTTGGCGGTGCGCGAACCGGAAGCCTTCCTCGCACTGGCCAAAGCCGAGGCGAAAGCCTGGCAGGCGCCGGCTGCGGTTGCCGTGCCGGCAAAAGCGGCGGGTCAAAAACGCATTGTGGCGATCACCGCTTGCCCAACCGGCGTGGCGCATACCTTTATGGCAGCCGAAGCCATTGAAAGCGAAGCTAAAAAACGCGGCTGGTGGGTGAAAGTGGAAACCCGCGGCTCCGTGGGCGCCGGTAATGCCATTACGCCTGAAGAAGTGGCGGCGGCGGATCTGGTGATCGTGGCGGCTGATATTGAAGTGGATCTGGACAAGTTCGCCGGCAAGCCGATGTACCGCACCTCTACCGGTTTGGCGCTGAAGAAAACCGCGCAGGAACTGGACAAGGCGCAGGCCGAAGCCGAGATTTTCCAACCGCAGAAAAGCGGCGGTCCGGCTGTGGCCGGCAAGAAGAAAGAGAGCGCAGGGCCGTATCGTCACCTGTTGACCGGCGTGTCGTATATGCTGCCGATGGTGGTGGCGGGCGGTTTGTGTATCGCGCTGTCGTTCGTGTTCGGTATCAAGGCGTTTGAAGTCAAAGGCACGCTGGCTGCGGCACTGATGCAGATTGGCGGCGGTTCAGCCTTCGCGCTGATGGTGCCGGTGTTGGCCGGTTTTATCGCGTTCTCCATCGCTGACCGTCCAGGCCTGACGCCGGGTCTGATCGGCGGCATGCTGGCGGTGAGCACCGGTGCCGGTTTCCTCGGCGGTATCATTGCCGGTTTCCTGGCGGGCTACGTCGCCAAATTTATCAGCACCAAGCTGCGTTTGCCGCAGAGTATGGAAGCGCTGAAGCCGATTCTGATCATTCCGCTGGTCGCCAGCCTGGTCGTTGGTCTGATCATGATTTATATCGTCGGTACGCCGGTGGCGAAAATCATGGAAGGTCTGACCCACTGGCTGCAATCGCTGGGTACCGCCAACGCGGTGCTGCTGGGTGCGATCCTCGGTGCCATGATGTGTACCGATATGGGTGGCCCGGTTAACAAAGCGGCTTACGCCTTCGGCGTGGCGCTGCTGAGTTCTTCGGTATATGCCCCAATGGCTGCCATTATGGCCGCCGGTATGGTGCCGCCGTTGGCGATGGGATTGGCGACGCTGCTGGCGCGTCGTAAGTTCGAGAAATCCGAGCAGGAAGGCGGTAAAGCGGCGTTGGTATTGGGCCTGTGCTTTATCTCTGAAGGCGCGATCCCGTTCGCTGCCCGCGACCCGATGCGTGTGCTGCCATGTTGCATCGCCGGCGGCGCGCTGACCGGTGCGCTGTCGATGGCCTTCGGCGCCAAGTTGATGGCTCCGCACGGTGGTCTGTTCGTGCTGCTGATCCCAGGTGCTATCACGCCGGTGTTGCTGTATCTGGTGGCGATCATCGCCGGTACGCTGTTGGCGGGCGTGTCTTATGCGCTGCTGAAACGCGCTGACGTCCCTGCGGCTACCGCTGCTTAACGTTATCGCAGGCAATAAAAAAACCGGAGCATCAGGCTCCGGTTTTTGCGTTTTTGGGGCTTATTGTTGCGCTTTCAGCCAGGCGATTTCTTCCGCCCAGATATCCGGGTTCACGGTTTCGAGAATCAGGGGGATATTGTCGAAACGCGAGTCGCTCATGATGTAACTGAATACCGTTTTGCCGATATTGCCTTCGCCCAGGCTGTGATGGCGATCGACTCGGCTGCCGAACTCGCTCTTGGCGTCGTTCAGATGCATGCCGCGCAGGTAGTTGAAGCCCACCACGTCACCCAGCGCTTTAAAGGTCTGTTCGCAGGTTTCTTCGGTGCGCAGATCGTAACCGGCGGCAAAGGCATGGCAGGTATCGATGCACACGCCGACGCGGCTTTTGTCTTCCACGCCGTCAATGATCGCCGCCAGGTGTTCGAACCTGAAGCCCAGATTGCTGCCCTGGCCGGCGGTGTTTTCAATCACTGCCGTCACGCCGACGGTTTTATCCAGCACGATGTTGATGGATTCAGCAATGCGCGCCAGGCATTTGTCTTCATCAATCTGCATCAGGTGGCTGCCGGGGTGGAAGTTCAACAGCGTCAGCCCGAGTTGTTCGCAGCGCTGCATTTCATCCAGAAACGCCTCGCGAGATTTTTCCAACGCTTCGGTCACCGGGTGGCCGAGATTAATCAGATAGCTGTCGTGCGGCAGGATTTGCCCTGGGCCGTAACCGTACTGCGCGCAGGCGCTTTTGAATTTATCAATCACCTCTGCCGGCAGTGGTGCGGCTTTCCATTGACGCTGATTTTTGGTGAACAGGGCGAACGCGGTCGCCTCTAATTCGTGCGCGCGGATAACCGCCTGATCCACGCCGCCTGACGCGCTGACATGTGCACCGACAAACTTCATTTTCATTCTCCTGTGTAATCGGCGCCATTATGGCATTGATGGCGGCAGGATTGAATGGCGACAAAAAGGCCCGCGATAAATCGCGGGCCAGCGAAAGCTCAAGGCTCATCAGAAGAAATGTTGCACCAGCAGGTTCATCGCGCCGCCACCGACAATCAGCCAGATAAACAGCAGGGTGGCCAGCAGAATGGGTTTGACGCCCGCCTCGCGCACTGCGCTGATGTGGGTGGTCAACCCCAGCGCCGCCATCGCCATCGCCAGCATCCAGGTGTCGGCGGTAATCAGGTGTTTCACCCAGGTGGCCGGGATCAGGTTGAACGAGTTCAGCCCGGCGACGGCGATAAACAGCACCGCGAACCACGGAATGGTGATGGCCGATTTGTCCGCCTTGCTCCCGGCATCGCGGCTGCGGCTGATATAACCGGAAAGCAGCAACAAGAACGGTGCCAGCATCATCACGCGGATCATTTTGGCGATCACTGCGGCGTTTTCGGCATCCGGCCCGACGGCATGACCGGCGGCGACAACCTGCGCCACTTCGTGGATGGTCGAGCCGGCATAGATGCCAAAGGTTTCCTGGCTCAGCGGCAGCCACCGGTAATGTTCATTCAACTGGAACAGCCACGGGTAGGCGAAGATCGCCAGCGTACCGAACACCACCACGGTGCTTACCGCGACCGCCACCTTGCTGGAATCGGCCTTCAGCACCGGTTCGGTCGCCATCACCGCCGCTGCGCCGCAGATGCTGCTGCCGGCGCCGATCAACATCGCCGTCTGGCTGTCGATGCCGAACACTTTTTTACCCAGCCAGCAGGCCAGCAGGAAGGTGGTGCTCAGCGTCAGCGCATCGATGATGATGCCGGTAGCGCCGACGTCGGCAATTTGCTGAAACGTCAGGCGGAAGCCGTAAAGAATGATGCCCAACCGCAGCAGACGTTGTTTGGCGAGTTGAACGCCGCTGTGGCAACTCGGTTGCAGCCAGGGATACAGCGTATTGCCCACCAGAATGCCGAACAGGATCGCCAGCGTCAGCGCACCCAGCCCCAGACCGGCAACCCACGGGATATCGCCTGCCCAGATGGCCAGCGCGGTGAGCGCGCCGACCAGCAATAACCCCGGCGCCAGCCGAGGTAAACCGAGCAGGGGAAAGTGTCGTGATGGAAAAGCAGGTGCGGTATTGGTCGCCATGAGTCAGCCCTTTTATTCGAATTCCTTGAGCACAAGACTACGTTTTGGCGGCATAAAAGAGAAATTGATTATATATTTATAACCTATCTGAATAAGTGGTAAATCTCTTCCTCTTTCAGGCTGCAACCTGAACGTTATTGGGGAGAGAAAGCCGTGGGCGAGGTGCGGTCGTCATACCGATTTCTGCAAACGTGGTAATCTTAATGAATAGATACCCTGTGCGTCGTTGCCGGACAGCGGCGCAGATTTAGCATTAATTTCAGTGGTTTTACGATCAGGCCACTTTTCAATACCGAGATGGTTATGCATATCACCTTACGTCAACTGGAAGTCTTTACCGAAGTGCTGAAAAGCGGTTCGACCACGCAGGCCTCGGTAGTCCTGGCGTTATCACAATCGGCGGTCAGTGCCGCGCTGGCTGACCTGGAAGGGCAGTTGAGCGTGCAACTGTTCGATCGCGTCGGCAAGCGTCTGGTTATCAATGAACATGGCCGGTTGCTGTATCCGAAGGCGCTGGCGCTGCTCGAGCAGGCGGGGGAGATTGAACAGCTGTTCCGCCATGACGGCGGCGCTTTGCGTATCGCCGCCAGCAGCACCATCGGCAACTATATGCTGCCGGAAATGATCGCCCGTTACCGCCACGATTTCCCGGCTACGCCGCTGGAGCTGAACGTCGGCAACAGCCAGGACGTGATTGGGGCGGTTGCGGATTTTCGCGTCGATTTGGGGTTGATCGAGGGGCCTTGCCATATGCCCGAGCTGGTTACTCAGCCGTGGCTGGAGGATGAACTGGTGGTGTTTGCCGCGCCGGAAAGCCCGCTGGCCCGGCAGCCTCTGACGCTGGAGCTGCTGGCCAATGCTCCCTGGATCCTGCGCGAGCGCGGGTCGGGCACGCGAGAGGTGCTGGATCACCTGTTGCTGGCGCATCTGCCGCACTTCCAACTGGTGATGGAGTTGGGCAACTCGGAGGCGATCAAACACGCGGTGCGCCACGGCATCGGCATCAGTTGCCTGTCGCGGCGGGTGATCGACGAACAGCTGGCGAGCGGCGTGCTGGTGGAGCTAAACATTCCGCTGCCGCCGCTGATGCGCACCTTGTATTTGATCCACCATCGGCAAAAACACATCTCCAACGCCCTGCAGCGCTTCCTCAGTTACTGCACGTTGCCGGCCTGAGGCGGCGCACTGCGCCAATAATATCCCCATGCGGGGAAATGAAGCATAAAAACCTGCACCCTGTCACATTAATGACAGTAAGTAAGGAAAAATGGGCTGCCGCTAATAATTAGCGCTGAGTTATGAAGCTATCTTATATCAGCGCAATGTTACTAGTTCGCCGGTGGGTATTTGTTACAATCCGCCCTCATTTTTTGACGAGCAGATAGGGTAAGAATGGCTCAGCAGGATATAAAAACATCGGGGCAGCAAGCACCCGGATTGCGCCGCGAGCTGAAAGCGCGGCACTTAACCATGATCGCTATTGGTGGCTCAATCGGCACCGGCCTGTTCGTCGCCTCCGGCGCCACTGTCTCTCAGGCCGGTCCGGGCGGGGCTCTGCTGTCTTATGCATTGATCGGTCTGATGGTCTATTTCCTGATGACCAGCCTGGGCGAACTGGCGGCCTTTATGCCGGTGTCCGGCTCGTTTTCCACCTACGGCGCCAAATACGTAGAAGAAGGCTTTGGTTTCGCGCTGGGCTGGAACTACTGGTACAACTGGGCGGTGACCATCGCCGTTGACCTGGTGGCTTCGCAGTTGGTGATGACCTACTGGTTCCCGGATGCGCCGGGCTGGATCTGGAGCGCGCTGTTCCTCGGCCTGATGTTCCTGTTGAACTACATTTCGGTCAAAGGCTTCGGTGAAGCGGAATACTGGTTCTCGCTGATCAAAGTCACCACCGTCATTATCTTTATCGGCATTGGCGTGCTGATGATCTTCGGCATTCTGAAGGGTGGCGAACACGCCGGCTGGCAGAACTGGACGGTAGGGGATGCGCCCTTTACCGGCGGCTTCTCGGCGATGATAGGCGTGGCGATGATCGTCGGCTTCTCGTTCCAGGGGACCGAGCTTATCGGTATCGCGGCCGGCGAATCGGAAAACCCGGGCAAAAACATCCCGCGCGCGGTGCGCCAGGTGTTCTGGCGTATCCTGCTGTTCTATATCTTTGCGATCCTGATTATCAGCCTGATCATTCCTTATACCGATCCAAGCCTGCTGCGTAACGACGTAAAAGACATCAGCGTCAGCCCGTTCACGCTGGTGTTCCAGCATGCCGGCCTGCTGTCGGCGGCGGCGGTAATGAACGCGGTGATCCTGACGGCGGTGTTGTCCGCCGGTAACTCTGGCATGTACGCTTCTACCCGCATGCTGTTTACCCTGGCATCGGAAGGCAAAGCGCCGCGCATTTTCGCCAAACTGTCGAAGGGTGGGGTGCCGCGCAATGCGCTGTATGCGACCACCGTGGTGGCGGGCCTGTGTTTTCTGAGCTCGATGTTCGGTAACCAGTCGGTTTATCTGTGGCTGCTGAACACCTCGGGCATGACCGGCTTCATCGCCTGGTTGGGGATAGCCATCAGCCACTACCGGTTCCGCCGCGGCTATATGATTCAGGGGCGTGACCTGAACGATCTGCCGTACCGTTCCGGCTTCTTCCCGCTGGGCCCGATCTTTGCCTTTGTCCTGTGCCTGATCATTACGCTGGGACAGAACTATCAGGCGTTCCTGCAAGACCGGATCGACTGGTACGGCGTGACCGCGACTTATATCGGCCTGCCGCTGTTCCTGGTGATCTGGTTCGGTTACAAGCTGACGCGCGGCACCCGCGTGGTGAAGTACAGCGAGATGGAATTCCCGAAAATGGACGTGAAATAACGCCAGTCTGTACCTTGTGAATGTCCGGTTGCAGCCTGTAGCGGCGCAATCGGGCATTCAACGAGTATGAAACGCGGTGTCTCTCGCCGCGTTATTCCTTAGTATTCATCGCCAGCGCTTGCTGCGCCGCCGCCATCAGGCTGTCCACAGTTTGATAATCCTGAGTTAACGCCAACGCCCCGGCGTTCAACTGCAACGTCACCTCACCGAAAACACCAAAGACATACGGCGCTTCCAGCGGGGGCATGATGCGCGCCAGAAACTCCCCTTCGGAGCCGTAAGGCAAATCGTGCACCAGGATCAGAAACTGGCCGCCGGTATAACGGCTGACAAAATCGCTTGGACGAACCAGCATTTTCAGGCGCTCGCCGATAGTGCGCAACACGTCATCGCCGATCAGCACGCCGTGGCTTTGATACAGCGCCGCCAGCGGAGTGAATTCAATAATAAACAGGTGCGAAAGCGGGTGTGCCGTTGCCGATGGCCGGCAAATCTCTTGCATCACCGCTTCACCCCCCGCGCGGTTGAGAAAACCGGTCAGATGATCGCGATGAGCCGCTTTTCGTTTTTCGCCTCTCAGCGTGACGTACTGCACCAACTGGCGATGGTAGAGCGCGATCACCCCATGAGCCAGCAGTAGCCACAGCGGGATGATATTCGCCAGCAAAAACAGATTTTGCATGCGTGACAACGGCGCGGCCAGCAGGTAAGGCAGCGTCAGCAGCATGACCTCCAGCAGGGCAAAGCGGGGCGCTGCGGCATGGCGCTGCATCAGCCAGAAGGCCAGCGCGGTAATCAGCAGGCCGGCGAACAGGATTAGCACCATGCGGCCAGAAAGCATGGCCAACAGCGCAATGGCGCCGACCAGCGCCGACCACAGCAGCACTGACACCAGCATGGCATTCGGCCAGATGGGAGGGGTGACGCGAGCCAGCCACCAGCGTATGCCGGTCAACCCAAGCAGCAGCACCAGCAGCGCGGCGCCGATCGTCATATTGCTCAGCCAGGCGTAGGCCAGCAGCAGCACGACTACACCGGCGGCGTTCAGCCAAGGGGTTCGGGGAGAAGGGACAAGCGTAAGCCGTAGTTGGTGTTGGAACTGGGCGTCATCAGCCTGTTGTGGACCTTGTACCAGCCAGTGCAGCAGGGCGGGTCTTTTAGGCGTTAACGTGGATGGTCGACTTCTCATGGCTGCCTCTTCAATAAGGGCCTAAGCAGTAGGTCCTAAATATCCGGCCAGGCGTGGTTGACGCGCCGTTTACCGGTCAGGATTTGGATTCTAGGTGGTTTTGTCGCAATTTGTCACAGCGCTGCGTGGGGCGATGAAACTTTCGGAATTATTAACCCTGCTCAGCAGAATGAGGTTGTTGCGGCTGCTTGGCGAATACTCTTTAAAAATAAAGTGTTACATCTCAACATGGCAGGTAATAGCTATTGATATGATTGATAAGTATTATCGTTTGCTTTATTGTTAGCGGCTGCTTGTCAGGGTAAAGCGGCCGTTTGCATGCCGCTATGGTCATCGTCGTAACAGGTATCCGAAATAATGAGCGTATCCACCGAACCTATGTCTGACGCCAAGGGGCAACCCGACGCCAACGTCATGGGGCGTTATCAACATATTCTTCGCCACCGTTTATTGATGATGGGGGTGTTGGCACTGGCGATTGTTGGTTCGCTGCTGCTGGATTTTACCATGGGGCCATCCGGGCTCTCACTGTCCTCCCTGTGGCAAACGTTGATTGACCCTGCGGCGGCAGATGCCGGAACGCGAGTGATCGTGTGGGATATCCGCCTGCCTTACGCGCTGATGGCGGTGGTGGTGGGGTTTGCGCTGGGTTTGGCCGGCGCGGAAATGCAGACCATCCTGAACAACCCGCTTGCCAGCCCGTTCACTCTCGGCGTTTCTTCCGCTGCGGCTTTCGGGGCGGCGTTGGCTATCGTGCTGGGTATTGGCGTGCCGGGCATTCCGGACCAGTGGTTTATTTCCGCCAACGCGTTTGTTTTTGCCCTGTTTGCCGCACTGATGCTCGACGGCATCACGCGCTGGACACGGGTTGCCACCTCCGGCGTCGTGCTGTTCGGTATTGCATTGGTGTTCACCTTTAACGCACTGGTTTCAATGATGCAGTTTATCGCCAGCGAAGACACGCTGCAGGGGCTGGTGTTCTGGACCATGGGCAGCCTGGCGCGCGCTTCATGGGACAAGTTGGGCATCCTGCTGGGCGTGTTCGCCGTGCTGTTGCCATTGTCGATGATGAGCTCCTGGAAGCTGACCGCGCTGCGGTTGGGCGAGGATCGGGCGGTGAGCTTCGGTATCGACGTGCGTCGCCTGCGCCTCACGACCCTGCTGCGCATCAGTATTCTTTCCGCGCTGGCGGTGGCCTTTGTCGGCCCTATCGGTTTTATCGGCCTGGTGGCACCGCATATCGCCCGCATGATTTTCGGTGAGGATCACCGCTTCTATCTGCCGGCCAGCGCCCTGATTGGCGCGCTGGTGCTGTCGATGGCTTCAGTCGCCTCGAAAAACCTGATCCCGGGCATTATCATTCCGGTCGGCATAGTGACGTCACTGGTGGGTGTGCCGTTCTTCCTGAGCATTATTCTGCGTCATCGGGGGAATGTATGAGTCAGGGATTGCGTATTGAGCATTTTTCCGCCGGTTATCCAAAGCGCCAGGTTATTCGCGATCTTGCGGTGCCGATGTTGCCGCGCGGGCAAATCACCGTGTTGCTGGGGCCGAACGGCAGCGGAAAATCGACGTTGCTGCGTTCTCTGGCCGGGCTGAACCCGGCACAGGGGCAGCTGTGGCTGGATGACATCGATTTGATGCAGTTGCCCTTTGCCCGTCGCGCGGAAAAAGTGGTGTATCTGCCACAGTCGCTACCTGCGGGGGTGCACTTGCACGTGCTGGAGTCGATCATCGTAGCGCAACGCGCTTCGGGCGGTCGCAGCAACGCCGGCAGTGAGGCGGAGGTCATGGCCCTGCTGGCGCAGCTCGGTATCGACCATTTGGCGCTGAGCTATCTCGATCAGCTTTCCGGCGGCCAGAAACAGTTGGTGGGCCTGGCGCAATCGCTGATCCGCCAGCCTTCGCTGTTGCTGCTGGACGAACCGCTGAGCGCACTTGATCTCAACTACCAATTCCACGTGATGGATTTGGTGCGTAAAGAGACGCGTAAACGCAATATCATCACTGTGGTGGTGGTGCATGACATCAATATCGCTCTGCGGCATGGCGACCACGTGTTGATGCTGCAGGATGGTGAGTTGATTGCCGACGGTACGCCGGAAGAGGTGATCACGCCGCAAAGCCTGGCGAGAGTCTACGGCGTGCGCGGGCGCATCGAGCGTTGTTCGCACGGGACGCCGCAGGTGCTGATCGACGGTTTGGTTAACCAGCCGGTGATCTGACAGATTGCTGCGTTTTGAAAGTCAGCTATTTTGACAACCAAAAGGCCCGGTGTCGTACAGATACCGGGCCTTTTGGTTGTCGCGTATCGAGCGCGCAACGTGCGCGCTCCTATTGGCATCAGAAGTTGTACGTCATGCCGACGGTGTAGCGGCGGCCGTCCAGCGTGGTGTTGTAGTTATCGTAATCGACGGTTTTGTCGAGAATGTTGTAAATCCCGCCGGTGACCGTCAGGTCTTTATTCGCCTGGTAGCTGAGGCCGGCGTCAACAAAGGTATACGAAGGCGTGCTCTTGGCCATTGAGGTACGGCTCAGGTATTCCGATGTCTTGCTGCGGAAGTTGACGCGTGACCACAGGCTGACGTCATGGGTAGCCTGCCAGTCCAGTACGGTATTGAGCATGTGCTTCGGCATCTGGTTCAGCGGTTTACCCTGGTTATCGCCGCTTTTCTGTTCGGATGAAGTAAAGGTGTAGTTGGTGTTCCACTTCCAGTCTTTGCTTATCTGCCAGCCGAAAGTGGCTTCCACGCCGCGCATATTGGCTTTATCGACGTTGATGCGATCGCTGATAAAGTAATAGGCCGTGTTGCCAATCATGCATTGCGCGTCGCCATCCCCGCTGTCGCAGCGGCGCACTTCGGTGATCTTGTCTTTGAAATCGGTGTTGAACAAGGTCACGCCGGCGTTCAGGTTTTTCTGGTTATCCCACATCACGCCGATCTCTTCGCTCAGGCTCTTCTCTGGCTGCAGATCCGGATTGCCGATGATGATCGATTTGCGCCCGCCACCGGTAATTTGCCCCCAGTTGGCTGAAGATTGGCGCAGATCCGGCGAGCGGTAGCCGGCGGATACGCCGCCTTTCAACGTCCACTGTTCGGTCAGGTGCCAGACGCCGTACATGCGTGGCGTCCAGTGATTGCCGTAGTTCTGATCCTGGTCCATACGGATGCCGCTGGTCAGGCTGAAGTCGTTGGTCAGCGCCCATTCGTCTTCGGCAAACAGCGCCCAGCTCCAGCGGGTCAATTTGTTCAAACCGTCGGCCGCATCCAACTGATTGCCCTGGTCGCTCAGTTTTTCGTAGCGGTACTGCCCCCCCAGGCTCAGCATATGAGCACCGAGGTCAAACTGGGTCTGGGTATTGAAGATGGTGTTATACATCTTCATGTCGCGGCCCGGATTATTCGTCTCTTCGCGTTGAATGTAGCTGGTGGTATTGCCGAAATCGTAATAACCGTTGTGCGTCACGGCATAGTTGGTGCGGGTGTAGAGGCTGTCGCTGACGCTATTTGCCGTACACTTGCCGTTGCGGCAGTTCTCGGTCGCCATGGATTTGCCCGGCGTGCTGTTGCGATCTTGCAAGGAACGGCCGATTTCGAAATCAAAATCATTCTGCTCGTTCGGCGTCAGGCTGAATACCGCGGTGCCGCTGCGCATGCGCTGTTCATTGAATCCGTTAAGGATTTGGTCCTCGGCGCGGCGCGACAGCAGGCCGTTGACCCGCAGGCCGAGCAGGCCTTCAATCAGCGGGCCGGAGGCATAGGCGTTGGTCTGGAAAATATCGCCGGAATCGCTGCGTTCCTGGAAGGTGGCGTCGCCGTGCAGCGAACCTTTCCACTCGGTTCTGGAGGTTTTGCGAGTGATGACGTTGATTACGCCGCCCATGGCGTCGGAGCCGTACAGCGAAGACATCGGCCCGCGCACCACTTCGATGCGTTCAATCGCCTCCAGCGGCGGCAGCCAGCCTTGTTCGATACCGGAGTTGTCGCTGTTCGGGCGGGTGCCGCGGGTGTCCACGCGTTTGCCGTCCACCAGAATCAGGGTGTATTTGGAGGACATGCCACGGATGCTGATATCGCTGCTGCTGGCACCGCCGGTGACCACCACGCCCGGCACGTCTTTCAGTGCGTCGGTGATGTCTCGGTAGGCTTTGTCTTCGATCTGCTGGCGTGGGATCACTGAAATAGAGGCGGCGGAATCCTGGATTTTTTGCTGGAAACCGGAGGCGGTCACCACCATGGTGTCCTGGGTATCCTCTTGCGCCGCCAGTGCGCCGGTGCTGGCGAGTGAGGCGATAATCAGTGCGGTGAGTTTGTTATAGCGTGGCTTTTCCATGGGCAACCTTTCCTGGTTTGCTGTAATTCGACAAAGGTGTCGACTTAACGGGTTGAATAATAGGTAGAAACGGTTCCCTGTCGTGGCAGGGGACATCATTTCGGCAGTATTTCGTCAGGCCATTGTAAGGATTTAAAACCGAATGTAAACGCAAATGATAATTCGTATCATTTGTATGCTTAAAAATAGGTAGGGAGAGGTAACCGGATGAATTAAAGGGAAAACCGGCGCGGCAGGGCGCGCCGGGGGAAAGTCAGCGTTTCTGTATATAGGTGATAGCGAGCGCCAGAGCCAGTACCAGCCCTTTGATAATATCCATCGCATAGTAGGGGACTGAAAGCATCACCAGCCCATTTTGCAATACGCCGAGGATCACCGCACCGACCAGCGTGCCGAGCGCGTTGGGTTTGCCGGAGCCGGCCAGAGAGAAACCGATGTAGGCGGCGGCGACGGCATCCATCAGATAACCGCCACCGGCGTTAACCTGTGAAGAGCCGATACGTGACGCCAGCAATATGCCGCCAAGCGAGGCCAGCAGCGAGGAAATCACATACGCGGCGACCTTGTAACGTACAGTGCGGATCCCCGAAAGGCGCGCCGCCTCCGGGTTGCCGCCGATGGCGTACATGCGGCGGCCGTGTTTGGTCAGCGACAGGAACAATTGCACCACAATCGTGACCGCCAGCATAATCAGCACAATCACCGGTACCTGGCCTAGCGCGGAGAAAATGTCCGGGATGAGCCCCTCGGCCATATCGCCATTCGGCAACAGCATATTTTGGGTGATCGACCCGCCGTAGCTGTAGGTCATGGCAACGCCCTGGATCACAAACAGGCTGGCCAGCGTCGCCAGCATGTCAGGGATCTTCAACACCACAATCAGGAAGGCGTTGAACAGACCAACCAGCGTACAAATCAGCAGCGTCAGCACAATCGCGCCGGTGGTGCCGAAGCCGTACCAAACGAACAGCGAGACCACCAGCGCGTTAGCCAGCGAGGCGGTGGAGCCGACGGAAAGATCGAAACCGCCCACCGACAGCGAGATAGACACCCCAATGGCGATCACCGTAACGATGGCGATGGAACGCAGGATGTTGATGATATTGTTGGGATCGAGGAAGTTGTCCGACGCCAGCCCGAACAAGGCGATCAGCGCGACAACGGTGAGCAACATCCCCCATTTGTAGAGAAACTCAAACAGCTGATGACGCCAGGGCTGTGCATTGGGCAGGGATAATTCTTTACTCACGCAGGGGTTCCTCCGGTGGAATACAATAATAATGTTTCTTCATCAATATCGGCGGCGTTCAGCTCCGCCACCACACGGCCGTCCCACAGGACGCAAATGCGATCGCACAGGCCGAGCAGCTCCGAGAACTCGCCGGAGGCGTAGATAATGCCTTTGCCGTCGCGGGCCAGGCCGTCGATCAGGGTAAACAGCTCCTGTTTGGCCTTGATATCCACGCCCTTGGTCGGCTCATCGAAAATCAGCACGTCGGCATCGCCACGCAGCCATTTGCCGATGGCCACCTTTTGCTGGTTACCGCCGGAAAGCCTTTTTAGCCTTTGCTGCGGGCCGGAGGCGCGAATGTTCAGGCGTTGCATGATATCGCGCGCCCAGCGCAGCTCCTGTCGGCGGCTGAACAGGCTCCAGCGCGAGAAGCTGTCATCGGCGCTGACGCTCAGGTTCATCGGGATGGCCTCATCAATAAATATGCCTTCTTTGCGGCGCTCTTCCGGCACCAGCGCCAGCCCCTGTTCAACGGAAAGATGCGGCGCGCGCGGTGCCCAGGGCGTGCCGCGCAGCTCGCCGCGCTCTACACGGGCCGGCGAGGCGCCGAACAGCGCCTTGCACAGTTCGGTTTTGCCCGCGCCGGCCAACCCGGCGATACCCAAAATCTCCCCCTGATGCAGCTGCAGGGAGACGTCGCGCAGCTTGTGGCGATCGTGCAGACCTTCTACCTGCAGCAGCGTGCGCGAGCCGTGCGGCGGCCGCGGTGGCGGGAAGATATCGTCCAGCCGGTGGCCAAGCATTTTCTCGACAATCTGCTCGCCGACCAGCCCCTGCATGGCATCTTCGCTGACGTGGCGGCCATCGCGCAGCACCGTCAACCGATCGCAAATTTCACTCAGCTCGTGAATGCGGTGGGAGATAAACACAATGCCGATGCCCTCGGATTGCAAGCGACGCACCACGCGAAACAGGCGCTCGCTTTCGGCGCGATCGAGCGGGGCGGTGGGTTCATCGAGTACCAGGAAGCGGCAGCGATGCGACAGCGCGCGCGCCAGCAGCACCTGCTGTTTTTCCGCCAGCGTGCACTCTGCCAGACGCTGGCGCAGGTTGAGGGATAAATCCAGTTGCTGAAGCAGTTGCGCAGCCTGGCGGTACATCTGCGCCCAGTTGAGCAAATGGCCCGGTTCATTCAGCCAGTCGAGCATGATGTTTTCCGCCACCGACAGCGTGGGGATCAGCGCCACGTCCACCTCCTGCTGCACCACATGGATGCCGTGTCGGCGGGCCTGCAGCGGTGAGTGAATATCGACTTTTTGGCCGTCGATAAAGATCTCGCCGCGGTAATGATCATGCGCGCCGGAAAGGATCGCCATCAGCGTTGATTTTCCCGCGCCGTTGGCACCGACCAGCGCATGCGTGGAGCCGCCCTGCAGGGTGAAGTCGACGTTTTGCAGCGCATTGAATCCGGCAAAGGCGATCGAGATATTGCGCATCTCGAGGCGTGAGGGCGTTGCGGTTGGCATAGTGTGATTAAAAGACGTTTAGGTGTTTAGATGGCTAAAGGTCTTCTTTTGTAACACAGATTGCGATTTTGGCAACAAACTAAATGGCATAACTGAGACGAAAAAATTCCTGGAGAGGCGCGCTAGAATCCCAAACGGTCCCGCAGCGCATAGTACGCCGCACCGAGGGCGGTGAAGGGAACGCGGAACTGACGTCCGCCGAAAAAGGGCAGGTGCGGCAACCGGGCGAAGGCGTCGAAACGTTCGGCATCGCCGCGCAGCACTTCGGCAATCAGCTTGCCCGCCAGATGGGTGCAGGTGACGCCGTGACCGCTGTCGCCCTGCATGTAATAGACGTTATTCTCCAGCCGGCCGAACTGCGGCATGCGCGACAGCGTCAGCAGGAAATTGCCGCTCCAGCGGTAATCGATACGCACCTGTTTCAATTGCGGAAAGGTTTTTAATAGCTTGGGCAGGATCAAGGGATCGATATCGGCCGGATCGCGCGCGCCGTAAACCACGCCACCGCCGTACAACAGCCGGTTATCGGCGGTCAGACGAAAGTAATCCAGCAGGTAATTGCAGTCTTCGACGCAAAAATTATTGGGCAGCAACGACAGCGCCATGTCTTTTGACAGCGGCTCGGTGGTGAGAATTTGCGAGCCGCACGGCATGCTCAGCCGGCTGAGGCGCGGCTCCAGTTTGTCGCCCAGATAGGCATTACCGGCAATAATCACAAAACCGGCGGTGACCGACCCCTGTGCGGTGTGCACCCTGGCCGGTTCACCGTACTCGATGCGTGTGGCCGCCGACTGTTCGTACAGCCGCCCACCGTGACGGCGTATCGCGTCAGCTTCGCCCAATGCCAGATTGAGCGGGTGCAAGTGGCCGCCGTTGCGGTCCAACAGCCCCCCCACGTAGCGTTCGCTGGCTATCTCGCGCCTGATTGCCTGTTGATCCAGCAGTTCCAGCCGGGCATTGCCATAGCGCCGCCAGTTGGCCTGCTGGTGTTCCAGCGTTCGCAGTTGTTTAGGGTTCAGCGCGGCGAAGATACCGCCGGGGCGATAGTCGCAGGCGATGGCGTAGTGATCGATGCGGTTGCGGATAATCTCCGCACCTTCGAACATCATGCCGCCAAGCATGGCTGCGGTATCTGCGCCGTAACGCGCCTCGATCACATCGATATCGCGGCTGTAGGAGTTGACTACCTGACCGCCGTTGCGGCCGCTGGCGCCCCAACCGATACGAGCAGCTTCCAGCACCACCACGTCAAAACCGGCCTCGACCAAGTGCAACGCCGACGACAGGCCGGTAAAACCGCCGCCAACGATGCAGACGTCGCAGCGGATATTTTCGCTCAGCGTCGGGTAGGGCGCGAACGCATTGGCGGTGGCGGCATAATAGCTGGCAACGTGTTCCGTCATGACTCCTCCGCCAGAATCGGTCAGAAGGTGGTGGGCGTATGCGCGCTGACGATTCGGCAGACGCGCGCCGACGTATTGCTAAAACTGTGGGGAATGCCGGTATTGATGGCGTAACTCTGGCCGGCGGTCAGGCAATAGGTCTGGCCGTTGATGGTCAGCATTATTTCGCCTTCCAGCAGAGTGCCGATCTCCTCGCCCTGATGCTTGATCTTCTCGCCGGTGGTGGTGCCGGGTTGATAGGTTTCCAGCATCATTGCCAGATTGCGCGCCGGATTGCCGTTGTGCACCAGCTTCATCGACACACCCTGGCTACCGATTTCGATCAGATCCTCCGCCTCGATCACCACTTTGGGTTCATCGGCGGCTTCCGGTTCGGCAAAAAAGGCGGACAGCGACAGTCCATACACTTTCAGCAGCTTTTGCAGCGTACTGATGGCCGGGCTGACCTTGTCCTGTTCGATGGTGCTGATCGCGCTGTGGGTTAACCCGGACAGTTCGGCGACTCGGCGCTGCGACAAACCCAATTGCAGACGGATCTGTGACAGGCGCTTACCCGGCGCCAAGCTGACTTCGCTCATAGCGGTACTTCCTTCTGATAGGGACGACAGGCAGAAATGAATAACAGGGTCGGGTGCCTGTCTGGGGGATATCGACACAGCATGATATCGGTAGTTAAGGTTGATTTGGAAAATATATTGCCCATAGTCACCCCCGTTCTGGCGGACGAAATTCTGTTCGTTAAAAGGCGGTCAACGCCTTTTCGGTCAATATTTTATCAATTTAGCAGCCGGTGGCGAATAATCAAACGGGATTGTAACATTTGCAAACCATTTGTGTTAAGGCTATGTTTCATATTATGGATGTTATTTTGAGCGCCAGTCAGGGCGCAGTCTACAGAGAAATCAGACCATGTGTTGAACCGATCGGCAGACGGATGCGCAAGCGTCCTTAGAGCATAATGGCGGGTGATGTATGCAAACCAATATCGCAGCAGTTGAAAATTTTGCACAGCATAATGAAGAGAGGCGAAGTAGCGCGTTCCAACGTGAGGTTGCTCACTATCTGGAACGCCATCCCTCAACGCAGTATATCGATATCCTTCTCACAGACCTGAATGGTTCCTTCCGCGGTAAACGTATTCCCGTCTCCGGGCTGAAAAAATTGGAAAAAGGCTGTTACTTCCCCGCCTCGGTATTCGCTATGGATATTCTGGGCAACGTGGTGGAAGAGGCGGGCCTGGGCCAGGAACTGGGCGAGCCGGACCGCGTTTGTATGCCGGTGGCCGGATCGTTGACCCCGTCGGCGGCGGACCCGGACAATATCGGTCAGGTATTGCTGACCATGCTGGATGAAGATGGTACTCCCTTTGACGTTGAACCCCGCAATGTCCTGAATCGAGTGTGGCAGGCGTTGCGCCAGCGCGGCATGTTCCCGGTGGTAGCGGTAGAGTTGGAGTTCTATCTCATTGATCGACAGCGAGACTCTGAAGGTTATTTGCAACCCCCTTGTGCGCCCGGCACCCAGGAGCGAAACATGCAAAGCCAGGTCTACTCGCTGGATAATCTGAATCATTTCGCTGAGGTGCTGAACGACATCGACACTTTGGCGCAGATGCAGGGGTTGCCGGCGGACGGCGCGGTGGCGGAGGCGTCGCCCGGCCAGTTCGAGGTAAACCTGAACCATACCGATAACGTGCTGCTGGCCTGCGATCATGCGCTGTCGCTGAAACGGCTGGTGCGGTTGGTGGCGGAAAATCATCATCTGCATGCGACCTTTATGGCGAAACCCTATGAGGAGTACGCCGGTAGCGGCATGCACGTGCATATCAGCATGCTGGACGGTGACGGCAAGAATCTGTTTACGGATGCGGATGGCGAAGACTCGCCGCTGTTGCGCCGCGCGCTGGCCGGGATGATCACCTTGATGCCGGCCTCCATGGCGCTGCTGGCTCCCAACATTAACGCCTTCCGTCGTTTCCAACCGGGGATGTATGTGCCTACCCAGGCTTCCTGGGGGCACAATAACCGCACTGTCGCGCTGCGCATTCCCTGCAGCGATCCGGAGAATCACCGGGTGGAATACCGCGTCGCCGGGGCCGATGCCAACCCCTATCTGGTGGTGGCGGCGATCCTGGCTGGGATCTTGTACGGCCTGGACAACGAACTGCCGCTGCCTGAGCCGGTGACCGGCAACGGCCTGGAGCAGGAAGGGCTGCCGTTCCCGATCCGCCAAAGCGATGCGCTGTATGAGTTTGAACACCAGCATGAGCTGACGCAGTATCTGGGCGAACGTTTTGCGCAGGTTTATCATGCTTGCAAGATGGATGAACTGATGCAGTTTGAGCGGCTGGTGACGGAAACCGAGATTGACTGGATGTTGAAAAACGCCTGAGCCTGGGTAAACTGGATGTTAATATTCTGGTGATAAGCGGATTGATAGCGGAATAATTCGCCTTGCAGGCGGATTTTGAGCACGATCGCCAAAAGAATTTGTGTAAGAAGGTTTCCGGATCTTGTCATCCGGCTGCTTTCTGGTGCAAAATATGACTAATGCAGATAGCCGACGTTTTAAAGCGTCGGTTATTTTTTTTGCATTTGTGTTCTAACAACTGTGCGTTTCATACACCAAGCGAGGCCGGACACCGATCCGGATAGATAAATAGTTTCGTGCGCGATCAAACAAAACTTTATGGTCGTGACTCATGAGGATAAGAAAGATGGGGCAATTTTTCACTTTAGCGCCGGTGCCCGCCGGTTTCCGCTGCGGCCGCAGCGATTATGGAGCAGTCAAGGCTACCTTGACCCGTTATCCAGCTTCCAATCCCCTTCTTTTTGAATTCAGTCGCACGTTGCGAAGTTTCCCCGCAACCTTAAGTCTTGGCGTGTCTATGCTCCGCAAGGCAGAAGGTAAGGGGGGGCTGCGTCATGTCCGATAACATCATCAGCGCTGCTCCAGCCCAACGCGCGCAACTGCGTAAAACCCTGACTTTAGTTCCGGTAGTGATGATGGGGCTGGCTTACCTGCAGCCAATGACCATCTTCGATACCTTCGGCATCGTATCCGGCCTGACCGATGGTCACGTCGCCACTGCGTACGCCTTTGCTCTGCTGGCGGTCCTGTTTACCGCATTGAGCTACGGCAAACTGGTGCGGAAATTCCCGTCCGCCGGTTCTGCTTATACCTATGCCCAAAAAGCCATCAGCCCGCACGTCGGCTTTATGGTGGGCTGGTCGTCGTTGCTGGACTACCTGTTCATGCCGATGATCAACATCCTGCTGGCCAAAATTTACCTGGAAGCCATCTTCCCGGGCGTGCCTTCATGGATTTTCGTGGCGGCGCTGGTCGCGCTGATGACCCTTTTCAACCTGCGCGGCATCAAGCTGGTGGCGAACCTGAACTCCATCATCGTGGTAGTGCAGGTGGCGATCATGATCGTGTTCCTCTGCCTGGTGGTGAACGGTATTTCCCACGGCGAAGGTGCGGGCACGCTGATCAGCAGCCGTCCGTTCTGGTCTGAGAATGCGCACGTGGTGCCGATGATTACCGGTGCGACCATTCTGTGCTTCTCGTTCCTCGGGTTTGACGGCATCAGCTCGCTGTCTGAGGAAACCAAAGACGCGGAGAAAGTGATCCCGAAAGCCATCTTCCTGACGGCATTGATCGGCGGCATCATCTTCATTGTGGTGTCTTACTTCGTGCAGTTGTACTTCCCGGACATCTCGCGCTTCAAAGATCCTGACGCGTCTCAACCGGAAATCATGCTGTACGTGGCCGGCAAGTTCTTCCAGTCGGTGATCCTGGTGTTCTCCTGCGTAACCGTACTGGCTTCCGGCATGGCTTCGCACGCCGGTGTTTCGCGCCTGATGTATGTGATGGGCCGCGACGGCGTATTCCCGGAGCGTTTCTTCGGTTATGTGCACCCGAAATGGCGTACCCCGGCGCTGAACGTACTGCTGGTCGGCGCGATTGCGCTGTCTGCGGTGTCGTTTGACCTGGTGACGGCGACGGCGTTGATTAACTTCGGCGCGCTGGTGGCGTTCACCTTTGTGAACCTGTCGGTGATTTCGCAGTTCTATATCCGCGACAAGCTGAACCGTACCGTAAAAGACACCTTCAACTACCTGATTCTGCCGGTGTTGGGTGCGCTGACCGTAGGTGCGCTGTGGCTCAATCTGGAAACCAGCTCAATGACGCTGGGGCTGGTATGGGCGGCGATTGGTCTGATTTATCTGGCTTTCGTGACCCGCAGCTTCCGTCTGCCGGTGCCGCAGGCCAGTGAAGACGTGGCATAAACCTTAACCGGTCATCATTAAAAAGGGCGCATTGCGCCCTTTGTTGTTTTTATTAGCCCACCAACTCTTTGCCGTATTCAAACAGCGCTTTCAGCAGCGCGGTCTTTTCTTTATCGCCTTCGTGCAGGTTATACAACGATTCCAACTGCAGCACGTAGCTCTGCACCCGTTCTGCGCTCAGGGCCTCCTGACGGTGCTGCAACCAGCGGCGCTGCTCGGCGTCATCCAGCGTATTCGGGTAGTTGCGGGCGCGAAAGCGGAACAGCAGCTCTTTCATGCGTCCATCGCTGAAGGTCAGATCCAGCGCCGGCAGATTCTGAGGTTTGGTTTGCTGGATGATCCTCATCGCCGCCTTGTCGGCATCGCTGAAGAAACCGTCGTACAGCCTGGCGTCCACATCGTCGACGGCTTTAAAAGGCTCTGCATCGGCGAACAGCGCCACCACTTTCTCGCGCACTTGCGGATTCTGGCGCAGCAATTGCAAATTCTGCAGGCAGGCCTGGCGGTCAATACCCAACCGCTCGGCGTTTTCCGGCAGCAGCGTCTTGGCAGGGGCCAGCACCGGGCATTTATTGATATGCACCAGCTTGATCGGCACCGGGGATTGGTCGGCCGCCAGATCCTCACGGCGGGTATACAAGCGTTCACGCAGTTCGTCGGCGCTCAAGGTCAGCAGCGGGGTCATATCGCCGGCCAAATCGCACATGATCACCGCGTTCTTGTTGTCCGGGTGCCAGGCCAGCGGCGATACCCAACTGGTGTTGCCGCGCGCTGCGCCGAACATACCGGAAACGTGCACCAGCGGCGTCATTTCCGCGATATCGATCAAGGCGTTCAGTTTGTGTTTGTTGCGGTGTTGCAGCAGAAAATCAAACAGCCGCGGTTGCGCCTGCTTCACGAGCTTGGCCATGGCGATGGTGGCGTAAACGTCCGACATGGCGTCATGGGCATGCTCGTGCTCGACGCCGTTGGCGCGCGTCAGATGTTCCAGGCGGAAACTGGGGAAACCATCTTCGTTCTCCGGCCAAACGATGCCTTCCGGCCGCAGCGCATAGCAGGCACGCATCACGTCAAGCAAATCCCAGCGGGAGTTGCCGTTTTGCCAACTGTAGGCGTAAGGATCATAGAAGCTGCGATAGAAAATATTACGGCTGACTTCGTCATCGAAGCGGATATTGTTGTAACCCAGAATACAGGTGCCCGGCACGCTGAACGCCTGATGGATTTCGCGCGCAAAGTCGGCCTCGTTAATGCCTTTGGCCAGCGCCAGTTGCGGCGTGATGCCGGTGATCATCACCGCTTCAGGATCGGGCAGGTAGTCGTCGGCCGGTTTGCAGTAGATGACCAATGGCTCTTCGATGATATTGAAATCCATATCGGTGCGTACGCCGGCAAATTGCGCCGGGCGGTCCATCGATGGGCTTTTGCCGAAGGTCTCGTAATCGTGGATGTAGAATGTGGCCGGTGCCTTACTGCTCAAAATCGCATCTCTCAGGTGGCGTAGGGAATATGCCCCTATTGTAACGGCGAGATGCTCGATGCCAAGCGGTCGTTACCGTTAATCGCCCAAATGCGAAGGATTACGCATTGCGGTAGTAGTTCAGGCGTTGATGAAAGTAGGGGCGTAAGTGTTCGGGGACCTGTTCTTCGGCGCTGATTGCGTTGGAAGCAATGCCATAACGCTCGTTATAAATGACGCTAAGTGCGAGTAAATCGGCTTCAATTTTTTCGCGTTCCGCCTGCGGTAAGCTATCCAGCTTTCGACCCATATTCTTCTCCCTGTGAACCAAAGGGCATCATAGGATCGTTAGCTGCGCTTGTCCCTACCCCATTCAGGGGGGGAATCTCACAAGGCCGGCGTACGTGCCTGAAGGCTGTGACCAGACGTCGGATTGGCATGATAGTGATGAGAGGTTTGTGCCGTGAGCGCCTCAAGACTTTGCTGTTGGGTGCGTTCGAAGACTCGATTGGCTGAAAAAATACTGCCGATCACCACCAGCCAGAAAACGCTGCACAGGACCAGAACGCTCAACCAGGCTTTTTGGTTATAGCTCATAGAAACTCCTGACGATAAAAGAGGATGACATTGACCGGTAAATTAAATCAGAGCTTGTATCAATGGTCGATAAACGACGGTGTTTAATACGCCCCTTTTTTATTGAATGTGTTACCAAATACCGCAACGATGTTTCAGAATATTCCTTAAGATAATATTAAGAAAAGATAAATAAGTACCACTGAGTTCCATTTAATATTTGTTTAATTATCCCCGCATACAATCAGCAACATTCAATGCCAATGTGGGTACATATTATGAAAACGCTACTGTTGACTGGCGCTACCGGCTTTCTTGGTGGTGCGGTCCTTGAGAAGTTACTGAATGAAAATCAGGTAATTAACTATCTTTTTCTGGTGCGTGCTGAAAATGCACAGCAGGGATTGGACCGTATTCGGATGAATATGGAAAAATTCAATATTGCTGCCGATTTATTATCTAAAATTACGATAGAAAATATATTGTTGGGCGACTTAAGTGAGCCTGAAGGTTTTTTATCGGACACACGTATTAATAAAGTAACGCACGTTATCAATTGTGCTGCGGTAGCCTCGTTTGGCAATAATCCTCTTATCTGGAAGGTTAACGTCGAAGGAACGCTGGCTTTTGCCGAGCGAATGGCGCAAGTGGAAGGATTAAAACGTTTTCTGCATGTGGGCACCGCAATGTCTTGTGCGCCGGAGCCGGGTTCACTGGTGGCGGAAAGCGCGGAGTTTGAAGAAACCGCTGAACATCTGGTGGAATATACTCGCTCCAAATCCACCATTGAACAGTTGATGCGTCAACGTTGCCCGCAACTGCCGTTGGTGATCGCCCGTCCTTCCATTGTGGTAGGGCATACCCGCCTTGGCTGCCAACCTTCCAGCAGTATTTTTTGGGTGTTCAGCATGGCGCTGATGTTGCGCCAATTTATGTGTTCGTTGCAGGACAATATCGATGTGATTCCGGTGGATTATTGTGCCGATGCGATGGTGATGCTGCTGAACAGAGAAACGCTGGATAATGACGTTTATCACATCTCTGCCGGTGAAGAGTGCAGCGTCAGTTTTGCGGATATCGATCGCGCTATGGCCGTTGCGCTGCAGAAAGCGCCGGTCGGCGATGCCTATGCCCAGGTCAATTACGACGTTCTGGTGAAGATGCGCAGGCAGTTGAAAGATATTTTCGGGCCATGCAACGAGCGGCTAATGTTGAAGGCGATGCGTCTGTACGGGTCGTTTGCCATGCTCAATGTTCGTTTCAGCAACGACAAAATCCTCAAACTGGGTATGCCCAAACCGCCACGTTTTACCGATTACATCGGTAACTGCGTACAGTCGACGCGGGGTTTGTCCATTCAGCAGCAAATGGTGGTGGATTTCAAATAGTGCCATGGCGAGCTACCCCGTGAAATCCACGGGGATATCCTTGCCCTTACCAGGATGAAGACGACCAGAAAACGCGGCCCAGCACCACCAACTGGTCTTTACGCTGCGCATAACTCAGGTGCTCATCCTGGTATTCTTCCCGATTCAGGGAACGAATGGTCACACCGCCGTCAGGCTGCTCGATCAAGACCTTCACCCGCAGCAGGTTACCGTGGCGGATAGCGTAGGTTTTACCTTCGCGGATGCGGGTGTCATCGGTGTTGATGCCCACCACGTCGCCATCTTGCAGGCGTGGCTCCATGCTGGAGCCGGAGATGCGGATGATCCGCGCGGCATTCACCGCCACCCCCATCTTGTGCAGATAATAGCGGCGGAAGATCAGCGAGAACTCTTCACGGTCGACGATTTCATAACAGCCATCACCGGCTGAGAAATCGATATCCAGCAGGGGAATTTCCACAAACTCTTCCTTGTCTTGTTCGGTATCTTCCCACACCACCGGTTTCAGGCGGGCGGGTTGAAAATCCGACTCTGCCGCCACGTTATCGAAAGGGCGCACCAGCTGTTTTTCATGGAAAACGTCAAACCAGCCTTTGGGCAGGTTCAGTTTGGCCTCGATCCGCCTGGCGAGGTTGTCGCCCAGGTTGCGGGAGGATTTCTCACCGGTGATTTGGCTTAGCGTAGGCGCGGAGGATTCAACCAGTATCGCAAACTCATTCTGGTTAACGCCCTGCCGGGCGTAGCGGGCCATCAGGTCGCGCAAATTATTGCGTCTTATTTCTTTGGTTTCCATCGTCGGATGATCGCATTCTTTAGCAAAAAGGTAAATATCGTTTTTGCTAAAAACCGCTTGCGTTTAATTTAGCAATTAGCTAAACATGAAGGAGTGGACAGCGTTCACGCAGACAGTGTAGGGGGCACTATGCAGCGCCCGCACGAGTCGGTGCGGCCCCTACATGATAATGAAGACCAACAGACAAGAAGGAATTTACGATGTTCAGTATTGATTACAATAGCTACCGTTCGGTGGCCGGTTTTGGCCACCGCGTGCGTTTTCTGGTGTTGCATTACACGGCGCAGAATTTTGCCGATTCGGTGCAATCGCTGACCGGGAAATCGGTCAGTGCCCATTACCTGGTTCCGGATCCGGAAGATCAAACTTATCAGGCAGCCGGTTTTAGCGGCGTGCGCATTTTCAACCTGGTGGATGAAGATGAACGTGCCTGGCATGCCGGGGTCAGCAAGTGGGGCAGCCGCAATAATCTCAACGATACGGCGATTGGCATCGAGATCGTGAATCTGGCGAGCGGCGAGGGTGAGGACATTACTTTCCCGCCGTTTAACCCGCAGCAGATCGCGGCGGTAACGCAGCTGGCGCAAAATATTCTGCAGCGCTATCCGGATATCACGCCGATCAACGTGGTGGCGCATTCCGATATAGCGCCGGGCCGCAAGAGCGATCCAGGCCCGCAGTTTCCGTGGCATCAACTGCATCAGGCCGGCGTAGGCGCCTGGTATGACGACGCGGTTAAACAGCGTCACCAGCGTGAGTATCACTGCCAGGGCATTCCCGCGCAGCGGGAACTGTTGGCGCTGTTCGCCAAATACGGTTACGACACCTCGGCTGCGACCGACGCCGAGGGCTATCGCCAACTGGTACGCGCCTTCCAACTGCATTTCCGCCCGCAACAGTATGGCGGCGTAATGGATGTGGAAACCGCCGCCATTCTGCGCGCGCTGGTGGATAAATATGCCGCTTAAGGTTCGCCTGCGGGTGGGGGGCGCCTCATCCGCCTTTTCTCCACCCGCTTTCCTCCGCTAAACTAAGCGTCTTCCTCGTCATCGGTAACGGGATGCATTGTGCGCCTCGACAGAAAAATATCGCCTTTTGAACGACTGACCTATCGGCATTATCGCGTCGTCCATGGTTTGCGCATTGGGCTGGCGTTTGTCCTGACCTTCCTGCTAATCCGCCTGCTCGAGGTGCCGGAAGGCACCTGGCCTCTCATCACCCTGGTGGTGGTTATGGGGCCTATCTCATTTTGGGGCAACGTGTTGCAGCGGGCGTTGCAGCGCATTGCCGGCACGGTATTTGGCGCCGTCTCCGGCCTGATTGCTCTGTATCTTGAACTTTACTCGCTGTCGCTGATGCTGGCGTGGTGCGGGGTAGTGATGTTTTTTTGCGGCTATTTGACGCTCGGCAAGCGGCCCTATATGGCCTTGCTGGTGGGGATCACGTTGGCGGTAGTCTGCGGTGCCGGGGCCGGTGATATGCATACCGCGCTGTGGCGCAGCGGCGACGTGATCTTTGGTTCGTTGCTGGCGCTGTTGTTCAGCAGCATTTATCCGCAACGCGCTTATATCCTGTGGCGCATGCAGTTGGCCGATTGCCTGCAGAGCGCAGGCAAAATCTACGGCGCTTATCTCTCGCCGAACATGATTGAACGGCCGCGGCTGGAGCCGCAGTTGAAAGATCTACTGAGCCAGGTGGTCAGGTTACGTGGGCTGATTGTCCCCAGCAGCAAAGAAACCCGCATTCCTACAACGGTATTTGAAGCGGTGCAGACGCTGAGCCGCAATCTGGTGTGCACGCTTGAACTGCTGGCGGACGCTTACTGGGCCTCGCGCGAAACCCATTTTATTATGCTGAATGCCAAAACGCTGCGCAGCGCGCAACTGTTGACGTTGCGTTCGCTCGAATCGTTGGCGGAAATGATGCACAACGGCCCCCAGGAACAACAGCAGGCGGCGGTGGGGCAACTGAGCGAAATCGCCGCCGAACTGAAAACCCTGATGCAGGAGGCCAGCGTTGTCCAGCACGGTGAAGCACCGATCTACGGCTATGTCTGGCTGAGCATGGAGCTGACGCAGCAGTTGGAAGAATTGGGCGATCTGCTCAAGGTATGTACCGCCGCCGGTCACGATTAAGGGGTCAGATCATGAAGCAGGCGCTTCGGGTTTTTGTCGGGCGGTTAAAGTGGGTAAGATAAGGCAATGAGAGTTGTGCCGGACCGCCACAAACCTGTATCTTGGTGTCATTGTGGCCGTAAGCAAATGAATCTGTGTATTACTAAAGCAAGGGTATGAAGATGGATAATGCAAATAAGCCGAGTTTCCAGGACGTTCTGGAGTTTGTGCGTATGTTCCGCCGTAAAAATAAGCTGCAACGCGAAATTATCGACAACGAGAAAAAAATCCGTGACAACCAGAAGCGTGTGTTGCTGCTCGACAACCTGAGTGAGTACATCAAGCCTGGCATGAGCATTGAAGACGTTCAGGGCATCATTGCCAACATGCGCAGCGACTATGAAGATCGCGTTGATGACTACATCATCAAAAATGCCGATCTGTCTAAAGAGCGCCGTGATTTGTCCAAAAAGCTGAAGGCTATGGGCGAAGTGAAGTAATGAGTTTTATCGGGTCAGGCATTCGCCTGGCCCTTTTAGTTTCCCCGCTCGTCTCTGTTATTGCCCCGAAGTGCCAGCGCAGCGCCGTTTTTGCGCGTTATTGGCCCGCGCCGTAGACGTCAAAATCAAAATATTTATCATTCACTTTCTTGTATGTGCCGTTGGCAATGATTGTTTGCAGCGCAGAATTGAACGCGTCGCGCAGTGCTGTATCCTCTTTGCGCAGCCCAATACCGTCGCCGATGCCAAAATACTTGCTGTCATTGAGTTCGGCGCCGACAAACGCAAAGTCTTTCCCCGCCGGAGTATGGAAGAACTCGCCGGCGCTGACGCTGGCCAGCAGCGAAGCATCCAAACGGCCATTGATCAGATCTTCATTGGCTTCCTGCTGGCTTTGATAGGACACCACGTTGACGCCGGCCGTTCGCCACAGGGCCGTGGCGTAGGCTTCCTGGCTGGACCCCTGCTGCACGCCAACCGACTTGCCTTTCAGCGAAGCCGCGGTGGGCTGCAGATCGCTGCCTTTACGGGCCACCAGACGCGCCGGGGCGTTGGAAACCTTGTTTGAAAACGCAATCTGCATCTGACGCTGCGGCGTGATGGTCATCGACGAGGCTATGGCGTCAAACTTTTTCGCCAGCAACCCGGGGATCATCCCGTCCCAACTGCTCTCGACCCAAACGCATTTGGCCTGCATCTGATCGCACATCGCCTGCGCGATATCGACGCCGAAACCGGTCAGCGTACCCTGCGGGGTTTTATATTCCAGCGGCGGGTAGGTCGGGTCTACGCCCAACTTAATCACTTTGCCGCTAAACTCCCCGCCAAAGGCCGAAAAACTTAACGCCAGTGGCAAGACTAAAACCAGACTCATTGTTGTCTTCATTTCATTTTCCTCAGCGTTGTGGCGGTCAAGTCAGGACATTAAGCCAAAAAGCGCTCAACCAGCTTGACCCAGTAAGTGGCGCCAATGGGCAGGCACTCATCGTTAAAATCGTAAGCGGGATGATGCAGGGCATTGCCTGGGCTGCTTTCACCGTTGCCGATTGAGATATAGCTACCGGGGCATTTTTCCAACATAAAGGCAAAATCTTCGCTGGCGGTGAACGGCCGCAGTGACGGGATAAGCTGAGGTTCGCCCGCCCAGTCCAGCGCCACGCGGCGCGCCAGTTCGGTTTCCTCCTCATGATTCACCAACACCGGATAGCCATGCTGGTAGTCAATGTCGGCTGTGGCGCCGAAACTGGCTGCCTGCGCCGTGACCAATGCGGTAATGCGGCTTTCCAACCGTTGGCGCACTCCGGCATCGAGTGCGCGCACGCTTAGCGTCATTTTGGCGCTGGCGGGGATCACGTTGGCGGCAAGGCCTGCCTGGATCGCGCCAACCGTGACGATCGCCGTCTCCTGCGGATCGATATTGCGCGAGACGATGGTTTGCAGGCTCATCACTATGGCGGCGCACACGACCACCGGATCGACCGTGTGTTGCGGCACTGCGCCGTGACCGCCCTGGCCGTGCAGGGTAATGGTGACCGTATCGGCCGAGCACATGAAGGGGCCGCTGGCAAAACCCAGTTGACCGACCGGGAAGCCGGGAACGTTATGCATGGCGAACACGGCATCGCAGGGAAAACGCTCGAAAAGCCCGTCTTCAATCATCACGCGTGCGCCGCCGCCGCCTTCTTCCGCCGGTTGGAAAATCAGGTGCAGGGTGCCGGTAAACGAAGGATGTTGCGCCAGATAGCGCGCCGCCGCCAGCAGCATGGTGGTGTGGCCGTCATGACCGCAGGCGTGCATCACGCCGCTGTGGGTGCTGGCATAGGGCAACCCGGTGGCTTCTTCGATCGGCAGTGCGTCCATGTCGGCACGCAAACCGAGCGTTTTCCCCGTGCCGCGTTGCAGCGTGGCGACAACACCGGTTTGTCCTACATGGCGCGTAACCTGATAACCCCATTCGGTCAGAAGCTTCGCCACCAGATCGCTGGTGGCGAACTCGTTGAAGCCCAATTCGGGATGCGCGTGAATATGGCGGCGAATGGCGACCATTTCGTGCTTAACAGCGGCTATTTCAGGTAAAACAAGCGGGTTTGGCATCACTGTCTCCAGAGTGAATTTCCGATTTTCGGCGGGTCGACAGCCGGAAAGCAGGGTGTCTTCGAGACTAGCAAACAACCTTTTTGCCGGGGAGCCGCCGTTCGGTTATGCTGACAATCTTTGGTTGTCAGGGGGCGCGATGAAACTGCATCAATTACAAGCCTTGGTCGCCAGCGCCGACAGCGGCAGCATTCGCGGCGCCGCACGGCAAATGGAGCTTTCACAAGCGGCAGTCACGCGGGCCTTGCGCGAACTGGAACAGGAGCAGGAACTGCCGTTGCTGATCCGCACGCCGGCCGGATTGGGTTTTACCCCTTACGGCAAAACGCTGTTGGCTCACGCCCGGCTGGTGCTTAACCAGTTGGAACAGGCCAACATGGAGATGGCGGGTCTGCGCGGGTTGGCGGAAGATCAGGTAAAAGCGGCGATAACGCCTTGGCTGATGCTGACGGTGTTGCCGCCGGCGGTGATGGCTTTTCGCAAAAAAATGCCCAAGGTCAAGCTGGAGTTGTTTGAAAGCCTGATGGCCAACGCGCAATCGCAATTGCGAGAGGGCACGATGGATTTCGCCATCACGCCGTTGCCGGCCTCTATGGCGCCGCAGGAGTTTCATTGCGAACCGTTGCTGGACTATGAAACGGCGGTGATGGTGCGGCAAGGGCACCCGTTGAGCCAGAGCACCTCGATCCACCAATTGCTGGAACAGGACTGGGTGCTGAATTACACGCCGGAAAACTACGACGATTTGGTCCGCCAACTGTTCAGCCGCCATGGCGCCCAGCTTGATCCCCATCGCATCATCCACGCCCATTCCCTTGGCATGCTACAGGCAATGGTGGAGTCGGCGGACATGTGCACCTGGTGCCCGGCGCCGCTGGCCGGACTGCCGCAGCTTACCGGGCGCCTGATGCCGCTGACGCTGCGGGAAAGCTGCGATCCGGTGCGGCTGAATATCGTTACCCGCCGCAACAGCATCCTGAGCGCGGCGGCGAATGCTCTGATTGACGCTCTGGTGCGCCAACTGCGTCTACATACCCGCTCGGCGCGGCAGGAAGACCGCCGGATTTTCGAACGGGTGCGGATCCTGATTTAGGCCAATGGCGGCCACCGTGCAGGAAGGCAAGTGGAAAATCACCCTCTGCCAACTGTTTGCGGCCAAAGGCCCGCTACGTTTTTCTGACCTGGAGCGGTTGAAGGATGCCCCGCTTTATTGGGGCGGCGTGGTTTTCCGCACGGTCGATAAAACCGTTTCTGACGCAGCGCGCCAGGGATTAAGCGCCTGCATTTGGGCAAGCACTTCCAATCCCTGGAGGGTTAAGTGCTCAGAAGAGGCCATATCATTCCCCAATTCGCCCAGGGCGATAGAGGCGTTATGGCCCGCATACTCCGCGCAGTCTTTCAACCCGCCGAGTACCAGACGACGGGCAACTTCCACTGCCATGCCTTTTTCGGCAAGCCAGCATTGCAAACCCTCGGCGAAGAAGTAGAACCACCCATTCATGCAAAGGCTTACCGTCGCCAAATCAAAGTCCGATTCGTTGGGCAGCACGGTCAGTTGGCCCAATCGGGAAAACAGGTCCTGGATCTCTTCGTCGGCGGCCGTCAGGATCACGCTCGATTTGTTGATTTCAGCGGCGAAAGTCAGCATCAATCTGACGCAGTCAGCGTGTCTGAACAGATCTCGCAGGCTCTGAGAACCCATCCCCGGAACCAGAGAAACCAGCGTCTGCGAGCTGCGCAGTTGCACCTGACTTGCGATTTCATTCAGAGCATGTCGGCCCACGCCGGTAATAATAACGTCAGCTTCATCGACGACATCCTGATAATGATCCAGAGTCCAGCAGGGCAGCTCTCTCTCCAGCTTGCGCACCCGTTCATTATTCCCAGAGACGAGAAATACCTGTGCCTCAGGAACGGCGAGAAACATTCCCCTGACCAGTTTTTCGGTCAGTTCGTCAACGTCCAGAATACCCATCCTCTTCATTAACAACGCTCCGGCGATTAGTCTGTGTTCTGGAGCCGCATTTGCGGTGCGGGGAAATCACGACAGTGCAACCACTGTGTTGATACGGACGAAGAATGTTCGTTTTTCATTGTGTCATTACATCGGCTTGCGGAGGTTGCCAACCGCCCCCGAGCGCCCTGAACGCGGCCACCGCCGCGCGCGCCGATTCCGTTTGGGCCTGCGCCCTGGCGTCGGAGGCCTGCAGCAGGGTTTCATCGTTGCGCAGGACGTCAATCAGGCTGGCTGTCCCTTGCCGATAGGCGACGAAAGACGATTGCCTGGCGCTGGCCAGGGCCGTTTCACCCCCGGTCAGTATTGCTGTTTGTGTTTCACGATTGATCAGTGCGGAGAAGGCGTTTTCGACGTCTTCGGTGGCGCGTAACACCGACAGACGGTAAGCTGCGAGCGCTTCGGCCTCCTGGCCTTTCGCCTGATCGATCTGCGCGTTGATGCGGCCGAAATCGAAGAGCCGCCAACGCAGCCCCAGTACGCCTGCCGATTGGCTGGCGCCGCTGGAGAACAGGTTGCCGCTTGCCACCGCCGTTGCGCTGCCGAGTAATGCGCTGAGTGAAAACTTCGGATAGTACTCGCTGACGGCCACCCCGATGCGCGCACTGGACGCGGCAAGATGGCGTTCGGCCACGATAATGTCGGGGCGGCGGCGCAGCAGATCGGCGGGGGTACCCGTAGAGGTGAGCTGCGGGGCCTGTGGAATGGCGCCCGGCGTAGTCAACTGAGCGCGATGAGTGCCGGGCGGGGTTCCGAGCATGACGTCCAGCGCGTTCATGGCGGCGTCGAGCCCGGTTTGGAGAACCGGCACCGTTGCCTGAACCTGCGCCAGGGCCCCTTCGGTCTGGCGGACCTGATACTCAGCGGCCAGCCCCTTGCTGTGAAGGAGCTGTACTTTTTCCAGTAACTCTTGTTGCGTACTGACCTGTTTGTTTGCGATAGCCAACCGGGTTTGCAAGCCGCGCAGGGTGATATAGATGTCGGCCGTCTGGGCGGCGACGGCAAGGCGTGTCGCGGCGACGCCCGCCTCGGAAGCCTGGTAGTCAGCCAGTGCGGCCTGGCGACCGCGCCGCAGGCCACCGAAGATGTCGATCTCCCAGCTTGCGTTGAGGTCGGCTTCATAGGCATTGCCGTAGCGATTATAATCGGGTGTTGAGCTGAGAACCTGGCCCAATGGGGTTTCGACCGACTGATAGGCGCGAGTGGCCTGGCCGCTGATGTTACCCGACGGCAGCAACGCCGCTGTCGCCGCGCCAAGTCCGGCGCGGGCCTGCGCCATCCGGGCGCTTGCCTGAGCCAGATCGAGATTTTGCGCGAGTGCGCTTGAAACGAGGTCACTCAATAAGGGATCGTCAAAGCCTTCCCACCAGACAGCAAAACTGGCCGGCCGGGCGGCGCTTCTGTGTTGGACGGCGGATTGAGCCTGATAACGATCCGAGAGTGGAGCGTCTGGGCGCTGGTAATCCGGTCCAACCGCGCAACCCGCCAGTAAGCCGGTGCTCACAACCAGAGCAAGAGTACGGAGGGAAAACATGGGGATTCCTTGAATCGAAGCAGAATGGTGACTACATTACCAAATGGTCACTTGTTGTCAATCAGTGCTCATCGAGCTAAGCTAGAAAAATGACTAAACACATGAATGCACTTTCCCCGAGAGGGCCATTGGATCACAGCGTTCGCGATCAGATCGTGGAAGCCGCCACAGAGCACTTCGGGCACTTTGGGTATGAGAAAACCACCGTGTCCGACTTGGCCAAGGCGATTGGTTTTTCCAAGGCTTACATCTATAAATTTTTCGATTCCAAACAGGCAATTGGTGAGGTGATCTGCGTCAATCGGCTGGCCATGATCATGGAGATTGTCAATTCGGCGCTCGCAGATGCGCCGACGGCCTCGGAAAAATTAAGGCGCCTTTTCAAAGCGTTGACGGAAGCAGGTAGCGACCTGTTTTTTCACGATCGCAAGCTTTACGACATCGCTGCCGTTGCCGCCCGCGAACGCTGGCCTTCGGTGGTGGCGTATGAAGAACGTTTGTGCCAGGTGATCCAGCACATCCTGCTCGAGGGCAGGCAGTCGGGGGAGTTCGAGCGCAAAACGCCGCTGGATGAAGCGACACTGGCGATCTCCCTGGTGCTGCGGCCCTATATCTGCCCTGTCCAACTGCAAAATAACCTGGAGAATGCGCCGGTGGCGGCGGTACTTCTGTCGGCATTGATACTGCGCAGCATGGCGCCTTAAAATTTGTGACCATTGACATTATTGGTCACTGGTTGGAGAATGCGGTTACCGTCCTGTTCATTAATTAAGGGAACCCATGCCCCGGCTAAAATCTGCCCCCTTTGCTGTTTGCCTGTTATCTTTCGCCCTGGTGGCGTGCGGCGACGCTGCCAGCGTCGACGATCCGCGTAGCCAACCTCCTCTGGTGAGGGCGGCTACCGTGAAGAGCGCCGTCGATGCCTCCCGCGCCTTCACCGGCGTCGTCGTCGCCCGCGTTCAGAGCGATCTCGGTTTTCGGGTGCAGGGTAAAATACTTGAACGTCTGGTCGATACCGGCCAAAGCGTCAAACGCGGTCAGCCGCTGATGCGTCTGGACCCCGTCGATCTTGGCCTGCAGGCGCAAGCCCAACAGCAGGCGGTCGCCGCCGCGCGGGCGCGCGCCAGACAGGCTACCGATGACGAAGCTCGTTATCGTGGTCTGGTTGCCTCAGGGGCCATATCGGCTTCGGCTTACGATCAGATAAAGGCCGCTGCCGATACGGCTAAAGCGGAGCTCAGCGCGGCGCAGGCACAGGCCGACGTGGCGCGCAATGCGACGGGCTATGCCGTCTTGCTGGCCGATGCAGACGGCGTGGTGGTGGACACCTTGGCCGAGCCGGGGCAGGTCGTCAGTGCAGGGCAACCGGTGGTACGGTTGGCGCGGGCGGGGCAGCGAGAAGCCATCGTACATTTGCCTGAAACGTTGCGCCCGGCTATCGGGAGCGAGGCCCTGACGACGTTATACGGCAAGGATACGGCAGCGGTTCCTGCAAAATTGCGCCTGCTCTCCGATGCGGCCGATCCTCTGACGCGCACCTTTGAGGCAAGGTATGTGCTGGAGGGGGCGCTGGCGAGCGCACCGCTTGGTGCCACCGTTACCCTCGCCATCGCCGAAGGCAAGTTAACCGGGCAGGTGCTGCAGGTGCCTATCGCCGCTCTCTATGATCCGGGCAAAGGACCGGGCGTGTGGGGCATTTCCGGCCAGCCTGCCAAAGTGTCGTGGCGGCCGGTTCAGGTACTTGGCCTGGGCGACGATGCGGCCAGGGTGACCGGCGGCCTCAAGCCCGGTGAACGGGTGGTGGCTTTGGGCGCGCATTTGCTGCACGAAGGCGAAGCCGTCCGTCTTAGTAATCAGAGCGATGCCAGTGTCGCCGGGAGCCGGCCATGAGCGGAGGGCGGTTCAACCTTTCGGCGCTCGCCGTTCGCGAGCGCTCAATCACGTTGTTCCTTATCATCCTGATTACCGTGGCCGGCATTCTTTCGTTCTTCGGGCTGGGGCGTGCGGAAGATCCGCCGTTTACGGTCAAGCAGATGACGATCATTTCTGCCTGGCCGGGTGCCACCGCGCAGGAAATGCAGGATCAGGTGGCCGAGCCGCTTGAAAAACGCATGCAGGAACTCAAATGGTACGACCGCAGCGAGACCTACACGCGGCCTGGTCTGGCTTTTACCATGATGTCGCTGCAGGACAGCACGCCGCCTTCACAGGTGCAGGAAGAATTCTATCAGGCGCGCAAGAAACTCGGCGACGAGGCCAAGAATCTGCCGGCGGGCGTGATCGGCCCGATGGTCAACGATGAATTCTCGGACGTGACCTTTGCGCTCTTTGCATTGAAAGCCAAAGGGGAACCGCAACGCCTGCTGGTGCGCGATGCCGAATCGTTGCGCCAGCGTTTATTGCATGTCCCAGGGGTAAAGAAGGTCAATATCGTCGGGGAGCAGGCTGAGCGTATCTTCGTCTCTTTCTCGCATGACCGGCTGGCCACGCTGGGCATCTCCCCGCAGGACATTTTCTCCGCGCTCAACAACCAGAACGTGCTTACGCCGGCCGGTTCGATTGAAACCCATGGGCCGCAGGTCTTTTTGCGCCTGGATGGCGCCTTCGACAAGCTGGAGAAGATCCGCGATACGCCGATTGTGGTTCAGGGAAGGACGTTAAAACTCTCGGACGTGGCGAAGGTCGAACGTGGCTACGAAGATCCTGCGACCTTCCTGGTGCGCAATCAGGGTGAGCCGGCGCTGTTGCTGGGCATCGTGATGCGTGAGGGCTGGAACGGCCTGGATCTGGGCAAGGCGTTGGATGCGGAGACGGCAAAAATCAATGAAGGCATGCCGCTGGGCATGACATTGACGAAAGTCACCGATCAGTCGGTGAACATCAGCTCATCCGTTGACGAGTTCATGATCAAGTTCTTCGTCGCGTTGCTCGTGGTGATGGTGGTCTGTTTCGTCAGCATGGGTTGGCGCGTGGGCGTGGTGGTTGCGGCGGCGGTGCCGTTGACGCTGGCTATCGTCTTCGTGGTGATGGAGGCCACCGGCAAGAACTTTGACCGCATCACCCTCGGCTCGCTGATCCTGGCTCTCGGGCTGCTGGTGGATGACGCCATCATCGCCATCGAAATGATGGTGGTGAAAATGGAAGAGGGCTACGACCGCATCAAAGCCTCGGCCTATGCCTGGAGCCACACGGCGGCCCCGATGCTGGCCGGTACGCTGGTGACGGCCGTCGGCTTTATGCCCAACGGTTTCGCTCAGTCTACCGCCGGCGAGTACACCAGCAACATGTTCTGGATCGTGGGCATCGCGCTGATTGCGTCCTGGGTGGTGGCGGTGGTGTTTACGCCTTATCTGGGCGTGAAAATGCTGCCGAAAATCAAAACGGTTGAGGGTGGGCACGCGGCCATCTACAACACCCGCAATTACAACCGTTTTCGTCGACTGCTGACGCGCGTCATCGCCCGGAAATGGATCGTGGCAGGCACGGTTATTGCCGTGTTTACCCTGGCCATTCTCGGCATGGGGCTGGTGAAAAAACAGTTCTTCCCTACCTCCGACCGTCCGGAAGTGCTGGTTGAAGTGCAGATGCCTTATGGCACCGCCATTGAACAGACCAGCGCCGCAACGGCCAAGATCGAGGCGTGGCTGAAAAAGCAGAAAGAGGCAACGATCGTCACGTCCTATATCGGGCAGGGTTCACCGCGTTTTTATCTGGCGATGGCGCCGGAGTTGCCCGACTCGTCATTCGCGAAGATTGTCATACTGACGGACAGCCCGGAAGCGCGTGAGGCGCTCAAGTTTCGTCTTCGCCAGGCGGTGGCCGATGGGCTGGCACCCGAAGCGCGTGTCCGGGTCACGCAACTGGTATTTGGCCCGTACTCGCCATTCCCCGTTGCCTATCGCGTGATGGGACCGGATCCCGAGCTATTGCGCGCGATCGCCGATCAGGTCGAGACGATCATGCAGGCCAGCCCGATGATGAGGACCGTCAACTCCGACTGGGGCCCGCCGGTGCCGACGCTGCATTTCACGCTCGATCAGGACCGCTTGCAGGCCGTGGGGTTGACCTCAACGGCGGTCGCCCAGCAACTTCAGTTCCTGCTCTCGGGTGTGCCGATCACCTCCGTGCGTGAAGATATCCGTTCGGTGCAGGTCATGGGCCGTGCCGCGGGGGATATCCGGCTTGACCCGGAAAAAATTGCCGGCTTTACGTTGGTGGGGGCTGCCGGTCAGCGCATTCCGCTGTCGCAAATAGGGGATGTCGATGTGCGCATGGAAGATCCCGTTCTCCGTCGGCGCGATCGTACCCCGACCGTTACGGTGCGGGGCGACATAGCCGAAAACCTGCAACCGCCGGATGTGTCCGCGGCGATCACGAAAGCGTTGCAGCCGGTTATCGACCAACTCCCGGCCGGGTACCGCATCGAGCAGGCGGGGTCGATTGAAGAGTCGGGCAAAGCGACCGAGGCGATGGTGCCGCTGTTCCCCATCATGATTGCCATGACGCTGCTGATCATCATCCTGCAGGTGCGTTCGATGTCGGCGATGGTGATGGTCTTCCTCACCGCGCCACTGGGGCTGATTGGGGTGGTGCCAACGCTGCTGCTCTTCAACCAGCCGTTTGGCATCAATGCGCTGGTGGGGTTGATCGCGCTGTCGGGCATCCTGATGCGTAATACCTTGATCCTGATAGGGCAGATCCATCACAACGTGCAGGAAGGGCTGGATCCGTTCCATGCCGTGGTCGAGGCGACGATTCAGCGAGCCCGACCGGTGTTGCTCACGGCGATGGCGGCCATTCTGGCGTTTATCCCGCTCACCCACTCGGTGTTCTGGGGCACCCTGGCTTACACCCTGATTGGCGGGACCTTTGGCGGAACTATCGTGACGCTGGTGTTCCTGCCGGCGATGTATGCCATCTGGTTCAAGATACGCCCGGACAACACGCCGCCAACCGACAAGCCGACATTGGCATAAGTCATAACGGGGGAGCGCGATCCCCGCGGTGGCGCTCGCCGAATAACCTACCGACACGTTATGGCCGCAAAGCCCTGACGTGTCGGTAGACGTTTACCGCAAAACGAAAGGGTCCGATGATGAAGGCTGAGGGTGTTTACGCGCCGGCCACTCCCGGCGAGGGATTACCATGAGTACAGAAAACACGCCCACTGAAGTGAGGGCGGCTATCCCTTCGGCCGAAGGCCCGCAACTAACAGGTAAAATCGTCGCGTTACTGGCCGGCCTTTCTGCCATTAGCATACTGTCCACCAACATTATCCTTCCCGCGTTTCCGGATATCGGAGAGCAGCTTGGGGTGTCAGCGCGTGAGCTTGGTCTGACGCTCTCCAGCTTTTTCATCACCTTCGCGCTGGCTCAGTTGGTCGTCGGCCCGCTGGCTGACCGATACGGACGCAAGAAGCTGGTGTTGGGGGGACTCTCAATATTCATCGTGGGTACGGTGGTAGGCGGTCTCGCCGGTTCGCTGGAAACGCTGATCGTCGGGCGCATCATCCAGGCGCTGGGCGTATGCGCGGCAGCGGTTTTAGCCCGCGCCATTGCGCGTGATCTGTTTGAAGGCGAAACGCTGGCGCGCGCGTTGTCGCTGACCATGATCGCAGCGGCTGCCGCACCGGGCTTCTCGCCGTTGGTGGGGAGCGTGCTGACTACGGCGTTGGGGTGGCGTGCGATCTTCATACTGGTGGGCATTGCCGCCTTCGTTGTCGCCGTATTTTACGTCAACGTGCTGGGGGAAACCCATCCTGCTGAGCGTCGCGCACCGCACTCGATGCCGAGTGTGATATTCGCGTACGGCAGGCTGCTAATGGAGGGGAAATTCATACTTCCGGCATTGTCGATGAGCCTGTTGATGAGCGGATTGTTTGCCTCTTTCGGTGCCGCGCCCGCCATTTTGATGAACGGGATAGGCTTGTCGTCGCTACAGGCCGGGCTGTATTTTGCCGCCACCGTGTTCGTGGTCTTTGCCGCAGGGATGGCGGCACCGCGCCTGGCACACCGCTATGGCGCGCAAATCATTACCTCGGGAGGTATTCTCATCGCATTATTGGGGGGGAGCCTGCTGCTGATTGGGCCGGAAACTCCAGGCTTGGCTTGGTATACCTTGTCCATGAGTCTGTACCTCTGGGGAATGGGGTTGGCCAATCCATTGGGAACGGCAATCACAATGGGGCCCTTCGGGAAACAGGCCGGCCTGGCATCCGCATTACTGGGTTTTCTTACAATGGGGGCGGCTGCAATCACAACCTGGCTCGGCTCGGTGCTGACGTTCCCCGCGGTCACCACGCTGGGGGGCATACAGGCAACGGCCTGTCTGATCGCACTGTTATTGTTCCTGCTGCGGGGAAAATTAACGGCACCGTCTTCGTAAAAACCCGTCATTTTTGGCAAGCCTGCATCGACAAGGATCCTCAACGGTAATCCGGGTGCAGTGCTTCTCTCTACCCCTGCAAGCACCTTAATGGTGCGAGTGGTTTTTTTTGGGGCAAGAGATGCCCTCTTTTGTTCGTTTTTTCCTCTCTGTACAGCCCATCTCCCTAAAACCGCCGGTATTACCCTGCTTTGGTAAGTTGGCATCCTGCTTGCTAGGTTGTACATACAGGTTAGTACATATCGGGTCTGCGAATAGCTGAAAGGCAGGCGACGGTTAACAACAGTCCGTAATGGGGCAGGAAACGTAATGATTTCATTTGAGAGCATAAGCAAATTTTACCCCGATGGTACGGTGGCCGTAGACAGGCTGTCGTTCAGTGCGCCGACAGGCAAAATCACCATGCTGGTCGGGCCTTCGGGCTGCGGAAAAACCACGTCACTGCGCATGATCAACCGGTTAATCGAGCCTTCTTCGGGGAGTATTTTGCTCAACGGACAACCGACGGCAGGGATGGACCTGGTCAAACTGCGCCGCAAGATTGGCTATGTGATCCAGAATGCCGGTCTGTTTCCGCATAAAACGGTGCAGGACAACATCGCCGTCACCGCGCTGCTTAACGGGGCAACGCGCACGGCGGCGCGTAAAAAGTCATTGGAACTTCTGGAACTGGTCGGGCTGTCGCTGGCGATGGCGGAACGTTATCCGTGGCAGTTGTCCGGCGGCCAGCAGCAGCGGGTCGGTGTCGCCCGCGCACTGGCTTCCGACCCTGAATTCATGCTGATGGATGAACCTTTCAGCGCCGTCGATCCTGTGGTTCGCGAACAGTTGCAGGAGGAGTTTTTACGTTTACAGCGTGAAATCGGCAAGACGATCATCATGGTTACCCATGATATTGACGAGGCGATGAAATTAGGCGATCAGGTGGCGGTTTTTCGTCCCGGAGGGCGTCTGGCGCAAATTGCCTCGCCGGTCAAATTATTGAATGAACCTGAAGATGCTTTCGTCGCCGATTTTATCGGCCGCGATCGCGGATACCGTAAGCTTTCTTTTGAGATGATCCCTGAAGATATTGCGTTGGCTAAAGAGAAAGTCATTGCGCCGGGAATGTCGGTCAGCGAAGCCCGTTTAGTGGCGGGGCATGATTCCTGGGTGCTGGTGGTGGAAAATGATTGCCCGGTCGGCTGGTATGATGTGCAGCAAAACAAAACCACGGTAGAGGCGGAAGACATTAATCTTGGCAGCACCTTTGCGCCAAGAAATGGCACGCTGCGGCAGTTAATGGATTCTGTATTAAGTTCCCCCTGTCAGCGCGGCATTGTTGTCGATGAACAACAACGCTTTATCGGCACGGCGAATATCGAACAGGTATTTTCGCTTTCTCACTCCCGTGCCGAGAGGTAATGCCATGCGCTTTGACTGGTTGTTTCAGCAGCGGGAAAATATAGCGACGTTACTCGGCTGGCACGTTTATCTGTCCATCATTCCTGTCTTGATCGGGCTGGCATTGGCCATTCCGGTGGGCGGTTTACTTCACCGTTGCGGAAAGTTTAAGGACGGCATTCTTAATCTGTTGGGGCTGCTTTATACCATTCCCTCGCTGGCCTTGTTTGTCTTGTTACCGGGGCTGCTCGGCACCAAAATTCTGGATGCCGTCAATGTCGTTGTGGCGTTGACGCTGTATGCCTTCGCGCTGTTGATTCGCACGGTTTGCGACGGGCTGGATTCTGTCCCGCAAGAAACGCATCAGGCCGCCGTGGCTATGGGGTATCGGCCGCTACAGCGATTTCTGAGTGTCGAACTGCCGCTGGCGGTGCCGGTGATCGCCGCCGGCATGCGCGTGGTGGTGGTGTCGAATGTCAGTATTGTTTCCATCTCGGCGCTGGTCGGGATGCCGCAACTGGGGGCGTTATTTACCCAGGGTTTCCAACTGCATTTTCTGACGCCGATTATCGCCGGTATTTTCCTGTGCATCGCGCTGGCGCTGCTGCTGGATAATCTGGTGCTGCGCACCGGCAATAAAATTACCGCCTGGCAACCGAAAAGGAATGCGAAATGATTAACTGGTTGCTCGACCCAGCTCATTGGCTCAATGACGACGGACTGCTGATATTGATTTTCCAGCATCTGGTTTACAGCGTCGAAGCCTTGTTTGTTGCGGTGATTATCGCGTTTCCGGTGGGGTGTTATGTCGGGCATACCGGCAAAGGCGCGACGTTATTAATCGGCAGCGCGAATGCCATGCGTGCGCTGCCATCTTTCGGGTTGATCATCTTACTGGTCATTCTTTTCGGGCCGGTATTTGAATCCGATCTGGCCTTTATTGTGCCTTGCCTGATAGTGCTGATTATCCTGGCATTGCCGCCGATCATGATGGGCGTTTATTCCGGTATTCGGGCAATTAATCCGGCAATTATTGACGCAGCCATAGGTATGGGGTATTCGCCGTGGAAATTACTGCTCACCGTTGAGATCCCCTGTGCGCTGGCGTTGATATTATCCGGTATCCGGAGCTCGGCATTACAAATCGTTTCGACCGCCACCATTGCGGCTTATGTTTCTCTCGGCGGATTAGGGCGTCTTATTATTGATGGCCGCGCGCAGAACGATTATCCGCAGATGGTCGCGGGGGCTTTTATGGTGGGAATATTAGCCTTGCTGGTCGATGTGTTTTTCTCTTTTTTAATTCGTTTCACGGTATCACCAGGAATACGGCAGCGTGAACGCCGCCGTAAAAAAACATTGCCTTTATCGAATAGCTGAATCATCTACTCACTCATTCCGGAGTCTGATAAAAATGAAATTGAAAAACCTGCTTGCTGTTGCCCTGTTTTCTGCCGCCGTGGTGCATGCACCTGTGGCCCTCTCTGCTGATGCCGGTGGAACCATTATCATCGGTTCCGCAGACTTCCCGGAAAGCCAACTGCTTGCCACTATTTACGAGCAGGCGCTGGCCGCTAAAAACGTCAAAGTGGAAACCAAACTCAATATCGGCAGCCGTGAGGTGTACATGCCTGCGCTGCTCGACGGTTCCATCAGTCTGATCCCGGAATACAGCGGCGCCACGCTGAGTTACCTCGACGAAAAAACGCAGGCTCACTCTTCCGAAGATGTGGCGGCGGCGCTGGCCAAAGCGTTGCCGGAAAAAATCAAGATGCTGGATATTTCGGCCGCGCAGGACCGTGATGTACTGGCAGTAACGGAAAAAACCGCGAAAAAATACAACCTGAAAGACATCAGCGATCTGGCTCCGATCGCCAAAACGCTGGTGCTGGGCGGCCCGGCAGAATGGAAAACCCGTCGTGAGGGCGTGAGAGGGTTGAGCGAAGTGTACGGATTAACCTTCAAAAACTTTAAGGTGCTTGATGTTGCCGGCCCGCTGACGCTGTCTGCACTGACCAACAATCAGATCCAGGTTGCGGATATGACCTCAACCGATCCGGCCATTAAAACCAAAAATCTGGTGGCGCTGGAAGATTCCAAACACTTGTTCCCTGCGCAAAATATCGTGCCGTTGATTGCGAAAGACAAAGCCAGCGAAGTGGTCGAAACCACGCTCAAAGCCGTCTCCGCACAGCTGACGACCAGCGATTTGATCGTGATGAACGGCAAACTGGCGAATTTCGAAAGCGTCGATGCGGTAGCGAAAGAATGGCTGACTCAGCACGGTCTGAATAAATGAGGGTGCAACCGGTCACGTTAGGCACGGCTGAAACGTCGATCCGCGACATCGTCGATATTGCTTATGGTGCACAGGTGTTGCTCTCACCGCCTGCGTTGGACGGCATGCAGATTGTGCACGAGAAAATCAGACAGGCGATAGTCGAAAACAAAGTGATTTATGGGTTGACCACCGGCGTGGGCGATCTGGTCACGCAGCGGTTATCGCCGGAACAAATCTCCGATGTGCAACTCAATATGCTGAAAAGTCATGCTTGCGGGGTGGGGCCAGAACTGGCACAGCATGAAGTGCGCGCAATGATGGCGGTGATGATCAAATCCCTGTTACAGGGTTTCAGCGGCGTCAGCCCGGCATTGGTGCTGACCATGGCGGATATGCTCAATAAGGGCGTGATCCCGTGGTCGCCCGGTAAGGGGTCGGTCGGGTATCTGATTGCCACGGCACACATCGGACTGTCGGTGTTTGGTTATGGAAAATCGTACTATCAGGGCGAGCTGTTGCCTGCCCGCGAAGCGCTGAAGCGGGCGGGTATTGCCCTGCGCATTCCCGGCCCGCGCGAAGGCCATGCGCTGGTCAGCGGCACCTACGAAATTACGGCGCTCGGGTGCCTGGCAGCGGAAGCTTTCCGGGAACTCATCCCGGTGGCGGACGCCGCCGGCGGCATGAGCCTTGAGGTGCTCAAAGGGAATATCCGTGGTTATGACGCTCGCTTGCATGCCCTGAGGCCGCATGACGGGCAGCAGGAAACCGCGCGGATTTTACGCTGCCTGCTGCGTGACAGCGAGATCCTGGACAGATACCGCGATTTCCGCGTTCAGGATGCCCTGAGCCTGCGCTGCATCCCGCAAATGCATGGCGCGGTGCGTGATGTGCTGAGTTATTGCCAGAAAACCCTGACCACCGAAGTCAATTCTGTCACCGACAATCCGGTGTTTATGGTTGAAGACGGGGAACTGAATGTGCTGCCGGGCGGCAACGGCCATGGCGCCCCGGTTGCGTTGTGTCTCGATGCGCTGGCGATCGCCATTGCCCAGCTCAGTACCGGTTCGCAGGCGCGTTCCGACCGGCTGACCAACAGCCATCTCAGCGGCTTACCGGCCTTTTTAGTGGCGGACGGTGGGGCGCACTCAGGAATGATGATCCCGCCTTACGCCGCGGCCGCGCTGGCAGGGGAAAACCGAGCCTTGGCGGCACCGGCCAGCGTGCATACCGTGTCCACCTGCGCGGGACAGGAAGATCACATTTCTATGGGCGTCACGGCGGCGCGTAATGCCATCGATGCCGTCGAAAATGCCATCGATATCGTGGCGATAGAAATATTGTGCGCCACGCAGGCGGTGGAGTTTCACCGACCGTTGCGGGCGTCCACGGGCACCGAAAAGGTGCTTTCGTTGGTACGGCAGCGGGTGGCGTTCAGACAAAGCGATGAAGAAATGTATCCGGATATGCTGGCCATCCGGCAGCTCATTAGACAGGGCGATATTTACCGCGCACTGACGCCACTGATTTTTGCAGACACCGCTGAAGGAGAAACCGCATGAGTGCATCAGCTGCATCCCGGCCACTTGAAGGGATCAAAGTGCTTGACCTGTCCCGTGTGCTGGCCGGGCCTTATTGTGCTTCGTTGCTCAATGATCTGGGCGCGGAAGTGATCAAAATTGAAATGCCGGGAAAAGGTGACGATTCTCGTGATTTCACTCCGCATCTCAACGGAGAAAGTACCTATTTCATGCTGCTCAATCACGGCAAAAAAAGCCTGACGCTGAACCTGAAATCCCCGCAAGGGCGGGAAATGCTGGAGCAGTTGATAGAAGGTGCGGATGTGCTGGTGGAAAACTTTCGCCCCGGTGTGACCGCACGTTTAGGCATTGATTATGAAGCGGTGAAGAAGATCAATCCGAAGCTGATTTACGCCAGTATTTCCGGCTTTGGTCAGCAGGGGCCGCTAGCGCATAAAGCGGCTTACGACCACGTTATTCAGGCTATGGGCGGCATCATGCAGGTCACCGGCTGGGCGAATGGCGAACCAACGCGGGTGGGCGATGCCATCGGTGATGTAGTATCCGGCCTCTACTGCTCGTGGGGGATCCTGGCGGCCTTGTTGCAACGGGGCATTACCGGCCTCGGCCAGCACGTGGATGTCGCCATGCTGGATGCCATGGTGTCGATGCAAATGGTGTCGCTGACGCAGCTTCTCGGCGGCATGCCGCTGGCCGGACGGCTGGGCAATGCGCACCCGATCAGCGCACCGATGGACAGCTACCGCGCGGCCGACGGTTATCTGGTGATCGCCGTCGCCAATGACAGCCTGTTCCGTCGTCTGGCCGACACCCTTGGCATGCCGGAAATCTTGCAGGATGCGCGCTTTGCGACGGATCCGCAGCGCCTGAAACATCAGTACGAATTACGCGTGCTGATTGAAAAATGGCTGCACCCCAAAACCGTGGTGGAGGCGCTAGAGCTGCTCGATACCGGCGGTATTCCCGCCGCGCCGGTCTGGGGGCTGGATCAACTGCTGCAAAGCCCGCATGCTGCGGCGCGCGGATTATTGCATCAGGTCATGCATCCGGTCGCCGGTGAAATCAGCATTTTGCCGCAGCCGGTGAAGCTCAGCGGCATGAGCCAGTTACCCGATTTAATGCCGCCGCAGCTTGGCGAGCACACCCGCACAATTCTCGGCGCTCAACTGGGGCTGTCTGCGCAGGAACTGGACACACTTTCGCAGCAGGGCGTCATTTAACCGGAGGCAGAAAACATGGAATTAACGCAGGTTGCCGTGATTGGCGCGGGCACCATGGGCGCGCGGATCGCCGCGGTATTTGCCGCCAGCGGTTTCAGGGTGGCGCTTTATTCACGTACCGAAAACTCGCTGCATAACGCGGCGAAGCTGATTGAAAGCATCGGAGCCGGGCTGACGTCTTCCATTACCTTCACCACGTCACTGGCGCAATGCCTGCAAGACGCGAAGATTGTGTCGGAAAATATCGCCGAAGTACTGGCGCTCAAGCAGCAGATTTTTCAGGAGATTGAAAAGCATGTCAGCGATGAGTGTCTGCTGACCACTAACACGTCCAGCGTGCCTATCGGACAGATTGCCAGCGTGCTGGCGGTGCCGTCGCGCTTTATTGGCCTGCATTGGTTTAATCCGGCGGATGTGATGCCGATGGTGGAAATCGTCTGCGGGCCGCAAACCCAGGAGAGCACGCGCCAGCAGGCCGCTGCGCTTTGTCAGCAACTGGGCAAACAGAGCGTGACCATTCATAAAGAAGCCCCCGGGTTTATCGTCAACCGGCTGCAGTACGCCATGTTGCGTGAGGCGTTGCATCTGGTGACGGCCGGAATTGCCAGTATCGAAGACGTGGATTTTGCGGTGCAAAGCACGCTGGCACCACGCTGGTCGGCGATGGGGCCGCTCAAGCTCATGGATTTTGCCGGGCTGGATACGGTGAAAAATGTCGCCGCGATATTACTGCCGGATTTGTCCAGCGACGATGTGCTGCCGCCGTGGTTGCTGGCGCAAATTGAGCAGGGCAATCTGGGCACCAAAACCGGCGCGGGGTTTTATCCGTGGACGGCGCAGGAGATTGCCGAAGGTCTTGCGTACCGTAACGACACGATCCGTGCCATCAGCGGGATGCAAAAACCATGAGTGAACCTCTTCATTGTCAACGTCATGGCGACGAACTTATTGGCTGCGAACGCCATCAGGGCGTAGCGCATATCACCTTGAACCGGCCGGAAAAACTCAACGCGCTAAGTGCAGAAATGCTGACGCAGTTGCTGGAAAAAATGCGCGAACTGGATGGCGATAAACAGATCCGCGCAATAGTCATTTCCGGTTCGGCGCGGGCGTTTGCCGCCGGTGCTGACACCGGCACGCTGGCAACCGCCTCCGCAATTGCCCTTTACACCAGCGGTTTCAGTGAGAAATGGGATCAGATTTCCGCCATCGAAAAGCCGGTGATCGCGGCCTTATCCGGTTATGCGCTGGGTGGCGGGCTGGAACTGGCGTTGTTGTGTGACATCGTGATTGCCGATGAAACGGCCATTCTCGGACTGCCGGAAACGCACATCGGAATTATCCCCGGCGCGGGGGGAACGCAACGGCTGGTCAAATCGGTGGGGAAATCACTGGCGATGGAGATGATCCTCGCCGGGCGAAAAATCACCGCCGCAGAAGCGCTGGCCGCCGGGCTGATCAGCCGGATCACCTCGCCGGAAGCGTTAACGGAACAGGCGTTAAAGATTGCACAGAATATTTCCCGCGCTGCACCGCTCGCCGTTAAGATGGCCAAAAAAGCCGTGCTGGCGAGTTTCGATATGGGCTTAACGGCGGGCGTGAGTTATGAACGTTCGCTTTCGGCCCTGATTGCGGCCAGCGAAGACCGCAACGAAGGCATGCGGGCGCTGGCGGCGAAAGAGCCGGCAACGTTTACCGGCGAGTAAACACCGGCACTGCGCGGCATGTAACCGTCTAGGAAACTGGGGTCTACTCACAAACAGTTAAAAATGGGTCTGGGATGGTATTTACTCCAGACCAATAATGAAATAATTTTCATTGGTTTTTAAAAGATTGACGGGCAGCACGGACTTTTGACTCGTTCATAAATGCCCACTCTGCTAACCCATGTACATGGGGCATAAAGCTTTGGCCTAACTCTGTCAATTCATACTCGACGCTTGGCGGTTTTGTCGGGTACACCGTTCGTGTTACAAGCCCATCTTCTTCCAAAGAGCGCAGCGTTTTTGAAAGCATTCTTTTCGATATTCCACCTGGAATTTTTCGAAGAACCTCCGAAAATCTTAGCTTCCCATCACAAAGACACTCCAGGGTCAATGTGCTCCAGGGATCCATTATACGGTAAAGCACATCACGCACAGGGCAATCTTCAAATCGAGTAACTACACCCATAAGTAGGTTACTCCTTAGTAACCAAGGGAGCCAAAAGGCCCTTCTTGTAAAAGTTTTAAGGTGCAATATCATAACCTGGTTCCAAACAGTAACCTACTAAGGAAACGGACCCATGAAGAAAGTGATTGCAATTTTTGGTGCTGGTTCAGGTCTGGCCGCCTCTGTCGCTCGCCAGTATGGCGCTAAAGGTTTTGCCGTAGCATTAGTCGCACGCAATGCTGAAAAACTGAATGCTCTAGCAGAAAGCATTAGGTCAAACGGGGTTGATACCGCAACATTCATCGCTGATTTGTCGGATGCTGAAGCTATTTTGTCAGCGATCGTGGCTATCAGAGAGAGGTTCGGTCGCATTGATGCTTTGTATTACGCACCAAACCCTCAGGATACGTTCACTCCTGCCACTGAATTGACTCCGGCGATTCTGCAGCCAAGGATCAATTTATACTTCTATGGGTTGATTAACGTTATTAATGTGATATTGCCAGAGTTTAGAGAACGTGGGGAAGGTATTATCCTCTCGGCATTCGGTGGCACAGCTCAAGTTGGTTGCCCATTTATGAGTGGTCTCGGGCCTGCGATGGCTGCTGCACGTAACTACTTGCAATCGCTACAAAAAGAGCTAGTCATCGAGAACATCAAGGTTGGTGTTGTCACCATCACAGCAATAGTACAGAACAGTGCTACTCATCAAGAATTACAGTCACAGGACGGGATGAATGATCTGGTGATGGAGCTTGGTCTTTCTGAGGTTGATCCTGACCATTTAGCCATTTTACTGGATGACGCTCTCAATAATACGAAAATTCTGGAAATGTCCTTCCCAGTATTGCCACATAATTCTGATGAGATACACTGAGCCTGGTTTTATCTGAAAGAACAATGAACTGGTCTTTAATTATGGTGTGTTTTATAAATTTGTTTTAATTTTTGTGGGCCTTTCGTTATTTGGATTGATAAATTGAATGTTATATATGAAGATTTTTATGGTGCTTCCATTGTTATGTTCACTTGGGATCTTTATGGGTAATAATATTCAAAAAACAATCGCAATTTCGAATTGGTCCATTTTTTACCGCTATAGTGACTGCTAATTAAATTTTTCAAAACTTAAAACAATATCAGTATTTATTTTTTTTGTTTTTTTATTTAAGTTTTCCGTAATTTATTATTGTCAACTCTACCAGAGTCCTAAAAAAACTCACGGTTGTAGATAATTACGGTGGCCATAGTTAAAATAAGTGCTAAAATTATATTTATATATCCTACTATGAGAAAAGCTAATGATACCAGGTTTCACAACGGCAACGAATGGTCATTTCTATTGCAATGCTGTACTGACGACATTGACGAGAATTGGCGATAAGTGGAGCATATTGATTATTATGCAGTTAGCCGATGGCCCTTTGCGTTTCAACGCACTCAAACGTGCGGTTGGCGATATAACTCAGAGGATGCTAACGCGTGCGTTACGGCAGTTGGAACGCGACGGTATGGTCATACGTTCAGTGTTCCCTACGATTCCACCGCAAGTTGAGTATCAGCTTACCGATCTAGGCCGGTCCTTACTTGAACCTCTGATTATTCTTGCTACTTGGGTTATTGAGAATCAAAGCAACGTTGAAGTTGCCCGTCAGGAATTTGATAAAAAAGGGGAAAGTGAGACTTGATAAAGTAACTAAAGCAGTAGCGTCGGGATTGAGTGTGGGATGTTTACCCGCGCAGCGGGCTTGTCCCAAGCGATGTACTACGCTTGAAAAGCGAAATACGCTGGAATGGAGCTAATCTCAAAAATCGAAGCGCAGTACACCGAAATCCCCCAATTATTTTCCGTAATGGGTGCTTCCGCTTGGATTTATTGAGAAATCTACCTGTTGTCAGAAAATGTAGCTATATGAAGTCAGTTATTCTTGGTGTTGAATGGTTCATGTTTAGACGCGGCCACGACTCTCACCGAATGCTACGTCTTATCCTGCGATAGGATAAACCTTAGTCCATCTATTTTTCGTTTTTCATTAATAAAAATTTTTCTTAGATTATTACTGCCCTTCAAACGTATTTTTCAATGACTTGTACATTAATGATACTTGGTATCATTAATGTACCTTCTTGTCAGTTTGTCATGCTTGACAATATAGTCAATGTAAGTGACAGAACCCTCTCGCAACTAAATAATAGGCTGGTTTTAATTAAGGGTATTAAGAATGAAAATACAAGATCCGATTACGATAGAACTCTGGTCAGATGTAGTTTGTCCCTGGTGTTGGATTGGTCTGAATCGCCTTGAAAAAGCTATCAATGATTTTGGGACAGATCGTCAGGTTTTAGTCATTCCACGATCTTTTCGACTGCTCCCGGCTATGCCCCCATCCCCTATTAGTACTGTTTTTATGAAACGGTTGAATATTCCGCTATCTCAGGTCTCGTCTATGTTGTCAAATATAGAGGCAACTGCGTTAGCAGAAGGATTAACTTATCAGCTTTCTGCCACTAAGCTGGGCGATACTATTGATGCGCATCGCATAATTAAGTTTGCTCAATCTCAGGGCAAAGGACATGAAATGCTGCGGTGGTTTCATCAGGCTCACTTGTCGAAAAACCTTTCTGTCTTTGAAAGAGAAAGCTTGCTGATGCTGGCGAGCCAGTGCGGGCTAGAACGTAATGATGTGACGAATATGCTCAACCGGGGGTTATTCCGTGCTGAGGTCGAAGCTGACCAAGATCGCTTACGGAAACTGGGTGGAAATGGTGTCCCGTTCTTTCTAATCAACGGCCAGCATCCCCTTTCTGGCGCTCAACCACAAGACGTATTTTTACAAGCTTTGACGCAAGCTTGTGAGGACACTTCGTCAAAGGTTAACCAGGGAGAAGTCCATACTAAAAATACGTGTAACTAGATGATGGTTATTCAGTGATTGGAAATTAAATTATAATTATTTATTTGAAGCTCAGTTTTAGTTTATGATTAAAAAACAATCCCCCTATTAAAATAAATTGGCTATTTACTTATGACTATGTCAGGAGGTTTAATTTATATTATTAAGAGTATATAACATGCAAAGCGGATTTGCAGATTTCATTAAATTAAAAGGTGTATTGTATTTTTATGCAGATTGCTACTATCCGCTAACATATGCAAGTTTAGCTATGGATTGCTTTCGAATGTCAACAGTGTTTAATTTAAATATTTTTAGGTAATGATATGAAATTTATAAAGTTGTTTTTTTTATCAGCATCATTGATTCTCGGTGTCGTATCTTTCGGCTCTTTGGCTGCGACATTATTGACTGCCCAAGAGGTAAAAGATAATCCCGGGAAATATGAGAAAATCGGGTCGATAACGACGACGGCTGAAGCCACTTCGCCGATGGACGCGAGGGATAAATTGTCTAAAATGGCGGATAAGCTAGGTGGGCAATATTATGTGATTATCGCGGGCCGTGAACATGGGCGGTTCAGTGCAGTTGCTGAGGTTTATAAAGATAAAAAATAAGGGATTAGCTATAAAGGCGCAGTACAATTTGTATTGCGCCTTTCTTAATCTATTAGGGAGTATTACTTTTTTGGGAAGAGGGCTCACGTGTTAGCACCGCTATAGTTGAGTATGTTTAATCAGCTCTTTGGTTCAGTCCATAGCCAAAGGGACTTTGCACGGTAATGCCTTATTAAAGGGGTTAACTCATACTCTCAATTGATTGCTTCGGTAATGGCCTTGCCCGTGGCCACGCTCACGGTGAATCCGCTCGCAATCAAGTGCGTGATGCGCTCAGTCGTTGGGCTGAGCATACCCTCTTATCTGCCCATCAGTACACGGACATAGATGCCTATGTGCGGCGCTTTATTACTCATACCGGTCTACTTTCCATAATCAATCGGTGTCTACCGGATCTGGTTGAAGAAGTTCGCGGTATTGCCCAGGGGGCGGGGCTACCCTTCGAGCATGTCCTGGTCTACAACTTTATGGACGAACAGTGGTGGTACGATTTGCCACAACCCGCTGAAACAGAGCCAGGATGCAGTCTGCTGGCAATTGATATGGGCAGTGAAAAGCTATTGGCACAAAATATGGATCTGCCTACTAGCATGAATGATTCACAAGTCTTGTTGCGAATTAAGGGGAACGAGGTTCCCGAGACTCTGCTGTTAAGTGCCGCTGGTATGATTGGCCTCACGGGGGTCAACCGCGACGGCGTTGGGATATGCATAAATACGTTATTGATGTTGCGACATAACCCAGCGGGGATCCCAGTGACTTTCGCTCTACGTCATGCCTTGAAGCAACCAACTCGCGTTAGCCACACTTAAGACTTTGTCTCATGCCAGTGGTCAACACTATGCGGTGGCTGATGTGACAGGCATCACCAGCTTAGAGTGCTCGAGGCAAGGTTGCATTCTACAAGATGTGCTACGATTGGTTCATACCAATCACCCATTGGCCAGTCAGGATGTGAACGACAACGCTTTAGCGTTACTCACGGAGCGTGGGCGGGTGGCGAATTCCTACGAACGCCTGAGATACCTCGAACAACAGATTACGGAGCTTAACAATGAAGCCGATATCTATGCCCTGTTGTCAGACTCAGAGACACCGATAGCCATGCTGCCTGGCCACGGAAGATTGGGCCAGACATTTGGCTCAGTGGTGTATCGTTTGGGGGAGGAAACTCGCGCATCATTCGCTCTCGCAAGCCCCGGTCAGAAGCCTTGGCTTCATACCAATTTCTTGGGGTGAAATACTTAACTATTAATTAAAGGATAATTAAATAGGCGAGGCTGCAGAGTGAGTTATTTCCTTTTATCGATGGGGAGCTGGTTGTGATTTTTGTATAGTGATAATTCCCTGAATTTAAATATTCAATTTGTCGGTTAACCACCAGGATCTCATTTTACCTGTCTTTCCCGGGTAAACTAACGAAAATAACGGGCTACCTGTGATATATCCTGTTCATTGAGCACCCCGGCCAGGCTTTGCAACGCCACCCAGGCTTTCAGATAACCGTACTTGGCTTCCGCATACTCTTTTTGCGTCATATACCGCTGTTGTTCTGCATTCAATACGTCCACGTTCACCCGCATACCAGCCTTCACGCTTTGGCGCGTCGCTACCACTTGTTTGTCGGCCGCCTGTAACGCCAGTTCGTAAGCTTTCAGTTTGGCTTCACTGCTGCGGCACAAGTTATATTGTTGCTGCAAGTCGTTGAGCGTTTTATCAGACTGCGCCGCCATTTCATATTTCGCTTGCATATAGCGTGCCGCCGCCTGTTCCGTCGAAGCCGATACGCCGCCGCCTGCGTATATCGGTACGCTGACTTGAATCCCAATGGAATTGGTGCGGTACTGCTGACCAACAGTGTTATCGCTGTTTGAGTCGTTTTCCGAGTGTGATGCATACAGCGCCACCCGCGGGAAATGGCCGGCCCGGTTGCGCTCCACTTCATAATGCGCTACTTCAATACCCTGCTGGGCAGTACGCAAATCCGGGTTGTTGCTTTTAGCCTGTAACAGCCACTCTTTCAATGTATGGAACTTCAGTGATAAGGGGGCAAATGATCCCTTTTGTGCTTCGACGGCATCAATATTGGCCGGCGGCACGCCGATAATGCTGCTTAGCGTGCTCAGAGCGGCATTCAATGCATCTTGCATCTCAATAACCTGCGCTTGTGCCAGGCCGTAACGCGCCTGTGTTTCGAGCACGTCAGTCACTGTGCCTTCTCCAAGATTAGATAGTTGTTGATTCAAAGCCAATTGCTCACCATAAGTGGCTACCTGAGCTTGCACCAGCGTGATATTTTCGCGCCGGTAAGCCACATCGATATAGGCTTCTACCAGGCGTGTAGACATATCCTGCAGCTTGGCTCTATAGCGTTCATCTGCCATCAGTGCCCGGGCGATCCCGCTCTGGTAGTGTGCCCAGGCTTCATAATCGAACACTGGTTGACTGACGGTAACCGAGAGCGAGTTGCTTCTGTAGCGAGTGTTAACGTTTTGCTCCTGAGTGTTCCCCAAGCTATCGCTTGCTTGATACTTTTGGTTCTGCCAGTTGCGAGGAGCATTCTGGTAGTTGGCGGAAACCTGCGGCAAAAGGCCAGCGCGACCAATTGCCTTTTCTTGTTCGCCGGCCAGCTTCTCTTGTACTGCCGCCTGCAGGGTAGGGTCATTGCGCAGTGCCAGCATAAAGGCCTCATTCAGCGTCAATGCATGTGCTGGGGTAGTATAAAACCAACAGGCGACAAACAGGACAGCGAGAATCCCGATCGTAATGCGATGGATCATGATATTTATTCCTCCGTCAGGGACATATGTGCGCGGTCAACTACTGGTTTGAACAGGTAGTTGAGTAGGGAACGTTCGCCGGTGCGCACGAAAACCGATACTGGCATGCCGGGAACAATGGTTTTCTCTCCCAGTCGCTTAATCTGCGCCTGCGGCACCGTCACTTTCATGTTGTAGTAAGGTTCGCCGCTGCGTTGATCGGTCAGTCGATCGGCAGAAAT
>NZ_JBQEOY010000005.1:0-330822 GCF_052045345.1 Serratia sp. 22264
TTATAGGTGACGCCATAGGCTAACTGTTTGCTCCAGGTGTCCAGCCCCTGAGCATCAACGCCACGATCCGGCACCCCCAGATACAGGGCAGCGACCTGTTCCTGATAGGACAACGCAGGCAATTCACCGGAATTGTAAACATGGGTCGCATTAATAAACTGCGTCTGTGCAGCCGCATCGGTCGCAGTAACTACACCACGCAGCGTACTGATGATTTCCAGCAGAACATCGGCGCGGGTTGATGTGCCGGCAGCCAATTTGTTGACATAGTAGCTGGTTTCTACCGCCGAAGGGGCGCGCAGGTAAGCGTTGTTATACAGGAGAGAGACAAACTGTTGATCGTTGTACAGGGAGGCTGGCGCCTTCGCGTTGACGAAAGAGGTAGCCAACTGTACAAGAGTCTTGGTCCCGTTGGCGAGTTGCGTCCCGTAGGTGTTGATACTTGCAGCCACCTGAGTTGCGCCCACCACGTAGAATAAGGCTTCCACATCCGCAGCGTTCGCTTTTGCCGTTGATGACGCAGCAGAATACAATGCGGTATCGATTTGTGTTTCAAACGTCTGCTGTGCCGTGAGCGTGGCGCTATCGAACCCGCTGTAATACAACACGTCGGTGACCATTTTAGCCACGATGCTGTTAACGCTTGCGCCTGAACTCAACAACGACTGGATATAACTGGCGTCTGCTGTTGTTTTATAAATATTGCTGTAAACCTGGTTTAAGATAGCGGTATCTGTTTTTCCAGCATATTTCCCAGCCCCTTCGCTGCCGCTGAATAAAGCGGTGACAAAGGAATCTGCAGTGCGAGAGCCATTCTCGAGCTGTTTGCCAAAATACTCATAGCTAGTTTCATCCAGATTACGCCCTAAAACAGCATAAGCAAGCGCAACAGCTTCTTGTTGATAAATTAAACTGGCCATATAGATTACTTCCTTAATAAGGATATTGATATCAATGTATGTCAATGAACGCGCGAGTTCGAAGCTCACCCGTACCCGAACCCCGTTGCCATGGCAAAGGGGTTTAGATTTATTTGGTTATTAAAATTCGCGCTATTGCACGTTTTTAATAACTGAGCAGTTTGATGCTGTTATTGGCAATGTAGTTTTGATAGCCCACATAGGAAAAAGAACTGGCATGCCTTAACCCGATTTTGTTTAAAGAGTTACGACGGTGTGCATACACTGTTTTCAGTGAAATATTTAAGGCCTCTGATATCTGTTTAAAAGATTGACCTTTCATAATTGCCTCCATCACTTCTTTTTCACGTTGTGTCAATAGGTTGGTCTTATTTCCCTTGTGAAAACTCATGGTTTCAAAACTAGGCAACAGTAAGCTAATGGGGATTTTTTTTGACAGAAAACCACGCATCCAGCTCACTGAGGTATATTTTTTCACGGGTAGATCAATGAACAACATCACGTCCGCGCCGAGGTACGCAAGCCGCTCGAGAACCTTTTGCGTCCTAAGGTGCGAGCCCATGGTGACCAGGACAATATCGCCTTCATCGATTTCTTCACTTAATTCGGCAAGCCATGACCTTTCTGGCGGTATGTTATTTAATTTGTAGCCATTTATATGGAATATGGCTTCACATCCCAACGAAAAAAAACCGTCATCCGAGATAGAATGTATTTTCACTAGCCCGCCCTATGTTGAGAGTAAACGAGTTAGCCACAGGCAAATGGTATGTTAATAAAACAATAACCCGATGCACGGCGATAATTTGCCAAACCCTCAAAAAATCAACCTAATTTATTGTTTATTAAAATATAAAGGTTCAATAAGCTCCTCTCTTACCTTGTACGACTTACTGTCTTGGCGCACTATAAGATCACCAGGTACCCCAACAGAAATAAGGCGAGACTTTAATGCCTGCATGACCTGCCAAAGCCGCGGAGTTGAGGATTGAAGGCCATACTTATCCCAAACCTGAAACAGCAGATCATCCATGTCTATCGACACCTTCTCTCTATTATCAAGTAAGTACACTAGCAACCTATACATGGTCTCTCTTAAAACAATGCTATGCGCCCCAACCCCAGTCCGTTTTGCATTAATACTAACCAAACAGCCATTGTGCATATCAAACAAAATATCACCAGAAATTAAGTAACCAAAAATAATCTGACTCAACATGCAGTTCCTTCTAAAGCTCCTATTATAAAGTCCCTTTAACGCCTCCCTCCATCACAGGAATCATTCTGATGTTCTGATGAGCAACAGTGATTAACCGTCCTAATAGTAATGTATAAAATTCCTCCACAGATGGATATCAACTATAAAAACAAGATAAAACTCTACAATAAAAACAAAAAACAGTAATTAGTTTCAATTAATAACAAAAACAGAACACATAAAACCAATAAAAACAAAATTAACAACATAAATTAAAAATAAAAAAATAAAAATACAATAAACAAGTAAAACTGTTTATTTCATATTAATAGATTTAAATGCTGAATTTTAAATATATGGCGGAATTTTAATTTACTTTTGTAAAAAGATGATTTATATCAATGCATTGAGCACGCAAAAATCAGTAAACGCCCGGAGTTACAAGAGTTGCAATTTGTTACATGCATTGTCAATTTAAATGCACAAGATCTATTTTTTTAAATCAAATAATTAGAATAAAACACATGAAAAATATAATATCTTATATCTAAAAAAAATAATTATGGCCAACTTAAAATTTAGTTACCCATTCATTTACTTAAAAGAGAGGCTATCCATCCATGAAGAATTCCCGCTGTACCTAAGCGTAAGTTTCTTTTTCCATGAAGCAAGCTGAAGCCGACACACATGTAGGTGATCCGTGCCGAAAAAATGGGTGTCTCTGAAGTCACTTTTTTATAAATTTAAAAGGGCATTTTACAGGGTGAGTATAACGGCATTGCGGGAAGGATGTCCGAACATCCATTGGTTTCTGTCGATGGGGGATACTGAGGAAGAGTTAGAATGCCGGTGAGAAGAATATAACCATGCCAGAACACATTCATTTCTCGCCGTTGAAAAAATTGCCGGGTATCTTAGATATCCGGCAATAGGCTAAATCAAGAAATAACGGTTTGCTGCAATGCCTGCCATAGACTGGCGACATGCTCTTGTTCTGTCGGTATTGCACCAATGGAAACTCGCACCATCCAACGGTCATCCAGCGTTGCCGGTGTGACATACGCAAACCCAGAGCGATTTAATTTCTCAGCCCAAGCAAGCGTAAACGCATCGAGATCCGCAGCGTGCAAACCTGCGGGCTCGTATCTAATGCAAAGGGTTTGCAAGCTAACAGGGGCAAGTAATTTCCAGTTTGGCGCAGCCTTGATCGCCGTAGCTAACCACTGAGCATTATCCAGATCTCGCCTTAATCTTTTCTGGATTTTTTCTACGCCTTCGCTCCTCAATAGGAACCACAGTTTAAGAGCTCGGAATCTACGGCCCAATGGGATGCCCCAATCCCTCAGGTTTTTGACCTCGGAATCGACGCTAGTCTGCAAATACGTAGGATTGGTACTCATGACTCTGATCAGATGCTGCGCATCCTTGACATAATACAACGAACAATCGAACGCGACGCCAAGCCATTTATGCGCATTAATCACCAGTGAATCCGCCTGCTCAATACCCTCCCACATCCAACGATACTCAGGCAAAATCATTGCAGAGCCCGCCATAGCACAATCGACGTGCAACCAAAGACCGAATTTTTGTGTAATTTGGCTAATAGGCTTAATAGGGTCAATCGCTGTAGAAGTTGTAGTACCTACCGTTGCCACCACCGCACAGGGAGTAAAACCGCCGGCTTTGTCGGCGATGATCGCAGCCTCCAAAGCGGCCGGATCCAAACTGTAGTTCTTATCGGTTGGAACATAGCGAATATTATCTTTGCCAAAGCCGGCCAGAAGGGCTGCTTTATCGACACTGCTGTGGGCCTGAGCCGACGTATATACGATAAGCGGTGTCGCCTCAGCTTGAACCCCGCCCGCAGCCAGGGAATAGCGAGACGTTTTTTCACGCGCACTAATAAGCGATATCAGCGCGCTCGTAGACGCAGTATCCTGTATGACGCCGCTCCAACGGCTAGAAAGCCCCAAGAGTTCTCTCATCCAATCAACCGTCTTTTCTTCCAGCTCTGTGAGTGCAGGACTGGACTGCCAGGACAACCCCAAAACACCCAGCCCAGTACTGAGAAAATCCCCCAATATTGAAGGAAGAGCAGCGTTGGCGGGGAAATATCCATAAAAGCCAGGATGTTGCCAATGCGACAAACCGGGTAAGATCAAGGAATTAAAATCATCCATAATCCTTTCGAACGATTCTCCGCTGACTGGAGCATGAGCTGGAAGTTTCTTTAATACTTCTCCCGGCATAACTTGAGACATTACAGGTAGATCGGCAACTCCTGCGTGATAATCGGCAATAGTATCGATAAGCTGATGAGCACAGGCTCTAAACTCTTCTACGTTCATTCCGCTCTTCCTGTAAAAATCAAAGTTAGATCAAATAAAACATCTATCATTGAACATACGGGAAACATTATAACCTGTACATGCACCAACTATCATAGCTTCCATGTCAAAAATAAATACTCCAGTCTTACATATTACTCGAGTTATATTTCGTTATGCCAAAATTAGAGCCTGCCACTATTTCACGCACCACATTACGAAACCACTTATGTTCAGGCGCCATATGTGTTCTTTCATGCCAAATCATCCAATAACGATGACTTTCTTTAACAAAGTCAATCGAACACCACGTCACATTATATTTTCCAGCCATCATAATCGCGATGTGTTTTGGAATTGTCACCAATAAATTACTGCTCGAAACCACCTCCATAGCCGCACTAAAAAAAGGAACGGTGAGCGCGACCTGTCTATATATTCCATATTCTTTCAATTCACGATCAATAAAACTGTCTTTATCCCCCCCGCCTGAAACTCTTACATGCCGCCAAGATGCATAATCCTTAGCTTCCAGGGCCTTACCCGCTAGCACATGGTTCGCAGACATCACGCAAACAGGAACATCCTCACCGAGTATTCTTCCCCGCAATCCTGAGGGCGCTTCTTTTATCATGGTCGTTGCCAAGTCTAATTCGGCATTGGCTAAAAGCGGGTAATCATTTGGCTTCCAGGTAAAATACTCCACGGATACTTTTGGAGCGACTGTCTGCAAGTAATCAACCAGCTGTGGGAGCATATGCTCAGCAACATAATCAGAAGATGCAAATCTGAAGCAACGACTACACAGCAGCGGTTCAAACTCCGGTTTCTGTGATAACTCTTTTAATTCGTTTATTAATTTCTCCAATGGCAAAATGATCTCTTGGCCTCTCGGACTGAGAACATATTCCCGTCCATGCCTGACCAACAAAGGGTCACCGAAAGCCTCACGAAGTTGCGCTAACTGCCGGCTGACTTGCGGCTGGCTACTGTTAAGCTTTTCTGCAGCATGGCTGAGATTTCTGGTCGTCAGAACGGCATGTAAAACCTGCAACATATTAATACTGAGGGCTGCAAACTGAGTGCGCATTTCTTTATTCACCTTGAAATATATCATCAGTATAGCAATAAAAACCCCGGGTATTTCCAGCGTTCAGCGTCATTTAACCGCATTGGAAAAATCTGAATCAATCGCCACTGCAGCAATTGCTTACCTGCTCTATGACCTTTGGGGGGACGAGTAGGATCACCTACCGGGGTGGGGACTGTCCACAGTGTAGTGGATCATTGATCCACTACATTTGATGAGTGAAATTTAGGATTTTGTTATATAGACGGGAGCTATAAGCACATCCATTCTAATTATGGATATAAAAATAAAGACCAGAAGCCCCTTGGATTGCCTCATTAAAATTGGGGCTTTTTTTTGACGCTAATCGCAGGAACTGCAATATAAGTCATAGGGTTCGCGCAGACTCAAATACCCATTTTCTTCATCCGAGAAAGCAGAGTAGTACGTTTCAGCCCCAGCCGTTGCGCAGCGCCACGCGGCCCACCGACCACGCCGTTGGTTTCTTTCAACACCCGCACAATCCGTTGATATTCATCTTCACCCGCTCTTGCCGGCGGCGGCACTGCGATTGGCGCGATTGAAGGCTGCGCATATTGCAGCTCCGGCAGTTGCAGATTAAGCACCGTGCCCCGCGTCAGCAATATTGCCCGTTCAATGACGTTTTCCAGTTCGCGCACGTTGCCCGGCCACGGCATTTGGCTCAGCATGCGCAGCGTTTCGGCCGGAATGCTGTCGATGGTGCGTTTCATGCGCCGTGCAATCTTGTAGGTAAGAAATTTCACCAGTTGCGGAATGTCCTCAGGTCGCTCGCGCAGCGGCGGAATGAGTATCGGGAAGACATTGAGCCGGTAATAGAGGTCGCTGCGGAACTCGCGGTCGGCGACCATTTGCTGCAGATCGCGGTTGGTGGCGGCGATCAAACGCACGTCGACGGAAAGCAGCTTGTTGCCGCCAACCCGCTCAAACTCGCGCTCCTGAAGCACACGCAGCAATTTAGGCTGCGACTCGATCGGGATTTCCCCCACCTCGTCCAAAAACAGCGTGCCTTTGTCCGCCAGCTCGAAACGCCCCATACGCTGGGTGCTGGCACCGGTAAACGCGCCCTTTTCATGGCCGAACAGATCGCTTTCCAACAGCCCGGCCGGCATCACCGCGCAGTTCATCTTCACCATCCGCTGATCGCGGCGCTCGCTCAAATTGTGAATGGCGCGGGCAATCAACTCTTTTCCGGTGCCGGTTTCGCCGAGGATCAATACCGAACAGTCGCTTTTCGCTACCATTTCCACCTGTTGCAGCACCCTGGACATCACCGTACTGCGGCCCACGATCTCACTGAAATCCGGGTTGTTGTCATTAATCTGTTCGGTGAGATACAGATTTTCATGCACCAAACTCTCTTTCAAGCGGCTGATTTCCTGATAGGCCAACGCGTTATCGACCGCAATGGCGATACGCTCGGCGATCTGCTGCAACACCCGCAAGTTGGCGGCATTGAAGTTATCCGGCTGGCATTGCGCCAGCTTCAGCACGCCGAGGGTTTTCTGGCCGAAAATCAGCGGCAGCACGCACAGCGTCTGAATTTGCTCATGCCACAGATCAAACAGCTGCCGTTCATACTCGGCCAGCGGATCCGAGTGTTTCAGATTCAGCAGCAGCATTTCGCCGCTCTGCATCACCCTTTCCGACAGCGTGCCGGCCAGGGGTACGCTGTATTGCTGACGTTTAGCCACGTTATCTTTCAGATAATGGGTGGCGTAGATCGTCACGCGATCGTCGCGATCGCCCGGCAGCACAATGCTGATGGCATCGGTTTTGAAGAAGCGGTGGATCTCGCTGGAGATCTCGCCAATCAGATCGTCCAGATCCAGCTTGGACAGCACCGCATTGGTGACATCCACCAGCACGCGGAAATCATCGCGCTCATGGCGTAACTGGCTCTGCTGGCGCTCGGCGGTTTCGCGCAGTTGTACCTGCTCTACCGCCAGCGCCGTCAGCTCCATCAAGGGGATCAATGCGTCAAGCGCCGTATCGTCGAACGCGTTGCCGTCGTTACGCAACAATTCGCAACCGCCAAGCAGCTGCCCGCCGGTGCGCAGCGGCATCAGGCAATAATGGCTGAGCGGCGGATACAGCGCCAACATCGCCAACTGCGGGTAACGCTGGTGCAGATCGGCTCCGCACAGGCGCAACGGTTGCGCATTCTCGCGTAATAGCGCGATCGGCCCATTGGCCAGCAGCGTTTCATCCTGATAGTTCAGCGGCTGTCCGTGGCCATCGTGGCCGTGGAAGCCGACTCGCGCGCTGTTCGGGTGCGGCAACAGCAACGTCACATCGTCCGCCAACTGCCGGCGCCGAACGATCTGTTGCAGTTGGGTCAGCAAATCGCCATAGCCGCGCTGGCTGAACAACAAGCGGGCAATTTCCAACAGTTCCTGTTTTTCTATGCTTGCATTCGACATTGACCATCACTCTGCCGGTTAGGCATCCGGTTGCGGTAATTGAATTTTTTTATTTTTATGTGAGCTACGGCACAAAGTTTACTGCCGACCGGCGGCCGCTTCCCCCGATCGGATCAACAAATGCGAGGTAAAGGCTCGGCGTGCGGCAAATCGAGCAACCGGTTGATGCCATAAGCTCCGCGCAGCCGCACCTGCGTGGCGCCGTCGGTCACCCGGCCGATCACCGCCGCATCCGCGCCCAACGGGTGCCCCTGCAACGCAGCCAATACCGCAGGAACCGCCGCCTGCGCCACCGCCAGCACCAGCTTGCCTTCATTGGCGAAGTTAATCGCGTCCAGCCCCAGGAGTTCGCAAACGCCGCGCACCGCCGGTTTCACCGGCAGACGCTGCTCGTCGATGTCGATACCGAAACCGCAGGCAGCGGCGTATTCGTGCAGTATGGCGTTCACGCCGCCGCGGGTGGCGTCGCGCAATGCGTGTACGCCGTCAATCGCCCGCAATGGCGCAATCAACGGCGTTAGCACCGCACAATCGCTGGTGATGTCCATCGCCATACCAAGCTGTTCGCGCAGGTTGAGAATGGTGGCGCCGTGGTCGCCCAGGGTGCCGCTGACGATGATCGCGTCATCGGCTTGAATGCGCTGCGCCGACCACTCGATGTTCTGCGGGATCACGCCAATGCCGGCGGTGTTGATAAACAACTTGTCCGCCGCGCCGCGCTGCACCACTTTGGTATCGCCGGTCACGATCTGAATGCCGGCCTCGCGGGCGGTTGCCGCCATCGACTCCACCACCCGCGTCAATTCCGCTAGCGGCAGCCCTTCCTCCAGAATAAAGCCGCAGGACAGGTAGCGCGGCGTCGCCCCGCTGACCGCCAGATCGTTGGCGGTGCCGCATACCGCCAGCTTGCCGATATCGCCGCCGGGGAAAAACAGCGGATCTATGACGTAGCTGTCGGTGGTAAACGCCAACCGATCGCCCTGCCGCATTAACGACGCCAACGCGATGCGCGCCTGATCTTCACGCTGTTCCAACTGCGGGTTGGCGAAGGCAGGCAGGAAAAGCGATTCCAGCAGTTGCTGCATAGCTTTGCCGCCGCTGCCGTGTGCCAGGGTAATAACCGGATTCATGCCGCATTTTCCTCTGTTTCTCGACGATATTGATACCAGGCGGCGCAAGCGCCCTCGGAAGACACCATCAGCGCGCCAAAGGCGTTTTGCGGCGTGCAGACACCGCCGAACAGCGGGCAATCGCGCGGTTTGCAGCGGCCGGTCAGCACCGCGCCGCAGCAGGCACGCGGGTCATCTGCCGCCTGCTGAGGCTGGGGCTGAAAGCGGCGTTCGGCGTCAAAATCGGCATAGGCGGCGCTCAGGCCGATGCCGGAATCGGCAATGGTGCCCAATCCGCGCCATTCGCTGCTGCCGCCGATCGCAAACACCTCCGCCATCGCCTGCTGCGCCAGCAGGTTGCCGCTTTGCGGCACCACCCGGCGGTATTGGTTTTCGGTGCGGCTGCGCCCCTCGCAGAACTGGTCAATCAGCATCATTACGCCTTGCAGAATATCCAGCGGTTCAAAGCCGGTCACCACCAGGGGTTTATGGTGCTCGCCGCTGATAAAGCGGTAGGGTTCGGTGCCGATGATCATGCTGACATGGCCCGGCGCCAAGAAACCGTCAATGCGCACCTCCGGCTGTTGCAGCAGGCTGCGCAAGGTCGGGATCAGGCTGATGTGCTGGCAGAAGACGCTGAAATTCTGAATGCCTTCCAAACGCGCCTGTTGCAGCGTCACCGCAGTCACCGGCATGGTGGTTTCAAAACCGAGCGCGAAGAACACCACCTGCCGCTGCGGATTGGCGCGCGCCAGTTGCAGTGCGTCCAGCGGTGAATACACCACCCGCACATCGGCACCGCGTTCCCGCGCCTGCATCAATGAACCCTGCTTGCCCGGCACCCGCAGCGCGTCGCCAAAGGTGCAAAAAATCACCGAGGGGTTGGCGGCGATTTCATGGCAGGCGTCGATACGCTCCATCGGCAATACGCACACCGGGCAACCTGGCCCATGAATAAACTCCACCTGCGGCGGCAGCAGTTTATCCAGGCCAAAACGGAAAATGGCGTGCGTATGGCCGCCGCACACTTCCATCAGTTGCAATGGACGTTCGGCGCTGAACGGCAGCGTTGCCGCCCGCTGCGTAATGCGCTGCAGCAGGGATTTCACCAACTGCGGATCGCGGAATTCATCAACGTATTTCATCATCATTGCCTTCCCCCGCCATAAACAGCGCCACGTCGTTTTCCACTTCGCCCATCGCCTGTAACGCCGCCAGCATCTCAGCGGCTTCCCGTTCATCCAGCCGACTCAGGGCAAAACCGACGTGGATCAGCACCCAAGAGCCCAGCAGCGCCTCACGCGGCTGGCCGGCCTGGCACACCAACGCAATGTTGATTTCACGCCGGGCGCCGCACACCTCCGCCCACGCATGCTGCAAGTGCAGTGGGTCCAGCGCTACAACTCGCCCCGGAATGCCTATGCACATCGTTGCACCGCCAGCCAGTTCACCCACTGGTCCATGCCGTCGCCACGGGTGGCGGACAGCGTGATGATTTCAATCTGCGGGTTGACCCGCCGGGCATTGGCGATGCAGGCGTCGAGATCAAAATCCAGGTACGGCAGCAAATCGATCTTGTTCAGCAGCATCAGCCGCGCCGCCGCGAACATATGCGGATATTTCAGCGGCTTGTCCTCGCCTTCGGTCACCGACAACACCGCCACCTTGTGCCGTTCGCCGAGGTCAAACCCAGCCGGGCACACCAGGTTGCCGACGTTTTCGATAAACAGCAGGCTGTGGGGTTGCAGCGCCAGGCGGTGGGCTGCGTCATGCACCATCTGCGCGTCCAGATGGCACCCTTTGCCGGTATTGACCTGGATCGCCGCCACGCCGGTGGCGCGAATGCGTTCGGCGTCGTTGGTGGTTTGCTGATCGCCTTCTATCACCGCGCACGGCACGCTATCGCGCAGTCGCAGCAGGGTTTGCGTCAGCAAGGTGGTTTTGCCTGAGCCGGGGCTGGACACCAGATTCAGCGCCAGGATCTGTTGCGCGGCGAAATGTTCGCGATTGTGCGCCGCCAGGCGGTCATTCTTCGCCAGCACGTTGGTTTCGATTTCCAGCATGCGCCGCTGGCTGATGCCCGGCGCGTGGGTGCCGGCCGCGCCAAAGCCATAATGCAGATCGCCTTTCGGGTTCTGGCGCGGGCGGAACGGCACCCTGGTGGGCTGAACGTCACCTTCAATGGCCACTTCGCCCTCGGCGCAACCGCAAGTGCTACACATAAGCTTTCCCCTTTGTGGTTATTCAATTTCCAGGCGTTTTATTTGTATGCCGTCGTCGGCCTGCACCCGCAGGTTGTGGCCTTCGCAGTGCGGGCAGATACGCACCTGCGGCAACGGCAAGGCCACTTCACATTGGCAGTCATGGCACCAGCTCAGCGCCTGCTGTTGCTGTAAATGCAGCGTGCAACCTTCGGCCAGCGTGCCGCGGCACACCATGTCGAAACAGAAATGCAGCGCCTGTGCCTCGACGCAGGAATACGCACCCACCTCGAGCCACACGGCGGTAATTCGCCGCGCCTGCTGTTGCTGCGCATGCTGCTGCATAATCTCCAGCGCGTAATGGCAAAGCGTTATTTCGTGCATGCTGTCTCCGGTAACGGCAATAAAACGTCCAACTGAAAATACCTGTGCAAATACGGTGCCAGTCAGGCGCCGACACATTTGTCGAGTGTCGATGTCATCGACAGTAAAAGCCGTCATGCAGCGTTAACTCACGCGTCAAATAATTCACCGCGCCATTGAATTTAAAGTCATTAATTAAAACAAAACCAAGCTGGCACGATTTATGCCCTATTAGCGTTACCACAGGAAATGTCGACACAGCGGGTGACACAGATGAGCACAATAAATGAACTGACCAGCCAGGCCGATTATATCTCCGGCAAAAACAACCGGTTGATGACGCAATGGCAGCATTACCACAACACGCTGGTCAAAGCGGTAACCACCACAAAACAGAGTATTAATCATGAATTTATCTGCGGACAGGGTCAGGACATCCGCTTCACGCTGTTCAATCACTTCACCTTGCGCATTCAATTGAGCGACGGTTTTTACAGCCGCGATATCTGCTACAGCATTAATTTGGCCACGCCAAACGAAGAGGAAAATTTCGCCCCTTTCGCTCACGCCACGCTGGATGAAAGCGGCCTGATTGACGGCCAAATCAATAACCGTGACAAGCCCGCGGTGCTGGAGCATTACCTGAATAAAATCGCCGTTATTTACCAATGTTTATTTGATTCGTTGCATGGCGACTGCGCCATTCATGAAGAATTGAAAAAAATTATTCTGCCGGCCTGAATAACGCCGTTTTATTACTGACAGCGACTGTCGAAACGTCATTTTTACTGTCGATTTCGTCAAAAGTGACGAAACCGCAAGGAGTGTGCATGAACCGCTTTCTTATTGCGGATGCCAAATTATGCATGGGTTGCAATACCTGCATGGCCAGTTGCGCGACCGAACACCGCCTGGCCGGGTTGCAAGCCTTGCCGCGTTTACGGGTGATGCGCAATGCGCGCGATTCCGCGCCGGTGATGTGCCGCCAGTGCGAAGACGCGCCCTGCGCGCAGGTTTGCCCGGTGAACGCGATAACGCATCAGGATAACGCCATCGTGCTGAACGAAAGCCTGTGCGTCAGTTGCAAACTGTGCGGCATCGCCTGCCCCTTTGGCGCCATTGGTTTTGGCGGCAGCGTGCCGCTGGCCATTCCCGGCGATTGCCAGACCGCGCTGGCACCGCCGCCCCCCGCCTCCGCCCGCCCGGTCAGCGCGTTTCTCGATTGCCAACCGGGGGTCCGTGCGGTGGCGGTGAAATGCGATTTGTGCGCCTTCAGCCCTGACGGCCCGGCGTGCATTCGCACCTGCCCGACCAACGCTATCCGGCTGGTTGCCGATCACGACGTGCGACAGGCCAGCGAACGAAAACGCCGCAATGCAATGCAGGCGTTAGCCGCCGAGTTGCCGTTTGTCAGCCCTCCCGTCGCCCGCAAGGAGCCGAACCGATGATCACCGATTTTCTGCCCGACCCGCTGCTGTTGCTGACGCTGTCACTGAGCGGTTCTCTGCTGTTGGCCGCACTGTGCTGGCTGCTGGCGATATGGCCGCGTTTTTGCGCCGGCGTTTGCGGCATCGGCACGCTGCTGGTGTCGCTGGCCGCCACGGCGGCGGCCCTGCCCTGGCTGTTCACCACGCCTCATCCTGCCCGCCTGCCGTGGCTGCACTATGCGGTGGAGATCAGCGGCCTGAATGCGCTGTTGCTGCTGGTGACCGCGCTGAGCAACCTGTTCGTGGGGTTGTACCTTTGCCATTGGCTGACGACGCTCAACGATCATAACCGCACCCGGCAGGGCAGCCTGATGCTGTTGATGCCCGCGGCGCTGAGCGCGGCCGTGATGGCGGACAATGCGCTGGCGCTGGTGCTGCTGCTGGAGTTGGCGGCGCTGTGCGGTTACTTCCTGATTGTTCGGCGGCAAGACGCCAAGAGCCAGCAGGCCGGCCACAGCCAATTTCTGCTGATGCGCTTCGGTACGCTGCTGCTGGTCGCCGCTTTTGCGTTGATCTACAGCCAGACCCACAGTCTGCAATTCAGCACCCTGCGCGAGATAGCCTTGCCTTCGGCGCTGCGCAGCGGGGCATTTCTGCTGGCGCTGGCGGGGTTCGGCATTTACGCCGGCGTGATGCCGCTGCACGGCTGGGTGCCGCAAGCGCACAGTAGCGCGCCCGCCCCGGCGGCCTCGCTCTTTTCTTGCGCGCTGATGAAAGTCGGGCTGCTCGGCGTGATCAAAATCGGTATGGATCTGCTGGGCACACCGCCGCTGTGGTGGGGGTTGCTGGTGTTGCTGCTGGCGGCAGGCACCGCCTTTTTCGGCGGGCTGTATGCGCTGATGGAGCATGACCTGCGTCGGCTGCTGGCTTACCACACGCTGGAAAATATCGGCATCATCCTGCTCGGCATCGGCGGGGCAATGGTCGGCCTGGCGCTGCAATTGCCTGAACTGACCGCGCTGGCGCTGATGGGCGGCCTGTTTCATCTGTGCAATCACAGCCTGTTTAAATCGGCATTGCTGCTTGCCTCCGGCGCTGTCGAACAGCAAACCGGGCTGAAAGACATGGAAAAAATGGGCGGACTGGCGCGGCTGATGCCGTGGACCTGCATCGCATTGCTGATCGGGCTGGTGTCGATGGCGGCGCTGCCGCCGCTCAACGGTTTCGCCAGCGAGTGGTTGATTTATCAAGGCCTGTTCCAGTTCAGCGCCGCATCGGCCTTTGTCGGCCGGCTGCTTGGCCCGTTGCTGGCGGTGGCGTTGGCGATCACCGGCGCGTTGGCGGTGATGTGCGTCAGCAAAGTGTTTGGCGTGGTGTGCCTCAGTGCGCCGCGCTGTGAAGCCGCCGCCAACGCCCGGCCGGCGACGTGGCCGATGATGCTCAGCCATCTGCTGCCGGCCTTGCTGTGCCTGCTGTGCGGCATTGGCGCGCCGTGGCTGATCCCGCTGTTTGCCCGGCTGGCCGCCACCTTGACTCCGCAAGCGCCGCTCGGCGCACATCTGCTGGTTTCCCCGCCGCTGATCGCCATTTTGCTGTTGGCGATGCCGCTGCTGCCGTTGCTGATCGCTGCGGTTTATCGGGGGAAACGCCAGGCGCGCCGCACGGGCGGTGAAGCCTGGGCCTGCGGCTACGGTCACGAAGCCTCGATGGTGATCACCGCCACCGGCTTCGCTCAGCCGCTGCGGGTGATGTTCGCGCCGCTGTACGCCCTGCGCCATACCTTGCAACCGGCCGCATTACAGCGCTGGCTGCATCGCGCGCCCCTCAACGCATTTTGCCGTGGCGTCGCCGCCATCGAGCTGGCGGTGCTGCTGGTCGTGGCGCTGGCCTAAGGAGAACCTGATGACTTATCCCACTTTACTGATTGGCATCGTGCAGGCGTTGCTGCTGCTGGCCATCGCGCCGCTGTTTGCCGGCGTCAGCCGCCAGTTGCGCGCCCGCCTCCACAGCCGCCGCGGGCCGGGCGTGTTGCAGGAATACCGCGACATCGCCAAGTTGCTCAAACGCCAATCCCTCGCCCCCGTGGCAGCGGGAATCGCCTTCCGCGCCATGCCTTATCTGCTGACCGGCACACTGCTGGCCATTGCCTGCGCGCTGCCGATGCTGTTGCAGATCTCTGCGCTGCCGGCAATCGGCGATGTCATCACGCTGATTTATCTGTTCGCCGTGGTGCGCTTCGTGTTTGCCATCGCCGGGCTGGATACCGGCAGCCCCTTCACCGCCATTGGCGCCAGCCGCGAAGCGGTGCTGGGCATTCTGGTGGAGCCGATTCTGCTGCTTGGCCTGTGGGTGGCGGCGCTGGTCGCAGGCTCTACCCAGCTCAGCGCCATCAGCCAGTGCGTCGCGGATTGGCCGCTGTACGCCAGCGCGCCGCTGCTGTTGGCGTTGCTGGCCTGCGGTTTCGCCACCTTTATCGAAATGGGCAAATTGCCTTTCGACATGGCGGAAGCCGAACAGGAATTGCAGGAAGGCCCGTTGACCGAATACGCGGGCGCAGCGCTCGGCATGCTCAAGTGGGGCATCAACCTGAAGCAACTGGTGGTGCTGCAGCTGTTTATCGGCGTGTTCGTGCCCTGGGGCCAGGCCACGGCGTTGACCCTGCCCGCGCTGGCGGCGGCGCTGGCGTTATCGCTGTGCAAGCTGCTGCTGGCGGTGGTGGCCGTCGCCGTCGTGGAAAACAGCGTCGCACGGCTGCGCTTTTTAAAAACCGCTCGCACCACCTGGGCCGGCTTCGGCCTGGCATTTTTGGCGCTGGTTTCCTGGCTGGTCGTCAGCTAATTCACAAGTAGGAACATCATGATTACTGAACATCTGGGCCAAGATTATCTGACGGTGCTGCAACGACAATTCCCGGCAGCCGTGCTGGCGGCAGAATGGCAAACCGCCGATCAGCTCACGGTAACGGTGAAGCTGAATGCGCTGCCGGAGGTGGTGGAATGGCTGTATTACCAGCAGGGCGGCTGGCTTTCGGTGCTGTTCGGCAACGACGAACGCACGCTGTGCGGCAGCTATGCGCTGTATTACGTGCTGTCGATGGAGCAAGGGGTCAAATGCTGGATCACCGTGCGCGCCGAAGTCGACGCCCAAACGCTGGAGTTCCCGTCGGTAACGCCACGGGTGCCGGCGGCGGTGTGGGGCGAGCGCGAAGTGCGGGACATGTACGGTTTGCGCCCGGTGGGGTTGCCGGATGAACGGCGTCTGGTGCTGCCGGACGACTGGCCGGATGACCTTTACCCGCTGCGTAAAGACGCGATGGATTACCGCCAGCGGCCGGCGCCGACCACCGACGTCGAAACCTATCCCTTTGTCAGCGAAGCCGGCGCCAAGGCCAACGTGGTGCCGATTGGCCCGCTGCACATCACCTCGGATGAACCGGGCCATTTTCGCCTGTTCGTCGACGGTGAAGACATTATCGACGCCGATTACCGCCTGTTCTACGTCCATCGCGGTATGGAAAAGCTGGCGGAAACGCGCATGGGTTATAACGAAGTGACCTTCCTGTCCGACCGGGTTTGCGGCATCTGCGGCTTTACCCACAGCGTGGCGTACACCAGCTCGGTGGAGAACGCCATGGGCATTCAGGTGCCGGAACGGGCGCAAATGATCCGCTCGATCCTGCTGGAGGTGGAACGGCTGCACAGCCACCTGCTCAACCTCGGCCTGGCCTGCCACTTCGTCGGTTTCGACAGCGGCTTCATGCAGTTTTTCCGCGTGCGCGAGAAATCGATGAAGATGGCGGAAATTCTCACCGGCGCGCGCAAAACCTACGGCCTGAATCTGATCGGCGGCATTCGGCGCGACATATTGAAAGACGACATGCTGCAAACCCTGCGGCTGGCGGCAGAGATGCGCAGCGAGCTCAAGGATCTGGTGGATATTCTGCTCAGCACGCCGAATACCGAGCAGCGCAGCGTCGGCGTCGGCCGGCTTGATCCGCAGATCGCGCGCGATTACAGCAACGTCGGGCCGATGCTGCGCGGCAGCGGCCACCGCCGAGATACCCGTATCGATCATCCGTTCGCCGGTTACGCCAAGCTGCCGGTGGAACTGTGCGTCGAAACCGGCTGCGACGTGTATTCGCGCCTGAAGGTGCGCATTCACGAAGTGTTCAACTCGCTCGGCATCATCGAATTCGGCCTGCAAAGCCTGCCCGCCGGGCCGCTGGCGGTGGAAGGCTTTACCTATATGCCGCACAAGTTCGCGCTGGGCTTTGCCGAAGCGCCGCGCGGCGACGACATTCACTGGAGCATGACCGGCGACAATCAGAAACTGTTCCGCTGGCGCTGCCGCGCCGCCACCTACGCCAACTGGCCGACGCTGCGCTTTATGCTGCGCGGCAATACCGTTTCCGACGCCCCGCTGATCATCGGCAGCCTCGATCCCTGCTATTCCTGCACCGACCGCATGACCATCGTCGATATCCGCAAACGCAAGTCTATCGTGGTGCCGTACAAGGAAATTGAGCGCTACGGCATCGAGCGGAAAAACGCACCGTTTTAAGGGGACGACACCATGCTGAAACTGATTAAAAAAGTGCTGAAAACCGGCAACGCCACGGTGGCCTACCCGGCGCAGCCGCTGGCGGTGGACGCCAACTTTCGCGGCAAGCCGGAGTATAGCCCGCAGCAATGCATCGCCTGCGGCGCCTGCGCCAACGCCTGCCCGTCCAACGCGCTGACCATGGAAACCGATGTCGAAAACGGCGTCATTCGTTGGCAGTTCTTTTTGGGCCGCTGCATTTTCTGCGCCCGCTGCGAAGAAGTCTGCCCGACGACCGCCCTTCGCCTGTCGAACCAGTTCGAACTGGCGGTGTGGCGCAAAGAAGACCTGCTCGAAAGCGCCGATTTCGCCCTCTGCCACTGCCGCCAATGCGGCAAGGCTTATGCCCCGCAGAAGGAAATCGATTACGCCCTGGCGCTGCTCGAACTCGGCGAGCAGCGCCGCGAACAGTTCGAAACCTGCCCCGCCTGCAAGCAGCAACAAAGCCTGACCCAGGCCGACCGTATCGACGTCGGCCGCCATTTGACCCGGGAGGTCGCCCAATGAACCAGACGCTGATTGGCCCGCGTGACGCCAACGGGCAGCCGGTGCCGATAACTCTCGACGACAGCATCGCCCAGCTAAAAACCACCTTGCTGAAAGATATCCGCCGCTCCGCCTATGTCTATCGCGTTGACTGCGGCGGCTGCAACGGCTGCGAGATCGAGATTTTCGCTGCTATTTCGCCGCTGTTCGACGCCGAACGCTTCGGCATTAAAGTGGTGCCCTCGCCGCGCCATGCCGATATTTTGCTGTTCACCGGCGCGGTCACCCGTGCGATGCGCATCCCGGCGATCCGCGCCTGGCAGGCCTCACCGGATCCGAAAATCTGTATTTCCTACGGTGCCTGCGGCAACAGCGGCGGCATTTTCCACGACTTGTACTGCGTATGGGGCGGCACCGACCGCATCGTACCGGTTGACGTGTATATCCCCGGCTGCCCGCCGACGCCCGCCGCCACGATTTACGGCTTCGCCATGGCGCTCGGCCTGCTCGAACAGAAAATCCACCGCCAACAGCACGATGAAACCGAGGGCGAGGCCACCGCGCTGCTGCACCCGCAACTGCCGCAGCCGCTGCGCGTGGCGGTGGATCGCGAAGCGCGGCGCCTGGCCGGGTATCGCTACGGCCGGCAAATCGCCGATCACTTCCTGCAGCTGCTGGCCGCCACCGACGCGCAAACGGCAGAACAGCGCGTGGCGGCGTATTTGCAACGGCAAGACGACCCGCGCCTGACGGAGATCGTCGGTCATCTGTTGGCCCTTTATCAACGCGTACAGCACGGGGAGTTACGGCTATGAGCGCGGTCTGCCACGTGACGTTTTATTCCCTCAGCCGCAAGTTCGTGCAGGAAAAGAAAGCGCCGCCCAAGGCGCAGGAAGTGATCTATTACAGCCTGGCGATCGGCCATCACCTGGGGGTGATCGACTGTCTGGAGGCCAGGCTCGATTGCCCGCTGGCGGCATTTCGCGACTGGATTGCGCACCTGCCGGCCGAGGGTGCCGCCAGGCGCAAACTGGCCGGCGTCGAACGCTTTGGCGAAATCTGCATCGACAGCAGCCACACCCATTTGCTGGCCAGCGCGCTGAGCCGCGCCGCCGGGCAAATGACGCCGCAGCAACAAGACTGGAGCCAACGGTTAATCGCCCTGTTGCAGTCCATCGAAAACGAACCGGCGATTTATCTGATGGTCAGGAGGCACCATGGATAGCGTTTTGTTATGCGTCGGCAATTGCCTGATGGGCGACGACGGCGCCGGCCCGCTGCTGGCGGAACTGTGCCAGGCCGCCCCGCCCGCCGGCTGGACGGTGATCGACGGCGGCGCGGCACCGGAGAATGACATTCACGCCATTCGCCAACTGCGGCCGCAGCGGTTGGTGATCGTCGACGCCACCGACATGGGGCTGGCACCGGGCGAAATCCGGGTGATAGATCCGGCGGATATCGCCGACATGTTCATCATGACCACCCACAACATGCCGCTCAGCTTTCTGATCGACCAACTGCGCGCCGACATACCGGACATTACCTTCATCGGCATTCAACCGGAGGTGGTGGCATTTTACTACCCCATTGGCCCGGCGGTGCAGCAGGCGGTGAAAACCCTGCATCAGCGCCTGGGTCACTGGCAGGCCCACGGCGGCTATTCGACATTAACCGTGACGACGGCCTGACATCGTCATCGTCATTTTTGTCGGCTCGCTCGTCACAAAAAACATAACTTTTTGTTTTTATTGAAATTAGTGGATTGGCACGCTTTATGTATAGACCTTGTCATACCGCCACCGCCAACCCCGTAAACCAGGAGTTCCTGATGAACCGGTTCATCATCGCCGATCCGAAGAAATGTATCGGCTGCCGTACCTGCGAAATCGCCTGCGTCATGGCGCACAGCGCCACCCAGGACATTTCGGCGTTGACCGCCGCCACCTTCGCCCCACGGCTACACGTGATTAAAGGCGTTAACGTCAGTACCGCCGTGTTATGCCGCCAGTGTGAAGACGCGCCCTGCGCCAACGTCTGCCCCAACGGCGCCATCAGCCGCCAAAACGGCATGGTGCTGGTGATGCAGGAACGCTGCATCGGCTGCAAAACCTGCGTGGTGGCCTGCCCCTACGGCGCCATGGAGGTGATCACCCGCCCGGTGATCCGCCAGAACGGCGCGCAACTGACGGCCATCAGCGACAAAGCCGAAGCCCACAAATGCGATTTGTGCACCGGTCGCGCCGCCGGCCCGGCCTGTATGGAAACCTGCCCCACCAAAGCGCTGCACTGCGTTGACCGCAATTTGTTGCAGGAAATGAACGCCGAGAAACGCCGCCGTGCCGCGCTCGACAACCTGTCGTCTCTGTTTTAGGAGCTGAACCAATGAAAAAAATCACGACCGTCTGCCCTTACTGTGGCGCAGGCTGCAAAATGAAACTGGTGGTGGATAACGGTAAAATCCTTCGCGCAGAAGCCGCCGACGGCGCAACCAATCAGGGCGAACTGTGCCTGAAGGGCTACTACGGCTGGGACTTCCTCAACGATACCAAGTTGCTGACGCCGCGCCTGACGCAACCGCTGATCCGCCGTGAAAAAGGCGGCAAGTTTGAAGCGGTCAGTTGGGACGAAGCCATCCGCTACACCGCGCAGCGGCTGAAAGCCATCAAGCAGCAACACGGCGCACGCGCCATTATGCACACCGGCTCCTCACGCGGTACCGGCAACGAAACCAACTATGTGATGCAGAAGTTCGCCCGCGCGGTGATCGGCAACAATAACGTCGACTGCTGCGCCCGCGTCTGTCACGGCCCGTCGGTAGCCGGTTTGCAAGCCACGCTGGGCAACGGCGCGATGAGCAACTCGATCGGCGATATCGAAAACTCCAAATGTTTACTGATCATCGGCTACAACTGCGCCGACTCGCACCCGATCGTCGCCCGTCGGGTCCTGAAAGCCAAAGAGAAAGGCGCGCAAATCGTGGTCTGCGATCCGCGCCGTATTGAAACCGCGCGCATCGCCGATCAGCATCTGCAAATCAACAACGGCTGCAATATGGCGCTGGTTAACGCCTTCGGCCACGTGCTGATCGAAGAAAACCTGTATGACCGCGATTATGTGGCGAAATACACCGAAGGCTTCGACGCCTATCGCCAGCAAGTGGCCGATTACGCGCCGGAAACGGTGGAACAGCTGACCGGCGTCAGCGCCCAGCAAATCCGTCAGGCGATGCGCACCTACGCCAGCGCCCCTTCCGCCACCATCATGTGGGGCATGGGTGTCACCCAGTTCGGCCAGGCGGTGGATGTGGTCAAAGGGCTGGCCAGCCTGGCGCTGTTGACCGGCAACCTCGGGCGCGCCAACGTCGGCGTGGGCCCGGTGCGCGGCCAGAACAACGTCCAGGGCGCCTGCGACATGGGCGTGCTGCCAAACGAATTCCCCGGCTATCAATCCGTTACCGACCCCGCCGTCCGCGCCAAATTCGCCGCCGCCTGGGGCATTGACGCCGCCGGTATGGATCCGGATATCGGTTATCGCATCACCGAAGTGCCGCACCTGGTGCACGAAGGCAAAGTGAAAGCCTATTACATCATGGGGGAAGATCCGCTACAGACCGAAGCCGATCTCAGCCTGGTGCGCAGCGCGTTCGATGCGCTTGAGTTTATCGTGGTGCAAGACATCTTCATGACCAAAACCGCCGAACAAGCGGACGTGATCCTGCCATCCACCTCCTGGGGCGAGCACGGCGGCGTGTTCTCGTGCGCCGATCGCGGTTTCCAGCGTTTCGAAAAAGCCATCGAACCGCAGTACAACGTCAAGCGCGACTGGGAAATCATCAGCCTGCTGGCGACCGAACTGGGCTATCCGATGCATTACGAAGACAACCAGCAAATCTGGGATGAAATGCGCGAGCTGTGCCCGCTGTTTTACGGCGCGACCTACGAAAAAATGGGCGAACTCGGCCACGTCCAATGGCCCTGCACCACGCTCGACAGCCCAGGCACGCCGTATTTGTATCAGGGCAATCAATTCACCACCCCGTCCGGCAAGGGGCAGTTGTTCGCCACCACCTGGCGCGCCCCGGCCGAAGTGCCGGACGCCACTTATCCGCTGGTGCTGTGTACGGTGCGTGAGGTCGGCCACTACTCCTGCCGCTCGATGACCGGCAACTGCGCCGCCTTGCAAACCCTGGCGGACGAACCGGGCTTCGTGCAAATCAACCCGCAGGACGCCGCCGCCCTGGGCATTGGCGATCAGCAGCTGGTGTGGGTCGCCTCGCGGCGCGGCAAGGTGATCTCCCGCGCCAACTACAACGAACGCATTAACCTGGGCGCGGTGTACATGACCTATCAGTGGTGGATTGGCGCCTGCAATGAATTGACGCAGGAAAACCTCGATCCGATATCCAAAACGCCGGAAACCAAGTACTGCGCGGTCAAGCTCGAAGCGATTGGCGATCAAAACTGGGCGGAAAACTACGCCAGCCAAAGCTACAGCGACATGAAAGCCCGCCTGCGCAGGGCGGTGGAAGACGTGATGTGACCGTTAGCCAAACCGGGACGAACCTGTTCGTCCCCTACTTATTGGGTAGGTAAGATGTCCAAGTCACCGTCAGGATTATTGCTTCGCATCAGCGGCAAGGTGCAGGGGGTGGGATTCCGCCCCTTTGTCTGGCAACTGGCGCAGCGCCTCGGCCTGCGTGGCGAAGTCTGGAACGACAGCGCCGGGGTCGAAATTCGGCTGGTACAACCGGTGGATATCGATATATTCCTGCATATGCTGCAGCGCCAGGCGCCGGCGTTGGCCCAGATTGACAATATCGGCCTGCGCCCCTTCACCTGGTTGCAGCCGCCGCAGGACTTTGCCATTCGCCGCAGCCGGCAAAGCCAAATGGACACGCAAGTCATTCCCGACGCCGCAACCTGCCCCGACTGCCTGCGTGAAATGAACGATCCGCACGATCGCCGCTACCGCTATCCCTTCATTAACTGCACGCATTGCGGCCCGCGCTTCACCCTGATTCGCTATATGCCTTACGACCGCCCGGCGACCAGCATGGCGCCGTTCGCACTGTGCCCGCACTGCGCCTGGGAATACCACTCGCCACAGGACCGGCGCTTTCATGCCCAGCCGGTGGCCTGCAGCCAATGCGGGCCGCAGCTTTTCAGCTGCCACGCCGACGGCAAAGCCATCAACCTGGCGGATATGGCGCTGCAACAGGCGGCGGCGCTGTTATGCGCCGGCGAAATCGTCGCCATCAAGGGCATTGGCGGTTTCCATCTGGCCTGTGACGCCACCGATCAGCACGCGGTGATGCGCCTGCGCAACCGTAAACGGCGGCCGGGCAAACCCCTGGCGGTGATGTTGCCGGATGTCAGTTGGCTGGCGCGCTGCACCGGCAACCACTCGCTGGCGCAGCTGAGCGAAACGCTGCTTTCCCCGGCGGCGCCGATCGTCCTGGTACCGCAACGGCCCCACTCCGCGCTGTGCGATGCCGTTGCGCCGCATCTCGACGAAATCGGCGTAATGCTGCCGTCCAACCCCTTGCATCATCTCCTGATGCAAGCAGTGCGACGCCCGCTGGTGATGACCTCCGGCAACGCCGCCGGGCGCGCACCGGCGTTAACCAACGAACAGGCTCTGCAGGATCTGGCCGGCATTGCCGATCTGTGGCTGATGCATAACCGCGAGATCCTGCAACGTGCCGATGATTCGCTGTTGCGACAGCAACCGCAGGGCACCGAGATGCTACGCCGTTCTCGCGGTTACGCGCCGGATGCCCTGCCGCTGCCGCCCGGTTTCCCGGCTCAACCGCCGCTGCTGGCGGTCGGTGGCGACAATAAAAATACCTTCTGCCTGGTGCGCGGCGACAAAGCGATCCTCAGCCAGCATGTCGGCAATCTGGCGCAGGAAGACGTTCAACAACAGTGGCAACACGCTATCGCCCATTTCCTGACGCTGTATCACTGCCGGCCGCAGCGCATCGCCACCGATGCGCACCCGGGTTACGCCAGCCGCCGCTGGGCGCAATGTCAATCTGTGCCGTTGACCGAGGTGCTGCATCATCACGCGCATTTGGCGGCCTGCCTGGCGGAGCACCAGTGGCCGCTCGACGGCGGCGCGGTCATCGGGTTGGCTCTGGACGGCCTGGGATACGGCGAAAACGGCCAGCTGTGGGGCGGCGAATGCTTGCGGGTGGACTACCGCTACTGCCGCTCGCTCGGCGGTTTGCCGGCAGTGGCGCTGCCGGGCGGCGATCGCGCCGCGCAAGAGCCGTGGCGCAACCTGTTGGCGCACTGCGCGCGCTTTGTCGACGGTTGGCAACGGCTGCCGGAAACGCAGTTTTTGCTGCAACAACCGTGGCAACCGCTGCTGAAAGCGATCGACGCCGGCATCAACGCCCCGCCGGCGTCGTCGTGCGGTCGGTTGTTTGACGCCGCCGCCGCCGCGCTAGGCTGCGCGCCCTTGCAACTCAGTTGGGAAGGCGAAGCGGCCTGCCGGCTGGAGGCGCTGGCGCATCAGGCAACCCATTGCCGCCACCCGCTGCACCTGCCGCTCAAAGACAATGTGCTCGATCTCGCCGCCTTCTGGCCGCAATGGCTTGGCTGGCGCACACCGCCGGCCGAGCGCGCCTGGGCATTTCACGACGCGTTGGCGCAAGGGTTCGCCGCCCTGGCCCAGCGTTTCGCCGCGCAGTACGGCATCAAACAGGTGGCGCTGAGCGGCGGCGTGCTGCACAACCGCCTGCTGCGCCAACGGTTGATGCATCATCTGGCGCCGCTGCAGGTTCTGCTGCCACAACGCCTCCCCGCAGGCGACGGCGGGCTGGCATTCGGCCAGGCGATGGTCGCCTGTGCGCAACAATCCCCGCTTTCTTCTTCTCTTTCTGACAGGACGCAACATGAATTACCCTGAGTTCTTCCAAAAAAATACCCGCGCCTTCTGGCTGCTGTTGGCGTTGATCGCCGTTAACCTGCTGGCTTGGGCTGCGGCCTTTGCCGCATTTCATCAGCACCCGGCGCTGATGGCCGCCGCGCTGCTGGCTTACAGCTACGGCTTGCGCCACGCGGTGGATGCCGACCACATCGCCGCTATCGACAACGTGACGCGCAAATTGATGCAACAGGGCCAACGGCCGGTTTCCGTCGGCGCATTTTTCTCGCTCGGGCATTCGAGCATCGTGATTCTGGCCTGCGCGGCCATTGCCGCCACCTCTCTGGCGTTCGGCAGCCGCATCGGCTGGCTGCATGATTACGGCTCCACCCTCGGCACGCTGATTTCTTCGCTGTTCCTGCTGGCGATGGCGGTCCTCAACGGGCTGATTCTGCGCGATGTTTATCGCACCTTCCGCCGGGTGAAAAGGGGCGAAAAACTGACGGAGAGTGCCCTGGCGCACCAGCACGGTGGCCTGATGACGCGGCTGTTCCGCGTGACCTTCAATACCGTGAATAAAAGCTGGCATATGTATCTGGTGGGATTTTTGTTTGGGCTGGGGTTCGATACCGCCACCGAAGTTGGCCTGCTGGGCATTTCCGCCGCCGGGGCCGGCTCAGGCATGTCCGTCTGGTCGATCATGATCTTCCCGCTGCTGTTCGCCAGCGGTATGGCGTTGGTGGATTCGCTGGATAATTTCGTCATGATTGGCGCTTACGGCTGGGCGTTCAACCAACCGGTGCGCAAGCTGTATTACAACATGACCATCACCGCCACCAGCGTGGCGATTGCGGTGCTGATTGGCGGCCTGGAAGGATTGGGGCTGCTGGCTGAAAAACTGAACCTGCACGGCGCCCTTTGGGATGGCATCGCGCTGCTCAATGACAACATGGGCAGCGTCGGCTACGCCGCTATTGCGCTGTTTGTCTTGTTCTGGGTGCTGTCGGCGGTTAATTACCGGCGTAAAAACTATGACGCACTGGCGGTTTAATCACTGTTTATATCTTGATTGTCAGGCGTCTATTTTTGCGAATACAACGAGGTTATGCCCCAAATAATTGGAGTTGCATCTCGGCGACAAGGCCGTTCATCCCCGGGAGCTTAGTAAACTAAGTGACCGGGGTGCTCGTCTTCGCCTGTAAACTTGCCGGCAAAGCGAAAAAACCTCCTTTTTATCACGTCAAAGGAGGTGTTCCAGAGCAGAACCAATATCACGAAGCTTGCGATGACAAGCGGTGCACATCTTAATAAATAACCCCATATAATAAAAATGCAATATTGCGTTCTGATCATGCAGAAATTCACCTTTTAAAGAATACAATTATTTTTTAAAGATGATTTTCCGGGTATTTATATAAACGCAAATAATAAAAGTCATAAAGCGTATTGAAAGCGTAAGGAATGCGTAAATCTTATATTTATGGAAAATAATAAGGCCGATAAGCATAGGCGTGATTCTGTTGCGCGCCAACTGACGGCAGCAACGTCTGAACATTTAACGTTGAGCGGGATAATGTAAAACAACGGAAGATAGCGGCTCCCCTTTGGCAAGTTGGCTTGCTCTACCGGTGGAGCCTTGAACTGCAGATCGACGTTCCTGGTGAGGCCCTGGTGAGGCGCAATAGGAATAGGTTACTGAGGCAGGGCCTATCGCTATTTATGCGTGTATTACGCTATTGTTGGCCCTGTCACGTTCAATATAACCGCAGGTATGCCTAACGGGAACGGGTGAAAAGCACCCTTGTAATACATTATGAAAAATGATAGTTAAACTAGTTGGGCGGATTTCATTTAATTTCAACGCAAATTATTACTAAGGGAAAGTATATTACTGCCATGAATATCAATGTGACGGACCAGCCAAACCCACAGGACGAAGAGTACGTTATCGACAGCCTTTGGGCCCACAACGAAAATTATCAACCCGTAGACATCCACCCGCTGTTTCTGACCGTTACCGATGACGCCGGTAAAATCGTCGCCGGATTGGTGGCCAGAACCTGGTGGGGCGGCCTTGAAGTGCAATATCTCTGGGTCAGCGACGCTCATCGCAAAAGCGGTTATGGCCGCCAATTGATGGAAAAAGCGGAAGAAGAAGCCCGTAAACGAGGGTGCCACATGGCTTATGTCGATACGTTCGACTTCCAGGCCAGGGGCTTTTACGAAAAATTGGGTTATCAGGTCTACGGCAATTTAGGCGGCTATGCCAAAAAGCATACGCGTCATTACCTGGCGAAAGAAATTTAACCCAATTCTAATCGGTGAGGTCAGAATGGATTCGCCCGATAAAAATAATGAATTTTATTTGAAGGGTCTTATTGCCATGATGGAGCACTTGAGTGATCCCTGGGGCATTAAGGATCTGGAATCCCGTCATATCTATATGAACCATGCCGCCTACCTCTATACCAATACGCCGTTGAGTTTCGATATCGCCGGAAAACGGGACGACGAGTTTCCCGCCGACTGGGCCGACTGCGCAGACGACTTTATAGAACACGACAAGATGACAGAAATGTCGCGGGATCGGGTTGCCGTAATAGAAACGCATTATTGGTACGGAAAAGACAGCCTGACACCCTTTATCAGCGAAAAACTGCCCATTTACAATGATAAGAAACAGGTATTCGGGGTGATGTGGAATGCCAAACCGCTTAACACGCTATCCCCGCTAAAATACATCAACCAGCAAAAACCCAGCGTGCTGACCACGGAAGTGAACAGCAGTATATTCACCCAAGCCGAGCTCGACGTTATATTTTTAATGCTGCAAAGGCTGTCGGTGAAAGAGATCGCCAAAATATATAACATCAGCACTAAAACGATAGAAAATAGAATATATAACATCTATCAGAAATCTGACGTCCATACACAGCAGCAGTTCGAGGAGTTCTGCAAATATGCGCGTCTGGACAGCTATATTCCCGATCGCCTGATAGCAAAAGGCATCCAGTTTATCTGAACAGCAAGGAATACCTTATCGTGATCAAGATTGAAGACTACCCGTTAACGCGGGTACCGCAGGATAAAAGAGTCTCCTTTTTAAGCGTGGCCATCGTGCATATGGGCATGCTGACCGCGCTGGACCAGTTTATGCTTGGGGCGGTGCTCGGCCACTCCATGACGCTGTTCGATGCGTTCATCGCCATTTTCATCGGCAGCCTGATCTTTGGCGTAGTGACCTACGGCCTTGGGCTGGCGGGCATGCGCGAAGGGATCTCCGGCAGCCTGCTGGCCCGCTGGTGCGGTTTCGGTCGCTTGGGCTCGGTGTTGATCGGGGTGGTGGTGGCCATTAGCCTGCTGGGCTGGTTTGGCATACAAAACGCCATCTTCGCCAAATCGCTGGATTTCGCCCTGGGCAATAAACTGGGCTTTGGCCTGGCCGCCGGCCTGTCCGGCACCCTGTTGACGATTCTGGTGGCGTTTGGCTTCAAGGCATTGCGCATTGCCGCCCGAATTGCGGTGCCGATGTTCATCATGCTGGTGGCCTATATTTCCATCACCGTTCTCTCCGGCCATAACCTGCAGGAGATCATCCAGTTGGTGCCGCCGGGAGAGCCGCTGACCATCAGCGCCGGCATCACCATCGTGGTCGGCGGCGCCATCGTGGCGAGCCTGATGACCCCCGATCTGACCCGTTATTCCAAAAACGGCAAGCATGTGTTTGGCGTGACCATTTTCACCATCGTCGCCGGTGAGTTCGTGGTCAATGGCCTGGCGATCCTGATCGCCAAAACGCTCGGTACGGCGGATGTGGTGACCATCATGTCTCAGGCCGCCGGCGGTGCAGGCCTGCTGGTCGTGGTGTTCTCCACCTTGAGGGTTAACGATCTCAACCTGTATTCGTCCTCGCTCGGCATCGTCAACGCCGTCGAAGGCATGACCGGCAAAAGGCTCAAGTACACCGCCACCACGCTGGTGATCGGCGTGCTGGGCACCACGCTTTCCGTGCTGGGGATCCTGGACCGCTTCGTCGATTTCCTGACGGTGCTGGGTGTGGTGTTCCCGCCGATTATCGGCATCATGCTGGTGGATTATTATCTGCTGCGCACCCACCGCAAAATTCTGGATGAGAGCCGACAGGCAGGCAAATTGCCCGACCAAACGCCAACCATTGGCTGGGCGGCGATTATCGCCAGTATTGTGGGCGGCATCGTTGGGTTGGTTACCGAGTGGGGGGTGCCAACAATCAATTCACTGTTGGTCGCCAGTCTCTTATATTGGGTAGCCAAATTGGCGCTAGGCCGTTATCAGAAGCCGGTGCCCTCACAAAAACTGACGTAATCCGGTCTGCCCGAATCATACCAACACTCCCCGCTTGCGGGGAGTGAGGAGAACCCCGAATGATCACCTGTACCCTAAGATATGTTTTAGACCCGTATAAAATCGCCGAATTTGAGCAATACGCCCGTTTATGGATCCCCTTGGTCAATCGCATGGGCGGCACGCACCACGGCTATTTTTTGCCGTCGGAAGGCGCCAATAACATTGCGCTGGCGTTATTCAGTTTTCCCAGCCTGGCCGCCTACGAGGAATACCGCATAAAAATGGCCGCGGATGCAGAGTGTTGCGCTGCCTATGAGTTGGAAAAACGCAATCGCAGCATCATCAGTTATGAACGGAGCTTTATGCGTCCGGTTCTTTCTGGACAGGACTGAACGAAGAGAAAAATAAGGCGGGGTTCGGCTTTAATGGCCTGAGGCAATAAAATAGATATCGGTCGGCTGGGCAGCCGACTGGCATCTGGAGTTACGGTAGGTTTAAAACTGCGGTTTTAAAGCTGGAGACGAGATTGGAATTCCCTGGTGTCAGTTGCTAAAACATCCTTTACTACTCAGAAAACGGAAAACGCCTCCCCTCTGAGTTTTTTATTATAGAAGCCGTTAATGACCGTTTTTTAACTGTTTTGATCATCAAGAAACACTTCAGTATGGGCGAACATTAGCCCACCAAAACCACTCTGGTCAACATAAAAGTGGACATAAAAGTCACTTTTGTGTCCACTTTTATGAAAATTAAACATAACATATTGATTTTAATGTTATTACTTACATCTCCCATCTCGTTGTTCATGACAAAAAAATCAATAACGTGAATGTGTTAATGCCAAGCCATCTAATTTAAAAGAGTAATCAGGCGCTTAGCGCCGTAATGGATGCGCCCGTTGTAGACAATGTCGGTACTTACGATATAGTAATGCCCGCGACAATATTGTAAGGAATGCTTATGAAGACCACCAACGCTCAGCGCAAAATCAACATCATTAAAAATATTGAATATCTGATGCGTACCCGGGGCGAAACCAAGGCATCCTTCTCTAACCGCACCGGCCTGACGCGCACTACCCTTTATAAAATTTTGGACGGCCGGGTCAACAATGTGCAACAGGCCACCGTTAACCGGATCTCAGATTTCTTTGGCGTTTCCTGCGAAGAGATCGAGGACTATGATCTGGAAAAACTGGAGCGGCTCAACGAAACACTTTCCACCGAGGGGAATAAAAACCCTTCCGCTATCCCCGTCATTCCCCAGTCCCGATATTTATCGGTGGCGGCCTGGAAGGTCGGGCAGTTGGTCACAGCCTTCCCTTTGACTTATTTCTTCGGCGACGAGTCAAATATGGTAGCAATGAAAATAGAAACCGAAATAAAAGGTTCATTTATCCCAGGCGAGGTCATTATTATAAAACGCCCGCCGGTGCTGGTTTGCGATTCGCCTTTATTGTATCACTCGGGAAAAAATGGCTTCTTTGTGGTTAACGGCAAAGAAGATAACGGCATGGAGGATACCGTGCGATTTCTGGGTTATATCGTTGGAGAAAGGCTATAAATGGAATCTAATCAAAAATTCAAACTGCTGGGTTTTACCCATCACGGCACCATTGCCGCCAATGTTATGGTGCTGGCCACGGGCAAAACCATCACCCTCGGGCTGAAAGAGCTGGCGGACAGCGAAATCTCGGAGGATTTGAGCCGGCACGAGCTTCAGGCGCTTTACAGAAAGCTCTACAGCGATGACAAGGTTAAGACCGCTTACGAGCTGAGCGATCGCAACGAACGTTCATGGCAGGCTTATCTGCTGATCAGCGTTGCCCTCAGCGTGATCTACATCTTCTCGACCATCTGCGGCGTAAAACCCATTCATATTCCGGTGCTGGACATTATCACGCCGCCCGGCGTTTTCATTTATCCGCTCACCTTCTTGCTGGTAGATATTCTGAATGAGTTTTACGGCCTGCGTCTGGCACGCAGAACCATTGTCATCTCGTTTATCGCCAACCTGCTGTTCGTGCTTGGGCTATGGGGCACCGCGTTAATTCCGAACCTGCCAGGTTGGGAGTTCGGCGCCACCTATTCCGGCATGGTGAGCAGTATCGTTTCTGTCCTGCTGGCCTCTTCCCTGGCCTATTTTATTTCAGAAAATATCAACTCCTATCTGCTGTGCAAGATCAAGGCGCTGACCAATTCCAAATACCTGTTCCTGCGGGTCATTACCAGCACCGTGGTCGCCTCTGCCTTTGACAGTATTATTTTCTGCTCCATTGCCTTCTATGGCGTGCTGGGTTGGGACATTATCAAAGAGATGATTCTCGCGCAGTTCCTGATCAAGGTGGTCTATTCCATTATTGGCGTCGGCCCGATCTATCTGGCGAGAAGCATATTCCGCAACTATATTAACCGGCCTTCCAGCACACCGGTGGCCGTCAACGACGCGATGGTTTAAAACCACAAAATACTCAGGGAGCCTTTCGCTCCCTGTTTTTTTATGCCAGTTGGGTTTTACGCTTCATGCGGGCAGCCACACCCACCTTATCGTTCTGGTAAGCCGCCAGGCCTTCGGCGCGCAGATGGCAAGCCGTGCATTCGCCGCATCCCTCGCCTTTAACGCCGTTATAGCAGGTCAGCGTATCGCTGCGCACGCGCTCAAGCTGCCGATAATAATCGGCCAGCGCCCAGATCTCCGCCTTATCCAACCACATCAGCGGCGTTTCAAAACGAATATCCCTGGCCAGACCGAGCGCCACGCCGTGGTGCAGCGCTTTGACAAACTCGTCGCGGCAATCCGGGTAGCCGGAGAAGTCGGTTTCGCATACCCCGGTGATCACCGCTTGCGCCTCAACCTGATAGGCGTAAATAGACGCCAGCGTCAGGAACAGAATATTGCGCCCCGGCACGAAAGTGCTCGGCAAACCACCCGGCTGCGTGCCGTTAAACGCCGGAACCGGAATGTTGTCGCGCGTCAGGCTGCTGATCGCCAGTTCGTTCAGCATGGTAACGTCCAACACCTTGTGGCCCTTGACGCCAAGCGCCACCGCCAACTCGCGCGCCACCTCGATCTCCGCCCGATGTCGCTGACCATAATCGAAAGTAATGCAGTGCACTTCATCATACTGCTCTAACGCCTGAACCAGGCAAGTGGTGGAATCCTGACCACCGCTAAATACCACAACTGCTCTCTTCATTGCATATCCCTTATGCCCATACTTATTAGCGATCAAAAGCATAGACCAATCGACGCGAAAAGCCTCCTGTAATCTGCCGGTGATTTTTGGTCATTACACTCGTTAACCGCTATCTTCAAACCACACCGCTAAAGGGAGTTAACGACGCATGCCCCATTTTTCACGCAGACAGTTACTGCAGGCTGCCGCCATCGGATCGGCATTTTCACTGTTACCCGCCTCGATTCGCAAAGCGCTGGCCATACCGGCCAATAACCGCACCGGCACGATAAAGGATGTCGAGCATGTGGTGATCCTGATGCAGGAAAACCGCGCCTTCGACCACTACTTCGGCACCCTGCCCGGCGTGCGCGGCTTTAGCGATCGCATCACCATTCCTCTGCCGGAAGGCCGCCACGTCTGGCAACAGCAGGGTGCCGAGCGCTTGGTGTTGCCTTACCATCTGGACAGCAAACGCGGCAACGCCCAGCGCGTCGAGGGCACGCCGCATTCCTGGGTGGATGAGCAGTCGGCCTGGGACCATGGCCGGATGAATAACTGGCCCACTTATAAAACGCCGACCTCGATGGGCTATTACCGCCGTCACGAGCTGCCGTTCCAGTTTGCCCTGGCGGAAACCTTTACCCTGTGCGACGCCTATCATTGCTCAATCCACGCGGGCACCAATACCAACCGCCTGTTCCACTGGACCGGCACCAACGGCCCGTCGGCGGCCAACGTCGCCGTGGTGGTCAACGAGTGGGACAGCCCCGGCCCGGTCGACGTCGGCTATGACTGGAAAACCTATCCGGAACGGCTGGAGGAGAGCGGCGTCAGCTGGAAGGTTTACCAATTCCTGCCGGATAACTTCACCGATAACCCGCTGGCGGGCTTTCGCCAGTACCGCGCCGCCAGCGTTAAAGTGGGCAACCCGGCGCAACCGCCGAAAGACTTCACCGCCTTTGTGCCCTACCGCGACGAGTTGAACGACAGCGCGCCGTTGTACAAAGGCAACGGCAATACCCTGCCGGCCGCCGACGGCAACGATCTGGAAGCGATGCTGGCCGGTTTTCGCGCCGACGTGCAGCAAGGCAAACTGCCGCAGGTAAGCTGGATAATCGCCCCGGCGGCCTACTCGGAGCACCCCGGGCCTTCCAGCCCGGTTCAGGGTGGCTGGTTTACCCAGGAGATCCTGAATGCGCTGACCGACAACCCCGAGGTATGGAGCAAAACCGTGTTGCTGGTGAATTACGACGAAAACGACGGTTTCTTCGATCACATGCCTTCCCCTTCGGCGCCTTCGCTGCGGGAAGACGGCAGCTTCGCCGGCAAATCTACGGTGCCGTTCGAAACCGAGATATTCCAGCATGTCGCCCCGCCCGGCTCGCAGGAGCAACCGCCGCCGGATGGCCGCATCTATGGCCCCGGGCCACGCGTGCCGATGCTGATCCTGTCGCCCTGGAGCCGCGGCGGCTGGGTCAATTCTCAGGTATTCGACCACACCTCGGTACTGCAATTTCTGGAAAAACGTTTTCAGGTGCATGAACCTAACATCAGCGCCTGGCGCCGCACGGTATGCGGCGATCTCACCTCGGCATTCAACTTTGTCGATCCCAACGGGGAAACCTTGCCCAAGCTGCCGACCACCACCCGCCACGGCGCCGACCGTCTGCGCATGCGCCAGGAACAGCTGCCGCAGGTGCCGTTGCCGCCGCTTGGCAACCAGCAGTTACCGCATCAGCAGCGGCTGGCTCGCCCTTCCCGGGCGCTGCCTTACCAGTTGCATGTCGAAGCCAGCGCCTATCCCGAACAAAAACGGCTGACGCTCAATCTGTTGAATACCGGTGAGCAGGGCGCGGTGTTTCACGTTTACGACCAGCGGCATCTGGACCAGATCCCGCGTCGTTACACCGTCGAGGCCGGTAAGGCGGTCAGCGATGACTGGCAAACGGCGGACGAGTACCACCTCTGGCTGCTGGGGCCTAACGGCTTCCACCGCGAGCTGCGCGGCACCCTGCAACTGCCGCAGCCGGAAGTGCGTTTGGTTCCACATGACGGCAGCCTGGAACTGGCGCTCAATAACCCCGGCGACCAGGTAGTAACCATCACTATCGCCCGCTGCCCTTATACGCAAAACGGCCCGTGGCGCATTGAACTGCCGCCGGGCGAAAACCATCGGCAGACCTTCGATACCCTGTCCAGCGGTGGCTGGTACGATCTGGTGCTAGAGAGTGCACACGACTGGCAGCGGCGGCTGGCGGGCCGCCTGGAAAACGGCCGGGATAGCGTCAGCGATCCGCTGATGGGCAAAGCCTGAGATATTTGTGGCGGGCGGTTTATCGAAAATAGGGGTAACGGTTGTCGGCCTGCCGCAATGGGGAGGCCGACAGCGTTCAACTCATCAGAAACGATAACCAACGCCGATATTGAAGCCGTTGATCGAGAAGTTCCTGCCGTTGACATCCAATCTGGAGCCTTCGTAGCCGACATCAAACGCCAGATTCTCCATCGGGTTTACCTGGAAACCGACGCCGTACATAAAGGACGTTTTCTTCTGGCTGCCTCTCTCTTCGCCCATATACTCGTAAGTGTTGTAGGCGTAGTTATTCCAGGATGACGTGTAATCGACCTTATTATAATTCAAACCCAAAAGACCATAGACGCTGATATATTGGTTAATACGGTACGCCGGGCCAACCGACAAGGAGTAATATTTGACTTCCGCATGGTTATCGATCCTGTCGCGATATATGTAGTAAGATTCGCTCTTATCACCGCTCATATAAGTAAAGGAGCTGATCACGCTGATCGGTTAATCCCACTCGTAACGGTATTTGAGGTTAACGCCGTTGATATTTTTGAAATTCTGCACCTTGCTTTGCGCATAACCGGCGGTGAGGGTGCTTTGCCCGGCATGGGCCGCAGCGCTGAGGCCCAGAGTGGAAATAACCATGCTGGCGATAACTAACTTCTTCATCGAATCATCCTTAATAGTAAGTAGAACAAACGTAGTGCTAACTCATGTGTGCCCATGAGTTATTGATGGTATGAATATTTTATTGGAATTTATAAACCCAACAGCTAATAGACAAGAACAAATAATAACTGACTTGATATAAAAATAAATCAGTCGAACTCGTAAGTTGCGAACCATCACGCATTAATAGTAATTTCTGCCGCCCAGTAACCCGGTCTTGTAATGGCACTCTTTATCTTCTTTCCCCCAAAATCTTGTCGCATGGTTACCCGCGGTTAAATCAATAATGCTTACATACGCATTGACTGGGTAAATATCATAGTCGTGACCGACCTCAGGAATGAAGCTGGAGGAGCGGGTGGCGATAGTTTGATTGTATTGCGATCTAAACGTCTCTTCTTTATAGGTGATGCTGACATGTTGATTCGCTTTGATTTTATACTCTATCGCATCCATGCCCTGCATTTCAGGCGACGGCGGCAGCATACCCGGCAATTTTTTATTGTAGGTAGACTTTATACCGATAACGTTAACCCCGGCGGTTAACGTCCTGGCGTCGACAAGTTTGTAACACTCCCCTGATTTTTCATAAACCTCCAGCGTTAACGGCGGCAGGTAGTTTTTCACTCTGATCCTGGCGGAATCTGTACCCGCATAATCTTCCATAGATTTTGTTAAGCTCACTGAACAGCCAGAGACAGCGCCGACAGAGAGGGTAACAGTCAGTATTTTTATCAATCGTTTTACAAGCATGATTAATCTCAATATTTAAACTAAAAATTTATTTTAAGTTGGGCTGAATAAAATCACCATTCAAAACACGGCATTCAGCCCGACTAAGAATTAAAAAAACCAACACAACACCTTAATCATTATACCTTTTTGTCTTTACACGACCGATACCAATCTAAAAGCTTAAATAAAATAGCCGCCAACGATATTGCACTTCCGCCGACAAAGCCGAAAAACACAGCTCTTAAGACCTGATCAAAAGGAAATTTAAACTCCCCACTAGTGAAAAATGACACAGTTGAAATAACCGCACCAATTAATAGCAAGAAGGCAATGCAAAATACCCAACTATAGATAAATAGCTTGATGTATTTAATAAGCGATCCCATCATTTTTTACTCCCCTTTTCATCAACAGGCTTTGAAACATCCTTTATAAAGCCGCTAGTAAACTCGGACGACATACCGCCGATGAAATCATACACATACCCTGGAACCTTATCGTCCCCAAGGATCTTAGTAACGCCTACAGGCGCATACTTACCAAATCCACCCCCGACAAGAGCACCGCCTGCTGCAGCACCAACCGACACAGGATCAGCTCCATCAGTAAAGAGAGTGCCTCCCATTGCAATACCGATATTTGCTGGGATACCTCTTCCTGGAGCCAAACCTCCCGTTACTGCCGCCGCTGTAGTGCCCCAATAATCATAAGTTTTGTTTTCATTTCCCGGTTGATTCATGTCGTACCATTGATATGCTGCATTCGCTCCGCCGCTCAATATAGAGCTGACAGCTACCTTACCTATGGATGCCGCAGGTCCCAGATAAATAGCCCCTGCTATCAGCACACCATCTTTATAGCCATTAACAATCACTTTGGCGATATTCGCACCTTCAGGTAAATCTCCTTTCGCATACTTATTCAACGCAGAACTGATTTCTGCCGAGCTTTTACCCTCTTTCACCATTTGTTCTGCCAAAGTAGAGGCTCCCTGACCGTAGCTCATCATCCCTGGCGGCAAGCTAAACTGGTCATTGTTCTCGGAGGTATTCTTACCCGATTGCCCGCCAGCTACCGCCCCCGCCGTATCACCGCTAGCCAGACCGCCGGCCAAACCACCTGCAAGCGTAGCCAATGCAGAAACCGTCTGGCGCTGCTCTTCACTCATTTTGCTGAAGTCGCTGGTGCCGAACATGGCCTCGGCAATCGCTTTGGTACCCAATGCCGCAGTCGCCGCGCCCGCTGCTCCTGCCGCTACCGACTTGCCTTGCAACTCGGCCAGCGCGCCAGCCACCACCGCATGCGCGATAACACGGCTTTCCTCATTCGGTGCCAGAAGGTGTATTTGTTCCGCCAGATACGGTGCCGCCCCACCGGCAATCGCCGCTTTCAGGTCGCCACCGGCCAGCCCTTGCACCGCAGCGACCGCCGCCTGCATCCCCTGCTGCACCTTACCGCCCGTGCCATAACCCGACTCGCTAAACGCCTGGTTATACGCCGTCTGGTAAATCTGCGCGTTGATATCGTCCTCGGTGATGACCTTGCCCGGTTTCTCTTTCGCCAGTTTGGCCGCAGCAGTCTGGCGATCGGCGTCCGTGACATTATTCATCTTCTCTTTTGCGGCTTTGGTCGCGGCGATCGAACCCTCGGTCCGCGCTATGTCCATCGCCTGATTGCCGATCTCGCCGATCAGCTGCGCCTGTTGCAGCCGTTTCTGCTCTTTCTCCTTGTCGAAGATCGGGCTTAACGTCTGGTTGGCGTGCTCGACGTCGCGGCTCAGATCGCTGACGTTCTGCGTCTGTTTGTCCTGATCGCGAATGACGAGGGTGCCGTCGCTCACCACCGCTGGTCTGACAGAATTTCATTTCAGCAGACCATGCATCTATCTGCTTACTGCTCAGATAGTTATTCTCGACAACCGCAAGAAGGTGGCCCTGTGGCCGAAGGATTTTCCGGACCAGCTGAACGATATCGGCGATGCGCCGGTGTTCAAGCGCCGTGACGGATGGAGCTGGTAACGGCTGATAAAAGGATCCCGGCTCGGTAGCCGGGATTATTTCAAGTCCATAGCTCTCCACCATCAGGTGTTAGCCAAACGACCCCAACAGGTGCCTTAACTAAAAACCACATTCCATATTCATCTAAATCATCATCCTCATCTTCATATGGGTAAGCAGGCCAGGCCTCTTGCAACATTTTTATTTGTTGCTCAACAGGATCAGTCAAAAACACGCCATTCGTAGCTAGTTTAATTTTTTTATCATTCAATAAGTTACCCAAAATAACAAAAAATATTTTTTTCCTGAAAGAGTAGTTATCAGGCAACTCAGAACATTCAACACTGATATGTTGCCATATAGCCCCCAAAGACAATCCATAAGAACTTTCGGCAACAGATGTATATATCTCATTGATATTTTTAATCATTTAAATTTAATCTCCATCCTTCTTCCACCATTTATAGATGGAGTCATTAAATCTATGGTCCATTTAGCACCAGTTTGTTGTGCTGACGTTGAAAAGTCTCTCAATGTCAAAGTGCTACCAGCAGAAGGTCCTTCTGTGACTTTTATCGAATACACCGTACCTTTACCAGGAACCACCTTCGCTGATGGCATATTCTCTGCCCCCGAAAGTTGCTTAAAGTAAGTCATAACATCAGCGTCAGTAGCTCCTTTAAATACAGGAGCACCTAAACTTAACTGTGGATCTGCAACCATTGTTTTCCCATTAATATTTAACTGGAAGTCCTTCGGATGTACTGCCGGATTATTAAACTGAGTGGCAAGGTCATCAATTTTTTTCACTGCTTGCTGCTGTAATATCGCCCCAGATGGTTTTCCACTTAAATCAGAACTATTTTTCGCATTTTGCCCGATTCTTTCTAATGCTTCTTTTTCAGCTGATAATTTCCCAGCATTCATAGCTGCCGACTCAGCCTTACCCGCAACCTTAGCTGCAACCTTCTCCGTCAGTACCACACCGCCCTTGGCCAGCCCAGCACCACCGGCAGCCAAAGATGCAATATCAGTCAGTAGTTTACCACCCTCTACCCCTGCATTGAATGATCCGCTGGCTCCCGCCTTCTGATACTCAGCTGTCAGTTTATCTATTCTGTCTATATACGATTGTTTTACTGCGCCACTCACATTACTCAATACGCCATCACCGTCGAATAAGGCAGAGATTGAATGCCATGTGTCCACTGGACTTAAGCCCATTTTCACAATGCCTTCTACCGTTTCGTACAGTGAAGCAGGCACCCCAGCAACCATCCCCGCCGCAAAGCTACCATCTTGGCCCGCATCTATCGCAGTCCATTTAGCCTGAGTACCCGCTTTACAGACCAGCGTGCCACACTCTGCCAACTCTTTATCTTTTTGAATTTTTTGGGCATCACTCAGATAATTGTTCTCAACCGCGTTCTTGCCGCTTTGCGCCCCCGCTACCGCATCCCCGGTGCCATCACCCACCAGCCCGCCTGCCAGTCCTGCCGCCAGCGTCCCCAGCGCGCTAAGCGTCTGTTTTTGGTCTTCCGTCAGGTTTTCAGGTTTCACATCCGGGTAAAGCTCACCCGCAATGTAGCGCGCCATCAGTTCTCCGCTGGCCGCACCGGCGGCTCCCGCCAGGGCGCTGTTACCGCTGGCTTTGGCCGCTACCGCACCCCACACCGCATGCGCCATCGCGTTCGCAGCAACGTTGGTACTGCCATCCGCGTTGGTCGTCATCGCCTTGATGACCCCAGCCGCATAAGGGCTCAGCCCCCCGGCCATCGCCTGCGCAAGATTGTTGCCCGCCAACCCCTGAATCGCCGCCGTGGCCGCCTGCATGCCCTGCTGGACGCTGCTGCCGGTGCCCCACTGCTTCTGCGTCGCTTTGTAGCTGTCTGTCGCGTGCAGCTTCTCGTTGTAGGCTTTCCACTGCTCTTTCGTGGCATCCTTACCCGGCTCTTTGATCCCGTTTTTCTCAAGCTCTGCCTTGCCTGCATTGATGGAGCGGATATCCCCCTCGGTCCGCGCTATGTCCATCGCCTGATTGCCGATCTCGCCGATCAGCTGCGCCTGTTGCAGCCGTTTCTGCTCTTTCTCCTTGTCGAAGATCGGGCTTAACGTCTGGTTGGCGTGCTCGACGTCGCGGCTCAGATCGCTGACGTTCTGCGTCTGTTTGCCCTGATCGCGAATAACAATGGTGCCGTCGCTCACCGCAGCGTGGGTGGTGGAGCTGTCGTGCCCGCTGTTGTTAGTTAAAATATGGATTCAACAAAAACATCTTAAGCATCCTTCTCAAGATGATATGCTCTTCCTTGTGTCATTACGTCTATTTATTTCTTAAGATTCCGGAGGCTCATCAGAGGATGATTTTTTATTGGCGTCATGCTCATCTATCTTAGCAAAAATCCATGAACCAACACCGACAGCAACGCCGACAATACCACTAACTACCAGAGAATCTTTCAAAGATTGCTGAGTAAAACGCAACTCACCAAACTTTAATAAACTAATCCCCCCTTTCACCAGTAAAATAAATACAAAAAAACACAAAAAGCAATAAATTACGCCAATAAATAATGTCTTTACTTTAACCTTGGTTTTATTTTCCATTTTTATCACCATCCCCATTTATCGTTTTTTTCAACTCATTGCTAATAACTTCACCACCCATGGTGCCGAAGATATCGCTAACCATACCGGCTGATGGCCCTAATACAGGTTTAAGCACCGTCGGAGCATAAGTTCCGATGGCACCACCGAACGCAGAGCCAGCAGCACTGCCCGATAAAGCGCCAGGATCAACCCCATCAGTAAAGATCGTTCCACCAATTGCAATACCGATATTGGCTGGGATACCTCTTCCTGGAGCCAAACCTCCCGTTACTGCCGCCGCTGTAGTGCCCCAATAATCATAAGTTTTGTTTTCATTTCCCGGTTGATTCATGTCGTACCATTGATATGCTGCATTCGCTCCGCCGCTCAATATAGAGCTGACAGCTACCTTACCTATGGATGCCGCAGGTCCCAGATAAATAGCCCCTGCTATCAGCACACCATCTTTATAGCCATTAACAATCACTTTGGCGATATTCGCACCTTCAGGTAAATCTCCTTTCGCATACTTATTCAACGCAGAACTGATTTCTGCCGAGCTTTTACCTTCTTTCACCATTTGTTCTGCCAAAGTAGAGGCTCCCTGACCGTAGCTCATCATCCCTGGCGGCAAGCTAAACTGGTCATTGTTCTCGGAGGTATTCTTACCCGATTGCCCGCCAGCTACCGCGCCGGCCGTATCACCGCTCACCAGACCGCCGGCCAAACCACCTGCAAGCGTAGCCAATGCAGAAACCGTCTGGCGCTGCTCTTCACTCATTTTGCTGAAATCACTGGTGCCGAACATGACCTCGGCAATCGCTTTGGTACCCAATGCCGCAGTCGCCGCGCCCGCTGCTCCTGCCGCTGCCGACTTGCCTTGCAACTCGGCCAGTGCGCCAGCCACCACCGCATGCGCGATAACACGGCTTTCCTCATTCGGTGCCAGAAGGTGTATTTGTTCCGCCAGATACGGTGCCGCCCCACCGGCAATCGCCGCTTTCAGGTCGCCACCGGCCAGCCCTTGCACCGCAGCGACCGCCGCCTGCATCCCCTGCTGCACCTTACCGCCCGTGCCATAACCCGACTCGCTAAACGCCTGGTTATACGCCGTCTGGTAAATCTGCGCGTTGATATCGTCCTCGGTGATGACCTTGCCCGGTTTCTCTTTCGCCAGTTTGGCCGCAGCAGCCTGGCGATCGGCGTCCGTGACGTTATTCATCTTCTCTTTCGCGGCTTTGGTCGCGGCGATCGAACCCTCGGTCCGCGCTATGTCCATCGCCTGATTGCCGATCTCGCCGATCAGCTGCGCCTGTTGCAGCCGTTTCTGCTCTTTCTCCTTGTCGAAGATCGGGCTTAACGTCTGGTTGGCGTGCTCGACGTCGCGGCTCAGATCGCTGACGTTCTGCGTCTGTTTGGCCTGATCGCGAATGACGATAGTGCCGTCGCTCACCGCAGCGTGGGTGGTGGAGCTGTCGTGCCCGCTGTTGTTGGCCCCCACCAGCAGGCCGTTGGCCATATTACCGGCGAACTGGCTGCCGATGCTGCCGCCGGAGCTGATACCCACGCTCTGGTGTTCTACCTCGAAGTCCGCCTGATTGTGGATGTCCTTGAAGCCCAGCGTGCCGGTGTCGAGTTTGTTTTTATCCGCCGTGGCGGTGCTGCCAATCACCGCGCCGTTAAGCTGGGTGTGCTCGCCCACCGTCACGTCAAAACCGCCCTTGCCGGCAAAGATGCCCGTCTGCTCCTGCACGCTGTCGTAGTTGCTGTGCATTTTGTCTTTGCTCAGGCTGATGCTGCCCGAGCCGGTCATGGAGCCAAAGGTAAAGCTGCCGCCCGCGCTGGCGTTCTGCTGTTTGGAATCGTAACGGTCGCTGTCCTGCTGGCTCTCCAGCAACAGGTTGCGGCCCACGTCGGCTTTGACCGATTCGCCGGTGACCTGCGCACCGATCAGATTGGTGTCGCGCCCGCTGGTGATGTTGACCTGATTACCGGCATTGACCGTGGTTTCGGTGTAGCTGGTGCCGTTGCCTTTCTCGTTACCCTTGCCTTTGTTGACGCTGGCCGAAACGCTCAGCCCGATACCGCCGGAGCCGACGCCGATGCCTACGCCCAACGTGCCGCCCTGGCTCTCGTTCTTGCCGTCCAGATACTGGGTATTTTTGGCGGAAAGCAGGTTCACGTCGCGGTTGGCGTTCAGGGTGACATCCTTGCCCGCCTGCAACTGGCTGCCCTGCACCAGAATGTCGCCGTCCTGGCCCTTCACGCCGTTCCCGCTGGCGGTAATGCTCAGGTTGTTGCCCGCCGTCAGGCTGCTGCCCTGGGCGGTGCTCTGCCCGCTGTTCTGGGTAGAGGTGGAAGACTGGGTGCCGTAGGAAATGCTGATCCCCACCATGTTGTTATTGGCCGGGTCGGCGCCCTGCGCCTGCGCCAACCGTGCCGCCTGTACCGCCTGCACGCCGCTCAGCGCCGCTTTGGTGCCCTGCAAGGCTGCCAGGCGGCTGTCGTCGGTGGATTTTGCCTGTTGCGAGGTTTCCACGGCGGTGTTCAGCGCGCTGCCGACGGTGCCGGAAAGCGCCAGCGTCAGCCCGGATTTTTTCTGCTCGACCTTGTGGGTCTGGCTGTTTTCATCCTGCGCCTGCGTCACTGACACATTCTTGCCGCTCAGCGCCATGTCCTTGCCGGCCACCAGCTCGGAGCCGGTCACTGCCAGATTGTTGCCCGCACCCAGCGTGACGTTGCCGTTCACGCTGCCGACGGTGCTGCCCTGGTTGGTCACCCCCTGCGAGGTGTCGGTGGTTTTCAGGCTTTCGGTGCCGTAGCTGATGCCGATGCCGCCGCTGCTCATCAGGCCGGATTTTTTCTCCTGCTTGAGGTGCAGCTCGCTGTTGCGCTCGGTGGCGCCGGTAACGGTCAGATCATGGCCCGCCAGCAGCTTCACGTCCTGGGTGCCAGCCACGCTGCTGCCCTGCACGCGCAGATCGTTGCCCGCCAGCACCTTGATGCTGTCGCCGCTCAGGGTGCTGCTCTGCAGGGTCTGGCGATCCAGGGTATCGCGGGTGGTGGTGGTGGTTTTCGACATCAGGCCGTTGCCGCCGGTCACCTTGTGGCGCTCGTCCAGATCCTGGGTGTTTTCGCCGTTGAGGATGTTGACGTCATGGCCGGCATTCAGGTTCAGCGCCTCGCCGGCGGAAATCGTCGCCGCATGCGCAGTGATATCGTTGCCCGCATTGAGGGTCACCGCGCCTTTGCCGACCACTTCGCTACCCACCTGCTGGCTGTTGCCCTGTTTCAGACTGTTGTCGCCGTTCCAGATCAGGTTGTCGCGGCTGGCGGTGGTCACCGCGTTCAGGTTGAGATCGCGCCCGGCGCTCAGCAGCGTTTGGCCGTTCTCACCGCTGTTGACCACCTGCGCCGCATCCAGTTTGATGTCGCGCCCGGCCTGCAGCATCAGCTTGCCGTCGGCGCCCTGCACGTACATGCCCGCCACGCTGTCGATATTGGTGCGCTCGAAGCTGTTGGCACCGTTCACGCTTTGCGCCGCCCGGGTGGTGCTGATGGCGTTGATGTCGCGCCCGGCGCTGGCCAGCAGCGAGTTGTTGCCCTGGATCACGCCGCCGATATTATTGATATCGGTGCGAGCGGTCAGGCCGACGTCGGCCCCCTGAATGCTGCCCGCCATATTGGTGATGTTGGCGGCGCTCAGCTTCACCACTTCGCGCCCGGCGATATGGCCGCTGTTAAACAGGCTGTCGCCGAGGTTGAGGTTAAGATTGCGCCCGGCGATCAGCGCGCCGGAGCCGTCCAGATCGCCCGGTTGCATGCGGGCATACACCTGCGGCACCAGTACGTTTTGCTGGCTGCCGTCCGGCAGCGTGACCTTGGCATTCACCAGCCAGACGATGTCTTTGGTCAACAGCCCCATTTGTTCCGGCGTCAGCGCCACGCCGACCTTCAGGTTATATTGCCGGCTGAAGGCCAGCCCCTGATCCATCAGCGCCTTGAACTGCTCTTCGTCGTTGTTGTACCCGTCCAGATAACGCTGGCCGGTCAGGTTGATCACCTGCTCGCGGATCAGCCGCTGCTCGTAGTAGCCATCCCCCAGGCGTTTCAGCACGTTGTCCTGGTTGTTGGTGGCTTTCGCGATCATGTAATCCGAGCCCAGCCAGGATTTTTGGTTGGTGAAGCGCGGATCGGTTTCCACCAGATACTGGCCGCCCGGCGCCGGATTGGTTTTGAACAGGCTGTTGTCCGGCAGGCGGGTGTCCGGCCCGACGATGCGCACTACGCTGCTCGCCGCGTCGCCCTGCAGGGCGTTCACTTTGTTGGCCACTTCAAACTGCTGGCCCGGTTGCAGGGCCGCCGCCTGAATCACCGGCAGTTCACCGCCGCCGATGGTCTGCATCCCGGCAGAAATATCGCTGCCGGTGACCCCTGCATTCACCCCGCCGGCCTGGCCGATGGTGGCGTCTGTGCCTTGCGGCGTCAGCGGTGCAATGGCTATCGGGTTACCCGCCACCTGCCCGTGGTCGATCAGCTGGCTCGGTTTCAACGCGATGGTCTGGATGGTGGTCGGCGGCGTATAGGCCGTGGTGTTATGCCCCTGTTTGTCAGTGCCTTTTTTCTTGATGCGGTAGTAGCTGGTCACGTCCCCGACGTCGGTGGTCAGCCGCTGGCCCGCCACCGCCACGTTATCCACGCTACCGGCGTTAATCGCCAGCGTGCCGCCGGCCACCACCTGGCTCTTGTCGTTCAGCAAATGCCCTGCGTTGATCGCCATATCGCCACCGGCGATGATTTTGGCCGGATCGCTTTCCTTAATCTGGGTTTCCTGCACCGTCCGGTCATAGTCGTACTGATTAAATCTGTCGTTGCCGTGCCCGGTTTTACCTGGGGTGTTCAGGTTCAGCAGCGAGTCTGACGAATTGCGGTCAACGAAGACGCCTTGTTCCCCCGCCTTCCAGCGCACCGGATCGCCGGACTGCTGATACTCGGTGACTTTTTCGTTGGAAACGGTGACCAACTCGGTACTGAAACGATCGTTGATGTTGTTGATCAGCGCGGCGGACAGCGCCATGTTGCCCGCAGACTCAATGGTCGAACTGTGGTTGTTAAGGGTGCCTGCCTGGCCGCTTGCCAGGTGGTTGCCGTCAAGCTGGCCGCCAATCGCCATATCGCCACCGCTGTAAATCAGCCCGTGATCGTAGTTGTTCAGCGTCTGGGTGCCGATATCCACCCGCTCGCGCCCGGCCAGCGTAGCGGCGGTGCCGTTCTCCGCCAGGTTGTTGAAGGTCGCGGTCTGCACGCCGATGGCGTCGCCATAAATACGGCCGGTGCCGATGTTGTTCAGCGTGTTGGCCGTCAGCAGGGTGTGCTTGCCGTCGATCAGGCCGTAGTTGGTCAGGGTGCCGTTCACCGTCAGCCAATCCTGCCCGGCATTGATCTCGCCGCTGGCGGCGTTAAACAGGTTATTGGCGTGCAGATCCAGCTTCGCTCCCGCCAGCAGCTTGCCGCTGTTGGTGACATCGCCCGGCGTGGTGAAGTTGAAATTGCCGTTGGCGATCATCTCGCCGCTGTTATTGATGCCCTGAGCGCTGACCAGATTGATATCGCCCAGCGACAACAGCTGCCCGTCACCGCCGATCGCATTGGCGTTAATCTCCAGCAGCTTGCCGGCTTTGAGCGTGCCGCCGGTGTTCAGCAGGTTGAGCGCCGAGCCCTTCAATTGCAGGTTGTCGGCCGCAGCCAACTGGCCGCCGCTGTTATCCAGGGTGCCATCGTTGGTGATGGCCAACTGCCGGTCAGCCAAAATGCTGCCGCCACGATTGCTCAGCGTGCCGGTGTTCAGAGTCACCGTCTGGCCTTCCAGCCCTTTATTGTCCGCCAGCGTGGCGTCATTGGTGAACTGCAGGGCGTTGAGCGTCACGGTAGCGCCGCTGCGGATCAGCCCCAGGGTGTTATCGATAATCCCCTGCGCGCTGCCCAGCAACAGATTGCCGACCGCCTGAATCTGCCCGTTGCGGTTATCCAGCCCGGTGTTGTTCAGCGTTACCGCCTGCTCGCCGATGATCCGCCCGCCGTTGCTGTTGTCCAATTTGAGCGCCGCCAGCATGAAATCGCCCTTGGCCCCCAGCGTACCGCCCTGGTTATTGATATCGCCGCCGTTGAGTTGCAGCTGGCCCAGGCTGTGGAGAGTGCCGTTTTGGTTATCCAGTTGCTGGCCGCGGGTATCCAGCAGCATGTCGCCGCCGGCCTGCACCAGCCCGCTTTGATTGTTCAGGCCGCCCGCACCGGTGGTGGTGAGCGTCAACGCCTGCTGCGCCACCAGCTTGCCGCCACCGTTCAGCAGCGAATCGGCATCAAGTTGCAGATTTTTGCCGGCAATCACCACACCCTGGCCGTTATCGAACAGGCCGGTAGACAGGTTCATCGCACCCTGGCTGGTGATGCCGCCTTTCTCGCCGCCGTTGGCGTTGGTCAGCCGATCGACCGCCAGATCCAAACGATCGCCGCTCTGGATCAACCCGCCGTCGTTGTTATTGAGGCTACTGCCGTGCAGCTCCAGCGCCGTTTGGGCCGCCAGTTGGCCGCCCCGGTTTTCCAGCATACCAAAGTTGATCTTCGCCGCATCGGCGCTGACCAGCGTCCCCTGATTATTCAGCACAGACCCGCTATCAAGCTGCAGTTTTTTGCCTGCGCCTATCACCCCCAGATTGCTGTTATCCAGCAGTTCTTTGGCGTTCAGCGCCATGTCCTGGCCGGATTTGATCGCCCCGCCCTGGTTATTGATCACCCCGGCGGTCGCCGACAGCTGTTTTTCGGAAGCCAGCGTGCCGTGGCGGTTATCCAGTTGGCTGCCATTCAGTTGCAGATCGCCCGAGCTGGCGATAAAGCCGCTTTGGTTATCCACCTCGCCGCCGGCGATGTTCAATTTGCCCAGGCTGCTGATGCCGCCATTTTTGCCGCTGTCGCGGTTGGTCAATGCCTGGCCGTGGGTATCTATTGTCGCGTCGCCGCCGGCCTGCAACAGGCCGCCGTCGTTGGTCAATGCCAGGCTGTCGATGTTCAACCGTTGCTTGCCAACCAGCGTGCCTTTGCCGTTATCCAGCCGGCCGGTGAAGAGTTCGGTGGCACCGCCCCCCACCAGCATGCCCTGGCTATTGTCCAGCGCACCGCTGTGGATCGACAGCGCCCCCTGGCTGAGAATGCCGCCGGTTTCGCCGCTCAGGCGGTTGCTCAACGCGGCGCCCTGGGTGTCGAGGCTCATGTCGCCGGCGGATTGCAGCAGGCCGCCGTCATTGGTCAGCGCCCCGCCGTTCAGGCGCAAATCGCCCGCAGCGGCGATAGCGCCCTGTTGGTTGTTCAACGCGCCCTTGCCGAGCGCCAGAGAAATGGCACCGCCAACCACTTGCCCACCCTGGTTTTCCAACCCGGGGCCGCTCAGTTGCAGCCCTTGTTTGGCTTCGATACGGCCGCTGCGGTTATCCAGCGCCTGACGGGTCGCCACCTCACCGTTGCCGGTAGCGGCGGAAACCAGGCCCTTGCGGTTATCCAGTTTATCCGCCTGCAATCGCGTATTGGCGCTCGCGGCCAGTTGGCCCTGCTGGTTGTCGAGGGTGCCGCCAATCTGCGCATTCAGGCTGCCGTCCTGCGCGGCGATCACTTTGCCGTTTTGGTTGTTCAGCTGTGCGGCGTTCAAGGCCACATTGCCGTTGGCCGCCAGTTGGCCGCCCTGATTGTCGATACCCTTACGGGTGCTGAGGCGCATGTCGCCGTTGCCGCTCTGCACCAATTGGCCGCTGCGGTTGGACAGGCTGCCGGCCTCCATAGCAATCTGCTGCGCCGACGTAGTGCCGCCATCCAGCACGTAGTCGCCGCCCTGCATCGAGAGCTGCCCGTTGGACAACAGCTTGCCGTTATCCCCTTGCAGCCGGCCGGTATTCACCGCCAGCCTGCCCTTGCCGGCATGGATAATCTGCCCGCTCTGGTTGTCGATCGCCCCGGCGTTCAGCGTCAGGTTGTTGCCGTTGTTGGCAATGCGGCCGCCGCCGTTGTCCAGTTTGCCCTGCTGATTCAGGGCCAGATCGTCTTCGCCGAGCTGGGCGATCTCGCCCTTGCGGTTGGATATGTCATGCGCGCTCAGCGCCAGTTTGTTCGCCGTCAGCGTGCCGCCGTCGTTGTTCAGCCGTTTGCCGGTGTCGGCAACCAGTTGCTGCGCCGCTTCAACCTGCGCATTGGCCGTGGTTAAGTCGCCCTGCCCGGCGTTCAGCGTTACATTGGCGCCGGCGGTGCGGCTGCCGCCGATGTCCATGCCTTGCCCGCCGGCACGCAGGTTGCCCGCCGCCAGGTTCTGACCCTGCGCGGTCAGTTTGCCGCTGGTGGTCAACGCCAGTTCGCCGCTGCCGCCCAGTTTGCCGTCCTGCTGCACGCCTGCCGCCAGGGTGCTGCCTTTGCTGCTGTTCAGGCTGGCGGCCTGAATCTGCACATTGTTGCGCGCGGCGATGGAACCACTGTTTTGCACCTCGCCCTCGCTGGTAACGGCGGCATTGCCCGCAGCGAACAGCGAACCGCTGTTGCTGATGCCCTGTTTCGAAGCCACCGCCATATCGCCGCCGCCGCTGATGGCGCCGCTGTTTTCGATGCGGCCATCGGCGGTCACCACCACGCTGCCGGCCTGCGCGCCGATATTACCGGCGTTGCGCACCCCGACGCCGGTTTCGGTGCCGATCATGCGGATCTTGCCGGCATACATGCCGCCCAGCTTGGCCACATCCACCGCCAGCTGCGGACGAGTGGCCGGATCGTCGCTCTGTTTTTCGATCTGCTGATGCGCCGCATCCACCTTGTTGCGCCCGGTGGTGACTTTCAAATCGTTGGCCCACAGCCCGGCATTGATCTTCGTCGAACGGGCAATGATCTCGGTATAATCCTGACGTGAACTGTCCATGCCGGCGCCTTCCACCACCACTTCGCCGCGCTCGACGTTAAACCCGGTCAGATTGCCGTTGTTCATCTGCGCCTGGCCGGTGGTCAGCGTAGCGCGGTTGGCGTTGATAAAGCCGCAGCCGTTACAGGTAATGCCGGATGGGTTGGCGATCACCACCTGCGCACGCTGGCCGGCGACCTCGATATACCCGTTCAGGCGGCTGGGATCGCGGGAGTTGACCTCGTTGAGGATCACCTTGGCTTCGCCTTTCGCCAGCCACGGGTTGCCATCGACCCAACCGCCCTGCTGGGTCTGGGTCATTTTGTGCGAGTTGTTGAGGATCGCGCCTTGTTTGTCGACGTCGAACTGGCTGTAGGTGTTGCGGGAAACCCCACCGGCGCTTGGGGTCTGAATATTGACCTGCGGCGTACCGTTGGCGCTGTTGACGATGGTCGGCTGCTGGCCGCCCGGCGCATTGTGATCGGCGACAATGGCCGCCTGCACCGGCTGGATAGCGCCCAATGCCAATAACAGGCTGAAGCTGACGGCGCTCATCTTGCCGATACACTGGCTCAGGGTATGGCCCAGGCCAGGCGAACGCGCGGAACCGGCACGGCCGGAGCGGGCGATATCCGCCACCACCATCAGCATGCCACGCGCTTTGTTGAAAACGATACGGTACAGGTTCTTGTTCATGGCAATGTCCTTATTGAATGTCCGACGGCTCGACGGCTAACGGGTGGTTCGCCCACCATTGCTGCGCTTGCTGGTGGCTGACCTGCGCGCCTTTAAAGTTCACGACGCGTTTGCCGCGCTGCGCCCCACGGTGGTACAGCGCCCGTACGCAGAACTGCGGGAAAATATCCCGGGCGATCAGATTGCGCATTTCCCGCGTGTGGCCGAACGGGGCGATCCAGTCGCAGAACCACAGGCGATCGCCGCTGTTCCAGTCGTTTTCCTGCATATTTATCGCCGGTTGCGTTAGATAACGTGCTTCGGCCTCTTGACTCATCCCGGCCCAACTGAGGAAAAACACCGGCTGATTTTGGTACGACGCCAGCACATATTGCTGCCGCTTGATGATCGGCAGCAGCAGCGTCGGCAGGGTGTGCAACGGCGCATCGCGGTGCATCGGCGAATGCATCCACAGCCATACCGCCGCGCCAAAGGCTTCCGCCTCGCTGTCATCACCGCCGAGGATCAGCGGTGCCCGGATATCGTAGTCACCTATGCGCATCGTCGTTCCCTCAGTAGTTCCAGCTCAGATTAAAGCCCAGCGTTACCGGGCTGGTGCTGAAGCCGTCCGGTTTGGAGAACGGCACGCCGGCGAACAGGTCGTAACCCACCTTGAAGGCGTAACCGCGCAGACCGACCACCCCACCCGCCAGATGTTGCCCGACCAGGTAATCGGTGCCGTAACCGCCCACTTCGCCATAGTCGGCCCCCAGGTACAGTTCTTGCCCCGGCAGCGGCGTGCGCCAGGCCAGATCGTTGCGCACGAACCAGCCGTGGTTGGCGTTCAGGGTGCGTTCACCGTCAAAGCCGCGTACCGTCCAGCGGTTGCCGATAGCAAACTGATCCTGCGGCGTCAGTGGGGTATCGCTGATCTGACGCTGGTACTGCACGTTGTATCTGAAGTTCTGGTTGAACAGGCTGAACGGCACGTCAAGCTGGGCGTTGAGCTGCACAATTTTGCTGAGCGCCGTGGCCTCGCCAAAGGTCTCTTCCGGCGCAGGCAATGCGCCGAACCAGCGAGTGCCGCGCTGATAGCTAACGCCGGCATCCAGCGTGGCCTGCTGGATGTAATGACGGTGCTGCAAGCCCAGCCGCCAGCCGGAGGTGCGGCGGCGCTGCACTTCCACTTCGGTATCGTTGATGTAGTTGCTGGATTCGCGCGCCAGCACGTCATAGGTCAGCGTGGTTTTCTGGCTGCCGTTACGGTGCAGCACCCGGCTGAGCTGGAAATCCAGGTTCTTGCTCTTGCCGCTGTAGCGGTAATCCTGATTCTGCCCGGCGATGGTCTGGTGATAGTCATAACTGTTGGCGGTCACCCCGGCCATCCAGTAGCCGAACGGCACCGAATAATGGCCGGTGATGTTTTTGGTGCCTCTGCCGCCCTGGTTTTGCAGGTCGGTGGAGCCGGAGATGTAGAACAGATCGCTGAGCGAGAACGGGTTATCCAGCGACAGCGTCAGGCCGCCCTGATAGCGGCCGGTGCTCTTGGTGCCGGAGTCATCCAGCGAAGCGCCAACGCGCCACATGCGTTCTTGCTTCCAGCTCAGGGCGATATCGCTTTCGCCGGGCTGCTCGCCGGGAATGATTTCCATATTGGCCTGCACCGTCGGCAGGCGCTGCAGGTTTTCCAGCCCCTGCTCGATATCACGCAGATCCAGCAGGTTGCCGGCATGGGCCGGGAAACTGCTGTAGGGCTGAATATAGCGGCCGCTGTCCGGCGTCAGTTTCACCTGGCGCACATAGCCGGGCACCACCACCAGCCGCAGCTTGCCGCTTTTCAGATCCTGCGTCGGCGCCAGCACCCGCGTGGTGATATAGCCGCTATCCACCAGCCGGTTTTGCAGGGTACTCATCAACAGGTTGATGCCCTGCCCGCCCAGGCACTGGCCCTGCGCCTGGTTGGCAATGCGCTGCAACGGCAACCAATGCGGGAGTTTGTCCTGGCCGGTCAAAATGACCTGTTCGATAGGGAAGCAGGGTTTTTCCTGCGGGAAAGCAATGCGGCCAAAACCGGATGAAGGTGGCGACAGCCGCACATCCGGCGTCGGAGGGGTTAGCTGCTGCTCCAGCGCTTTTTGCCGCTGCTGCTGTATGATCAGCTGATCGCCATTTGGCGCTGCCGCCAGAACCGGTTGATTGAATATAAACAGCGGCAAAACAACGGAGCCAAATGGAATACAGCCCTTGCGCACAGCAAGGCTGAGCGAAGAATAAGCAGAGACGCGCATGACTTTTTCCCTGTCGAAGGACAAATAAAAGATAAGAATTGTAAGTAAACGCGAACATTATGCGCGCGAATAGCGCGGGATCAACCCTATTTTGGCTAATAATGAGCGCCGGATAACAAATACGTGATATGAATAATCCGAGAGGTTAGTTCTCTTGCCCTGCCACTCCATGTAGTGACAATGCAACTCACTGTTTATATTGAAAATAATAATACAGCCAAAATATCAACCCAAAAGAGTTAGGAATAATCGCATTCCAATAATGCAATTATTCATCATAACCAATTATTGCCAAACACCGCAAAAATTTAAGACATTTCCTATTTAAAGAACATTTAATCATGAATTAATCACCGTACTGAATGATATTATTATTAATCCCGCCTCCAATTTTTAATTATATCCATCCTATTTCTAGCTGTAGCCTTGCTGGCCGTAACTTAAGGCTCACAGGACGGCGTTATTAACCTGCCCCCCTTATTCCAGGAGAGGGTAACCGGCCCTCTATCCTTTCTTCCGGCACCCGGATTTAGGGCCTTTGCGGATTCTTTCATTGCATTGCTAAACCGGTTCTTCTATTTTAGCTCGCCATCTGACACAGGTTAAAACAGAGGTTGATCATGGGAAATCGCGTATGGGTGCTGGGTGACGCTGTAGTCGATCTGGTTCCTGAAAATTCAAACAGTTATCTCAAATGCCCCGGCGGTGCGCCTGCCAACGTAGCGGTCGGCATCGCCCGTCTGGGCGGCGATAGCGCCTTTATCGGCCGGGTCGGCAAAGATGGTTTCGGCGCGTTCTTGCAGCAGGTGCTGAGCGAAGAGCAAGTGGATATCCGCCACATGACGCAGGATGACAAGCATCACACCTCCACCGTGGTGGTGGATCTCGATCTGCTCGGCGAACGCACCTTCACTTTCATGGTCACCCCCAGCGCCGATCTGTTCCTGCAACCTGAAGATCTGCCGGAGTTCAAAGCGGACGAGTGGTTGCACGTTTGCTCTATCGCCCTGTCGCAAGAACCCAGCCGCAGCACCACCTTCACCGCGATGGAGAACATCAGGGCGGCCGGTGGCTGGGTGAGTTTTGATCCTAATATTCGTGAAGATGTCTGGCGCCAACCGGAAGCGCTGCGCCCCTGCCTGCAAAAGGCGCTGCTGCTGGCGCACGTAGTCAAAATCTCGCAGGAAGAATTGAGTTTTATCAGCAATATCGGTGAGCTGGAGAGCGCCATCGACTGGATGATGCAGCGTTATCCGCTGCGTTTGCTGCTGGTCACGCTGGGCGGCGATGGCGTATGCGTGCATGACGGCAAACGGATCCGCCATTTCCGCGCCCCCTTGATCGTCCCGATCGACACCACCGGCGCAGGCGACGCTTTTGTCGCCGGTCTGCTGGCTGCGCTGGCGCAACTCGGCGCGCTGCCGGAGGATGAACAGTGGCCAGAGGTGATCGCCCAGGCCCAAGCCTGCGGTGCGTTGGCCACCACCGCCAAAGGCGCCATGACTGCGTTACCCACCGCCGACGAATTGCAGACTTTCCTCCAACGCTAATCTCATCACGGTGGGCCAGGCTCACCGTTTTTCCGCTGCCGGGCCGAATTTGCGCACTCGATCACAATAGCTGAATCGGGTTAGCAAACTTGGTTGCCAGCCGCCTTTCAACTCTCTATCTTTCCCCATGAAAAACCGGTTTAGCAATTTAGCACAAAACAAAAACAACTTACCCGGATGATAGAGAACCATGAAAAAACTTAGCTATTTGGCTGTAACTACAGGGCTCCTCATTTCCACCTCTGCAGCGGCGGCTGGCGCCGACAGCAGTATCGAAGCACGCCTGAATGCGCTGGAACAACGGCTGCAACAGGCTGAACAACGTGCCACCCAGGCCGAAACACGCGCCACGGCGGCAGAACGTCACGCACAACAGTTGGAACAACGCACCGCCAACACCGAGCGGCAAACCGTACAGGTTGCGCAGCGTACCGCAACGCTGGAAACCAAGGCTGCGCCGACTTCCAGCCTGAAGTTGAACGGGTTTAACGATCTGAAACTGTATGGCGACGTCGAGTTCAACCTCGACGGTGCCAGCCGCAGCGGCCAGCTCACCTCGTTGAAAACCAGCAACAACAAGGACTGGAAGCCCGGCAACAAAGAGCGTTGGGATATCAACGGTCGTATTCTGGTCGGCGTGGACGGTTACCGTCGCAACCAGGACGGCAACTTCTCCGGTTTCAGCGTACAACCGCTGGCCGACATGACCGGTAAAATGAACCTTGATGATGCCGCCTTCTTCTTCGGCAACGAAAAGAACTGGCAGACCAAAATCGGGCGCTTTGAAGCCTACGATATGTTCCCGCTCAATCAGGACACCTTCATCCAGTATTCCGGCAATACCGCCAACGATCTGTATGCCGATGGCTTTGGCTATATCTACATGATGAAAGAAGGCCGCGGCCGCAGCAGCAGCGGCGGCAACCTGATGCTGAGCAAATACGCCGGCGACTTCTACTTCGAGCTCAATACGCTGGTGGAAGACGGTTCCTCACTGTTCCAGGACAAGGCCTACCACGGCAACAGCCTGGATAATAAGAAAAACGTCGCCTATCTGCGGCCGGTGCTCGCCTGGAAGAAAGACCAGTTCAGCGCGGCGGTGGCGATGGAAAGCAACGTGGTCAACAATGCCTATGGTTATCAGGACAATCAGGGAAAATTCGTCGACCAGTCCAAACGTAACGGCTATGGCATGACCATGACCTGGAATAACACCGCCGCCAATCCGGACAACGGTGTGGTCGCCAACCTGAGTACCGCCTATCTGGACGCGTCGGGCGAAAAAGACTTAACCGCCGGCATCAACGTGCTGTGGCGTCGTTTCGAAGTGGGATATATCTACGCCCACAACGACATCAAAGAGTTTAATACTGCCGGCATGGCGGCCGACATCAATAACCCGCTCAGTGAACCGGGCAAGTATGACATTCACACCATCCATACTTCGTATCAGATACCTAATATCATGAATATGAAGAACTTCAATTTGTACCTCGGGGCCTACGTCTCGATGCTTGAAGCCAACGCCGATAACAAAATAGCCAACGCCAATAACGATCAGCGCTACGGCGTGCGCGCCAGATTCAAGTACTTCTTCTGACGCAGGCTGGCAACGAATTTCCGCCGCGGAAAGCCGCGGCGGTGTTTTGATTTATTAAGGGAGAAAACATGGACATTACCGCAACCGCTAACGCGCTTTTGCCGCTGCTCGGCGGCAAAGAGAACATCGCCAGCGCCGCCCACTGCGCCACCCGTCTGCGGCTGGTGCTGGTAGATGACAGCAAGGTGGATAAAGCTGCAATCGGCAAACTTGACGGGGTGAAGGGCTGCTTCAGCAACGCCGGGCAGATCCAGGTGATTTTCGGCACCGGGCTGGTCAACAAGGTGCATGCGGAATTTATCAAGGCGGCGGGCGTCAGCGAATCCAGCAAGTCTGAAGCCGCCGACATCGCGGCGAAAAAACTCAACCCGCTGCAACGTATCGCCCGCCTGCTGTCGAACATCTTTGTGCCGATCATTCCGGCTATCGTCGCCTCCGGTTTGCTGATGGGCCTGCTCGGCATGGTGAAAACCTACGGCTGGGCCGACGCCAACAGCGCGCTGTTCGTGATGCTGGACATGTTCAGCTCGGCGGCGTTTATCATCTTGCCGATCCTGATCGGCTTCACCGCCGCACGCGAATTTGGCGGTAACCCTTATCTGGGCGCCACGCTGGGCGGCATTCTGACCCACCCGGCGCTGACCAACGCCTGGGGCGTCGCCGGCGGTTTCCACACCATGAATTTCTTCGGACTCGAGATCGCCATGATCGGCTATCAGGGGACGGTGTTCCCGGTGCTGCTGACGGTGTGGTTTATGAGCGTGCTGGAAAAACAGCTGCGCAGAGTGATCCCCAACGCGCTGGACCTGATCCTGACGCCATTCCTGACGGTGGTCATCTCCGGCTTCGTCGCCATGCTGTTTATCGGCCCCGCCGGGCGCGCGCTGGGTGACGGCATCTCCTTCGTGCTCAGCACGCTGATTGCTCACGCCGGTTGGTTCGCCGGATTCCTGTTCGGCGGCCTGTATTCCGCCATCGTCATCACCGGCATTCACCACAGCTTCCACGCCGTAGAGGCCGGGCTGCTTGGCAACCCGAAAATCGGCGTTAACTTCCTGCTGCCGATCTGGTCGATGGCCAATATCGCCCAGGGCGGCGCTTGCCTGGCGGTGTATTTCAAAACCCGCGACGCCAAGATTAAAGCCATTGCGGTGCCTTCGGCATTTTCCGCCATGCTCGGCATTACCGAGGCGGCGCTGTTCGGCATCAACCTGCGCTTTGTGAAGCCCTTCCTGGCGGCGCTGGCAGGCGGTGCGCTCGGCGGCGCCTGGGTGGTGGCCAATCACGTCGGCATGAACGCCGTCGGGCTGACGGCGATCCCTGGGTTGGCGATCGTGCAGGCCAGCTCGCTGCTGAGCTATATCATTGGTCTGGTTATCGCCTTCGGCAGCGCCTTTACGCTCTCGCTGCTGCTGAAATACAAAACGGACAGTGAATGATGGAAGAACTGAATTTGATGAAACAGGCCGTTCAGGCGCTGATGACGGGTATGCCGCTGGCGCTGCGCGATCCTCATCGCCCGGTATGGCATCTGGCCCCCAGCGTCGGCCTGCTGAACGACCCCAACGGGTTTATTCAGCATAATGGGGTTTATCATCTGTTCTATCAGTGGAACCCGCTGGGCTGCGATCACCGCAACAAATGCTGGGGCCATTGGCAATCGACGGATCTGCTCAACTGGCAGCATCAGCCGGTGGCGCTGGTGCCCGGCGCTTGTTACGACAGCCACGGCTGTTACTCAGGCTCGGCGGTGGTGGCAGACGGCAAAATCATGCTGGCGTATACCGGCAACGTAAAATACCCCGACGGTTCTCGCACCGCGTACCAGTGCCTGGCGCTGGAAAATGCGCAGGGCGGGTATGACAAGCTCGGCCCGGTGCTGCCGCTGCCGGAAGGCTACAGCGGCCACGTGCGCGATCCCAAGGTTTGGCGCCATCAAGACAACTGGTACATGGTGCTCGGTGCCCGTGACCTGCAGGATCGCGGTAAGGTGCTGTTGCTGCGCTCCGCCGATCTGCGCAGTTGGCAGCTGTTGGGGGAGATTGCCGGATCGCAGCTGAACGGCATGGGCGATTTCGGCTATATGTGGGAATGCCCGGACCTGTTCACGCTGGCGGATGCCGAGGTGTTGATTTGTTGCCCGCAAGGGCTGGCGGCGCAGGACGAACGTTATCTCAACGTTTACCAGGCGGGCTATCTGACCGGCAAGCTGGATTATCGGCAGGCGGCCTTTGAACATGGCGAATTCCACGAGCTGGACGCCGGGTTCGAATTCTATGCGCCGCAAACCACGCTGGCCGAAGACGGCCGCCGTCTGCTGGTCGGCTGGATGGGCGTACCGGAGCAGGACGAAGCCTGTCACCCGACGTTGCAATACGGCTGGATCCATACCATGACCTGCCCGCGCGAGCTTTCTTTGCAGAACGGCAAGCTTTACCAACAGCCGGCCCGTGAGTTGCAACGGTTACGCGGCGAGGGCAGCCAATGGCAGGGAATTGCAGATAACGCGCCGGGCTGGCCGGTCGACAGTGCCGAAGTGATGCTGACGCCCAACGGCGCATTCAGCGCCGACTTTGGCGATGCGATGACGTTGAGTTGGGACGGCGCCTTGCTGCGCCTGACGCGCAACAACCTGCGCAACGGGCAGCCTGAACACCGTTACTGGCGCGGTGAGGTCACCCATCTGCAAATGCTGTTCGACAGCTCCAGCGTGGAGATTTTTATCAACCACGGCGAAGGGGTCATGAGCTCACGCTACTTCCCTGGCCCGCAGCCGCGCCTGCGTTTGAGCGGAGAGGCGCAGCTTGCACTGGAGCACTGGCCGCTGACGCCATGCATGCTAGAATGACGCATCTCCCGTTGAACTCAGATGCCGTCAGTGAAAAAAAACAAACGCATAACCATCAGTGATATTGCCGCGCTGGCCGGCGTGTCGAAATCGACCGCCAGCCTGGTGCTTAACGGACGCAGCAAAGAATACCGGGTGTCCGACGACACCCGTGACCGCATTCTGGCGCTGGCCGGCGAGCACCACTATCAGCCTAGCTTCCATGCACGTTCGTTGCGCTCTTCCCGCAGCCATACCCTGGGGCTGGTCGTGCCGGAAATGACCAACTACGGTTTTGCCGTGATTTCACGCGAGCTGGAAACCCTGTGCCGCGAGGCCGGTTTGCAGTTGCTGATCGCCTGCTCCGATGAAAACCCGGCACAGGAAATGATGGCGGTGAACAGCCTGGTGCAACGCCAGGTCGACGGCCTGATTGTCGCCTCCAGCCAGCTCAGCGATGTGGAATACCAAAAGATTAACGCCGGCCTGCCGGTGGTGCAGATGGACCGCCTGATCACCGGCTCCGCGTTGCCGCTGGTGATGACAGACTCACTGACCTCGACCGCCACGCTGGTGGAAAACGTCGCGCGCCAGCATCCGGACGAATTTTATTTCCTCGGTGGCCAGCCGCGCATCTCGCCGACGCGCGATCGCTTGGCCGGTTTTCAGCTCGGCCTCGAACGCGCCGGGGTGACCTGTAAACCGGAATGGATCATCAACGGCAATTACCACCCCAGCTCCGGCTACGAGATGTTCGCTCAGCTTTGCGCGCAGCTTGGCCGGCCGCCGAAAGCGCTGTTTACCGCCGCCTGCGGCCTGCTGGAAGGGGTGTTGCGCTATCTGAATCAGCATCAGTTAATGGAAAGCGACCTGCACCTTTGCAGTTTCGACGACCACTACCTGTTCGATGGCCTGACGCTGAAAATCGACACCGTAGCCCAGGATTGCCGCGCCCTGGCCCAGCACAGTTTCGATATGGTCAGCCGGCTTATCGACGAGCAGCCGTTGGCGCAGAATTCATTATATCTGCCGGGCAGTATCCACTGGCGCCACCCAGGTTCGAAGGCACTGCTCGGCCAGCCCTAAATTCAGGTTTTCCCGATTAAGGAGCCCATCATGAGTCGTGAGATTAACAAAGATACCCAGCTGTGCATGTCGCTGGCCGGCCGCCCTGGCAACTTCGGCACCCGCTTCCATAACTATCTGTACCAGGAACTGGATCTGAACTTTATCTATAAGGCATTCACCACCCAGGATATTCAGGCGGCGGTGGGCGGCGTGCGCGCTCTGGGTATTCGCGGTTGCGCGGTCTCCATGCCGTTCAAAGAGAGCTGCATTCCCTTCCTCGATGAGTTGGACGCTTCCGCCACGGCGATTGAATCGGTCAATACCATCGTCAATGACGGCGGCTTCCTGCGGGCCTATAACACCGACTATATCGCCATCGCCAAACTGCTGGCACAGCATCAGATCCCGGCGGACACCACTTTCGCCCTGCGCGGCAGCGGTGGCATGGCAAAGGCGGTGATCGCCGCCCTGCGCGACGCCGGTTTCAAACGGGGACACATCATCGCCCGCAACCCGGCGGCAGGCCAGGCGCTGGCTAGCGCTTACGGTTATCAGTGGCTGGCGGAAGTCGGGGAGTTAACCGCGGATATGCTGATCAACGTGACCCCCATAGGTATGGCCGGCGGCGCGGAGGCGGAACAGCTGGCCTTTACCCCGGCAACCCTCGAAGCGGCGAAAATCGTCTTCGACGTGGTGGCACTGCCGGCGGAAACCCCGCTGATTCGCAACGCGCGCAAGCAAGGCAAACGGGTGATCACCGGTGCGGAAGTGATTGCATTGCAGGCGCTGGAGCAGTTCGTACTCTATACCGGCGTGCGCCCTACCGATGAGCAGATCGCCCGCGCCGCGGCGCATGCTCGCGGCTGAATTTTATCAAAGCATTGATATAGAAAAAGGGCGCCTCGGCGCCCTTCTCATCGTTAGCGATATCCGGCCCGCTACTTCGCGGCGCCTTCCATCCCCACCAGCCCCACTTTCAGGTAGCCGGCTTTACGCAAGGTATCCATCACGCTCATCAGCGTTTCGTAGTCCACGGTCTTGTCGGCCTGGAAGAAGATGGTGGTCTCTTTGTTCGCCTGAGTGCGCTGATCCAGCACCGCCGTCAGTTGATCGGCGCTGACCGCTTGCTCACCCACGTACAGTTGCTTATCCGCTTTCACCGACAGGAACACCGGTTTTTCCGGGCGCGGCTGCGGTTTGGCTGAAGAAGCGGGGAGATCGACGCGGATATCTACCGTTGCCAGCGGCGCGGCCACCATAAAGATGATCAACAGCACCAGCATGACGTCGATAAACGGCGTCACGTTGATTTCATGCAGTTCGCCGCTGTCGTCCAGATCTTCATTTAAGCGCATCGCCATAACTCACCCCACCCGCAGTTGGTGTGAATGCTGTGAGCGTTTGGCCTCTGCCGTCGCGGCCAGATCCAGATCGCGGCCCAACAGCAACAGCACCTGCGCCGCCACGTCGCCAACCTGGGCACGATGGCCGCTGATGACACGGGCAAAGACGTTATAAATCACCACCGCAGGGATCGCGGCGACCAACCCCAATGCGGTCGCCAGCAGCGCTTCCGCAATGCCGGGCGCGACGACGGCCAGGTTGGTGGTTTGCGAGTGGGCGATGCCGATAAAGCTGTTCATGATGCCCCAAACGGTACCGAACAGACCGACGAACGGCGAGATAGCGCCAATGGTCGCCAGGAAGCCGTTGCCGCGCCCCATGTTTCGGCTGTAGCCCGCTACGCGGCGCTCAAGGCGGAAACCGGTACGTTCTTTGATGCCGTTGTTGTCGTTGGACTCCGCCGACAGTTCCAGCTCGTTTTGCGCGTCGTTCAGCAACACCACGCTGATGCTTTCTTCGGAGAAATGCTGCGCCAGCTCGCTGGCTTCATCCAGCGTACGCACATTGGCCAGCGCCAGCTGCTCGCGGCGCAGACGGCGCTTGGCGCGGAACAGTTCGCTGCCTTTGGAGAACAAAATGGTCCAGGTGACGATAGACGCCAGCACCAGACCGATCATCACTATCTTCACGACGATGTCCGCGTGCTGGTACATGCCCCAAACGGACAGATCCATGCCGCGGGTTTCCGGTGGCTGAAGGGTCGGCGCCGGATTGAGCGGGGTCAGGCTTTCAGGTGCTGCAGCAGCAGGTGCGGCGGCCGGAGCAACGCTCTCGGTCACGGCGGGGTTGGCCGCCGGTGCAGCCTGTGCGCTGCCGGCCAGCCCAATCACCAATACCATCGAAGCGATCAGACCACGGCCTAACGCCTTGCCCCATTGCGCCCGGCCTTGGCCGAACGATCCTTGATTTAAATGCTTGCCAGCCGTTTTCACGCTGTGCCTCCACCCGTTACCGATCAAAATTGAGGAATAATTCAGCGTGCGATCATATCAAACCAATCAGGGATTGATAGTAGTTCTCATTATTATTTACCAAATAATCGGCAATATTTCAGATCTCGCGGCGTCGGAGCCGCAACATTCGCCCATTCGCTGCCGGTTAGGCCCTTTACTCCCCTTTTAAAGGGTTTTTCGTTACTTTTCGCCCACAGAGGTGCAACAAACGCGCGCCGACAGTATTTTTGCCTGTGGGCTGTCCGTTTGCCGATATGCGTGCGAGTTAAACGCCGTCATGCAGAATGATGGCGTGCCAGAACGCTCTCCGACAGAGGATTATGGCCGTTTCTATATCTGGAAGTTAAAACGTCTGGATGGCTATTATATGTCATGTTAACCTAAGGGCTATCGCAAAAACGCCAGTGAAAAGTCAGTAAAAGTGAGCCCATTCCTATGACGTCAAAAAATATCGAAACCACGCTGATCGCCGCCGGGCGCAGCAAACGCTATACCCTGGGCTCCGTCAATCCCGTCACCCAGCGCGCTTCCTCACTGGTATTTGACTCCGTTGCGGCCAAGAAACACGCCACAGCCCAACGCGCCCACGGCGAACTGTTTTATGGCCGCCGCGGCACCCTGACCCACTTCGCGTTTCAGGATGCGATGGTCGAGCTGGAAGGCGGCGCAGGCTGCGTGCTTTATCCGTGCGGCGCGGCGGCGGTATCCAACGCCATTTTGTCTTTTGTCGGTGCCGGCGACCACGTGCTGATGACCGGTTCGGTCTATGAGCCGACGCAGGATTTTTGCAGCCACATTCTTAGCCGCATGAACGTGACGACCACCTATTTCGACCCGCTGATCGGCGCCGATATCGCCGGGTTGATTCAGCCCAATACCCGCGTGGTGTTTCTTGAATCTCCCGGTTCCATCACCATGGAAATTCAGGATATCCCGGCGATGGTGCAGGCCATCCGCGCCGTAGCGCCGGAAATGGTGATCATGATCGACAACACCTGGGCGGCCGGCGTGCTGTTCAAGGCGCTGGATTTTGATATCGATATTTCGATTCAGGCCGGCACCAAATACATCATCGGCCACTCCGATTACATGCTCGGGACCGCCGTGGCCAACGAACGCTGTTGGGACCAACTGCGCGAATATTCTTACCTGATGGGCCAGATGGTGGACGCCGATACCGCCTATATGGCAAGCCGCGGCCTGCGTACGCTGGGCATACGCCTGAAGCAGCACGAGCAAAGCAGTATCGAAGTCGCCAACTGGCTGGCGGAACGGCCGGAGGTAGAGGTGGTCAATCACCCCGCGCTGCCCGGCTGCAAAGGCCATGAATTCTACCGCCGCGATTTCAGCGGCTGCAACGGCCTGTTCTCTTTCGTGCTGAAACAGCGGCTTAGCGACAAACAACTGGCCGACTATCTGGATAACTTCAGCCATTTCAGCATGGCCTATTCCTGGGGTGGCTATGAGTCGCTGATCCTGGCTAACCAACCGGAAGAGCTGGAGGCGATCCGTCCGGCGGGCGGCGTTGATTTCTCCGGCACGCTGATACGCCTCCATATCGGCCTGGAAAACGTGCAGGATCTGATCGCCGACCTCGCAAAAGGGTTCGAGCGTATCGCCAACGCACGCTGATCCGCAGCCCGTTGCGCTGCCAATTTTATTCTGCTTCGTTTAATGTGTGCTTAAGCTATTAGCAGTACACTACGCGAGTAATGGTCAGATACGGTCAACATCACCTCCTGGAGAAGGGGGCCCCGGGCGCAACCGGCATGCAACAGGACTTAAAATGGATGTATTACGAGAGATTGTTCATGCGCTTTGGCAGCAGGACTTCATTGCCCTTGCCGACCCAAGCGTAATTTGGGTGGTTTATGCCGTGCTTTTCACCACTTTGTTCCTTGAAAATGGATTACTGCCAGCCTCCTTCCTGCCCGGCGACAGCCTGCTGCTGTTATCCGGCGCATTGATCGCCAAAGGCGTGATGGCTTTTGTCCCCACGCTGATTATTCTGACCCTCGCCGCCAGCCTCGGCTGCTGGCTCAGCTACTTGCAGGGCCGCTGGTTGGGGCATACCAGTCTGGTGAAAGGCTGGCTGCTGCAACTGCCCGCCCAGTACCACCAACGCGCGCACAACCTGTTTAACCGTCACGGCCTGATGGCCCTGATGATCGGCCGCTTCCTCGGCTTCGTTCGCACCCTGCTGCCGACCATAGCCGGCATCTCAGGGCTGAACAGCACGCGTTTTCATCTGTTTAACTGGTTAAGCGCGGCAGTTTGGGTCGGCACTCTGATCAGCCTCGGCTACGCTTTCAGCCAGATCCCGCTGGTGAAACGCTACGAAAGCCAGGTGATGACCGGGCTGATGCTCTTGCCGCTGCTGCTGCTGTTGGTGGGCTTACTGGGCGCCATGCTGGTTATCTGGCGCAAAAAACGCGCTTCCGCCTAGCCGACAGGCTTCGCTTCGATCAATTCCATATTGGCGGGCAACTTGCTCGCCAACAGATCCACCGCCAGCCGCACCTTCAACGGCAGATGCGGCGTCTGCGGCCACACCGCATGAGCGTCAAAAAACAGCCCTGGCCTATCCCGCATAACCCGCACCAGTTCACCTTTAATCAGTTGCCCGCGCACCAGCCAACACGGCAGCCAGGCAATGCCGAACCCGGCAACCGCCGCATCCACTATCGCCTGCAGATCATCCATCTGCAGACGGGTGCCCGGCATCATCTCCCGCGTCACGCCGTCCGCTTCGGGGATCAACCAGTTACGCACCACGCCGGCACGCACATAAGCCACCGCGTCGTGCTGCGCCAGTTGTTCAATGTTCTGCGGTTCACCGCGGCGCTGCAAGTAAGCCGGTGCGGCGCAAAGCGCCATGCGATGGTTACCGAGTCGCCGTGCCACCAGCCCGCTGCTGTTGCCCAACTCGCCGTTGCGGATTGCCAGATCAAAACCGTCCTCAATCAAATCCACGACGCGATCGTTAAACGACAGCTCCAGCTCCAGCCCAGGGTGTTCGCGCGCCAGTTCGGTCAGCAACGGCGCGATGCAGATGCGGCCAAACAGCACCGGCATCGTTACCCTTAGCCTGCCGCTGACTTCTCGTTTGCCCGACTCCAGCAGCGTTTCCGCCGTGCGGATCTCCTCCAGCGCCCGCAGGCAGCGTTCGTAGAACAGCGCCCCGTCGTCGGTCAGGCTCAGGCTGCGGGTCGTGCGGTGGAACAGGCGCACACTTAGCCGCTGTTCCAGTCTGGCGATGGTCTTCCCCACCGCCGAGCGCGAAAGATGCAGCCGGTTGGCGGCCAGCGCAAAGCTCCCCGCCCCCACTGCGGTGACAAATACCGAAATGCCGTTCAACCGATCGGTCATGGTTTGTATCTCTTAAAGAAACAATCAAAGGAAATCTTATCGCCACTGGCGAATATCAATCAACGATAATATCGACAGGTCTACTTATTGCCGACTTTGGAGTGAATCATGACTGACACAATGCAACGCTGGACAATGGCCGCCCTGGGGCGCCAACATCTGCAACTGACCGAAAGCGCCATCCCGCAGCCGGGGCCGCACGAGATCAGGGTGAAAGTGAAGGCGGTATCGCTGAACTACCGCGACAAGATGGTGATAGAAACCGGCATGGGGCAGACATTGCCGCAGCCTTTTATCCCGGCTTCCGACATGGCCGGAGAGGTGGACGCCATCGGCGCAGGCGTCAGCCGCTTCCAGCCCGGGGAACGGGTCATTTCCACCTTCAGCCCCGGTTGGATCGACGGTCGACAGAAGCCGCACGGTGATGCGCGCACACCGCCCTACCGCACCCTTGGCGGTTTTTATCAGGGTATGCTGGCGCAATACGTGGTGCTGCACGAAGACTGGCTGGCCGCAGCACCCGCCTCGCTGGACGACGTACAGGCCAGCACCCTTCCGTGCGCCGGGCTGACCGCATGGTTCGCTCTGGTGGAACAAGGCCGCCTGCACGCCGGCGAATCGGTGTTGGTGCAAGGCACCGGCGGCGTGGCGCTGTTCGCGCTACAGATAGCCAAGGCGCACGGCGCGGAGGTGTACGTCACCTCCGCCAGCGATGAAAAACTGGCGCGCGCCAAAGCGCTGGGTGCCGATCACGGCATTAACCGTCTGAACGGCGACTGGGTGGACGCCGTGTATGAACTGACGCAAGACCAGGGTATCGACCATATAGTTGACACCGTTGGCGGCCCTAACCTCGGCAACTCGCTGCGCGCCGTGGCGGTTCACGGGCGCATCTCGGTGATCGGCGCGCTGGAAGGTTTCGAGGTTTCGGCCCCCGTCGTCCCGCTGCTGCTGAAATCGCCGGTGATTCAAGGAATTGGCGTCGGCCATCGCCGCGCGCTGGAAGATCTGGTGCGCGCCGTGGATACCTTGGGGCTGCAGCCGGTGATCGACCGGGTTTACCGCTTCGATCAACTGCCGCAGGCGCTCGATCATCTCGACCGTGGGGCCTTCGGCAAAATCGTACTGACGCCGTAAAGCGCTGCCCGGCGGCAGGCAGCCGACGTTAACCGAGTGGGCTGTCGCGCAGCCGGGCAATTTCATCGCTCGGCGTCACGCCAAAGAAACGTTTGAATTCGCGGCTGAACTGCGAGGCGCTCTCGTAGCCGACGCGGATCGCCGCGGTGCTGGCCTTCAGGCCGTCGTGCACCATCAATAAACGCGCCTTGTGCAGCCGATAAGATTTCACATATTGCAGCGGCGAGGTGTTGGTTACCGCCTTGAAGTTATGGTGAAACGCCGAGATGCTCATATTGACCTCACCCGCCAGCTGCTCCACGTTGAGGCTTTCCGCATACTGGTTCTCGATACGCCGCAGCGCCTTGGCGATCTGGCTAAAATGCGTATGGCGGTTGACCAGCTCCTGCAACGATGCCCCGCAGGACCCGCGCAGCACGTGATAGAGGATTTCACGCACGATCTGCGGCCCCAGCACCCGGGCGTCCAGCGGTTTGGCCATCACGTCCAGCAGGCGCTCGGTGGCGCACAGCATCTCTTCCGACAGCGTAGCCAGATTCACCCCGCTGCTTTCCCGGCGCGGCTGCATCAGATAGTCGTCATCGCCGATGTCGATCAACAGATCCTGCAGCATCTGGGTATCGATATTGACCGCCAGCCCTACCAACGGCTGCTCAGGGCTGGCAAAGGTTTCGCACTCGAACGGCAGCGGCACCGACATCAGCAGATAGTTGCGCGGATCGTACTGGAACACCTTGTTGCCGCAATAACCGACCTTGTGTCCCTGAAAAACGATCACCACCCCAGGTTCATACATCACCGGTTGACGCGGGCAGTAGCGATCGACGTACAGGATCTTGACCCGCGGCACCGGCGACGGCGTATAGCCGTTACCCTCGGCAAAGCGCGCGGCCTGGCGCGCCATGCGGCAGCGCAGTTCATCGATTTCCGTCACTGAAACACCCTCTTACACTCAGAACAATTCGGCATAAATAATAGTTTAAAACTCTATTTTTCTACAATGCTTTGTAGGAATAGGCAAGACTTGCACAGGAATGTGCATTGTGCTGCGAGGCTAAGTTACTGACAATACGCATCAGATATTTTTGCGCCGCCGGCGCTTTCCCCATGCAGAAGAGAAATGACCCCATGCAAAACTTTATCCTTCATACCCCAACCAAAATCCTGTTCGGCCAGGACCAAATTGCCGGCCTGGCACAGCAGATCCCTGCGGACGCACGCATCCTGATCACCTACGGTGGCGGCAGCGTGAAGAAAAACGGTGTGCTGGATCAGGTTTATGCCGCGCTGGCCGGCCGTAACGTGCAGGAGTTCTCCGGCATCGAGCCTAACCCAACCTACGAAACGCTGATGAAAGCGGTCGAAGTGGTACGCGCGGAAAACATCGATTTCCTGCTGGCGGTCGGTGGCGGTTCCGTGGTTGACGGCACCAAGTTCATTGCCGCAGCGGCGCATTACCAGGCGGACAGCGATCCGTGGCACATTCTGAAAACCGTCGGCAGCCAGATCACCGGTGCGGTGCCAATGGGTTGCGTGCTGACGCTGCCGGCTACCGGTTCTGAATCCAACAGCGGTGCGGTGATCACCCGCAAAAGCAGCGGCGACAAGCAACACTTCTTCTCGCCGCACGTGCAGCCGCTGTTCGCGGTGTTGGATCCGGTAGTGACCTACTCGCTGCCGCCGCGCCAGATCGCCAACGGCGTGGTAGATGCCTTTGTGCACACCCTTGAGCAATACCTGACTTACCCGGTCAACGCCAAAGTGCAGGACCGTTTTGCCGAAGGCCTGCTGTTGACGCTGCTGGAAGACGGCCCGCGCGCGCTGGCCGAGCCGGAAAACTACGGAGTCCGCGCTAACGTGATGTGGAGCGCCACCATGGCGTTGAACGGCCTGATCGGCGCCGGCGTGCCGCAGGACTGGGCGACCCACATGCTGGGCCACGAGCTGACCGCAATGCACGATCTGGACCACGCACAGACGCTGGCGATCGTTCTGCCGGCCCTGTTGACCGAGAAAAAAGCGCAGAAGCGCGAAAAACTGCTGCAATACGCTGACCGCGTTTGGGGCCTGCGCGACGGCAGCGAAGACAGCCGTATCGACGGCGCCATCGCCGCCACCCGCGCCTTCTTCGAGCAAATGGGCGTGCCGACCCGCATGGCGGATTACCAACTCGACGGCAGCTCGATCCCGGCGCTGCTCGACAAGCTGCATCAGCACGGCATGACCGCATTGGGCGAACACCAGGACATCACCCTGGAAGTCAGCCAACGCATTTATGAAGCGGCGCGTTAATCGCAAACCGGCGATTTCCTGCTAGGCTTTAGTTTCTGTTTATCGTTTCTGCACCCTGCGCCCGACCGATCACCGGGCGCAGTTCAGCGCTTTATCTGCGCTGCCGATCGCATCGCATGACCTCGTCTCGTTAATCTAATGGGAGAAAAACATGACCTGTACCAGACCGTGCCGCAACCGCTGAAATTTGGTTAGCAAACTCAGCACCACCCCGGTTTGCCAACTAGAATTTATTTATAGCCGCTTTCCGGCGCATGCTGTGCCGGGCAATCAGTTCACAAGGAGACGCGCATGACAACGCAACAACCCATCATCAAACTCCACGATGGTAATCTGATGCCGCAGTTGGGTCTCGGCGTTTGGCAGGCGAGTATTTCAGAGACCACCAATGCAGTGACCAAAGCGCTGGAAATTGGTTATCGCTCGATTGATACCGCTGCGATCTACAAGAACGAGGAAGGGGTCGGCGCCGCGCTGCAATCGGCCTCGGTACCGCGCGAGCAATTGTTCATTACCACCAAACTGTGGAACGACGATCAGGGCGATCCGCAGGCCGCGCTGGAAACCAGCCTGGAAAAGCTCAAACTGGACTATGTCGATCTGTATCTGATCCACTGGCCAAAACCGCAGCAGGATCAGTATGTCGACGCCTGGCGTGGGCTGATCAAGCTGCGCGAACAGGGGCTGATCAAGAGCATCGGCGTGTGCAACTTCCACATTCCGCATCTGCAGCGTCTGCTGGATGAAACCAGCATCGCGCCGGTAATCAATCAGATCGAGCTGCACCCGCTGCTGCAACAGCGTCAGCTGCGCGCCTGGAATGCCACCCATCATATCGCCACCGAGTCCTGGAGCCCGCTGGCACAGGGTGGCGAAGGGGTATTTGACCAACAGGTGATCAAACATCTGGCGGATAAATACGAGAAGACCCCGGCGCAGATCGTGGTGCGCTGGCACCTGGACAGCGGCCTGATCGTGATCCCGAAATCGGTCACGCCATCGCGCATCCGTGAAAACTTCGAGGTGTTTGATTTTAAACTGGATAAAGACGAACTGAGCGAGATAGCCAAACTGGATATCGGCAATCGCCTGGGGCCGGATCCGGATTCTTTGTAATGTTGCCCGGCCCTCTCCCAAGGAGAGGGCCATTTTATTTCCCCGCTATAGCTGCTCGCCGTTGGTGGCGATCACCCGCTGATACCAGCCAAAGCTCTGCTTCTTCTTGCGCGCCAGATTGTCGTTATGATCGACATAGACGAAACCGTATTGCTTCTGATAGCCGTTGAGCCAGGAAAGCAGATCGATAAACGACCAAGGGTAATAGCCGCGCACGTCGGCCCCCTGTTCGATCGCCGCGCCGATCGCCTGAATATGATCGCGCAGATAATCAATGCGCGGTTGATCGCGCACTTCGCCGTCGACAATCGGATCCTTGGCCCCCAGCCCGTTCTCGGTGATGTAGAGGGGAATATTGCCGTAGCGTTTGACGATGCGGCCAATGGCGTCGGTCAGCCCCTGCGGGTAAACCTCCCAGTCCCAATCGGTGTAAACGCCGTTCGGGTTGCGCACCAGTTTGAACAGCCCCTTAAAGCCCAGTTCACGCCCGCTGCCCTTCTGGCCGCTGGTGTTGATGGCATAGCCGTCCACGTCGTCGTTATGCGCCACCATCTCGCGCTTGTAGTAATTCAGGCCGATAAAATCGACGATGTTCTGCTTGAGCAGTTCTTCGTCACCCGGCGCGAAATACGGCACGCCAAACGCCTGCTGCGCCATCGCCAGCAGCTCCGCCGGGTATTCGCCCTTCAGCACCGGATCGTACAGCCAGTGGGTGAAGATCCCTTCGGCAATCTCGCAGGCGCGCCGATCCTGCGGCGAATCGCTGATCGGATCGTTAGGTTGCAGCACGTTGACGAAACCGATCTGCCCGTCGATCCCCATTTCGCGGAAGCTTTTTACCGCCCGCGCATTGGCCAGAAACACGTGGTGGCAGGCCTGAATGCCCTTTTTCGGATCGGTCAGCCTGGGCGGATGTGCGCCGGTAATGTAACCCATGCCGATAAACACGATGGTTTCGTTGAAGGTTGACCACAGCTCGACGCGGTCGCCAAAGCGCTGATAGCACAGGCGGGCGTATTCATCGAAGGCGTCGACGATCTCACGCGATTCCCAGCCGCCGAACTGTTCCTGCAAAGCCTGCGGCAGATCCCAGTGATAAAGGGTGATCATAGGTTTGATATTGTGCTTCAGCAGTTCGTCGATAAGTTCGCTGTAGAAGCGGATCCCGGCTTCGTTCACCTCTCCCCGCCCCTGAGGCAACAGCCGCGGCCAGGAGATCGAAAATCTATAGGTTTGCATGCCCAGTTCGGCCATCAGCGCCACGTCTTCCCGGAAGCGATGATAGTGATCGACCGCCACGTCGCCGTTGGTGCCCTGAAAGGTAGTGCCGGGCAGATGGGAAAACAGATCCCAGTTGGACAGGCCCTTGCCGTCGGCATCATGGCCGCCCTCAACCTGATAAGACGCGGTCGCCGCGCCCCAGAGGAAATCCTTTGGAAATACGCTCATGCGTTTTGCACTCCGTTTTGTTCCAGCAATCGATAAATTCTGACCAGCTCTTCCACCAAATCGCGCGCCAGCATGGCGTTCATGATGTGGTCCTGCGCGTGTACCATGATCAGGTTGACCGGCAGTTTGCCTTCCCCCTCGTCAAAGCCGATCAGCTCAGTCTGGGTCGCGTGGGCGCGCTTCGCCGCCAGCTGCGATTCCGCCAGCAGAATATCCACCTGATCCCACTGGTACTTGCGCGCCGCATACAGCGCCTGCATGGCGCAGCTGCGCGCCTCGCCGGCATTGATAATCAGCTCCATTACCGCCGTTTCCATGTCGATCATTCGGTCACTCCTTGCGTTTGTTCAATCGGATCCGCGTCACTTACTTCCTGATCCAGCAGTTGCTGCTCATAAACTTTGAAGAACGGGTAGTAGATCAGCGCCGATACCGCCGCCAGCAGCAGCACCAGCAGCGCTGCGCGGTAGTCCCAGCCGGTGGCCCAGGCTGCGCCAATCGGCGCCGGTGCAGTCCAGGGCACCACCGAGATCACCCGGCCGATCAGATCCAGTTTCACCGCCGCATACGCGATGATCGAATTGACGATCGGCGCGGTGATGAACGGGATAAAGAAGGTGGGATTCATCACGATCGGCGTGCCGAAGATCACAGGTTCGTTGATGTTGAAACAGCTCGGCACCAGACTCAGCTTGCCGATCGACCGCAGGTGTGCCGAACGGCTGCGCAGATAAAGCAGCACCAGCCCAAAGGTGGCGCCGGAGCCGCCAATCACGATAAAGAAGGTCCAGAAGGCTTCCATAAAAATGTGCGGCAGCGGCTGGCCGGCCGCGAGCATATCCTGGTTGATGCCCAAATTGGTCAGCCAGAACGCCTGCAGCATGCCGGAGACAATCACCGCGCCGTGAATCCCGGCGAACCACAGCAGATGGCCGATCAGTACCGCCAGCAGGATCGCCGGCAACGAGTCGGCGGCGGAAATCAGCGGCTGGAACAACGCCATGATCGCCTGCGGCAACAGCAGGCCAAACTGGTGTTGCACCAGCAGGCTGAGAGGATACAACGTGATCACCACCGCCAGGATCGGGATCAGCAGATCGAACGACTGCTTGATTTTGGCCGGCACCTGCTCCGGCAGCGAGATACCGATATTGCGCACTTTAAGGAAACGGATCAGCTCGGTGGTGTAGACCGCCACCAGAATGGCGGTGAAGATCCCCACGCCGCCCAACGCGGCAGTCGGCAGCACCTTCTCGGTTTGCGGCGCGGCGACCAGTAAAAAAGACATCAGCGCCAGCATCGCCGCCATAAAGGGATCGAGCTTATAACTCTGCGCCAGATTGTAGGCGATGGCGGCGGTAATATAGATCGACATAATGCCCATCGTCATATTAAACGGGGTAAGAATGGCGACCTGATGTTTTTCCGCAGCATTCAGCCACCATTGGGCTATTCCCCAACTGCTGTCGGCGGCAAAAGGCGGATAGGCGAAGACCAGTAAAAATGAGCCGACGATCATGAACGGCATGGCGGAAATAAAACCGTCGCGGATCGCCATAATATGGCGCTGGGTCGATAATTTACCGGCAATCGGGCTGATGCGGTTTTCGATGAAATTGAATGCGGCCTGGCTGATACTCATGGTTCAACCCTCGGGACGTTTCTGAGTAATGGAGCAAAAAACGGCTCAACCGGGGCCGGGAAGCCAGGTACAACAGGAGTGGCGCGGCCCTGGTTCTCTCGGTGTCATGCGATCATCGCTAATGCTTCGGCCAAAATCTTATCGCCGCGCATCATGCCGTAATCCATGCTGTTAATAACCGCAATCGGTTTATTTTCCCGATCGGCGATCTTTTTAAAATCGGCCAGCTTATATTTGATTTGTGGCCCCAGCAGGCAGCATTGGTAATTAGCCAGCGTAGATTCGAATTCCTCTATACCTACGGCAATAATATCCACCTCAATTCCCTGCTGTTCGGCAGACTTTTTCATTTTACTCACCACCATGCTGGTCGACATGCCGGCAGCACAGCAAAGAAATATCTTTTTCATCCGATCTCCTGAAGCTAATTGCGTACAAATGATTCAGTTGAGAAATGAGTATGGTGGTAAACCTGAAAAAACAGCAACCGGTTTCAGTAACCGGTTTCATCATTTAATCGGGTTATGTGAGGAAGATCCAGAATTGTCGCCGGCGATGAATTCATCATCATGGAGCCCAGGAAAACAGCCATTTTTTTGCTAAAGATCTTTTACCCGGCTGACGCTATCATGACGCACCTGAGGTTACCCCCCACTCAACTAAAGCACGGAGCACCATGAAATTTTCTCTACGGCAGTGGTCACGCCTGGGCATCGTCTGCGCGATGCTGGTATTGGCAGGCTGCGCCGGCAAAAAGCACCGCGTCAGTTACAATCCTCACGCCTACGACGACGCGATCGAAGATGCCGCCGATAAATACGGCGTCGACCAAAAACTGATCGCCGCGATGATTAAGGTAGAATCCGGCTTTAACCCAGAGGCGGTCAGTAAGTCCAACGCCATCGGTTTAATGCAGTTGAAAGCCGATACCGCCGGCTGCGATGCCTATCGCTACAAAGGGAAACGCGGCTGCCCGGACGAAGACGATCTACTGGATCCCGATACCAACATCGATCTCGGCGCTGCCTATCTGGCCGTGTTGCAAAAACAGCAGCTTAGAGGGATCTACGATCCAGTGACTCTGCGTTACGCCACCATTATCGCCTACGTAAACGGCACAGGCGCGCTGTTACGGACCTTTTCCAGCAACCGCGAGCAAGCCATCTCGATGATTAACACTCTGTCGCCGGAAGCCTTTAACTGGCATGTGCGCAAATATCATCCCGCTCCGCAGGCGCCGCGCCATTTGATGAAGGTGGAAGCGGCCTACGAACAATTGTGATTTTCAAAAGCAAAAAAGGAGAACCCGGGGGTTCTCCTTTCGTTTAAGCGCCTGACTCGGGCCGTTACGGCTTACCGTTGCGGATAGGTTTGCGCGGCGGCTTGTTCGACGGCGTACGCTGCCGGGTAATGTCGGTATGCTTGGTCAGCGCCGGGCGAGTATGACGCTGCAGGCGTTTCGCTTCGCGCTGCTCGTCGATGCTTGGCGCAGGCACCAGACACTCGCGGCGGCTGCCGATCAGGTGCTTCATGCCCATTTCTTCCAGCGCGGTGCGGATCATCGCCCAGTTAGCCGGGTCGTGATAGCGCAACAGCGCCTTGTGCAGACGGCGCTGACGATCGCCGCGCGGCACTACCACATCTTCCGACTTATACCCCACCTTGCTCAACGGGTTCTTGCCGGTGTAATACATGGTGGTGGAGTTGGCCATCGGTGAAGGATAGAAGTTCTGCACCTGATCGAGGCGGAAACGGTTTTTCTTCAACCACAGCGCCAGATTCACCATGTCCTCATCGCGAGTACCCGGATGCGAAGAGATAAAATACGGGATCAGATACTGCTCTTTGCCCGCCAACTTCGAATAATGGTCGAACAGCTGTTTGAACCGATCGTAGCTGCCCATGCCCGGTTTCATCATTTTCGACAGCGGCCCTTCCTCGGTGTGTTCCGGGGCGATCTTCAGATAGCCGCCGACGTGGTGGGTTGCCAGTTCTTTGATGTAGCGCGGATCTTCCACCGCCAGGTCATAACGGACACCGGAAGCGATCAGGATCTTCTTGACGCCCTCCAGCGAACGCGCGCGGCGATACAGGTTGATGGTCGGCTCGTGGTTGGTGTCCATGTAGGTGCAGATTTCCGGATAGACGCACGAGGCGCGGCGGCAGGTCTGCTCGGCGCGCGGGTTGGTGCAGCGCAGCATGTACATGTTGGCGGTCGGGCCACCCAGATCGGATATCACGCCGGTAAAGCCCGGCACCTTGTCGCGGATCTCTTCGATTTCACGAATGATCGAATCTTCCGAACGGCTCTGGATGATGCGCCCTTCATGCTCGGTGATCGAACAGAACGAACAGCCGCCGTAGCAACCGCGCATGATATTGACCGAGAAGCGGATCATGTCGTAGGCCGGAATGGTTTCCTTGCCGTAGGACGGATGCGGAATACGCTGGTATGGCAGGGCAAACACGCTGTCCATTTCCGGCGTGGTCAGCGGGATTGCCGGCGGGTTGATCCACACATAACGGTCGCCATGCGATTGCATCAGCGCACGGGCGCAGCCTGGGTTGGTTTCATGGTGCAGAATTCGCGAGGTGTGCGCATACAGCACTTTGTCGGCCTTCACTTTTTCGAAGGACGGCAGCAGCACGTAGGTTTTTTCCCACGGCTTTGGCTTGGCGGCGCGCACGGTGACCGGCTTGGCTTCCGGCTCCGGCGTACCGCCGTCGGCGCACGGCAGATCCTCGCCGTAAGGGTTGGGGATCGGCTCAATGCGGCCCGGCTTGTCCAGACGGGTGGAATCCACGCCGGTCCAGCCCGGCAGCGCGCCTTTACGCATCACCGCCGTGTTGCGGATATCGTGGATCTCGCTGATTTTTTCACCGGCGGCAAGGCGGTGCGCCACTTCCACCAGCGGACGCTCGCCGTTGCCGTAGATCAGCATATCGGCTTTGGAATCCACCAGCACCGAACGGCGCACGGTATCCGACCAGTAATCGTAATGCGCGATGCGACGCAGACTGGCTTCGATACCGCCCAGCACGATCGGCACGTCTTTATAAGCTTCTTTGCAGCGCTGGCTGTACACCAGCGTCGCACGATCCGGGCGTTTGCCGCCCACGTTGCCGGCGGTATAGGCATCGTCGTGGCGCAGTTTGCGATCGGCGGTGTAGCGGTTGATCATCGAGTCCATGTTGCCGGCGGTGATACCGAAGAACAGGTTCGGTTTGCCCAGGCGCATAAAGTCGTCTTTATTGCTCCAGTCCGGCTGCGCAATAATGCCCACGCGGAAGCCCTGCGCTTCCAGCATGCGGCCGATGATCGCCATGCCAAAACTCGGGTGATCGACATAGGCGTCACCACTGATAATGATCACATCGCAGCTGTCCCAGCCCAGTTGATCCATCTCTTCGCGCGACATCGGTAAAAACGGCGCGGTGCCAAAACATTCAGCCCAATAAGGCTTATAGGAAAACAATTCACGGTCGGGTTGGATCAGGCTGGTCGTGCTCATTCTGGTGCTCTTTCACAGGTTAATTAATCGCCGGGCGGCGATTATACGCACTAGTGGCAAAAAGAGCATGGTTATTTCACACATTAGTCACATCGCCAACCGCTTGCCCCTCGACTCCGGGCGTTTGCGCCGTCATCATAGCCTATCTGTCCGGCCCGATGGCCGGCAGCGGAGGACAAAATGAATGAGCTTTTAGCAGTAAAACCGGTTCTGGTGCTGGGCAGCGCAATCGGAGAAATCGATCTGGAGCAACAGCGGCGAATTGGCGGCAGTGCATTTAACGTGGCGCGCGCGCTAAGCCGCCTGCAGGCACCGGTGGTCAATGGCATGCCGGTAGGCAATGGCGAATGGGGCGCGATGATTGAGGCCGCCATGAATGAACTCGGTCTGCCGGTGCTGCTGCGCCACGGCCAGAGGGATAACGGCCAGCGTCTTACGCAGTTGGAACCCTGCGGCAAGCGCACCTTTGTCAGGGTGCCGGGCTGCGAAACCCAGTGGAACAAGGCCCAGCTCGCCACGCTGCCGTTGACGCCTGAAACGCTGATCTACATTCATGGCGACGAACTGACGGGCGAGAGCGGTGAAGCGCTGCGCGACTGGCTGACACGGCTGCCGTTCGACCAATGGCGCCTGATCGATCCCGGCTCGCGGGTTGGCCTGCTGGATGCGGATTTCTTCGCCATGCTCAGCGACAGCGACACGGTACTGACGCTCAATCGCAACCAGGCAACAACGCTGTGTGGCGAAGACGACGTGCTCACCGCCGCACAACGCTTTGCCGCCGCGCACAATATTACGCTGATATGCCGGCTGGAGGGGGAAGGCGCATGGATTTGCGATGGCCGTAATCCGCCGCTGAACGTTGCCGCATCTCAGGCCCAGGTTGCAGATACTCTCGGTGCCGACGACGCCCACTGCGCCGGTCTGTTGGCCGGTCTCTCCGCCGGCTGGCCACTGCCGCAGGCAGTCAGCCTGGCCAACCGCGTGGCCGCCTGCGTAGTGGCAAGCCAGGACGCCACAGACGCGCCGAACTGGCAACGGCTGCAACAACGCTTTCCCAAAAGCTGAAGCGCAATGGGCGCACCTCTGCGCCCATTTCCTTGATCTAATGAGCGCACTCTACCGGCCCGGCGTGCGGTTCTGCCCGCTGCGGCAGGCGCCGTCGGCGGATTTGTACGCTATCTACCGAGAACGCCAGGTAGTGCAGGCGTTTCTGGACATGCTGCGTGCGGCCCCTGACGGCGCCGCACAGGGCCGGCTTAAGGTGCCGGCTGTACCATAAACTGGCCGGCGGTACCGCGATCCGCCATCTCCAGCGTCTGGCTGTAGAACAGGAACGGGAAGTGCTCCGAGGTGGACTGATTGAAGTAAACCAGCAGCTCGACGTCGCCGTCGACCCATACGGTGTCCTTCCAGCCGCGATCTTCCGCCATCGGCTGCGCGCCATTGACGCGTTTCACCAGGAACTGCACGCCCTGAATGTGAAACGCCTGCGGCGCATCCGCGTGAATGTTCCAGCGCTCCCAGGTGCCCTGCTGCGTTTGCACATCGATGCGGTTCATGTCCCAGATAGCGCCGTTGATCCCTGGCTGGCTGTCGCCCAGACGGAATTCGCGGGTGCGGCTGGCGCTGCCGTCCAGCAGTTGATCCGCCAGCAAGCGCATCGGCAGGTTATCGGTCACCAATGGCAACAGGCCGGTAGGCCTCAGCGTCAGCACCTGGGTGGAGACCAGAATGCTCGAAGGTTCAAACAGGCCGCGCAGGCGATCCATCATGCCCGCCGCTTCACCGGCGGTGATGGTTACCTCATCGCCTTTTGACATATCGACCAGCACTTCACGGCGTTCGCCCGGCGCCAGCGAAAGCTGCTGCACCGCCACCGGCGCAGGCAGGAATCCCTGATCGCTGGCGACAACGTTGAACGGCCGGCCGTCGCTCAATTGCAGCATGTAGCGGCGCGAGTTAGAAGCATTAAGCAGGCGCAGGCGCACCCAACCGCGAGAAACCTCGACGTAAGGATTTTGCACGCCGTTGACCAGCAGCGTGTCACCGACAAAACCGCCCTGCGACGGCGGATCGTATTCCGGCGTACCGAAATTATCCAACCGTTTGTCCTGAATGATCAGCGGGAAGTCGTCAACGCCGTAGTGGTTCGGCAGCGGCAGCGCTTTGCTGACCTCATCCTCAACCAGCCACAGCCCGGTCAGGCCATTGTAAATGTGCGGCGCCATGCGGTTCGGCGTGCTGGCGTGATACCAGCAGGTGGCCGCGCTCTGGCGAATAGGCAACACCGGCGACCAATCGACGTTAGGCGACATCATGCGCGGCGCGCCACCCATCAGGGTGCCGGGCACCTGCAGGCCGCTGATGGTCATCGCCACCGGCTCCGGCAGACGGTTGCTGTAGATCAGCTTGACGTCGTCCCCGTTGTAAACCCGCACCGTCGGCCCAAGATACATGCCGTTAATGCCCCACACCGACGCCTTGCGGTTATCCATAAACGCCCAATGGGCGCGCTGCAAGGTTAAAAACAACGGCTGACCGCGGCGGGATTCCAGCAGCGGAGGAATCGGTAATGGCGTCTGCGTTCCGCTCGCCTCAGCCCTCAGCGGCACGGCTCCTGCGCACAGCGCCAAGCCCGATGCCTGAATAAACTGACGTCGACTGAGTGACATATTTTCTCCATGAAAAGCAATGACTAACCGTGTGCAAAGACCGGGCCCCTGTTAATCAGATTAGCAGGAGCCCGGGCGTTAACGGCATCAGGCGCCGTTTAAAAGTTCATTCTTTGAAGCCGGTGGGAATATTATTTTCCGACCGCATTGCGCTGGGCGACTTCTTCGTCCAGCTCGGCGATTTTCGCCAGCATCAGCGCATGGCAATGGGCCGCCAGCTCACGTACATTTTCTCTGCCGTAATTGCTGACGTCGATCGGTTCCAGTATTTCTACGATCGCATGGCCATTATTCCAACGGTTAAGATTAATTTTACCGGTGGTGGTAGAAACGCAGATCGGCACAATCGGCACCCCTGCGGCGATTGCCGCGTGGAATGCGCCGGTTTTAAACGGCATCAGCCCGCGCCCGCGGCTGCGGGTGCCTTCAGGAAACATCCAGATCGAGATATCTTTCTTCTTGAACTGTTCGGCTACCTGAGCAATGGTGCCATGCGCTTTGGCGCGGTTATCCCGATCAATCAGCAGGTTACCGGTCAGCCAATACAGCGGGCCAAAAAAGGGAACCCACAACAGGCTTTTTTTGCCGACGGTCACGGTTCGCGGCTGCACGGCTTTGGCAGCCGTCACCATATCGTAGTTATTCTGGTGGTTAGCGATATAAATGCAGTTGCCGTTTTTGGCTGCATCGGCCGGTACGCGGACTTCTACGTTCAAACCGAATAACCCGGACAGACGGCCAAACAGATGACCGAACGTCGCCACATGGCGGGGATCGCGAGGACGGAATAATAAACAGTAAATAGAACCGAAAATGCACACCAGAAGACAATACAGAGTGGCGAGCACGGCACGCAAAATTAATAACATAACAACCTCATTAGCACACTGCCGACGCAGCCTGAAGCGCTGCGCAGATCCCTTTACTCATTCTTTGATTGCAGAGCCCGAAAACCTCACCTGCATTTTTTTCTATTTTCCCGCCAGCCGACGATACGCACAATAATTTTATGCAGCGAAATGTTAACTATTTGAAAATAATTGCCGGTGGCGGGAAATAAAGCGGGCGCAGCATGCTGCGCCCGTTTGTTATGCCGTCAGCTTACTCTTCGCTGTCGCCCGCAGACGCACGCGCCGGTGCATCGATCTCTACGCGATCGATACGCTGCAAGCCACGTGGCAGTGAGGTGCCTTTACGGCCGCGTTCCGCACGGAACTTCTGCAAATCTTCCGGGCGCAGCGTCAGCTTGCGTTTACCCACATGCAAGGTCACGGAGGTTTGCGGTGGCAGCACGAACAACCATGTCAGCTTGTCTTCACCGGAAGCGGCCTGCGCCGCCGGGATGGAAACAATCTTGTTGCCCTTGCCCTTCGACAACTGTGGCAGATCGGCAACCGGGAACAGCAACATGCGTCCGGCAGCAGTGATCGACAGCAGCATGTCGTCGTCACCGTGGATCTCCATCGGCGCCAGCGCTTTGGCGTTGTCAGGCAAAGTGATCATCGCCTTACCGGCACGGTTGCGTGCCACCAGATCGTTGAAGGTGCAGACAAAACCGTAACCGGCGTCAGAAGCCATCAGCAGTTTCTGATCGTCCGCCGCCATCAGCACTTGCTCAATGGTCGCGCCCGGCGGTGGCGTCAGCTTGCCGGTTAACGGCTCGCCCTGCCCGCGCGCCGAAGGCAGCGTCAACGGATCGAGCGCGTAACTGCGCCCGGTGGAGTCGATAAATACCACCGGCTGGTTGGTTTTGCCGCGCGCCGCGCTGCGGTAGCTGTCGCCGGCTTTGTAGCTCAGGCCGCTTGGATCGATATCGTGGCCCTTGGCGCTACGCACCCAGCCCATTTCCGACAGTACGATAGTCACCGGCTCGGACGGCACAAAGTCATGCTCGCTCATCGCCTTGGCTTCCGCACGCTCGGTAATCGGCGAACGGCGATCGTCGCCATAGGCCTGCGCATCGGCCTGGATCTCTTTCTTGATCAGGGTGTTCAGCTTGCGTTCAGAAGCCAGCAATGCCTGGAGGTGATCGCGTTCTTTGGCCAGTTCATCCTGCTCGCCGCGGATCTTGAACTCTTCCAGCTTCGCCAAATGGCGCAGTTTCAGCTCGAGGATCGCTTCCGCCTGGGTGTCTGAAATGCCGAAACGCTGCATCAGCACCGGCTTGGGTTCGTCCTCGCTGCGGATGATGTGGATCACTTCATCGATATTGAGGAACGCCACCAGCAAACCTTCCAGAATGTGCAGGCGTTTCAGCACTTTTTCCAGTCGGTAATTCAGACGGCGGCGCACCGTGTCGCGGCGGAATGCCAGCCATTCGGTAAGGATTTCCACCAGCCCTTTGACCTGCGGGCGGTTGTCCAGGCCGATCATGTTCATATTGATGCGGTAGCTGCGTTCCAGATCGGTGGTGGCGAACAGGTGGTTCATCACCTGGTCCAGATCGATACGGTTGGAGCGCGGCACAATCACCAGCCGCGTCGGGTTCTCGTGATCGGATTCGTCACGCAGATCTTCCACCATCGGCAGCTTTTTGGCGCGCATCTGGCTGGCGATCTGCTCCAGCACCTTGGCGCCGGAAACCTGGTGCGGCAAGGCGGTGATCACCGCGCTGCCGTCCTCTTTTTTCCATATGGCGCGCATACGCACCGAACCGCGGCCGTTCTGGTAAATTTTACGGATTTCATCGCGCGGCGTAATGATTTCGGCTTCGGTCGGGAAGTCCGGGCCCTGCACGAACTCGAGCAACTCCTCAAGCCCTGCGCCGGGTTTGTCGATCAACGCCACCACGGCGGCAGCCACTTCCCGCACGTTGTGCGGCGGGATATCGGTCGCCATGCCGACGGCAATGCCGGTGGTGCCGTTCAGCAGAATGTTGGGCAGGCGCGCCGGCAACATCTTCGGCTCCTGCATGGTGCCGTCAAAGTTCGGCACCCAGTCAACGGTGCCCTGGCCCAGTTCGGCCAGCAGCACTTCCGCGTATTTGGACAGGCGGGATTCGGTATAACGCATCGCCGCGAAGGATTTCGGATCGTCCGGCGCCCCCCAGTTCCCCTGGCCGTCTACCAGCGGATAGCGATAAGAGAACGGCTGCGCCATCAGCACCATAGCTTCATAGCAAGCGCTGTCGCCGTGCGGATGGTATTTACCCAGCACGTCACCCACGGTACGGGCGGATTTTTTGAATTTGGCGCTGTTGTTCAGCCCCAGCTCGGACATGGCGTAGATAATGCGCCGTTGTACCGGCTTTAGACCGTCGCCAATGTACGGCAACGCCCGATCCATGATGACGTACATGGAATAGTTCAGATAGGCGTTTTCAGTGAATGTGTGCAGCGGTAAACGCTCTACACCGTCATGAGTCAGATCACTCATTACTCAATTATCCTCAGACCGTGGCTTGGCAATCCCTGGACGACAAAGGGTATAGCTTGTCGATTCTGTCGGCGATAGTAACCCATCAGCAGGGTAGCTGTCACAGTTGGCGCAGCAATCGCCCGGTGAAGCCGGTGCAACTGCCGATTTTATGCAAAAATTTATTACCTGGCAGCGTCTTTATTGACTCACAGTCAACACTGTTGTGCGCTGGATCCCATTTTTACGGCTATTGCTAACGATTACACTCCCTGTCAACGAAATGCTTTCTGCGCTCAAACGCGGAAAGCCGTACCCATTTTAACTCTGACAGGAGCCGCGAAAATGAGCAACATCCTGATTATCAATGCTAAAAAGCAATTCGGCCATTCAAACGGCGAACTTAACCAAACGCTGAGCGACGTGGCGGAAAGCTTCTTGCGCGACGTGAAACACGATGTGCAGGTCACCGTGGTCGACGACGGCTATGACATCGAAGCCGAAGTGCAGAAATACCTGTGGGCCGACGTGGTGATTTATCAGATGCCGGGCTGGTGGATGGGTGAGCCCTGGATCCTGAAAAAATACATCGATGAAGTGTTCACCGCCGGGCACGGCAGCCTGTACGCCAGCGACGGCCGCACCCGCGCCGACGCCGGCAAGAAATACGGCTCCGGCGGCCTGATCCAGGGCAAGAAATACCTGTTGAGCCTGACCTGGAACGCGCCGCTGGAAGCCTTTACCGATCCGCAGCAGTTCTTCCACGGCGTGGGCGTTGACGGCGTTTACCTGCACTTCCACAAGGCCAATCAGTTCCTGGGCATGGAAGCGCTGCCGACCTTTATCTGTAACGACGTGATTAAACAACCTGATATCGACAGCGATATCGCACGTTATCGCGCGCACCTGGCAGAAATTTTTGCTTAACTAAGGCCGCGTAAGCGTATAAATCCGCATAAATCAATGAGGTTGTGATGATCACCGTAATTGCAGAAATCAAGACCAAACCGGGCCACCGTGAAACGGTGCTCAAAGCGATCGAGAAACTGATCCCGTTGGTGCTGGCGGAAGAGGGTTGCGGCGAATATACGCCGATGATCGACAGCCATACTCAGGCGCCATGGCAGAAACTGTCGCCGGACTCGGTGTTTATGCTGGAAAAATGGGAAAGCCAGGCGCACCTGGAAAAACATCTGGATATCGCTCACATGCACAAGCATCGCGATACCATTAAAGACAGCGTAGTTGGCGTAACCATTCACGTGCTGGGTAACGCGCTGTAATGCCTGGGGCCGCTCTGGCCCCTACAGCGTCTGCGCGTCGATATGCGCGCTGACGTAGTCCAGAAAACAGGTAATACGTGCCGCCAGCTGGGTATTGCGGTAATACACCGCATTAATCGGCTGGCGCACATCCAGCGTGTCCTGCTCCAGCAACTGCACCAACCGCCCGCTGCGCTGATCGTCACGCGTCATGAAATCCGCCAACTGCACTATCCCTTCGCCACGTAACGCCAGTTGCCTTAGCGTTTCGCCGCTGGATGCCGAGAGAGTCGGCGTGATGGCGAAATGTGGCGCCTGAGGGTTGCGCAGCGGCCACAGATTGAGTGATTCCGGTTGGGTAAAGCCGAGCAGGCAGTGTTCGCGCAGCGCTTCCACGCTGTTCGGGGTGCCGTAACGTTCAAGGTAATCCGGGCTGGCGAGAATACGCAAACGGCTGGCCCCCAGCAGACGCGCATGAATGGTTGAGTCGCGCAATATGCCGATGCGAATGGCGATGTCGGTACGCTTCTCCAGCAGATCGATAATCAGGTTGTCGGTATTCAACTCCAGCTCGATCTGCGGATAACTTTGGCGAAATCCCGCCACCAGCGGCACGATCACGTGTTCCATAAAGGGGGCAGCAGCGTTGACCCGCAATTTGCCGGCCGGGATCAGCCTGCGCAGCGCCATCTGCTCTTCGGCGTTCTCCACCGAACGGATAATGTCGCGCGCATGGCCAAGAAAGCTTTGGCCTTCTTCGGTCAGCTCAAGCCGGCGCGTGGTGCGGCGCATCAGGGTGGTGTCGAGTTTCTTTTCCAGGCGACTGAGTGCGCGGCTGATGCCGGACGTGGTTTGGCCGAGCTGTTCAGCGGCGGAGGTAATGGAGCCGCTGTCGACCACGGAGGTAAACGCCAGCAATTCTTCGAGGGTGATTTTCATGCATTCCGCCCAGAGTGGTCGGGTGCGGCCTGCCGCGCCCCTGCGGGAAGAAGGCCCGGCGCAGAAGCCGGGCCTGACAAGAGATCAGAATCAGACGGAAAGATCGGCCATATCGCCTTTGTCCTGCAGCCAGTTACGGCGATCTTCAGAACGTTTCTTGGCCAGCAGCATGTCCATCATCGCCAGCGTCTGGGCCACATCGTCATCGCTCACCGTCAGCTGTACCAGACGACGGGTGTTCGGATCCAGAGTGGTTTCACGCAGTTGCAGCGGGTTCATCTCGCCCAGCCCTTTAAAGCGCTGAACGTTCGGTTTGCCCTTTTTGCGCTTCAACTGTTCCAGCACGCCGGCTTTCTCTTCTTCATCCAGCGCGTAGAACACCTCTTTACCGAGGTCGATGCGATACAGCGGCGGCATTGCCACATACACGTGGCCGCCCTTCACCAGCGAACTGAAATGGCGCACGAACAGCGCACACAGCAGCGTGGCGATGTGCAGGCCGTCGGAGTCCGCATCCGCCAGGATACAGATTTTGCCGTAACGCAATTGGCTGAGATCTTCGCTGTCCGGATCGATGCCGATCGCCACGGAAATGTCATGCACCTCCTGCGAGGCCAGCACTTCGTCCGAGGAGACTTCCCAGGTATTCAGGATCTTGCCCTTCAGCGGCATGATGGCCTGATACTCGCGATCGCGAGCCTGCTTGGCTGAACCGCCCGCCGAGTCCCCTTCCACCAGGAACAGTTCGGTCATGTTCAGATCCTGCGACGTACAGTCCGCCAGTTTACCCGGCAGAGCCGGACCGCTGGTCAGCTTCTTGCGCACCACTTTCTTGGCGGCGCGCAGACGGCGCTGGGCGCTGGAAATAGCCAGCTCGGCCAGCTGTTCCGCCGCCTGTACGTTCTGGTTCAGCCACAGGCTGAAGGCGTCTTTCACCACGCCGGAAACGAAGGCCGCGCACTGGCGCGACGACAGGCGTTCTTTGGTCTGCCCGGCGAACTGCGGATCCTGCATCTTCACCGACAGCACGTAGGCGCAGCGGTCCCAGATGTCTTCGGCGGACAGCTTCACGCCGCGCGGCAGGATATTGCGGAATTCGCAGAACTCGCGCATGGCGTCCAGCAGCCCCTGACGCAGGCCGTTAACGTGGGTGCCGCCCTGCATGGTCGGGATCAGGTTGACGTAGCTTTCCGTCAACAGCTCGCCGCCTTCCGGCAGCCACAACAGCGCCCAATCCACCGCTTCGGTATCGCCGGCGAAGTTGCCGATAAACGGCGCTTCCGGCAGGGTGATCAGGCCGTTGACCGCTTCCATCAGGTAATCGGTCAGACCGTCCTGATAACACCAGCGCTGCTCGGTGTTGTTCAGCTTGTCGATGAAGTAGATTTCAACGCCGGGGCACAGTACCGCTTTGGCTTTCAGCAGGTGGCTCAGGCGCGAAACCGAGAAGCGCGGGCTGTCGAAGAACTTTTCGTCAGGCCAGAAGTGGATGCTGGTGCCGGTATTGCGTTTGCCGCAGCTGCCGGTCACCGCCAGTTCTTGCACCTTGTCGCCGTTTTCGAAGGCGATGCTGTAGACGTTGCCGTCACGCTTAACGTTGACTTCCACCCGCGTCGACAGGGCGTTAACCACCGAAATCCCCACGCCGTGCAGGCCGCCGGAGAACTGGTAGTTCTTGTTGGAGAATTTACCGCCCGCGTGCAGACGACACATGATCAACTCAACCGCCGGGACGCCTTCTTCAGGGTGGATATCCACCGGCATACCGCGGCCGTCGTCGATCACTTCCAGTGACTGATCGGCGTGCAGAATCACGTCGATGCGCTTGGCATGGCCTGCCAGGGCTTCATCGACGCTGTTATCGATCACCTCTTGGCCGAGGTGATTTGGGCGCGTCGTGTCGGTATACATGCCGGGACGACGGCGCACTGGTTCTAGACCGCTGAGGACTTCAATGGCATCAGCGTTATAGGTGGATTGAGTCATCGTTGAATTTTTTTCGTGGTTAGAAGGAAGGTGCCTATACCCGTCGTCTTTCAAGCCGCAGGATATAACTCGCTTATTCACACAGCGTTTAGCCCTAAAAAATCCACAATCTGGGGGAAGTAGTGCTCGAAACCGACGAAGGCGTGGTTTCCACCCGACTCCACCGTTTGCCGGCACGCAGTGTAATAGGCCACCGCCTGCCCATAATCGAGAATTTCATCGCCCGTTTGTTGCAGCAACCAGATTAAATCCGGTGACTCCAAGGGATCGATCTGCATCGTTTTCAGATCGTAAACGTGACGTGACTCTAACACATATTGTTGACCGGTGTAGGGGTTCTCGTTTTTGCCAAGGTAGTCAATCAACAGCTCAAACGGCTTCACAGCGGGGTTAACCACTACCGCCGGCAGTGAAAAACACTGCGAAAGCCAGGTGGCGTAGTATCCGCCCAGCGAGGATCCCACTACGCCCAGCGTCTGCCCGGCGCGCTCCATCACCATGTTCTCAAGCATCTCGGCGGCATCGGCCGGGAAAACCGGCAATTGCGGCACCAGCATCTCGATGTCCGGGTGGTTCTCAGCCAGCCACGCCTTGAAAGAAGTTGCCTTGGCCGAGAGCGGCGAACTGTTAAAACCGTGCAAATAAAGTAGCGTCGACATCAGTACCCTTCCGAATCCATGTCGGGGCGAAAATCATCGTTTTCCAAGCGGAAAACCTGGGTCTCGACGCGACCGTCCGGCAGCAGATCGAGATAGCGCCAGCCGGGCGAAACGTCGTCGATGGTAAAATTGGTGCAGTGCGGCTTGAATTGCACGCAGGTGGAAGGCGATGCCAGCAAACGGCGGCCCTGCCATTCCAGATCCAGATCCTGGTGAATATGCCCGCACACCACGGTGTTTACGTTCGGGTAACGCAGCAGCACCGCGCCCAGCATGTGCGGATTGCGCAAACTGTGCTGATCGAGCCAGGTGCAACCGGAAGGCAGCGGATGATGATGCAGCAGCAGTAACGTATAACGCTCGGGATGGGCCTGCAGGCAGCGCTCCATCCATTCGAGCTGGTAGTCGCTCAGCTCACCGTGCGGCACGCCAAACACCTGGCTGTCCAGCAGCAACACCTGCCAGTTCTCGCCCAACAGCACCTGCTTTGACGGGGCAATGCCTGCTGCGGCCAGCGCATCGACCATCGCCGGCTGAAAATCATGGTTACCCGGCAGCCAGACGCAAGGCGCAGGCAACCGCGCAATACCTTCGGCAAAGTGCCGGTAAGCAGCCAGCGAATGATCCTGAGCCAGGTCGCCGGTGGCGACAACCAGATCAAAATCGCGCTGCTGCGCCATCATAATGGCGTCCAGCACCGCGTGGTAACTGCGATAGGTATTGATGCCGAGCAAGGTCTCGTTTTCGCCGGCAAAAAGGTGGGTATCTGTTATTTGCAGAATCCTGACCCTGGCCCCACTTGCCACGGTCAGTTTAAACAGGCTTTCCAAATGGTGTCCTTTGTTATTTCAGTCTACCTAACAAACCGGAACCGCCATTGCTCCATGCGCCAAACAGTAGCGCAACCAATCAGCAAGAAACTGGTTAATTTGATGCTTTTCGTCGCGTTGATGCAACTTTTTATTGGGATAATCATAACGCGCTTTAAAGCGGTAGATCTGCTGACTGGAACACACTTCCGCAACCATCGCGTCATGATACAGCCGCACCGTCATGGCGGGCAGGCTCCAATAGCTGACCGCCGGCGCGGTCTGCTCTATCTGCACCAACGAGGTGTAGCGCGTGGATTCAACAATAGTCAGACGATAGCTGGCGCCGTTCACCTGATAAGTCACCGTTTCGCCCACTTCATCGTTGCGCGGCAGCAAGCGACGCAATTGCGCGAAGTTGGTTTCACACAATCTCATCATTTCCGGGAAATCAGGGGTATAGCGCTGTTTCATTGGTTGGCCCACTCTTTTCTTAACGATTCATGGTGCAACGCCAGCCACTGCAATGCAATCACAGATGCGGCGTTATCAATCGCGCCTTCTTCAACCCAACGGTAAGCCTGTTCGCGGCTGACGACGTGGACACGGATATCTTCATGCTCTTCTTCCAACCCATGGATGCCTTCGGCAGTGGTCGCGTCCACCTCGCCCACCATGATTGACAACCGTTCGCTGGTGCCGCCGGGGCTTGCCAGGTAGCTCAGCACCGGTTTGCAGCGCCCGACCTCGACGCCGGCCTCTTCCTGCGCTTCACGGCGGCATACGTCTTCGACGCTCTCGCCGGTTTCGATCATACCCGCCACCATTTCCAGTAGCCAGGGGGAGCTACTGGTATCGACCGCGGCGATCCGCAGTTGTTCAATCAGCACCACTTCGTCGCGCACCGGGTCATAGGGCAGCAGCACCGCCGCGTGGCCGCGTTCGAAAATCTCGCGCTTCACCTCTGGGCTCATGTCGCCGTTGAACAAGCGATGGCGGAACCGATAGAGATTGAGTGAAAAAAAACCACGGTAAAGCGTCTCACGTGCAATAATTTCTACATCATTTTTATCGAGAGTAACGGGCGACGGCTGTGAGTGGTTCATAAGCGAATTCTCCTGCGTGAGTATGCCGATAAAATAAACAGTTTTGATGACAGAAACGGCGGGGTAATCTTCCGCAGCTTTATGCTAGATTGTGAACCATGATATCAGGTGTAACGTGCTCGGCCAGTTGAACCAAAGTAAACACGGCAGTCTGAAAGGCAAAAGATACGCGAGATGGCACATTCAGCCACCTTATGCGAACAACAGACTCTGCTAGAATCGGCAACTATTTCGTCTATCGTCAGCGCTAACCATAGCAATATTGCTGCACAACAAGGAATGCAAATGAAGAAACTGCTCCCCCTTCTTATCGGACTGAGCCTGAGCGGCTTCAGTGCAATGAGCCAGGCAGAGAACCTGCTGCAGGTTTACAAACAGGCCAGGGAAAGTAATCCGGATCTGCGCAAGACTGCCGCTGACCGTGACGCCGCATTCGAAAAAATCAACGAAGCGCGCAGCCCGCTGCTGCCGCAGTTGGGTTTGAGCGCCGGTTATAACCGTAGCTATGGCTATCGTGACAATCGCGACCAAAACGGCAATACCACCAGCGGCTCGCTGGCGCTGACTCAAACCATTTTCGACATGTCGAAATGGCGCGCGCTGACGCTGCAGGAAAAAACCGCCGGTATCTCCGACGTGACCTTCCAGACCTCGTCGCAACAGCTGATCCTCGACACCGCCACCGCCTATTTCAACGTGCTGAGCGCCATCGACTCGCTGTCTTATACGCAGGCGCAAAAACAGGCGGTTTACCGCACGCTGGATCAAACCACCCAACGCTTTAACGTGGGTCTGGTGGCGATCACCGACGTGCAGAACGCCCGTTCCAACTACGACACCGTGCTGGCGTCCGAAGTGACCGCTCGCAACACCCTGGATAACGCGCTGGAAAAACTGCGCCAGGTGACCGGCACCTTCTACCCGGAACTGGCCTCGTTGAATACCGATCGTTTCAGCACCCAGCGTCCGGAAGCGGTGAATAACCTGCTGAAAGAAGCCGAAGCGCGCAACCTGAGCCTGCTTTCCGCCCGTCTGAGCCAGGATCTGGCGCGCGAGCAGATCAAATCAGCGCAAACCGGCTATATGCCGACCGTTGATTTCAGCGCTTCAACCGCCGTGTCCAACAACAGATACAGCGGTTCCCGCAGTATTTCTACGGACAACGATGCCGGCGAGAACAAAGTGGGGCTGAGCTTCAATCTCCCGCTGTACAGCGGCGGCCAGACCAATTCGCAGGTGCAACAGGCGCAGTACAACTTCGTCGGTGCCAGTGAGCAACTGGAAAGCGCGCACCGCAGCGTAGTGCAGACCGTGCGTTCGTCATTCAACAACGTGAACGCTTCGATCAGCAGCATCAATGCCTACAAACAGGCCGTGATCTCTGCACAGAGTTCATTGGATGCGATGGAAGCCGGTTACCAGGTGGGTACCCGTACCATCGTTGACGTGCTGGATGCCACCACCACGCTGTATAACGCCAAGCAGCAGCTCTCCAGCGCGCGTTATACCTATCTGATCAATCAGTTGAACATCAAGTCCGCACTCGGCACGCTGAATGAAAATGACCTGCTGTTACTGAACGGCGCGTTGGGCAAACCGATTTCTACCTCGCAGGATGTGGTAGCGCCGCCAACCACCGCGCAAGACGCTTACGCGGAAGGTTATAACGGCAATGCCCCTGCGCCGCAAACGGCTGCACCGGCGCCGGTCGCTACCCGCGCGTCTGCGCCGGCGGTCACCCCCACCCAGCCGGCGCGCAGCAACAGCGGTAATCCATTCCGCAACTGATTCGCGCACTGCTGAACACGGGGCCCGGCATCTGCCGCGCCCCGTTTTTTTTGCCTCAACGCCGGTTCTGCCCGCCGCCTCACAGCCAGCCCCCCGCCCTGCGGTGGTATCATCGGCGCCATTGCCTTATCTCAGCCCGGATGGGACCCAATGCAGAACACCTCAAGCTGGCAACGGTTGATGGCCGATGGCGTATTGCCGCCCGCACAACGCCCTGCGCCGGCAATCTATGCTTCCTGGCTGCGCTGCCGCAGCCTGATGCAGCCCGCCGTGTGGAAAGCGCCGCACTGTGCGCTCGGCGCCACCTTCAATTCTATCTGCCAGCGTAAAAACGATCTGCTGACGCTTGGCCAGGCGGCGCTGGAAGACGCCTGCGAATATATGGAGCCCCGCCGCTGCCTGCTGATGATCCTCGACGAAAGCGGCTGCATGCTGTGGCTGTGCGGTGACGCCCTGACGCGTGAACGCCTGCAGCAATTGGGGTTTACCCCCGGCGCCTATTGGGCCGAGGGTGACATTGGCACCAACGCGCCTTCGCTGGCGGCGGCAGAAGGCCACCCGATACAGGTAAGCGGCAGCGAGCATGTGCGCCAGGCACTGCATGACTGGTCATTCTGCGCCACGCCGGTTTATGACAACAGCGGCCGCCAGCGCGGCTCGATTGCGCTAGGCTGCCTGCTGGCCGACTCCGCCGCCGGCGATCTGTCACTGACACTGGCGATAGCGCGCGAGATAGGCAACTCGCTGAACGCCGACGGCCTGCTGGCGGAGTCCAACCGTCACCTGAACCAACTTTACGGTTTGCTTGACGGGGTGGATGACGGCGTGATGGCCTGGGACCATCGCGGCTACCTGCAATACATCAACCAGCGGGCCGCCACCCTGCTGAAGCTGGACGAACAGCAAAGCCAGGGCAAACTCCTGACGCAGTTGCTGACGCTGCCCGCCCTGCTCAACCGGGCCATCGCCCAGCGCCAGCCGTTGCAGCACGTTGAGGTCACCTTCGAAAGCCAGCGGCAGTTCATCGCCGCGCTGTTGACCCTAAAACCGATCTTCGACGGCGAACGCTGCAGCTTTATCGCCCTGCTGCACCCGATTGAACGGCTGCACCAGTACGTCAGCAGCCAACTGGGCCGCGTCAGCCACAGCTTTGAACAGATGCCTTCCGCCTCTCTGGAGATGCGCCGACTGATCCGCTATGGCCAGCAGGCGGCGAAGGGCCAGCACCCGATCCTGCTGTGCGGCGAAGAAGGGGTCGGCAAAGAGTTGCTCAGCCAGGCGATCCACAACGCCAGCGAACGCGCCGCCGGGCCGTATATCGCGCTCAACTGCCAGTTGATGCCGGAAGCGCAGGGGCTGCGCGAACTGCTGGGCAGCGACGCCAGCGAGGAAGAAGCGGGCCAGCTCAGCAAGTTTGAACTGGCCAACGGCGGCACCTTGTACCTGGAGCAGATTGAGTATCTGCCGGCGGAAATGCAGTCGGCACTGCTGCAGGTGCTGAAGACCGGCGTGGTGATGCGGCTTAATTCCAACCGGGTGATCCCCGTCGATGTGCGGGTGATCGCCAGCAGCGCCGCCAATCTGCCGCTGTTGGTGCAGCAGAACCGCTTCCGCCGCCAGCTGTTTTACAGCCTGCAAGCGTTCGAGATCCAGATCCCGGCACTGCGCCAGCGGCTGAGCGACATTCCGCTGTTGGTAAAGCATCACCTGCGTGCGCTGGAACAGCATTTCCAGTGTCGGTTCCGGGTCGATGATGAAGTCATGGCCCAGCTTGGCCTGTATCTGTGGCCCGGCAACGATCTGGAGCTGAAAGGCGTGGTGGAACGCACGGCAATGATTTGCCACGGCCACCATCTCCAGTTAGCGGACTTGCCCGAGCACTTGCTCAGCCACCAGCCGCTGCTGGAAAGCGAACCGCAGCCGGGTATGCCACTGCTGACGCTGGCGGAAATGGAACGCCAGGCGATCATTCGCGCGGCCAACGTCAGCCGCGGGCAACTCAACGAAATGGCGCAGCTGTTGGGCATCGGCCGCACCACGCTGTGGAGAAAAATCAAACAATATCAAATTGATATCCGGCAGTTTAAGCTACGCGCCTGATACCCGCACTCAATGGCTGAGCTGCAATACCCCACGCGCCGCGTCCAGCATCGCTTTCTGACCGCTGCGGGTTTTGCTCATACAGTCGTTCATGCCGACCACCATCGGGATGCCCATCGCTTTCGCCAGGATCGCGCTGTGCGACAGCGCATTGCCGCCGCTCAGACAGATGCCGAGCACCAGGCGACGATCGAGCATCACCACGTCGGAAGGCATCAGTTCATCCATCACCAGTATCGAGGGCGCAGTCAGCGTAATCGGCAGCAACGGCTGCTGTTGCAAATGGCTCAGTGTACGGCGCAGCATGTCCCGCACGTCCAGTTCGCGCGCCCGCATGTACTCATCGTCCAGCGCGCGATAATCCTCGATGATCGCTTCCATTTCCTGCCGCCAGGCCTGCTCGGCACTGCATTGTTGCTGAGCAATGCGCGTATAGGCCGCCTGTTGCAGATCCGGATCGTCCAGCAGCATGCTGTGCGCGCCGAAAATCGCCGCCTGCGGCTTGCCAATCAGCGTGCCGGTACGCTCCGCCAGCCGACTAAGATCGCCCAGGGTATGTTGCAGCGCCTCACGCAGCCGCTGCTGTTCGGTCAGCACGTCGTCCGCGCCAATCGGGCGCTCGGTCACCGTCGGCCAGAAGCTGAGCGCCTGCAACACCGGCCCGCTGGTCACGCTTTCCGCCACCGGGATGCCGTGCAGCGAGGGCAGTTGCTGCTCTGATACCGTTTCACCAAAGTGCTGTTCCGCCAGTGCCCTGAACGCCGCCAGCGCCTGCTCAGCCTGTGGGCCGTCGGCAATCAACCGAACGGTGTCGCCGTGCCGCACCTGCAGCAACGCCAGTTGATTCAGGCTGCGCGGATTGGCGCATTGCCCCTGTTTTTCCAACACCAGCTCGGTGTCGAAGGGCGCCAGCGTTTCCGCCAGCCGCGCCGCCGGGCGGGCGTGCAACCCATGCGGATTCTGCACCGTCCAACTGACGCTCTTGCCGTGGGTCAGCGGCAATTCAACGCTTTTTACCGCAGGCGCGGCTTCCCCCAACTGCACCTGTTTGGCCAGCAGCGCGCCCTGCGCTTCCGCCAGAACCTGTTCCAGCCCGGCACCGGAATTGGCGGCGACCACCGCGGCCAGCGTCCCCTCCACCAGCGGTGCCGAACACAGCCGCACTTTGGCGGCCAACTGCGGATCCAGCAGATCGAGCGCCGTTTCGGCACTCAGCAACGCACTGCCCAAATCCATCAGCACCAGAATACCCGCACCGTCCGCCACCGACTCAATGGCCTCCATGACTTTGAGCGCATCGGTGCCTATCGGATGCTCGGCGTCATCGACGCCCGCCGCCAGCACCAGTTTGCAGCCGTCGCCACGCATCATCTGCCGCGCCAGCTCTTCAACCCCGCGCGCCAGCTGCGCGCTGTGGGAAACTACAACGATATTGATCATCTCGCCTCCTGCTAGTGGCCGGCGACCTCGGCCAGCGTTTTTATCATCAGCATCACCGAGGTGGCGCCCGGATCCTGATGGCCGATGCTGCGCTCACCCAGGTAGCTGGCCCGCCCTTTGCGCGCTTGCAGAGTAATGGTGCCCTCCACCGCCTGTTCCGCCCGCTCACTGGCGCGCTGCAAGGCCTCTGCCATGCTCAACTGCTGCTGCGCCGACTGGCCGAGGCTTTCCACCACCGGCCACCAGACGTCGCACATGGTTTTGTCGCCCGGCTCCGCCTTGCCGCGCATCACCACGCCCTCTACGCCCTCTTGCATCAACTGATGCAGCTCCGCCAGATCCAGACTTTGCTTGGCATTGGCCGCCTGTGCCGCACGAATGAAGAAAGTGCCGAACAGCGGGCCGCTGGCGCCGCCAACGCTCGACAGCAGCGTCATACCGGTGTTTTTAAGGATAAAACCGATGTCTTTATCCGCCACCGACGGCAGCTTTTCCACCACCTTGTTGAAGCCGCGGTTCATGTTCAGACCGTGGTCGGCATCGCCGATTTCGGTATCCAGCCGGGTCAAGAAATCGCGCTGCTGAGTGAACACTTCGCCGCAACGCATCAGCCAATCGACCACTTGTTGTTTGGTTAACGCCATAATTCCTCCTCAGCAACCCCAACGCAGCGCAGGCGTTTTCACCGGCGCATCCCACAATGCCAACAGCTCGTCATCCACCTTCAGCAGGGTGATCGATACCCCCTGCATGTCCAGAGAGGTGCAATAGGAGCCCACCAGACTGCGTTCAACGATCATGCCCGCCTCGGCGCAGCGTTCCGCCAGCCGGTGATAAACGCCGTACAGCTCGGAAAGCGGCGTCGCACCCAGGTTATTCACCAGCACAATCACCCGGTCACCGCGCGTCAGCGGCTGCTTGGTCTGCACTTCATCGCGCCATTCACCCTGCCGGCGATCCCAGGCACGAATGGTGCGCTGGTAATGCCCATGTTCGATCAGGGTATGGAACATGTCATCCACCGCCGCATTGAGGCCGGTAAACGGACGCCGCGCAATGCCAGGCTCGCCGTGAATACCGACGCCGAACTCCATCTCGTTTTCCGCCAATACAAACGAAGGTTTGCCGGCTGCGGGCACGGTACAGGCGCCCAGCGCGATGCCAATCGAATGCCCTTGATTGTTGATCCTATGGCCCAGCGTCACCACGGTGTCCAGATCGTCGCCACGCGCCGTCGCTGCACCAAGCAGTTTTTCCATCAGTACGGTATTCGCTACCCCACGCCGGCCGGCGGTGAACAGGCTGTCTTTGACCGCCACGTCATCGTCCACCAGCACCGTCGCCACCTGGGTGCCGCTGTCATGCAGCAGTTCGGTGGCGGTTTCGAAGTTCAGTACGTCGCCGGTGTAGTTTTTGATCAGCAACAAGACCCCGGCCCCACCGTCGATTGCCTGGCCGCACTCGTACATTTTATCCGGCGTCGGCGAGGTAAAAATCTCCCCAGGGCAAGCGCCGTCGAGCATGCCTTCGCCGACAAAGCCACAGTGCATAGGCTCGTGGCCGCTGCCGCCGCCGGACAGGATAGCCACCTTGCCCGCTACCGGCGCGTCGGCGCGGGTCACGAACACCGGCTCCTGATGCACCAGCAATTCAGGGTGCGCTTCCGCCAGCCCCAGCAATTGCTCTTCCAGTACCGACTCAACCTTATTGATCAGTTTTTTCACGGTCATTTCCTCGTTTAGCCAACGGGGCGCAGCCTGCCGCGCCCCTGCGGTATCAGCGTTGGTGTTGTTGCAGCCAGGCGCTGCCCAGCCGATCGGCCGTCAAGATTGCAGCCTGCACGCTGGCCGGCGTCACCTTGAACGGCATGTTGTGGATGGTTTCGCCGGCGGCGCAGCTGGCTTGGGCAACCGCCATGATTTTCTCTGCCGCATCGCCGCTAACGCCCATCTCGGCCAGCGTGACAGGCAAGCCGATGCGGTGGCAGAAATCCAGCACCGTTTCGATCTGCGCCATGCTGCTGTTTTGCAGCACCAGTTGCGCTAGCGTGCCGAAAGCCACTTTCTCGCCGTGGTACAGGTGATGGCACTCTTCCAGCACGGTGAAACCGTTGTGAATAGCGTGCGCCGCCGCCAGCCCGCTGCTTTCAAAACCAATGCCGCTCAGGTAGGTATTGGCCTCGATAATGCGCTCGACCGCTTCCGTCACCACACCGGCCTCAACCGCCAGTTTGGCTTTGACGCCTTCTGCCAGCAGCGTCTCATAGCACAGTCGCGCCAGGCTGAGCGCCGCCAGCGTCGATTTGCCACCCGCCATGCTGGTTGCCTGAGCGTCGAAACAGGCCTGCGCCTCAAAATAGGTGGAAAGCGCATCGCCCATTCCCGCGACCAACAGGCGCACCGGCGCCTTGGCGATAATCGCGCTGTCCATCACCACCATATCCGGGTTGCGCGGGTAGATCAGGTACTCGGCAAATTCGCCCTGTTCGGTGTAGATCACCGACAGCGCACTGGTCGGCGCATCGGTGGAAGCAATGGTGGGAATTAACACTACCGGCAATTGCTGGTAGTGCGCGATGGCTTTGGCGGTATCGAGGGTTTTGCCGCCGCCGACGCCAATCACGCCGCGACAGCCATGGGCCTTCAGTTCGCGCCCCAAGCGGTCGATTTCCTTATGGCAGCATTCGCCGGTGAACAGGCAGGCGTGATGTTTCACTCCGTGCTGTTGCAGGCTGCCCATCAGGGTATCGCCCGCCAGCTTCATGACGAAGTCGTCGGCAATCACGAAATAATGGTCGGCAAGCGCTTTAGCGTATTGGCCCACGGCGACCAGCGCATTGGCGCCCTGAATGTACTTGCCTGGAGACTGGATGATTCTCAACATAACCGGATCCTTGTAGGGAAATTGGCGATGGTAACGTTCAGATATCAGGTGATGATGCGTCCGGTCTGTGCCGTCGCGTTGTTATGCACTGACTATAGGGCTAACGGAGAGCTTTGCGACAGAACGCATTATTGTTCCATTATGGAACATAACAGCCTCTCCGCCGTTTCATAATGAAACTCTGCCGCCGCTTTTCCAGCCGGTAAAGCGAGCTGGCGCACAGCCTAACGTATAACTGCGTAAAGAGTGGATTCTACGGGCGTTTCAGCTTTAATTTTGACCATCTTTCCCCTATTCTTACCGCCACTACTGGGAAAGGGCGAAAACAGCCCGACTGATGGGATTAATAACGATGAAACGGACAAAAAACATCAACCAAGAGACGTTCCGCAAATCCTGGCGCACCTATCGCGTTGCGCCCGTAGCCTTGGCAATCAGCGGAGTCTTTATGCTGGCCGGCTGTGAAAAAGCGGATGAAACGGTCTCGATGTATCAAAATGCCGACGAGTGTTCGCGCACTAACCCTTCCATGAGCGAGCAGTGCACCACCGCCTATAACAACGCTCTGAAAGAAGCCGAAAAAACCGCACCTAAATACGCCACCCGCGAAGACTGCGTCGCCGAGTTCGGTGAAGCGCAGTGTACTCAGGCCCCCGCTCCGGCGCAGGCCGGCATGGCGGCTGAATCGCAAAGCAGCGGCAGCTTCTGGATGCCACTGATGGCAGGCTACATGATGGGCCGCATGATGGGCGGCTCCGGCTTTGCCCAACAGCCGCTGTTCACCTCCAAAAACGCCGCCAGCCCGGCCAACGGCAAGTTCGTTGACGCCACCGGCAAGAGCTACGGCCCGGCCACCGCAGGCGGCCGCACCATGACGGTGCCGAAAACCGCGATGGCGCCAAAACCAGCGGTAACCAACACCGTTACCCGCGGTGGCTTTGGCGAATCCGTGGCCAAGCAGACCAGCATGCAGCGCAGCAGCGCGACTTCCGGCAGCTCACGCAGCATGGGCGGTTAAGGCATGAAACGCGTTGCGATTACCGAGCGCCCGAACTGGCGCGAAAAAGCGACCGAGTTCGGCTTCAAATTCCATACCATGTATGGCGAGCCGTACTGGTGTGAGGATGCCTATTACCAGTTTACGCTGGCGCAAATCGAAGAGATTGAAAGCGCCACCGCCGAGCTGCATCAGATGTGTCTGCAAGTGGTGGAGAAAGTGGTCAGCAGCGATGCGCTGATGGCCAAATTCCAGATCCCGAAGCACACCTGGGATTTCGTGCGCAGCTCATGGCGCACCAGCCAACCTTCGCTGTATTCGCGCCTCGATCTGGCCTACGACGGCGTCAATCCACCCAAGTTGCTGGAGAACAATGCCGATACGCCAACCTCGCTGTATGAAGCGGCCTTCTTCCAATGGCTGTGGCTGGAAGACCAGATCAACGCCGGCAATCTCAGCCCGGAGTCCGATCAATACAACAGCCTGCAAGAAAAGCTGATTGAGCGTTTTGCCGATCTGAAAGCGCACCACGGCTTCGGTCTGCTGCATCTGGCCTGTTGCCAGGACAGCGAAGAAGATCGCGGTACGGTGCAATACTTGCAGGACTGCGCACTGGAAGCCGGCGTGCCGACCGAGTTCCTGTTTATGGAAGACATTGGTCTCGGCGAGAAGGGCCAGTTTACCGATCTGCAAGACCAGGTTATCGGTAATCTGTTCAAGCTCTACCCGTGGGAGTTTATGCTGCGCGAGATGTTTTCCACCAAGCTGGAAGATGCCGGCGTGCGCTGGCTGGAGCCGGCCTGGAAAAGCATAATCTCCAACAAGGCGCTGCTGCCGATGCTGTGGGAAATGTTCCCGGATCACCCGAACCTGCTGCCTGCCTACTTCGCGCAGGATGAACATCCGCAGCTCGATCACTACGTCACCAAGCCGCTGTTCTCACGTGAAGGCGCCAATATCCAGATCGTGCAGAACGGTCAGGAAGTGGCGCGCGTTGACGGCCCGTACGGCGAAGAAGGCATGATTGTGCAACAGTTCCACCCATTGCCGCAGTTCGAGAGCAGCTATACGCTGATCGGCAGTTGGCTGGTGGACGATCAACCTTGCGGTATCGGCCTGCGTGAAGATCGCGAGCTGATCACCCAGGATCTGTCGCGTTTCTACCCGCACATCATACTCGGCTGACGAAGACTTGTCAGATACCAGAAATGCAAACGCCAGTCTGAGACTGGCGTTTTTTATTTAACCGACCTGCACCGACAGCATGCTCAAAGCGCCCATCTCGATGCCGTCCACAGGTACGGATATCGCTTCTTCGCCATCCCAACTGCCCAGCACATACAGCAGCGGCAGATAATGTTCCGGCGTCGGGTTCGACAATGCCGCCCCCTGATGCTGCATGAAATTCACCAGAGGATGGTTATCCCCCCGATAATTCAGATTGTCGCGCACGAACTTGTCAAAGGACTCCGCCCACGGATAAGGGGTGGTATCCCCCTGCCATTTCACCATTCGCAGGTTATGCACCACGTTGCCGCTGGCGACAATCATCACGCCCTGCTCGCGCAGCGCCGCCAGTTTGCGACCCAGTTGGTAATGGTATTCAGCCGGTTTGGTGCCGTCGATACTGAGTTGTACGATCGGGATATCCGCGTCGGGGTACATCTTGATCAAGACTCCCCAGGTGCCGTGGTCCAGCCCCCATTCGCTGACATCCGCCGTGACCTCAATCGGCGCAAGCAACTGCTGCAACTGCGCCGCCAGTTCGGGAGAGCCCGGCGCCGGGTAGCGAGTATCAAACAGCGCCTGCGGGAAACCGCCAAAATCATGGATGGTTTTTGGCTTTTCCATCGCGGTCACCGCGGTGCCACGGGTGTACCAGTGCGCGGACACGGCGACGATGGCTTTTGGACGCGGCAACGTTTCACCCAGCGTACGCCATGCCTGGGTGTAGCGATTTTCTTCCAGCGCGTTCATCGGGCTACCGTGACCGAGGAAAAGAGCAGGCATACGAGAGGTGTTCATACATAATCCTTGGTTAGTCATCATAGGTTCTGCTAAGCAGATTACGCCGTTTGCCACGGCAACACAGCCGGATAACCATGATGATCATCTTCAATAAATTTGAATGGTTTGAACAATCGAAGTCATCCGTCAAACCCGCTCGATTTCAGCTGTGACTCTGTTAGTATCAGAAAATAAACAATAATTATCGGCATATAAGGAGGCTATTCTGTCAGTACCCCTGATCCTGACCCTGCTGGCCGGCGGTGCCACCTTTGTCGGTGCCCTGTTCGGCATCATCGGCCAAAAACCGTCCAACCGGATGCTGGCCTTTGCCCTCGGCTTTGCCGCCGGGATTATGCTGCTGATTTCATTGATGGAAATGCTGCCTGCGGCGCTGCACACCCAGGGTATGTCGCCGATGCTGGGCTACGGCATGTTCATGCTCGGCCTCTTGGGGTATTTTGCGCTGGACCGCATGCTGCCGCATCAGCATCCACAGGATTTGCAGCAAAAGCCGCTCACTCCCTATAACCTGAAACGCACCGCAATGCTGCTGACGCTCGGCATCAGCCTGCACAATTTCCCGGAAGGCATCGCTACCTTCGTCACCGCCAGCGCCGATCTGGAATTGGGGATGGGTGTTGCGCTGGCGGTCGCCATCCACAATATTCCTGAAGGGTTGGCGGTTGCCGGACCGGTGTATGCCGCCACCGGCTCAAAAACCAAAGCGCTGCTGTGGTCGGGCATTTCCGGCATGGCGGAAATTCTCGGCGGCGTGCTGGCGTTCCTGCTGCTCGGCCCGATGATCTCGCCGGTGGTGATGGCGTCGATTATGGCAGCAGTGGCCGGCATTATGGTGGCGCTGTCGGTAGATGAATTGATGCCGCTGGCCAAAGAGATCGATCCGCACAACAACCCCAGCTACGGCGTGTTATGCGGGATGGCGGTCATGGGGTTCAGCCTGACGCTGTTGCAAAGCGGCGGTATCGGTTAACGCCGATTCTGACTGGCGGGGCCCCCAACCCCGCCAAATCGAATGCCTTCCAATAAATTCATAACCTATATGAATATCAAAGTATTACTGCCACACAGGTCTAATTTGTGAGCGATTTGTATATTATTTGTTAACTCAAAATATACAATGAATTTCTCTGCCGGCTCCCCGCCGGCAGGTTGCGGCGCTACGGTGAAAACGTCGTACCCTCCGCGCTCGGCAACACGGAACTCAAGCACAACAAGGAGGAATTCATGTTCAGATCCACACTGGCAACCCACCTGGCTCTTTCCGTTACCTTATGCACCGGGTGGGTAGCAACCGTCTGCGCAGAGGAAAAAGCGCAACTGGTACAGCGCGAAGATCCTTACTTCAAACAGGCGCAAGAACAGCTGCAACAAAGGCTGGCACAGCCTAAAAACACCCATCGGGCGAAAAACGTCATTCTGGTCGTTGGCGACGGGATGGGGTTTTCAACCGTTACCGCAGCGCGCATTTTCGAAGGGCAACAACGCGGAGTCGACGGCGAATCTAACGTGTTGGCATGGGAAGCTTTCCCCTACCTGGCCGCAGCCAAAACCTACTCTGCCAACGCCCAGATTACCGACTCCGCCCCCAGCGCGGTCGCCATGACCACCGGCGTCAAAACCCTCAATGACCTGATGGGGCTGGACCATACGGCGAGCCTTAACAACTGCGAGGATCAGAAAACCAAAACGGTCACCACCCTGTGGGAGATGGCCGCCTCCCTCGGCATGTCTACCGGTGCCGTCACCACCGCGACCATCACCCATGCCACTCCCGGCGCCACCTATGCCCATATCGCTAACCGAGACTGGGAATCCGATGCAAAAATGCCGGCCGAAGCCCTGGCCGCCGGCTGCAGCGATATTGCTCGCCAGTTGGTTGAGATGAAATACGGCAACGGCCTCAACGTCGCCATGGGCGGCGGGCGCGCCAACTTCCTGCCGGAGAGTGCAACCGATCCTGAATATACCGCTAAAAAAGGCAACAGGAAGGATGGCCGTGACCTGACGCAAGCCTGGCTAAAACGCTATGGTGAACGCGGCAGCTACGTGTGGAATCAATCGCAGTTCGATCGGATCGACCCCGCGAAGGTTGATCATCTGTTGGCTCTGTTTGAACCGTCGCATATGAACTTCGATCACGACCGACGGGAAGATGCCGCAGGTGAGCCTTCGCTGGCCGAAATGACCGGCAAGGCCATCGATATTCTGGCCAGAAACCCCGAGGGCTATCTGTTACTGGTTGAGGGCGGGCGCATTGACCACGGCAGCCATAACGGCAATGCCTATCGCACCTTAACCGATACGGTGGCCCTCAATGAGGCGGTAAAAACCATTATCGGCAAAGTTGACCTGAACGAGACGCTGGTGGTGGTGACCGGCGATCATAGCCATACGCTCACCCTTGCCGGCTATGCGAAACGGGGCAATCCGATCCTCGGCATCTCGATTGGCGTCAACGGCAAACCGCTGCTGGGCAGCGACGGCAAGCCCTATACCACGGTCAGCTTCGCCAACGGCCCCGGCGGCGTCATTCCGCTGCCGGAGCGCCCGGCACTCACCATAGAGCAGGCCAGCGCACCCGACTTTATCCAGCCGGCGCTGGTGCCGATGAAGAGCGAAACGCATGGGGGTGAGGATCTTGGCATCTACGCCATCGGCCCTTGGTCGCATCTGTTCCAGGGCACGGTCGAAGAGAACTACACGTTTCATGTGATGAACTACGCCAGCCGTATCGGCGAACGTCTGTCAAATCTGTAGCCCTTTGTTAAGCCGATAAAAAAAGCCGCATTACGCGGCTTTTTTTATCGGCGAAGACCAGGCTGAATCAGCTGGCTTTCTGCTCCTGAGCCTGGCGGTAAGCCACCAGATCCTCGATGGTCAGCACCGTCATATCATGCTTCCTGGCGAACTCGATCACTTCCGGAGCATGCGCCATGCTGCCATCGTCGTTGGTCAGCTCGCACAGCACGCCGGCAGGTTTGAAACCGGCCATAGCCACCAGATCGATGGTCGCTTCGGTGTGGCCACGGCGGCTCAGCACCCCACCCGGCTGCGCACGCAGCGGGAACACGTGGCCAGGGCGGTTCAGATCGCTCGGCTTGGCGTTGTCGGCCACCGCCGCACGGATGGTGGTCAGGCGGTCGGAGGCGGAAACGCCGGTCGTCACGCCCTGCGCCGCTTCGATAGTCACGGTGAAGGCAGTCTGGAACTGGCTGGAGTTGTTGGTTACCATCATCGGCAGCTCAAGCTGCTGACGGCGGTCTTCGGTGATGCACAGGCACACGATACCGCTGCCGTGACGAATGGTCAGCGCCATTTGCTCAACGGTCATGGTTTCTGCGGCGAAGATCATATCACCTTCGTTTTCACGATTTTCATCATCAAGCACCATCACACCGCGCCCATTGCGCAATGCTTCAAGAGCGCGTTCAACGCGTTCTACCGGCGTGCCGAAATCTGAAAGTAGCGTCTGATTCATGGTAAAAAACCTCATTAGAAAATTATGGATTACCAGAACCAGGGCGATCTTGAGGAGTAGCTACAACAATAGCTAAAAAAATAACGCAAGCGGGCGCAAACCCGGCAGATACCGTTACTCTCTCCCATCCGGACTATAACCGTCGGCCCCGGAATTACACCGGATCTGCTGACCTCTAACCAAACTACAAGAGACTGGCTGAGCGCTCGCGGGCTTTCACCGTAGAAGGTGATTTACCGCCGGTGGGGACTTGCACCCCGCCCTGAGAATAAGCATTCTGACTATAACGCTAATGATTAATCAGGGCAATTGGCAAAAGCACAATTCGGCCCCCTGCGGAGAATGCGGTTATTGGTTTATCCGGCGGGCAACTCGCATTACACTAGGCGACAGCTATTAAACTCTCAAAGGGATACGCCATGATTGACCCGAAAAAAATTGAACAGATCGCACGCCAGGTTCATGAGTCCATGCCTAAAGGCGTTCGTGAATTCGGGGAAGACGTCGAGAAGAAAATCCGTCAGGTGCTGCAATCGCAGCTCACTCGCCTGGATTTGGTCAACCGCGAAGAGTTCGACGTGCAAACCCAGGTGCTGCTGCGCACCCGTGAAAAACTGGCATTGCTGGAACAGCGTATGAGCGAGCTGGAAAGCAAGCTGAACGCAGCGCCGGCAGCGCAACAGCCAGACGCAGAATAAGATGTCGCCAAGGGCGCGATACCGCGCCCTTATCAGGAGCCAATCGCCGCCCGCGGCCTGCGCGGCAACACCAGCCAAATCAGCGCGAACATCCCCAACGCATACAGGCTTTTCCAGCCGATAATCACCATCAGTAACAGGCACAGCACCAAACCTGCCACCGCCATCAACCGTGAACGCCCGTGCAAAATTCGGCACCCCGCCAGCATGCACAGCAGATAAATCAGCACAAAGATGCCATTGGCATACACCAGCAGCGTATCCAGCGGCAGCTTCAGCGTATAAATCAGCAAGGTGAACAGCAGACAGCACCCCACTACCGCGCTCAATGCATTGACCGGTGCTTGCCCGGCAGACAGCTTGGCCAACGCGCTGGACGGCCGATCCTGCGCCTGCGACCACACCAGCCGGGCAAAGCTCTGCGTATAAATATTCACGCTGGCGAAACAGGCCAGATAACCAATGATGCAGGCGACCCACAGCGCATGCTGCCCAAACAGTTGCACCACGATGCCGGGCAGCGACGCGGCGGCAGCCTGATGCTCGCCGTAAGCCTGGAAATGCAGCACCGCTACGGTGCAGCCCCAATAGACCGCCCCGGCGACCAACATGCCAAGCAACAGCGCACGCGGGAAATCGCGCTCGGGGTTACGGAATTCGGTCGCCAAATGCGCGAACGCTTCAAGGCCGACAAAACACCAGAACATCACCGCCAGCGCATGGAACAAATTGGGAGGAGAAATTTCGTCTATCGCAGGCCAGGGGATTTGGGCAGGCGAGATATCGCCTCGCCACCAGATAGCGGCCACCAACCCCACCACCAGAATGGCGATCAGCGTTTGAATATTGGCGCTGGAGCCCGCACTGCGCGTCCCCAGCAGCCAAATCGCCAGCAGCGTGGCGATCTGCACCAACAGCAGGCCGTTGGCGCTCCAACCGAGCGTGGCTTGCCAGAACCCGGCGGCAATTTGCAAGGCGGCCGGCAGGCCGACCGGGATCACCGACAAAAACAGCCAGCCGGTGACCTTCGCCATGCGCAGGCCAAAAGCCATACCGACAAAGTGCGCAGCGCCGCCGGCGCTGGGGAAGTGGCGGCCCAGAGCCGCAAAAGCGATGGCGATAGGAAATACCAGCGCAATCAGCACCGGCCAGGCCCACAGGCTATCGCCTTGCGCGACCTGTGCCGCCAGTGCCGGAACGGCAAACACCCCGGTACCCAGCAACGAAGTGGACAATAACCCGACGCCCTGCGCCAACCCCAGATCCTGCTTCAGCCCACTCACTGACCACCGCCATTTTCAGCAGGCTTAACCACGCCCGTCTTTGATTGCCTTGATGATGTTGGTGGTCGACAGGCCGTCTTCAAAGTTCAGTACCTTGACGTCGCCGCCGTTGGCCCACACCTCGGCGCTGCCGGCGATCTCTTCAGGCTTGTAGTCACCGCCTTTCACCAGCAGGTCCGGCAGGATGTCGGCGATCAGGCGCTGCGGGGTGTCTTCTTCAAACGGCACAACCCAGTCCACCGCTTCCAGAGCGCCAAGCACAATCATGCGGTTTTCCAGCACGTTGACCGGACGGGTTTCGCCTTTCAGACGTTTGGTGGACGCATCGCTGTTCACCGCCACGATCAGGCGATCGCCCAACTTGCGGGCATTAGCCAGATAAGAAACATGGCCGGCATGCAGAATGTCGAAGATGCCGTTGGTCATCACCACTTTCTCACCGCGCTGACGAGCCTGGGCCACGGCAGTTTTCAACTGGGCTTCGGTCATCACGCCAAAGCCGGTTTCGGCACGGCCGCGCACTGCGTTTTCCAGTTCGATTGGCGAAACGGTCGAGGTCCCCAGTTTGCCCACCACCACGCCGGCGGCGGCATTGGCCAGGAAACAGGATTCCTCCAGCGTATTACCGGCGGCCAATGCGGCAGCCAACACGCCAATCACGGTATCGCCGGCACCGGTCACGTCAAACACTTCCTGCGCCAACGTTGGCAGATGCAGCGGCGCAATGCCCGGTTGCAGCAGCGTCATACCATGCTCGGAGCGGGTAACCAGCAGTGCGGAAAGGTCAAAATCCGCCACCAGTTTCATGCCGCGTTCAACCAATTCGGCTTCGTCTTTGCAGTGGCCTACCACTGCCTCAAACTCGGACAGGTTTGGCGTCAGCAGCGTCGCGCCGCGATAACGCTCAAAATCAGAGCCTTTTGGATCGATCAGCACCGGCACCTTGGCGGCGCGGGCCAGTTGGATCATGCTCTGCACCTGGCTCAATGCGCCTTTGGCGTAGTCAGACAGCACCAGCGCGCCAATGTGCGGCAGGGCCTGCTGGATGCGTTCCAGCATCGGCTGCGGATCGACGTTGGAGAAACCTTCTTCGAAATCGAGACGGATCAGTTGCTGATTACGCGACAGCACGCGCAGCTTGGTGATGGTCGGGTGCGTCGGCACCGAAACAAAATCACAGCGCACGTTCACTTCGTTCAGCTTGGCGCTCAGCGCCCGCGCCGCGTCATCAATGCCGGTCAGGCCCACCAGACGCGAGTTAGCGCCCAGCGAAGCGATGTTCATCGCCACGTTAGCCGCACCGCCCGGACGCTCTTCGATGGTATCGACCTTGACCACAGGCACCGGCGCTTCCGGTGAAATGCGGCTGGTCGGGCCATACCAATAGCGATCCAACATGACGTCACCCACCACCAATACTCCGGCGCGGCGAAAATCAGGCAGCGTAACTTTCATCCGATAACTCCAAAAAAGTCCAAAATTTTAGTGGCGCAGATATTACCACAGACGTCCGTAATACCTGCAAAACGTATTGCGCAACCGGCCTTGTCAGCCCAGCCATTTCGCCCAGCTGGCGCGAACCTGCTCACGTTCGGCGGCGAACAGCTCACTGCTGACCTTGCCGGAATGCTCTTGCAACGCCAGGTGGTGGATCTCATCGCGCATGGTGACATAAGCCTGGGTCAGCGCGCGCGCTTCCTCTTCCGGCATGATGTCGTAATTGGCCATCAGCTCGAAAATGCGCACGTTATCCGACCAGCGCGTCAGGCGCGGCTCGGCGCCCGCATAGCCTAAGACCAGATATTGGGCGATAAATTCGATATCGGTGATGCCGCCCTCGTCGGCTTTGATATCAAACAGATCGCGCTGCTTGCTGCCGAGGTGACTGCGCATTTTCTCGCGCATCTCGCGCACCTCCTTCCGCAAGGTTTCAGGATCGCGCGGTTTGCACAGGATCTCACGGCGGATGACGTCAAACTGTTGATGCAAAGCCGGATCGCCGTGCACGATGCGTGCCCGCACCAGTGCCTGATGTTCCCAGGTCCAGGCTTCGTTCTGCTGGTAATCGGCAAACGCCTCGACGGTGCTGACCAGCATGCCGGCAGCGCCCGAAGGCCGCAGGCGAGCGTCCACTTCGTACAGAATGCCGGACGAAGTGCGGGTACTGAACAGGTGCATCACCCGCTGCGCCAGGCGCAGATAGAACTGGCGGCCATCAATGCAGCGTTCGCCGTCAGTCATCACGTCCGGCGGGCAATCGAGGATAAACACCAGATCCAGATCGGAACTGTAACCCAGTTCCCAACCGCCCAATTTGCCGTAGCCAATCACCGCAAAACCACGCCCTTCCCGCTCTTGCAAATGGGTTGGCTGGCCGTAGCGCGCAACCATGTCACTCCACGCCTGCTGCACCACCACGTCGATGATCGCCTCTGCCAGATAGGTGAGGTGATCGCTCACTTTCATCACCGGCAGCGCACCGGAGATATCCCCGGCGGCGATACGCAGTTGCTGGGCCTGCTTGAACTGGCGCAACGCTTCCAGCTTTTGTTCTTCGTCGTCTTCCGGTACTCGCAGCAGGTACTGGCGCAGCTCGCTGCGGTAGGCGTCCGGCGCCACCGGCTGATACAACGTCGCCGGATCCAGCAGCTCATCCAGCAGCAGCGGGTAGCGCGACAGCTGATTGGCGACCATCGGCGAAGCGGCGCACAGGCGAATCAAGTGGCTGAGCGCCGCGTGGTACTCCACCAGCAGCTCAAGATAGGTGGTGCGGGTCACAATGCTCAGCAGCAGTTGGGTCAAACGCAGCAGCGCGGTCGGCGCATCCCGGCGCGGGCACACTTCGGCCAACAAGCGCGGCATCAGTTGATCGAGCACGTCGCGGCCGCGCGGGCCAATGGTGCGTTTGTCTACGTCATGGCGGAATTCGGCAATGATACGCAGCACCTGCCTGCGCGCGTCTTCATCCAGATGCGGGGTCAGCGGCGCCAGTTCGTTTTCTTCCAGCGCGTCCTGCCACAGACTGTGATAGTGCTGATAATCGGGATCTTCGCCCACATCGGGGCTATCATCGCCAATCAGGTCGTTAAATACCGCCCTTACTGCCTGCATGTGGGTTTCCAGCGCCGCCAGCAGCGCCGGCCAGTCGCTGAACCCCATGCCCCAGGCCAGACGAGCCTGATCGAGCTCATCCTGCGGCAGCGTTTGGGTCTGTTGATCGGCAATCGCCTGCAGCAGGTTTTCCAGCCGGCGCAGGAACAGGTAGCTGGCGCTCAGCGCCTGCGCCTGTTGCGGCTCCAGCAGCCCCAGTTCACCCACCGCTTGCAAGGTCGGCAGCAGCGAACGCCCTTGCAGCATCGGCTCGCGCCCGCCGCGGATCAGCTGGAATACCTGGGTGATAAATTCAATCTCGCGAATGCCGCCGGCGCCCAGTTTGATGTTGTCTTTCAAACCACGCCGGCGCACTTCACGTGCGATCATCCCTTTCATGTTGCGCAGCGACTGGATCACGCTGAAATCGATATAGCGACGGAACACGAACGGCCGCAGGGTTTTGCGCAACTCCTGGCTGTAAGCGTCTTCAGACCCGCCCATCAGCCGCGCCTTTACCATGGCGTAACGCTCCCAGTCACGGCCCTGCTCCTGATAATAATCTTCCAGCGCGGCAAAACTCATCACCAGCGGACCACTGTCGCCGAAAGGCCGCAGCCGCATGTCCACGCGATAGACAAAGCCGTCAATGGTTTGCTGGTCCAGCGCTTTGATCAGCCGCTGCCCCAGACGGGTGAAGAACTGGGCGTTATCCAGCTCACGCCGCCCGCCCTGGGTCTGGCCGTTTTCCGGGTAGGCGAAGATCAGATCGATATCGGACGAGAAGTTCAGTTCACCGCCGCCCAATTTCCCCATGCCGAGGATCAGCAGCGGCTGCGGAACGCCCTGCGCGTTGCAAGGCGTGCCCCACTCGCGGCAACAGGTTTGGTACAGCCAATCGCGGGCGCTGACAATCAGCGTTTCCGCCAACCCACTCAGTTGCAGCAGCGTTTCTTCCGTACTGCACAGGTTCAGCGCCTGCGCCCAGGCGATCCTCACCAGCGTCTCGCGGCGGAACAGGCGCAGCACGCGCATCAGTTGCGCTTCGTCACGCACCTCTTCCAGAGAGTCCTGCAACCAGGCGGCATAGTGTTGCCACTCATTCGCCACCGGCGGTTGCTTACGCAGCGTCTCCAGCCATGCTGGCTGGTTGAGCAACATGTCGCTGACAAAGTCACTCGATGCTAAAACCCACTGTTCCTGACTGCTGAGCGCGCAATCCGCGCCCTGAGTTTCCTGAAAACGCTGCACGATGTTCTGTGCCTGAGCCTGTAACGCGCATGAGAGTGGCAACATAGTGAATGATCCGTCCTGCGGCCTGCGCCTCGCAGGCCGGCTTGATTAGCGGAGCGCGCCGTTTAACCAGAATGGCGCATGCGATAAGGCCTGTTTGCGGGTGGCTTCGTACCAGCCCTGACGCCGTTCAGCCACCGCCAGCTGCAGCTCGCGCCAGCTTTCGATATACGGGCCGGTTTCGTCGTCCGGATATGCGCCCGACAGCAGAATAAATGCCGAGACCTGGCGCGTCAGACGCGGCAGTTGTTCTTCATACTCGTCGTCATTGAGCGTGCGGGTGAAGGCTTCTTTCAGCTCGGCGGCACTGCGCCCCAGCATAATGTCGCTGAAACGTTTGAAGGAACCGTCCAGCTTGGTCTGTGCTTTTGCGTCGATAAAGGGTCGCCAGGCGCCGGTCACCAACCACGATGTGAGCGCCAACTTACATTGCAGGTATTCCGCGCTGTAGCACAGCACCTGCGGTTTGGTGGTCTTATCAACCAGCAACGGCTCCAGGGCCGTTAGCCGGGCGCGCAGATCGGCGCTGGCCTTGCGCGGCACCAGGCCGCCGAAGACGACCAGTGCCTGGCGGATCAGAGCAATCGCCTCCATCACCGAACGGCGAGCCTGGTTATCACCGCGCAACCACAGCTCTTCGTGATATTGCCAATGGCTCAGCCCCAGTTCAAAGCTGGCAACCATCCCCTGTTCAACGCTGGATTTGGCTGCCGGCTTCAATACCGCCAGCGGGTGGCGCTCGCGCGAGGGGTTCCCCTGCGCCAAATGATAACCGCGCGCCGCCTTGCTCAGGCTGCCCTGACGCAGGCCGCCGTGTTCTGCCAGCACGTTCGCCAACGCCAGCAAATCGGCGGTGTTGCCTTCTTTAAGCTCCAGTTCGATCTCGCACAGCGCTTCGTTCAGTTCACCCGCGCTCACCTCGCCCTGGTCCAGACCAACCTCAATCTCGCTCTTACCGTAAGTGACCACCCACTTCTCACGCACGAAATCGGTGCGGAACAGCGGTTGCAATTGCTGCTGCAGCGCCTGGATGTCGCAGCCCTGCGGCCAGATATCCGCCGGGAACAAATCCAGCGCCAACTCGGGCTTGGCGATCGCCACGTTGTATTCCGGACGCTGATGCAAACCCGCCACCACCTTGCCGGCGGTTTTGATGGTCATTTCGTAACTGTCGTCAAAACCGCGAATGCGCAGCCCCATATCATGGCTGCGCAAAAAATTGTCGGCGGTTTCAAAGTAAATATTGGTCAGCTTTTGCGGCGCCGAATGCTGATGCGGCCAGGCGGCCAGTTGCTGCGGCAACGCGGCGACGGCATCCGGGGTAGCAATAAATTTCAATTCTATTTCAACGGTCATAAGTCTTTTACACCAATAAGTTACGCGTTCGCGTCAGCCTTCACGGCGGCGAGCTCTGCCTGCCACGCTCTGCCCGATGACGCACAGTTGCCGTTATCTTACCGCGATTCCCGGCGCCTTAACCCTGCTAACTGCAGAAAAAACCTGTTACGTTATAAAACGCTGCGCAACTCACAGAATCTGCCACAGTAAGATAGTTCTCATTCCGGTTTTTGCGTTGCGTCGTCAGACTGAACGCTCTACTATCGTTCCATAAATTCACACAGAAACGATGAACTAATGCAGAAATTACGCCTAATTTGCCTTGCCGTGCTGAGCTTCAGCATCACTTGGGGCGCACATGCCGAAGATAAGCGCTATATCTCCGATGAATTAAGTACTTACGTCCACAGCGGCCCAGGTAACCAGTACCGTATTGTCGGGACTCTGAACGCCGGTGAAGAAGTCGCCCTGTTGAGCGTAAATGAAAGCACCAATTATGGCCAAATCCGCGATCCGAAAGGCCGCAATATCTGGATCCCGCTCGATCAGCTCAGCCAAACGCCAAGCCTGCGCACTCGCGTACCTGCGCTGGAACAACAGGTGAAAACTCTGACCGACAAGCTGGCCAATATCGACAACAGCTGGAACCAGCGCACGGCGGAAATGCAGCAAAAAGTGGCTGCCAGCGACGGCACCATCAGCGGCCTGCAGCAGGAAAATCAAGATCTGAAAAACCAGCTGGTCGTAGCCCAGAAGAAGGTTAACGCGGTTAACCTGCAGCTCGACGACAAACAGCGCACCATTATCCTGCAGTGGTTCATGTACGGCGGCGGCGTCGCCGGCGTTGGCCTGCTGCTCGGCCTGCTGTTGCCGCACCTGATCCCGCGTCGCAAGAACAGCAATCGCTGGATGAACTGATTTCAGTATCGTTCAGTTTGAGATGGGCGCCTGCGGGCGCCTTTTTTATTGGCTTCGGCACGGCCCGGCTAATTGAGGTAATCTGGTCAACAGAGTCCCAGAATCATGCAGGAGCATAATAGTGAAGATCTACCTGGTCGGCGGCGCTGTCCGCGACAGTTTACTTGAGATACCGGTTTTCGACCGCGACTGGGTGGTGGTGGGCGCTTCGCCTTCCGAACTGCTGGCGCAGGGGTATCAACAGGTCGGTAAAGACTTCCCGGTGTTTCTCAACCCTGAGACCCATGAAGAATATGCGCTCGCGCGCACCGAGCGTAAATCCGGCCAGGGGTATACCGGCTTTACCTGCTACGCCGCGCCGGACGTGACGCTGGAAGAAGATTTGCAGCGCCGCGATTTGACCATCAACGCCATCGCTCGCGGCAGCGACGGTGAGCTGATAGACCCTTTCCACGGCGTGGCCGACTTGCAAGCGCGCGTGTTGCGCCACGTTTCTGATGCCTTCGGTGAAGATCCGTTGCGCGTGCTGCGCGTGGCCCGTTTTGCCGCCCGCTTTGCTCATCTGGGCTTTACCCTAGCCCCGGAAACCGCTGAGCTGATGCGCCACATGGCGCGCAGCGGTGAATTGGCGACGCTGACCGCCGAACGGGTATGGAAGGAAACGGAAAAAGCCCTGCAAAGCCAGAGCCCGCAAGTGTATTTCCAGGTCCTGCGCGACTGCGACGCGCTGGCGATACTGTTCCCCGAGATTGACGCCCTGTTCGGCGTGCCGGCCCCGGCCAAGTGGCACCCGGAGATCGACACCGGCATTCATACCCTGATGACGCTGGCTATCGCCGCCCAGCTCAGCCCTGACGTCGACGTACGCTTTGCGGCACTGTGCCACGATCTCGGTAAAGGGCTGACGCCACAAGAACTCTGGCCGCACCATCACGGTCACGGCCTGACCGGCGTTAAGCTGGTCGAAGCATTGTGCCAACGTTTACGGGTGCCCAACCCGGTGCGCGATTTGGCCAAACTGGTGGCCGAATACCATGATCTGATTCATACCGTAAACAAGCTGCGTCCGGAGACTCTGCTGAAGCTTTTCGATGCGATAGACGTCTGGCGCAAACCGCAGCGGCTGGAACAGATGATCCTGACCAGCGAGGCGGACGCACGCGGCCGTACCGGCTTTGAAAACAATCCCTACCCACAGGGCGACTATTTGCGCCAGGCTTTCCAGGTGGCAAATGCGGTCTCGGTAAAAGAGGTGGTCGCCAGCGGCCTGCAGGGGCTGGCTATCCGCGATGAGCTAAAACGCCGCCGCCAGCAGGTACTGGCCGACTGGAAACTCACCCAGGATATCCCTCTCGATCAGGCATAAAAAAACCCCGCGGTGCGGGGTTTTTTATTGGCGCGGTCGCTTACATGAAGACCATGTAAACCACGGCGGCAACGATAAAGCGGTAGATGGCGAACGGCACGAACGAGATGCGCTTAATCAGCGACAGGAAGGTCTTAATCGCAATCAGCGCCACCACGAAAGCAGTCGCAAAGCCGACGGCGAACATCGGCAGATCGCCCATCGTCAGGAAATGCAGACTCTTGTACAGGTCCAGGCCGCTGGCGCCAATCATCATCGGCACCGCAAGAATGAACGAGAACTCAGAAGCCGCATAACGGTTCACGCCCACCAACATGCCGCCGGCAATGGTGGAGCCGGAACGGGAGAAGCCCGGCCACAGAGCCAGACACTGGAAACAGCCAATCATAAACGCCTGACGGTAGGTGATGTCATCCAGCCCTTCCGCGCTCGGTTTTTTCGGCTTCAGCCATTCCGCTGCCAGCAGCAGGAAACCACCGACCACCAGCGCATACATCACGTTCTTTGGTGCGAACAGCGACTTGATGAAATCATGGAGTAACAGCCCCAGCACCACCGCCGGGATCATCGCCAGCAGGATATGGCCCAGTTTTAACCGCCCTGCGGTCTTGCCTTCGTGCTCAACCGGCTTGCCGCCAAAGTGAATGCCGATCAGGCCGAACAGACGGCGCCAGAACATCACCACCACCGCCAGAATCGATCCCAGTTGAATAATGACTTCAAAGGTTTTGGCCTTGTCGCCGGTAAAGCCCAGCCACTCGCCCACGATAATCATGTGCCCGGTAGAGGATACCGGCAAGAATTCAGTTAACCCTTCGACCACCCCAAGAACAAACGCGATAAACAGTGAATGCATGTCCGCCATGTGTTTCGCTCACCCTATAAATTTGCGACTACCAACATAAAAAAGCGGCAGTGTTCAATACATTGCCGCTAAAACAGTTCTCTGGTTCAGACCAGGTTAACGGTCTTTAGTTGCACGCGTATGACAGGAAGTCACACCGGCCGGGTACCACGTTCAATAATGACCCCAACCCGGCTGGCGTGTGCAACTGCGCCCGGTTTGCTGACCTTAATACGGACCCACGGGGAATTGAAGCGCTGGAGTAAAATTTCAGATATTTCCTCCGCCACCCGCTCCACTAACGCAAAACGATTCGGCTCCACGTGCTGGATGATGGCTTCGCTGATATCGGCGTAGCTCAGGCAGTCGTTCACATCATCGCTGGCAGCGGCCTGGCGGTTGTCCCAGCCCATTTCGATATCGAACACCAGCTTCTGGCGAATGTTTTGTTCCCAATCATAAACGCCAATGGTAGTAATAACGGTAAGCTCTTCAATAAATACGATATCCATCACGTCATTCTCTGTTTTTGGCCTTGCCGGATACCACTTCCAGCGGAATATGCGTATTATCCATAGATGTTGCTAGTAAAACGACCATTATTAAACGGAACCGCGTTATGAGTGCTACCGCGCTTGGCATGATTATCTTCGCGTATCTGTGTGGCTCAGTTTCCAGTGCGATCCTGGTTTGTCGGATCGCCAGGCTGCCCGATCCGCGTGAACATGGCTCAGGGAATCCAGGGGCCACCAACGTCCTGCGCATCGGCGGTCGCCTGGCGGCGGCAGCGGTGCTGGTGTTCGATATTCTCAAGGGGATGCTGCCGGTTTGGCTGGCGTACAAGCTTGAAATACCGCCGCTGTATCTGGGCCTGACGGCGATAGCCGCCTGCCTGGGGCATATCTATCCGGTATTCTTCCATTTCCGCGGCGGTAAAGGCGTGGCGACGGCCTTTGGCGCCATCGCGCCGATCGGTTGGGATCTTACCGGCCTGATGACCGGCACCTGGCTGCTGACCGTGCTGCTTAGCGGTTACTCCTCGCTGGGCGCAATTATCAGCGCCTTGATTGCCCCGTTTTACGTTTGGTGGTTCAAACCGCAGTTCACCTTCCCGGTAGCGATGCTGTCTTGCCTGATTTTGATGCGGCACCATGACAACATCCAACGCCTGTGGCGTGGGCAGGAAGGGAAAATCTGGGACAAGTTCCGCAAGAAAAAAGCGGATGCGGCGGAGCCGGAAGAAAAGAAAGAATCGTGAAGCGAAAGGCCGGAAATTTCCGGCCTTATGTCTATCATACCGCAGGCAACTCTGCCAACGGCCAACGCGGGCGCACCGAAACGCTCAGTTCCGGGTTGGCGCCGCTCTTCAGCCGCACCAGACCCGCGTAGGCGATCATCGCACCGTTATCGGTACAGAATTCCGGACGGGCGTAGAACACCTCACCGCCGCGTTTATGCATCATTTCCGCCATTTTGCTGCGCAGAGTGCGGTTGGCGCTGACGCCGCCGGCCATCACCAGACGTTTGAAGCCAGTCTGCTCCAGCGCACGTTTGCATTTTATCGCCAGCGTATCCACCACCGCATCTTCGAACGCGCGGGCTATGTCCGCACGCGTCTGGTCATCATTGCCGTTAGAGCGGATGGTGTTGGCAGCAAACGTCTTCAGCCCGGAGAAACTGAAATCCAGCCCCGGACGATCGGTCATCGGACGCGGGAAGGTGAAACGGCCCGCGACACCTTGTTGCGCCATCTTCGACAGCATTGGCCCGCCAGGGTAATCCAGCCCAAGCAGCTTGGCGGTTTTATCGAAGGCTTCGCCGGCCGCATCGTCTATCGACTCGCCCAACAGTTCATACTGCCCAATGCCGGTCACGCTGATCAACTGCGTGTGGCCGCCGGAAACCAGCAGCGCGACAAACGGGAATGCCGGCGGATTGTCTTCCAGCATCGGCGCCAACAGGTGGCCTTCCATATGGTGTACCGGTACCGCAGGCACGTTCCAGGCAAACGCCAGCGCGCGACCAATGGTAGCGCCGACCAGCAACGCCCCTACCAGGCCAGGCCCGGCAGTGTAGGCGACACCGTCGATATCGGCGGCGGTCAGGTTCGCTTCCTTCAAGGCCGCCTGAATCAGCGGCACGGTTTTACGCACGTGATCGCGGGAGGCCAGCTCCGGCACTACACCGCCGTAATCGGCATGCAGCTTCACCTGGCTGTACAACTGATTCGCTAATAAACCGGTCTGATCGTCATACACTGCAATTCCGGTTTCATCGCAGGAGGTTTCTATACCCAGTACTCGCATTACCCTTTCCCATCATTCACGTGCGGCCTGCAGTTTACCACAATCATGCCTATTTACCGCCAGCACGGCGCATCTTGTCGCCGACCAAAGGCTATGTCGATGATTCCAGCCATAAATGCCGGTTTGATTAAAAACGAGCATTTTTTTCTGATTAGACTATAATCAGCGCCCGATGCAAAATTGCGCACGTTTTACCAGGGCGGCGCAGGTTTCAATTTGCTGTGGTGCTTTACAAAGCAGCATCCGTTGAAGTAAAATTCCGCACCATTTTGAAAAGGCTGGCGCTTGGCCAGCAGCAAACCGAATTTTATTGAGGTGAGAGGCACATGCCGGTAATTAAAGTACGTGAAAACGAGCCATTTGACGTTGCTCTGCGTCGTTTCAAACGCTCTTGCGAGAAAGCAGGCGTTTTAGCTGAAGTTCGTCGTCGTGAGTTCTATGAAAAACCGACTACCGAACGTAAACGCGCTAAAGCTTCTGCTGTGAAACGTCACGCGAAGAAACTGGCTCGCGAAAACGCACGCCGCACTCGTCTGTATTAATTCTTCGGGGGTAACCCCGCCGCGTGAATTTCTGATTTTAAAAATCGCGCAGACCGTGTAGTTGCATACGAAGGCCGTGCTTTCCGAAAGGAATGCGCGGCTTGTTCTCGTTTATAGGCTAGTAAAGTAAGGGCTTATGGCTGGACGAATTCCGCGTGTATTTATCAATGACTTGCTGGCTCGCACCGACATCGTCGATCTGATCGACGCGCGTGTAAAGCTCAAGAAGCAAGGCAAGAACTATCACGCGTGCTGTCCGTTCCACCACGAAAAAACGCCTTCATTTACCGTTAATGGCGAAAAGCAGTTTTACCACTGCTTTGGTTGTGGTGCGCACGGTAACGCCGTCGACTTTCTGATGAATTACGACAGACTCGAGTTTGTCGAAACCATCGAAGAGCTGGCGACCATGCACGGGCTGGAAGTGCCTTACGAGGCAGGAACCGGGCCGACCCAGATTGAACGCCATCAGCGTCAAAGCCTGTATCAACTGATGGAACAGCTCAGTACGTTCTATCAACAGTCACTGCATCAGCCTTCCGGCACGCCGGCGCGCAATTACCTGCAACAGCGCGGGCTCAGTGACGACGTTATCCGCCATTTTGCCATCGGCTTTGCACCCGCCGGTTGGGATAACGCATTGAAGCGTTTTGGTCGTGACGCCGACACGCGTCTCGCATTGAACGATGCCGGCATGCTGGTGACTAACGATCAAGGCCGCTCGTACGATCGTTTCCGTGAGCGCGTGATGTTCCCTATTCGCGACAAACGCGGGCGTGTGATCGCCTTTGGCGGTCGCGTATTGGGTGACGGCATGCCGAAATACCTGAACTCGCCGGAAACCGAAGTATTCCACAAGGGTCGTCAGCTGTACGGCCTGTATGAAGCGCAGCAGAACCACCCTACCCCGCAACGTTTGCTGGTAGTGGAAGGCTATATGGACGTGGTGGCGCTGGCGCAATACGGCATCGATTATGCCGTCGCCTCGCTCGGAACTTCAACGACGGCTGAACATATTCAGCTGCTGTTCCGCGCTACCGATAACGTTGTCTGCTGCTATGACGGCGACAGAGCCGGTCGCGAAGCGGCCTGGCGCGCGTTGGAAACCGCACTGCCCTATCTGAACGACGGGCGCCAACTGCGGTTTATGTTTTTGCCCGACGGCGAAGACCCGGACACATTGGTCCGAAAAGAAGGCAAAGACGCCTTCGAGCAGCGAATGGAGCTGGCGCAGCCGCTTTCCACTTTCCTGTTCGAAACGCTGATGCCACAGGTAGATTTGAGCAGCCCGGACGGCCGCGCCAAGCTGAGCACGCTGGCACTGCCACTGATTACTCAGGTGCCGGGCGAAACGTTGCGCTTGTACCTGCGCCAACAGCTCGGCAGCAAGCTTGGCCTGCTCGATGACAGCCAGCTCGACAAGCTGATGCCCAAACAGGCTGAAAATGCGAATACTTATCAGGCGCCCCAGCTAAAACGCACAACCATGCGTATACTGATAGGGTTACTGGTACAAAATCCGCAACTGGCTACACTTATCCCTTCACTCGAGGGATTGGAGCAGACCAAACAGGCGGGTTTACCGCTATTTGTCGAGCTGGTGCAGACCTGCCTGGCCCAGCCGGGGCTGACGACCGGCCAATTGTTGGAGCAGTATCGCGACAACAAATTGAGCCAGCAGCTTGAAACCTTGGCGACATGGAACCATATGATCGTTGAGGACAGGGTCGAGCAGACATTTTTGGATACCTTGGCCAGCCTGTACGACTCCGTACTGGAGCAGCGGCTGGAGACATTGATCGCACAGGCCAGAACGCACGGCCTGAGCCCGGAAGAACGTGAAGAAGTCCGTTCTCTCAATCAGGTTTTAGCGAAGAAAAACTGAATACCAAACGGCTTAAGTGCCGATAAATGCGAGGGCAGAGCCCTGCAATATGCCGCCACAGTGGGCCGCGGCAACAACAAAAACGCCCCAAATGCTATTGTTGGCGGTTTCGCCGACCGACACCAACCTAAATACTCTGAAGTGTGGATACCGTCTTATGGAGCAAAACCCGCAGTCACAGCTTAAACTTCTTGTCCAACGTGGTAAGGAGCAAGGCTATCTGACCTATGCTGAGGTCAATGACCATCTGCCGGAAGATATCGTCGACTCCGATCAGATCGAAGACATCATCCAGATGATTAACGACATGGGCATCCAGGTGATGGAAGAAGCCCCGGACGCCGATGACCTGTTGCTGGCTGAAAACTCCAACAGCACAGACGAAGATGCGGAAGAAGCTGCCGCTCAAGTCCTGTCCAGCGTTGAATCTGAAATTGGCCGTACCACCGACCCGGTGCGCATGTACATGCGCGAAATGGGTACCGTTGAACTGCTGACGCGCGAAGGCGAAATCGACATCGCCAAGCGTATTGAAGACGGTATCAACCAGGTTCAGTGCTCGGTTGCCGAATACCCGGAAGCCATTACCTATCTGCTGGAGCAGTACGATCGCGTTGAAGCCGGCGAAGCTCGCCTGTCCGACCTGATCACCGGCTTCGTCGATCCTAATGCGGAAGAGGACATCGCCCCAACCGCAACGCACGTCGGTTCTGAGCTGTCGACCGAAGAGCAGAACGACGACGAAGAAGACGAAGATGAAGACGACGACGCTGAAGACGACAACAGCATCGATCCGGAACTGGCACGTCAGAAATTCACCGACCTGCGCGATCAGTATGAAGCGACCCGTCTGGTCATCAAAAAGAACGGCCGTAGCCACGCCAGCGCAGCGGAAGAAATTCTGAAGCTGTCTGAGGTGTTCAAGCAGTTCCGCCTGGTGCCAAAACAGTTCGACTTCCTGGTCAACAGCATGCGCATCATGATGGACCGCGTTCGTACCCAGGAACGTATCATCATGAAGCTGTGCGTTGAACAGTGCAAAATGCCGAAGAAAAACTTCGTCACTTTGTTCGCCGGCAACGAAACCAGCAATTCCTGGTTCGAAGCGGCGCTGGCAATGGCCAAGCCATGGTCAGAAAAGCTGAAAGACGTAACGGACGACGTGCAGCGCAGCCTGCAGAAACTGCGTCAGATCGAAGAAGAGACCGGCCTGACCATCGAGCAGGTGAAGGACATCAACCGTCGCATGTCTATCGGCGAAGCGAAAGCCCGCCGTGCGAAGAAAGAGATGGTTGAAGCCAACTTGCGTCTGGTTATTTCCATCGCCAAGAAATACACCAACCGCGGTCTGCAGTTCCTGGATCTGATCCAGGAAGGCAACATCGGTTTGATGAAAGCGGTAGACAAGTTCGAATACCGCCGTGGTTATAAGTTCTCAACTTACGCCACCTGGTGGATCCGTCAGGCCATCACCCGCTCTATCGCCGACCAGGCGCGTACCATCCGTATTCCGGTGCATATGATTGAGACCATCAACAAACTCAACCGTATTTCGCGCCAGATGCTGCAAGAGATGGGCCGCGAACCGACGCCGGAAGAGCTGGCTGAACGTATGCTGATGCCGGAAGACAAAATCCGCAAAGTGCTGAAGATCGCCAAAGAGCCGATCTCCATGGAAACGCCAATTGGTGATGATGAAGATTCACATCTGGGCGATTTCATCGAGGATACCACCCTCGAGCTGCCGCTGGATTCTGCCACTTCGGAAAGCCTGCGCTCTGCAACGCACGACGTATTGGCCGGCCTGACCGCCCGTGAAGCGAAAGTGCTGCGCATGCGTTTCGGCATCGATATGAACACTGACCACACGCTGGAAGAAGTGGGTAAACAGTTCGACGTTACCCGTGAGCGTATTCGTCAGATCGAAGCCAAAGCACTGCGTAAACTGCGTCACCCAAGCCGTTCCGAAGTGCTGCGCAGCTTCCTGGACGACTAAGGCTAGCGGTTAGCTGCAAACAAAAAACCCCGGCATGCCGGGGTTTTTTATTGCCTGAAATCCTGGGGAATCACTCCAGCGCCAGGAACAGCTCGCGGTAGCTTTCGGTAAGCTGCTCCAGCGTGGCGCGGTTCAACCCGCTGGGATTAGGCAATACCCACACCTCGGTTTTGCCTATCGTCATCTCCTGCCGCCCCCAGGGGGCATTTTTCACCCCGAAGGCGCTGCTGAACGCCTGCTTGCCCAGAACCGCCAATGCACGCGGCTGGAATTGCAGAATTTTGTCTTTTAACGCCTCCCCGCCGCTGCGCAACTCTTCACGCGTCACTTCGCTGGCCGCTACCGTCGGGCGCGCCACCAAAGCGGTGATGCCGCAGCCGGTATCCTGCAACTGCTGCCACTGCTCCGGCGCCAGTTGGCGTTGGGTGAAACCGGCCTGATGCAGCACCTTCCAGAAACGGTTGCTGCCATTGGCAAAGGGATAGCCCTGGTGGGCGGAGGAAAGGCCGGGATTGATGCCACAAAACACCACCCGCAAGTTTGGCGCCAAAAGATTCATGGGTCTGTGAGGTCCGATAAAAGGGATTTACACCGGTTATCGCAAAATCCACCAGCAATTACAACAGACTACAACTGAGCAGAAAAACAACATACAGGCGGCAAACAGTAGACCTGCACCGGAGGATTACCGTATAATCTCGCCGCTTGGCCCCTTAGCTCAGTTGGTTAGAGCACGCGACTCATAATCGCTTGGTCACTGGTTCAAGTCCAGTAGGGGCCACCAAATTCTCGCTGATATAACAGCGCATCAAACCACCTCTCTGCAGGTGGTTTTTTGTTTCCGCTCACTCAACGCTGCCAAAGCGAATCTCGCCCCTCCTGATGCACGTCGCAACGCCGCAGCCCAATGTCACGCAACTGACAACGGCTCATCGAGCACAAAGACTTTCTACGCATATACGTAAAATACACACGGCGGCAATGCCGGCATAATTTGCGCCACAAGCCTTCGCGATCAGCGGGTAAATCTAGTGTCTTTTCCATCACGTCACCCCAATTACACGCAAAGTAATAGGGTGACTCAGGTCACAAACACAAGACAGATTCAACGACTAACAATCAAAACCACACAGATCGACGTTCTGTGATTCTGTATGGTTAAAACAGTGGGTTTGTGTACCGGTTGCCGTCTTGCCAATCGCCGACATCATCAGGCTGCGCCGTTCTGCCGCCGATGAGCGACCTGCTCCGCTCGTTGCAGGATCTCCTGCAAATCGTCCTCGTCGATGTCAAACAGCTCGCCCTGCATCAGCGCTTCATGCAGATCCGCCCGGGTAATCGATACCGCATCAATCGGCAGACCGGCAGGCTTGGCCTCGGCCGGTGCCAGTTGGTGCGGGTAACGGCGTCCGGCCAGGTTATTGAAGATAATCGCCAGTACCGCCAGCAACACCGAGTTAAGCAGCACCGGGTACAGTACAAAGCTGTAACCCAGTTGGTGGATGCCCGGCCCGCCGAGGATCGCAGTCAGCGCCACCGCGCCGCCGGGCGGATGCAGGCAACGCAGTTTGAACATCAATCCAATGGCCACTGCGGCCGCCACGCCGCAAGCCAGCCCGGGATCGGCAATCAGCAGGCTGGTGCTGACCCCCACCAGCGCAGCCGACATATTGCCGCCCACGATCGACCAGGGTTGCGCCAACGGGCTGTTCGGTACGCCAAACAGCAAAACGGCGGAGGCTCCCATCGGCGCGATAAACCACAGGTTTACCTCCCCCAACACAAAATGGCTGATCCAACCGGTAATCATCAACCCCAGCCCGGCACCGATGCTGGAAAGCAAAATCTCTTTTTTGCGCATGACCAACGGATGCGGCCACAGGCGCGCACAGCCGATCTTGAGTCTTGTTACTAACGGGTTCTTCATGTTACTTCGCACTGCCAAATTCAACGTAATAGCAACAAATATATCACATCATGCCCGGCGGAATAACCGCAGCCCCGCCTGCACCCGGCAACAACTTTCCGCTAACAGATTGATTTTTCGCCACCCCTCGGTAATGATCAATGTTCTCCCCTTAGCCTTGAGGAAAAGCCGATGTCTCAACCGATTGCCGAGCTCTATACCGACAGCCAATTTTTCAGCCCTTATGCCATGTCCGCATTTATTGTGCTGACGGAGAAAAGCATCCCCTTCACCGTGAAACCGGTCGATTTGGCGCAGGAAGAAAATAAAGGCGCTGCCTATGCGGCACTGTCGCTAACCCGTCGGGTGCCTACGCTGGCGATCGGTGAGTTCCAACTGTCCGAGTCCTCGGCAATTGGCGAGTACCTGGAGGATATCCATCCAGCTCACGCGGTCTACCCGCGCGACGTCAAGCTACGCGCCAAAGCGCGTGAAATTCAAGCCTGGCTGCGCAGCGATCTGTTGCCAATTCGCGTCGAACGGCCAACCGAGGCGGTTTTCGGCAACGAAAAATTCCCGCCGTTGTCCGCCGCCGCCGAGGCCGCTGCCAACACACTGATCGCCGCAGTCGAAAAGTTGCTGAGCCACGGCCAGGATAATTTGTTCAGGGAGTGGTGCATTGCCGATACCGACCTGGCGTTGATGCTGAACCGGCTGGTAATGAACGGAGATGACGTGCCGGAGAACCTACGCCACTACGCGCAAAAACAGTGGCAACGCCCTTCGGTGCAGGCCTGGCTGGCGCTGCCGGAGCAAATGCGCAATTGAAAAAATCGGCGGCCACGACGCCGCCGTTCTCAACTGAGAAACAACATCACTTCTTGAGGGAAGGCAGTCACCATCCAGAGGGCAGATAGCCTAACAACGACGCAACAGCGTATACCGCACTGGCCAGATACAGCAGCACGATACTGATCTGCAACAATGGGTGGGTGATCCAGTTGCACTGCCAGCGCGGCGTTTGATCACCGTGCTTGCGCGCCCCTCGCAGGATCAACATCGGCATAATCGACAGGATCACCCCGCTGAATACCCCGGCGAAATACAGCGCGTTAACGAACGACACCAGACCGCTGTAAGCCAGCGCGAACGGGGGGACCACCACCAGCAGCAGCACGCCGAAACGGCGCAGCGGTTGCTCGTCATTGCCCAGTCTGAACTTGTCGAAAATATTGGTCAGGAAGCTGCCGCCCAGCCCCCAGTAAGAGGTCAGCATCGCGCACAGCGCAAAGATATTGGCGGAGAAGAACGCCCACTGCCCGAGAGCCTGCCCCCAGGAGATGGTCGCCACGTCGGAGATATTATTCAGCCCGCTGAGGGCAATCACCGACATCGGCACCGCTGCCAGCAGCACGAAGGTAACCGCCATGCCGACGATAATCGCCTTCGGCAGCTGTTCCGGCTTATCCGAGAAGCCACGCGCCATTTCCGGCACTATGTACTGCGCCGAAAAGCAGAACACCACCACGTTGAATACCGGCACCATAAAGCGCCAGTCGCCGTCCAGCAGATTGCGCATCTGGGTAGTGTCTTTCAGCAGTGTGGCCGCCACCAGCGCGGTCAGCATCACCACCATGCCGATACTGATAAATTTCTCGCCGCGGCCAATCGCCTTCAGCCCCAGGTACAACACCCCTGCCGCGGGAATGAAAAACAGCAGGCTGCCGATGGCCGGCGAGATACCGAACAGAGATTGCAGCAGCTTGCCGCTGCCGGTCATGTACGCGGTTAACGCCCCGACGCTGTTGACGCACACCGAAGCGAACATCAGCCAGGCGCCAATACCGCCGACATAGCGTTTCGCCAGCCCGCTTAATTGCAGGTGGGCACGGGTGCGCAGGGTAGATTCGGCGACGTACAGCATGGTGATGGTGGTCAGGCTCCCCACCAGCACCAGCCAGAACAGCAGCGGTAAAAAACCGGCTTTGCTGGAGGCATAAGCGATGGACAATACGCCGGCGCCGATATTGGTGCCGACAATCATCGCCACCCCTTCGAGGAAACTCAGTGATTTGGCGGGTGCAGACGTTCGCACCCCGGCGGCAAGCGCCGGAGAAATAGAGATGTTTTCAGAAGACATGCAGCATCCTTTGTTGCCCGGCGGCTCCGGCCACCGGGACAGGTTAATTTCCCGGTGGTTAACAGCTCACATCGATACACAGGTATTTCAGCTCCAGATATTCTTCAATGCCGTAACGCGATCCTTCACGTCCGAGTCCTGACTGCTTCACACCGCCAAACGGCGCGACTTCATTGGAGATCAGCCCGGTGTTGATGCCGACCATGCCGTATTCCAGCGCTTCCGGCACTCGCCACTGGCGCGAGGCACTCTGCGTAAACAGATAAGCGGCCAGACCGAATTCGGTGTCGTTGGCCATGGCGATCGCTTCCGCTTCATCATGGAAACGGAACAGCGGCGCCACCGGGCCAAAGGTTTCTTCCCGGGCGAAGCGCATTTTTTGCGTCACGCCGGTCACCACCGTCGGTTGGAAGAAGGTTCGGCCCAGCTCGTGCGGCTGCCCGCCGATAGCAATCTGCGCGCCTTTAATCAGCGCATCGTCAATGTGGCTCTGCACTTTATCCACCGCGTCCTGGTCGATCAGCGGCCCCTGGGTGGTGCCTTCATGGCTGCCGTCACCGACCTTCAGTTGCTCAACCGCCGCCACCAACTTGTCCACCAAACGATCGTAGATGCCGTCCTGCACGTAGATGCGGTTGGCACAGACGCAGGTCTGGCCGCTGTTACGGAACTTGGAGGCCATAATGCCCGCCACCGCCGCGTCCAGATTGGCATCGTCGAAAACGATCACCGGCGCGTTGCCCCCCAGCTCCAGCGACAACTTTTTAATCGTCGGTGCGCACTGCGCCATCAGAATGCGGCCGACCTCGGTCGAACCGGTAAAGCTCAGTTTGCGCACCACCGGGCTGTCGCACAGCACCTTGCCCACCTGCGCCGCGTCGCCGGTCACCACCTGCAACACGCCTGGCGGAATGCCGGCATCCTGCGCCAGCTTCGCCAACGCCAACGCGGTCAGCGGCGTCTGTTCGGCCGGTTTGACGATCATCGCGCAGCCCGCAGCCAACGCCGGCGCAACCTTGCGGGTGATCATCGCCGCCGGGAAGTTCCACGGCGTGATCGCCGCGCAAACGCCGATCGGCTGTTTCACTACCACCAGGCGCTGCGAGGCCAGGGGCGCTTGCAACACGGCACCGTCGACACGCTTGGCCTCTTCGGCGAACCAGGTAATAAACGAAGCGGCATAGGCGACTTCACCGCGCGCTTCCGCCAGCGATTTACCCTGCTCGGCGGTCATCAGCTGCGCCAAATCCTCCTGGGCCGCCAGCACCTTGTCGGCCCAGGCCAGCAACAGCACGGAGCGCTGTTTGGCGGTCAGCTGTTTCCAGCCCTGCTGCGCCAACTGCGCCGCGTTAATCGCCTGCTGCGTTTCTTCTTCGCTGACCAACGGAATGCTTGCCAGCTCAGCACCGGTCGCCGGGTTGATGACCGCTTCACGCTGGCCGCTCAACGCGTCGCACCACTCACCGTTAATCAGGCACTGGCTGCGCAGCAGCTCGGGATTATTCAGTTTCATTGCCGGTCACTCCTTATTGGGCCAACGCGCGGGAAAGAATGCCCAGCGCCTGGGTGAACTGTTCCTCAGGGATGGTCAGCGGATACAGGAAGCGGATCACGTTGCCGTTCACACCGCAACTCAACAGCAGCAGGCCCTCTTCCAGCGCCTTCTGCTGTACCTGACGGGTGATCTCCGCCGAAGGCTTGCCGGTCGCCGGATCCTTGAACTCCACCGCCACCATTGAACCCTGCGCGCGAATATCCGCGATCGCCGGGCTGGTTTTGCGCGCCTGTTGCAGTACTTCCACCAAATGCTGGCCCAAACGTTGGGAACGCTGGCACAGCTGTTCTTCGTCGATCACGTCCAGCACCGCAAGTGCCGCAGCCACCGCCAGCGGGTTACCGGCATAGGTGCCACCCAGCCCGCCCGGCGCCGGGGCATCCATCACGTCGGCACGGCCGGCTACCGCCGACAGCGGCATACCACCCGCCAGGCTTTTCGCCATGGTGATCAGATCCGGTTTCACCGCGTAATGTTCCATGGCAAACAGCTTGCCGGTACGGGCAAAACCGGTCTGCACTTCGTCGGCAATCAGCAAAATGCCGTGCTGGTCGCACAGTTCGCGCAGCGCCTGCATAAAATCGGCCGGCGCGATGTTGAAACCGCCTTCGCCCTGTACCGGCTCCAGCACGATGGCGGCCACTTGTTTGGGATCGATATCCGCCTTAAAGATGCGCTCCAGGCTGTTCATCGCGTCTTCGGTGGTCACGCCATACAGCGCATTCGGATACTGGCCGTGGAACACCGAACCGGGGAAGGGCCCGAAGCCCAGCTTGTACGGCGCCACTTTGCCGGTCAGCGCCATGGTCATGTAAGTGCGGCCATGGAAACCGCCGCCAAAGGTGATCAGGCCCGGCCGACCGGTATAGGCACGGGCGATTTTGACCGCGTTTTCCACCGCTTCTGCGCCGGTGGTGAACAAGGCGGTTTTACAAGGGCCTTCAATCGGTGCGCGCTGGTTGATGCGCTCTGCCAACGCGACATAGCTTTCGTAAGGAACGATTTGGTAAGCGGTGTGGGTGAAGGCCTTCAGTTGCCGTTCAATGGCGGCGATCACCTTCGGATGCCGGTGTCCGGTATTCAGGACAGCAATACCGGAAGCGAAATCAATAACCTCATTGCCTTCTACGTCCCACAGCGTGGCGTTCTCCGCACGCTCGGCGTAAAAACCGCACATCACGCCAATCCCGCGTGGGGTGGCATCCTGGCGACGTTGATTCAGTTCTGCGTTTTTCATGCTGTTCTCTCCGGTCGGTGTCCGTTGTACGTTTCGTTCACATTCGTGAAACAATGACGTTTATTTACACAGGATGTGGCCCTATAATCGAGTGCCAGTTACGATTAATTGAGGGATCCAATTGCGCTCACTGAGTGGTGACCTGTTATTGCAGCGCCTCGGCGAACAGCCCGATGATAAGCTGCACAAGCGGCTGTATAACGCGATCCGCACCAGCATTTTGGACGGTAGTTTGCCGCCCTCCAGCCGCCTGCCCGCCTCGCGCGATTTGGCGCAGGAACTCAGGCTGTCCCGCAACACCGTATTAACCGTTTATGAACAACTTCTGGCGGAAGGTTATGTTTTGGCACGCGCAGGCAGTGGCACATTCGTCGCCGAAACCGTGCCGGACAGCTGTTTATCTACCGTCAGCGCCCCCGCAGGCAGTGACGGGGAACAGCGGCGCATTGAGCTGTCGGCGCGGGGTTCCACCCTGCTTCATCACGCCAGCGCCAGCCCCAAACAGTGGGGGGCGTTTATCCCCGGCGTACCCGACGTCAACGCCTTTCCTCACCAGTTGTTCAGCAAGATCCAGGCGCGCATCAGCCGCCGCCCCGTCCCACAGCGGCTGACCTACAGTAATCAGGGCGGCAGCCCGGAGTTGCAGCATGCATTGGTGGACTATCTGCGCGTGGCGCGCTCGGTGCGCTGCTCGCCGGAGCAAATTTTGATTACCGAAGGCATTCATCAGGCGATAGATCTGGTGACGCGCATGCTGTGCAATCCGGGCGACGACGCGTGGATTGAAGAACCGGGCTATTGGGGGATCCGCAATATTCTGCGGATGAACGACGTGAATATCTGCCCGCTGGGGGTCGATGAGGCCGGCATGGTGCCGCCGGAGCAGCCAACCGGCGCGCCACGGCTGATTTTCGTCACCCCCTCGCACCAGTATCCGCTGGGATCGGTGATGAGTCTGGCGCGGCGGCAGCGGTTGCTGGCATTGGCGCGCAACGGCGGCAGTTGGATTGTCGAAGATGACTACGACAGCGAGTTCCGCTTTTCCGGGCAGCCCATCCCGGCGCTGCAAGGGCTGGAAGCCGATGCGCCGGTGATTTATATCGGCACCTTCAGCAAGACGCTGTACCCGGCGCTGCGGCTGGGTTACGTGGTGCTGCCAAAACCCTTGATGACGGCGCTGAAAACCGCGCACGCCGAACTCTATCGCGGCGGTCACCTGCTGATCCAGACCGCGCTGGCGCAGTTTATTCAGGAAGGCCACTACACCGCGCATATTCGCCGCATGCGGCTGCTGTATGCCCGGCGGCGGGCGTTTCTGACCGCGTTGATTGAGCAGCATCTGGGCAAGCAGGCGTTGAGCGAATTCAACAACAACGCCGGGCTGCACCTGATCCTGAACCTGCCGGACGAAGCCGACGACGTGGCGATCGCCGCCGCCGCCAGCGCACGCGGCGTGCTGGTGCGGCCGCTGTCGCGTTACTACATGCTGCCCAACCACCGCCGCGGCTTGCTGATGGGCTTTGCCTGCGTGCCGGAAGAACAGATGGCCGCCGCCTTTACCCTGCTGCTGCAATGCATTACAGCGCCCTGAACTGCCAGCCCCCGTCCTGCCAATGCAGGCGATGAGTCAGTTTCAGCGCCCGCAGGAAGGCTTCATCGTGCGAGACCACCAGCATAGCACCGGGAAATTCCGCCAGCGCGGCCTCAATGGCCAGTGACGAAGCCAGATCCAAATGGTTGGTCGGCTCGTCCAGCAACAGCAATTGCGCCGGCTCCTTACGCCACAGCGCACAGGCCAGCGCTGCCTTCAGCCTTTCTCCGCCGCTCAGCGCCGCCAACGGCAACGTGATCCGTTCCGCACCGAGTTGCAACTGCGCCAGTTGGGTGCGCAATGCCCCCTCCGCCAGCGGAGAATCCTGCAACCCCAGCAGCGCCATCACCGATAGCCGCGAATCGAACTGCGACAGGGTTTGATCGAGGTAAGCCATTGGCAGCGGGCAGTGAACCTGACCGGACACCGCAGCCAACTGGCCGAGGATCACCTTCAGCAACGTGGATTTTCCGCAGCCGTTCGGGCCGGTCAGCGCTACGCGCATGGGCCCGTAGATACGCATATCCAGCGGAGGCGCACTGACAAAAGGCAGTTGCAGTCGCTCGAGCACCAGCACCTGCTTGCCCGCCATCACCGTGCTGCCTGGCAGGGTCAACATCACCGGGCTGTCTTCTTCCACCCGCTGGTACGCCTCGCGCACGGCGGCATCGAGGCTGCCTTTTTGGTCCTGATGCTGTTTGCGCAGCGTGCCGAGGCTCTCTTTGGCCGCCGCCTTGTAGGCCACGCGTTCGAAAGAGGCGATATTCAGCGTGTCGACGGTTCTTAGCGTTTGGGCTGAACGCCGCTGGCTGATGTCGTGTTCTTTCTGCTGCCGGGCGCGAGTGCGTTTGCGTTCCCGCCGCGCATGTTCCCAGCCAGCTCGCGCCGCCTGTCGCTCCAAATCGCGCTGCCGGCGATAGTCATCGTAGTTGCCGCCATAGCTGTGCAGCCCGTCGGGCGTCAGCTCGACGATGCGCGCCATACGCGCCAGCAGTTGCCGATCGTGGCTGGCAACCAGCAGCCCGCCGCGCCACTGCGCCAACTGCCGGTACAGCCAGTCGCGCCCATCGGCATCAAGGTGGTTGGTCGGTTCATCCAGCAGCAAGCAATCCGCACCGCCCAGCATCGCGCCACACAGCGTCGCGCGCATTCGCTCCCCGCCGCTCAGGGACCCGGCCGGCCGCAGCGGATCGAACTCAGGCAATCCGGCGGCAGCGAAGGCAGCGTGCAGACGATCGATCAGATCCCACTGCCCTTCCAGACGATCGATATCGTCCGCCAACGGACGCCCCTGCTCAATGCGGGCCAACGCGGCAAACACCTCGCCATAGCCCAGCAATTGCGCCAGCGTGATCTGCGCTGCGATCTCCGGCTGTTGAGCCACATAGGCCAGAGAAGCATGCGTTTCCACATGTCCGCTCCCCGGTTGATCCAGGCCGGCGATCAAGCGCAGCAGACGGGTTTTGCCGACGCCGTTACGCCCAACCAGGCCACAGTGTTGTTGATCGAAAGTAAGCTCCAGCGGGCCGAACAGCGTTTCGCCGTCAGCAAACTGGCAGGTCAGTTGGTGTAAAACAAAATAAGGGGATTGCGCAAAATGAGCCATAAGCACTCCTGAATGAAATCAAAATATCCCCATCCGGCACTGGCGTGCTCAGCATGGGACAAGATATCAACAGGCGTGTTTGTTCATTTTCGGTGATGGCTCCGCAAAGAAGGCATAGACATGCCGCAGACAAAGGTTACCCGATAACTTGTCTACTATGCAAACAACCACAAAGATTCATGACATCTATCACATTCAGCGCAACGCAGATTCCCAACGGCACTGACAACGGCTAGATTTATCTCATCCGACCACTTGGGTCGCACATAATAATAACGATGAAAGACGCGATGGAGACTGCAATGAGCAATTACCCGCACCTGCTGGCACCGCTGGATCTCGGCTTCACCACCCTGAAAAACCGGGTGCTGATGGGATCGATGCACACCGGCCTGGAAGAACTTCCCGATGGCCCGGAACGCATGGCCGCTTTCTATGCCGAACGCGCAGCGGCCGGCGTGGCGCTGATCGTGACCGGCGGCATCGCCCCCAATGAAAAAGGTGTGGTGTATCGCGGCGGTTCCACTCTCAGCCGCCGGGATCAGGTCGATCATCACCGGATCGTCACCGACGCCGTCCACCAGGCCGGGGGCAAAATTGCGTTGCAGATCCTGCATGCCGGCCGCTACAGCTATCAACCGCAGCCGGTGGCGCCGTCCGCGCTGCAGGCGCCGATCAACCCTTTCGCCCCGACCGCGCTGAGCGAGGCGGAGATCGAACAGACCATCGCCGACTTTGCCCACTGTGCGCTGCTGGCGCAGCAGGCCGGCTACGACGGCGTAGAGGTGATGGGTTCCGAAGGCTATTTGATCAACCAATTCCTGGTGTCGCGCACCAACCAGCGCGATGACTCATGGGGAGGCAGCTTCAGCAACCGCATGCGTTTTGCCGTGGAGATCGTCCGGGCGGTGCGTCAGGCGGTTGGCCGCGAGTTCATTTTGATTTACCGCCTGTCGATGCTCGATCTGGTGGAAGACGGCTCCAGCTGGCAGGAGATCGAACAGCTGGCTCTGGCGATCGAACAGGCGGGTGCGACCCTGATCAACACCGGCATCGGCTGGCATGAGGCGCGGATCCCGACTATCGCCACCATGGTGCCGCGCGCCGGTTTCAGTTGGGTGACCCGCAAGCTGATGGGCAAAGTGCGCATTCCGCTGATCACCACCAACCGCATCAATGACCCGGCGGTTGCAGAACAGGTGTTGGCGGACGGCTGCGCCGACATGGTGTCGATGGCCCGCCCGTTCCTGGCCGATGCCGCTTTTGTGCAAAAGGCCGCCGAAGGGCGCGCCGACGAGATAAACACCTGCATTGGCTGCAATCAGGCCTGTCTCGATCAGATTTTTGAAGGCAAGCTCACCTCCTGCCTGGTGAACCCGCGTGCCTGCCGCGAAACCGAAATGCCGCTGACCATGGCCGAAAAGCCGAAAAAGTTGGCGGTGATCGGCGCCGGGCCGGCCGGATTGGCGTTTGCCACCACCGCCGCCAGCCGCGGCCACCGGGTGACGCTGTTCGATGCCGCCGATCAGATTGGCGGGCAGTTCAATATCGCCAAGCAGATCCCCGGTAAAGAAGAATTCCACGAAACCCTGCGCTATTTCCGTCGCCAGCTGGCACTGCTTGAGGTGACGGTAAAACTGGGTACGCAGGTAGAAGCCGCCGATCTGGCGGAATTCGACGAAGTGATCCTCGCTTGCGGCATTGTGCCGCGCACGCCGGCAATTCCAGGGATTGATAACGCCAAGGTGCTGACCTACCTGGACGTATTGCGCGACAAAAAGCCGGTCGGCCAACGGGTGGCGATTATCGGCGCCGGCGGCATCGGCTTCGACACCGCCGAGTACCTCAGTCAGCACGGCGTGTCGAGCAGCCTGGATCAGGCAGAATTTAACCGTGAATGGGGTATCGATGGCCAGCTCAGCCAACGCGGCGGGTTGGCGGCGCAAGGGCCGGTGGCGGAACGCGGGCCGCGGCAAATCTATCTGCTGCAGCGCAAAACCAGCAAGGTGGGTGAAGGGCTGGGGAAAACCACAGGTTGGATCCACCGCGCCAGCCTATTGATGCGCGGCGTCAAGATGCTCAACAGCGTGAACTATCAACGTATTGATGAGGAAGGATTGCACATCTCGCGCGCAGAGCAGGAAAGCTGTCTGCCGGTGGATACGGTGATTATCTGCGCCGGGCAGGAGCCACGCCGCGAACTGCAGCAGCCGCTGCTGGCGATGGGAAAAACCGTGCATTTGATTGGCGGTGCGGACGTAGCCGCCGAGCTGGATGCCCGCCGCGCAATCGATCAGGGCACGCGGCTGGCGATGGCGCTGTAATAAATAACCATTAAGGGGCGCATGCATTGCGCCCCCGGTGACTCAATAACGTGCGCCGGATTTCACCGCTTTCAGGATCACAAATTTCTTGTTGGATGCCACAAGGGTGCAGTTACCAAACAGACGCTTCAGCTTCTGGTGGTAATCCAGATGACGGTTGCCGACGATGCGCAGCTCGCCGCCCACCTGCAGGCAACGCTTGGCGTCGCAGAACATCTGCCAGGCAGTATGATCGGTGATCGCATGTTGCTGGTGGAATGGCGGATTGCACAGCACCGCCTGCACGCTTTCACGCTCAATCCCCGCCAACGAGTTATTCACTTCAAACTGACAGCGATCCAGTTCCTGCGGCAGGTTGTGCTCCACGTTCAACTCGCTGGACGCCACCGCCATATAGGACTCATCGACAAAGCTCATCTGCGCCTGCGGGTTCTGCACCAGCGCGGCCAGGCCAATAACGCCGTTACCGCAACCGAGATCGACAATGTGACCGTCCAGATCGTGCGGCAGATTTTCCAGGAACAGACGAGCGCCAATATCCAGGCTGCCGCGTGAGAACACGTTGGCATGGTTGTGGATCAGCCAATCGGTGCCATCCAGCGTCCAGTTGGTGGTTTCCGGCGCCGCCGGTGGCACGATGTCCGCCACTTCGCAGTGGATCAGGCGCGCTTTCTTCCACGCCAGGCTGGTACGCGTCGGCCCCAGTACCTTTTCAAACAACTGCATGGTTGAAGTGTGCACGTCGCGCGCCTTGGCTCCGGCGATGATCACCGTGTCCGGTGCCACCACGTTGCGCAGCGAACGCAGTTGCTGTTCCAGCAGCGCCAGCGCCTTGGGAATGCGGATCAACACCACTGCCGGTGATGCAGGCAGTTCGGCGAGGCTGTCCAGCAGCGTAACCTGCTCCGGATCCAGTTCGTTGAGCTTCAGGTTATGGCGCGTAGCCAGCTGGCTCATGTAGGAATCGCTAATGCTGTAAGGCCGATGGCCGTGCAGCGCACAGGCCAGCGTGCCGAAGTTGTCGTTGAAAATCAGCACCGGGCGACCGCCAATGTCTACATTTTCAAGCTGTTGCAGCAGATATTCGTCTGCCGCTTCCCACGCCTGCAATTGGGTGGATTCTTCCTGTTGGGGATAACGCTCCAGCTCAAGTTGCTGTGTTCCCAGATCGAGTTGGCTCATTGCCCCTCCTGACTGATAAAATTTGGGCTGTTTATCCCCTAAAAACGTCCATCAGTAAAATGTTTTTTCGGATAAATTGCCCTTTGCGGGCTTTGCGCGAAAAAACGTCATAGAATAGCCCGCTGAATTGCCGCCAATACGGGAAGATGATGTCCGAACTGACTTACCTGCAGGGTTACCCTGAACATCTGCAAAGCCAGGTGCAGCAGTTGATCGACCAGCAGAGGCTGGGGGATGTGCTGTTGCAGCGCTATCCGCAGGTGCATGATTGCACCACCGACAAGTCGCTTTATCAGTATACCGTCGATCTGAAAAACCAGTATCTGCGCAACGCCCAGCCGCTGAGCAAAGTGGCCTACGACGGTAAAATCCAGGTGATGAAACACGCGCTTGGCATGCACACCGCCATTTCACGCGTGCAGGGGGGCAAGCTGAAGGCCAAGGCGGAAATCCGCGTGGCGACGGTGTTCAAGCTGGCGCCGGAGCCGTTTCTGCGCATGATCGTGGTGCATGAACTGGCGCACCTGAAAGAGAAGGATCACAACAAGGCCTTCTACAGCCTTTGCTGCCATATGGAGCCGAATTACCATCAGTTGGAATTCGACACCCGGCTGTACCTGACCCACCTCTCCGTATTTGGCGATCTGTATGCATAGCGGGATTCGCCTTCGGTAATTGCCGTGATAATCTGATTCTTTCTACCCTATGCAGCACTTGAAATTCATAGGGTATAGGGCTTGGGAACCGGAGATATCTATGATTCGCTTTGCCGTCGTTGGCACCAACTGGATTACGGAACGCTTTATCGACGCCGCACATGAAAGCGGCAAGCTGAAGCTGACCGCCATCTATTCGCGCAAGCTCGAGCAGGCGCAGGCGTTTGGCGCCAACTATCACGTCAGTCTGTTTTTCGATTCCCTGGAGGCGCTGGCCCAATCCGACGCCATCGATGCGGTGTACATCGCCAGCCCCAATTCCCTGCATTGCCAGCAATCGCTGCTGTTCCTTAGCCATAAAAAGCACGTGATCTGCGAAAAGCCGCTGGCCTCCACCCTGCACGAAGCGGAACGACTGGTCGCCTGCGCGCGGGAAAACCAGGTGGTGCTGTTCGAAGCCTTCAAAAGCGCCCACCTGCCGAACTTCCTGGCCCTGAAGCAGGCTCTGCCGAAAATCGGCCGGCTGCGCAAAGCCTTTATCAACTATTGCCAATACTCTTCGCGCTATCCGCGCTATCTGGCCGGCGAGAACCCAAACACCTTTAACCCGCAGTTCTCCAATGGCTCTATCATGGACATTGGTTACTATTGCCTGGCCAGTGCCGTGGCGCTGTTTGGCGCACCAAAATCCGTGATCGCCAGCGCCGCGCTGCTGGACACCGGCGTTGATGCGCACGGCACCGCCTGCCTCAACTACGGGGATTTTGACGTAACCATTTCTCATTCCAAGGTCAGCAATTCGGATATCCCGAGCGAGATCCAGGGTGAAGAAGGGACGCTGGTCATTGATAAAATTTCGGAGTGTCAGGGAGTGGCGCTGACGCCGCGCGGTGGCAATCGTCAGGATCTGACCCAACCGCAGCATATCAATACCATGCTGTATGAGGCGCAAGCGTTCGCCGACCTGGTTGAAAAACGGCAGGTGGAACATCCAGGGTTGGAAAACTCGCTGATCGTCGCCCAGTTGCTGACCGAAATCCGCCGCCAGACCGGCGTAGTATTCCCTGCCGACGGAGAATGACATGAAACCGCTATTGTTGATGCAAACCGGCGATGCGCCGGAGATTATCCGCAGGGAAAAGGCCAACTTCGACGAAATGTTCCTGCAGCAGGGCAACATTGACGCCGATCGCGTGCAGATCGTGCACCTTCCCTCAGGTGAACAGCTGCCGGCTCCGCAAAACTACGCCGGCGTGGTGATTACCGGGTCGGCGGCGATGGTCACCGAACAATTGCCGTGGAGCGAGCAGGCCGCCGAGTGGCTGCGTCAGGCGATGCAGATAAAGCTGCCGATTTTCGGCGCCTGCTACGGTCACCAACTGCTGGCCTACGCGCTCGGCGGTGAAGTGGGCTACCACCCGCAGGGCATGGAGGTCGGTACGCTGGATATTGAACTGCTGCCTGCCGCCGCCAACGATCGGCGTCTGGCGATGCTGCCGCCGCATTTCAAGGCCAATCTGATCCACTCGCAGAGCGTACTGACGCCGCCTGTGGGCGCGAAGGTGCTGGCGCGTTCACAGCAGGACGCCTGCCAGATCCTCAGTTATGGCGATCACGTACTGACCACCCAGTTCCATCCGGAATTTAACGGCGCGGTGATGCATCAATACCTGAGCTGGCTCGGCGAACTGTACCCCGAGCAGCAGGCGCAGTATCGGCTTAAGCAACAGCAGGTTAGCGATACGCCCTTCAGTCGGTTATTGCTGCAAGGTTTCGTCGTCAGCCTCGGCGCGCAAAAGGCCCTGGCCGGCTAGCGTGATAAACGTTGACCGCTGACACATTTTGCATTACTTTCTGCGGTGCAAAGGGGAGTAACTTCATTGCCGGTTAATCGTCATTACGATGCGCAAGCATCCGGTTACCGGGCAACATGATGTGATGGGCACGGCAGGTGCACCTTCATCAACGTTGTAAGTGAGACCTTGCCGGAAGGCGAGGTTTGCTTGCAGCGTTCACAGAGCGGCTGGCGTCTTCCGACGTTGGCCGTTTTTGTTTTTGAAGGATATCTCTGATGATGAATACCGTTGGCACACCTTGGTTATGGGGCAGTTTCGCCGCCATCATAGTTGTGATGCTCGCAATCGACTTATTGCTGCAAGGCCGCAAAGGCGCGCACACCATGACGCTGAAGCAGGCCGCCAGTTGGTCGCTGGTGTGGGTCAGCCTTTCCCTGCTGTTCAACCTGGGTTTCTGGTACTACCTGAACCAAACCGCCGGGCGCGCCGTCGCCGATACGCAGGCGCTCGCCTTCCTCACCGGTTACCTGATCGAAAAAGCGCTGGCGGTCGATAACGTCTTCGTTTGGCTGATGCTGTTCAGCTATTTCGCCGTTCCGGCTAACCTGCAACGACGCGTGCTGATTTTCGGCGTATTGGGCGCGATCGTGCTACGTACCATCATGATCTTCGCCGGTAGCTGGCTGGTGACCCAGTTCCAGTGGCTGCTGTATCTGTTCGGTGCCTTCCTGCTGTTCACCGGCATCAAGATGGCGCTGGCGAAAGAAGACGATTCGGCGATTGGCGACAAACCGCTGGTAAGGTGGCTGCGCAGCCATCTGCGCATGACCGACAACCTCGAAGGCGAACGTTTCTTCGTGCGCCGCAACGGGCTGTTGTTCGCTACGCCGCTGGTGCTGGTATTGATCCTGGTGGAACTGAGCGACGTGATTTTCGCGGTCGACAGCATTCCGGCCATCTTTGCCGTTACTACCGATCCGTTTATCGTCCTGACCTCTAACCTGTTTGCCATCATGGGCCTGCGCGCCATGTATTTCCTGCTGGCCAACGTGGCGGAGCGCTTCTCGATGCTGAAATACGGTCTGTCGATCATCCTGATGTTTATCGGCGTCAAGATGCTGATTATCGACTTCTTCCATATCCCGATCGGCGTTTCGCTCGGCGTGGTAGCCGGTATTCTGACATTAACGCTGCTGATCAATGCCTGGGTTAACCGCCGCAACGATCGCCTGGCGAATAAAGCGCCATAATCTGTTATCCGGGGCGCTAGCCGCCCCGCGATTGTTTGGCAATTCGTCCAAAACGCCAAACGTTATTGCGATCACACAAATGTAACCAGTATGTTATCAAGAGTTGATCCGCCCTCAGAATTTCACTTCCTCCCCTTTCCAACCCCCTTTGTTTACTGAATACTGATTTGGCAAACATACTTAGTTACAGATAGAAATAAAAATTGCCCGGCAGCGTTCCTGTCGAGGCAGTCAGTCTGTGCGCAACCTCACCGGGAAGAAAAGCACTATGCAAAAACTGTTAAAACGGATCACACAGGGCAGCCTGGTTAAGCAAATTATGGTCGGCCTGGTGGCCGGTATTATCGTGGCGTTGGTTTCACCGGGGACGGCCTCCGCCGTCGGGCTGCTTGGCGCGCTGTTCGTCGGCGCGTTAAAAGCCGTGGCGCCGCTGTTGGTTCTGGTACTGGTCATGGCCTCGATCGCCAACCACAAGCACGGGCAGAAAACCAATATTCGCCCGATCCTGTTCCTCTATCTGCTGGGGACTTTCGCTGCGGCGCTGGTGGCGGTGGTGGTCAGCTTTATGTTCCCGTCCAATCTGGCGCTGGTTGCCGGCAACGCGGACATCAACCCGCCGGGCGGCATTGTTGAAGTGCTGAAAAGCCTGTTGATGAGCGTGGTCGCCAACCCATTCCACGCGCTGATTAACGCCAACTATATCGGCATCCTGGCCTGGGCGATTGGCCTGGGGCTGGCGCTGCGCCACGCTTCGGAAACCACCAAATCGCTGATTAACGATATGTCGCATGCAGTAACTTTGGTGGTGCGCGCGGTGATCCGCTGTGCGCCGCTCGGCATCTTCGGTCTGGTGGCTTCGACGCTGGCGGAAACCGGCTTCGGTGCGCTGTGGGGCTACGCGCAACTGCTGATGGTGTTGATCGGCTGTATGCTGCTGGTCGCGCTGGTGCTGAACCCGCTGATCGTTTACTGGAAAATCCGCCGCAACCCTTATCCTCTGGTGTTCGCCTGCCTGCGCGAAAGCGGCGTGACCGCGTTCTTCACCCGCAGCTCGGCCGCCAACATTCCGGTGAATATGGAGTTGTGCAAAAAGCTGAATCTGAACGAAGACACCTACTCGGTTTCTATCCCGTTGGGCGCAACCATCAATATGGCCGGCGCGGCGATCACCATTACCGTGCTGACGCTGGCGGCGGTGCACACTCTGGGCATTCCGGTTGACGTCCCGACCGCGCTGCTGCTGAGCGTCGTGGCGGCGATCTGTGCCTGCGGCGCTTCCGGCGTGGCCGGCGGTTCGTTGTTGCTGATCCCACTGGCGTGCAACATGTTCGGCATCCCGAACGATATCGCCATGCAGGTCGTGGCGGTGGGCTTTATCATCGGCGTGCTGCAGGACTCCGCAGAGACCGCACTGAACTCATCCACCGACGTGCTGTTCACCGCCGCGGCCTGCCAGGCGGAAGATCAACGTCTGGCGGATGAAGACCCGTTGAACGTGCGTTAAGCGGTTAACGATCGTCAGCAAGGCGCCCAATGGGCGCCTTTTTTTCTACCGCAAAAGGATCAATGCCGCGCAGTTGCAGGCGACGGAAACGGATAATGTTGAAGCCGTTCATCAGCAGGAAGCTGCCTTCTATCAGCGAACCGCCTATCGACCCGAGCCAGATGTTATGCGTGACCCAGCAGGCGGTGGAACACCACATCACGCAACGGGTCGTCAGCCCGCGGGTGCGAAACAGTGCCCAGGTGCTGATTGAAGTACCGAAGATCGGCAACAGTTCGATGGGATGTTGGAAGTGCGTCAGGCCGATAGTCAGCGTCAAACTGATAAACAGCCACATCACCCACAGACTGCGAGTGCGCATTGAAACCAGATTGCGGCAGGCGCTGAGCAACGCGCTGCTGCCGGCGGCGCTCGCCCCCATCAGGAAGAAGTGGATGCCGATAATCAGGCTGTATCCTGACAGTTGCAGCTTGAAACGCTGGTCGTCGCGATTGAAAAAACTGGTGATGCCTACCAGAAAAGCCAGCACGCCCACGGCCTGGGCAAACCAATAAAACGTCATTAGGGGATCCTGAAGCGGGAGACAATGGCGTTAAAAGTGAAACGCTGTTTTATGCTACTCCCGCTGCCGGTGCTTTACAATGTCACCCCGCTTTTAAAAATCGCCAACTCGCGGAAATCGTTCGCTTCGTTGCGCGCCGCTTTGCCATCGGCGATCGCCACGATCAGATCGACAAACTGTTCCAGCAGGCGATCCATCGGCGTGCCGTGGATCAATTGCCCGGCGTCGAAATCGATCCAGTGCGGTTTTTTCGCCGCAAGTTCGCTGTTGGTCGCCAGTTTTACCGTGGGAACAAAGCCACCGTAGGGCGTGCCACGCCCGGTACTGAACAACACCATATGGCAGCCGGCGCCGGCCAGCGCGCTGGTCGCCACCGCGTCATTGCCGGGTGCGCTGAGCAGGTTTAACCCTGGCTGCCGCAGCCGTTCGCCGTATTTGAGCACGTCCACTACCCGGCTCTGCCCGGCTTTCTGCGTGCAACCAAGGGATTTTTCTTCCAAAGTGGTAATGCCGCCCGCCTTGTTGCCCGGCGAAGGGTTTTCATAAATCGGCTGGTTATGGGCGATAAAATACTGTTTGAAATCGTTGACCATGCTGACGGTTTTCTCGAAGGTCGCCCGATCGCGGCAGCGGCTCATCAGGATCCGTTCTGCGCCAAACATCTCCGGCACCTCGGTCAGCACCGTGGTGCCGCCGTTGGCGATCACATAATCGGAAAACCGCCCCAGCAACGGGTTGGCGGTGATGCCGGACAGCCCGTCCGATCCGCCGCACTCCAGGCCGAACTTCAATTCGCTCAATTTGCCCGGTTGGCGACGATCGTCGCGCATGGCCCGGTACAACTCATGCAGTTGCTCCAGCCCGGCTTCCACCTCATCGTCCTGCTGCTGGCACACCATAAAGCGCACCCGCTGCTCATCCGTCGGCCCGAGCGTGCTGCGGAAAACATCTACCTGATTGTTCTCGCACCCCAGGCCAATCACCAGCACCGCGCCGGCATTCGGATGGCGCACCATATTTTGCAGCATGGTACGGGTGTTTTCATGATCCTGCCCCAATTGCGAACAGCCGAACGGATGGCTGAACAGATGTACGCCATCGATCCCCTGCGCATCCTGAGTTTCCTTCAGAAAACGCTGCTGGATCTGCCGGGCAATGCCGTTGACGCAACCGACGGTCGGCACGATCCACAGTTCGTTGCGGATCCCCACCTCGCCGCTGCTGCGGCGATAGAGCTGTACTTCACGATCGGCAGCCTGCGGCGGCAGCGCGGGAAATTCCGGCTGGTACTGATAGCTGTCCAGATCGCTCAGGTTGGTTTTGGCATTTTGCGAGTGGATGTGCACGCCCGGCGCTATGGCGACCAGCGCATGGCCGATCGGCAGCCCGTACTTGATGATCGCCTCGCCGGCTGCGATCGGCTGCAGCGCAAACTTGTGTCCACGCGCCACCGGCTGCGAAAGCCGAATAGTCAGCGCTTCCAGCGCCAGCGTTTCGCCGTCGGCCAGATCGCGCAGCGCCACCGCCACATTATCCTGCGAATGAATTTTTACGATGCTTTGCATAAACCAACCTCGGGCAGCGGCTACGCCAGTTCAATGGCGAAATAATTTTTGGCATTGTCGAAGCAGATGTTTTTCACCATCTCGCCGAGCAGCGCGATATCCGCCGGCGCTTCCCCCTCCTCCACCCAGCGACCTATCATCTGGCAGAGAATGCGCCGGAAATATTCATGGCGGGTATACGACAAGAAGCTGCGGCTGTCGGTCAGCATGCCGACAAAACGGCTCAGCAGGCCAAGCTGTGCCAACTGTGTCATCTGGCGTTGCATGCCGTCTTTCTGATCGTTGAACCACCAGCCTGAACCAAACTGCATTTTGCCTGGCGTGCCCTCACCCTGGAAATTACCCACCATGGTGCCGATCACTTCGTTATCGCGCGGGTTGAGGCAATACAGGATGGTTTTCGGTAATCCTCCCTGCCGGGATTGAGCATCCAGCAAGCGGGAAAGCGGCTCCGCCAGCGGCCGGTCGTTAATGGAGTCGAAGCCGATATCCGGGCCAACGCTTGCCAGCATCCGGCTGTTGTTATTGCGCAATGCGCCGATGTGATACTGCTGCACCCATTCACGACGTTGATATTCAGCGGCCAGGAACAGCAGCACTGCGCTTTTGAACTGGGCGCTTTGCTCCGGCCCAGGCAGCTTGCCGCTCAGGCGCTGGGCCAGAATGGCGTCCAGTTCGGCTTCGTTAGCTTCGCCATACACCACCACATCCAGCGCATGGTCGGCCACTTTGCAGCCGTGAGCGGCGAAGTGGTCCATGCGTTTTTTCAACGCGTCGCACAGCGAGGTGAAGCGGCTGATACTGATATCCGCTGCCGCCTCCAGCTTTTTCAGATAATCGTTAAAGCCCGGCGCATCGATATTGAACGCCTTATCCGGTCGCCAGCTTGGCAGCACCTTGATATCGAAACTGTCGTCGGCGGCAATCGCTTTATGGTGGCGCAGATCGTCGATCGGATCGTCGGTGGTGCCGACCATTTTCACCTTCATCTGCTGCATGATGCCACGCGCTCTGAAATCGTCCTGCGCCAACAGCGCGTTACCGCGATGCCAGATATCGTCCGCCGTCGCCGGGGAAAGCAGCGTGCCGGTGATGCCGAACGGGCGGCGCAGTTCGAGATGAGTCCAGTGATACAGCGGGTTGCCGATGGTATGTGGCACTGTGGCGGCCCAGGCGTCGAATTTCTCGCGGTCGCCGGCATCGCCGGTGCACAGACGTTCGGCCACGCCGTTGGTGCGCATCGCCCGCCATTTGTAGTGATCGCCCTTTAACCAGATGTCATATAAGTTTTTGAAGCGGGTATTCTCGGCGATCTGTTCCGGCGGCAAATGACAGTGGTAGTCAAAGATCGGCTGATCCGCCGCATAGTCGTGATACAAACGCCGGGCAAATTCGCTGCCCAACAAAAAATCTTCGTTTAAAAACGTCGCCATATCAGGCTCCTCACCTTGCTGACCGTTCGGCACAGTGTTCAATACGACAAAGTTATCACACCAATTACATGAAGCGTCCAGCAAAATCTTACCCCAGCCTGCGGCCTTTTTCCCTCGAAAAAGGCAATTAATGCGTGATTTCGCAGCAAAAGACGGCCTGAATCACGTAATTACCGGCCAAAGCGCATTGCCCAATTGAATCTTGGCTTTTGTGATATCACTCAACTTTTAAATCTGTATGACAAGTTATTGTCTCGCCACCCCGTCGCTGGTGCGTTGGGAATGCGTCGGTGATGGAAGGGCCGATGCAGATCAACGAAAAGGAATCACACCCCTACACGCCGCCACCTCGGCTGCGCATATTCAAGACTGGGAGATATTTCGGATGCGTAAAATTAAAGGGTTACGCTGGTACATGATTGGGTTGGTGACCATCGGCACCGTGCTGGGTTACCTGACCCGCAACGCCATTGCCGTGGCGGCGCCGACGCTGGAAGGCACCTTGCATATCACCACGCAGCAGTATTCTTACATCGTCGCCGCTTATTCCGCCTGCTACACCGTGATGCAACCGGTGGCGGGATACGTGCTGGACGTCTTGGGCACCAAGGTAGGCTATGCCATGTTCGCCGTCTTGTGGGCGCTGTTTTGCATGGGGACTGCGCTGGCTAACAGTTGGGGCGGGCTGGCGCTGGCGCGCGGCGCCGTGGGCATGGCCGAGGCGGCAATGATCCCCGCCGGCCTGAAGGCCAGCAGCGAGTGGTTCCCGGCCAAAGAGCGTTCCATCGCCGTAGGGTACTTTAATGTGGGTTCGTCGATCGGCGGGATGATCGCGCCGCCGCTGGTCGTCTGGGCCATCGTCGCCCACAGCTGGGAAATGGCGTTTATTATCACCGGTGTGCTGAGCCTTATCTGGGCCATCTGCTGGCTGATCTTCTACAAGCACCCGAAAGATCAAAAGAAACTCAGCCAGGAAGAGCGGGATTACATCCTCGGGGGCCAGGAACCGCAACACCAGACCGGCAACGCCAAGAAAATGTCCGCCTGGCAGATCGTGCGCAACCGCCAGTTCTGGGGCATCGCGCTGCCGCGTTTTCTGGCAGAACCGGCCTGGGGCACCTTCAACGCCTGGATCCCGTTATTCATGTTCAAAGCCTATGGCTTTAACCTGAAGGAAATCGCCATGTTTGCCTGGATGCCGATGCTGTTCGCCGATCTCGGCTGCATCGTCGGCGGGTATCTGCCGCCGTTCTTCCAGAAACACTTCAAGGTGAACCTGATCGTTTCACGCAAGCTGGTGGTCACGATGGGCGCGGTGCTGATGATTGGCCCCGGTATGATCGGCCTGTTCACCAGCCCCTACGCCGCCATCGCGCTGCTGTGCGTCGGAGGCTTTGCTCACCAGGCGCTGTCCGGTGCGCTGATCACCCTGTCTTCAGACGTATTTGGCCGTAACGAGGTCGCGACCGCCAACGGCCTGACCGGCATGGCGGCCTGGACCGCCAGCACCCTGTTTGCTCTGGTGGTCGGCGCGTTAGCAGATACCCTGGGCTTCAGCCCGCTGTTCGCCGCGCTGTCGGTATTCGATATTCTCGGCGCCATCGTTATCTGGACCGTCCTGCAAAACCGGCCGGCCTTACCCCCCACGGAAGAGGCTCCACAGCCTGTCCCGGCGCGCAGTTAACCCCCCCCGCCCGGCCACGCGCCGGGCGTCCCTTGCGGCCACTGGCAGCCCTGCCGAATAAGTGGTATAACAAATCCGACAGCCACGCCCCTTCTTACCCTAAGAGCATTCATTATGGAATTCACTGAAACCAGACGCCTGTATCAGCAACTGGCCGCCGAGCTTAAGCAGCGCATTGAAAGCGGCCGCTACCCGGTGGGCGATAAGCTGCCGGCCGAGCGCTATATTGCTGAAGAGATGAACGTCAGCCGCACCGTGGTACGCGAAGCCATCATCATGCTCGAAGTGGAAGGCTACGTTGACGTACGCAAGGGGTCCGGGATCCACGTGATGTCCAACCAGCAAAAGCATCTGGTGGTGCCGGGCGACAGCATTGAGTTCGCCACCGCCGGGCCTTTCGAACTGCTGCAGGCGCGCCAGTTGATCGAAAGCAACATCGCCGAATTCGCCGCCACCCAGGTCACCAAACAAGATATCGTCCAGTTGATGGAGATCCAGGAACACGCACGCAAGGAAGACCGGTTCCGTGATTCGCAGTGGGATCTGAAATTCCACGTGCAGGTGGCGCTGGCTACGCAAAATACCGCGATGGCGACCATCGTGGAAAAAATGTGGAGCCAACGGGTGAATAACCCTTATTGGATCAAGCTGCACGAACATATCGACGAGCGATCTATCGCCAGTTGGTGCGACGACCACGATCAGATCCTCAAGGCATTGATACGTAAAGACCCTTATGCCGCCAAACTGGCGATGTGGCAGCACCTGGAAAACACCAAGCAAATGCTGTTCAACGCCACCAGCGACGATTTCGAATATAACGCCGACCGCTATCTGTTCGCCGAAAACCCGGTGGTGCATCTGGACGGCATGACCGCCGAAAACAAATAGCGCACGCGGTCAAAAACCGTTGGGTTATGTCAGGTAATGTAAAATCCGCCGAATCGATGCCTGAACCGCCGTTTGCCGTGTAGTATTTCACCGGAGGCAACGTAGATTTCCCTGTTGCCAATCGTGCTATTTTGGTAAAGTTAGGCCACTTTTTTACCCTTTGCTGCGGGGCGGAACACGAATACATGCGCTGGTTGTTTGCCATGCTTATTGCTCTTTTTTGCTGGACCGGTTCGGTCTCCGGCCAAAAGCTATGCGCGGCCCCCTCCAAAGCAACCCCCACGGCACTGAGTAGCCTGCCCTCGCTCGATAACCCGGCGCTGTCCCCTTATGACCAGGTTTATCGGTCTCCAGCAGAGTTGCAGCGCAAAGCGCCCGGTAAATTGCCGCTGCTGTTGCCGCGTGTGCATTCTTACCCCGGCTCACTGCCGGCCTCCGCCCAATTGCAGCCGGTCTATACGTTGGCCTCTGAGCTGGGCCATAATGCCAGATTCCCGCGTCAGCACTTATCTGTACCCAATCAGCTTGTTCAGGCCAACTGGATGCTGCACACCCCACAGCAGCAAAACAGGCTCGGTGGCTGGAAAGAAAGTAATATGCTTTATCGTGGCACGCTGACTTACCACTCATGACCGGTGTAGCACCGACGAGAACTCACTAAAAGCAACACCGTTTCATCGTTATCAGCAGCCAGGATCGCCCGCGCGCTTTCAGCCCACTTCCGATCCGCCGCTGAGATAAAGACAAACAATGACGTTTTAGGAACACCGGATGGACATCATTAAAGAACTGTTACATGCCTTATGGCAGCAGGATTTTGAGACGCTGGCGAACCCATCGCTGGTCTGGACGCTTTATGTCCTGCTGTTTCTGATTTTATTTCTGGAAAACGGCCTGCTGCCGGCAGCATTTTTACCCGGCGACAGCCTGCTGATCCTGGTAGGCGTTTTGATCGCCAAAGGCACCATGAATTTCCCGCTCACCATCCTGATCCTGACCGTTGCCGCCAGCCTGGGGTGCTGGGTCAGTTACATACAAGGCAAATGGCTGGGCAATACGCGAACGGTGCAGGGCTGGCTGTCGCATCTGCCGGCGCATTATCACCAGCGCGCGCACCAATTGTTCCACCGCCACGGGCTTTCCGCCCTGCTGGTCGGTCGTTTCCTGGCGTTTGTCCGCACCCTGTTGCCTACCATTGCCGGTCTCTCCGGCCTGAGTAATGCCCGTTTCCAATTCTTTAACTGGATGAGCGGTCTGCTGTGGGTGGTGATCCTGACGTCACTGGGCTTTGCTTTGGGCAAAACCCCGGTGTTCCGCAAGTATGAAGACCAACTGATGTTCTGCCTGATGCTGCTGCCGCTGGTACTGCTGGTGGTTGGGCTGGTGGGATCGCTGATCGTGCTGTGGCGCAAGAAACGCGCCGACAGCCAGAATCAGGGGAAAGGGGCGTGATGGCAAAGCGCCCGCGCTGGCAGTATGTTTTGCTGATTGCACTCGCCCTGTTGGCGCTGGCGACGCTGCTGGTTCCCTGTATGGTGCGCACCGAAAGCGAGCTGCGCATCCGCGCCAGTCAGCAAGGCCTTTCGCTGCCTGACGGCTTTTTTGTCTATCAGCGGCTGGATGAGCGCGGTATTCGCATCAAAAGCATTACCCCCGAAGGTGATGGTCTGGTGATCCGTCTGGATTCACCGGAACAACAGCTGTTGGCGCGCGAAGCGCTGCAAACGATTTTACCGCCGGGTTATATCATCGCTCTGAGCGAATCCCCTGTTCCAAGCCATTGGGTCCGTGAATTTGCACGCGCCCCGCTCAATCTGGGATAATACCCCTTCGAATGAAGGGTTTTCCTTTCGTTTTTACGCCCTGTTCAATTAATCACCGATCGCCATCGAACTGTGGCTGATTCTTTGGGGTCTGCGCGATTCAAGGCTATGCTGAAAGCTAGCTGCGTAAACTCCTGTCGCACTGCTTTTGCAAGCAGTCAGGAAAAGCGGATGCGTGCCAATGCGTCCCATTAACAAGGAACCGATAGCATGAAATTACGCCACTCACTCTTACTGATCCTCCCGTTATGTGCATTGCCGGCCCTGTCATTTGCTGCCGAAGGCGGTTGTGCGACCAAGGCGCAAAACATCCAGCAGCAGATTGATTACGCCACCCAACATGGCAATCATAACCGTATAGCCGGGCTGAAAAAGGCGCTGAGCGAAGTACAGGCGAACTGTACCGAAGCGAGCCTGCAGGCCGATCGCCAGAAAAAAATCGAAGAGAAACAAAGCAAGGTCGCCGAACGTCAGCAAGAGCTGAAAACAGCCCAGCAAACCGGCAACCTGGATAAAGTTGCCAAGAAGCAGAAAAAACTGACGGAAGCACAGGCCGAGCTTAAACAGGCCCAGGCGGAATAATTTTTTTACACCAGCGGATTTATCGCTGAGAGCCGCGTCATGCGGGATTTTTACTGCATATAGAATGAATGCTTAGTGATATCGGCTACTCATTCACCCTTTGCTCCGGCGAAAAAATCCGCTATGTTGAAAGTCTGTCGAAGTTAACGTTAAGGAATAATCACATGGCACATGATTCAAATGCAGAAAACTTACGCGCTGAACTTAAATCCTTAGCCGATACGCTGGAAGAAGTGCTGAACTCTTCCACCGATAAACCAAAAGCCGAGCTGGAAAAGCTGCGCTCCAAAGCCGAAAGCGCATTGAAAGATACCCGCGTTCGCCTGAGCGACGCCGGGGACAAAATTGCTTCCCAGACCAAGCAAATCGCCGGCCAGGCGGATGATTACGTGCGTGATAATCCGTGGACAGGTATCGGTATCGGCGCTGCGGTTGGCGTAGTGCTGGGCGTTCTGCTAGCGCGCCGCTAATATGGCAGAACAACCACAAGTTCGTGCACAGGGCCCCGCCAAAGGGGTCCTCGATGTCGCCCAACGCATCATCACTATTTTGGTGAGTATGGTCGAAACGCGGGTGCGCCTGGCGGTTGTCGAGCTGGAAGAGGAGAAAGCCAACCTCATTCAGTTGCTGATCATGGCCGGTATGACCCTTTTATTCACTGCATTTGGCCTGATGAGCCTGCTGATCCTGATTTTCTGGGCCATTGACCCTATCTACCGCTTGATGGCGTTAGGCGCCACCACGGGCATCTTGCTGTTCCTGGCTATTTTCGGCGCCATCTGGACGCTGGTCAAAGCGCGCCGCTCCACCCTGTTGGGCGCTACACGCAAACAGTTGGAGATCGACCGTTCCGAGCTGGAGGGTGAAAAATGAATCGCCGTCGCTACCTGGAATGGAGAAAAGAGAAACTGATTCGGCAGATCCAGCAACAACGGCTGGATCTGGCCGAAAACAAAACCCTGTGGCTGGAAAAAACCGAGCGCATCGATCGCGGTTGGCAAACTCTTTTCGGTCTGCGCAAATACCTGGTCGTCGGCTCCAGCGTGATGGCGCTTTACGGTATCCGCCACCCAAGCAAACTGATTCGCTGGTCACGTCGCGCTTTTGGTGTCTTTGGCACTATCCGATTGATCCAGAAAACTTTTTCTACCAAATAACCCTACTGATTTCTTCAATTCTTCCGTCGTTATGCCCAGTTTTTCACAGAAATTTATTCTTTCTGTCGATGACGGCTGGGTAACTTTCTGATTCGCCATCATTTGTTAGCAGGCTACAGATTCAGTTTTTTTGAAAAAATACGACAGTTTTACTTGCTAACAACGGAACCACTTCCCGATTAACATTCACTCCATCAAACACGTAACGGGCAGGACAGGGTCAGAGACCCGGCATACCGCCCGCTAACAGCGGTAAACGCCAAGACTGGCGAACTAAAAATCACTTTGGAGTTGATGATGAAAAAATTAGAAGATACAGGTTTGCTGGTTGCTCGTATTCTGATGCCAATCCTGTTTATCGTGGCAGGTTACGGCAAAATGGGCGACGCCTATGCCGGCACCCAGCAGTATATGCAATCGATGGGCGTACCTGGCTTCTTGTTGCCGCTGACCATCTTGCTGGAGTTCGGTGGCGGCCTGGCGATTCTGTTCGGTTTCCTGACCCGCACCGTGGCGCTGTTCACTGCCGGTTTCACCCTTCTGACTGCGGTACTGTTCCATACTAACTTTGCGGAAGGCGTAAACCAGCTGATGTTCATGAAGAACCTGACCATCGCCGGTGGCTATATCGTACTGGCCGTTGCCGGCCCAGGCGGTTTCAGCATCGACCGTATTTTGAACAAAAAGTGGTAAGCTTCTAATACCGAATCAGGGGTCCGGCATGCCGGACCCTTCTGCTTTTTCACTCGGACACGAAGGAGATCATCATGGGACAACTCGTCGATGGCGTTTGGCAAGACATCTGGTATGACACCTCATCTACCGGAGGCCGTTTCAAACGCTCAACCTCTCAGTTCCGCAACTGGGTGACTGCAGACGGCCAACCGGGCGAACACGGCACCGGAGGGTTTAAAGCGGAGAAAGACCGTTATCACCTGTACGTTTCACTCGCCTGTCCTTGGGCGCACCGCACGTTGCTGATGCGCAAACTGAAGGGGCTGGAGCAGATTATCCCGGTTTCCGTGGTGCATCCGCTGATGTTGGAAAACGGCTGGACCTTCGGCCAGGACTTCCCTGAAACGACCGGCGACAGCCTTTATCACTCAGACTTTCTCTATCAGCTTTACCTGCGCGCCGATGAACATTACACCGGCCGCGTGACGGTGCCGGTACTGTGGGACAAACAGCAGCAGACCATCGTCAGCAATGAATCTGCCGATATCATTCGCATGTTCAACAGTGCATTTGATGGCGTCGGCGCTCGCGCGGGGGATTCTTATCCCAACGACCTGCGCGGCAAAATCGATGAGCTGAACGGTTGGATTTATGACCAGGTGAATAACGGTGTCTACAAGGCCGGTTTCGCCACCAGTCAGGAAGCCTATGACGAAGCGGTGAATGCGCTGTTTGACGCACTGGCGCGGCTGGAGCAGATCCTGGGCCAACACCGTTACCTGACCGGCGATCGCCTGACCGAGGCCGACCTGCGTCTGTGGACCACGCTGGTGCGCTTCGATCCGGTGTATGTCACCCATTTTAAATGCGATAAACGCCGCATCAGCGATTATCTCAACCTGTACGGCTTCCTGCGCGACATCTACCAGATGCCAGGCATCGCCGAAACGGTTAGCCTACCGCACATCCGCAACCACTATTACCGTAGCCACACCACTCTCAACCCGCACGGCATTATTTCCATTGGGCCGGCGCAGGATCTGGACGAGCCACACGGCCGCGACAAACGTTTCGGTTAGCCCATTTCCCCCTTTCTTTAACGGTCAGGGGGAACAATAAAACAGCCCGCTGTGCTTGCACCTGCGGGCCGTTGGCGATCAGGCGCTCAATAACGGCACACAGTCCGGTTACTGCCGTTCCTGCTGGGCGAAGAGCCGTGGGATTTCGCGCAGGAACCAGGCTTTCGCCTCCCCCATGCTGTCGCGCCGCCAAGCCATGATGATATCGGCCTCACGGCTGTATTCCGGCCCCACCACCCTCAGCCGCCCTTCTTCAATGTCTTTTTCCACCATCGGGTAAGGCATGGTCGCCACGCCCAGGCCGGCCAGCAGCGCCAGGCGCTTGTCGCCAATGGTGCTGACCGTCAGGCGCTGCTGTTTATCCAACAACTGCACGGTCAATACCGGCCGTTCACGGGCTGTATCCGCCACCGCAATGCCGCGGTATTTCACGCGAGTCAGTTCGGACAAGGGTTCCGGCTCCAGATGAATGGGGTGATCCGGCGCGGCGACGTAAACGCTCATCACCTTGTACAGCTTGCGGGTGTTGATCTCCGAGGAAGCACGGAAATGCATGTCCGGTGCGATGACGATATCGGCTCGCCCTTGCTCCAGCCGCTCCCAGGCACCGGCCAGCACTTCGGTAAAAATCGATACCTGGGTATTGGCCTTCAGCGCCAGCTTGTCGACCAGCGGAAACAGTTTACTCGCCGGCGACAGCGCTTCGCTGACGATGGTCAGGTGAGTTTCCCAACCGCGCGCCAGCGCTTCGGCATCCGTAGTCAGCTTGTCGGCCGCCTCCAGCAACACCCGCCCGCGCTCCAGCAGCATGCGCCCAACGTTGGTGAACTTGGTGCGGTGGCCGGAGCGATCGAACAGCACCACGTCCAATTCTTCTTCCAATTTTTGCATGGTGTAGCTGAGCGCCGAGGGCACCCGCCCCAGTTCATCGGCTGCCGCAGCAAAGCTGCCGCGTCGGTCGATCGCATCCATAACCCTTAACGCTTCAAGCGTTAACGCCCGATCTCTGGCCATCGAATCTCTCTGTCAGGAAATTTGAATATGCCGACCAGATTAACTGGCTAACAATCCGGCGTCCAGATGCTTACCATTTGGATAATGAATTTAGAGAGCCGATTGCCATGATTACATGCAGAACAGCACAACAATGCGGGCAAGCTGACTTTGGTTGGCTGCAGGCTCGCTATACCTTTTCTTTTGGACATTATTTCGATCCCAAACTGATGGGCTACGCCTCGTTGCGGGTGCTGAACCAGGAGGTGCTGGCGCCGGGTGCGTCATTCCAGCCACGCACCTATCCCAGCGTGGATATCCTGAATCTGATCTTGCAGGGGGAAGCCGAATACCGCGACAACGACGGCAATACCGTGCGCGCCAAGGCCGGTGAAGCCTTGTTGTTGGCCACGCAGCCAGGGTTGAGTTACAGCGAACAGAACGTCAGCAGCGATACGCCGCTGACCCGTCTGCAGCTGTGGCTGAATGTCTGCCCGGACCGCAACAACGATCGAGTACAGCGTCTGAGGCTGCCGGATAACGGCTCGACGCTGCTGGCATCACCGGACGGCGCCCAGGGCAGCCTGCAACTGCGCCAGCAGGTGTGGATCCATCATCTGGATTTACAGCCGGGCGAACAGCAGACGTTTGCGCTGAACGGGCAACGGGCTTACCTGCAGTCGATCCACGGCACCATCGAAGCCAATGGCGATCGTAACGAAGGCCAACGCTTGACCTGCGGCGACGGGGCTTTTATCCATGAAGAGAACCGCCTGACGATCCGCGCCGAAACGCCGCTGCGTGCGCTGCTGATTGATTTACCGGTGTGAATCAAGCGGGTGCAACATGTCGAACTCGCTGAATACCAATGGAAAAAACCCCGCGTAACTTGCGTCACGCGGGGTTTTCTTTATAGAGGGAGTTGACCGGTAAGCCGGGTTCTGTCGTGGACAGTCATTCCTCTAGGCCAGCAATCGCTCACTGGCTCAAGCAGCCTACCCGGGTTCAGTACGGGCCGTACCATGTGAACCCCTATTTGGCCTTGCTCCGGGTGGAGTTTACCGTGCCACGAACTGTTGCCAGCCGCGCGGTGCGCTCTTACCGCACCCTTTCACCCTTACCTGATCCCGCTTGCGCGGGCCATCGGCGGTTTGCTCTCTGTTGCACTAGTCGTAGGCTTGCGCCTCCCAGGCGTTACCTGGCACCCTGCCCTATGGAGCCCGGACTTTCCTCCCCTCCACCTGTCTCCCCCGAAAGGGACGGCAGTGAAGCGGCGACTGTCTGGTCAACTCCGGCGCGGATAGTAGCGTCGCGCTCACGGCAGGTCAACCGCTTTACTGTTCTTGTTGCTCTAACGCGTGTTTATACAACGCATTTTTCTTCACGCCGTGGATTTCCGCCGCCAACGCCGCCGCCTTTTTCAGCGGCAATTCTTTTTGCAGCAACGCCAGCGTGCGCAGCGCCTCCAGCGGCAATGCGTCATCCTGCGCCTTATGGCCTTCGACGATCAGCACCATTTCGCCACGGCGACGCACTTCGTCTTCCTGTACCCAGGCCAGCAGCTCACCCACCGGCGCACCCGTGATGGACTCCCAGGTTTTGGTCAGCTCACGCGCCAGCACTACATAGCGCTGCGGCCCCCACACGGTGACCATGTCCTGCAAACTTTCCAGCAAACGGTGGGTGGATTCGTAGAAAATCAACGTGCGCGGTTCCTCTGCCAGCGCCATCAGCGTATCCTTACGCCCCTTGGTTTTCGCCGGCAGGAACCCTTCGTAACAGAAGCGGTCTGAAGCAACGCCGGCGGCACACAGTGCGGTGGTTGCCGCACAGGCTCCCGGCAGCGGTACCACGCGAATGCCGGCTTCGCGGCAGCGGCGCACCAGGTGATAACCGGGATCGTTGATCAACGGGGTGCCGGCGTCGGAAACCAGCGCAATGCTCTGGCCTTCCTGCAGTTTCGCCAGCAGTTGGTCGGCCTTTTGCTGTTCGTTATGGTCATGCAGCGCAAACAGCCGCGCGCTAATCGCAAAGTGTTGCAACAGCAACCCGGTGTGGCGCGTGTCCTCGGCCGCAATCAGATCAACGCTTTTCAGTACCTCTAACGCACGGTGGGTAATATCCCCCAAATTACCGATGGGAGTGGGCACCACATACAGCGTTGATGCAGAAATGACTGATTGTTGGTGTTGATTCATTGTTTCATCCGGGTTGCCGATTTAATATTGAGCATCTTGAAAAAAACATCACTGGATACAGTATGCTTTCCTCAACATTCGTTCGTACCAAAGCAGGGCGTTCAAAGCCTGTCCGACTTACCGCAGTGATCGCGGCAGCCCTGTTCCTTGCAGGCTGTCCTAGTCAGGCCCCGCAGACGCCGCCCGCCAATATACAGGACGAAGCGAGCGCCAGCTCCGATTACTATCTGAAGCAGCTGCAACAAAGCAGCGATGATAACAAGGCTGACTGGCAATTACTTGCTATTCGCGCGCTGTTACGTGAAGGAAAACTGCCGCAGGCCAGTGAACAACTGAACCAACTGTCGAAAAACCTCAGCAGCGTTCAGCAGGTTGAACGCCAGTTGCTGACCGCAGAACTGCAGGTGGCGAACAAAAGCTATGTGAGCGCCCGCAGCACGCTGGGCCATCTGGATAGCGGTTCACTGTCAGCTAACCAATTGGTGCGCTTCTACCAGGCGCAGATCGCCGCCAATCAGGGTAAACCCTCTCTGCCGCTGATCCGCGCCTACGTTGCGCAGGAACCGCTGCTGACCGGCAAGGCTCATCAAACCAATCTGGATCAAACCTGGCAGGCACTGCTGCAGTTGACGCCGCAGGACATGAACAGTCTGGTGATCAACGCCAATGAAAACGTGCTGCAAGGCTGGCTGGATCTGCTGCGTGTCTATCAGGACAACAAGCAGGATCCCGACCTGCTGAAGGCCGGCATCAAGGACTGGCAAAACCGTTACCCGCAGAACCCGGCGGCGAAAACGTTGCCGACGCAGCTGAACCAGGTGCTGAACTTTACCCAGGCTTCCACCTCCAAAATCGCCCTGCTGCTGCCGCTGAACGGCCAGGCAAAAGTGTTCGCCGATGCGATCCAACAAGGTTTTGAAGCGGCGAAAAACGGCGTGGCCGCACCGGCGCAGGTACAGCAACAGCAGCAGCCTGCCAACAATCCCGTTCAGGCAGCAGCCCCTGCGGACGCCAATGCCAACGGTGCGGTAAGCACCTCGGCGCCGTCTGCGGATGCCGCGCCCGTGACCGCGGCTCAGCCTTCTACGCCGTCCAATGCGCAGATTACGCCGCCGCAGGCCACCAATGCGCAAATTAAAGTGTATGATACCACCAGCCAACCGCTGGCCGCGCTACTGACACAGGCACAGCAAGACGGCGCAACGCTGGTGGTGGGTCCGCTGCTGAAAGAGAACGTCGATCAACTGTCCGGCAGCAATACCACGCTGAACGTGCTGGCGCTCAATCAGCCGGAAACGCCGAAAGACAATCCGAACATCTGTTACTTCGCCCTGTCGCCGGAAGACGAAGCGCGCGACGCTGCGCGCCACATTTGGGAACAACAAAAGCGCCAGCCGCTGCTGCTGATCCCGCGCGGTTCGTTCGGCGATCGCGTTGCCAAAGCCTTTAACCAGGAATGGCAAAAACTGGGCGGCCAGACCGTGCTGCAACAAGGTATCGGCTCTGCCGGCGAACTGCGTCAGGCGGTGAACAGCGGCGGCATCCGCATGAGCGGCACGCCGATTTCCGCGGCACCAGCTCCGCAGGCCGTGACCATTGCCGGGCTGACCATTCCGGCGCCGCCAAGCGATGTGCCTGCCGAATCCGGCGGCAACGTGGATGCAGTCTACATCGTGGCGACCCAGTCCCAGCTGACGTTGATCAAACCGATGATCGACATGGCCACCACCTCGCGCAGCAAACCGGCCATGTACGCCAGCTCGCGTAGCTACCAGGCCGGTGCAGGCCCTGACTTCCGTCTGGAAATGGAAGGCCTGCAGTTCAGCGATATCCCGTTGCTGGCCGGTGCCAACCCGCAGCTGTTGCAGCAGGCGAGCAGCCGGTTCCGCAACGACTATTCGCTGGTGCGTCTGTACGCCATGGGGATGGATGCCTGGACATTGGCCAATCACTTTGCTGAAATGCGCCAGTTGCCCGGCTTCCAGGTCTCCGGCACCACCGGCATGCTGACCGCTTCACCAAGCTGCGTGATCAACAGGAAACTGCCTTGGCTGCAATACCGTCAGGGAATGGTGGTTCCCGTCTCTTGAGTCAACGCGCCAAGGGGGCGGGCTATGAGTTACAGGCCCGCCGCTATCTGGAACGCGCCGGGCTCACCTTCTTCGCCGCCAACGTTACGCTGCGCGGCGGTGAGCTCGATCTCATCATGCGCGATGGTCAAACCTGGGTGTTTGTTGAAGTCCGCTACCGCCGCAGCGACGCCTTTGGCGGTGCGGCCGCCAGCGTGACTTACCGTAAACAACAGCGGTTGCTGCATGCCGCCGCCGTTTGGTTGGCGGGGCGCGGAGCCAGTTTTGACACATCGTCTTGCCGTTTTGATGTTTTGGCCATCACCGGTAGCCAGTTAGAATGGATACCCAACGCCTTCAATGCGGATTAATCATGGTTTACCGGTGCAGACCGGCCCTTTGACTTAGTGGATTAATACAACGTGCTGGATAGAATTAAAGCCTGTTTTACCGAAAGCATCCAAACCCAGATTGCGGCGGCGGAAGCCTTGCCCGACGCCATCTCGCGTGCGGCGATGACGCTGGTTCAATCCTTACTTAACGGTAATAAAATTCTGTGCTGCGGCAACGGTACCTCGGCGGCCAACGCGCAACATTTCGCCGCCAGCATGATCAACCGCTTTGAAACCGAGCGCCCAAGCCTGCCGGCCATTGCGCTGAATGCCGATAACGTGGTGCTGACGGCGATCACCAACGATCGTCTGCACGATGAGGTTTATGCCAAGCAGGTGCGCGCTCTCGGCCATGCCGGCGATGTCTTGCTGGCAATTTCCACCCGCGGCAACAGCCGTGATATTGTGAAAGCGGTCGAAGCCGCAGTGACGCGTGACATGACGATTGTCGCACTCACCGGTTACGACGGCGGGGAGTTGGCCGGTTTGCTCGGTCAACAGGATGTCGAGATCCGTATCCCATCGCATCGCAGTGCTCGTATTCAGGAAATGCATATGCTCACAGTAAATTGCCTATGCGACCTGATAGATAGTACGTTGTTTCCCCACCAGGACGAATAAGGAACTGAGATGAAGCTGAAAGCCACATTTGCAGTGCTGTCCAGCGCCCTGCTGTTACAAGGCTGTATCGCCGGCGTTGTCGTCGGCAGTGCGGCTGTCGCCACCAAGAGCGCCACCGACCCACGCAGCGTAGGCACTCAGGTAGACGACGGCACGCTGGAAGCCCGGGTTGAAAACGCCCTGAGTAAAGATCAACAGTTGAAGAAAGACGCCCGGGTGGTTGCTACCGCCTATCAGGGTAAAGTATTGCTGACCGGCCAGTCGCCGAGCACCGACCTCGCCGCCCGCGCCAAGCAAATAGCGATGGGCGTCGAAGGCACGGCCGAAGTGTATAACGAGATCCGCCAAGGGACGCCAATCAGCCTCGGCACTGCGTCCTCCGATACCTGGATCACCACCAAGGTGCGCTCGCAACTGCTCACCAGCGACACGGTGAAATCATCCAATGTGAAGGTCACTACCGAAAACGGTGAGGTATTCCTGCTGGGCCTGGTCACACAACAAGAAGCGCAGTCGGCCGCGCAGATCGCCAGCCAGGTGAGCGGCGTGAAACACGTCACCACCGCCTTTACCTTCGTGAAATAACCCGCTGCGCCGGGGTAGGCATGATGCCTTTATCCCGGCGCGCTAATCCAGATTATTTTCTTTCAGAAAGCCTTCCCCACCCAACTGCCGCATCTGGCGCATAATCCACTGCTGCCGTTGAATCACATAGCCGGAAGGCGCACTGGCTTTAAAACGATGCGGGTTTGGCAACACCGCCGCCAGCAGCGCCGCTTCAGAAGCGGTCAGGCGTTTAGCCGGTTTATTGAAAAAGCGCTGCGACGCCTCTTCCACGCCGAATACCCCATCGCCAAATTCAACGATATTCAGGTAAACCGTCAGGATCCGCCGCTTGGTCCACACCAGTTCGATCCCCGAGGTCAGCCCGGCCTCCAGCCCCTTGCGCAGCCAACTGCGGCCATCCCACAAAAACAGGTTCTTCGCCGTTTGCTGCGACAGCGTGGAGGCGCCGCGGATGCGTGTGGGGCGACGTTCGTTGTGGCTGAGCGCCTTTTCGATCGCCGCCACGTCGAACCCCCAGTGTTCAGGGAACTTCTGGTCCTCCGCCGCCATGACCGCCAGCGCCATCTGCGGAGAAATATCGTCCATCGATACCCAGTCGGAGTGCGCCACATAGCCAAAATCGCCGCTCAGCCAGGCACCGAACTGCCGCTCCACCATCACCGCAGAAAAAGGCACCGGCAAGAAAGCAAAAACGGCTATCCCAAGCCCCCACAGGCCGACCAGGGCAATTATTCCGCGTTTCAGCCAAAACCAGGGCCGGGAAAAAATCGATTTGCCCGCGGACTTTCTCATTCAACCAAATCCAGCACCCGTGAAACCAGCTTATCAATCCCGTCGGCCGCCTCGCCGATAGATTTCGCCAACATATAGGCTGGCGTGGTCACCACTTTGTTTTCAATATCCACCACGATGTCATCAACCGGGCAAATAACCGGCTCGCCGCCCATGGCATCAATCACTTCACCCAGGTCCGGATCGTTGCCAATGGTCAGCCGCACTTGTTGATCCAGCAACTTCGGCAGCAGCGCGGGGGCAATGCACATAAAACCAATTGGTTTATTTGCCTTATGCATTTGTTGCGTTAACTTAGCTAAATCTTTATCAATCCAGCATTCTGCCCCTTCACTGGCGAAGCTGCTGAGGTTCTTCGCCGCACCAAATCCACCGGGTACAATCAGCGCATCCAACTGGCCGGCATCGGCCTGTGAAAGCGGCCGAATTTTCCCTCTGGCAATACGCGCAGACTCGACCAAAACATTGCGCTCTTCCGGCATCTCATCGCCAGTTAAGTGATTAATAACATGAAGTTGAGATTTATCCGGCGCAAAGCACACCGCCTGTGCCCCCGCCCGGTCCAACGCAAGCAGCGTCAGGACGGCTTCATGGATCTCCGCACCGTCATAAACTCCGCAGCCGCTCAGCACAACGCCAACGTTTTTCATCACCCTTACTCCTTATGAGACTGTCAACTGGTTAGTGCTCGGAGTTAACAAACACTAATCTACATCACACATTTTAATGAATCTTCTAACAAGAGCGCTTACATTTGCTATGTTGTTGGCTGTATGATGTTTAGGAATTCTCTACAACCTGCTCGACCAGAACACTGAATACCAATACGCAGGTTCACAATTTCCCTGGTGTTGGCGCAATATTCGCGCACCCCGGCCTAGGTCGGGGTCATTTTTTTTCAGCGTTCGCAACCCACTCGCGCAGTACCTGTACATCGTTGCGCCATTCCTGCTTGAGCTCATCAACCCAGTCCTGCACGTTATCCCACCACGCCGGCAACGTCGGGGTCTGAATCTGTTGCGCCAGTAACTGCAAATGACGCAGGCCAACCGACCCGCAAGCGCCCTTGATTTTATGCCCTTCTTCGGTGATGCCTTTCTGGTCACGCGCCGTCATATTGGACTCCAGCACCGCCAGATAGCCCGGCATCATCTGCTCAAACATCTCCAGGCTCTGATGAATCAGTTGCGGCCCCACCAGGTCCATGTACTGTTCCAGCATTGTGGTATCCAGTAACGACTCATTAATCTGCATCGCCTTTTGCTCCGTTTTCTTTGTGGTGTGAGAGGGTTGATGATCCCAGTAATGTTTAATGACCTTGGTCAACGCCGGTACAGAAAGCGGCTTGCTCAGCACATCGTCCATACCCGCGTCGAGATACTCTTTTTTGTCTTTCAGCACGTTGGCGGTCAAAGCAACCAGCGGCGGCAGCGTTTGCCCGGCATAACGCTCGCGCAGCACCCGGGCGATATCCAGCCCGGTCATGTCCGGCAGTTGGATATCCAGCAGCACCAGATCAAACTCGTCCGGATCGAACATCGCCAGCGCGTCGGTGCCGTTCATCGCCACTTCCACGCTGTTGCCGAGCTTCTCCAGCACTGAGCGCGCCACAATCACGTTCAGTTCGATATCCTCCACCAGCAGGATATGCAGCGCCGGCAACGGCAGATCCTCCTCGGCACGCGTCTCACTTTCCGCCTCCTGCACCGCCGGCGCATTGATGGTCAAGGTGAAGCAAGAACCGTGCCCCTGTACGCTGCTGACGGTGATATCGCCGCCCATGCTCTGCGCCAGGCGTTTGGAAACAGCCAACCCGATGCCGGTGCCGGTCGCCGGGCGGCCGCCGTGCTGATCTTTCACCTGATAATACATGGCGAAGATCTTGTCCTGTTCGTCCTGCGGAATACCCATGCCGGAATCTTCCACCTCAAACACCAGTCGATCCTGCTCTTCACGCCGCACACGCACCACAATCTGCCCGTGCGGGGTAAACTTCACCGCATTGCCGATCAGGTTCCACAGGATCTGCCGCAGGCGGGTGCCGTCGGTGATGATTTGCTGCGGCAGCGGCGATTGCGGCTCCATCACGAACTGCAGGCCTTTTGGCTGCGCCAGCAGGCCGGAGAGGTTTTCCAGATCCGCCAGGAAGCCGGTAAAATCCACCGGCTGGTTGTCGAGCTGCACTTTCCGCCGCTCGAGCTTGTCCATCTCAATGATGTCATTGAAGATATTGCCCAGCGTGATGGCGCTGACATGGATGGTCTTCAGGTATTTCAGTTGCTCATCGTTCAAATCGGTATCGAGCAGAATACGGCTCAGCCCGACGATGCCGTTAAGCGGCGTACGAAGCTCGTGGCTGATCGTTGAGATGAAGGTGGTCTTGTCCCTGCTGGCGTTCTCCAGCGCGTCCTGGTAGCGCTTACGCTCGGTTATATCGCGACCAAAGCCCATCAGCCCGTGACGTTTGCCCACGCGATCGTAAAACGGCACCTTGCGCAGCTCAAAACAGGCCTTGCGCCCGTCCGGGTAAACCAGCCACTGTTCGTAGGTCAGGGAGACGTTATGGCGAAAGACCTTCTCATCGGTTTCTATCACCTTTTCGGCGATTTCCTGGCTGTAGACGTCAAACGGCGTCAGGCCGATCAGCTGCTTTTCGCTTTTGCCGGTCAGCAGTTCCATCGCCCGGTTACAGCCGGAGAATTCTTTGTCTTCGTTGCGGTAATACACCAGATCGGGGGAAGCATCGAGGAACGAACGCAACAGCGCCGATTGCTGGCCCAGCTCAATCTGCGCCAATTCGCGCTGCTCCATCTCTTCCGTCAGCTTGTCCATTACCTGCTGGCGATCTTGCTCCGCCTTGATGCGGTCGGCGATTTCCTGATTCAACTGGCTGATGTTGTCTTTAAGCTGCTGGTTCAGCTCCAGATCGCGGTGGCGCATTTCTTCCAGTTTATCGACCAGCCGCGCCAGGCGCTGGCGAGATTCTTCCAGTTGCTCGACCACCACCGACAGAAAATACACCGCCCAGGGCGTGATCAGCAGGCCGAAGAAGATCGAACGCACCACGTCGATGCTTTCCACCTCGCCGCGCAGCAGCATGGTCACCGCCATTTGCACCACCATCGCCAGCACCACCAGCGCCGAAGCCAGCAGCAGCGAAAAGCGCACCAGCCCCAGTTTCACCATTAAATCAACGTAGTACTGGGCTAATACCCGGATTTGCTTCATAGCGGCTCCCATCAGACAGAATCGGTTAAATCATACCGTAAAACCTCGGTGAGATAAGGAAGCAAACACCGAAGTGTGGGAAAGTTTGCAAATCAAAACAGCGATCAAGGGCGATATTGCCGCTTTTCATCCAATCCGCTGCCCTGCCCGCCATAACGCTGCAGGTAGCCGCCGACCGCCTGCATGCCGTTCCAGCGGTTTTCGCACCATAATGGTGCCAACAGCGTCGGCCGACGGGCGCTGGCGGAGATGCGGTGATAGACAATCTCTCTCGGCGTATGGCGGATCATCTCCCCGGCACTGGCGGCGTACTCCTCCAGCGCCAATTCAGGCATGCGCCCGGCCTGCCAGGCACGCGCCAGAGTGCTGCCGGTAACGATATGCAGCGGGTGCAGCTTGATGCCGTCCACGCCGCTGTCCACCACCTGCCGCAGCGTAGCCAGATGATCGGCCGAGCTTTCCCCCGGCAGCCCGACGATCAGGTGGCTGCATACCTTCAGCCCACGTTCGCGTGCCAATCGGGCGGTATGCTGGTAACAGGAGAAATTGTGGCCGCGATTAATGCGCTTCAGCGTTTTATCGTGCGCAGTCTGCAGGCCCAGCTCGAGCCAAACCTCATAACCTTGTTCAAGGTAGCCCGCCAGCAAATCAAGCGCGGCGGGCGGCACGCAGTCCGGCCGCGTGCCAACGCAGATCCCGATCATATCGGCCTGCGCCAGCGCCTGCCGATACATGTCCGCCAGCAGGCTCACTTCTGCATAAGTACTGGTATAGGCCTGAAAGTAGGCCAGATAACGTTTTGCGCGGTTGACCCTGCCGGCCTGCACCCTCAGCTGTTCGGCAATGCTCTGGCGCTGCATCTGTTCGTCGGCAAAAGAGGCTACGTTGCAGAAAGTACAACCGCCACGGCCAAGGGTACCGTCGCGATTTGGGCAGCTAAAACCGCCGTGCAGCGTGAGTTTATGAATCTTTTCGCCGTGCCGACGCTGGAGATCGGCGCCAAACATATTGACTAATTGCGGCAACTGCATAATCTTGGCTTTCTCTGTACTCAAAGCCCGTGATGCTAATAAGAAACGGCTTTTCCTGCGATGACAGAGATCAACGCTTTCCCTTCAAGGCTTCACCAGGCATAACTATTCATTATAAATGCAAATAAAATCACCCGAGCCAAGATGAATTTTTCTTATTCTCCCCTAACCGTTAACGCCTGTATGACAAAGCGATTAAAAATAGTTACAAATAACAAGAAAGCATAACTTAATAGAATAAAATTCTGACATTCACGCCCGCACTAGCATGGTGCAGAGATTCAGAGGTTGCACTATAGTGAGACAGCTCACATTTCCTCGAGCCCTGACGCTCCTCGCCACCACCGTAAATTCATGTAAAAACATTTACCTTTCAAAAAGATAACCCACAATAATTCAATAAAAAACGCTCTTAAGCCTATATTTGACCTGCGTATTCTTTCTCGCTAAGTTGGAAGTCCGCTGGAAGCTTTCTGGACGGGCAAACGTCTCGTCATATTTATGCAGTTATTTAAGACTCCCTCTTAAAACAAGTCATTCACCACTTGTGAGAACCGTCACGAGAGGCCATTGATGGAGGGCGGAAAAGCAGATCGGCGATATTAACCTTGCTGATTGGACTTCCGCCTGACGTTGGGAAGCCCCCTCGCAGTTGGTTGTAAGAGTCACGCAGAGCCTGGGGAGGTTCACTGATATGTTGTACGATAAATCCCTTGAGAGGGACAACTGTGGTTTCGGCCTAATCGCCCACATAGAAGGCGAACCTAGCCACAAGGTGGTGCGAACTGCTATTCACGCGCTGGCCCGAATGCAGCACCGTGGCGCAATCCTTGCTGACGGCAAGACTGGCGACGGTTGCGGCCTGTTATTGCAAAAGCCCGATCGCTTTTTCCGCATGGTTGGAGAAGAGCGCGGCTGGCGTTTAGCCAAGAACTACGCCGTTGGCATGATGTTCCTCAGCCAGAACGAAGAGGAAGCCCGTGCCAGCCGCCGCATTGTGGAAGAAGAGCTGCAAAATGAAACGCTGTCGGTCGTCGGCTGGCGTGAAGTGCCGACCAACCCGGACGTTTTGGGTGAGATCGCCCTCTCTTCCCTGCCGCGCATTGAACAGATCTTCGTTAACGCCCCGGCGGGTTGGCGCCCGCGCGATATGGAACGCCGCCTGTTTGTGGCGCGTCGCCGTATCGAAAAGCGCGTTCAGGACGACAGCTTCTATGTCTGCAGCTTCTCGAATCTGGTCACGATCTATAAAGGCTTGTGCATGCCTGCGGATCTGCCGCGTTTCTATCTCGATCTGGCGGACCTGCGCCTGGAATCGGCCATCTGCCTGTTCCACCAGCGTTTCTCCACCAACACCGTGCCGCGCTGGCCGCTGGCGCAGCCGTTCCGTTATCTGGCGCACAACGGTGAGATCAACACCATCACCGGCAACCGCCAATGGGCGCGCGCCCGTACTTATAAATTCCAGACGCCGCTGATCCCGGATTTGCAAACCGCCGCCCCCTTCGTCAACGAAACCGGCTCCGACTCCAGCTCGCTGGACAACATGTTGGAGCTGCTGCTGGCGGGGGGCATGGACCTGATCCGCGCCATGCGTTTGCTGGTGCCGCCGGCCTGGCAGAACAACCCGGACATGGACACCGATCTGCGTGCCTTCTTCGACTTCAACTCAATGCACATGGAGCCGTGGGACGGCCCGGCAGGCATCGTGATGTCCGATGGCCGCTACGCCGCCTGTAACCTGGACCGTAACGGTCTGCGCCCGGCGCGTTATGTAATAACCAAAGACAAACTGATCACCTGCGCCTCCGAAGTCGGCATCTGGGATTACCAGCCGGATGAAGTGGTGGAAAAAGGCCGCGTTGGCCCTGGCGAGCTGATGGTGATCGACACCCGCAGCGGCAAGATCCTGCACTCCGCCGAAACCGACGACGACCTGAAAAGCCGCCACCCGTATAAAGAGTGGATGGAAAAGAACGTCAAGCGCCTGGTGCCGTTCGAGGATCTGCCTGAAGATCAGGTCGGCAGTCGTGAGCTCGACGACTCGCAGCTCGAGACTTACCAGAAACAGTTCGGCTACAGCAGCGAAGAGCTGGATCAGGTGATCCGCGTGCTGGGCGAGATCGGCCAGGAAGCTACCGGCTCGATGGGTGACGATACCCCGTTCGCCGTGCTCTCCAGCCGCCCACGCATCGTTTATGACTATTTCCGCCAGCAGTTCGCGCAGGTGACCAACCCGCCTATCGACCCGCTGCGCGAAGCGCATGTGATGTCGCTGGCGACCAGCATCGGCCGCGAAATGAACGTGTTCTGCGAGGCCGAAGGCCAGGCGCACCGCCTTAGCTTCAAATCGCCGATCCTGCTGTACTCCGACTTCAAGCAGCTCACCACGCTGGAAGGCGAATATTATCGCGCTGACACGCTCGATCTGACCTTCGATCCTGCGGTGCAGGATCTGGAGCAAACCATCCGCGCCCTGTGCGACGAAGCGGAACGTAAAGTTCGCGACGGCGCCGTGCTGCTGGTGCTGTCCGATCGCGCCATCGCCGCCAACCGTCTGCCGGTGCCTGCACCGATGGCTGTAGGCGCGATCCAGACCCGTTTGGTAGAGAAAAGCCTGCGCTGCGACGCCAACATTATCGTTGAAACCGCCAGCGCCCGCGATCCGCACCACTTCGCCGTGCTGTTGGGCTTCGGCGCTACCGCAATCTACCCGTACCTGGCCTACGAAACGCTGGCCAAACTGGTGGATACTCAGGCGATCGACAAGAAATACCGCGACGTGATGCTGAACTACCGTAACGGCATCAATAAAGGCCTGTACAAGATCATGTCCAAAATGGGCATCTCGACTATCGCCTCTTACCGCTGCGCCAAACTGTTTGAAGCGGTCGGCCTGCATCGCGACCTGTCCGATCTCTGTTTCCAGGGTGCAGTCAGCCGCATCGGCGGCGCCAGCTTCAGCGACTTCCAACAGGATTTGCAGAACCTGTCCAAGCGCGCCTGGCTGAAACGCAAACCGCTGGAACAAGGCGGCCTGCTGAAGTTCGTTCACGGCGGCGAGTACCACGCGTACAACCCTGACGTGGTGAGCACCTTGCAAACTGCGGTACACAGCGGCAAATACAGCGACTATCAGGCTTACGCCAAACTGGTGAATGAACGCCCGGTCGCCATGCTGCGTGACCTGCTGGCCATTACGCCACAGGGCACGCAGATCCCGGTCGACCAGGTTGAACCGGCAGAATCGCTGTTCAAACGCTTCGATACCGCGGCAATGTCTATCGGCGCATTGAGCCCGGAGGCCCACGAGTCGCTGGCCATCGCCATGAACAGCCTCGGCGGTTTCTCCAACTCTGGGGAAGGCGGCGAAGACCCTGCACGTTACGGCACCAACAAGGTTTCACGCATCAAGCAGGTGGCATCCGGCCGTTTCGGCGTGACGCCGGCCTACCTGGTGAATGCCGACGTGATCCAAATCAAAGTGGCGCAAGGGGCAAAACCGGGCGAAGGCGGCCAGTTGCCTGGCGACAAAGTGACGCCTTATATCGCCAAGCTGCGTTATTCGGTGCCGGGCGTAACCCTGATTTCTCCACCGCCGCACCATGACATCTACTCGATCGAAGATCTGGCGCAGCTGATTTTCGACCTGAAACAGGTCAACCCGAAGGCGATGATTTCGGTGAAACTGGTTTCCGAACCGGGCGTCGGCACCATCGCTACCGGCGTGGCGAAAGCCTATGCCGATCTGATCACCATCGCCGGCTACGACGGCGGTACCGGTGCCAGCCCACTGTCGTCGGTGAAATACGCCGGCTGCCCGTGGGAACTGGGCCTGGTGGAAACTCAGCAGGCGCTGGTGGCTAACGGCCTGCGCCACAAAATCCGCCTGCAGGTGGATGGCGGCCTGAAAACCGGCGTGGATATCGTCAAAGCGGCGATCCTCGGCGCAGAAAGCTTCGGCTTCGGCACCGGCCCGATGGTGGCGCTGGGTTGTAAATACCTGCGTATCTGTCACCTGAACAACTGCGCAACCGGCGTGGCGACTCAGGACGAAAAACTGCGCCGCGATCACTATCACGGCCTGCCGGAACGCGTCACCAACTACTTCCAGTTCATCGCGCGTGAAACCCGCGAGATCATGGCGCAGCTGGGTGTCAGCCAATTGGTTGATCTGATTGGCCGCACTGAGTTCCTGACCGAGCTGGACGGCATCTCCGCCAAGCAGAACAAACTGGATCTGTCGCCGCTGCTGAAAACCGCAACGCCGCATCCAGGCAAGGCGCTGTACTGCACCGAAAGCAGCAACCCGCCGTTCGACAAAGGGTCGATGAACAAAGATCTGCTGGCACAGGCGGAACCGCATATCGAAGCGAAGCAGAGCAAGACCTTCTACTTCGATATCCGTAACACCGACCGTTCAGTGGGTGCCACCCTGTCCGGCGCTATTGCTACCGTACATGGCGATCAGGGCATGGCAGCAGACCCGATCAAGGCCTATTTCTCAGGCACCGCTGGCCAGAGCTTCGGCGTATGGAATGCGGGCGGCGTTGAGCTGACCCTGACCGGCGACGCCAACGACTATGTCGGCAAAGGCATGGCCGGCGGCCGTATCGCCGTACGCCCACCGATTGGCTCTGCCTTCCGCAGCCATGAAGCGAGCATTATCGGCAACACCTGTCTGTACGGCGCCACCGGCGGCAAGCTGTTCGCTGCAGGCCGTGCGGGCGAGCGCTTCGCGGTGCGTAACTCCGGCGCTATCACCGTAGTTGAAGGCATTGGTGATAACGGTTGTGAATACATGACCGGCGGCATCGTCTGCGTGCTGGGTAAAACCGGCATCAACTTTGGCGCAGGTATGACCGGCGGCTTCGCTTACGTGCTGGATGAAGATGGCGTGTTCCGCAAACGCGTTAACCCGGAGCTGGTGGAAGTCTTGGATGTCGAGCAACTGGCCATTCATGAGGAGCACCTGCGCGGTTTGATTACCGAACACGTGCAAGCGACCGGTTCTGCGCGCGGGGAAGAGATTCTGGCTAACTGGCCGGAATGGGCGCCGAAGTTCGCTCTGGTCAAGCCGAAGTCCAGTGATGTCAAAGCATTGTTGGGTCACCGTAGTCGTTCCGCAGCCGAGCTGCGGGTTCAGGCGCAGTAAGAGGTCATTAATGAGTCAGAATGTTTATCAATTTATCGACCTGCAGCGCGTTGATCCGCCAAAAAAACCGCTGAAGATCCGTAAAATTGAGTTTGTAGAGATTTACGAGCCGTTTTCGGAAACTCAGGCGAAAGCGCAGGCGGACCGTTGTCTTTCCTGTGGCAACCCTTATTGCGAATGGAAATGCCCGGTTCACAACTACATCCCGAACTGGCTGAAGCTGGCGAACGAAGGCCGCATCATGGAGGCGGCGGATCTGGCGCACCAGACCAACAGCCTGCCGGAAGTGTGCGGACGCGTCTGCCCGCAGGATCGCCTGTGCGAAGGTTCCTGTACCCTGAACGATGAGTTTGGTGCAGTGACCATCGGTAACATCGAACGCTATATCAGCGATAAAGCGATCGAAATGGGCTGGAAGCCGGACATGTCCCACGTGCAGCCTACCGGCAAGCGGGTGGCGGTGATTGGCGCCGGTCCAGCCGGCCTGGCCTGTGCCGATGTGCTGACCCGCAACGGCGTGAAAGCGGTGGTTTACGATCGTCATCCGGAGATCGGCGGGCTGCTGACCTTCGGCATTCCGGCCTTCAAGCTGGAAAAAGAAGTGATGGTGAAACGCCGTGGCATCTTCAGCGAGATGGGCATTGAGTTCCAGCTGAATACCGAAGTGGGCAAAGACATCACCATGGATGCACTGCTGAACGAGTTCGACGCGGTATTCCTTGGCGTCGGCACCTATCAGTCGATGCGCGGCGGGCTGGAGAACGAGGAAGCGCCGGGCGTCTACGACGCACTGCCGTTCCTGATCGCCAACACCAAGCAGCTGATGGGCTATGAAGCCGAGCCACACGAGCCGTATGTCAGCATGGAAGGCAAGCGCGTGGTGGTTCTGGGCGGTGGTGATACCGCAATGGACTGCGTGCGTACTTCCATCCGTCAGGGCGCAACTCAGGTTATCTGCGCCTACCGTCGTGATGAGGCCAACATGCCGGGTTCCAAACGCGAAGTGAAAAATGCGCGTGAGGAAGGGGTTGAATTCAAATTCAATCTGCAGCCTCTGAGCATCGAACTGAATAGCGCCGGCCGCGTCGCCGGTGTGAAAATGGTTCGCACTCAGTTGGGTGAGCCGGATGCCAATGGCCGTCAGGTTGCTGAGCAAGTGCCGGGTTCCGAGCACGTGATCGATGCCGATGCCGTAGTGATGGCGTTTGGTTTCCGTCCGCACAAGATGGATTGGCTGGCGGCACATGACGTTGAACTCGACAAGCAGGGTCGCATTGTGGCGCCGGAAGGCACCGATAACGCCTTCCAGACCAGCAACCCGAAAATCTTCGCCGGTGGCGATGCGGTGCGCGGTTCAGACCTGGTAGTTACGGCGATTGCCGAAGGCCGTAAAGCTGCCGATGGCATCATGAACTACCTGGAAGTGTAATATCCCTTCTGCTTCACGCTTCAGGGGCCCGGTTCACAATACCGGGCCCTTTGTTTTTCCGCACACGCGACAACCCCACCTTCTGCCCCGATACAACGATTGCATGACTTGATTATTCGGCAGGATCAAGGCAATAAAAAAGGTCGCCTGAGCGACCTTTTGCTGTTCGTAGCTGCAGGATTATTTCACCACGCGCAGCGATGGGCGGCCACCGCGCGGCGGCTGCGGCGGTTCATCGTCCGGCTCGTGGTCATCACTCATGTCCGGGCGATCGCCATCAATCACCGACATCAGGCTTTCCGATGGGATCGTCTCATTGTCCATGCCTTCAAAAGTGCCTTCCGCTTCATAAGCGGCTTCCGGTTCAAACATGGTGCCTGCGCCATTTTCACGCGCATAAATCGCCAGTACCGCTGCCATTGGCACCGAAACCTGACGCGGCACACCACCGAAACGCGCGTTGAAATGCACTTCGTCGTTGCCTAATTCCAGGCTACCTACCGCACGTGGCGCAATGTTCAGTACGATCTGGCCATCGCGGGCAAACTCCATCGGCACCTGCACGTCAGGGCGCGTCACGTCCACCACCAGATGCGGCGTCAGCTGATTATCAAGCAACCAGTCATAGAACGCCCGCAGCAGGTACGGACGGCGCGGGGTCATTTGAGACATATCCATGACGCTTAGCCCCGAGTCTGCAGGCGCATTTCGCGCTCGGCTTCGGTCAGGGAGGCCAGGAAGGCATCACGCTCGAACACGCGGGTCATGTAGCCTTTCAGCTCTTTGGAGCCTGTACCGCTCAGTTCAATGCCCAACTGCGGCAAACGCCACAACAGCGGTGCCAGGTAGCAATCCACCAGGCTGAACTCTTCGCTCATGAAATAAGGCGTCTGGCCAAAGATCGGAGCAATCGCCAGCAGTTCTTCACGCAGCTGACGACGGGCTGATTCTGCTTCCTGGCCGTTGCTCTTCTCGATTTTGTACATCAGCGAGTACCAGTTTTTCTCGATACGCAGCATCATCAGGCGGCTTTCACCACGGGCTACCGGGTAAACCGGCATCAGTGGCGGGTGCGGGAAGCGCTCATCCAGGTATTCCATAATGATACGGGATTCATACAGGGTCAGCTCGCGATCAACCAGCGTAGGCACCGTTTGGTACGGGTTGAGGTCAATCAAATCCTGCGGCAGGTTATCCAACTCGACCTGCTCAATCTCGACGCTGACACCTTTCTCCGCCAGTACGATACGTACTTGATGGCTAAAAATGTCGGTCGGGCCAGAAAACAGCGTCATTACCGAACGTTTGTTGGCAGCGACAGCCATGAAAACCTCCAAGTTTATCTAGAAAATACTGCGAATAGCCAACTAACAGGCTGCTATCCTGAATGATCTTGACCGCTGGCCAGCAGCACACAGATAAACCCTGGGTCTAAAACAGGACGCGGAGGTAGACTGACGACAGCTGCATGGCGAACAGGCGCAAAAGTGGATGATAGTTTACCAGATTTTGCTTGTTTTGTGGGGACTCTGCGGTGATTTCGTGTTGAATTGTCTGATATACCACAGATTTTAGTCGTGAGAAGGTAATTTTCAGGCATAAAAAAACCCGGTGAAGCACCGGGTTTTTGGCGTAAACTCCACTGCCGAAGCAGTAAAAATTAACGCTTGGAGAACTGCGGACGACGACGTGCTTTACGCAGGCCGACTTTCTTACGTTCAACTTTACGAGCATCACGAGTGACGAAGCCAGCTTTACGCAGCTCACCACGCAGAGTCTCGTCATATTCCATCAGTGCACGGGTGATACCGTGACGGATAGCACCAGCTTGACCAGAAATACCACCACCTTTAACAGTGATGTACAGGTCAAATTTGCCAACCATGTCGACCAGTTCCAGCGGCTGACGAACTACCATGCGGGCAGTTTCGCGACCGAAGTACTGTTCCAGGCTGCGCTGGTTAATTACGATGTTACCGTTGCCCGGCTTGATGAAGACGCGAGCGGCGGAGCTTTTGCGGCGACCAGTGCCGTAGTATTGATTTTCAGCCATTGCCTATAATCCCGATTAGATGTCAAGAACTTGCGGTTGCTGTGCCGCGTGAGTGTGCTCGTTGCCCGCGTAAACTTTCAGTTTACGGAACATTGCACGACCCAACGGACCCTTTGGCAGCATGCCTTTAACCGCGATTTCAATCACGCGCTCAGGATTGCGGGCAATCATCTCTTCAAAGGTCGCTTGCTTGATACCACCGATGTGGCCGGTGTGGCGGTAATACACCTTGTCTGTACGCTTGTTGCCGGTTACAGCAACTTTTTCTGCGTTCAGAACGATGATGTAGTCACCGGTATCAACGTGCGGGGTGTATTCCGCTTTATGCTTGCCGCGCAAACGACGAGCGAGTTCAGTAGCGAGACGGCCTAAAGTTTTACCATCCGCATCAACAACGAACCAGTCGCGTTTTACGGTTTCTGGTTTAGCTGTAAAAGTTTTCATTAGAAAGCTTACCCAATAATTAGTTACACGTTGGTGAACACCCAAACGCTCGAAAACAGTTGAGGCTCACACGACCATACAAGTCCAGCAAACCTACCCCTTCGAATAGCCATTGCCGGCACTATAAAGTTTTTGGGAAAAAAACTTTGTTGTAACGTGGGGTCGCAAGATTATAGAGAAGTCGCTCACAAAGATCGAACGCTTTTTGAATGGAAAAGCAATTTATCGCCGGCGAGAGGAAAGCGGGGATCCTGGCGGCCAGACCCCCGGGGGCGATCAAGGCAGATGAGGCAGCTTCAGATACTCTTCGCTTTGCATCTCCTGCAGGCGCGACAGGCAGCGTTGATATTCAAACTTCAACCGCTCCCCCTGGTAGATGTCGAACATCGACGCTTCGGCGGCAATCACCAACTTGACGTGGCGTTCGTAGAATTCGTCCACCAGCGCCAGGAAGCGGCGGGCGGTGTTCTCCTTCAACGGCCCCATCACCTGGACATTGTACAGTATTACGCTGTGATACAGCCGCGACAGCGCAATATAGTCCAGTTGGCTGCGCGGTTCTTCGCACAGGGTATGGAAATCCACCGCCAATACCCCATCCACCGCGCGGATCGCTTGCAGCGGCCGGTGATTGACCTGCAGCACCGGCGCCTCTTCTCCTGCCTTCCCCGCCAGCTTGATGAACATCCGATCCATGGTCTCTCGGGTCTGACTGTCGAGCGGCGTCAGATACAAATGCGCCTGAGTCAAAGTGCGCAAACGGTAATCAATGCCGGCATCGACATTCATCACATCGCAGTAGTCGTTAATCAGGGCAATCGCCGGCAAAAAGCGCGCACGTTGCAAGCCGTTGCGGTACAGCTCGTCCGGCGGAATATTGGACGTCGCCACCAGCGTGATGCCGCGAGCAAACAGCGCCTGCAACAGCGTGGCCAGCAGCATGGCGTCGGTGATGTCGGAGACGAAGAATTCGTCAAAACACACTACGTCGGTCTGCGCCTTGAACCCGTCGGCAATCATCTCCAACGGGTTCTCCTGCCCTTGCAGCTCGGTCAGTTCTTCGTGCACGCGCAGCATAAAACGGTGGAAATGCAGCCGCAGCTTGCGCTCCCCCGGCAGGCTGTGGAAGAACATGTCCATCAGCCAGGTTTTACCGCGTCCGACACCGCCCCACATGTACAGCCCCTGCACCGGACGAAGGCTGGTCGTTTCAGCGCCCTTGCCCAGCCAGCGGCTTAACTTGCCGCGCAGGCCGTTGGCCGACACGCTTGCTGCAGGTGCCTGCTGCAATGCCTGATAAATGCCCTCCAGCCGGGTAACCGCCTGGCGTTGAACCTCGTCGGCCTGATATTCCCCCGCATCCAGCGCCTGCTGGTAGCGTGATAACGGTGATAATGCCTGCATCTGTTCGATGTTCCCTTAGAACCCGTAGAAATTATTTAGCAAATTTTCGCGGCATGTTGATGCTGCTTCGCACCGTTATCGCCACAAATGTCCGCGTCGCGGCGTACTGAAAAACCCTGTAAACGCCAGGTTATGGCTTATCAGGATTCCACTCGGACAAGGTTAACGGTTATAGTGGATATTATTAAGTGAAAAATCCCTGCGGAACAACGAAGTCAAAAAGGAGTCATCATGACCTGGGAGTATACGCTGATTGGTTTAGTCGTCGGCATCGCCATTGGTGCGGTAGCGATGCGTTTTGGTAATCGTAAATTACGTCAACAACAAGTTTTGCAGAACGAGTTGGACAAGAGCAAAACCGAGCTGGAAGAGTATCGTCAGGAACTGGTCGGCCACTTTGCCCGCAGCGCCGAGCTGTTGGATAACATGGCGCGAGACTATCGCCAGCTGTATCAACACATGGCGAAAAGCTCCAACAACCTGCTGCCGGATCTGCCGATGCAGGAAAATCCGTTCCGCTATCGCCTGACCGAAGCCGAAGCCGATAACGATCAGGCGCCGGTAGAAATGCCGCGCGACTATTCTGAAGGCGCCTCTGGCCTGCTGCGTGGCGAGCGTCCGCGCCGCGACTGATCCTCACCCTGCCCGTGGGCCTGCCCCACGGGTTTTGATCTTGCCCGCTTTATCTCCCCCGCGCCTGAACTATCCTTAACGCTGGTGCTTGAGTGAACTTTTCACGCAAATTCACGGTCTTACCCTTCACTATGGTATTGCTGCTGCTTTATCATCACTATTTCATCGTCAGGTATTGAGAGAGTTATTATCAATGAAGAAAAAGTCGTTAATTCTTAGTGCATTGGCAATGAGTATTGGCCTCACGATCACCTCCGTACCGGCAGCCAGCGCCGCATTGCCCGTCGCTGTTCAGGGGCAGTCGCTGCCGAGCCTGGCACCGATGCTGGAAAAAGTGTTGCCCGCCGTGGTGAGCGTGCATGTTGAAGGGACCCAGGTGCAGCGCCAGCAAGTTCCGGAGGAATTCAAACGCTTCTTCGGCCCCGGCGGCCCAGGGCAGCAACAAAGCTCGCGCCCGTTTGAAGGGCTGGGGTCCGGCGTAATCATCGACGCCGCCAAAGGCTATGTGCTGACCAACAATCACGTCATCAACAACGCCGACAAAATCAGCGTACAGCTGAATGACGGCCGCGAAGTGGACGCCAAGCTGGTTGGCCGCGACGAGCAATCCGATATTGCCCTGCTGCAGCTCAGTGACGTGAAAAACCTGACCGCGATAAAAATGGCGGATTCCGATGCATTGCGGGTCGGCGATTTCGCCGTTGCCGTCGGCAACCCGTTTGGCCTCGGCCAGACCGCCACCTCCGGCATTATCTCAGCCCTGGGTCGTAGCGGCCTGAACCTGGAGGGGCTGGAAAACTTTATCCAGACGGACGCCTCCATCAACCGCGGCAACTCCGGCGGCGCGCTGGTTAATCTCAACGGCGAGCTAATAGGCATCAACACGGCCATTCTGGCACCGGGCGGCGGCAACGTCGGCATCGGCTTTGCCATTCCGAGCAACATGGCGCAGAACCTCAGCCAGCAGTTGATCGAATTCGGCGAGGTGAAACGCGGCCTGCTAGGCATCAAAGGCAGCGAAATGACCGCCGATATGGCCAAAGCGTTTAATTCCGAAGCCCAGCGCGGCGCTTTCGTCAGCGAAGTGCTGCCGAAATCCGCCGCCGCCAAGGCGGGCATCAAGGCCGGCGACATTTTGGTCTCCGTCGACGGCAAGCCGGTCAGCAGCTTCGCCGAACTGCGTGCCAAAGTGGGCACTACCGCTCCGGGCAAAACCATTAAGGTCGGGCTGCTGCGCGATGGCAAACCGCAGGAAGTTGCCGTTACGCTGGATAACAGCGAGGGCACCTCCACCAATGCCGAAACGCTTTCACCGGCCCTGCTGGGTGTTTCCCTCAGCAACGGCACCATTGCCAGCGGTGACAAAGGCGTGAAGATCGATAAGGTGGAAAAAGGCTCTACGGCAGCGCAGATTGGGCTGCAGAAAGACGATGTGATCATTGGCGTCAACCGCCAGCGCGTTGAGGACATCACGACATTGCGCAAAGTATTGGCAGCCAAACCTCCAGTCATGGCGCTGAACATCGTGCGCGGCACTGAAACCCTTTATCTGCTGCTGCGTTAATTTGTTTAAAAACCGGGCTCAGTGACATACTGCGCCCGGTATTCTCATGTTATCCTCCCTGCATCCTTCATCTCACGTACTAAAACTCCATGTTTGCTAAGCTCTTGCGTTCTGTCGTTATTGGTTTAATCGTTGCCGGCCTGCTGCTGGCTGCGCTGCCTGTGCTGCGCTCTTCCAATACTCTGTTCGCAGAAAAACATGACAATACCCGTGACGAAACGCCGGTCAGCTACAACAAGGCCGTGCGGCGTGCGGCGCCCGCCGTGGTGAATATCTACAACCGTAATATGAGCGGCGCCGCCAACGTGCTGTCGCTGGGTTCCGGCGTGATCATGAACGAACGCGGTTATATTCTGACCAATCGCCACGTTATCAAGGATGCCCAGCAAATTACCGTCGTGCTGCAGGACGGCCGCCGCTACGAAGCGCTGCTGGTCGGCTCCGACAGCCTGACCGATCTGGCGGTGCTGAAGATAGATCCGGGCAATCTGCCGGTAATCCCTATCAATAACGCCCGTGCCGCGCACGTGGGCGATGTGGTACTGGCGATCGGCAATCCCTATAATCTCGGCCAGACCGTCACTCAGGGGATCCTAAGCGCTACGGGTCGCATCAGTATGAGCACCACCGGTCGTCAGACCTTCCTGCAAACCGATGCCTCGATTAACCGCGGCAACTCCGGCGGCGCTCTGGTTAACTCACTGGGTGAGTTAATCGGCATCAACACCCTGACCTACGATAAAATCACCGACGGCGAAACACCGGAAGGCTTGGGGTTCGCCATTCCCATCGAGTTGGCCACCAAAATCATGGACAAATTGATCCGTGATGGCCGCGTTATCCGCGGTTACTTCGGCATTCAGGGCAAAGAGATTATTCCTTTGCGTTCGTCCAATTCCGGTATCGACCGCCTGCAAGGCATTATCGTAACCGAAATTACGCCGAACGGACCGGCGGGTAACGCCGGCTTCCATATCAACGACGTAATCACCAACGTTGACAGCAAACCGGCAATATCGGTACTGGAAACCATGGACCAGGTGGCTGAGATCCGTCCGGGCACGGAAATTCCGGTCATCGTACTGCGCGACGGCAAACGCATTACGCTGAAGATGACGGTGGGAGAGTTCCCGGAAGACAGCAATTAAAAAGGGCCCGGCCAAAGTGAGCCGGACCCTCAACGCAGTGTTTTCGCCGGGGCGTCGCCCCGGCATCTGACAAATTACTCGCCTTTCACACGCTCAATATTCGCACCCAGCGCACGCAGCTTATCTTCAATACGCTCATAACCACGGTCGATATGGTAGATACGATCGACGACGGTCACACCGTCGGCGATACAGCCGGCCAGTACCAGGCTGGCGGAAGCGCGCAGATCGGTTGCCATCACCTGGGCGCCGGACAGTTGCTCAACACCGTGACAAATCAAGGTATTGCTCTCAATCTCGGCGTGTGCACCCATACGGATCAGTTCAGGCACATGCATGAAGCGGTTTTCAAAAATGGTCTCGGTGATCACGCCGGTGCCTTCCGCGACCAGGTTCAGCAAGCTGAATTGGGCCTGCATATCGGTCGGGAAACCAGGGTGCGGCGCGGTACGTACGGTAACCGCTTTAGGACGCTTGCCGTGCATGTCCAGGCTGATCCAGTCTTCACCCACTTCGATATCCGCGCCGGCTTCGCGCAGCTTGGCCAACACGGCGTCCAGCGTATTCGGACGGGTATCGCGGCACATCACTTTGCCGCCGGAAACCGCTGCGGCAATCAGGAAGGTGCCGGTCTCGATACGGTCAGGCAGAACGCGATACACACCGCCACCCAGGCGCTCAACGCCTTCGATGGTGATGCGGTCACTGCCGGCGCCGCTGATTTTCGCCCCCAGCGTGTTGAGGAAGTTGGCGGTATCGACAATTTCCGGCTCGCGTGCGGCGTTTTCAATCACGGTGGTACCGGTCGCCAGGGTCGCTGCGCTCATGATGGTTACGGTGGCGCCAACGCTCACCTTGTCCATCACGATGTGCGCGCCTTTCAGGCGGCCTTCAACGGAAGCTTTAACGTAACCTTCTTCCAGTTTGATCTCCGCACCAAGCTGCTCCAGGCCGCTGATATGCAGATCGACCGGACGTGCGCCGATCGCACAACCGCCCGGCAGAGAAACCTGACCGCGGCCGAAGCGCGCGACCAACGGCCCCAATGCCCAGATAGAAGCGCGCATGGTTTTCACCAGGTCATAAGGTGCGCAAAACTCGTTCACGCCGCTGGCGTCTACATACACCGAACCGTTGCGTTCGATCTTGGTGCCTAACTGGCTGAGTAGCTTAATGGTGGTATCGATGTCCTTCAGCTTAGGGACATTCTGCAGCTCGACCGGCTCTTCCGCTAATAATGCGGCGAACAGGATCGGCAGGGCAGCGTTTTTCGCCCCGGAAATAGAAACTTCACCGCTGAGGCGGGTCCGGCCCTGCACACGAAATTTATCCATCTGACTACTCTCTGTTATCTAATCTGAAGCTGCCCGCCCGGAGGGCAAACAGCCTTAAAATCCGTTGAGTTTGCGGTCTCGCTGCCACTCTTCAGGGGTGTACGCCTTGATCGATAAGGCATGAATTCGGTTGTCCGCAATGTATTCCATCAGCGGTGCGTAGACCGTCTGTTGTTTCTTGACGCGGCTCATGGCGGCAAACAGCTCGCCGACCACGATCACCTGAAAGTGGCTGCCATCGCCCGTGACATGTGCTTCATCCAGCGCCAATGCTTGCATCAGCACGTCTTTAATCTCGTTATTTTCCATAGTATCCAGTTCTGCAGCAAAAGGATCATAATCAGCCTGACATCTTAGTGGAATACGACGTTTTCTTAAACTAAAGAAAAAGCCCCTGTGCAACAGGGGCTTTCTGGGGAATGACCGTATTCAGCCAGCTGAAAATATCGCTAACCAGCGGTATCGACAGGCATTATTGCTTGCAGGTTGTACAACGCGATCAACGTTTTCAAGCGATCGGTGGCGCCGGAAATTTTTAATTCAACGCCGCGCTGGCGCTGCTGCTCACGCAAATGCACCAACAGCGCCAACCCGGAAGAGTCCACGCGCTGCAGTTGCGAGACGTCGAGAGCGGTTTTATCCGCCAGCAACGTTTCCCGCTGTTCCCACAGCGGCAGCAGCGTTTCCCGGTCCAGCTCGCCGCGCAGGATCAGGGTCTGCTGCTGCGATTCAAAGCTGAGTGCGGCCGACATCAGTTTTTCTGATCCAGCGTGATAGGCCGCTGCGCAGCCGCTTGCAGCTGTTTGGTCAGACCGTCAATGCCCTGAGTACGCAGGGTAGACGCCCACTCGTTCTGCTTGGTGGTGATCATGCTGACGCCTTCGGCGATCATGTCATACGCCTGCCAGTAGCCGGTTTTGCTGTTTTTACGCCATTGGAAATCCAGACGTACCGGTGGACGGCCGTCTTTATCGATGATGGTCACGCGGATGGCGACGATGTCGGCGTTACCCAGCGGCTGCTCAGGGGCGATCTGGTAGGTCTGACCGTGATACATCGCCAGCGCCTGGCCATAAGCCTGCTCCAGATAGGCCTGGAATGCGGTGAAATAGGCCTCACGCTGCGCCGGCGTCGCTTCTTTGTAATAACGGCCCAGCACCAGCGCACCGGCATACTTGACCTGGACAAACGGCATCAGCTCCTGATGCACCACTGAACGCAAGTAGTTAGGGTCCTGCTTGATTTTTGGCTGCTCGGTTTTCAGCCGGGTGAAGGTCTTCTCAGCCGCATCTTGCATCAGGCTGTACGGGTTGGTTTGATCGGCCGCATTCGCCAGCGGCGCAACCACCAGCAGGGCAACCATAAGTAAACGTTTAAACATGCAGGTTTCCTCTCTTAATGACTTGGGGCGACAGATTGCGGCGCAGTACCGGCAGCCGGCTCAGCGGCCGCGTCTCCCGGCTTGGCTGCATTGTCCTGGCCGCCGCTTTTATACAGGAACTGGCCGATCAGATCTTCCAGAACCATAGCTGATTTGGTGTCTTGAATGGTACCGCCGTCCTTCAGAATGGTGGTGCCCATATCAGGATCTTCAAAACCGACGTTCAGCGCCAGATACTGCTCCCCCAGCAAGCCGGAGGTGCGGATCGCCAGCGAGCTGGTGTCCGGGATCTGGTTAAATTTGTCCTGAATATCCAGGGCTACGCGCGGCGTATAGGTTTTAGGATCGAGCGAGATATCGGCCACACGGCCAATCACCACCCCACCGATTTTCACCGGCGAGCGTGCTTTCAGGCCGCCGATATTATCGAAGGTCGCATAGATGCGGTACGTCGGCTCATTACCGATAGACTTAATGTTTGCTACCTGCAGGCAGAGAAAGACGATGGCGCACAGCGCAATCAGCATAAACGCCCCAACCCAAATTTCACTCTTCTTCGTTTGCATCGAATCAATTCCCAAACATCAGTGCTGTCAGCACGAAATCCAATCCCAACACCGCCAGCGACGAATGTACCACGGTACGCGTCGTTGCCCGGCTAATCCCTTCAGAGGTCGGTACCGCATCATACCCGTTGAAAATGGCAATCCAGGTCACGGTGATGGCGAATACCACGCTCTTGAGCAGGCAGTTGAGCAAGTCTTTTCTCCACTCCACTGCGCCCTGCATCGCCGACCAGAAGAAGCCGCTGTCGATGCCCTTCCAATCCACGCCGACTATCGAACCGCCCCAGATGCCCACCGCGACGAAGATAATCGTCAGCAAAGGCATGCTGATCAAACCGGCCCAAAAGCGCGGCGCGACAATCCGTCGCAGCGGATCGACGGCCATCATTTCCAGGCTGGAAATTTGTTCGGTCGCCTTCATCAAGCCGATTTCTGCCGTCAACGCGGAACCGGCGCGGCCGGCAAACAGCAAAGCGGTAACCACCGGCCCCAGTTCACGCAGCAGCGACAACGCCACCATCATGCCCAGGCTGGCCTCGGCGCTGTAAGTCGTCAGTACCAGATAGCCTTGCAGCCCCAGCACCATGCCGATAAACAGCCCGGAAACCATGATGATCAGCAACGATTGCACACCCACGCTGTGCATTTGCTTTAGCAACAATGGCCACTGTTTACGCGGCTCCGGCCGCCCGACCAGTGCGTTGAACAACATCAACCCCGCGCGCCCAAAGCTGGCGCTGGTATTGATGCCACGGCGCCCTAACGACGCTAACGCCTGTAATAACATGAGCTTATTTACTCCCTAAGCCTAACAGCTCGGCCTGGTAATCCCCGGCCGGATAACGGAAGGGTACCGGCCCATCGGCAATACCATCCAGGAACTGGCGCACGCGCGCATCAGGATTGTTCTGTAATTGTGGCGTCGTCCCTTCGGCAATCACCCGGTGATCGGCCACGATATACGCGTAGTCGGCGATGCTCAGCACTTCCGGCACATCGTGCGAAACCACAATGCAGGTGATGCCCAGCGCATGATTCAGCTCATCGATCAGCTTCACCAGCACGCCCATGGTGATCGGATCCTGACCGACGAAAGGCTCGTCGAACATGATCAGTTCCGGGTCGAGCGCGATCGCCCTCGCCAACGCTGCACGCCGCGCCATGCCGCCGGACAGCTCATTGGGCATCAGCTCAGCCGCGCCGCGCAAGCCGACCGCTTCCAGCTTCATCATCACCGTGCTGCGCAATATCGGTTCCGGCAAGCGGCTGTGCTCACGCAGCGGGTAGGCCACGTTTTCAAACACCGTAAGGTCGGTGAACAGCGCGCCGGACTGGAACAGCATGCTCATTTTCTTGCGTGCTTCATACAACTGATGGCGGGATAACGCGGGAATGTTATCGCCGTCGAACCAGATCTCGCCGCGGTCCGGTGCCAGTTGGCCGCCAATCAGGCGCAGCAGCGTGGTTTTACCAATACCGGACGGCCCCATGATCGCCGTGACCTTGCCACGGGGAACCGTCAGGTTGATGTCTTCGAATATCAGTCGATCGCCGCGCGAGAAACTCATGTCGCGCACTTCGACCAGATTCTCTGCATTTTGGTGCATGTTAATGGATCCTTTACGGCTCATTTTTGCCAAATCTACCCACGATGTTAAAGCAACGGACGCAACGCGTCTCATCTTTACAAAAACTTACCGGTATTTCGCTACCAATGGTGCGCTAAGGCTGCACCTGATTTTACTTTTACGCGCCACCCGGTCAAAATTGCTCATATAACGAAAAAAACGAATCTGTTCATATATTAGCCGGGAAAACCCGTTGCTGCGGCTTTAGCCTGCGCAACGGAGGGCAAAGCAAGATAGCCGAATTTCGGCTTTTAACCAACGAACCGGGTTGATACCCAACAAAGGACCCTGCATGTTTCTCGCGATAGCTTTACTCATCGTTGGTTTATTTTTACTGGTGTATGGCGCAGACCGTTTAGTTTACGGTGCTGCGGTGATTTCCCGTTCGCTTGGCGTGCCGCCGTTAATCATCGGCATGACCGTCGTCGGCATCGGCACATCGCTGCCGGAGCTTTTCGTGTCGACCACCGCCGCGCTGAATGGGCAGATAGATATGGCCGTGGGGAACGTATTAGGTTCCAACATTGCCAATATATTGTTGATCCTTGGCGTGGCGGCGCTGATTCACCCGCTGGCGGCGCGCTCCGAGGTACTGCGCCGCGAACTGCCGCTGATGTTGGCGGTCACAGTATTGTGCGGTTTCGTGCTGATGGACGGCACCCTGAGCCGGCTGGATGGTGTGGTGCTGTTGGCCGCCGCCGCCGCCTTCATTTTATTGATGCTGAAAATTGCCCGGCTGGCGCAGCGCGAAGGCAGCGACAGCCTGACCGTGGAACAACTCGCCGAGCTACCGCAAGACAGCAGCAACACCGTGGCGGTGCTGTGGCTGGTGCTGGCGTTCATTATTCTGCCGCTGTCGTCCAAAATGGTGGTCGATAACGCCACGGTAATTGCGCATTATTTTGGCATGAGCGAACTGGTGGTCGGCTTGACCCTCATCGCCATCGGCACCAGCCTGCCGGAGTTGGCCACGTCCATCGCCGGGGCACTAAAGGGTGAGGATGATATGGCGATTGGTAATATCATCGGCTCCAACATTTTCAACACAGTGATCGTGCTGGGCGTTCCCGCCCTGCTGTCCCCGGGCAGCGTCGATTCTGCCGCCTTCCACCGCGATTATTGGGTCATGCTGGCGGTCAGCATTGTGCTCAGCGCCCTGTGCATCGGGCGAAAACATCGTATCGGTCATCTGGCGGGCGCTCTGTTATTATGTGGCTTTATTGCGTATCTTGCGGTGCTGTTTTTTAATCCTTTCAGTACTTTCGGCTAAACCGACGGGAATGAACATGTCGAACATTCAGTTGCAACCGGGCTTTGATTTTCAACAGGCAGGCAAAGAAGTGCTGCAGATTGAGCGTGACGGGCTGGCCCAGCTCGATCGGTACATCAATGCAGACTTTACCCGCGCCTGCGAATTGATCGCCGGCTGCTGCGGTAAAGTGGTCGTGATGGGCATGGGCAAATCCGGGCATATTGGCTGCAAGATCGCCGCGACCTTCGCCAGCACCGGAACACCCTCATTCTTCGTTCATCCGGCGGAGGCCAGCCACGGCGACCTCGGCATGGTGACGGCACAAGATATCGTGCTCGCCATTTCCAACTCCGGCGAGTCCAACGAGATCCAGGCGCTCATCCCGGTCTTGAAGCGCCAGCAAATCCCGCTGATCTGCATGACCAACAATCCGGAAAGCTCGATGGGCAAAGCGGCGGATATTCACCTGTGCATCAAGGTGCCGCAGGAGGCCTGCCCGCTTGGCCTGGCGCCAACCACCAGCACCACCGCGACCCTGGTGATGGGTGATGCGCTGGCGGTGGCATTGCTGAAAGCTCGCGGTTTCACGCCGGAAGATTTTGCGCTGTCGCACCCCGGTGGCGCCCTGGGCCGCAGGTTGCTGCTGCGCGTTTGCGACATCATGCACAGCGGCGACGAAATCCCGCACGTCAGCGCCGATGCATCGCTGCGCGACGCGTTGCTGGAAATCACGCGCAAAAACCTGGGCATGACGGTCATCTGCGACGATTTGATGAAAATCGCCGGTATCTTTACCGATGGTGACCTGCGGCGGATATTTGATATGGGCATCAACCTCAATGAAGCCCGGATCGTCGATGTCATGACGCTCGGCGGCGTACGGGTGCGCCCGAACCTGCTGGCGGTCGATGCGTTGAACCTGATGCAGCAGCGCCATATCACCGCGCTGCTGGTTGCCGATGGCGACCAATTGCTGGGTGTGGTACATATGCATGACATGCTGCGCGCCGGCGTCGTTTAATTAAAGGAATAGAACTCAATGAGTCTGGTTGAAACCTGCTACGGGCCTGTAGAACAAGACGTCATGGCGCGTGCCGGCAAAATCCGCCTGCTGATTTGCGATGTCGACGGCGTGCTGTCGGACGGCCTGATTTTTATGGGCAACAACGGCGAAGAATTGAAAGCGTTCAACGTGCGCGACGGTTACGGCATTCGCTGCCTGAAGACTTCGGATATCGACGTGGCAATTATCACCGGCCGTTCAGCCAAGCTGCTGGAAGATCGGGCGAAAACCCTCGGCATCACCCATCTGTATCAAGGGCAGTCCGATAAGCTTTTGGCCTTCCGCGAACTGTTGGATACACTGTCGTTAAACGCGGATCAGGTAGCCTATATCGGTGACGACCTGATCGACTGGCCGGTGATGGCTCAGGTTGGCCTGGCGGTCGCCGTAGCGGATGCACATCCGTTGCTGACGCCAAGAGCCCACTATGTTACCCGTATTGCCGGCGGCCGTGGCGCGGTGCGCGAACTGTGCGACATTATACTGTTGGCGCAGAATAAGCTGGAGGACGCCAAAGGGCTGTCGATATGAGCAAAACCAAACTTTGGATCACCCTCCTTTTGGCGGTGATCGCCCTGGCGTTGATTGGCTGGAACATGACTGATTTCAGTGATGATGCGGTTCCAGGCCCCGTTAATGATCAGGACCCGACTTATCAGAGCCAGCACACGGTCACCATAGTGTACAATCCGGCCGGTAAGCTGAGTTACAAGCTGGTGGCGGAAGACGTGAAGTATTATACCGCCGATGAATTAAGCTGGTTTACCCAGCCGGTGATGACGCTGTTTGATGAAAACGCGGTGGCCACCTGGTCAGTTCGCGCCGATCGCGCCAAACTGACTAAAGACAGAATGCTGTATCTTTACGGCCACGTTGAGGTGAACAGCCTGACCACCACCTCACAGCTGGAAAAAATTAAAACGGACAATGCTCAGGTGAATCTGGTGACCCAGGATGTCGCTTCGGATGATGAAGTGACCCTCTACGGGACAAACTTTACCTCGAACGGCATGAAAATGCGTGGGAACCTGCGGGCCAAAACCGCTGAGCTGATTGATAAGGTTAAGACCAACTATGAAATTCAAAACCAAAAAACAACGCCGTAATCTGTTGATCGGAAGCCTCATTTTGGCCGCCAGCGCACCCGCATGGGCGCTGAAATCTGACTCCAACCAACCGGTGAGCATCGACTCGCTGAAACAGTCTCTGGATATGCAGAGCAACGTCAGCACCTTTACCGATAACGTGGTGATCAAGCAAGGCACCATCGACATCAAAGCGGATAAAGTGGTCGTTACCCGTCCAGGCGGCGATCAGAGCAAAACTTATATCGAAGCCTTTGGCAACCCGGTCACCTTCTACCAGATGCAAGACAGCGGCAAGCCGGTAAAAGGCCATGCGCAGAAGGTCCGTTACGACGTGGCGTCGCAGTTGGTGACCCTGACCGGGAACGCCTATCTGGAACAGCTCGACAGCAACGTGAAGGGCGATCGCATCACCTACCTGGTGCAACAGCAGCAAATGCAGGCGTTCAGCGATAAAGGCAAACGCGTGACTACGGTTCTGGTACCGTCGCAGTTGCAAGACAAAAACGGGCAAAAGAAGAGTAACTAATCACTTATGGCTACACTCATCGCAGAAAACCTGGCGAAAGCCTACAAAGGCCGTAAAGTTGTTGAAGACGTCAGCCTGAAAGTGAAATCCGGCGAGATCGTCGGCCTGCTGGGGCCAAACGGCGCCGGCAAGACCACCACCTTCTACATGGTGGTCGGCATCGTTCAACGTGACGCCGGCCGTATCGTGATTGACGAAGAAGACATCAGCCTGCTGCCGCTGCACGCCCGTGCGCGTCGCGGCATTGGCTATTTGCCGCAGGAAGCGTCGATCTTCCGTCGCCTGAGCGTGTATGACAACCTGATGGCCGTCCTGGAGATCCGCGAAGATCTCAGCAGCGAGCAGCGTGCGGACCGCGCGGTTGAGCTGATGGAAGAGTTTCATATCTCCCATCTGCGCGATAACCTGGGCCAGGCGTTGTCCGGTGGCGAACGCCGCCGTGTGGAGATCGCCCGTGCGTTGGCGGCTAACCCGAAATTCATCCTGCTGGATGAGCCGTTCGCCGGGGTTGATCCCATTTCCGTTATCGACATTAAAAAAATTATCGAGCACTTGCGTGACAGCGGCCTGGGCGTGCTGATCACCGACCACAACGTGCGCGAAACGCTGGACGTGTGTGAACGTGCCTATATCGTCAGCCAGGGCAAACTGATTGCTCACGGCACGCCGGATGCCATTTTGGCTGACGAGCAGGTGAAACGCGTTTATCTGGGCGAAGAATTCCGCCTCTGAGTGCCGGCGCGTCCTGATGGACGACTGTTAACGGAAGTAGACTGAAGATTATGAAGCAAGGTTTGCAACTCAGGCTCAGCCAACAACTGGCCATGACCCCCCAGCTCCAGCAGGCTATCCGCCTGCTGCAGTTGTCCACGCTTGAGCTCCAGCAGGAGATACAGCTGGCGTTAGAGAGCAATCCCCTGCTTGAGCAGACCGATCTGCACGAAGAAATCGACGCCAAAGAGACTACCGAAACCGAAGGGCTGGATACCCGCGAGGCGCTGGAACAAAAGGACATGCCCGAAGAGCTGCCGCTGGACGCCACCTGGGACGAAATCTACACCGCAGGTACACCGTCCGGCACCGGCACCGATTACAGCGATGATGAGTTGCCGGTCTATCAGGGCGAAACCACCCAGACGCTGCAGGATTACCTGATGTGGCAGGTGGATCTCACGCCATTCTCTGATACCGATATCGCCATTGCCACCTCGATAGTCGACGCCGTCGACGACACCGGCTACCTCACCGTACCGCTGGAAGATATTCTGGAGAGCATGGGTGACGAGAGTGTGACAATGGACGAAGTCGAAGCGGTTTTGAAGCGCGTACAGCGTTTTGATCCGGTTGGCGTCGCCGCGCGCGATCTGCGCGACTGTCTGCTGATCCAGCTTTCCCAGTACGCAAAAGATACGCCCTATCTGGCTGAAGCGCGCCTGATCATCAGCGAACATCTGGCTCTGTTGGCCAATCACGACTTTCGCAGCCTGATGCGAACAACCCGGCTAAAAGAAGATACACTGAAAGAAGCGATGCTGCTGATTCAGTCTCTTGATCCGCGCCCGGGCCAGTCGATCAATACTGGCGAGTCGGAATACGTGATCCCCGACGTGCTGGTACGCAAAGTGCAGAACAGTTGGACGGTAGAGCTCAACGCCGACAGCATTCCGCGGCTGAAGATCAACCAGCAGTACGCCGCAATGGGCAGCAGCGCTCGTAACGACAGTGACGGCCAGTATATCCGCAGCAATCTGCAGGAAGCGAAATGGCTGATCAAGAGCCTGGAAAGCCGTAACGACACCTTGCTGAAAGTCACGCGCTGCATCGTCGAGCAGCAACAGGCATTCTTTGAACAGGGTGCTGAATTTATGAAGCCCATGGTGCTGGCGGATATCGCCCAGGCCGTGGAGATGCATGAATCGACAATCTCACGCGTCACCACGCAGAAGTTTCTGCACAGTCCGCGCGGCATTTTCGAGTTGAAATATTTCTTCTCCAGCCACGTGAATACCGACAGCGGGGGCGAAGCTTCCTCTACGGCGATCCGAGCGTTAGTGAAGAAATTGATTGCGGCGGAAAACCCCGCGAAACCGCTCAGCGACAGCAAGCTGGTCACCCTGCTCTCCGATCAGGGGATCATCGTGGCGCGGCGTACTGTCGCCAAGTACCGAGAGTCTTTGTCCATCCCGCCGTCCAACCAGCGTAAACAGTTGGTTTGACCTCAATAGAGAAGGAAGACACTATGCAGCTCAACATTACCGGACACCACATCGAAATCACCGAACCTTTACGCGAGTTCGTGAATACCAAGTTCGCCAAGCTCGAACAGTATTTTGACCGCATAAATCAGGTGTATGTCGTGCTTAGCGTGGAAAAAGTGCAGCAGATTGCGGAAGCGACGGTGCACGTGAATGGAGGCGAGTTGCACGCCACCTCGGAAGACGAGAACATGTATGCCGCAATTGACACCCTGATCGACAAACTGGCGCGTCAATTGAACAAACATAAAGACAAACTGAAACAACACTGACATTCTGGGCCGTTTCCGTCAGCGGGCACGGCTCAAACATAGCCCAGGTCGTCGGCGCGTTACCTGTATGACCCTGAATAATTGGCGTTGCATCGAGGTGGCATGAGCGATTATCCCGCGAGCTTACACAGGTAAGTGATTCGGGTAAGTCAGCGCAGCCAACACAGAGACAGCTTCAAGTATGACGGGTATGGGTACCGCGCCGATAAGCCATCAGGGTTAAACAAGGCGAAAAATCACCTCACAAGGCAGCTTGATGGTGTGGTTTTAAGTGAAGATGAGATGAACAACGAAACAATGCAATTAAGCTCGGTGTTAAACATCGAGTGCACCAAAAGCTCGGTACACTGCACCAGCAAGAAACGGGCTTTGGAGATTATCAGCGAACTGGCTGCAAAACAGCTCAACCTGCCATCGCAGGTGGTGTTTGACGCGGTTCTCACCCGGGAGCGCATGGGCAGTACCGGTATCGGCAACGGTATCGCCATTCCCCATGGCAAACTGGAAGAGGACACACTGCGGGCCGTTGGCGTGTTTATCCGTCTCGACCAACCCATTGCCTTTGACGCCATTGATAACCAGCCGGTCGATCTGCTGTTCGCCTTGCTGGTGCCGGCCGACCAATGTAAAACCCATTTGCATACCCTGTCGCTGGTCGCCAAGCGCCTGGCCGACAAAACCGTATGCCGCCGCCTGCGCTCGGCGCAAAGCGACGAAGAGCTTTACCAGATCATTACCGAGTAACGCCCGGCTGGCGTGACTTCCAGCCAGGATAACGATACTGTTTAGCTACGATGGGTTTCGGCTCAGGCCGGAATAATAAAGTTTCTAACGGTGGCGATAAACGCCACTGAGATGCCAGGGGGAGTTGCCACATGGTGCTGATGATTGTCAGCGGCCGTTCCGGTTCAGGGAAATCCGTCGCCTTGCGGGCGCTGGAAGACATGGGTTTTTACTGCGTTGATAACCTGCCCGTGGTACTGCTGCCGCAGCTTGCCAATACGCTGGCGGAACGCAACATATCCGCAGCGGTAAGCATCGACGTGCGTAACATGCCGGAATCGCCGGAAGTGTTTGAATATGCGATGACCCAATTGCCGGACTGCTTTTCTCCGCAATTGCTGTTCCTCGACGCCGACCGTAATACCCTGATTCGCCGCTACAGTGATACCCGCCGCCTGCATCCGCTCTCCACCAAGAACCTGTCGCTGGAAAGCGCGATCGATGAAGAAAGCGATCTGCTTGAGCCGTTGCGCTCAAGGGCCGATCTGCTCATCGACACGTCGGAAATGTCGGTGCATGAGCTGGCCGAAATGCTGCGTACCCGTCTGTTGGGTAAACGCGAACGCGAACTGACCATGGTATTCGAATCCTTCGGCTTTAAGCACGGCATCCCGATCGACGCCGATTACGTCTTCGACGTACGCTTCCTGCCGAACCCGCACTGGGATCCGAAACTGCGCCCGATGACCGGCCTGGATAAACCGGTCGCCTCGTTCCTCGATCGTCACACTGAAGTGCATAACTTTATCTACCAGACGCGCAGCTATCTGGAACAGTGGCTGCCGATGCTGGAAACCAACAACCGCAGCTACCTGACGGTGGCGATTGGCTGTACCGGCGGTAAGCACCGTTCCGTCTACGTAGCCGAACAGTTGGCCGACTACTTCCGCTCACGCGGCAAGAATGTGCAATCGCGCCACCGGACGCTGGAAAAACGTAAACAATGACGGTCAAGCAAACGGTTGAAATCAAAAACAAACTCGGTATGCACGCTCGCCCGGCGATGAAGCTGTTCGAGCTGGTGCAGAGTTTTGACGCCGAAGTGATGCTGCGTAACGACAGCGGCACCGAGGCCGAAGCCAGCAGCGTGATTGCGCTGCTGATGCTGGACTCCGCACAGGGGCGGCATATCGAAGTGGAAGCCACCGGCCCGGATGAGGTGAAAGCGCTGAATGCGGTAATTGAACTGATTAATTCCGGGTTTGATGAAGACTAACTTCCCCGCAACAAAGAAGTAAACCCCAGGAACGCGCCCTTTATGGCGCGTTTAACATTTATGAAGCTTCAGCAGTATACTCAGATTAAATCTAGCGTTTATCGGCAATTGAATAGACTTCATCCCCTGCCCGTTTTTAGCACTCTTAAAGGTGCCTAACAATATTCCCTTTAAGACGGCCTCTATTTTTGGCTCATCGCTTAAATCCGGCTTAAACAGTCCAGCGCCACCGCCTTGAAACTGTCGAAATTATCGCTGCCCAACAGGCGGCTCATCGAACGTTCGCGTACAAAGGTGACGAACAGATCGTAAATCGCCATCGCCTCTTCGTAGTCGCTTTTGCTGATCGCCAGCAGGAAAATCACATGGGCGATCTCACCGTCGCCCCACACCACGCCCTGCGGCGCCAGCAGCGTCATCACCACGGTTTTTTTCGCCAGCAATCCCAACGAGTGCGGCAGTGCAATACCTTCGCCCAGCATGGTCGACACTATCGCTTCGCGCTCCACTACCGACGGGTAAAAATCGTCGCCGACATACCCTTCCTGCTCCAGTTGAACGCACACTTTTCGGAACAGCTCCGCCTGCGTCAGCGGCTCATTTACCACCCAGAAATGCGCGGCGTCGAAGAACTTCTCCAGCATGTAGGGTTTGGTACGATCCACCAGCACCAGCTTACCCAGCTGTTCCAACTGGTAGTCGGTAGGAAACGGCGACATCACCACCACCGGTTTGTTCTTTTCGCTGACCCGCGCGTTGGAAATGACAAAATCTTCGTCGATATGAGTGAGTACCTCGTAATCGCGCAGCGAAACGATGCGCGTCATCACCAGCTGCGGGTACTTGCGCGCAATCTGCGCCTGGATCATGCGCACCGTTGAGTTACCGGTATCGCACACCAGCATCACCTGCGGATGGCGCTCGTAGCCGATGTTGTAGTGCCGTTCCAACCCAACGCCGATATGCAGCACCAGATAGCCGATTTCGTTTTCGCTCAGGGTGTAAGGCGTGTATTTTCCCCAGCTCGATACCGCCGCCAGCGTCACGTCATAGGCCATCGGATAGTGTTGTTTGATGTTGGCCAATAGCGGGTTGGGAATATTGATCTGGTATTTCACCCGGGTAATCATGGTCTTGATATGGGTGAGCAAGTCCGCCCGCAGTTGGCGGTCGCCCTGCAGGTTGTAGTTATAGTGCGCGTTGATGTACGACAAAATGTAGTCCACCAGCGCTTCTTCGTCGTCGGCGTTAATCTCGGTCGGCTGCACGTCCTGCACCCGGCGCGCGGCAATATTCACCCTGAGGTAGGCCTCTTCCGCCATCGACACCTCTTTGCCGCTGGCCTTGCGCAGTTCCCCCGCCAGCCAGGTGGAGACCTTGCGCACCGCGTCATCGCCGTCTTCAACGTCAAAGTCCGACAGCGGGTAGCCATCGCTGATGCGCCGCAGCGCCACCGCGCAGTAAAAAATCAAATACTGCTCACCTTCATCCGTCAGGCGGATGGCGTATTGCGACAACAGCGGATGCAGCAGCCCGGCGAAGGTCGCCACCTGCGGTTGCAGCAGGATTTCATTGTTGAGCAACGGGTTTTCGGCATCGGCCAGATGCAGTTGGAATAACAGATCGGTCAGGCAAGCGCGGATCGCCATCTCCGAGCCGAACAGCTTCATGCCATAGCGTGGTTTGGTTTCAATGGTTAATTGATAGTTCGCCAGGCGCTCTCTCACCTCAGCCATGTCGTTTTGCAGCGTTCCACGGCTGACAAACCATTCATCGGCCAAATCTTCCAGCTTCAGGGAAAAGGCTGAGGTCAAAAAACGAATCAGCAGATAGTGCACCCGCTCTTGCGCACTGCGTGGCGTGGCGTGCTTTTTGCGCTCTCTATGCTGCAAGGCGCTGAACAGCGCGGCATCATCCACCTGCAGGCGATAGCCCGCCCCACGGCTATGCACAAAGCGAGCGCCGTATTTTTCCAGGATATCGTTCAACGCGGTGATATCGGCACGCACGGTACGGGTGGATACCGCAAAGCGCTTCGCCAACTCATCCTGCGGCAAGGTCTCGGACTGCAAAGCGTCGAACAGATAGGCCAAACGCGGGTAGGGAAATCGTACCATGCTCTTTCCGTCAATTAAGGTGCCCACCTGGGGAAACCAGGCGGGCAACGAGTTACTTCGTCACCGGCAGGAACACCATTTGCGAGGGGCTGCCTACCGGCGTATAGCCCTCAACAAAGCTGAGTTTGCCGCTGGCCTTGTCCAGGCTGAAACGGGTGACGTTATCGCTGCGCTGATTCATCGCATAGAGATAATGCCCGTCCGGGCTCAACGTCAACGATCGCGGATAGTCACCGCGCGTCCAGATTTCCGCCACCGGCTTCAATTCGCCATCGGCGCCAACGCTGAACTGCGCGATGCTGTTATGCAGCCGGTTGGCGACATACAGATTCTTGCCGTCCTCACTCAAGACCAACCCCGAAGCAAAGCTGGTGCCCTTATAATCGGCAGGCAGCGAAGAAAGGGTATGTAATTGTTTCAGAGTACCTTTTTGGCTGTCAAAACGGTAGCTGGTCAGCGTCGAAGCCTCTTCGTTCACCAACAGCACCGTCTTGCCGTCCGGATGGAACACAAAGTGACGCGGGCCGGCACCGGCGGAAGAAGCGGCGATCCACGGCGGATCGTTTGGCGTCAGTTGGCCGCTTGCGCCGTCAAAGCGCCACTGGTAGAGGCGATCCAGCCCCAGATCGGTGGAAAACACAAACTTGCCGCTCGGATCGCAGGCGATCATATGCGCGTGCGGGCCATTATGGTCGCTGGCGGCAAAACTGCCCTCCACCGCCGCCGCAGGTTTGCTCGCGCCTGCCGGCCCCTGATCCTGTTGCACTGAACTGGCATTGCCCAATTTGCCGTCATTCTCAACCGGAAACGCCGCCACGGTGCCGCTGACGTAGTTCGCCACCAGCAGATGGCGGCCGTCCGGCGTCAGGGAAAGGTAAACCGGCCCCGCGCCCTGCGAATCAACCTGATTCAGTTGCGTCAGCCCGCCATCTACCGGGTTGATGCGATAAGCGATGATGCCGCCGTGCTTGCTGCCGTTAAAATCGGCCACTTCGCTGGCGACATACAGCGTCCGGCCTTGGGCATCCAGGGTAAGCTGCGCCGGATTCGGCTGGTTGCTGACCAGCGTTTTCGCGCTCAGCGCGCCGCTGACCGGATCGACCTGCACCCGGTAAACGCCTTCACCGTTAGGGTTGTAAGTACCGATATAAGCAAAATGAGATGACGTGGAGTTCATTGCATCCTCAGCGTGCAGCGCCGGGCTGGCGATAGCCAGCAGCGCCAGGGTTAACGCAGTACGTAAGGGGGAAGCCTGCCAGTTTCGCATGATTGTCCTTATTGTAGCTAACGGCGCGGCATACCGCGCCTGTAGAGAGAAGGGTAGCCTCCCTGCCTTACGTCATCCGATATACCTTTCTTGCGTGAAGCTGCAGCGTTGTTGGCTGCGCTTAACCCACCAGCTTTTTGCTCATCGCCAACAGGGTTTTCACATCCTGCGGGCGGGTATCACCGGTGGCAGAATCAATAATGGAACTGTAGATATGCGGAATAATTCGCTTCACGCCGGCGGCCAATGCAATCTCAACGATCGGTTCGAAGTTTTCCAGATCGATGCCGCCAGTCGGCTCCAGCATAAAATCATGCTCGGCGCAGGCTTGAGCCACATACCGATATTCTTCTTTACACGCCAACCCGCCCATCGGGAAATACTTGATGGAGCTGCCGCCCATATCTTTCAACATGGCGATGGCCGTCTCGACCGGTACGATGCCGTCTGGCGCGGCAGCGCTCAGCGGGCCGGTCGAGATCTTCACAAAGCCGACGCGACCGGTCGGAGAAACCAGCCCGTTCACCACGCTGTCGCTCTGGCCCAGCAGCGCACGGCTGGCGCCCACGCCGGTAAACACCTGATTGACGTGCTGCGGCTGAACGCGCTGGGCAATCAGGCTGACCATCGCGGATTGTTTGGGATCGCCCGCCCCCAGGCCCACCGACAGCGCATTCTCGATCAGTTGCGCATAGTGCTGCATATCCGCCACCGCGCTGTCGACGTCCGGATAGTTCTTGGAGAGAACCCCGACCAGCACATGCCCTTCCGCCGCCGCATAAATAGCCTGCGCATTGTCTTTTGAGCCGGCCAGTACGTTGAGGCACAGACGGTCGCGGTAATAGTTTGGCTGCAGCTTCATGCTTGTTTCTCCGTAAACAGATTTTTAATACAGGTAAAGACGGTCATCAGTTGCTGCTCGTCGACGCTACGCACATCCACTTCGATTTTGCCTTCATTGGCCTTATAGCCACGGAAGTAGATGGCGATCTCGCCGGTTTTCAGCGCCTGGACGATGTCGGTGGTAGAGCGCCCCAGCACCGCTTCGTCAAAGGTGATTTCAGCACGGGCGATATCGCGGCCGGCGCTGTCCCAGACGGTTTTGGCGCTGATGCCGGTCAGCGAGTTCAGGCTGGTGATAAACGGCGTCATTCGCGCCACCATCTGCTCACCGGTGGTTTTTTCCAGCTTCAGGTAGCTTTCAATCGCCTGCGTCAGGCCGAGGATGCCCTCTTTGCCGACCTTCATCGCCCGGCCAATGCCGCCGGATTGCAGCTTCACCCACTCCACGTATTGCCGCTTACCCACCACCAGGCCGCTGGTTGGGCCTTCGATGGCCTTGGCGCCGCTGTAGATCACCAGATCGGCCCCCATCTGGTAGTAGCACATCAGATCTTCTTCTGCGGCGGCATCGACGATCAGCGGCAGATCATGCTTGCGCGCCACCACCACCGCCTGCTCGACGGAAAGAATGCTTTTCTGCACGCAGTGGTGCGATTTGATGTACAGGATCGCCGCCGTTTGCGGCGTGATGCAGGCCTCGAGCTGCTCTGCTGAGCATTCGTTGGCATAACCCGCCTCAACCACCTTGCCGCCGCCGAGGGCAACCATAGTGTCGACCGGGGCACCGAAGTTCACGTTGTGGCCGCGCGGCAACACTATCTCGCGCGGCACGGTGATTGGCGCCGAGTGCAGGTTCACCAGCAGGTTGGCATTGTCTTTGACGATCACTGCCGCCACCGACTGGGCGATACCCGCCGAGGCGCAAGACACGATCACGGCATCTTCCACATTCAGCAGATCGGCGATGTAAGCACCGGTCTTGTTAACCAGATCCTTGATTTCAAAATAGTGATTCAGGCCGTAGTCGACGGCGTCAATCACCTCCTGACGCGGGGTAGATACGCCAAGAATAGTCATACGGCCAGAAGTGTTAATCACTTGTTTTAAATTATATTTTTCATAAATCGAAGACATGATGGGCTTTCCCTTCGTCGGTTAATAGAATTTCCCCGGCTACCACCGCAGCCAACGGAACCAACAACTGTTCGCCACCGACCGATTGCCCTTCTGAGTCGGCAAATACCTGCGGCCCCAGGCGGAGATCGAACAGGGTAAAATCGGCGTCATAACCCGGCTCCAGCCGGCCTTTATGGGTCAGGCTCAGCGCCGAAGCGGCATTTTCCGTCACGCAGGCAATCACCTGCGGCAACGACAGGCCAATGCTGAAGAATTTGGACATCACCGTCGCCAGGCTGTGTACCGGCCCGGCCATGCGGTTGCGGCAATAGATATCGGAGCTGATGGTGTGCGGGAGAATGCCAAGCCCAATCGCCTGGCGTGCCACGTCAAAGCTGAAACTGGCGGTGCCGTGGCCCACGTCGAGCAGCACGCCGCGTTTCAGCGCCCGCTGGATCGACTCGCGCAACGTACCCGCCGGGGTCAGAATGCGGTTCGGCTTGCCGTTATAGCAGTGGGTAATGATGTCGCCGCGGGTCAGCAGATCGGCGATGTCATCCAGATTCGGCGGGTTATTGCCGATATGCACCATCAGCGGCAACCGGTTGTTTTCCTGCTGGATTTGCTTGGCGCGCACCAACGGCACAATGCCGTTTTGCCCCACCACGCTGCTGCTCATGCGCGCCTTGATGCCTATGATGAAACCGGGGTAGGCATCGATGGATTTTTTCACCGTCGGCGGGTCGATATCCGCCAGATCGGCCAGCTCATTTTGGCGTAACAACCCGATGCGCGAGATATTCAGGAAAGCGAATACGTTGGTTTTGGCCCGGCGCGTCAGAGCATAGAACTCGTCAACGTCGTCGGTGCCGGTGCTGCCGGCGTCAACCACCGAGGTCACGCCACTGGCTACGCCCACTAAGTCCGGTTCGTCATAGTAAATCGGCGAAGAAGGATAGCAGTGCACGTGGGAGTCGATCCAGCCGGCGCTGAGGCGGCAATTGCCCGCCAGATCCAGTTGCCTGCCGGCGTTGACGTCATCGGCCAACTGCCCAACGACGACAATCTTACCGTCCAGAACCGCCAGATCGACCAGTCGGTCGTCCGCCAGCCTGGCGCGTCGGATTACTAAGTCATACATACTGCGCTACTCCTTTTCCAGCAGGGGGCGGCGCACCGCCCCACTATCACACGGCTCTGGAACAGTGATTAAGCAATGGCGACAGGGAAAATGGCCCCTAACAGCATTGCGCCAAGGATCGCTCCGCCAGTGATTGGCTTGCCCCAGATATAGAACAGCAGCGCGCCAAGCAGCGAACCAACGCCAATCGGAATGGATGCGGTCATCGCCGACAGGATGATCAACGGCCCCAGGAAGCGGCCTGAGGAGTTACCTGCCCCCATCATTACGTCTGCGCCGTAGGTGGAGTTGCTCTGGCTGATGGTGAATTTGCGTGCCAGAATGATCAGGTAGCCAATCGCCAGACCAATCACCAGGCCGGTCACCAGCGAGGCGGCAAAGTTGGCGACCGGGAAGATGATCCCCGCGCCCAGCAACAGCGCCGGAACGCCCAACCCCACGCCGGTCTGGATCGCGCCGCCGATGTCCAGAATGCCCACCAGCGAGCCTTCAATGATGCGCGCAAACAGGAAGCTGGCGCCGAATGCCGCCACCGCGCCATAAACGCCGGTGTCCATCCCGGCACGCAGCATGGAAACGAAGGCCACTTCGTTAAACGCGCCGATGCCATACAGGTAGTACATGTGCGTCCCGGCGAACACACCGGACGAGAGCAGGCCAACAAAAATCGGGAATGACCAGTCGGCGTACCAGAAGCCTTTTTGGGTTTGTTCTTCCATCATCCCGCTCCTTATTTACCGCTCAGGGTGTTGTGAATGGTGTCCAGCCAACCCGGCACGCCGAGGCTGAAGGACTCGAGGACTTTCATGTCGAAGCCGCGGAAGAAACCGCTCAGCACGAACAGCAGCACGATCACCGCCATCATGATCTTGGTGATTTTGTTCCAGCCGCTCTCTTCCACGCCCTTACCGATCAGAATGCCCAGCACCAGACCCGGCACGGCGTTGCCCATGATCAGCTGCGCCAGGCCGCCGAAAATGGTTCCCCAGAAACCAGAGCGACGCCCGGCGTCGATCGCCGCCAGCCAGAAGATCACCGGCATCACGGTGTTCACCAGCAGGTTAGCCGCCGGCACCAGCACTTTGATTGCCGTAACCTGCAGCGCAGCGGGCACTGCGGAAGCGGTGGTATTGAGGAACGCCACCACCAGCATGCCGATAACGCCGCAGGCGATAGCCATTTTTTTCGGGTCATGCAGCGTTTGCGCCAGGTTGCGGTTCTTGACCATCAAGGCTGCCGCGCCCCAGTGAGGGATGATGCGGTGGTCAACGTCCTGCGTGAAGGCGCCCGCCGCCACGGAAGACGCCCAGGCGTTGAAGAAGAAACCCAGGCCGAATGAGAAGTGGGAAGCCGGATCGCCTTCGCAGGAATTCAGCTCGCCCAAGGTGCGGAAGGCGCCCATGCCCTGTGTCGTCGGAGCATGGAACATGCGTGCGGCGCCAGCCCCTACGCCAACCCCCACCAGTCCGCCAATAATAAGCGACTTAAATAAGATGATTAAAAACATCAGTATACCCTTAGATTTATGCTAACGTTTTTATTTCGTGACGAAGACAACCTTTTCTGTATTAATCATTGTCACGTTCACGGTTATTTCCAGAGTCACGGTGTAGGTTTTTCTTTCTCGCGGTAAAAAGAAAAAGAGAAATTTCTCTTTTGTTATTTTCTCTTCCGCTTTTAATACGCTGACATCCTGCGGTTCAATGCGCAGCAGAATATTGCTGGTGGATTTTAATACCGTGCCCTGCACATTAGCCAAGGCGGAAGCAAAAGCTTTCGCTTTGCTGTCACCCTTGCCCTCCACCTTTACCGATGTGGTATAGTGTTCTTTCATTACGGGTTGCCGTGTTTTTTGATGTAGGCTTCCACCAGTCTTTGGCCCAATTCTTCTTTATCCATAAAGCCAAAACCCAGCACGATATAACCTTCGTTGATTGCCGTCACGCCTTCATCAATGGAGCGCATGCCGTATTTCGCTTTGTAGCCGTATTTGGTCTGCGCGGTAATTGCCCCGGCACCGCCGCTGCCGCAGAAGGAAATTCCCAACTGCGCACCTTCCGCTTTCATTACGTCGCCCAGCTTCATATCCGCCGCTACGCCAGGGATAACGATGGCTTTTCCGCCAGCCGTTTCAATGCCCTGGCCGACTTTCTGGCCTTTGCCCAAACGATCGCCAATCACTACGGTAATCTGACCCATGGTATTTTCTCCTGATGATATGAATGCGTTAATCGCTATTGGTTATTGTCTTTTGCCACTTCAAAATGCACAGAAAGCAAATAAGCTTCTTCGATCGGCAGAGCCGGAAAATTATCGACAACTCGCTCAGCCATTTGCATCGATTCCGCTGAAATCTCATCAAAAAGCGATTTATCGACTTCCGGCAAGGGTTCACCAGTCATTGAACGCAGTACCATGGCACGAATATGCGATTCCAGCATCTGTTGCTGTACTGCATTGGTATAAATGTTTTCTGCATTCAGCATGGCGGTAATATCGGCCAGCACCTTATCGGTGATCGCCCCGGCCTCGCCGAGGTCAGACCGCTCATTTTTTTCTATCGCAACAGATCCTTCATTCACTTTTCAATACCCCTGGTTCCAACATTATTCGTAAGTCGCAGAATGCATCACCTGAATATACCCTATGAATTTCAAGTTACAGCCAGGCGCTCAGCTCGTGGGTCTTGTAAAGCAGCCAACAACGCTGCAGCTTGAAAGGCGGTGGGTATTTCCCGCTTTCTTTGATGTCTTACCCTAACCCCGGGGAGAATTTCTGTGTAGCCGCTTTTTTTCCAGTTTAAAGTGGAAATTCAATGATTGTCAGGGATCCATTTCGCAAAATAAGCGCTTTTAAGATAATTTAATGACATTACAGAAAGTTAATGCCACAAAGGGTTTCCGTTTCTCCCCGCCGCAGTGAAAAGCTTCGTGATCGGGATCTCTTTCTTTTCACCGCTTAACCGCCTACTATCGGTAAGACAATTCGACATCAGCAACGCCCCCGCTCCTCTGGCGCGGGGGCGTTGCTTTTGTGCTGTTTTTCCGAATTTATGGGCGCGAAAACGGGCGCCCTTTGATTTGACTGGAGAGTGGAATGACCAAACCAACCATTACTATTAATGAGCTGGATGCGGAACGCCTGGATGCGCTATTGGAACAACCGGCCTTTGCCAACACCGACGTCGCCATCGCGCTGAACGACGAGCTGGATCGCGCCGAAATCCTGCCGCCGGCCCAGATCCCGGCCAACGTGGTGACCATGAACAGCCGCGTGCGTTTCCGCGATCTGCATACCGCAGAAGAGCACGTGCGCACGCTGGTGTACCCGGCCTCGCTGAAGGACAGCCACGAGCAGTTGTCAGTGATGGCGCCGCTGGGCGCAGCGCTGCTGGGCATGCATGTAGGCAACCAGATTACCTGGCAGTTGCCGAACGGCGAAGAAGCGCGGATCGAAGTGCTGGAACTGCTGTACCAGCCGGAAGCGGCAGGTGAATACCACCGCTAAGCGGTAATTCAGGGCGGTGAACATGCCGCCCTTTCTGAGCCTTACAGGCTGATAGCGATCAGTACCACCACCAGCAGCAACACGTAAACTCTGGCGTGCAGCTTGTCATTGACCTTCGGCAACGCCCTTTTGGCAAAGACGATCCCCGCAATGCCGGCCGCCACCAGCAGCCCAAGAATGGTCAGGTTGACGTAGCCAAGATAGTGCGGCCCGCTCATTTCCTGCCAGCCCAAACCGATATACATCAGTGCGCCGATGACAGCGACCGGAATCGACAAGGGATTGGCCGCGCTGACGCAGTGCTTCATTTCATAGCCATGCCGACGCAACAAAGGCACCGTCATCACGCTGCCCCCCACGCCGAGCATAGTGGCGATCACCCCAATCAGCGGGCCACCGGCCCACAACGTCATCTTTGACAGCGCCGCGCGCGCCGGTTTGACCAAAAAACCCTGCCTGAACAGACAATCCGCAATCGTCACCAGCATATAAATCACGAACAGCAGCCTGACCACATTGTCCGCCAGCAGCGTAGAGGCAAAAGCGCCCAGTGCGGCACCAATGCTGATGAAAAAGATCAGCGGGATGATGGTTTCACGCAGCAGGTTGCCGCTGCGCCAGTTGGTTAGGGTGGCGTAACCCGAATTGAGGATCATCACCGCCGTTGAGGTCGCTACGGCGATATGCATCGCCTGGCCCGGCTGTTCGCCGGAGGAAGACACCAGATGATAGACAAAGGGCACCACCACAAAGCCGCCGCCAAAGCCGAACAAGATGGTGGTGATGCCGGTAATGAAACCGGCACCGAGAATAATCAACGTTTCAATCATGGCCATGCGCCCGGATGAAATCGTCGAAACCGGCAGAGAACTGACCGGCAAGTGGATGGAACTCGTCGCCGACAAACAGCGCCAGATAATGCCGGCGAATGGCATCATGATCGATAAGCTCAATCCCGGCTTCCGCCGCCTGCGCCAGAGTCAGCGCATCCGGAAATCCCCAATAGCGATAATTACCCTGCCGCTCGACAATAAGGGACTTGCGTTCGCCCGCGCGCATTAGCTGCCCCGCTAAAAATGCACCGGACCGCATGCCCGCCAGCATCATGTTTTCCAAAAACGACAGTTCATAACGCAATTCGATCGGCAAGCGGGCAAGCACCGGCCCGGCATCCCAGTGTTCATCCATCTCGTGCAACGTTAACGCGCCGTTTTTCTCGCCGTTCATCATGGCGCGGAACAGCGTCATCACGCCACGGTAATGCGGCAAATCGCCCGGATGCAGATTCCACAGCAGCTTGCCGCGCTGGCTGAAGGCCCGGACGTAATCCGCGGAAAACTTCTGGTAGCAGCGCAAAGAAACCACCGCGTCCATATTACCCAGGCTGCTGATAAAAGTGGCGTCATTGATGTCTGCAATACGGTGCGCCGTGATGCCTGCGCCGGCCAGGAAAACCTGCGGCGGCTGGTAAGCGCCCTCGCAGGCATCGGCATTTCTGCTGACAAAGGGGAAAACGAAGTCATTCAACACTTCACGTTCATACAAGGCAAGCTGGCGAATTTCAGGCTCCTGCAGCCGGCCGGCGGCTTTCGCCAGTGGAAAATAAACCGTAAAGGTGCATTCCTTGTGTAAGGCGCTAATAACATCCTGACATGCCAGCCAGGAAAAAATATCGTTGCCAACAAATAGCGCTACGTTTTTCATGCTTCCGCCTTATTTCCATTAAATATGCTGTTGTTGAAAACTATTTTGCTGATATCCCGGGTGATGGATTCCATTGCGGAAGTATAAAAAAGGTCGCCTTTGGCGGGGGCTCCAAGGGAATAGAGATCCTGCTCATTGCCTTTTTCATCCGACACTTTTAACGTAAATGGATTGCATTTTACGCCACCGAAGATATTTTCCTGTACCAGGCCGCCCTGAAGCATCTTTTTATTTAATCGACTTAACTTCAGTTGGTATGAGGGCGTGGTGCAATTAAGCAAATATTGGCTATGCACCTCCGCATTGTGGCAAAGGGTTTTAAATCCCCGGCCTTCTTTTTCTATATTTACCACCCCACCAAAGGCGCGCAAACGTTGGCTCTCTAGCGCCGCAATAATTTTATAGGCATTTTTTAGTGGCATGGCGTGCCGATTGCGCATCCAGGAAGAGTTATAGAAGCGCATGAAGATCTGTCGGTTATTTTCATCCATTTTTACCCAGGCTTCACATACGGCCGGATGAATCGCTGCCAGATAGCTACAGATATGCTCACGGGCAAAGCGCGCCCGATCCAGGCTTTCGGCCAGGTCACGATAGCAATCCCTTTCGGCCCCCATTGCAGACAGCACCGTTAGCCGTTCCTGCCCTGGGTAATATTCTTCGAGCGCCGCGTTAATCACCTGAACCCACTGGTGCGCATCAATATAGCTGTTGTCGGCGACAAAACGGTTCAGCCGTTGCCTGAATTCTGGCGGTGGCGCGCGCATCAACGCAGGCTGCACGCTGGGGAAAAGCCCGGAACGCGACAGGGCGGTAATATTGCTCGCCCCCACCCGCTCAATCAGCTCAATAATGGCGTCGATCGCCGTCAGGCTACAGCCAATCACGCCGACTGCCGATGCAGGATTGATGGCGGGCAGATCCCGATTGGCCTGATAGGCAATCACCCCGTCAATCGGGTAGAGGCTCGCCGGCTCATTATGCCCCGAGCACAGCACTACCGCATTCATCTGCTCCGCGGCCCCGCAGGCCGTTGTCAGCAAATATCCTCCTGGATGCGAACCTATCTCCTCAACTTCGGCGGTCACGAAATTCAGCGTGACGTTGCTGGCAGCCGCCATAAACACCGCCCTGTCGCGAATAAAATCGAGATATTCTTTATAAAGCCAGCGGGGTGGGTAGCGATCTTTACTGTATCGCCGAAAATGCGTCGTGATCCAATCGGAAAAATGTGCACTGTCAAAAATATCCGCCGACATATTCTCTGGCGTCATATTTAAAATATGGCTGTCAAAATCGCTGCTGTAAGCCATACCGCCATTGAACCCCTGCTTGTCAAACACTTTCAGGGAAAGATGCTTATTGCAATTATTAACAGACTTATTCTTGATAAAGTTGTAAGCGAAAGAAATACCTGCCGCCCCACCGCCAATCACACCGATCTTATACATGAAATATCACCTTATAGTTACAGCATTAAAAGAAGAACTATTGCTTCAGGTGTTGGAATAAAATAATTCCTTATTAACTTCTTGTATGATGCAGACGAGATAACCCGCCCGGCCCCGGCGTTTAAATTAAAAAGGGGTTAATCAACAATAAAAATACCTCGCCACCAAGGCAGCGTTATTTTTCTGCCCTGATAGTAGAGCTATGGCCAGTGGCTTGCTTTACATGAAAGGCCAACTATCATTGCATTTCGGCCAAACTGCTCTGATAAGGATTATGCGCAACGTACGCATTGATGACATCGACCATGTGCCAAGGTCGGTGATTGCCATCGGCACCGACTACCCGTCGGGCCATTTACTGCCCATGCACAGCCACCGCCGCGCTCAGTTGCTCTATGGCGCTACCGGCGTAATGCACGTATTTACCCACCAGGGGAACTGGATTGTGCCGCCGCAGCGGGCGGTGTGGCTGCCGCCGCAGATGCCGCATGAAGTGAGAATGGTCGGCGTCACCACCCGCAGCCTGTACATTGAACCGACCGCGCTGCTGGCCTCTCAGCCGCAGGTTTGTCAGGTGGTCAGCGTTACGCCGCTGATGCGCCAACTCTTGATGGCGGCGGTGGATATGCCGCTGGAGTACGATCCGGACGGCCGCGACGGCGCGCTGGTTTTCCTGCTGCTGCATGAGCTTGCCCAACTGCAATCCCTGCCGCTGCACATCCCCCTTCCCGCCGATCGGCGGCTGGGCGAATTATGCCAGCTGTTCCTGCTTCAGCCCAACGCGCACGATTCGCCGCAGGAATGGGCCACGCGCCTGTATATGAGCATCCGCACCTTCAGCCGATTCTTTCGCGCACAAACGGGGATGTCATTTTCACAATGGCGGCAACGGGCCTGCGTGGTGCTGGCGCTGGCTCAGTTGACGGAGGGCAACAGCGTAACGCAGGTCGCTCTGGAGTTGGGGTATGAGAGCAGCGCGGCTTTTGCCACCATGTTTCGCCGCGTGTTGGGACAGGCGCCGTCCTGCTATCTGGGATCGGAACGGCGCGAAAAGGCTTAGCGGAATTTCTTGTGGTTAACGTCGCGGGTTTGCTTGAATCCCTGGGCGATCTGCTTGGCTTCAGCCAGCTTGCCTTGATTGGCCAGCGCCAGCGATTGGTCTATCTGGCCGATAAGCTGGTCCAGCCCATGCTGAAAATCTTTTATCTCCGGGCTGCCGGCCGCTTTATCCTCCAGCTTCGGCGGCGTGGATTGCTTCGCATCCAGCGCGGCGGCGCGCATGTTCTGCAGACTCTGCTTCAGAGTGTCCGTTGAGTCAGTGCTCAGCACCGTTTTGTAATTGCCGGCGATGGTGTCCATATCGTCGGCCAAATCTGCCGCGACCGCCAGTGAACTGGCTCCCAGCAGCGCCAACGCCATCAATGCTTTCAGTTTGTTCGACATGCTTGCTCACCTTCCAGTTATTATTTTATCTACCCGTCGCCTTTCGAGCTGCGGCGTCGTTGGCTGCAACTCGACATTCATAGGGTATAAGTTTTTGTTCAACCTAAACATAGGCAAGGGCGCTGAAAACCGGAACAAGAGATTTGTAAGCAAGGTTATAACGGGGGGAAAGGAGAGAGGCTGGCAACCGGAGCGGCCAGCCCTGGCAGGTATTATTGGCCGGCGATTTTCATGTCCGGCAGCAGCACCGAACCGCACTGAATATTGCTGCGGGTTTCGATATCGCTGCCCACGCTGACGATGTTGCGCAGCATGTCTTTCAGGTTGCCGGCGATAGTGATCTCGCTGACCGGGTACTGGATCTCGCCATTTTCCACCCAGAAACCGGCGGCGCCGCGCGAATAGTCGCCGGTAATGCCGCTAACGCCCTGCCCCATCAACTCGGTGACCACCAGACCGGTGCCCAGTTGCTTCAACATACCGGCAAAGTCATGGCCCTGCCCGGCAATGCGCCAGTTGTGGATGCCGCCGGCATGGCCGGTGCTGTGCATGCCGAGCTTACGCGCCGCGTAGCTGGTCAGCAACCAGGTTTGCAGCACGCCGTCTTTGACAATGTCACGCCGCTGGGTACGCACGCCTTCGCTGTCGAACGGCGTGGAAGCCAGTCCTTTCAGCAGGTGCGGGTGCTCCTCGATGGTCAGCCAGTCCGGCAGGATCTGCTTGCCCAGCGAGTCCAGCAGGAAGGTGGATTTACGGTAAACGCTGCTGCCGCTGATGGCGCCAACCAGGTGCCCGAACAGACCGGTCGCCACTTCAGAAGCGAACAACACCGGGGCGGTCATGGTTGACAACTTGCGCGGCGCCAGGCGCGACAAGGTACGACGTGCACACTCCTCGCCCACCCATTCAGGGCTTGCCAAATCGCCCATAGCGCGGCCAATGGTATAGGCGTAGTCACGCTCCATATCGCCATCGTGCTCGGCGATCACACAGCTCGACAGCGAATGACGGCTTGAACAGTAGCTTTGCAACATGCCGTGGCTGTTGCCGAACACCTTGATGCCGTAGTGGCTGTTAAAACTGCCGCCTTCGGTATTGGTGATGCGTTTGTCCGCCGCCAGCGACGCCTGCTCGGCGCGGGCAGCCAGTTCGATGCCCCGCTCCGCGTCCAGCTCCGCCGGGTGGAACAGATCCAGATCCGGCGCCTCAAACGCCAGCAGGTCTTTTTCCGCCGGGCCGGCGTTCGGATCCGCAGAAGTATAACGAGCGATATCCAGCGCAGCCTGTACGGTACGGGCAATGGCGTCCGGGCTGAGATCGGTTGAAGACGCGCTACCTTTACGCTGCTGGTGATACACGGTAATGCCCAACGCGCCATCGCTGTTGAACTCGACGTTTTCCACCTCGCCAAAGCGGGTGCTGACGCTGATACCGGTAGATTTGGTTACGGCAACTTCTGCCGCATCGGAACCGGCGCGCGCCAGCTCCAGAGCCTGTGAAACGGCCTGTTCCAGCGCCTTGCGCTGTTCTGCAACTTGAGTGACTACTTTCATCAATCTGCCATAATTAATCAGAAAATCGTTGAGAAAAGTGCCGTGGCGGCGTGGTTGCGCGCGGAGTCACGCGCAAAAATCATGTGATTTATGCTTTTGAGTCTAACAGGAACCGCGTGGAATTTCGCATAAAGCCGGCAACCTGTTAGGATTAGCCTCTTTTTAACGGAGCCTACCATGAACAAACAGCCTGAAGACTGGCTCGACGATGTCCCGGAGAACAAAGACGAGGACGATGACGAGATTATCTGGGTCAGTAAAAGTGAAATTAAACGTGATGCCGAAGCACTAAAAGACCTGGGGACCGAGCTGGTCGAACTGGGTAAGAACGCGCTGGAACGCATCCCGCTGGACGAAGATTTGCGCGCCGCCATTGAACTGGCGCAGAAGATCAAGAAAGAAGGCCGCCGCCGTCAGTTGCAACTGATTGGCAAGATGCTGCGCGCCCGCGACGTAGAGCCGATTCAAACCGCGCTCGACAAGCTGAAGAACCGCCACAACCAGCAGGTTTCGCTGTTCCACAAGCTGGAAGCGCTGCGTGACCGTTTGGTGGAAGAAGGCGATGACGCGATCCCGTCTATCCTGGCCCTGTACCCGGAAGCCGATCGCCAGCAATTGCGCGCACTGGTGCGTAACGCGCAGAAAGAGAAGGCCGCTAACAAGCCGCCGAAAGCCTACCGTCAAATCTTCCAGTACCTGCGCGATCTGGCCGAGACCGCCGAATGATCGCCGCCGTCACCATGGGATGAACCCGTTTCATCCCCGGTGATGTGCAGGTTCACCGCTGCTTTCGCGAATATTGAAACGCAGGCTGCCTTCCAGCTCTTCCTCCGCCTCTTCAAACAGCAGGATAATCGCGCCGAAGCGGCGTTTGCTACGGGCATCGAGATGGGTAAACTCAATCTCGACCGGCAACCCGATATCGACGGTCACCACGTCCCACAACGCGTCCAGATTGGCGCCGAAGGCTTCATCGAGCGCAAACTTATGCGCAAAATCGCGATAGAACGCCGGCAAATCGTGGATCTGATTAAAATCGAACTCTACTTTTGCCATCAAGCTCACTCCACCCGAATGAAGTTTTTATAATGGTCACGCGTGACAAAAATCAGGCCGTCGCTGGAATACAACAGGCGATCGGCCCCGCGCCGGCCGCATTGATAATTGATGTCCGCCTCGCGCCATACCCGGCTGCGGGCGGTAGGCAGTTGCCCTTCACGGTTTGAGAAACGATCGCCGCCAATCGCTTTGCCCGGCAGAACCGAACACAGGTTGCCGTTGCGCGCATCCCACCCCTGCTCACGCGCCTGCTTTTTGGTGATGTAATAGTCCGGCAGCCGCTGATGCTGCTGCAGGTAGCTCACCACCCTTTTTTGCTGCGTCAGTTGGTCGATGCTCTGGCCTTCGGCCACCGCAGGCACGTTGGCAATCACCCGATCGTTACCGCGCAAAGCGCTAAAACCGGCTATCACAACAGCGATGACGATCGCCACGAGGATCCGCTTGTTCATTACTGTCCCTGACTGAGTGCCGACAGGGGTGCATCAGCACCCATGCCCGTTGGATTTATAGATGAAAAGAATGAATCAGAGATGACCGGCAGGTAACATTTTCACTTCAGGGAACCCATGCCTTAATAATCTGCATCACCCATTCATGCTTATCATGCCATTTTCCCGTATGCCTGGCACTCAGTGCAACTCCGAAACAAGGCCCTATCAGGCAAGTATAGCCCCGGATGAGCGCATCAGGGGCCTCAGCGCATCAGTCGATCAACGCGTGGCGATAGCGGTGCAGCATGTCGGCCAGGCGTTTTACCGGGCCGGTGACGCTGAGCGGTGCCTGATAGTCCACCAACTTCTGCTGATAGTCGTTCATCTCGCTCAACAGCCGATCGTAATAATAGGCGCGTTTCACGTCATTCTTGGCTGAAACCACGTGATCGGCAGTATTGCGGATCTGCTTATGGAAGGCCGAAAGCTCCTCGCTGGCCGGGATTTCCGCCCGCTGCATGCGCTGGTGAGCGATGATCAGGTTCAGCGCCAGCCGGTACTTGGCGATATCGTTCGGGAACATCATCAACAGCTGATTAAGCTGCTGATAAAGCGCCGGCAGGTGGTTCTGCCGACGGCGCGACGCCTTGGTGGTCAGCGCCGAGACCGCGCTGCCGACAAACTGGTTCAGCAACGTGCGGCCGGTGCGTTCACGCGAGTTGTCACGGATCAACAGCAGCACCATCAACCCCACGCAACTGCCGAGGAACTGGCCGAGCGCGCCATCGAGAAACTGGGTGACGTTAAAGGTCATCGGGTTGCTCAACACCAAAATATTGATGGTCCCCGCCAGCAGGCCGAGCGAACCCAACCGCCGTTTTTGCACCTCGATGCCGATGAAAAAGGCCAGCAGGCCAAGGCTGAGGCACAACAATAAAATGCTCTGCTGGGTCGCCGGCAGGATCACCATAAAGAACAGCGAACCGACCGGGATCGCCGCCAGCATGCCCAGCACAAAATCCATAGCCACCATGCGCGGTGCCGGGGTGCGCATCGCCAGCGACGTAATCACCGCAATGATCACCATAAAACCGCTGCCGGAAGTCCAGCCGGTCCACAGCCACAACAGGCTGCCAAACGTCGTCGCCACAAAGGTGCGCAGGCCGTTAATCATGGCGTGATGCCCTTCCGCCGAGCTCGGTCTGACCACCACTTCACTGCTCAGCACATCTTCTTCCACTGCGCTGATGCTGCTGTTGGTATGCACGCCTTTGGCCAACAGCAGGTAACGCGTGGCCGCGCCGACCCAACTGGTGATGGTCAGCAGCGTCTCGTCGGTGCGGTTGGTGGTCAGCACCTGGCGCAGCAACTTCATGCGCTTGTGGATCTCCTGCGGCGTTTGCGCCGGCACCATCAGCAGTTCGCGGATATTTTCCTTCACCGCATCCGGATGATTCAGCAGAATCAGATAGGTCTCGCAAGCCTGAGTAATCAGCGTCAGCGACAGAGTATGCAGCGCCCGCACGCGCCGGTTGACCTTCTGCCAGCGCGATGACTCCATCATCAGGTTGCTGCGCATGCCGTTCAGCGCGGTCGTGCTTTTGACCAGATTGCTCCAGGCGCGGTCAATGTCTTCTTTCTCGGCGTTACTGACGCACATCTGCATCAGCAAATACTGATCCACCAGCAGCTTGTCTACCGCCCGGTCGATATCCAGTTTGATCGAACGCGGCGAGAACAGCAGGTCCGCCAGCACCGCGCTGACGATCCCCAGCACAATCTCGCTGCAGCGTTCAATAGCGAACTGCGGCGCCTCCAGCAGATGGGCTTCGCTGGTAGCGACAGTGACGATGATGATCAGTGCGGTATAACCGGCAAGCCCCCAGGCGTAGGAGTTTTCAACCTTGATCAGCGAAGAGATCCAGGTACAAAACCCGGCCCACATACAACACAGCAGCAGCATCACCACCGGCGCACGCGCGGTGGTGACGATAATCACCAGACCGACGAAACAGCCGATAAAAGTACCGATAATGCGCAACCAGCCGCGGTGGCGAATGGCGCCGGAAAACGGCTCGCCGCCCGCCGCAAAGGCCGGACCGGCGGCCACGATGGCGGCGGTCATCGCCGACCAGCGCGGGGTTTCCAAATTGAGATGGAAACCGACAAACAGGGCAAACACAATCGCGAAGCTGAGCTTGAAAGCGAATCTCAGCCGAATAAACGTTGGGCTATTCATTAGCCAAACTCACGTAGCCGATGCATCAGGCGAACAAAAGGCGAGCCGCTGTCGGCCTTGCGATCGTTCTTGCCGGTGATCACCACGGTCGCGGTGGTGCCGGCCGGGTACGGATGCAACTGGTCTTTGTCGTCCAGCAGGATTTTAACCGGTACGCGCTGCGCCAGACGCACCCACTCCAGGTTGCTGTCGATAGACGCCAACCCTTTGCTGTTCACGGTGCTGCTGCTGTTGTTCACGGCGGCGGCCACGCTATCGACGGTGCCGTGCATGATGCGGTTGCTGCCCAGCGGGGTGATTTCCACACGGTCGCCCTTGTTCAGGCCATTCAGCTTGGTTTCTTCCAGATAGGCCAGAATGTAGAAGGTGTTTTTCTTCACCAGCGCCACGGCGACCGAGCCGCGGGTGATGTATTCGCCGCTGTGGACGTTCAGGTTGGTGACCCAGCCGTCGGCCGGCGCACGCACCGTGGTGCGTTCCAGATCCAGCTGCGCCAGCTCGCGGGTCGCCACGGCTTTCGCCAACTGATGCTGCACGGTTTGCAGCACGTTGTTGGCCTGATCGATCTCTTCTTGCGACATCGCCTGCACGCCCAAACGCACCCGGCGGCCGGCTTCACGTTTTTTCTCCGCCGCCAGCGTCTGGTAATAGGCAACGTCGGCGCTGGCTTCCGCCAAGGCCTGCTCATAGCGCGGCCGGTCGATAACAAATAGCACCTGCCCTTTTTTCACCAGTTGGTTATCCACCACCGGCACGTCGGTCAGCAGGCCGGTGACGTCCGGCGCTATCGCCACTACGTCGGCGGTAAACTTGGCGTCACGCGTCCAGGGGGATTCGGTGTAGAACACCCAGGCTTTGAATATGGCCACGATCGCTAACAGGACCAGAAACAAAGTGATCGCGATTCGAACTATTTTTATTGAGAAATTTTTCACAGCGACCTCAAACGAAAAGACGTGAAATCAGATAGAACAGACAGCAATACAGCGCGGTATTAAACAGCGCCGGATGCCAGACAAAATCGTAAATCCCGGTGGGTTGCAGCAGGCGGCGCAGCAAGAAAAACAGCGCCAGCGATACCAGCAACTCAAAAAATACCGGGGGAAACGACAGTCCGAAGATGACCATAACCGGAAGCAAACTCATCCATTTTTCCTTATTGTTCACTGCACCGGGCGTTACCCTTTCTTCTCATTCACATTCTCTTTACATGTTAGCTGACGCGCACCACAAATTTCGGCCCAGACAGGTCAGGAACCTGAAAAAAGGATAAACTCAGGGGCATACATCCGCGATAGGGATTGCGAGGATATCGGAGGGATCGGCCAAAGCTGCTCTGCCGACCGCACTCACGCGTTGGTAAGGTCTTTCCACCCGACCGGTTTATATTAGCGTGCTTACTATCAACCTATCAACAATCTGTGATCTAAATCACTTTTAAGCCAGAGTGAATAATGGAAAGACTAAAACGGATGTCGGTGTTCGCAAAAGTCGTTGAATGCGGGTCGTTTACGGCGGCTGCGCGCCAGCTTGATATGAGCGTTTCGTCTATCAGCCAGACCGTCTCCAAACTGGAGAATGAGCTGCAGGTCAAGCTGCTCAACCGCAGCACGCGCCGCATTGGCCTGACGGAAGCCGGGAAAATTTACTATCAGGGCTGCCGGCGCATGCTGCAGGAAGTGAGCGAGGTGCACGAACAGCTGTACGCGTTTAACAATACGCCGACCGGCACGCTGCGCATCGGCAGTTCGTCCACCATGGCGCAAAACGTGCTGGCGACCATGACCGCCGATATGCTGAAGGAATATCCCGGTCTGACGGTGAACCTGGTGACCGGCATTCCGGCGCCGGACCTGATTGCCGACGGACTGGATGTGGTGATCCGCACCGGCGCGCTGCAAGATTCCAGTCTGTTCTCCAAACGCCTCGGTTCAATGCCGATGGTGATATGCGCCGCTAAAAGTTACCTCAGCCAGCACGGCACGCCGCAGAAACCCAGCGACATGGTCAACTTTTCCTGGCTGGAATACAGCGTGCGGCCTGACAGCGAATTCGAACTGATCGCGCCCGAAGGCATCACCACGCGCATCTCGCCGCAAGGGCGCTTTGTCACCAACGATTCGCAAACCATGATCCGCTGGCTGAAAGCCGGGGCCGGCATCGCCTATGCACCGCTGATGTGGGTGATCGAAGAGATCAAACGCGGCGAGATCGAGATCCTGTTCAAAAGCTATCACTCGGATCCTCGCCCGGTGTACGCCCTGTACACCGAGAAAGACAAGCTGCCGCTTAAGGTACAGGTGTGCATCGACTACCTGACGGAGTACTTCAAGCGCGTGGCGGAAGTCTATCAGGGCTATCGCTGAGCAGAAAACGGCGCGCCAGAGCGCCAAGCAGCAACAGCGCCAGCATGCCCAGCCCCCAGATTAACCAAACGGCGTAGCCCGCCCAGGTGAGCAACAGCGGGAAAGAGCTAGCCAGCCAGCGCCCCAGTTCTTGCAGCATCGGCAACCAGCCCTCCAGCAACGTCTGCGGTACCAGGCTGAGCAAACCGGTAAACTGGGGTGCCAACTGCGCCGAGCCGTTTTCCGCCAAGCCCACCAGTGCAGGCAACCAGCCCAGCACGCCGGAGACGCCCCAGGCCAGCAACGTCCATAACCCCATTGCCACCAGCACGGCTGCCAGCGCCCATCCGTTCTTTGTCATGATCTACCCTTTCCGTGTTGCACCAAGCAGCAATGTAAACCATGGACTCCACTCCAGGGTAAAGCGCCGGCGCGCGGATTTACGTTTAATTACACCGCAGCCTTGGCCGTGCCTGGAAGCGATGAACAAAAGCACCATTGGCATTACTCCGCTCTGCACCGCTGCGCTAAGCTGCGAACACCTCTCCTCTGCATCGGGAATAAAAATGAAAAAAATCATACTGGATTGCGACCCTGGGCATGACGACGCCATCGCCTTGCTGCTGGCCTGGGGCAACCCGCAGATCGAACTGCTGGCGGTGACCACCGTGGTCGGCAACCAGACGCTGGATAAAGTCACCCGCAACGCACTGGCCGTTGCGCGTATCGCCAATATCACCGGCGTCCCCTTTGCCGCCGGCTGCCCGCGCCCGCTGGTGCGGCAGATTGAGGTAGCGCCCGATATTCACGGTGAATCCGGCCTTGACGGCCCGGTACTGCCGGAGCCGACCCTGGCGCTGGAGCCGCGCCATGCGGTGGACTTGATCATCGATACGCTGATGGCGCATCCGCCGGGCAGCGTGACGCTGGTACCTACCGGCGGCCTGACCAACATTGCCATGGCGGTGCGCAAAGAACCGCGTATCGCCGAGCGGGTAAAGGAAGTGGTGTTGATGGGTGGCGGCTATCACGTGGGCAACTGGAGCGCGGTGGCGGAATTCAATATCAAGATCGACCCTGAAGCGGCGCACATCGTGTTTAATGAAAAGTGGCCGCTGACCATGGTCGGACTGGACCTGACCCATCAGGCGCTCGCCACGCCGGAGGTGTGCGAACGCATTGCCACCATCGGTACCGGGCCGGCGAAATTCGTCGGCGAGCTGCTCGCGTTCTTCGGCAAGATGTACCAACAGGCGCAGGGATTTAGCGCACCGCCGGTACATGACCCTTGCGCGGTCGCCTACGTGATCGACCCTGAAGTGATGACGGTGCGTAAGGTGCCGGTGGATATCGAACTGACCGGTACCCTGACGCTGGGCATGACCGTGGCCGATTTTCGCGCTCCGCCGCCGCCGGACTGCCACACGCAGGTCGCGGTAACGCTGGATCAAGACAGGTTCTGGGATTTGGTGGTGGATGCGCTGGAGAGGATTGGGGAAGTGCGGGTTTAGAGTGCAGGGCTTGCATGACGGCTACCGCCGTTAAGCTGGGTGTGTTTGCCGACGTTAATATCAAACCCTTTATCACCGGCAAACAGCCCGCTTTGCTCACCCACGCTGGCATATTCGCTGTCGATTTTGGTCTGGCTCATGCTCAGCGATGCCGAACCCGTCATCGAACCGAAGGTAAAACTCGCACCCGCGCTGCTGTCCTTCTGTCAGTTGTGATAATCGTCGGTATCATGCAGGCTGCTGATGGACAGGTCACGACCGGCATCCACCTTAATCTTTTCACCCAGCGCCTGCGCACCGGACAGCACCGTATCGCGCCCACTGCTCAGGCTCAGTTCATCCGGCGCATTCACCCGCGTGTTAACGTGTAACAATTAACTCATTACGTTGCTTCAGACTCAGATCTTCCATTTCCTGCACGATCTACTTGCAGTCACCACGAGCCTCACAGCCTTTCGCTCTAGCCGCAAAATCATTTATCTGGGCAGCACTCAGGAAGCTATTCTCCACCGCATTCTTCCCGGCCTGAGAACCGGTCACCACACCGGCTGTATTCCCTGCCGCCACGCCACCCGTCAGCCCTGTCGCCAGTTGGCTCAGCACGCTGACCTGCTGTTTCTCGCTTTCACTCAGCTCGCCAACTTTGCGTCCCGGGAACAACTCGCCGGCTATCACCCGTGCCGGCAGTGGGGGAAAAGAAAATGCAGAGTAAAGCGGCTGAGAGCCGCCGAGTTACTGAATCCATTCAGAAGGCCATCCGTATGATTTTTCGGCATTCTAAAGGCTACGCGCGGCGGGGAACAAGGCATAAATGATGGGCAAACCATTAGATAGCCTAACCAAAAAAGAAAACTCTTAAACAAAAACTCCATAAGATCAGTTTTTACACTTAAAAATGGCTTATTGGTTTTCTTTAATCGGAAAAAGCAGCGAATCCGTCTTAATTATGGCTAATGCGATAAGCGCCGCAAAAAACGGATTTATTGGGGCCGTGAACCGGCCCCAGAAAAGAACTACGCGGTACCGCCAACGGTCAGCATATCCAGTTTCAGGGTCGGCTGGCCGACGCCCACCGGCAGGCTTTGCCCTTCTTTGCCGCAAACGCCCACGCCTTTATCCAACGCCAAATCATTGCCGACCATCGAAATCTGCTGCATCGCCTCAATGCCGGAGCCGATCAGCGTCGCGCCCTTCACCGGCTTGGTGATGCGGCCTTTTTCGATCAGATAGGCTTCGGTGGTGGAGAACACAAACTTGCCGGAGGTGATATCCACCTGGCCGCCGCCAAAGTTCGGCGCATACAGGCCATACTCCACGCTGGCGATGATCTCTTCCGGCGTGGATTTGCCCGCCAGCATGTAAGTGTTGGTCATACGCGGCATCGGCAGATGCGCATAGGACTCGCGGCGGCCGTTGCCGGTCGGCGCAACGCCCATCAGGCGTGCATTCAGCTTGTCCTGCATGTAGCCTTTCAGGATGCCGTTTTCGATCAGCACATTGTACTGGCCCGGCACGCCTTCATCATCGATGGCCAGCGAACCGCGGCGCCCCTGCAAGGTGCCGTCATCCACCACGGTGCAAAGCTCGGAAGCCACCAGTTGGCCCATCTGGCCGCTGAATACCGAAGTGCCGCGACGGTTGAAATCGCCTTCCAGGCCGTGGCCTACCGCTTCATGCAACAGCACGCCAGGCCAGCCGGCGCCCAACACTACCGGCATATTGCCGGCCGGGGCCGCTACGGCGGAAAGGTTAATCAACGCCATGCGCACCGCCTCTTTGGCGTAGGCGTCCGCGCGGACGTCGCCATCGACGACTTCCAGGAAATAGTCATAACCGAAACGGCCGCCGCCACCGCTGGAGCCGCGTTCACGCTTGCCGTCTTCTTCCACCAGCACGCTGACGGAAAGACGCACCAGCGGGCGAACGTCCGCCGCCAGGGTACCGTCGGTCGCGGCCACCAGGATTTGTTCATACACGCCGGTGATGCTGGCGCTCACTTCCTGCACCCGCTTGTCGGCCGCACGGGCAACCTTGTCAACGCGGTGCAGCAGGGCAATTTTCTCTTCGCGCGGCAGGCTTTGCAGCGGGTCGAGCAGCGGATACAGCGCCTTGTGGCTGATTTCACCGAGCGTATGCACCCGGCCGTCACCGCTGTCGCGCACGATGCTGCGTGCCGCCTGAGCGCTTTGATTCAGGGCGTTCAGGGTTATCTGATCGGCATAGGCGAAACCGGTTTTCTCGCCGCTGACGGCGCGCACCCCAACGCCCTGGTCGATATTATAAGAACCATCCTTGATGATGCTGTCTTCAATCACCCAGGCTTCGTGGTAGCTGGACTGAAAATAGAGATCGGCGTAATCGAGGCGGCGTTCGGCCAGTTGCCCCAAGACAGAAAACAGGTCCTGGTGGCTCAACTTATTCGCAGCAAGTAACTGCTCACTGACAAACGTCAGGCTCATAATTTTTTCACTCTTTATTGGAGGAGGTTTTTTCAAACGGCGCCGTCAGCGACGTCTGGAATCGGTTGTGTTGCAATACCGGCATTTGCGCGCGAAGGGTGTTGAGGCCGGCCGTATCGACCCGCACTTTCAACGCCGAAACCGCATCCGGGTTTTCGGCCAGCACCTTGCCCCAACCATCCACCGCCAGCGAATGGCCCCAGGTGCGGCGGGTCGGGCCGTGGCTGCCAACCTGCGCAGGCGCCAGTATCACACACTGGTTTTCAATTGCCCTGGCGCGCAGCAGGATTTCCCAATGCGCCTCGCCGGTTACGCGGGTAAAGGCGGCAGGCACGGAAATCAGCTCTGCACCCTGAGCGCGCAGCGCCTGATACAGGGCCGGGAAGCGCAGGTCGTAACATATCGTCATGCCAAGCCGGCCGACCGGCGTATCCACCACGGTCAACTGCTGACCATGCTGGTACGTGTCCGATTCCCGATAATGGCCGTGGGAATCGTTAATGTCCACGTCGAACATATGCAGCTTGTCGTAGCGCGCCCGGATTTCACCCTGGTCGTCAAACAGCAGGCTGCTGGTGGTGATCAACGCAGGATTTTCGCGGCTGATCAACGGCATAGAGCCGACCAGCAACCATACGCCATAGCGCCGCGCCAACTCGCGTACCGCCTGCTGCAGCGGGCCATCACCCTGCGGTTCCGCATGCTGGCGATAAGCGGCAGAGTTGGCGAACAGCAGCGCGTTCTCCGGTGTCATGACCAGCTTTACCCCGGCATTGAGCTGCTTAATCTGCTGTTCGATCTGGGCCAGGTTATCACGCACCCGATCGCCACTGCACAACTGTAACAATGCAACGTTAGCATTTCTCATGACGCCTTATTCTCCTTTGGCTTGCGCAACACCTCGTTAATTTTCGGCTGATCCAGGCTGCCGCTGATGTGATAGCGAATCAGCGAGATCTTGTTCCACAGCGGCGCCAATACTTTGGAGGCGGCAAACACCGCCGCGCCGACGATCGGGTTGATCACGAACGCCGTCGCCACGCCGACCGTGGCTGAGATCTCCGGCGCCACCACCGCTTCCATATCAATCTGCCGACGCGCCAGATCGATCTGGCCGTTCATGGCGATATCCGCCGCCAGCCCGTCAACCAACAGATTGTCGGTATGCATTATGCCATCTTTCATCCACGCGGTGCTGCGGATGGAATCAAAGTAGAAGCCTTTCCCGAAGGTATCGCTGAAATCAAACTGCAGCTTGCGTAACAGGGCGTCGAAACTCACCAAACGCAGCAACTGGCCGGCACGGCCGCCGCCGATGCTGTCGATCTCGCCCTTGCCCATTTTAATCGTCAACGCGCCGCTGAGGGTGTCTACCTGCGGTTTCCACGGTTGGCCACGCCAGTAGAGGTCGAAATCGACATCGTAAGGCGCGCCCTTCAGCGGGGTGGTGATACCAAAGAAGGCGGCGGTTTCGTCGATCTTGCCGCCCAGCAACTTGCCTTTCAGCGAGCTGCGCTCTTCCTGCGCGTTTTGCTTCCACAGGCCGCTGGCGGTCATGCGCCCTTTGCCGGTGTCGATCAGCCCATGCTCCAACGTCAGAGTATCCCCCTGATTGGCCAGATCGGCTTCGACCTTACCGAGGTTCTGCCCCATCACCCAGCACGACTTGCAGCGCAGCATCAGCGAAGGCCAGTCACTGAAGGAGACTTTATCCGCCACGGTCAACGGGTTGGTCGCCGCAGGGGTGCTCTTGTCCGCGCTGAACTGCGGGTTGTAATAGAGGTAGTTGATGTCCGCACGCCATGGCCCGCGATCCGCGATCCGCAGATTGCCGTCAACTTCATCGCCCTTGGCGCTGACCAGCGTGCCACCCAGCTGTTTCTCCGCCGTCAGTTGCAGCTTGTGCCATGCCTGGCCGCCCAGCATCAATTGCGGCGTTTTCAGCGCCACTGTGGTCGGGAAATTAAACCCGCCCACCTGGCCTGAGCCACCGCCTTGTTTTAGCGCCGGCGCCAACAGCGCCAGCCATTTCTCGCCGTCCAGCGGCGGCAGATTCAGCGTCAACGAGGGGCTACCCGGCAATGGCGGCGTAGCGCCGGCGTCGGTTTGCCATGCGGCACGCGCCAGCGTCACCTGCTTTTTGGCAAAGATCCATTCGCTGTTGAACCGGTTCTGCTTGCCTGCGCTGCCGGTCAACATGAACCCATTCAGGCCACCCTTCACCTTAACGCTCAATGGCAGGGGCTCACCCGCCGGTTTATCCAGCGGCGGAGGTAAGTGACTGCTTACTTTTTTGAGGTCGGCATCGAGGCCGATGTCATAGCTGGCCGCGCCCTGATGTGGCAGGACGATCGCAACCTGGCTCTGCCACGGCGCGCTGCCGCTCAGCGCGTCACTCGCTTCCTGCGGTATGCCGGGGAATTTGGCGGGCAACCAGTCAGCTTTCAGGCCAACATTGACCTTATAGTCACTTTTGCCCTCTTGGGTGGTGAAATTCACCGCCACCGGCTGCCCGAACCAGTTAGCCGACAGCGTGTCGCTTGTCAGATTGCCGTTATCAAAGCGGAATTTGCCGCTGACCTTTTTCAGTTCGCTTTCAATCGGCTTAACCAGCAGCGAATTGTTGTTCAGCGCAACCTCACCCTGAGCACGCACCTGCTCGCCGTTCAAGGGGATATCGAGATGTAAGCGCCCACTGACATTACCGCCAATCTGCAGCTCATCCAGGGCGGAACCGAGCGAATCATGCAGCGGGGTCTGGTTAAAATAGTTATGGATCTCTGCGCCTTCGCCCGCCACGTCGGCGTCAATCAGCAAGCGTTCTTTCAGATAGTCCGGAATCACCGCCGTAATATTCTTGCCGTCCACCTTGCCCAATTTGGTTTGCGGGGCATTCATCCACAACCCCTCGTTGGCAAAGTCGAGATCAATCGCCAGATCGGTCAGCGCCGGCCAGCCCGGCTGGAACTGGAAGGTAGAATGACGCAGCGGCACAAACACTTCAAACTGCCCTTCGTTCTTGCGATAAGGGAAATGTTGCGGGTCGCCGGCGTAAATCAGCGTGGCGTTATCCACCTGCCCACCCTGAATCGCACCGCCAAGATAATCCACCAGGTGCTTGCCCATCAGCGGTTCGGGGAAGTAACGCCAGGCGTCTGCGCCGTCATACAAACGAATACCGGCCAAAATGCTCAGCCAGGGATCGCCTTTCGCCGGCTGCTGATAGCGGAAATCGCCGTTAACCCACAGCGATTTGGCCTTCACATCCAGGTTCTTGCTGGCCAACTCCCAGCCCTGATCGTTGTTAAGCCAGGTCAGCGCACCGCGCGCGCTGCTGATTTCCAACGGGGCGCGGAACATGTCGCCGTAAGGTAAGGTGCTGTTGTCGAGATCAAGCTGCAGGCGGCCATTCTCCACGCCGCCGCTCAGCGCGCCGGAGAAGCGATTAACCCCCGGCAGCAGTTTCCAGTGCTGCCAGCTGACATTCTGCCAGCGGGCCTGGAAACGGGTTTTTTCCGGCTGTTTCAGCGGAATGTCCAGCGCCAGCGCATCGAGTTTGCCCTTCGGCTGCAAGTCGTTCCAGCGCTCCAGTACGTCCGGGCTGAGGAATGAGAACGTGGGCAACAGCGCCGACAGTCGCTCAAGCTGAATATCGGTAGCGCGGACGCGTAATTCTTCGTTCTGCCCCGGCCCCATAAATTCGGTATTTTCCGGCAGCCACAGCGCTGAAAGCCGGCCCTGCGGCCAGGTCTTGCCGTCGGTTTGCAAACTGAGCTGCGGCACGTCAACTTGCCAGCCGTTGCCTTGGCGACTGAGCGCCAGCGCCTGATTGTCCACATCCAGCCGGTGCTGTTCGGTTCCCACGCGCCAGTTGGCCGCGCCTTGTTTCAGCAGCACATTGCCGCCGGCTATCTCGCCGTTTTTGATCTGCAGCCAGGCCGCCAGGCTGAAATCCGCGCTCTCCAGGCCGGTATTGGCGCGCAACCAGCGGGTAAACCACGGCTTCATGTCAATGTTATCGGCCTGCATATAGACCGTACCGGTGTTTAATAACCCCTGGTTATCACGCAGATCCATGCGCAGCTGCACCACGCCGTGCTGGCCATTCAGCGTCGACAGGCTAAGCTGCCCTTCAGCGCGGTGGCGATCGCGGCCATTGAGCCAGGTGAGCTGCGGGATTTCGAATTCGGCGCGCGCGCCGGAAGGCATGAGAAAAGAGATACGGCTGTCGCGCAGATCAAAATGATCGAGCTGATGCAGCATCAGATCGCTGATTTTACCCGGCTCGATGGTGTTGCCCTTACGGTCATCACCGCCCAGCGTGGTATTCATGTCGAGCTGGAATTGATAAAAGGTGAGATCGCGGAACTGCCAGCGCCAGTGCAGCAGTGACTGCCACACATCCAGCGCCAGCGTCACGCGTTCGATGTGCAAATTGCTCTTGGGCAGCGTGGCGCGTACGTTACGCATTTCAAGCTGTGGGCCGAAGGTTTCCCAGCTCCCCTGCATGAAATCGACCTGGAAAGGCACGCCGGAGAGGCTTGCCACTTTTTCCAGCACCTGAGGGCGGTACTTGTTCAGTTCAGGCAGCGCCAGACGCAGCCCGCTGACCAGTAACGCCACAACAACAACCAGAGTGGCGCCTGTTGCTAACAAAATCCCAGGCAGTCGCCTCACACAGTTCTCCTTGCTTCCGCTGCCTGGCAACGGCAATATCTCGACTGTTCGTCCTCACCCTACCTCAGGGAGAGGTATGGGGCGAGGGCCAACGATCACATCATGACAACGTCAAACTGTTCCTGGCTGTACAAGGGTTCGATTTGCACCTTAACCTGTTTGCCAACAAAGATTTCCACTTCCGCCAGCGCATGTGACTCTTCGCTTTTCAGCGCTTCGCCAACCGCCGCAGAGGCATATACCAGGAAACGATCGGAATCGTAAGCATGGTGTACGCGAACAATTTCACGCAAAATTTCGTAGCAGACGGTTTCCACCGTTTTCACGGTGCCGCGCCCATTACAGGTAGGACAGTCATGACACAGCACATGTTCAATGCTTTCTCGCGTGCGTTTTCGCGTCATTTCCACTAAGCCTAGCTGAGAGAAGCCGTTGATCGTGGTTTTTACCCGATCTTTACTCAGCGCCTGCTCCAACGAGTGCAGCACCCGGCGGCGATGTTCGTCATTGTTCATGTCGATGAAGTCAATGATGATGATGCCGCCGAGGTTGCGCAGCCGCAGCTGGCGGGCAATGGCCTGCGTCGCTTCGATATTGGTATTGAAGATGGTTTCGTCGAGGTTGCGGTGGCCGACAAAGGCGCCGGTGTTGATATCCACGGTGGTCATCGCCTCGGTCTGGTCGATGATCAGGTAACCGCCGGACTTCAGCTCCACCTTGCGCTCCAGCGCCCGCTGGACTTCGTTTTCGACATCGTACAGGTCGAAGATCGGCTGCTTGCCGACGTACAACTCCAGCTTGTCGGTGATGTCCGGAATGTATTCGCCGGTAAATTCCACCAATTGATCATGGGTCTGGCGCGAATCAATGCGGATCCGGTCCAACGCCGCACCGGCGAAATCGCGCAGAATACGGTGCGCCAACGCCAGCTCGCCGTACAGTTTGTATTTGGTCTGATTGCGTTTTTTGCGCTCCATGACCTTGGTCCACAGGCGCTTGAGGAATGCGGCGTCCTGCGACAATTCTTCTTCGCCGATGCCTTCTGCCGCCGTGCGGATGATAAACCCCCCCAGCTCGTCGCAGTAGGCGGATACGGCCTTTTTCAACCGCTCGCGTTCGGCCTCGCTTTCAATGCGCTGCGAGACGCCAACGTGCGCCGCACCCGGCATGAACACCAGATAACGCGAAGGCAGGGTTATGTCGGTGGTCAGGCGCGCGCCTTTGGTACCAAGGGGATCTTTCACCACCTGCACCATCAGATCCTGCCCCTGGCGCACCAGTTCGGCGATATCGCGCACGTGGAAATTCTTCTGCTCATCACCGGCGACACATTCGGTGTGCGGCATGATATCGGAGGCGTGCAGGAAAGCGGCCTTGTCCAGGCCGATATCGACGAATGCCGCCTGCATACCCGGCAAGACGCGGCTTACGCGCCCTTTATAAATATTGCCGACGATACCGCGTTTGGATTCGCGCTCGATGTGGATCTCTTGCAGGATGCCGCCATCAATATAGGCAACCCGCGTTTCAGACGGTGTGATATTAACCAGTAGCTCAGCTGTCATGCCTTCTCCTCAGAGCCGGTCGATATGGCAGCGCCCATCAACCGGTTCTTACATCACGTAATGCGACAAAATGACTGAGCAGCTCATGTGTTTCGACCAGCGGCAGGCCCATCACCGCGTGATAACTCCCGGTTATCGTTCTGACGAAACAACCACCCTTTCCTTGAATTCCGTAGGCGCCCGCTTTATCCATCGGCTCGCCCGTAGCAATATAATCGCAGATATCCTGTTGTGACAGGTTGCGGAACGTCACGTCCGTGACCACCAGTTGGCACAAAACGTCCTGGCTATCGGCGATCGCCACTGCGGTCATCACCTGATGCTGCTTGCCCGAGAGCACCGCCAGCATTTCTGCCGCATGCGCTTCGTCGCGCGGTTTTTCCAACACCCGGCCGTTGAGCACCACAATGGTATCCGCGCCCAGCACCGGCCAGTTCTGCTGCGCCAGCGCCACGCCCGCTTTGGCCTTGTCCTGCGCCAGACGGCGCACGTAAGTTTCCGCGGCTTCCCCTTCCCGACGCTGCTCTTCGGTATCCGTCAGGATAATTTCAAACGGAACGCCCAGCAGGGTCAGTAATTCACGTCGACGCGGAGAGCCGGAGGCCAGATAAAGCGAAGTCATTGATATCCTCATTGTACGGCGAACTGACGGCGGATTTTGCGCATCAGCAGGAACAACCACGGCCACAGAATGCCGTTAACCACACTACTCCAGAACACCTCTGGGCGGAAAGAGACGTTGATCACTAAAAACTCAGCCCAGAACACCACAACGTCCATCGCCAAGGATAACAGTACGACGATCAGCGCCTGTTGCCATAACGCCATATTGCGGAACAGCTGGAATTTGAACGCCACCAGATAGGCGATGATGCCCAACGCCAGCGCACGTACGCCCAGCGTGGAGCCGAGGATCAGATCCATGACCAGCCCCAGCACAAAGCCGGTGCCGACATTCACCCGGTGTGGCAGCGCCATCACCCAGTAAATCAGGATCAAAGCCAGCCAGGACGGCCGGAACATATAGATTTGCTCCGGCCACGGCATGATTTGCAGCACCAGCGCCACCAAAAATGACAGCCAGATTACCCAGCGCCCGTTGCTGCGGTAGCGGTTCATTGCGTGGCTCCCGCAGCCGGTGCGGCGGTCTGCGTCCCAGCGGCACCGGTTGCAGCGGCAGGCAGGGAGGGTTGCGGGCCCATGGCATCGGCCGGCGGCAGCACCTGCGGCATCATCTGCATCAGGCGTTCATTGGCGACGCGGTGAACTTCGTCCGGTGGCAGCGGCATATCGCCATTGCGATCGGCACCCCACAGCAGCAGCAGGTAGCGCAAGCGTTGCAGGCCTGCGGTTGGCCGCGCCTGGATCACGGTATAAGCACGCTGGTTATCCACTTTAACCGAGGAGACCACCGCTACCGGATAACCTTCCGGGAAGCGGCCGCCCAGGCCGGAAGTGACCAGCACGTCCCCCACGCGGATGTCGGTATTGTTGGGCAGGTGCTCGAGCTGCAAATCGTCGGCGCAACCGCTGCCTGCGGCAATCACCCGGATATCGTTGCGCAGCACCTGAATCGGCAGTGCGTGCGAGGCGTCGCAAATCAGCAGCACGCGGCTGGTGAACTTCGCCACCGCCACCACCTGGCCGACTACGCCTTTATCGCTGATCACCGGCTGGCCTTCATAGACGCCGTTGTCCGAACCTTTGTCGATCACGACCTGATCGCTATAAGGATCGGAACCGGTAGAGATCACCTGGGTGACCATTTTGTGTTCATCCTGGCGCAGCGGCGAGCCTAGCAGCTCACGCAAGCGGGCGTTTTCCTGCTTGAATTGGCCAAGAAGAAGAGTGTCGCTGTTTTTCAGCAGCAGTTCCTGCCGCAGAGCTCGGTTTTCCAGCTCCAGCTGTTGGCGGGTAGCCAGCGTTTCTGAAACGCCGTCCAAAACTTTACGTGGCCCATTGGCCAAAAAATAGAAAGGGCTGACGGCCGTGTCCATGTAGTTGCGAATTTTCACGAACGTACCGAGACGGCTATCGGCAACGATCAGGCCAATGGCCGCAATCACCGCCAAAAAAAGTCGGAGTTGCAGGGAAGGCCCCCTGCTAAAAATCGGCTTCATAAATTATGCGAGTTCCTCGACAACAGAAAAAGGAACCGTACCTGATTTCCGCTTTGCGCTGTCATCCGATACGGTTCCTCTTTCCTGGGGCTGACTATTCTTCGCTGAACAAATCGCCGCCATGCATGTCGATCATTTCCAACGCCTTGCCGCCGCCGCGGGCTACGCAGGTCAGCGGATCTTCTGCCACGACAACCGGGATGCCGGTTTCTTCCATCAGCAGGCGATCCAGGTTGCGCAGCAGTGCGCCACCGCCGGTCAACACCATACCGCGTTCGGAAATGTCGGAGGCCAGCTCCGGCGGACACTGTTCCAGCGCCACCATCACCGCACTGACGATGCCGGTCAACGGCTCCTGCAGCGCTTCGAGGATTTCATTGGAGTTCAGGGTAAAGCCGCGTGGCACGCCCTCAGCCAGGTTACGGCCGCGAACTTCAATTTCATGCACTTCATCGCCCGGATAAGCTGAGCCGATGCCGTGCTTGATACGCTCGGCGGTCGCTTCACCAATCAGCGAGCCATAGTTACGGCGCACATAATTAATGATGGCTTCGTCGAAGCGATCGCCGCCGATACGTACGGAAGAGGAGTACACCACACCGTTCAGTGAGATCACCGCGACTTCAGTGGTACCGCCACCGATATCAACCACCATGGAACCGGTCGCTTCAGACACCGGCAAGCCGGCACCGATCGCGGCAGCCATCGGTTCTTCAATCAGAAACACCTCACGCGCACCGGCCCCTTGGGCGGATTCGCGAATGGCGCGGCGTTCAACCTGAGTTGCGCCAACCGGTACACACACCAACACACGCGGGCTTGGCCGCATGAAGCTGTTGCTGTGAACCTGTTTGATAAAGTGCTGCAGCATTTTTTCGGTCACGAAGAAGTCGGCGATTACGCCGTCTTTCATCGGGCGAATAGCCGCGATATTGCCGGGCGTACGGCCCAGCATCTGTTTTGCCGCATGACCCACGGCCGCAACGCTCTTGGGTGAACCGGCACGATCCTGGCGAATGGCAACCACCGACGGTTCGTTCAGTACAATGCCTTGCCCTTTAACATAAATCAGGGTATTGGCGGTACCCAAGTCGATGGACAAGTCATTGGAAAACATGCCACGAAATTTCTTAAACATAACTAAAGGATAATCCTGCAAGCTGGGGGCGGAAAATAAAATCCGCCTACTTTACCAACCACACGAAGCAGCGACAAGGCGCAAAAACGTTCTACTTCGGTGAAAAATAGTCTGTATTGTTTCTGCTCGAATGCACGGAAATTGGATGAGGCCTGAATTCCCTGAACAAAGGCTCAGTTTACCACCCTGTCAGCGTACGAAACGGCGTAACACAGCTCATAAAATCTAACATATTCCCTGATTGACGCGGGTGGTAAGCACCTACCAACGTACAACAGAAAAGGACTGACAAGAGCCTATATCAAATAGGCGTTCTTGTCGCAGGCAGTTTGGGGATAATCCCAAAATGACAGATAAGATAGCCCGGATGAATTGGCGCTCATTCTACGTCAATTTTTGCCCGGCATTCAGGTTAAACGCGATAACGACGCGAATATTTTTTACGCCCCACGTCTATCGGCTCCGGCGGCGCAAAAAAGTCACCTTGCCCGCCAAGGATCCCGCGTTCTTTCAACGTCTGCCATTCGTTGCTCGTCCGCACGCTGGCGGCAAACACCTTGGCACGGGTGCCTTCGCAGGCGCCGGTCAGGCTCTGAACGAACAGCTGATTTTCATCACGCTTATCAATCCCCCGTACTAAACCCGGGTGGAGTTTGACGATCTCCACCGGCAAGGACTTGATATAAGAGGCACTGACCACGGTTAACCCCGCCTGAGAAACGGCAAGACGACACCCCAATCCTGAAAGCAATCTCAGCACCGGTCGCAAACGGTCGATATGTTGACACACGTCTGCCTCTGCAAGTTCAATCAGAATTCGTCGACGGTGGTTTTTTTCACACTGTAGCAGGGTATCGCGCAGCCAGCGCTGGAAACTGCGCTGCAATAATGAATCGACGCACAGCGTAAATGCCAGCGTTTCTTCCGGCCACAACGCCAGCAAGGGAAGAATGCGGCTGATATGCTGACGATCGTAACTTTCGGCCAGCCCCAACTGCTGCACCAGCGGCATATATTCCGAGGGTAGCAACTCTTGGGTTCCATCATAAATCCGGCTCATGATCTCGCGGTGATGAACGTCCCCTTCCACCGTTACCGCCGGTTTCTGATACAGGCGTGGGCCGCCCCGTACCAATACCTGTTCCAACAGGGTGCGCCATTTAACGCTGCCGCGCCCTTTTTCGGGCACCTGGCTGTCGTAAACGTACCAGCCGTTTTCCCCCTGTAACGTGGCGTGACGCGTTGCCTGCTCCGCGTAATCAATCACCTGTTCCGGGGTTTGCCCACTGCGATACGCCACTATGCCGATATGCAAGAACGCTTCGCGATCGATAAGCGCCGTTGAAGGCAATGAGTCAATGGCATTCACCAACTGCGCGGCGATGCCGTCCGCCTCTTTCAACGTGCGGTGCGGCAACAGCACGGTGAAATCACTGTGGAAATAGCGCGCCAACAGCGCCGCCGGATAGCGCATCACGAAGGTCGACAGCAAATTGACCAGCGAGTACATCAGTTCCTGCACCGCCGTGTTGCCGTGGGTTTCCCGCAGCGTATCGAAATCGGGTAACCGCACCATCATGACAATGCCGTGCGAGCCTTGCTCCTCCAATTGAGTGGCCAGTTGGTTATCAAAAAACAATCGGTTGTTCAGCCCGGTTTTTGCGTCCTGTGCGGCAAAGGCGCGGATCAGCGTATCGACCCGGCTGCGTTCTTCACGCGCTTCCGCCAAATCCGCCAGCAGGCGATCAAGCGCACCGCTGACGTTGGCCGGCCATTCGCGCACATCGCCCTGCATCACGTTTTCTCGTTCACCGTTAAGGATGCGGCGCGCACGGCGCTCCAGCAGATCCTCTCCCTCGGCCTGCTCACGCAGCCAGCGCAGGCTGAACAACAAAATCACCACCATCGCGACAATCGACAAGGTCACAGCCCCGGTGGATTGCAGCGAGCGCACATCGCTGACGAACGGATCGATATAGGTAATGTGGAGCGAACTGCCTGGGTGTTGCAGCAGCGGCCGGGAAACCTGCCGGTAGCCGTTCAGCGAATCCCAGGGCAACTTCAAAGCCGGCAGTTTATAAGTGAAGAGATTGGTACGGTCGCTATCGACGCTGACGGCCACGATACCAAGCGGGCGCATCACCAGCGGCAACCATTGTTGCTGTTCATCGGGAGAACCATGCAGCATTGACTGATCGAGCGACGTCACCAGCGAATCGAAGCGGCGCTCCAGACGATCCTGAGTCACGTAGAAGAAACTGTATGAGCACCCCATCAGCATCAAAAACATCGCCAGAGCAACAAGCAGGGTGATCAGCGCTGACAGTTTGGTGGTAAATCGCATCCCTGTGCCTTGTCCGTTATGGTTACGTGAATTTTCACCTTTGGAGATATAAAGGCCCCGAATCCGCTCAAATGAATGCAACTTAATACCCTGATTTCTTAATTAATCACTGACTATGCACTTCATTCGTTCCGCCAACGTCGGGCAGTAAATCGTGCCGCTCAACCTATCAAGCCAAGCCTGAGAAGGAAACCTTAAAACGTCATTTTTGCCCTTTATCAAGACATAAGCGTCTTAGTAAGCATATAGTCAAATAAGTCTGATTCAGCCATATATGGCAAAAAATGATAACGAGAGGAAGAGTGACATGCGTGCACTGTTATTGGAACAACAAGACGGGCAAACTTTGGCGCACATCAAAGACATCAACAGCGATCAACTGCCCGATGGCGATGTGACGATCGACGTCAACTGGTCCAGCCTTAACTATAAAGATGCGCTGGCGATCACCGGCAAAGGCAAGATCATCCGCCAATTTCCTATGGTGCCGGGCATCGACTTCGCCGGCACGGTGCGTGACAGCCGAGACCCGCGCTTTAAAGAGGGCCAGAGCGTGGTGCTCACCGGCTGGGGCGTCGGCGAGAATCACTGGGGCGGCCTGGCAGAACAGGCGCGGGTATCCGGCGAATGGCTGGTGCCGCTGCCGCACGGGTTGGATGAGCGTAAAGCGATGATCCTCGGCACCGCCGGCTTTACCGCCATGCTATGCGTGATGGCGCTGGAGGAAGGCGGCGTACGGCCGGATGACGGCAACATTCTGGTGACCGGCGCCAGCGGCGGCGTTGGCAGCGCGGCAATCGCCATTCTGACGGCCCTGGGCTATCACGTCACCGCGATCAGCGGCCGCGAAAGCAACGTCGACTACCTGAAAGCGCTGGGCGCCAAAGAGGTTCTGTCGCGTAGCGGCTACCTGGAAGCGCCGCGTCCGCTGGAGAAACAGTTGTGGGCCGGTGCGATAGATACCGTCGGCGACACCCTGTTGGCACGGGTGCTGGCGCAGATGAACTACAACGGCGTCGTCGCCGCTTGCGGGCTGGCCGGCGGTTATCACCTGCCCACCACGGTGATGCCGTTTATTCTGCGCAACGTACGCCTGCAGGGTGTGGACTCGGTACACGCCCCGCTGCACCGCCGCCAAACCGCCTGGGAACGCCTGGCCGGTATCCTGCCGGACAGCTTCTACCAGCAGGCCACGCAGGAAATTACGCTGGAACAGGCGCCGGCCACCGCCGCAGCGTTGCTGGATAACCAAGTCACCGGCCGCACGCTGGTGAAAATCCGCTAAATCTTCTCGCCCCCCGGCGACGGGGGGAAACCGCTCTGCGAAATTTCATATTTTCCTGCCACCTCTCGCATAAGCCCTGCTTTCACGCCATGCTTACCTTTATATACCCCAGCGTATTGCAGGAGCGCGGCTACTGCGCCCGCGTTCATCGGGGCGAATATACGCGGTCCCTACAGTCAGTCTGACCGGCGCAGCTTTGAACGCCCCATTTTGCAAGGCGACGGGTAAAAATGCGGAGAAAAACACCATGAGCAAATCCCCAAAATTGACCGAGGCCGACGTCACGCCCGAGAGCGTGTTTTATCAGCGGCGCAAAGTGCTGCAGGCGTTAGGTATCACCGCCGCGTCCTTGGCGCTGCCGCTTAATGCGCAGGCCGATGTGTTGTCATGGTTCAAAGGTAACGATCGGCCCAAAGCCCCGGCGGGCAAGCCGCTGGCGTTCAGCAAGCCGCCCGCCTGGCAGGCGCAACTGGCCATGACGCCCGAAGACAAGGTTTCCGGTTACAACAATTTCTACGAATTCGGTCTCGATAAGGCCGATCCCGCCGCCAATGCCGGCGGATTGAAAACCGAAGGCTGGAAGGTGCGAATCGACGGTGAAGTCGGTAAACCCATCACGCTGGATATCGATGATTTAATCAAACGCTTCCCACTGGAACAGCGCATCTACCGCGTGCGCTGCGTGGAGGCCTGGTCGATGGTCGTCCCCTGGATTGGCTTTGAGCTGGGTAAACTCATCAAACTGGCGGAACCGAACAGCAATGCGCGCTATGTCGCCTTCCAGACGCTGTACGATCCGGAACAGATGCCGGGCCAGAAGGATCGTTTTATCGGCGGCGGCCTGAAGTACCCGTATGTCGAAGGGCTGCGTCTGGATGAGGCCATGAACCCGCTGGCGCTGCTGACCGTTGGCGTGTACGGCAAAACGCTGCCGCCGCAAAATGGCGCGCCGCTGCGGCTGATCACCCCATGGAAATACGGTTTTAAAGGCATTAAATCGATTGTTCATATTCGCCTGGTGCGCGATCAACCGCCGACGACCTGGAATGAGTCCGCACCCAATGAATACGGTTTCTACGCCAACGTGAACCCGCACGTCGATCATCCGCGCTGGTCGCAAGCGACCGAACGTTTTATCGGCTCCGGCGGCATTCTGGATGTCAAACGTCAGCCGACGCTGCTGTTCAACGGCTATGCCGATCAGGTGGCGTCGCTGTATCGCGGAATGGACCTGCGGGAGAATTTCTAAGTGCGTTTAACTCCGACTCACATCAAAGGGATCAAGGTCGCTATTTATCTGGCGGCATTCCTGCCTTTTCTCTGGCTGGTGCTGGCGGTGGATCAGGGCTGGTTCAGCGCCGATCCGGCCAAGGATATTCAGCATTTTACCGGCCGGATGACGCTGAAACTGCTGCTGGCGACCCTGATGATAGCCCCGCTGGCGCGCTATGCCCGCCAACCGCTGCTGATCCGCTGCCGCCGCCTGGTGGGGTTGTGGTGTTTTGCCTGGGGCACGCTGCATCTGATAAGCTATTCAACGCTTGAGTTGGGGCTGAGCAATATCGGTCTTCTGGGACGCGAACTGGTGACTCGTCCTTATCTGACACTCGGCATTATCAGTTGGCTGATTCTGCTGGCGCTGGCTGCCACCTCTACGCTGTGGGCCATGCGCAAACTGGGCGCCAAATGGCAGACATTGCATAACTTCGTCTATCTGGCGGCGATACTGGCACCGATTCACTACCTGTGGTCGGTAAAAACTTTTTCGCCGCAGCCTTTCATTTACGCCCTGTTGGCTATACTGCTGCTGGCGCTGCGATACAAGAAATTCCGCAATTGGTGGCGTTAAAGGGCGGAACTTTTCTGTGTTCTATCCCTCATAATGCGATAGCGCCATCGTCAGTTTGCTGATTTAGGGTTGAATATCTTCGCTGATAAGACCAGTATTTAGCTGCGAATTGCTACGATATCGTTATAATGCCCGGCCTTGCTCCTGTTCACAGGGTGAATTTCCCCCTTAACAGGTGACAAATCGGTGACATCGGGTTATTTTCTACGATGATGGTTTTATTGCCGGAGATACCAGCACAATGGCAGACAAGTCTCACATTTTGCTTCTGAACGGCCCCAATCTGAATCTGCTGGGGACGCGTGAGCCGGAGAAGTACGGCAGCACGACGCTGACAGAGATCGTTAACGGATTGGAAAACCAGGCATCCGCGCTGGATATCACCCTGAGCCATCTGCAATCCAACGCCGAGTATCAGCTGATCGATCGCATACATCAGGCACGCGGCAACACGGATTTTATTCTGATTAACCCTGCCGCGTTCACGCATACCAGCGTGGCGCTGCGCGATGCATTGCTGGCGGTGCAGATCCCGTTTATCGAGATCCACCTCTCCAATGTGCACGCCCGCGAGCCTTTCCGCCATCATTCCTACCTCTCCGATGTTGCGGTAGGCGTGATTTGCGGCCTCGGCGCGGATGGCTACACATTTGCTTTACAGGCAGCGGTTAACCGTCTGTCAAAAACCCACTAATTGCTACGCAAAAAGAGTACGGAATCACACTCATGGATATTCGTAAAATCAAGAAACTGATCGAACTGGTTGAAGAATCAGGCATTTCTGAACTGGAAATCTCTGAAGGCGAAGAGTCGGTTCGCATCAGCCGTGCCGCTCCGGTGCAGACTTACCCAATGATGCCACAGGCCTATGCCATGCAGCCTCAGCAGCAGCCAGCTCTGGCTAGCGCCGTTGCCAGCGCGCCTGCCGCAGAAACCCCGGCAGCACCGGCGGCCATGAGTGGCCACATCGTTCGTTCCCCAATGGTCGGCACTTTCTACCGCACGCCAAGCCCGGATGCGAAAGCCTTCATCGAAGTCGGCCAGAAAGTGAACGCTGGCGACACTCTGTGCATCGTTGAAGCCATGAAAATGATGAACCAGATCGAAGCGGACAAATCCGGCGTTGTTAAAGCTATTCTGGTAGAAAACGGCCAACCGGTTGAATTTGACGAGCCACTGGTCGTCATCGAATAACGAGGCGAACATGCTTGATAAAATTGTTATCGCCAACCGCGGCGAGATCGCGCTTCGTATCCTGCGTGCTTGTAAAGAGCTGGGCATCAAAACCGTTGCCGTGCACTCCACAGCCGATCGCGATCTGAAACACGTACTGCTGGCTGACGAGACCGTCTGTATTGGTCCTGCGCCCTCGGTAAAAAGCTATTTGAACATCCCGGCTATCATCTCTGCAGCGGAAATCACCGGCGCAGTGGCGATCCACCCGGGCTACGGCTTCCTGTCCGAAAACGCCGATTTCGCCGAGCAGATCGAACGCTCCGGCTTTATCTTCATCGGCCCGAAAGCCGAAACCATCCGCCTGATGGGCGACAAGGTTTCTGCGATCAACGCCATGAAGAAAGCCGGCGTACCTTGCGTTCCTGGCTCCGATGGCCCGCTGACCGACGACATGGATAAAAACCGTGCCTTCGCCAAGCGCATCGGCTACCCGGTGATCATCAAGGCGTCCGGCGGCGGCGGCGGCCGTGGCATGCGCGTAGTGCGCAGCGACAAAGATCTCGAGCAATCCATTGCCATGACCAAAGCTGAAGCCAAAGCGGCGTTCAACAATGACATGGTTTACATGGAGAAATACCTGGAAAACCCACGTCATATCGAAATTCAGGTTTTGGCGGACGGCCAGGGCAACGCCATCTATCTGGCCGAGCGCGACTGCTCCATGCAGCGCCGCCACCAGAAAGTGGTTGAAGAGGCTCCAGCACCGGGCATCACCAGCGAAATGCGCCGTTACATCGGCGAGCGCTGCTCGAAGGCCTGTGTGGAAATCGGTTATCGCGGTGCAGGCACCTTCGAGTTCCTGTATGAAAACGGCGAGTTCTATTTCATCGAAATGAACACCCGTATTCAGGTTGAACATCCGGTGACCGAAATGATCACCGGCGTGGATCTGATCAAAGAGCAGCTGCGCATCGCTGCCGGTCAGCCGCTGTCGATCAAACAAGACGAAGTGAAGGTTCACGGCCACGCGGTGGAATGCCGTATCAATGCCGAAGACGCGAACACCTTCCTGCCAAGCCCGGGCAAGATCACCCGTTTCCATGCGCCAGGCGGTTTCGGCGTGCGTTGGGAATCTCATATTTACGCCGGTTATACCGTACCGCCGTACTATGACTCCATGATCGGCAAACTGATCACTTACGGTGAAAACCGTGACGTGGCCATTGCCCGCATGAAGAACGCCCTGGCTGAGCTGATCATCGATGGCATCAAAACCAACGTTGAACTGCAGCAAAAGATCATGAGCGACGAAAACTTCCAGCACGGTGGCACCAACATCCACTACCTGGAGAAAAAGCTGGGTCTGCAGGAAACCTAAGGCAGGCTACTCGCATTGCCTGACAGAAGGCCGGTTAATCACCGGCCTTTTTCTTTTTCGTTTCAGGCAAGTAACGGCTTGGCAAAACGCCGACATGCCGTAAAATTCCCTACCTTTGATACATCCCTCACCCTAAACCTGTGGGAGACACTGATGGACAAACGCTTTATTCAAGCACACCGCGAAGCGCGCTGGGCGCTGGTGCTGACGCTGCTCTATCTGCTGGCCTGGTCTCTGGCGGCCTATCTGCCGGGCAGCGAGGCCGGCATCACCGGCCTGCCGCACTGGTTCGAAATGGCGTGCCTGCTGGTGCCTCTGCTGTTTATCGGCCTGTGCTGGCTGATGGTACGCGGCGTGTTCCGCGATATTTCGCTGGAGGATAGCGATGCAAACTGAAGTGATCCTGCCGTTGATCGCTTATCTGCTGCTGGTGTTCGGCCTGTCGGTATATGCTTACAGCCGGCGTCAGAGCGGTAACTTCCTCAGCGAATATTTCCTCGGTAACCGGTCAATGGGCGGCTTTGTGCTGGCCATGACGCTGACCGCCACCTATATCAGCGCCAGCTCGTTTATCGGTGGCCCCGGTGCTGCCTACAAATACGGCCTGGGCTGGGTGCTGCTGGCAATGATCCAACTGCCCGCGGTGTGGTTGTCGCTCGGCGTGCTGGGCAAAAAGTTCGCCATTCTGGCACGCCGCTATAACGCCATCACCCTGAACGACATGCTGTACGGCCGCTATCAAAGCCGTCTGTTGGTATGGTTGGCCAGCCTCAGCCTGCTGGTGGCCTTCCTCGGTGCCATGACGGTGCAATTTATCGGTGGTGCGCGCCTGCTGGAAACCGCTGCCGGTATCCCTTACGACACCGGCTTGCTGATTTTCGGCATCAGCATCGCGCTGTATACCGCCTTTGGCGGCTTCCGCGCCAGCGTGCTCAATGACGCCATGCAAGGGCTGGTGATGCTGCTTGGCACCGTGCTGCTGCTGGTTGCGGTGATCCACGCTGCCGGCGGTCTGCACAGCGCGGTGGACAAACTGCAGCAGATCGACCCGGCGCTGGTATCGCCGCAGGGCGGCGAGCAGATCCTCAGCCTGCCCTTTATGGCATCGTTCTGGATCCTGGTGTGCTTTGGCGTGATTGGCCTGCCGCACACTGCGGTGCGCTGCATCTCATACAAAGACAGCAAAGCGGTGCATCGCGGCATTATCCTCGGCACCATGGTGGTGGCGGTGCTGATGTTCGGCATGCATCTGGCCGGCGCGCTGGGCCGCGCGGTGTTGCCGGATCTGAAGATCCCCGATCAGGTGATCCCGACGCTGATGATCACCGTGCTGCCGCCGTACGCCGCCGGCATTTTCCTGGCCGCACCGATGGCGGCAATCATGTCGACGATTAACGCCCAACTGCTGCAATCTTCCGCCACTATCGTCAAAGATCTCTATCTTGGCGTGCGCCCGCAGCAAATGCAGAACGAAAGGTTGATCAAGCGTTTCTCCAGCCTGACCACGTTGATCCTTGGTCTGCTGGTGCTACTGGCGGCCTGGCGGCCACCGGAAATGATCATCTGGCTGAACCTGCTGGCGTTTGGTGGCCTGGAAGCAGTCTTCCTGTGGCCGCTGGTGCTTGGCCTGTACTGGGAACGCGCCAACGCGCAGGGAGCGCTTAGCTCAATGGTGACGGGTGCGGTATGCTATACGCTATTGGCCAGCTTCAAACTGCAGTTGGCGGGGTTGCACCCTATCGTGCCTTCGTTGTTACTCAGCCTGCTGGCGTTTTATATCGGTAACGTCGTCGGCGAAAAACGCCGGGTGACGTCATCATTACCCTCTTAAAGAGAATTGCTATGCCTTGGATCCAACTAAAACTGAACACCACCGGCAGCCAGGCGGAAGACCTGAGCGACGCGCTGGTTGAAAGCGGCGCGGTATCGGTAACCTTCCAGGACACCCACGACAACCCGGTGTTCGAGCCGCTGCCGGGTGAAACCCTGCTGTGGGGCGATACCGACGTGATCGGGCTGTACGACGCGGAAACCGACATGGCCGAAGTGGTGGCGATACTGGAACAGCATCCGCTGCTGGGCGCCGGTTTCCGCCACAAGATTGAACAGCTGGAAGACAAGGACTGGGAACGCGAGTGGATGGATAACTTCCACCCGATGCGCTTTGGCGAGCGTCTGTGGATCTGCCCGAGCTGGCGCGACGTGCCCGATCCGGACGCGGTCAACGTGATGCTCGACCCGGGCCTGGCGTTCGGTACCGGCACCCATCCGACTACCGCGCTGTGCCTGCAGTGGCTGGACGGCCTCGATCTGACCGGAAAAACCATTATCGACTTCGGTTGCGGTTCCGGCATTCTGGCGATTGCCGCACTGAAGCTCGGTGCAGAGCGCGCTATCGGCATCGATATCGATCCCCAAGCCATTCAGGCCAGCCGCGACAATGCGCAGCGTAACGGCGTTTCAGAGCGTCTGGAGTTGTATCTGCCGAAAGACCAACCGGCCGACCTGCTGGCAGACGTCGTGGTCGCCAACATCCTGGCCGGCCCCTTGCGCGAGCTGGCGCCGCTGATCGGCTGCCTGCCGAAGTCCGGCGGCTATCTGGGCCTGTCCGGCGTGCTGGCCACCCAGGCGGCAAGCGTAGCGGAAGCCTACGAAGATAAATTCACGCTCGATCCGGTCGCAGAGCGCGAAGAATGGTGCCGCATCACCGGCCAGCGTAACTAATCACACCGCCCTTTCATGCAAAAATCCATCGGAAGTTACTCCCTTCCGGTGGATTTTTTATTTCCCTCAAGCCAGACCGATTTATACATACAGTTAGTAGGTGTATTCTCTCCCCCCTGGCGCCAACGCCCCCTGAGGTGACGGCGACAATTCAGGCAAATCTCACACTGTCGTTTTTAAAGGGAGTTAACATGAAAGGTCACTTATTGATTGCCGCGCTTTTAGCCGGCAGTTTTGCGGCCACTGCGGCTGAACAGGCGCATTGGGGCTATGACGGCCAGGAAGATCCGGCGCACTGGGGCAAACTTTCCCCAGACTTTTCGCTGTGCGAAACCGGTAAGAATCAGTCGCCGATCAATATCAAAGGCGCCCTGGAAACCCATCACGCCCAATTGCAGTTGGCATTCCAGCCAGGCAAGCAGCAGATCGTCAACAACGGTCACACCGTGCAGGTCAACGTCAGCGGCGGCAATACATTGGTGCTGGATAGCAGTACCTTCACGCTGCAGCAGTTCCACTTCCACGCCCCAAGCGAAAACGAAATTGACGGCAAACAGTTCCCGTTGGAAGCCCACTTTGTTTACAAAGGCAAAGACGGCGAACTGGCGGTGCTGGCGTTGATGTTCCAGCCAGGCAAGGCAAACGCGCAATTGGCGAAGGCCTGGCAACAGATACCGACTGCCGTCAATCAAACCGCGGTGCTGAGCGCTCCGCTGGATATCCAGGCCCTGCTGCCGAAGCAGTTCAACTTCTATCGCTTCAGCGGTTCGCTGACCACGCCACCCTGCTCCGAAGGCGTTAGCTGGATGGTACTGGATAAACCGGTCAGCGCGTCGGCCGAACAGATTGCTCAATTCAAGAACGTAGTCCGGCATGCGAACAACCGCCCGATACAGCCGCTGAATGGCCGGGTCATCATCGACTAAGGGCATCCGCAGGGCTTCACCGCCGGTTTTGACCACCGGCGGCGAATAAACACCTGTTCAGTCGGTTAAGCGTAATTCAGCCTATTCTCAACGGAATACCCTGATAAACACCCTATATTGATACCGTTCTCCAGTGGAATCCGCGCTGATTACAGATAAAATTCTGTTGTGTCGGGAATATTTTATTGTGCGAAAAACAATCAATCAAAGTCAACTCATTGTAAAATATATACAATATTTTTATGAAACCTGACACAGCCCCTTTTCTCTGCCCGATAACGGCAAATTGGTCAAAGTTTGGCCTTTCATCTCAACGCAAAAATGCGTAATATACGCGCCCTTGCGGACACAGTATGGTTACTCTTTGTCTATGCGCATTGGACACCACCAGCTTACAAATTGCTTGATTGCGGCCCCTATGGCCGGCATTACAGATCGCCCGTTTAGAACCCTATGTCATGCAATGGGTGCTGGGATGGCTGTATCCGAAATGCTCTCCTCCAATCCGGAGGTATGGCGGACGGATAAGTCGCGTCTGCGTATGGTACATAGCGATGAACCTGGGATCCGTTCCGTGCAGATTGCCGGATGCGATCCCGATGATATGGCTGCCGCGGCGCGGATTAACGTGGCCGGCGGCGCACAGATCATCGACATCAATATGGGATGCCCGGCCAAAAAAGTGAACCGGAAGCTTGCAGGGTCTGCGTTGCTGCAGTACCCGGATCTGGTTAAACAGATCCTCCACGCGGTGGTTAACGCAGTGGATGTGCCGGTAACGCTTAAGATTCGCACCGGCTGGGCGCCAGAACACCGTAACTGTGTAGAGATTGCCCAACTGGCCGAAGACTGTGGTATACAGGCCCTGACTATTCATGGCCGAACCCGTGCCTGCCTGTTCAACGGCAACGCGGAGTACGACAGCATTCGGGCAGTTAAGCAGAGTGTTTCCATTCCGATTATCGCGAATGGGGACATTACTGACCCGCATAAAGCCAGAGCAGTGCTCGACTACACCGGGGCCGATGCCCTGATGATAGGCCGCGCTGCTCAGGGGAGACCCTGGATCTTCCGGGAAATCCAGCATTATCTGGACACTGGGGAGTTGCTGCCGCCTTTGCCGCTTGGCGAGGTTAAGCGCTTGTTGATAGGGCATATTCGGGAATTGCACGGCTTTTATGGCCAAGGCAAGGGATTCCGGATTGCTCGTAAGCACGTGTCCTGGTATCTACAGGAACACGCCCCGAATGACCAGTTTCGGCGCACATTCAACGCCATAGAGGATGCCAGCGAACAGCTGGAGGCGTTGGAGGCATATTTCGAAAATCTTGCGTAACAAAAAAGAGCTGACAGAACTATGTTCGAACAACGCGTAAATTCTGACGTACTGACCGTTTCTACCGTGAACTCACAGGATCAAGTGACTCAAAAGCCTCTGCGTGACTCGGTTAAACAAGCACTGAAGAACTATTTTGCTCAACTGAATGGTCAGGACGTTAATGACTTGTATGAGCTGGTTTTGGCTGAAGTTGAACAGCCACTGTTGGACATGGTGATGCAATACACCCGTGGCAACCAAACCCGTGCTGCTCTGATGATGGGCATCAACCGTGGTACGCTGCGTAAGAAATTGAAAAAATACGGCATGAACTGATACTAGTCAGTCAGGTTGTTGAAAAAAGGCGCTTTATCTCATTTGATAAGCGCCTTTTTCTTTGTCTTTACACCGCATCAGCGCCGGCGTAATGCGAATGAGAATATTCGTCTACTCCTCTTCCTTCGTAACCCGTATTGTGTGATACAATAAACATTCCTAGAGCCGCCTTCGCTGGCCTACAGCCATCCTTCCGAAGCCTGATAGCAGCGCGAATCGCCCCTTCGAGTGTAAAGATTTAGTCAATTATGGAATCTGGCTAAACCATAATGATGTCTGGGTGTCTTAGTAGTCGTATCGCAATCGAGTGGATCCTTTATGCGTTACAGGTTGCTGCCCCCTACTGCATAAATGAGTTGATATGAAGCGTCCACAAGAATTCCGTTCGGCCCTGCTGCACCCGCGCTACTGGTTTACCTGGTTCGGCCTGGCCATTTTGTTCCTACTGGTTCAACTGCCTTACCCGCTGCTGCACAAGCTCGGCGTATGGATGGGCCGCACCTCGATGCGTTTCCTGAAACGCCGCGTCGCCATTACCCGCCGTAACCTGGAGCTGTGCTTCCCGGATATGGACGAGGCGCAACGCGAGCGCAAAGTGATCGGCAATTTCGAATCCCTCGGCATGGGCCTGCTGGAAACCGGTATGGCCTGGTTCTGGTCAGATAAACGCGTCAAACGCTGGTTCAACGTCTCCGGCATCAATCACCTGAAAATGGCGCAGCAGAATGAACGCGGCGTGCTGGTGATTGGCGTGCACTTTATGTCGTTGGAGCTGGGCGGCCGTGCTATGGGGCTGTGCCAACCCATGATGGCGATGTACCGCCCGCACAACAATAAAGCGATGGAATGGGCGCAGACCAAAGGTCGCATGCGTTCCAACAAGGCCATGCTCGATCGCAAAGACCTGCGCGGCATGGTGCATGCACTGAAGCGCGGTGAAGCCGTGTGGTTCGCTCCGGATCAAGACTACGGCCCACGAGGCAGCGTATTCGCGCCGTTATTCGCCGTCGATCAGGCCGCCACCACCAGCGGCACCTTTATGCTGGCGCGTATGGCCAAGCCGGCACTGGTTCCGGTGGTATTAATACGCCGCGAGAAAGGCCGCGGCTATGACCTGTTGATCCAGCCTGCCCTGGAAGATTATCCGATAGGCGATGAGCTCGCGGCGGCGGCCTATATGAACAAAGTGGTCGAGAAAGAGATCATGCGTGCGCCGGAGCAGTACATGTGGCTGCATCGCCGTTTCAAAACCCGCCCGATCGGCGCTCCCTCGCTGTACTGAGCCCAGATTCTGTTTCCCAGCCCGGCCAAAACGCCGGGCTTTTTTGTGCGTTGCGTTTAAAAAACCTGCTGTCGGCCCTTCGGCTTTACTGTAACCTCTTTTTTTACCCGCACAGGAAAAGGAAACGATGAAAACCCACGTCCGCATTGCTCTGGTCGGTGATTACAAACCCCAGGCCGTATCTCACCAGGCCATCCCCGTCGCTCTCCAACTCACCGCCGCACACCTTAACGTCGATATTCAATCCCACTGGCTGCCCACAGAAACCCTCACCGACACCTCGGTATTGCAGGATTATGATGCTATCTGGGTGGTACCCGGCAGCCCGTACAACCATGACGATGGCGTTTTTATGACCATTCGCCATGCTCGCGAACAGAATATCCCCTTCCTCGGCTCCTGCGGTGGCTTCCAGTATGCGATTGTGGAATACGCTCGCAACGTCATGGGGTGGCACGATGCCGGACATGCGGAAACCGATACCGGCGGCCGGCTGGTTATCGCTCCGTTGAGCTGTTCGCTGGTGGAAAAAAGCGGGGACATTATTTTCCAGCCAGACACGCTGGTCGCCCGCGCTTACGGCAAGCTGGAAACGCGTGAAGGCTACCACTGCAATTTCGGCGTTAACCCGGAGTTCGTTGCCGATCTGCAGCAACACCCGCTGATTATCAGTAGCCATGACCACGAAGGTGACGTACGTTCGATAGAGCTGCCGGGGCACCGTTTTTACGCCGCTACGCTGTTCCAGTCCGAACGTGCCGCGTTGCGCGATGAGCTGTCGCCTCTGGTGGTCGAACTGATTAAAACCGCGGCTAACAGCTGAAAAAAAGCCCTCGTACGAGGGCTTGTAGTATTGTTCAATATCTTTACCACATCAGTTGGCCAATCAGCGGGGCGGCGATCACCGTGATAACCCCCGCCAGCATCATCACCAGGCTGGAAACCACGCCTTCTTCCTGTCCCATTTCATAGGCTTTCGCCGTGCCGGCACCGTGCGACGACGCCCCCAACCCGGCGCCCTTGGCCAGGCTGCTGCGCACCGCCAGCCGCAGGAACAGAATGTCCCCCACCGCCATGCCGAATACTCCGGTAATCACCACGAACAACGCCACTAAATCCGGCTGACCGCCCATCTGTTTGGCGGCCTCCAGCGCAAACGGCGTGGTGATGGACCGCACCGCCAGGCTGCGCTGTACCTCTTCAGGCAGCGTTAGCAGCCGCGCCAGCCACACCGAGCTGTAGACCGCCACCAGCACCGCCGTCAACACCCCGGCGGTGAGCGACAGCCAGTGGCGGCGGATAATATGCAGGTTTTCATAGACCGGCACCGCAAACGCGATAGTCGCCGGCCCCAACAACCACAGCAGCCAGTGCGTTTCACCGATGTAATCCTGATACGAGATATGCGTCACCACCAGCAGCAGCACCAGGATCATGGGGGTCAGCACCAACGGCATCAGCAGCAGAGTACGATGGCGGCGATAGAGCTTCTTATTGGCGAAGTACAACGCCAGCGTCGCCAGAAAGCAGGCCAGACTAAGGATAAAATCATTCATCGCGCTGTTTCCGCCGCTGCAGCCAAACCTCTAGACGGTATACCCGATCGACCACCAGCCCGGTTACGCCGAGCGTCAACATGGTACTGATCGCTATCACCAGAAAAATCTTCCAGCCTTCCACCATCAGCAACTGGGCATAGTTGACCACCGCCACCACCGCCGGGACAAAAAACAGCAGCATCTCTGCCAGCAGCCAACGTGAACCGGCCCTGACCCAGCTCAACGGTAAAACCCTCAGCAAGATCAGCGCCAGCAGCATCAGCATGCCGACAATGTTGGCGGGCAACGGCAGATGAAATTGCTTTACCAACCGGTCGGCAATCAGAAACAGCACCGCATACAAAACAACCTGAACCGGCACCTGCAGGCGGGTCAACAAAGAGGGGGCTGCACGGCGTAACGCCAATGACATGGAAGATAACCTCAAAATAATTCAAGGTTTGCAGTATACGCGGCCAGGAAACCTTGCCTGAAATGAATTAAAATCATCAATATCATGCCATCAGGGAATAGTTTCCCGCCGGTATTGCCCTGAGGAGAGCCCAACGTGGATGTCCGCACCCTGCGTTACTTCGTGGAAGTCGTGCGCCAGCAAAGCTTCACCCGCGCGGCGGAGAAACTGTTCGTCACCCAGCCGACCATCAGCAAGATGTTGCGGCATCTGGAAGAAGAGTTGGAGTGTACGCTGCTGATCCGCGAAGGACGCAAGCTGCACCTGACCGACAGCGGCCAGGCAGTGTACCAGCGTGGGCTGGCGATCCTGGATGAGTTCCGCCAACTGGAGGCCGAACTGGAAGACATCAGTTCGGTGAAAAAAGGCGTGTTGCGGCTGGGTATCCCGCCAATGGTCGGCCGGCAGATCGCCGATTTGATCCGCCGGTTTCGCCAAACCTATCCTGGCATCGAGCTGAAAATTTCCGAGCTGGGCGGATTGTCGGTCGAGCAGGCGGTGATGTCCGGCGAACTGGACCTGGCGATGACGGTATTGCCCGTCGACCTGGATCAACCGCTGACTTTCTTGCCGCTGCTGAACCATCCGATGTGCGTGGTCGTGCCGCGTACGCCGCACTGGCTTAACCGCACCAGCATCGATATCGCCGAGTTGGCCAACTGGCCGATCCTGATTTATAACGAGGATTTCTCGCTGTACAAAATGCTGATGAAGGCGTTCCGCCTGGCCGGTTTTGAACCGCAGATTGCCGTGCGTAGCGGGCAGTGGGATTTTCTGGCATCGATGGTACAGGCCGGGGTCGGTATCGCTACCCTGCCGGAGCCGGTTTGCCAGTGGCTGGATAAAGAAAGCCTGATCTGGCTGCCGCTTGAGCCGCGGATGGAATGGCGAGTGGGGCTCATCTGGCGCCAGGGCAGCTACCTGTCGCACGGCGCCCAAGCCTGGATCGCCTGCTGCCGCGACTACTGGCCACCGGTCAAATAGCCGCAAGAACAAGGGCCGCATCTGCGGCCCTGTTGGCATTACCCTTCGCGCTCTATCAGCAGCGCTTCCAGCAGGTCGAGATCGTGCAACAGCTTTTGCAGCGTCTCGTTGCTGATTTTCTGCGTGGCGCGCAGGTGATACAGCTCCCCACGCTCGGCGCGCAGTGCGGTCAGGCGGAAGCGTCGCTCGAGGTTCTCCAGCATCAGCGCATTTTCGATATCGTCTTTGGTGGTGATGCGCCGCCGCAACGTGCCCACTACACGTGAACTGATCTCTTTCAGCACCTGCGGGTCGATGTTTTCCTCGACGTCGACGGCCAGGCGTTCTTCCATCTTGTTGATGCTTTCGATCGCCACTTCCGCCGCCATGGCAATCGCCATACGCTCCTCGCTCTTGCTGGCGCTCTTGTCCGCCACCACTACGCCGCGCAGCAGCAACGGCAATGCCAGCACGCCGACGATCAGTGAAAGCAGGATCACGCCGGCGGCGATAAATACCAACTGATAGCGCGCCGGGAAGGCGGTACCGTCACTTAACAGCAGCGGAATCGACAGCACACCGGCCAACGTGATCGCTCCACGCACCCCAGCGAACGACGCTATCCACAGCTCACGCGTACTGTAATCGCCAAACTGCAGCGGCCGTTTTTTCATAAAACGCCGGCTGGCGTTTTTCATCAGCCACAGCCAGGTAAAGCGCAGCAACAACAACGCTGCGTAGATAATCGCCACATCGGCGAACAGGTACCAGGTCTGAATGGTCGGATCCAGCTCCGCCTGCAGGATTGAGGTTTCCAGGATCCCCGGCAGTTGCAGGCCCAACATGATGAACACCATGCCGTTAAACACGAACTCCAGCATCGCCCAGACGCTGTTGGCGCGCAGGCGCATCGCCAGTGGCGCATTGCGGATCACGCCGGACTGGCTGATGGTCATCCCCGCGGCAACCGCGGCCAGAATGCCGGAGACGCCGATATGTTCGGCAATCAGATAAGAAGCGAACGGCAACAGCAGCAGGAACACGATCTGCGTGGCCGGATCATCGCCGCTCCAGCGGCTCATCATCCGCAGCGATTTGCTGTAGCACCAGGTAACCGCCACGCCGGCCAGTAGGCCGCCGATAGCGACCTTCAAGAACTCCAGAGTGGCGCCGCCCACGGTAAACACCATGGTGCCCATCGCCACCGCGATGGCGAACTTGAGCGAAACCAGGCCGGACGCGTCGTTCATCAGCGCCTCGCCTTCCAGCACGCCCATGATCGGTTTCGGAATACGCCCTTTACCGACGATGCCGCCCAGCGCCACGGCGTCCGTTGGCGACAGCACTGCCGCCAGCGCAAACGCCGCCACCAGCGGGATACCCGGCACCATGGCGTAAATCAGGTAACCGACACCGACCACGGTAAGCAACACCAGCACCAGCGCCAGCCCCAGGATTTCACGGCCGTGATGCAGAAATTCGCGCGTTGGGGTTTTCCAACCGTCGGCAAACAGCAGCGGCGGGATAAACAGCACCAGGAACAGTTCGGGGTCAAAGTCGACATGCAGCCCGAAATGCGGCCAGGCCAGCAGAGCCCCGATGGCAATTTGCATTAACGGCAGCGGTATCTGGAACGGCAACATACGTGTCACCACCCCGGACAGGGAAACCACCAGGATCAAAATGAGGATTGTAAAAAATATTTCCATGCTTTCCTTAGACTCTCGGGTTCAGATTACATCTCTGATGTATACCCCGATAGTAGATCACTTTTTTTACAGCGATTAAAGCTTGTTGTGCTTTTCAAAACGCAGCACAGAAAGAAGAAGACTTTTCTGAAGGGGAAGAAGGTCAGATTTTCCCCCACCCAACGGGTGGGGGAAACACAGCGGATTAAATCGCCCAACCGCCGGCATAGAACACCACCAGCGCCACCGCGATCAGCACGGTGCCGATATTCAGCTTGCGCCATTCACCGGAGCAAATGCGGCCAATCACCAGCGAGCTGAAGCCCAGCATGATACCGGTGACGATATTGCAGGTCAGCACGATAAACACCGCGCACAGCAGGCCGGACATGGCGTCGACAAAGTCGTTGAAGTCCAGCTTGGTGACGTTGCTCAACATCAGCAGGCCGACGTACATCAGCGCCGGCGCAGTAGCGTAAATCGGCACCAGATAAGACAGCGGCGACAAGAACAGGATCAGCAGGAACAACAGGCCGACTACGGTTGCGGTCAGGCCGGTTTTACCGCCCGCCGCGGTGCCCGCTGCGGATTCGATATAGACCGCCGCCGGGGCCGCGCCCACCAGGCCGGAGAAAATGCTGCTCAGGGAATCCGAGGTCAGCGCCTTGCCGCCGTTGATGATCTGCCCGTCCTTATCCAGCAGGTTGGCCTGCCCGGCCACCGCGCGAATGGTGCCGGTAGCGTCAAACACTGCGGTCATCACCAGTGCCAGCACGCTCGGCAACACCACCGGTTGCAACGCACCCATGATATCCAGGCTGAAGATCAACGAATTGCCATTGGCGTCCGCCAGGCTTGGCATGGCGAACAGCCCCTGATATTTCACCGCGGGGTCAAACAGCAGGCCAATCACCGAAATGGCGATGATCACCAGCAGAATACCGCCGGGTACACGCAGTTTTTCCAACCCGAAAATCACCGCCAGACCGAGCAACGTCATCACCACCGGGAAAGAGGTGAATGCGCCCAGCGCCACCGGCAGGCCATCCAGCGGATTCTTCACTACCAGACCCACGCCGTTGGCGGCGATCAGCAGCAGGAAAAGACCGATGCCGATACCAGTACCGTGCGCCACGCCCATCGGCAAATTGCGCAAGATCCAGGAACGGATGCCGGTTATCGAGATAATGGTGAACAGCACGCCCATCAGGAAGACCGCGCCCAGCGCCACCGGAATGCTGATGTGCTGGCCCAGCACCAGGCTGAAAGCGGTAAAGGCGGTCAGGGAAATCGCACAACCGATGGCCATCGGCAGGTTAGCCCATAGCCCCATCAGCAATGAGCCGAGGCCGGCGACCAGGCAGGTGGCAACAAATACCGCCGTTGGCGGGAAGCCCGCTTTGCCCAACATGCTCGGCACCACGATCACCGAGTAAACCATCGCCAGGAAAGTGGTTAATCCCGCCACCACTTCCTGACGCACGGAGCTGCCGCGTGCGGAAATATTAAAATAGCCATCAAGCCCGCCTTTTGGTTTTACGGCGTTGTTCGCTTGAGAATTCGACATGTTGCTGTCCCCTGTATTTCATTGCCAGCCCGTTTCACAAGGCTTGTTGCTTGTTATTCCGCCCACGCATGTTCATTACGGAATCGTTTCCATCACGTCAGCTTCCCTGCCCTTCGGCCGCACCGCCCATCGGCGTGGCGTTAAAAGGCAAACGTTTAACTCTCATCGCGTGATACGGGTGATTTATGGTGGTTTATTCAAGGCAAACGATTATCCGGCCTTCCATACCCTCTGATCAACCAAGATCGCGGCAATTCATGCAGAAAAGCGCCGGGATCAATCATTATCGAAAAGGCGAGATTTGTCACATAGGTAAATCCGATGGGGCGCCCCCGGCTCAGGGGGCAAAAACCGGCTACTGAGCCTGTGCGGCTTTTTCATCCATGTACATCAGTTCCCAGATATGGCCGTCCAAATCCTGGAAACCGTGGCCGTACATAGAACCGTAATCCTGCGGCTGATTATAGGTATTGCCGCCGGCGGCAATCGCCTTGCGCACCAGGCTGTCCACCGCCGCCCGGCTGGGCTGCGACAGGCAAAGCAGCACTTCGGTCGCCCTCCTGGCATCGCCAATCGGGTTCGGGGTGAACATTTTGAATTTATCGTGAGTCAGCAACATTACATAAATGCTCTCGCTGACCACCATGCAGGCGGCGGTATCATCGGTAAACTGCTGATTAAAGCTGAAACCCAACTGGGTGAAAAACTCGATGGATGCGGGCAAATTGTCCACCGGCAGGTTAACAAAAATTTGCGTAGGCATAGGCTATCTCCGAACAGAGGTTAACCCGTCAAGTATAGTTCATGCCCTCAGCTCAGCAGTTCGTAAGGGCCGCCCTGCTCCAACGCCCGCTGGTAAGCCGGCCGGGTATGGATACGCTGCAGATAGCCGCGCAGCTTCGGGCAATTGTCCAGCGAACCGCGCGCCGCCATCGCTTCCAGCGGAAAGCTCATCTGGATATCCGCCGCGCTGAATTCGTTGCCGACAAACCAGGTGCTTTTGCTCAGGTGCTGCTCAAGATAATCGCGATGCGTGGCGATCTGTTTGTCCAGATATTCCCGCTGAACCCCTTTGCCAATCGCCCCCGCTAGCGGCCGCAACAACCAGGGGACCGGCGATTGACCCAGGCGGCTGAACACCAGCTTCATGACCTGCAGCGGCATCAGCGATCCTTCCGCATAATGCAGCCAGTAACGGTATTGTTGGCGAGCATGATGGTCGGTCGGGATAAACAGCCCCTGGGCATCGTAGGCTTCTTGCAAATATTCGATAATGGCGCCGGACTCCGCCAGGGTCAGATCGCCGTCGACAATCACCGGGGATTTGCCCAACGGGTGGATCTTTTTCAGCTCCGGCGGCGCCAGCAGGGTTTGCGGATCGCGTTGGTAACGCTGTACCTGATAAGGCACACCCAATTCTTCCAGAAACCACAGGATACGCTGCGAGCGTGAATTATTCAGATGGTGCACGATAACCATGAAGTTTCTCCAATCCGTTGCCAACCCAGTTCGCCAGTCTGCACGCCGTTACCGATTTGCAGCGGCACGGTGCGCAACGTCAGTCGATCGTCAGTGAAGCGGTAAAAGCGGATCTGATGCCATTGCGCTCCCCTTTAAGAATCACCTTTAAAGGGTAGTGGCGATTATTCCAGCACGCCAGCGCTCAAAATTAAGTCAATTTATTTGAATAAAATACTCAAAACTCTCCGATTTTCTCTGTGGGCATGTCGGTCTATTATCCAACACATCGAGAGGAAACAACCTCTCACCTGACAAATACTCTGAGGATTGAATCATGAAAAACATCAAAATTTTTGCTGCCGCTCTACTGCTGACTACCGCTTCTTTCGCTTCCGTTGCCGCTGACCAGCCTTCCAGCCAACCTGCCGCCGACGCTCAGAAAATCGGTGTCGTCTCCGTTGCCGGCGCTTCTAACCTCAGCGCACTGGAAACCGAACTGGCTAACAAGGCCGCAGCATCAGGCGCCAGCTCTTACCGCATCATCTCTGCCGGTGGCCAGAACAAACTGCACGGCACCGCTGAAATCTTCAACTGATCGTCAGACAGCCCACTGACGGAAGAAAAAAAGCCCCGCGAGGGGCTTTTCTCGTTTCTAGCGCGCATCAAAACGCGTCGCCAGCTTCTGCAGGCGAAATTGCTCGGTGATGTAATCGACAAACACCCGGGTTTTGCTGGGCAGAAATTTGGTAGTGGGAAAGTAAAGATAGACGCTACCGCGATCGACATACCAGGCTGGCAACACCCGCAATAAGCGACCGCTTTCCAGATAAGGCAAGGCGCTTGGCATGGCGATCAACGCAATGCCCAGCCCCATTTCCGCCGCTCGCGCCGCCGCCTCCGGCTCATTCACCGTCATGTTAACGGTCATCAAGGGCGCCCGCTGTTCGTTATCCGCATTGCGCAGCGGCAGGTTGCGAATCCGCCCGGTTTGCGGCGAGCGGATAAAAATCCCCGCGTGGTTCGCCAACTGTTCCGGTTGGCTCAAAAGCGGATGACGCCGCAGATAATCCGCCGAAGCCACCAATACCCCGTGGGCCGGCGCCAATTCACGCGCAATCATTCCCTGCGCCAATTCAATACCTCCGCCAATTGCGGCGTCGAAGTGTTCGCCAATCATATCCACTTTGCGATTGTCAAAATGCCAGTCCGGCACTATCGACGGGTAACGAGACAAAAACGCCGGCAACAGAGGCATCACGAAATGCAGACCGAAGGCGGTGCCCATGCTGACCTTTAGCGTACCTGCCGCGACAGAGCCACTGCTGTTCACCCTTTTCAGCGCGCACTGGATCGACTGCAAACCGCCGCTCACTTCCTGAAGAAAACGTTCCCCCTCTTCGGTCAGGATCAGCTTGCGCGTGTTGCGCTGGAATAACCGTACGCCCACCAGCGTCTCCAGCTTGGTGACATTTTTCCCCACCGCCGCAGAGCTGATACCCAGCTTGCGGCCGGCTGCGGAAAAACTGCCGTTTTCCGCGCTGCTGACAAAACATTCCAGATGGCCGAGCATGGCTTTCCTCCGTTGATTTCAAACCAATGGTTTAAGCTGATTATAGCGCTTTGTGGCTAGTGGCCGCGTTGCGTTTCTCCGATACTGGTCCGGTAGATTTTTTAACCTTACCCACTCTGGAGAAACATCATGTCAGCAACCCTCTCTCTGCAAGGCAAAGTCGCATTCGTTCAGGGCGGCTCACGCGGTATCGGCGCCGCCATCGTCAAACGGCTGGCGCGCGATGGTGCCGCGGTGGCATTCACCTACGCAGCTTCCGCCGACCGGGCCGATGCCGTGGTGAGTGAAATCACCGCCGCCGGCGGCAAGGCTATCGCCATCAAAGCCGACAGCGTCGACGCCGCCGCAGTACAGCAGGCGGTACGCCAGGCGGTGAACAGCTTCGGCAATCTGGACATTCTGGTGAACAACGCCGGGGTGTTTACGTTGGGCAGCACCGAAGAACTGGCGCTGGAAGATCTGGACCGTATGCTCGCGGTGAACGTACGCAGCGTCTTTGTTGCCAGCCAGGAAGCTGCGCGCCATATGAACGACGGTGGCCGCATCATTCACATCGGCAGCACCAACGCCGAGCGCGTGCCCTTTGGCGGCGCCGCAGTTTACGCGATGAGCAAATCCGCGCTGGTCGGCCTGACCAAGGGTATGGCGCGCGATCTCGGCCCGCGCGGCATCACCGTCAACAACGTGCAGCCCGGCCCGGTGGATACCGAGATGAACCCGGACGACGGTGATTTCGCCGAGCAGTTGAAACAGCTGATGGCCATCGGCCGCTACGGTAAAGACGAAGAGATCGCCAGCTTTGTCGCCTACCTGGCCGGCCCGCAAGCGGGCTACATCACCGGCGCCAGTCTGAGCATCGACGGCGGCTTCTCGGCTTAACGGTTCTGAAATGCAAAAAGCCCCGAAAAGGGGCTTTTTTATTGGCTTCAGACAGCCCGATATCAGAAAGGAATATCGTCGTCGAAGTCCATTGGCGGTTCGTTGCTGCTGGCTGCCGGCGCGTTGTTCTGCGCTGGGCGTGCCTGCTGGCCGCCGCTGAACTGGTTGCCGCCCTGCGGTTGCTGAGGCTGGCCCCAACCGCCCTGGCCGCCTGCTGCCTGACCACCGCCTGCAGGTGCGCCGCCGCCTTGACGGCCACCCAGCATCTGCATGGTGCCGCCAACGTTCACCACAACTTCGGTGGTGTATTTTTCTACGCCAGCCTGATCGGTCCATTTACGGGTCTGCAGGGCACCTTCGATATACACCTGGGAACCTTTACGCAGATACTCGCCCGCAACTTCAGCCAGCTTGCCGAACAACACAACGCGGTGCCATTCGGTTTTTTCTTTCTGCTCGCCAGTCGCTTTGTCACGCCAGCTTTCGGAGGTCGCCAGGGTAATGTTGGCCACTGCGCCGCCATTCGGCATGTAACGGACTTCCGGGTCTTGGCCCAGATTCCCGACCAGAATTACTTTGTTTACGCCTCTGCTGGCCATGAGAACTCTCCTGATGATTGATTTTTACACAGTATAAACGAGTAAGTTTAACACGCTCAGCCTGAAACGACACCCGTGTTGATAACTGCGTATTGTATTCCAGAATTGTCCTTTCGAACGACCTTGTTGCATTCGTATACTGGATATTCATTCAGGTTTTTTTGTGTCATAATTATGCGTTTCGTACTGGCTGTGCCGGTTTTTTGCGCGGTTGATCACAAAATCACCCGCACTAAACCCAGACAGGCGCGGTGTATCATCAAGACGGGAAGTGTAAATGGACAATATCGAAGTTCGTGGTGCTCGAACCCATAATCTCAAAAACATCAACCTGATTATCCCGCGTGACAAGCTGATCGTCGTCACCGGTTTGTCCGGTTCAGGCAAGTCCTCGCTGGCTTTTGATACGCTGTATGCCGAAGGGCAGCGCCGCTACGTCGAGTCGCTCTCCGCCTATGCACGCCAGTTTCTTTCGCTGATGGAAAAACCGGACGTCGACCATATTGAAGGTCTGTCGCCGGCGATTTCCATCGAGCAGAAATCCACCTCGCATAACCCGCGATCCACGGTCGGCACCATCACCGAGATCCACGATTACCTGCGCCTGCTGTTCGCCCGCGTCGGCGAACCGCGCTGCCCGGATCACCATGTGGAACTGGCGGCGCAAACCGTCAGCCAGATGGTGGACAACGTACTCAGCCAGCCGGAAGGCAAACGCCTGATGCTGCTGGCGCCGGTGGTGAAAGACCGCAAGGGCGAGCACACCAAAACGCTGGAAAACCTGGCGACCCAGGGCTATATCCGCGCACGCATCGACGGTGAAGTCTGTGACCTCTCGGATCCGCCGAAGCTTGAGCTGCAGAAAAAGCACACCATTGAAGTGGTGGTCGATCGCTTCAAGGTGCGTGAAGATCTGGCGCAGCGCCTGGCGGAATCGTTCGAAACCGCGCTGGAGCTGTCCGGCGGCACGGCGGTAGTGGCCGACATGGACGACGAAAAAGCGGACGAGCTGCTGTTCTCCGCCAACTTCGCCTGCCCGATCTGCGGCTACAGCATGCGCGAGCTGGAACCGCGCCTGTTCTCGTTCAACAACCCGGCCGGCGCCTGCCCGACCTGTGACGGCCTGGGCGTGCAGCAGTTCTTCGATCCGGAACGCGTGGTGCAGAACCCCGAGCTTTCGTTGGCCGGCGGTGCGATCCGCGGTTGGGATCGCCGCAACTTTTATTATTTCCAGATGCTGCGTTCGCTGTCGGAACATTATGCCTTCGACGTCGAAGCGCCGTTCAACTCTCTGGACGCCAACGTGCAGAAAGCGGTGCTCAGCGGTTCCGGCAAAGAGTCGATCGAGTTCAAATACATTAACGATCGCGGTGACACCACCGTGCGCCGCCACCCGTTCGAAGGCGTGCTGCACAACATGGAACGCCGCTATAAAGAGACGGAATCCAGCGCGGTGCGCGAAGAGCTGGCGAAGTTTATCAGCAACCGCCCTTGCGCCTCCTGTCACGGCACCCGCCTGCGCGAAGAAGCACGCAACGTGTTTGTCGAAGACACCACGCTGCCGGAAATCTCCGATCTGAGCATCGGCCACGCCATGACCTTCTTCCAGAACATGAAGCTCAGCGGCCAGCGCGCCCAGATCGCCGAAAAAGTCCTGAAAGAGATTGGCGACCGCCTGAAATTCCTGGTGAACGTCGGGCTTAACTACCTGTCGCTGTCGCGCTCGGCGGAAACCCTGTCCGGCGGCGAGGCGCAGCGTATTCGTCTGGCCAGCCAGATCGGCGCCGGCCTGGTGGGCGTAATGTACGTTCTTGATGAGCCGTCGATCGGCCTGCACCAGCGTGACAACGAACGCCTGCTGGAAACCCTGATCCACCTGCGTAACCTGGGCAACACGGTGATCGTGGTGGAGCATGACGAAGACGCCATCCGCGCCGCCGATCATGTCATCGATATCGGCCCCGGCGCTGGCGTACATGGCGGCCAGGTGGTGGCAGAAGGCACCGTCGAAGACATCATGGCGCAGCCCGAATCGCTGACCGGCCAGTTCCTCAGCGGCAAACGCGAGATTGCCATCCCTGAGCAGCGCGTACCGGCCGATCCGACCAAGGTACTGAAGCTGAGCGGCGCGCGCGGCAACAACCTGAAAGACGTGACGCTGACGCTGCCGGTGGGGCTGTTTACCTGCATCACCGGGGTCTCCGGCTCAGGCAAATCCACGCTGATCAACGACACGCTGTTCCCGATAGCCCAACGCCAGCTCAACGGCGCCACCATTGCCGAACCGGCGCCGTTCCGCGAAGTGACCGGCCTCGAACATTTCGACAAAGTGATCGACATCGATCAAAGCCCGATCGGCCGCACCCCGCGCTCCAACCCGGCCACCTACACCGGCATCTTCACCCCGGTGCGCGAGCTGTTCGCCGGCGTACCGGAGTCGCGCAGCCGCGGCTATAACCCGGGCCGCTTCAGCTTCAACGTCAAGGGCGGGCGCTGCGAGGCCTGTCAGGGCGATGGCGTGATCAAGGTAGAAATGCACTTCCTGCCGGATATCTACGTGCCCTGCGACCAGTGCAAAGGCAAGCGCTATAACCGTGAGACGCTGGAAGTGAAGTACAAAGGCAAGAGCATCCACGAAGTGCTGGAGATGACCATCGAAGAAGCGCGCGATTTCTTCGACGTGGTGCCGGCGCTGGCACGCAAGCTGCAAACGCTGATGGACGTCGGCCTGTCCTACATTCGCCTCGGCCAGTCGGCGACCACGCTGTCCGGCGGTGAGGCGCAACGCGTCAAGCTGGCGCGCGAGCTGTCTAAACGCGGTACCGGCCAGACGCTGTATATCCTTGATGAGCCGACCACCGGTCTGCACTTCGCCGATATCCAGCAACTGCTGGCGGTGCTGCATCAGTTGCGCGATCAGGGCAATACCATCGTGGTGATTGAGCACAACCTGGACGTGATTAAAACGGCGGACTGGATTGTCGACCTGGGGCCGGAAGGCGGCAGTGGCGGCGGTGAAATCCTGGTCTCCGGCACGCCGGAAACCGTGGCCAACTGCGAAGCTTCGCATACCGCGCGCTTCCTCAAGCCGTTACTGAAAATGAAGAAATAACCTTTCTTGCCGGCGGGCCGTTTGCGGCCCGCCATTTTATCCACCCGCCAAAATTAAAGAGAAACAGGCAAGATTTAGACATTTTCAGGCATTTCCCTCCCTGCTCGCCCCTTTTATCATCAATGTTCCCTCTGCGCCGCCCGTATGACCTGGGCCGCGTCTCACCGGCACTCTGCCGCCGGAAAGCATTCCCCCCCATTCACTGATGACTGGAGTTACCATGAACATTACGCATGCCTATGCCGCGCATGACGCGAAGTCAGCGCTCGTACCTTTCGATTACACACCGCGCGCCCTGCGCGACCACGATGTGCAAATCGAAGTTCTGTTCTGTGGCGTTTGCCATTCGGATCTGCACCAGGCCCGCAACGAATGGAACAACTCGATTTTCCCGGTGGTGCCCGGCCATGAAATTGTTGGCCGCGTGACCGCCGTCGGCAACCACGTATCCCGCCATCAGGTTGGCGATCTGGTCGGTGTCGGCTGCATGGTCGATTCCTGTCGCAGCTGTCCTAGCTGTGACGAAGGGCTGGAGCAATACTGTGAAAGCGGCTTTACCGGCACCTATAACGGCCAGGATCGGCAAACCGGCGCCATCACCTACGGCGGCTACTCGACCGCTATGGTGGTGGATCAGGACTTTGTGCTGCGGGTGCCGGCAAACCTCGATCCGGCCGGCGTCGCGCCGCTGCTTTGCGCCGGTATCACCACCTATTCGCCGCTGCGCCAATGGGGTGCAGGGCCGGGCAAGAAGGTCGGTATCGTCGGCCTCGGCGGCCTGGGGCATATGGGGGTCAAGCTGGCGCGGGCAATGGGCGCTCATGTGGTGCTGTTCACCACGTCGGCCTCCAAAGTTGAAGACGCCAAACGCCTCGGCGCTCATGAGGTAGTGATCTCGCGCAACCCGGAAGAAATGGCGCAGCACGTCAACAGCTTCGATTTTATTCTCAACACGGTGGCGGCTCAGCACGATCTGAACCCGTTCCTCAACCTGCTGCGGCGTGATGGCACCTTGACGCTGGTCGGCGCGCCGGAACATGACCACCCGTCGCCGCAGGTGTTTAACCTGATCATGAAACGCCGCCGCCTCGCCGGCTCGCTGATCGGCGGTATTGCAGAAACCCAGGAGATGCTGGATTTCTGCGGCCAGCACGGCATTACTTCGGATATCGAACTGATCCCGATGCAGCAAATCAACGAAGCCTATGAGCGCATGCTGAAAAGCGACGTGAAATACCGTTTCGTGGTGGATATCAACTCTCTGCGAGCATAATGCTACGGGCGCCCACTGCGGCGCCCGTTTTTTGTTATAGCTGTTTAATCACCCGCGCCGGATTGCCGCCGACCACGCAGTTGGCCGGTACGTCTTTGGTGACGACCGCCCCGGACGCCACCACCACGTTATCTCCCAGAGTAACGCCGGGGTTAATGACCGCCCTGCCGCCGATCCAAACATTGTTGCCAATGTTTACCGGTTTGCCGAACTCCGCACCGCCGACGCGGGTTTGCGCATCCAGCGGATGGGTAGCGGTATAAATATGCACTCCCGGCGCCAACAGGCAGTTATCGCCGATATGCACTTCGCACACATCCAGGATTACGCAGTCAAAATTGGCGTAAAAATTCTTCCCCAGATAGATGTTATAACCGTAATCGCAGCGGAACGTCGGTTCGATGGTTCCCCCCTGATACTGGCCCAACAGCGCCGCCAGCCACTGTTTACGCAGATCGCCCTCGTCCGGGGATGAATGGTTGTAATGGTGCACCAGTTGGCGCGCGCGCTTGCGTTCGCTGCGCAGCAACTCGTCACCGGCATCGTACAGTTCGCCGGCAATCATCTTGCGTTTTTCTTCACTCATGGCCATCTCACGGCATCCTTTGGTCTCGCGGCTCATCGATTAAAAAGCCTAGTCCTTCCTGGTGCGCAATGAAACGGGAACGTTCCCATTCTCGAATCGCGATCACAATTTAAAGAGAAAAAAGGAGACAACGGAACGGAAAAGGCAGGCGGCCACGCCTGCCCTGCCGGTTAAGCGCGAAGTTCCTGCCGCACGTGGTCGGGTAACCCTTCCAGCACCAGCTGATATGAACTGTCGATCAAAGTGTAAAATTGCGAGTTCGGCAGGTTGCCGTCGAGAAACACCGTATTCCAGTGCGCCTTGTTCAGGCCAGCGCAGGCGACGATCTCCGGGTGATGCTCGCGCAGACTTTCCGCCAACTCCGGGCTTGATTTCACCGCCAGGGCCGGCCGGCCCTGTACCTCGCACACCATGGCGAACATCACGTCGCCGACCTTGATCTGGCTGGCCTGCCACTGGTTCTGGTCGCTTTGCTCCGCGCCCGGCTTCGCCATGCAGTATTCCAGCAGTGCTGTGTTATTCATTGGGTTACTCCCCCTGTAAAGTGGCCACAATACGGCGTGAACCGCCGTGGATGCGGTGCTCCCCCAGCCAAATTCCCTGCCATGTGCCCAACATCAGCCGCCCATGGCCGACGGGCAGCATCAAAGATGCGCCCAGCAGCGAGGATTTGATGTGTGCCGGCATGTCGTCCAGCCCTTCGTAGTCGTGCTGATAGGGTGCGTTCTCGGGTACCTGACGCAGGAAATGCTGTTCCATATCGGCTCGCACCGTGGGATCGCAGTTCTCGTTGAGCGTCAGCGAGGCCGAGGTATGCTGCAACAACAGATGCAGCAGGCCGGTTTGCAGGCGGTGTAAGTGGGTTAACTGGTCGGTAATCTCTTCGGTAACCAGATGAAAACCACGCGCTTTTGCGCTGAGGATAAGCGTTTGCTGATGCCACATGAGTGAGCGCCCCTCAATCAGTATATTCTCTATCCGGTTTGCGGCAACTTTGGCGGCAAACCGACAACAAAAAAGGAGCGATATCGCTATCGCTCCTTTGCGAACGTCAGTTCACCCTAACAACATTACTGCACTGCGGCAAACGCCTCGGCCACCTGATGCACGTTGTTGTGGTTCAGGCCGGCCATGCAAACGCGCCCGCTGTGGATCAGGTAGACGCCGAACTCTTCACGCAGGCGATTAACCTGCGCCGCGCTGAAACCGGTGTAGCTGAACATGCCGCGCTGCTGCAGCAGGTAATCGAAGTTACGCTGCGGCAACGCGATTTTCAGTGCCTCGACCAGCGTTTTGCGCATCTCAAGGATACGGGTGCGCATGCTTTCCACTTCCGCCAACCACTGGGCCTTCAACTGCGTATCGTTCAGCACCTTCGCCACCACCTGCGCACCGAAGTTCGGCGGGCTGGAGTAGTTGCGGCGTACGGTGGCCTTCAATTGCCCCAGCACGCGCCCGGCGGCTTCTTCGCTTTCGCACACTACCGACAGGCCGCCGACGCGTTCGCCATACAGCGAGAAGATTTTCGAGAACGAGTTACTCACCAGGCACGGCAGGCCGGCGGCGGCGATAGTGCGGATAGCGTAAGCATCTTCGGTGATACCGCCGCCAAAACCCTGATAGGCGATATCGAGGAACGGGATCAGCTCACGCTCGGCGATCACCTTGACCACCTCGTCCCACTGGGCATTGGTCAGGTCAGAGCCGGTCGGGTTGTGGCAGCACGGATGCAGCAGCGCGATGCTGTGTTTCGGCAGCTGTTTCAACGCGCTCAACATGGCGTCGAACTTCACGCCCAGGCTTTCGCCATCAAAGTACGGATAGGTGTTCACTTTGAAACCGGCCCCGCCGAAGATGGCGATATGGTTTTCCCAGGTAGGATCGCTGACCCATACCTGCGAATCCGGGAAGTAGCTTTTCAGGAAGTCGGCACCCACTTTCAGCGCGCCGGAACCGCCTACGGTCTGAATGGTGGCGATGCGCCCCTGCTGCAGCATCGGGTGCTCGGCACCGAACAGCAGATGCTGAATGGCGGTACGGTAAGGCAGCAGGCCTTCCATCGGCAGGTACACCGACGCGCCCTGATCCACGCTGTTCAACTGAGCTTCCGCTGCGGCAACCGCTTTCATCTGCGGGATAATACCCCGCTCGTCGTAGTAAAGGCCGATACTCAGGTTAACCTTGTGCGCACGTGTGTCTTTTTTGAATTTTTCCATCAGCGACAGGATAGGATCGCCTGCATAGGCATCAACGTTCTGGAACACGGGGTCGTTCTCCTAGATTGGGTTATTCAGAGGGTACAAATTCAAACGCTGTAACGACCAGGGCGATGGTTCATCGCGATAATCAGATTCAGCACCATTGCACCTAATATAGACGCAATTAGCAGGGAAATATTCACCACAAACAGTGAGGCTAACACGATAGAAATATCGACCGCCATTTGCAATTTGCCGGCGCGCAAACCGTATTTATCCTGCAGATACAGCGCGAGAATATTGACGCCGCCCAGGCTGGCCTTATGGCGAAATAACACAATAAACCCTAACCCCATGATCATGCTACCGAACACCGTTGCATAAAAAGGCTGCAGGCGGTCGAAATGGATGAAATAGGGGTGCAAATCGGAAAATATCGACACCAGCGCCACCGAGCAGAAGGTTTTGACGGTGAACGCCCACCCCATACGGCGGATCGCCAGATAATAAAACGGCAGGTTAAGCAAAAAGAACGCTACGCCGAACGACAGCGGTGTCAGGTAATTGATTAAGAAAGCCAATCCGGCGGTGCCGCCGGTCAGCGCGCCGGCCTGCCGCAGCAGGATCACGCCGAACGACACCATCAGCGTGCCGATCAGGATCGCCAGCACGTCTTCCAGCAGAGTATGGGAAATATTGTCTTCAGGGCTGATGCAGTTATCCATGGTGTTATTACTCAAAGTAGGTTGCCATCACCGCCCGGTGAACCGGGTTTGTACGCTGAATAATGCAAAAGCCACACCATAAGATAAGCAAAACAGCCGTCATCATGCGATTTCGCAAAATGTTCGACGTTTATCCACAATAAGCCGCTGTTTTTATTTAAAATAAAAAATGCACAAAATACGCATAAAAAACAAAATAACCGCTAACATCATGCATCAAAAGCGAACTTGTCGGCCACTCGTCGCATTAAATGCCCATTAATGGTGCAGGTCGCCCCTAAATGGTTCATTAAAATGGAGGCGACAATGTCCGATCAGCGCGCTACCGGCAGCAGCCCGTTTTCTTTCAGCCGATTCAGTACCACCGCGGTTTTCACGTGCGCTACGCTCTTGTGCATCGACAGAGTCTTGCTGATAAAGTCGCTCAGCGCTGCCAGATCGGCCACGGCCACCTTTAACAGATAGTCAGCGTCGCCGGTGGTTTTATAGGCGTCGAGAATAGCGTCAACCTCTTCCAGCATGCGATGAAAGCTGTCCACATGCTCCTGGGCATGGTTGGTCAGGCTCACTTCGATTAACCCCACCATCCCCAACCCAACGGCCTCCGGCGCCAGCCGCGCATGGTAGCCGCGAATCAACTGAGCCTGTTCCAGGCTGATGCGCCGCCGTGAGCACTGGGAAGCGGACAACCCCACCAACTCGCTCAGTTCCTGATTGGTCAGACGGCCATTGGCCTGTAACAGCGTCAGGATTTTCATATCAAAATCGTCAATGTTGTACATAGCCACCTGTAAACCCGTTAAGAAATGTTGACGTTACAGACTATCAGTTTTTTTGCCCCTGTAATCCCCCCGTTTTGATTCCCCGGCGACGCCTCACAGTTTCGTTGCACCACCCTGGCCCATTTCCGGTCATCACAGGCACCCAATACGGGCATTGCGTGCGAAAAATAAGGTTAAAACGCCTTGAATCCCGCAATAAATACAGTTTAATGCACGGTTTGTGAGCCAAAGTGAAAAATAATTAAATAACGTTTTCAGCAGGTTATTAGTGATACGCCCCCATCGCCCTTACTCGCTGGCCCGATAGTTGCTAAATCCCCAGCGACACGCATTTACCTTTTTGGGGAACACAGATGGACAATCATCAGTCAGAAAACCAGTTGAAAAGAGGGTTAAAAAACCGTCACATCCAACTGATCGCCCTCGGCGGCGCCATCGGCACCGGCCTGTTTCTCGGCATTGCCCAGACCATAAAAATGGCCGGCCCTTCGGTGCTGCTCGGTTACGCCATCGCCGGGGTTATCGCCTTCTTTATCATGCGCCAACTGGGTGAAATGGTGGTGGAAGAGCCGGTGGCCGGCTCCTTCAGCCACTTTGCCAATAAATACTGGAGCGGTTTTGCCGGCTTTATGTCCGGCTGGAACTATTGGGTGCTGTACGTGCTGGTGAGCATGGCGGAACTGACCGCAGTGGGCATTTACGTGCAGTACTGGTGGCCGGAAATTCCGACCTGGGTCTCCGCAGCGGTATTCTTTGTGGCGATCAACGCCATCAACCTGACCAGCGTCAAAGTGTACGGCGAGATGGAATTCTGGTTTTCCATCATCAAAGTGGCGGCGATCATCAGCATGATCGCATTTGGCGCCTGGCTGTTGGCCAGCGGGCACGGCGGGCCGGACGCCAGCGTGGCCAACCTGTGGCAATACGGCGGTTTCTTCCCTAACGGCATCAGCGGCCTGGTGATGGCAATGGCGGTGATCATGTTCTCGTTCGGTGGTCTGGAGCTGGTCGGCATTACCGCCGCCGAAGCGGATAACCCGGAGAAAAGTATCCCGCGGGCCACCAATCAGGTGATTTACCGTATTCTGCTGTTTTATGTCGGCGCACTGGCGGTGCTGCTGTCACTGTATCCGTGGCAGAAGGTGGTGGAAGGCGGCAGCCCGTTCGTCCTGATCTTCCATGCGCTGGACAGCAATCTGGTGGCGACGCTGCTGAACATGGTGGTGCTGTCCGCCGCCCTGTCGGTGTACAACAGCTGCGTGTATTGCAACAGCCGCATGCTGTTTGGGCTGGCGAAACAGGGCAACGCACCGCGCGCACTGCTGAAGACCAACCGGCGCGGCATTCCGCTGGCGGCGCTGAGCGTGTCGGCGCTGGTGACCGCACTGTGCGTGCTGCTCAATTACCTGATGCCGGGCAAGGCGTTTGAATTGCTGATGGCGTTGGTGGTGTCCGCATTGGTGATCAACTGGGCAATGATCTGCATTACTCACCTGAAGTTTCGGCGCGCCAAGCGGCTGGCCGGGCAGCAAACGCGTTTCCAAAGTTGGGGTTACCCGTTCACCAATCTGATTTGTCTGCTGTTTTTAGCCGGGATTTTGGTCATTATGTTTATGACGCCAGGCATCCGGATTTCGGTATGGTTGATTCCGATTTGGCTGTTGGTGCTGGCGGCAAGCTATCTGCTGAAGAAAAAGAACGCCGCCGCGCCGGGCGCCATTGCTGAATCCAATAACGTATAAGCAAGGGAAACAGATGAAAAAGCTATTACCTCTCGCACTGCTGGTCGCCGCAGGGAGCGCCAGCGCCCAATCCCATCTGGATAAGGTGACACAACAGGGCACGCTGGAAGTGTGCACCACCGGCGATTACAAGCCCTACACCTTTTTGAAGGAAGACGGCAGCTACGAAGGCATTGATATCGCCATGGCGGAATCGCTGGCCAAGAGCCTGGGCGCCAAAGTTAAATGGGTGAAAACCAGTTGGAAAACCCTGACGCCGGACTTTGTCGCCGGCAAGTGCGACATCGCCATGGGCGGCATTTCCGTCACGCTACAGCGGCAAAAACAGGTGTTCTTCGCCGATAAGCTGGATACCGACGGCAAAATCCCGCTGGTGCGCTGCACCGACGTGAAGAAATACCGGACGGTCGAGCAGATCAACAAAGCGTCCGTGCGCCTGCTGGAGCCGGCGGGCGGCACCAACGAAGCGTTCGTACATGCTTACCTGCCCGACGCCAAGCTGACGTTGACCCATGATAACGTGGGTATTTTTCAGCAGTTAGTGGACAAGAAAGCCGATGTGATGATTACCGACGCTTCCGAGGCGCTGTATCAGCAAAAACACTATCCGAAACTGTGCGCGGTAAATCCGGACAAACCGCTGCAATACGGCGAGAAGGCCTATATGTTGCCGCGTGATGATCTGAGCTGGAAGCAGTATGTGGATCAGTGGCTGCACCTGGCCAAAGCGACCGGCGAGTATCAAAGCATTATCGATCAGTGGCTGGCGGTAAAGAAGTAACGCGTTGAAGATTAGGGCCGACACCTTGCCGGCCCACGACAGGTTATTCGCCGATATATTCCATCGCCACGCGCTGCGTCAGCTTGGTAATCAGCTCATAGGCGCTGATGCCGGTACAGGCGGCAATGCGCTCGACCGGCAACGCCTTGCCCCATAGCACCACTTCATCGCCGACCTTATCGGTCGCGTTTGGCCCGAGATCGACCGAAATCATGTCCATAGATACCCGGCCGACCACCGGCACTTCGCGGCCATTAAGCCATACCGGGGTACCGGAGGGCGCACTGCGCGGGTAACCATCACCATAACCCATCGCCACCACGCCCAGCCGGGTGTCGCCTTCGCTCACCCAGGTGCCGCCGTAACCCACCGCCTCGCCGGCCTTGTGGTCGCGCACCGCAATCAGGTTGGATTTCAGCGTCATCGCCGGCTGCAGATCAAACTGGCTGCCGCAGGCATCCTCCATCGGAGAAACGCCGTACAGGATAATGCCCGGCCGCACCCAGTCATTGTGCGCATCCGGCCACAGCAAGGTGCCGCCAGAAGCGGCGATCGAGCGCTGGCCCGGCTTGCCACGGACAAAACTTTCGAAACACTGCATTTGCTTGAGCGTAGCGTCAGAGTCCGGTTCATCGGCACGGCTGAAGTGGCTCATGATATTGACCGGCTGCGCCACGTTACGGCAGGCGCTCAGACGCTGATAAAACGCCTCGGCCTGTTCCGGACGCACGCCCAGGCGGTGCATGCCGGTATCGAGCTTCATCCATACCGGCACCGGGCGCGCCAGCTCGGTCTGCTCCAGCGCTTCAAGCTGTTCGATGCTGTGCACTGCGGTTTCGATGTTATTCGCCACCAGCACCGGCAGATCTTCAGCGCAGAAAAAACCTTCCAGCAGCAGGATCGGTTTCACGATGCCGCCGGAGCGCAGCATCAGCGCCTCGCCAATGCGCGCCACGCCGTAGCAGTCGGCGTCTTGCAAAGTGTGAGCTGTTTCCAGCAGGCCATGTCCATAAGCGTTTGCTTTCACAACGGCAATCAGGCGGCTTTGCGGCGCCTGGCGGCGCACCTGTTGCAGATTATGTCGCAGAGCGCGGCGGTCGATTACAGCGGTTGCCGCTTTCATTTCAGTTCCTTAGCTGATTATTCATCATCATATTGTGGCCCCGCGTAGTTATCGAAACGCGACCACTGGCCGTTAAAGGTCAGGCGCACGGTACCGATCGGGCCGTTACGCTGCTTACCCAGAATAATTTCGGCAATCCCTTTCATGTCGCTGTTCTCGTGATAAACCTCATCACGGTAGATGAACATGATCAGGTCGGCATCCTGCTCGATGGAACCGGACTCACGCAGGTCTGAGTTGACCGGGCGTTTGTCGGCGCGCTGCTCCAGGCTTCGGTTCAGCTGCGACAGCGCCACCACCGGCACCTGCAGCTCTTTCGCCAGCGCCTTCAGCGAGCGGGAGATTTCGGCGATTTCCAGCGTACGGTTGTCGGACAGGGCCGGCACACGCATCAGCTGCAGGTAGTCGATCATGATCAGGCTGAGGCCGTCATGTTCGCGGAAAATACGGCGCGCGCGGGAGCGCACTTCGGTTGGCGTCAGGCCGGAGGAGTCGTCAATGTACATATTGCGCTTCTCCAGCAGGATGCCCATGGTGCTGGAAATGCGCGCCCAGTCCTCGTCGTCGAGCTGGCCGGTACGGATACGCGTCTGGTCGACGCGCGACAGCGACGCCAGCATACGCATCATGATCTGGTTGCCGGGCATCTCCAGGCTGAAGATCAGCACCGGCTTTTCCTGCGTCATGGCGGCGTGTTCGCACAGGTTCATGGCGAAAGTGGTTTTACCCATCGAAGGACGGGCGGCGACGATGATCAGGTCCGATTTTTGCAAACCGGCAGTTTTCTTATTGAGATCCTGATAGCCGGTGTCTACCCCGGTAACGCCGTCATGCGGCTGCTGATACAGCTGTTCGATACGCGAAACGGTGTCTTCCAGAATACGCTCGATACCTTTCGGGCCTTCATCTTTACTGGCGCGATTTTCCGCGATCTGGAATACCCGCGACTCGGCCAGATCGAGCAGATCTTCGCTGCTGCGGCCCTGCGGATCGTAACCGGCGTCGGCGATCTCATTGGCTACCGAGATCATTTCGCGTACGACCGCACGTTCACGCACGATGTCGGCATAAGCGCCGATGTTGGCGGCGCTTGGGGTGTTTTTCGACAGCTCGGCCAGATAGGCGAAACCGCCCACCGAATCCAGTTCGCCGCGCTGCTCGAGCGATTCGGACAGGGTGATCAGATCGATAGGCCGGCTCATTTCCAACAGCCGCTGCATCTCGGTAAAGATCAGGCGGTGCGGGCGGCTGAAGAAATCGTTGGAGACCACGCGTTCCGATACGTTATCCCAGCGTTCGTTATCCAGCATCAAACCGCCCAACACGGACTGTTCCGCCTCCAGCGAATGTGGCGGCATCTTCAGCCCTTCCATCTGGCGATCTCGAGGGCGATCTCTGGCTTCGTCCGCGTAAGTTTTGTTGGTTGGTTTTTTTCCTGCCATGAAGCGTATTCTTTATCCGGTTGCGAATGGAGAATCCTGACGCGAGAGTATACGTGATTTTTATCTGTGATTCCCGCGGCATAACCGATGCAAAAAAGGTATCAATCCGCACCCGGCTAAACTGGATCGTCGATACTAAAACGCGTAGGGTGAAATCAAACACCCCAACGAGGTAATGAAATGGCAAAGCGCATTCAATTCTCCGCCACCGGCGGCCCGGAAGTGTTGCAATACGTTGATTTTACACCTATCGATCCGGCAGCCGGTGAGGTACAGGTTGAGAATAAGGCGATCGGCATCAACTACATCGATACCTATATTCGCAGCGGCCTCTATGCACCCGCCAGCCTGTCAAGCGGGTTGGGCACCGAAGCGGCCGGCGTGGTGATCAAGGTAGGCGCCGGCGTCAGCGCGGTGAAACCGGGCGACCGCGTGGTTTACGCCCAATCGTCACTCGGCGCCTACAGCGACGTTCACAATGTTTCGGTAGAGAAAGTGGCGATCCTGCCGCACAACCTGAGCTTTGAGCAGGGTGCCGCCTCGTTTCTGAAAGGGCTGACGGTACATTATCTGCTGCGCCAAACCCATGAAGTGCAGCCGGGCGAAGTGTTCCTGTTCCATGCCGCCGCAGGCGGCGTCGGGTTGATTGCCTGCCAGTGGGCCAAGGCGCTCGGCGCAAAGCTTATCGGCAGCGTCGGTTCTGACGAAAAAGCTGAACTGGCTAAACGCGCCGGCGCCTGGGCGACCATCAATTACCATCAAGAAGATATCGCCCAGCGCGTGTCTGAACTGACGCAGGGCGAAAAAGTCGGCGTAGTGTACGATTCGGTGGGCCAAAGCACCTGGCAGGCCTCACTCAATAGCCTGAAGCGCCGTGGGCTGATGGTCAGCTTCGGCAACGCCTCTGGCCCGGTAACCGGCGTCGATCTGGCATTGCTGAACCAGAAAGGTTCGCTGTACGTCACCCGCCCTTCGCTCAACGGTTACGTCACTAACCGCGCGGAGTTGCAGTTCGCCAGCAATGAACTGTTCTCGTTGATCGGCAGTGGCGCCATCAAGGTCGACGTAAAAGAAGAGCAAAAATTTGCGCTGGCCGATGCGCAACGTGCGCATGAGGTGCTGGAAAGCCGCAATACCAGCGGTTCAAGCCTGCTGATCCCTTGATCCCCAGGCAAAAGAAAAGGGCTCCGTAAGGAGCCCTTTCTATTTACTGCATTTGTAGGGGTAGAGCAGAGTCCGCCAGAGACAGGGGGTTGCTTCAGCAACGCTCGTATTGGGTATTATTGTCTCTTGCGGTGATGAAATAGGTCGCATCGCTGCATCGACAAATATCCTACCAGCCCCTAAACGCAAAAAACACGCTTAATGTGCCGCATTCGCATTTAAAACACCAAGGTGTGATCGTCGCCGCATTCACGATGCATTCGTTACGCAAATTTCAGCGTGACTGCCTGATTACTCGACAAAAAATCAGTAACGACGTATTTGCGGCTTCTGCATCGAACGGTATATCCAAACGCCCACCACCGCCAAAATCAACCAGGGCAGCAGCTTGATCACTATCGCCAGCAGGCCGCCCAGCAGCATAAACGCCGCCGCGACCAGTAACGCGGCGAAGACGCCCAGCAGCGAAATTCCGGTCACCATCAGCATCACTACAAAGCCAATGAGAAAGAAGAGTTCTAACATGATTGCTCCTTCGCAAAACAAAGTCTCTGCAGGAGTATTACAAGATGCGTGCCAGAACGGCGGAAAAGATAAGTAGTTGAAATATAAAAACAGGCAAACAGCAGAGCGCTGAATGCCTGATGAAAAAGACTAACTGTTAGTCAAATTCTTTGCGTATTACGCCACTTCGGTACGCGGCAGACGAACCAGATCCAGCGCAGCTTCCACCACGCGCGCATCGGCGCCCGGTTTGTGGGCGTTCTCGCTCAGATGGCGACGCCACTGGCGCGCCCCCGGCACGCCCTGGAACAGGCCGAGGATATGGCGGGTGATGTGCCCCAAATAGGTACCGTTCGACAGCTCACGTTCGATATAGGGATACAGCGATTCGATAATCGCCACGCTGTCCATGACCTCGGTCTGGCGACCAAACAGCTCGCTGTCGACCCGCGCCAAAATGCCCGGATTCTGATAAGCCTCGCGCCCCATCATCACGCCATCCAGATGCTCCAGATGCTGCTTTGCTTCTTCCAGCGTTTTCACACCGCCGTTGATGGCGAGAGTCAACTGCGGGAAATCCCGTTTCAGTTGGTACACGCGCGGATAGTCCAGCGGCGGCACTTCACGGTTTTCTTTCGGGCTGAGGCCGGACAACCAGGCCTTGCGCGCATGGATAGTAAACATATCGCACTCGCCGCGCCCGGCGACGGTGGCGATAAAATCGCACAGAAACTCGTAGCTGTCCTGGTCGTCGATGCCGATGCGGGTCTTGACCGTCACCGGGATCGACACCACGTCGCGCATCGCCTTGATACAGTCGGCAACCAGCGTTGCCTGCCCCATCAGACAGGCGCCGAACATGCCGTTTTGTACGCGATCGGACGGGCAACCGACGTTGAGGTTAATCTCGTCGTAACCGCGCTGTTCGGCCAGTTTGGCGCAGTGCGCCAGCGCAGCCGGATCGCTGCCGCCCAGTTGCAACGCCACCGGGTGCTCTTCTTCGCTGTAGGCCAGATAGTCGCCCTTGCCGTGAATAATCGCGCCGGTGGTCACCATTTCGGTGTACAGCAGCGTTTCTTTGGTCAGCAGGCGGTGGAAGTATCGGCAATGACGATCGGTCCAGTCGAGCATCGGCGCAATGGAGAAACGATTGGCGGCATATTTTGAGGCGTGGTTGTCTGTCGTCATGCTGAGTTACTGGCTACCTGATCTGTCTGGGATTCAACGAACGGCATGCTGCCGCAAACGGCTATTATAACGACAATCGACGGCATTGGGAAAACCGCCGTGCCATCAGGCCAAAAAGAAAAAGAAAAAACGAATAAAAACGCGCCTTCAGGTGTTCTCTCACCAAGGGGGCAACTCGCCTCCCTTCCAATGAGGAAAAAACCATGAACAGTTTCGTTAAACGCCTGTTGCTGCCCGTGATTGCCGGCTCTGTGCTGTTTTCCGGTGCGGCCCTGGCGATGGGGGGTGACGGCAGCGGCCAAACCACGCCAACCTGCCCGAAAGGCCAAATATACGACACAAAAACCAAGACCTGCATGGTGGATAAAAGCAGCATGATCGGCGACAACGATCGGGCGAACTACGCCTATGCGCTGGCGAAAAGCGGCCGCTATCAGGATGCCCTCGACGTGCTGAACACTCTGAAAAACCCCAACACCGCCGTGGCATTGAACTACCGGGGTTACGCCACCCGCAAGCTCGGGCGCACGGATGAAGGCATCGGCTACTATTTAAAATCAGTAGCGCTCGATCCCAACTACCCAAAAGTCCGCGAATACTTGGGTGAAGCCTATATGGTGAAAGGCCGCCCGGACCTGGCGAAAGAGCAGCTCAAGGTGATCCAGTCGCTGTGCGGCACCGGTTGCGAAGAGTACCGCGACCTGGCGGCAGCCATAGATCACCATCCCGAATCGTAAGGTAGCCAGGCCCGGAGGCGAGCATCAGCAACGACGCAATCCGCAACGAAATCGGCCAGTATCTTTCCCGCCTGTGGCGCTATGGTTTAGTGCTCTCTCACCGGCGGGATATCGCCGACGATCTGGTACAAGCCACCTGTGTGCGGGCGCTGGAGCGCGCCGCACAGTTTACTTTGGGCTCGCGCATGGATCGCTGGCTGTTTTCGATTCTGCATTCCATTTGGCTGAACGAAGTCCGTGCCCGGCATATCCGTCAGGGGCAGGGTTTTGTCGATGCCGACGATCTGGCCGGCGAGGAAAACGGTGAAGATACGATATGGGCCAATGAAGTGATGCAGCGGGTCAATCGCCTGCCGGAAGCACAGCGCAATACGCTGTTCCTGGTGTACGTGGAGGAGCTTTCTTACCGGGAAGCGGCCGAGGTGCTGGGCGTCCCTATCGGCACCATCATGAGCCGCCTGGCAGCGGCACGTCTACAGCTTGCGAACGACAGTGTGCTGCAACCCCATATCCCGCAGTCAAAAGGAGAACGATCATGAGCTCATACTATACTGCGGATGAACTGCTGGTCGCCTATCTGGACAATCAACTGGATCCCCAGCAGCGCCGCAGCCTGGAACAGCGCCTGGTCGACGAACCGGCATTGGCCGACCGTTTGTCGCTGCTGGAACGCAGCAATCTGCCGTTCAAACAGGCGTTCGCCCCTTTGCTGGATGAAGCACCGGTGCAACAACTGCAGGACAGGTGGCCACTTGCCATGCCGGCCCCACAACGCGGCGTCAGCCGCCGTGCCCTGATTGCCGCTGCCGTCGGTTTTCTGGCGCTGGGTGTCGCAGGCGATCGCGCCTGGCTGCAAGCGAGTCAGCCAGAAGAAAACTGGCGCGGCCTGGTGGCCCAATATATGGCGCTTTACACCCCGGAAACGCTGGCGGGCTTCGATAGCGCCCCTGCGTTACTCGCCAGTCAATTGCAGCACACTGGCGAACGGCTCGGCATTGCTCTCCCCGCTCCCAAACTGGCATTGAACGGCGCTGAGCTGAAAAATGCCCGCGTGTTGGCTTACGACGATCGCCGCATTGCTCAGTTGACCTGGCTGGACGCGCAGTTTGGCCCGCTGGCGCTGTGCATCATTCAGCAACCGGGCAAGCCGGAGTCCGCACAAAGCGAACGCCGCCAGGGGATGAACGTGGTGTATTGGGCCGATGACAGCCACAGCTTTATGCTGATTGGCCATAATCCTGCGGCGGAGATGACCAGGCTGGCGGAGCGCTTGCAGCGTTCACTGTCCACCTGAGAAGAAATCACGGCGCTTGCCCACCGCTCAGATGCCGGCATAGCGCGTGAAGGGTCACTCATTTTTCATCGCACCAGCCGTATCTCCGCATCAGGTTGCTCCTTCTCAGCGGAAAAGGGGGCGACTCTCGGCGATTGCGCTTAATCATGATAAAATCGGTTTTTTTACGTACCGGGATATTTGCCATGAACTCAAGCACCCAGGAAAAACTGCTGGCGCAGGCTGAACAACTCTGCCTGCAACGCAATGTGCGGCTGACACCGCAGCGGCTGGAAGTGTTACGCCTGATGGCACAACAACCCGGTGCCATCAGCGCTTATGACCTGCTGGATCTGCTGCGCGTGGCTGAACCGCAGGCGAAACCGCCAACGGTCTATCGCGCGCTGGATTTCTTGTTGGAACAAGGGTTTATTCATCGTGTGGAGTCGGCCAACAGCTACGTGCTGTGCCATCATTTCGAACAACCGATGCATACCTCCGCGCTGTTTATCTGCGATCGCTGTGCTCAGGTGACTGAACGCACCACCGAAGGGGTGGAGGAAACGCTGCAAAAACTGGCGAAAGAGTCGGGTTTTGTGCTGCGCCACAGCGTGGTGGAAGCACATGGCCTGTGTTCGGGCTGTGTTGAAGTGGAAGCCTGCGACAGCAAGCATGATTGCGGTGAGCACGATCACAGCATTGCCATCAAGAAGAAATAAATTAAGCGGGATTGGTCAGGCACTTCCCTGTACCTGTGGCCGTGGCGTTAAGGGGATCAAAACACCCGGCCGGCTACAGTCGATTACGGCCACCGTATGCTGTGGCCCTGCTCGCTACCAGCGATACTTGCTGTGGTCTTCCCAGGATTTCACTTCTTTCTCGGCCGCCTCTTTCTGGTAGCCATAGCGTTCCTGGATTTTACCGACAAGCTGTTCGCGTTTCCCTTCAATGACCGCCAAATCGTCATCGGTCAGCTTGCCCCATTGTTCCTTCACTTTCCCTTTAAACTGTTTCCAGTTACCGTCGGCTTGATCTTTGTTCATAGTCTCTCCGTTAACCTGTCGTAAATCAGTTTGATACTGTGCTGACCGGGCGTATAACCAAGCAATTTTTATGGTCTATTACCGCCAACCAAAGGGTTGCCACTCCTCCATTCATTTCGCCAGCCACATGATTAATTGTAGACGCAGATAACGACAACCAAACAAAAACCAGAATAAAAAGCCATAAAAAAACAATTAAACAGAAAAAGACACTAACAAACAAGGTACTACCCGACTGGAATGGCTCTTGGGAACATGTAAGCAAATATAAACAAAAAACATAAGAAAAATTACTCAATTATCTATAAAGCTCCCTGTCTTATTGCACCCTAAACCAGGTACCGCGCAGCCGGTGACGGTGCCAGAACCAGCCCAGCGCAATGCCCCTCAGCGACAGAAACACCGCCAGCGCCAGCCATAATCCGTGGTTGCCTAATACAGGTACGGTAAACAACGTCAGGCCGAAGCCGACGGCCGCCACCGCCATGCTGTTGCGCATTTCGGCACCGCGGGTCGCACCAATAAACATGCCGTCCAGCAGATAACACCACACACCGACCAACGGCAGCACCACCTGCCACGGCAGATAATGGCTCGCCAGCGTACGCAACTCGGGTAAAGAGGTTAATGCCGAGATGATTTGCTGCCCGGCAACGGCATACACCACCCCAAAAGCCAGTGCCACCAAACAAGCCTGGCGACAGGCGGCGCGCCATACCTTGCGCAGTTGGCTGTCGTCGCGAGCGCCATAGGCATGGCCGGAATGCGCCTCTACCGCGTAAGCAAAGCCGTCGAGCGCGTAGGCCGTGAAGGTCAGCAAATTCATCAGTACCGCGTTTACCGCCACCACGTCGCCGCCAAGCCGGGCACCGAAAATGGTCAGTGAGGCAAAACACGCTTGCAGCAGCAGTGAACGCAACATGATGTCGCGATTCAGCGCCAGCAGGCGCCGCAGATTACCGCGCCAGGCCTGGCGCAGCATCGGCGCGGAAATGCCTCGTATGCGCATCACCCGCCAGGCAAGCCATAGCCCCAGCAGCAGGGTGGCATATTCAGAGATGACGGTCGCCGTCGCCGCCCCTTGCACGTTCCAACCCAGCCCCATCACTAACCAGATATCCAGTACGATATTCAGCAGGTTGCCGATAATCAGCAAGATCACCGGTGCACGCACGTATTGCACGCCAAGCAGCCAGCCCAGGATCACCATGTTGGCCAACGCCGCCGGCGCACTTAGCCAGCGGATTTCGAGGAATAGCCGCGCTTGCTCCAGCACCGCGCCATCGCCACCCACGATCTGCAACGCCATATCGATCAACGGGTAACGCAGCAGCACAATCGCCACACCGGCCAACACCGCCAGCCACAACGGCTGCATAAAAGCGCGCGCCAACCCCTGAGGATCCTGTGCACCGAGCGCCTGTGCCGCCAGCCCGGTAGTGCTCATGCGAAGGAAGAGCAGCAACATAAACAGGAAGCTGGTAGCCATGGCACCAATAGCAACGCCACCCAGATAGGCGGGGCTATCCAGGTGGCCAATCACCGCAGTATCCACCAGCCCGAGCAGCGGAACGGTAATATTGGAAAAGATCATGGGTAACGCAAGGCGCCATAGGGCTTTATCAGTATCGCTGGTGAAGGCAGAAAGCAGGCGCATAGTGAAATGTTCCCGTGGCGGTAGGGTTTGAATGAATCAGAAATGACATCGCCCCAGAGCTGGGGCGATTTAAATCAGAGGACAACGTTCAGGCGCAGCGATTAAATCCAGTCGCCGTTGCGGATCACGCCGACCGCCAGACCTTCAATGGTGAAATTTTGCTGACGCAGGTCGACCACGATAGGCTGGAACTCGCTGTTTTCTGGCAGCAGTTCAACCACATTACCGTGTTTTTTCAGGCGTTTGACCGTAACTTCATCTTCAATACGCGCTACCACTACCTGGCCGTTCCGCACGTCCTGGGTTTTATGCACCGCCAGCAGATCGCCGTCGAGGATGCCGATATCACGCATCGACATACCGTTGACCCGCAGCAGGAAATCCGCGCTCGGTTTGAACAAAGAAGGATCCACCTTATAGTGCCCTTCGATATGCTGCTGCGCCAGCAGCGGTTCACCGGCGGCCACGCGGCCAATCAGCGGTAAACCTTCTTCATCTTCCATCAGCAGGCGAATGCCGCGTGAAGCGCCGGAGACGATCTCGATCACGCCCTTGCGCGCCAGCGCTTTCAGATGTTCTTCTGCAGCATTTGGCGAACGGAACCCCAGACGCATGGCGATCTCGGCGCGCGTTGGCGGCATGCCAGTTGACGAAATATGATCGCGAATCAGATCATAGACTTCTTGTTGTCTGGTAGTTAATGCTTTCATTCCGCCCCCTGTTTGTTTATACAGTCTTGCTGTGAGTATATACAGGTAAGCGCGGCTTGGGAACCGAAGAATGAATAAAAATCAGGGATTAGCGCCCCGCCGCAACGGAGCGTTCTACTCAGGCAAAGTGCTGCCACAGTACCGAACCCCAGACAAACAGCGCCAGTATGATCGTCAGCGTTACCGCCGCCGACCCCATATCTTTCGCCCGCCCGGAAAGCTCGTGGTGTTCCGTACCCACCCTATCGACAATGGCTTCAATCGCGCTGTTCAGCATCTCGACGATCACGACCAACAGCACCGATCCGATCAGTAAAATGCGCGCTATCGCACCCACATCCAGCCAGATCGCCAGTATGATAGCCAGCACGGTCGCCACCAGCTCCTGGCGGAATGCGGCTTCGTGCTGCCAGGCAGCAGAAAAGCCTTTATATGAGTAGCCGGCGGCTTTAATAATACGGGTCAGGCCGGTTGCTTGGTTTGCCATGTTTTTTAGTGCCTTTCACAGAGGTAAGTCATAATTATAGAGCTTGGGTCAGGAAACTCTCCCGGCTCACGGTTTTCCAACACCACAGATCTGCTACCCGGTTTCTGGTATGCTTGCGGCGCATTGCTAACAAGAGGCTTCACGTTGTTATGTCAGGTTGGCGTAAAATTTATTATAAATTATTGAATTTACCACTTAAATTGTTGGTAAGAAGTAAGGTTATCCCTTCAGATCCGGTCACGGAGTTAGGGTTGGATCCCTCACGGCCGATTTTGTATGTTTTACCTTATAATTCCAAGGCAGATTTACTGACGCTGCGCACCCAGTGCCTGGCGCAGGATTTGCCCGACCCCCTCAATCCGCTGGAGATAGACGGCACCGTACTGCCAAGCCACGTGTTTATTCACGACGGCCCGCGCGTGTTCCGCTACTACACACCGAAAGAAGAGTCGGTAAAACTGTTTCACGACTATCTGGATCTGCACCGCAGCAACCCGGATCTCGATATTCAGATGCTGCCGGTGTCGGTGATGTTTGGCCGTTCCCCAGGCCGCGAAGGCCACGGCACGCCGCATCTGCGCTTGCTGAACGGCGTCCAGAAATTCTTCGCCGTCCTGTGGCTGGGCCGCGACAGCTTCGTGCGTTTCTCCAACACCGTTTCGCTGCGCCGAATGGCAACCGAACACGGCACGGACAAAACTATCGCACAAAAACTGGCGCGCGTGGCGCGCATGCATTTCTCGCGTCAACGTCTGGCCGCCGTCGGCCCAAGCCTGCCGGCTCGTCAGGATCTGTTCAATAAGCTGCTGGCGTCCAAAGCGATCGAAAAAGCGGTCGAGGACGAAGCGCGCAGCAAGAAAATTTCCCATGAAAAGGCCCAGCAGAACGCCATTGCGCTGATGGAAGAGATCGCCGCCGACTTCTCGTACGAGACGGTGCGCCTTTCCGATCGCGTGCTGAGCTGGACCTGGAACCGGCTGTATCAGGGCATCAACGTCACCAATGCCGAGCGCGTGCGCCAGTTGGCGCAGGACGGCCACGAGATCGTTTATGTGCCGTGCCACCGCAGCCATATGGACTACCTGCTGCTGTCCTACGTGCTGTATCACCAGGGCCTGGTGCCGCCGCACATCGCCGCCGGCATCAACCTCAACTTCTGGCCGGCCGGGCCTATCTTCCGTCGCCTGGGCGCGTTCTTTATCCGCCGCACCTTCAAAGGCAACAAGCTGTATTCAACGGTGTTCCGCGAATACCTCGGCGAGCTGTTTACCCGCGGTTACTCGGTGGAATACTTCGTCGAAGGCGGCCGTTCCCGTACCGGGCGCCTGCTGGAACCGAAGACCGGCACCCTGTCGATGACCATCCAGGCAATGTTGCGCGGTGGCACTCGTCCTATCACGCTGGTCCCGATCTACATCGGTTACGAACACGTGATGGAAGTAGGTACTTACGCCAAAGAGCTGCGCGGTGCGACCAAGGAAAAAGAGAGCCTGTTGCAGATGCTGCGCGGCCTGCGCAAACTGCGTAATCTCGGCCAGGGTTACGTCAACTTCGGCGATCCGCTGCCGTTGACCGCCTACCTGAACCAGAACGTGCCGCAGTGGCGCGAATCGATTGACCCGATCGAAGCCCAACGTCCAAGCTGGCTGACGCCAACGGTCAACGACCTCGCGGCCAAGATCATGGTCCGCATCAACAACGCCGCCGCCGCCAATGCCATGAACCTGTGTTCCACGGCGCTGCTGGCCTCACGCCAGCGCTCGCTGACCCGCGAGCAGCTCCTTGAGCAGTTGGAGTGTTATCTGCAACTGATGCGCAACGTGCCTTACGCCAGCGACGTCACAGTGCCGACCCAAACGCCGGACGAGCTGCTGGATCACGCGCTGAACATGAACAAGTTCGAGGTGGAGAAGGATAACATCGGCGATATCATCATCCTGCCGCGCGAGCAGGCGGTGCTGATGACCTATTACCGCAACAATATCCACCATCTGTTGGTGCTGCCTTCGTTGATCGCCACCATAGTGATGCATCACCGCCGGGTGTCCCGCGCTGAACTGCTGCGGCAGATCGGCCTGATTTACCCGATGCTGAAGGCCGAACTGTTCCTGCACAACGACAAGGAACAACTGCCGGAAGTGCTGCGGCCGCTGATCGAGGAAATGATCCGCCAGCAGCTCATCTGCGACAAAGGCGAGGATCTGGTGCTTAACCCGGCGCGCATTCGCCCTCTGCAGTTGCTGGCAGCCGGCGTGCGCGAAACGTTGCAGCGCTATGCCATCACCATGTCTATCCTCAGCGCCAACCCGAGCATCAACCGCGGCGCGCTGGAGAAAGAGAGCCGCATCATGGCTCAGCGTCTTTCGGTACTGCATGGTATCAATGCGCCAGAGTTCTTCGACAAGGCGGTGTTCTCTACCCTGGTGGCGACGCTGCGTGAAGAAGGCTACATCAACGATGTCGGCGATGCCGTTCGTGAGCACACACTGGAGGTGTACAGCATGCTGAGCGATTTGATTACCCCGGAAATCAAGCTGACTATCGAGAGCGTCAGCATGCCGGCGGAAACCAGCGTGCAGCCGGAAACGGCGGCGACGGAAGAAAAAGCTGAATAATTGATTGATAATCAAAAACAAAAAGGCACCGTAGGGTGCCTTTTTTATTGCCGGAATACCGCTAGCCCTGCCAATAACTCAATGCGATACCGATAAACAACACCAGCCCGACATAGTTATTATCCAGAAACGCCTTGAAGCAGGCGTCGCGATCGCGGGTAGCGATTTGCTTTTGCTGATGAATAAACAAGGCACCCGCCAATAGCAACGACCAATAAAACGCCCCGCTCAGTTTGGCCAGATAGCCCACCCACAGCAGCAGCAGCAGCGTCGCGAACTGCAGCAGACCGACGATCAGTTTGTCGTAACGGCCAAACAGAATGGCGGTGGATTTGACGCCAATCTTCAGGTCATCGTCACGGTCCACCATCGCATACAGCGTATCGTAAGCCACCGTCCAGCAGATATTGGCCAGCAGCAGCAACCAGCAGCTCAACGGCAGTGCCTCGCTGACGGCGGCGTAGCCCATTGGGATGCCCCAACCGAACGCCGCTCCCAGCACGAACTGCGGCAGATTGGTGACCCGCTTCATAAACGGATAGATCCACGCCAGCGCCAGCGCCGCCAGCGACAGCCAGATGGTCATGGCGTTCAGCGTCAGCACCAGCCCAAACGAGACCAGCACCAGCACCACGAACAGGATCTTGGCCTCTTTCTCGCTCACCCGGCCGCTCGGCATTGGGCGCCCCGCGGTTCGCTTCACGTGGCCGTCAACGGCGCGATCGGCATAGTCATTCACCACGCAGCCGGCAGCACGCATCAGGAACACCCCAATCACGAACACCAGCAGGATAGACAGTGGCGGCACACCCTGCCCCGCAATCCACAGCGCCCACAGCGTTGGCCACAGCAGCAGCAGGCTGCCGATCGGTTTATCGAGGCGCATCAGATGGCCGTAAGCCCGCCATTTGCTTTGAGTCACGCTTCCCTCCAAGGTATTTCCTCTCCTCATCATGCGATTTCCGCGCTGCCCGCCGCGTACAACGGCGATGCCGGTAAAAACAGTTCTGTCAGCAATAAGGGCTTGCCCGCCAGCCGTAAACGGGAGCGGCGCGCCCATAACGCATCCTGCCGCCCCATATGAATGTAATCGCGAGTCAATTCACCGCTGCTGAACAGGTAGCGCCCCAGCGGGAGCGTGCCCAAATCCACCAGCGCCTGATCCGGGCCGGTCAAGGTCTCTTGCGGGATCACCGTGCGCCCCAGCAGCCAAGGCTGGTTATCGCCCAGCAGTATTATCTCTCGCAGCCAGTAACGCGGGCTATCCGGCAGGTGTTCGGCTTCTTCACCCAACTGGTCGCGGGTGACGAAACATTCGCGCTGCGGTTCAACGTGCACGCGCCCACAGTGGCGTTCAAAACGGCGGGTCATGGATCCTGGCTCCATCAGCCAGTCGCTGACGGCGGCGGGTACCGGGGGGTGTTGCGCAGATAACCACTCAAGCGGCGGCAGGATGGAATCCCTATTGCCAGACATTGTTCTACTCCAGGCCTGACGCCGCACCCTGCGGCCGCACCAGACCATACAAACTGTTAACAGAAATTCATTGTAACGCAGAAATCCAAAAGCGGCAGGCTGATTCGTGGCGCGGCGGGCAGCAAAATCGCCGCGGTAAAAACGCCGCAATGTCATCTTTCTGCCATCTGTTTTCTTTACCTTCACTCCCCGGAGCGGTGGAGATTCTGTGATCGCCTGCAAACTTTCACCTCTGCAGCATTGTTTTGTCTACGCGCGTAGATACCTTTGTCATGCAGCGTTGAATCGCCACCAGCTCGACACTTTTGTCAGCAAACCTTATTGCCGACATAAGGCTGTGCCCCGCAATAGGTCGTGGTGCCGTCGCAGTTCCAAAAGCCCGTAATCAAGGCGGAGGGTGCAGAACATAGTGGGCTACGTTCAAGCCCGACAACGCAGAGTACGGGCTTTTGGGGCGCGACCCGAAGGGCTGGGGCCATTTGAGCGCGCACCTGTGTTACGAGCCGCTTATTTGGCCCACCAAACCTCACGGCCCGCGCCTTGCTGCGCGCTCAAATGACCGCCAGCGGCGCTCACGAACTATTGCGGGACGCAGCCTCTGGAAACCATCTTTAACGGCGCCACTCATGGCGCATGACGAAAAGAGGACATCAATGCCATGAGCGAAACAACGCTTGCCCCCCCACAGGCCACCGGCGATACGCTGGCAGCCGATGAACGCCTGGCCACCAAAGAAGGACGCAGTCAATTCTGGCGCGCCACCTTCTCATGCTGGCTCGGGACCGCCATGGAGTATGTCGATTTCGCCCTGTATGGCCTGGCGGCCGGCATGGTGTTCGGCGACGTGTTTTTCCCCGAAGCCACCCCAATGGTGGCGCTGCTGGCCAGTTTCGCCACCTACTCGGTCGGTTTTATCGCCCGCCCTATCGGCGCTTTGGTTTTCGGCTGGATTGGCGATCGCAAAGGCCGCCGCGTAGTGCTGATCACCACCGTGGCGCTGATGGGCGTCTCCACCACGCTGATCGGGCTGATCCCCTCCTACGCGCAAATCGGCATCTGGGCGCCAACCTGCCTGGTGATCCTGCGTTTTGCCCAAGGGTTCGGCGCCGGGGCGGAGCTTTCCGGCGGAGCGGTGATGCTGGCGGAATACGCACCGGCCAAACGGCGCGGGCTGGTCGCCTCGATCATCGCTATCGGCTCCAACAGCGGTACCTTACTGGCCTCGCTGGTCTGGTTGCTGGTTTTGCAGTTGGATAAAGCCGATCTGATCGCCTGGGGCTGGCGCATTCCGTTCCTTGCCAGCATTCTGATCGCCGGGGGCGCGCTCTACCTGCGCCGACACGTGCGCGAAACGCCGGTATTTGAACGCGAGCTACAGCAAAACCACCAACGCATCCTGGACGCTTCCACCGCCGCGCCGGATGACCGCAGCTATCTGCAGCGCACCAAAGCCTTCTGGGTGATGCTCGGCCTGCGCATCGGCGAAAACGGCCCCTCTTACCTGTGCCAGGGCTTTATCGTGGGTTATGTCGCCAAGGTGCTGATGGTGGATAAGTCGGTGCCGGCATTGGCGGTGATGATCGCCTCACTGTGCGGCTTCCTGGTAATCCCGCTGGCCGGTTGGCTTTCCGATCGCTTCGGCCGCCGCATCACCTACCGCTGCTTCTGCCTGCTGCTGGTGCTGTACGCCTTCCCGGCTTTCTGGCTGCTCGACAGCCGCGATCCGGCGACGGTGATTTCGGTGATTGTCGTCGGCATGTGCATTGCGTCGCTGGGGATTTTTGGCGTGCAGGCCGCTTACGGGGTGGAGCTGTTCGGCGTCAAAAATCGCTACTCAAAAATGGCGTTCGCCAAGGAGCTTGGCTCGATCCTCTCCGGCGGCACCGCGCCGCTGATCGCCACCGCGCTGCTGTCCGGCTTCGGTCACTGGTGGCCTGTCGCCTGCTATTTTGTTGTAATGGCGGCCATTGGCTTAATCACTACCTTCTTTGCACCGGAAACCCGCGGCCGCGATCTCAACCTGCCGCAGGATGCGGTGTAACCAGGGGCACAGGAACCCAACTTGGATAATCAACCCGCGCGGCGCATCACCCGCGCCGACGTTGCCCGCGTGGCGGGCACGTCGGTCGCCGTAGTCAGCTACGTGATCAACAAGGGTCCGCGCCCGGTCGCAGAAGCCACTCGCTTGCGGGTGCTGGCGGCAATCGAGCAGACCGGTTATCGGCCAAACGACATCGCCCGGGCGCTGGCCTCGGGCAGTACGCAGACCTACGGTTTGGTCGTGCCCGACATCTCCAACCCGTTTTTTGCCATGTTGGCGCGGGCGCTGCAGCGTGAGGCATTCAGCCACGGCCGCGTGTTGCTGTTGGGCGACGCCGGTGATGACCGCCAGCGCGAGTACGAATTAATTAACCATCTGCTAAACCGTCAGGTCGACGGCCTGCTGTACACCAGCGTCGACCGCCACCCGTGGTTCGAGCTGATCCGCTCTTCCCGCACGCCGTGCGTGATGATCGACACCATCGACAACCATGCCGGTATCTGCGCCATTCGCGTCGACGAACGTGATGCCGCCCGCCAGGCAACCCGCCACCTGCTACAGCACGGCTACCTGGAGATCGGCATTTTTGTTGGCCCGCTGACCATGCTTAACGCACAAGATCGCCTGAACGGCTGGCGCGATGCTCTGTGCGAAGCGGGCATTACACCGCGCGAAGAGTGGATTTTTGAAGCGCCCTATACCCGCCAGGGTGGGTTCCAGGCCACGCAGAAAATGGTTCAAGGTCCCCGCCCTCGGGCGATATTTACCTCCAACGAACAGCAGGCGCTCGGCTGCCTCTCCGCGCTGGCGGAACATCGCCTGCATGTGCCGGACGATCTGGCTATCATTTGTTTTAACGGCACGCAGCAATCCGAGTTCAGCGTACCGCCGCTCAGCGCAGTCGAACAGCCGATTGACGCCATGGCCAGGCAGGCCATCGCCATGCTGGCCGCCGGTGCCGCGCAGCCGGAGCTGCACGAGTTCGCCTTCCAGTTGCATATCCGCCGTTCATGCGGCTGTTAGTTTTTTTATTCAGGTAACCGTTATGCGTTTGATTATTGATTGCGATCCCGGCAACGGCGTTCCCGGCGCCAACGTGGACGACGGGCTGGCGCTGGCATTGGCGCTGGCGGCCAGACCGCAAATCTCGCTGGAGTTGATCAGCATCGTAGCGGGCAATACGCCGCGCGACGTCGGCTTTGCCGTGGCCAACCACCTGCTGCTGCAAACCGGCTACCAGGTGCCGGTCGTGGCCGGAGCCGCCTGCGCATTGATCGAACCGCCGGAACCCTGGCGCGCCCACCTTGACCGGGCGATTACCCGGCAGGATTTGGCCGCCCTGTGGCATAACGTCCCTTACCCGCACACGGCGGCGATCGTCACGCCAAACGCCGCCGTGGCCCTCGGCGAACTGATCTGCAATAACCCGGGTGAAATCACGCTGGCGGCGATAGGCCCGCTGACCAATGTCGCCCATGCTCTGCAGCTCTACCCGCAGATGGCGCAGGCGGTGAAGGAAATCGTGATTATGGGCGGGGTATTCAACGTGGAGGGTTACCTCAAGGACACCAATTTCGGTCTCGATCCTGAAGCCGCCCGACAGGTGCTGACCAGCGGCGCCAACATCACGCTTGCGCCTCTGGACGTCACTACGCAAACCATGCTCACCCAGGCGAGTCTGGCGCGCATGACGCAGCCGGATACGCCGCTGTGCCGCTATCTGCGGGCCACTACCCAACCCTGGATCCATTACTCGCGCCAGACCCGCCACCTGCCGGGTTGCTGGATCCACGATGCGTTGGTGATTGCCTGGCTGCTTGAGCCGCAGTTGGTGACCACCGCGGAGTATTATGTGGATGTAGCATTGGAAGGCGCCATGACGCGCGGCAGCTCTCGCCGCTGGCGACCGGACGGCCTGCGGTTGACGGTCGGCATGCCGGAGCCGCAGGGCAAACCGATACGGGTGATGGAGCAGGTAGATAACGCCCGTCTGCTGGCGCTGATTGGCGAAACGCTGGCCCGCGCATGAAAAAAGGTGCGCCGAGGCGCACCAATCATCGAGCCAGCATCGGCAGCGTCGGGTACTACCCCTTGCCTTTCACGCTGCCAATAAACGTTTCACGCGCTGTGGTGGAACCCAGTCTTTCAGCCTCATTCATCAGTTTCAGCGCTTTATCGATATCGCCCGCCTTCACCGCCTGCCTGATGCTGTTATTGAAGTAGCTTTCGGTGTCGTTCAGCATCGGCTCCGAAGGCTTGGCCGGCGCCGCGGCAGGTGCCACCGTGGCCGGCGCGGTTGACCCCACCACCACCGGTGCAGCGGCCGGCGCCGGTTGCAGCATACCGATCATCACGTTGCCGGAACCCTGTTCAGCGGTCACCTTCAGCTTGAGCGTCCCGCCGGTGCTGTGGCTGGCGATCGGGTCCGGGATATCCGGCACCGCGTTACCCACGCCGGCGGCATAGGCCTTGGCCGGGTTGGTCAACTGGGTGGTTTTGGCCAGATCCTGGCGGGTGGTGTACACCAACATGTAAATCTGTTTTTGACCGAGCGCCGGGGTCAGCTTCAGCGTGCCCTCGAGGCGATCGGAGGACATCGCCCCCGGCGGCTGATACGGGAAGTAGCTGCTCGGGTAATAAGCCGCCGGGCGCAGATGCTCATCCAGCACCAACACGCTTGGCGCGTAAATCGAATTATTCTTGCTGATGCTGCTCAGCGTAACTTCCAGCGAACCGCGATCGGCCGGCAGCGTATAGGCGGCAATGGCGCCCTGAATATCGCCCTGATTGAGTTGCGGGCTGACGTTATCCAGTTTCACTTCCTGGCTGACCGGCGGCACCAGCGGTTGCCATGGCAGGCTTTGCAGCGTGGCGGCGCTGATGGCCGGGGCAACAGAAACATTGGCCGGCGTATCGGCATTGGCCGCCAATGGCGCACCAAGGCTCAGCGCCAGTGACAAGCAGAGTGACAGCAGATTCTTTTTCATTGTTATACCCTCTATCAGCGCCGATGCAGGTCAGGCAAGAGAGCCGGCGTCGGCGAATACATGTTGGGGAGAGCACAAGGCTCTCCCCGTCCTGTCATTACCACCAGATTTCCATCTGGGCGCCGAAGGTGACTTCATCGTCATTGCCGCGGCTGAAGGTGTGTACGCTGGTGTCGTTATAAGCGGTACCCGAGGTGTAACCGGCGCCGGAATCGCTGTTGGCGTAGCCCCATTTCTCATCCCACTTGGCGTAGGTGGCGAATACGCGGATAGCCGGACGTGACCAGATGCTGTTGCCCGCCTGCCACTGTTGCGCCAGGGTGACTTTGTATTGGCCGTTGCGATCGCCGGTGCGCTGGGATTTCACGTTGTCGTAACCGGCTTCCAGCAAGGTGCTCATGATTGGCGTCCATTTGTACATCGGGCGCACGCCCACGGTGTACCAGGTGGTGCCGTTGTTGTTGTCGCGATCGATATCCTGGAACATGCCGACGTACATCAGCGCCCATTTATCGTTGAAGTCGATGGCGCCATGATCCAGCACGCGGATCAACTTGCCGTTATTGTCGATGGTGGCGCCCTGATTGCGGCCGTTGTTTTGCGAAGTCATCGAGTCGGTGGCGTATTGCAGCACGAACTTGTTGTAGCCGCTCAGGATGCTCTGGGTATGTTCCGCAGTGAACATCCAGCCGTCTTTGCTGGCGCCATCAGCCAGGCTGTAACCGTCCTGCACATTGGCTCGACCGTAGTCCACGCCGAGTTCCAGCGTGCCGCCCGGGTTCAGCTCCAGACCGGCCAGGCGCACGTCGAAGGTATCGTTGACGGTTGGGCGTTGATCCCACTCATTATCCAGGTAGCCGTAGGAGCCACCGGATTCGGAGTTGCGGGTCACGGCGGCAGACAGCTTGCCGAAGCCCAGATCGATGTTTTCCAGACCGGCGCCCGGGCCAGAGATATCCCAGTAGTAGAAGTCGATCATATGAACATCATGACGCTGATAGAAGCGCTTACCGGCCCACATGGTGGAACCAGGCAGCCATTCGATCAGGTTTTTACCCTGCACGTTCACTTCACGGAAGCCCGGAGTCACGTCTTCCCAGTCGGAACGTTGTGAAACGGAATAAGCCAGGTTGGTATCGAAGTAGAAGCTTTTATCCCCTTCTTTCCACACTTCCTGACCCAGCTTCAATTCAGCGTAGGTTTCACATTCGTTACCGAGACGGTATTTGCTCGAGGCGCCGGTGGCCTGGAAGCACTGTTGCTCACCGCCGCTGCCGGTCCAGCCGATGCCGGAACGTGCATAGCCTTTAAAATCAACGGCCATTGCCTGGGTGGTCAGCACACCTGCGGCGATTGCCAGTGCCAGAGGAAGTTTGCGCAGAGTAGTCATCATTATTCTCCTGTTATACAGACTGTGATGCTTTAAACGCCCGGCTCCTGGTGCAGCCGTTTACATGCCGTACCGTCTTCACGGAACAGATGGCAGCGGTGAGGCGGCAGGCCTATAGCGAATGTTGCACCTTCTTCTACCAGCACCACGTCGTTCTGGCGGTAAACCAGGTTCTGACGAATTGCCGGGATTTGGATGTGGATTTGCGTCTCGTTACCGAGTTGCTCCACCACCTGTACGTCCCCTGAAAGCTGAACTTCAGAGGCATTGCTGGGCAGCAGATGTTCCGGGCGGATGCCCAGAGACATGTTCGCGCCGGCCTGAACCTGCGTACCTTCCACCGGCAGCCATACCAGCTGGCGGTTAGGCAGTTCGACCTGCACCTGTTGCGGCTCTGCGGCGGTCACTTTGACCGGCAGGAAATTCATTTTTGGCGAGCCGATAAAACCGGCGACAAAGCGGTTGGCCGGATAGTGATACAGCTCCAGCGGCTTGCCGACCTGGGCAACTCGCCCGGCGTCCAGCACCACGATCTTGTCGGCCAGCGTCATCGCTTCCACCTGATCGTGAGTGACGTAAATCATGGTGCGCTGCAGGCGTTTATGCAGGCGGGAAATCTCGATGCGCATCTGCACCCGCAGCGCGGCGTCGAGGTTCGACAGCGGCTCGTCGAGCAGGAACACATCGGGTTCCGCCACCAGCGTACGGCCGATCGCTACCCGCTGACGCTGCCCGCCGGACAGCGCTTTGGGGCGCCTGTCGAGCAAGTGAGCCAGTTGCAACACTTCCGACACCTGATTCACCCGCTGGCTGATCTCCGCTTTCTTGGCGCCCGCCAGCTTCAGACCGAACGACATGTTGTCGGCGACGGACAGATGCGGGTACAGGGCATAAGACTGGAACACCATGCCGATGCCGCGCTCAGACGGCGGCACTTCATTCATGCGTTTATCGCCGATCAGCAGGTCACCGGAGGTAATGTCCTCCAGCCCGGCGATCATGCGCAGCAGCGTCGATTTGCCGCAGCCCGATGGCCCGACAAACACCACAAACTCACCGTCATCGATGGTCAGATTGACGTCTTTGGAAATCACAGCTTCGCCGAAGGCCTTATAAACGCTGCGCAGTGTGACGCTAGCCATGCGTTACTCCCCTGCTTTCGCAGTTAACATTTCGTGTAAAAATGGCGGACGCAAAACCCGCCAAAACCCATTGATGACCCTCTTGCTGCGCGCCGTGCTGCCATGCCAGTGGCAAGGTCGCCTCAGACGGCGCGGCCGCCTGAGTATAAGGCTGCAGATTAATCAGCGCTTCAAGGCATTGATCCTGATGGGTAATAAGTAAACGAATCACACCGTTCTTTTGGCTGACTGCGCTCAGCTCACCGCGCTGGATCACCGGCAAGCGACGCAGCGCCAAAAGCGACTGGCAGTAACGTAAAGTGGATTGGCTGTCATGCTGTTGACGACTAATCGCCAGTGCGCGGTGCTCTATCGCTACCTGCTGATACCAATGGATCTCACCGGCAGTCACCTGTTCCGGCGCCTCGTGCCACGGCATCGGCGTTTGCGCGCCAAGCGGATCCTGCAGGCCGGCGGCGTGCGGCAGGCCAAGTTCCTCGCCCTGATACAAGCAGACAGGCGCAGGCAACATCGCCAGCAGCGTCAAAAACGCATCGGCGGAGCGTAAATTCCCCTGTCCCCAATGGCTGACCACCCGTGGCTGGTCGGCATCGCCGGTGCTCCACAGGCTGTCCGCCAGCGTGGCGCGGCGAGCATGCAATACCTCAACCAGCCGCTCGATGCTGAAGGGCATGACCTCCAGCGCCAACGGGCTGCGGACGTAATGCTGCCGGGCGACAGAGTGCCGGACAGGGCTTTGCCCGTCGCAGTACCACAACCCCAGCCCCTGAGCGGCGACCGCAGCCGCGGCTTGCGCCGACAGCTCATACGGCAATACCAGCCCATCGATCGACAGCGTATTCAGATAAGGCAGCGCCGAAACCATGCCGTGTACGTCACCCACGCCGTCCCCGTTTCCATCACGGAAACTGACCGGATGGATCCGGTACAAGGTGGGTTGAGCGACGGTAGGCATTAGCGACATAAATCCGGTTCCCTGCTGCACGTGACGATGGAAAATCAATGTGGCCGATAGTGCGGGAATCCCCACAGGGGGTAATCATCCGTAACAAGATTTTTCATGGGGGAGGAGATGGGAGGATGAGAGAACGACCGTCGCGGCGAGAAGTTCAACGCTAAAAGCAAATCTGTGATCCGTTTGGCAAAAATCGTCACCCTATTTTGTGTCTTCCCCCACAGAATAGGGCGCAACGTTAACTGGATCACACTCCGCAGGCGTGGGGCGTAGAGGGGGGGAGGATGAGAATGTGTCGCTTTGTGACCCACTATTACTGCGAAACCTCTCTCCTTGATTTACGTGCCCACAAAAAAGAAGGATTGGATTATGACTCGCAGCTTTACCACCGCCCGTACGCTGGTGCTTTCCGCTCTGACCACCTTGGTGCTTTCCTCTTCCGCCTTCGCCAAGATCGAGGAAGGGAAACTGGTTATCTGGATCAACGGCGATAAAGGCTATAACGGCCTGGCCGAAGTCGGCAAAAAGTTTGAGAAAGACACCGGCATCAAAGTCACCATTGAGCACCCGGACAAACTGGAAGAAAAATATCCGCAGGTAGCCGCCACCGGCGACGGCCCGGATATCATCTTCTGGGCTCATGACCGCTTTGGCGGCTACGCGCAGTCCGGCCTGCTGGCCGAGATCCACCCTTCCAAAGCCTTCCAGGACAAGCTGTTCCCGTTCACCTGGGACGCGGTGCGTTATGACGGCAAGCTGATTGGCTACCCGATCGCGGTAGAAGCGCTGTCGCTGATTTATAACAAAGATCTGATCAAAGACGCGCCTAAAACCTGGGAAGAGATCCCGGCGCTGGACAAAGAGCTGCGCGCCAAAGGCAAGAGCGCCATCATGTGGAACCTGCAAGAACCCTACTTCACCTGGCCGATTATTGCCGCCGACGGCGGTTATGCCTTCAAGTATGAGAACGGCAAGTACAACATCAAGGATGTCGGCGTCGCCAACGCCGGTTCGCAGGCCGGCCTGCAGTTCATCGTCGATCTGGTGAAAAACAAACACATCAATGCCGACACCGATTACTCGATTGCCGAAGCGGCGTTCAACAAAGGCCAGACCGCAATGACCATTAACGGTCCTTGGGCGTGGGCAAACATCGAGCAAAGCAAAATCAATTACGGCGTAACCCTGCTGCCGACCTTCAAAGGCAAGGCGTCCAAACCCTTCGTCGGCGTGCTGACCGCCGGGATCAACGCCGCCAGCCCGAACAAAGAGCTGGCGACCGAATTCCTGGAAAACTACCTGCTGACCAACGAAGGCTTGGCGGACGTCAATAAAGACAAACCGCTGGGTGCCGTGGCGCTGAAGTCATATCAGGAACAACTGGCGAAAGATCCGAAGATTGCCGCCACCATGGCAAACTCGCAAACCGGCGAAATCATGCCGAATATCCCGCAGATGAGCGCCTTCTGGTACGCCGAACGCAGTGCGGTGATCAACGCCGTCAGCGGCCGCCAGACGGTGAAAGCCGCGCTGGACGACGTGAAAACCCGTATTACCAAGTAACAAACGACGCTGTGCGGGATTAGCATCCCCAAAATAATTGGAGTTACACCGCGACGGCAAGTACGCACATCCCCGGGAGCATAGATAGCTATGTGACCGGGGTGAGCGGACGCAGCCCACAAAGGTGTAACTTCAAGTATGAAGGGGAGAAGCGCCCCGCTGTTGATCTACAGAAAGGAACGCCCTATGCAATTAGCTCACGCCGGGTCGCCTGCGCGCAAGAAGTCGAAGTGGTGGCAGAGTGACGTACTGAAATGGCTGGTGATCGGCCTGTTCAGTCTGGTTACCTGCTACCTGATTGTGTTGATGTATGCACAGGGTGAATACCTGTTTGCCATTCTGACGCTGATTCTGGTCAGTGCCGGGCTTTACGTCTTCGCCAACCGCCGCGCTTACGCCTGGCGCTACGTCTATCCGGGCATCGCCGGCATGGGGCTGTTTGTCCTGTTTCCGCTGATTTGCACCATCGCCATCGCCTTTACCAACTACAGCAGCACCAACCAGCTCACCTTTGAGCGCGCCCAGTCGGTTCTGATGCAACGTCAGTTCCAGACCGGCAAGACCTTTACCTTCGGCCTGTATCCGGCGGAAAACCAACAATGGCGTCTGCAGTTAACCCACCCTGACAGCGGCCAACAGCTGATTTCCGGGCCGTTCAGCTTTAACGCCAACGCGCCGCAAACGCTGAAACTGACGGCGGAAAACGCCGAGCCGACAGGCGAACGCGCCACACTGCGGGTGATTACTCAGAACCGCCAGGCCCTGAGCCAACTGGTAGCGCAGTTACCGGAAGGCGGCGAGCTGCGCATGAGTTCACTGCGCCAGTTTTCCGGCACCTCTCCGCTGTACCTGCTGGATAAAGACAGCAAGGTGCTGACCGACCAACAGACCCATATTCAATACCGGCCGAACCCGGACATTGGTTTCTATCAGGCACTGACTGCCGACGGCAACTGGGCCAAAGAAACCCTTAGCCCGGGATATACCGTCACCATCGGCTGGAAAAACTTCCTGCGCGTTTTGCAGGATGAAGGCATCAAAAAACCCTTTGTGTCGATCTTTATCTGGACCATCGTGTTCTCGGTGATGACCGTGATCCTCACCGTGGCCGTGGGCATGGTGCTGGCCTGCGTGGTGCAGTGGGAAGCGCTGAAAGGCAAAGCGGTGTACCGCGTCATGCTGATACTGCCCTACGCGGTGCCGTCGTTTATTTCGATTCTGATTTTCAAGGGGTTGTTTAACCAAAGCTTCGGTGAAATCAACATGATGCTCAGCCACCTGTTCGGCATCAAGCCGGCCTGGTTCAGCGATCCTATTACCGCCAAAAGCATGATTCTGATCGTCAACACCTGGCTGGGTTATCCGTACATGATGATCCTGTGCATGGGGCTGTTGAAAGCGATCCCCGACGATCTGTACGAAGCCTCGGCAATGGACGGCGCCACCCCGATGCAGAACTTTTTCCGCATCACTCTCCCGCTGTTGATCAAGCCGCTGACGCCGCTGATGATTGCCAGTTTCGCCTTTAACTTTAACAACTTCGTCTTGATTCAGCTGTTGACCAACGGCGGGCCGGACATGATCGGTACTACCACGCCGGCCGGTTATACCGACCTGCTGGTCAGCTACACCTACCGCATCGCCTTTGAAGGCGGCGGCGGGCAGGACTTTGGTCTGGCGGCCGCGATTGCCACGCTGATCTTCCTGCTGGTAGGTGCCCTGGCGATCCTGAACCTTAAAGCCAGCAAGATGAACTTCGACTAGGGAGAAAAATAATGGCTATGGTCCAACCCAAATCCCAGCGCCTGCGCCTGTGGATGACTCACACCCTGATGCTGTGCTTTATTGCCCTGATTATGTTCCCGCTGCTGATGGTGGTGACGATTTCACTGCGCTCCGGCAACTTTGCTACCGGCAGCCTGATACCGGAACAGATTTCGTGGGATCACTGGCGCTTGGCGCTCGGCATGAGCGTGACGCACGCCGATGGCAGCGTCACCCCGCCGCCGTTCCCGGTGCTGCTGTGGTTGTGGAACTCGATTAAGATCGCGGTGATCACCGCCATCGGCATCGTCACGCTGTCCACCACCTGCGCCTATGCCTTTGCCCGCATGCGCTTTCGCGGTAAAAGTACGTTATTGAAAAGCATGCTGATTTTCCAGATGTTCCCGGCGGTGCTGTCGCTGGTGGCGCTGTATGCGTTGTTCGATCGCCTGGGCCAGTACATTCCGTTTATCGGCCTGAACACCCACGGCGGGGTGATCTTCGCCTATATGGGCGGCATTGCGCTGCACGTCTGGACCATCAAGGGCTACTTCGAAACCATCGACAATTCGCTGGAGGAAGCGGCAGCGCTGGATGGCGCCAGCCCGTGGCAGGCCTTCCGCCTGGTGCTGCTGCCGCTGTCGGTGCCGATTTTGGCGGTGGTGTTTATTCTGTCGTTTATCGCCGCGATTACCGAGGTGCCGGTGGCGTCTTTGCTGCTGCGCGACGTCAACAGCTACACGCTGGCGGTAGGGATGCAGCAATATCTGAACCCGCAAAACTATTTATGGGGCGACTTTGCCGCTGCGGCGGTGTTGTCGGCCATTCCAATTACCGCCGTATTCCTGCTGGCTCAGCGCTGGTTGGTGGGTGGCCTGACGGCCGGCGGGGTGAAAGGTTAAGGTTTTTGCCACTGCAATGCGCTTGATGTACTTCAGTTCTTTCCGATCAATACCTGTGTCTTCGGCGGCCCTAGGGGCCGCCATTTTTATAGCATACCCAAAATAATTGGAGTTGCAGCAAGGCGGCAAACGTGTAAATCCCCAGGAGCTTACTCAGGTAAGTGACTGGGGTGCACACGTGCAGCTAACGCTGCTGCAGCTTCAAGTATGAAGGGTATTTATTCGCGTTTTAAGCGGTCGGTGTTAGCCAAATAGAGAGTCACGACCAACAGCAATATCGCTCCGGCATAAATCAATGTATCGAATGGGTTTTTATGATCCACTATGATCAAACGAATAATCGCGGTAATGCCGATATAGATGAAATAGCGCAGCGGAAAATGATATCCCGATTCAAAATACTTGACGATCAAGGCGATGAACTCAAAATACAGGAAGTAAATCACGATGCCTTCGATCAACAGATAAGACGATGATTCCTCGCTGTTTACAAACAAGACTTTCGCCAAGTGAATAGTTTCTTTCACCAAAAAAACGATCAGGATCGCCGCCAGCAGCAGCAGCCCGACGTTCAGCACCCGCTGTAACCCCTTCGCAATCATTATCGAGCGCGATGTTTTCGCCATAAGAACCCCCCTTAAATACCGCTAAAATTATCCGCGCATCCTAACATAGGCATTATCTTAAAATTTATATCCTCAATGAAATCTCATTAAACTCAATTTAATTCAAAAGGTTACATTAGGACATTTCTGGTTGATATATTTGTAGCAAATTGAAATGTCAACTATGATGGGACATAGATCTTTACATAAAACTAATAACCTCGAATTAACAAGGGAATTCTTTATGCGCGCTAAACTTAACGGACTGGTCGCGGCGGGCCTGTTTACCTGTGCATTAACCGGCCACGCCGCCGGCCTGGTCACTCCTGATAACGATCTGCGTAACGATCTTGCCTGGTTGTCCGATCGCGGCGTGATTAACGTCAGCTTGTCCACCTGGCCGTTGAGCCAGGAAGAAATCAGCTCGGTTATTTCACAAGCCAAGCCGGTAACCAGTACCGAGAAAAGCGTCATTGACCGTGTTCAGCGCCGTGTCGATGCCCTGAAAGCCAATATTCGCGTCAGCGGTTACGCCTCTACCGACAAACCCGGCACCCCACAGGGCTTCGGCCAGAATGAATATGCTGATGACCGCCTGACTATCGGCGCAGGTGCCAACGGCGAGTTCTGGGACGTGCGCGTCCAGGGTTCTGTCGAGGGCGATCAACGCGTCAGCGACGGTTCAAAATTCAACCTGAATGGCTCCTACGGTGCAGTAAAAATCTGGAACCAATGGCTGTCCTTCGGTGAAGTCTCCCAATGGTGGGGCCCAGGTTACGACGGCAGCCTGATTCGCTCCGACGCCGCTCGCCCGGTGGCCGGCTTTATGCTGCAACGCGCCGACCAGTCTCCGTTTGAAACGCCTTGGCTGTCTTGGATTGGCCGCTGGCAGTACCAGCTGACCGCAGGCCAGCTGTCGCAATATGCTGCAGTTCCCCATACCAAGTTGATTGGCGGTCGTTTCACCATGATGCCGACCGACTTCGTGGAGTTGGGCGCCTCGCGCATCATGCAATGGGGTGGTGAAGGCCGGCCTCAGTCCTGGAGTTCTTTCTGGAATGCGTTTGCCGGCAAGGATAACGATGACTCTGGCAACGGCAACGATCCGGGCAACCAGCTTGCCGGCTTCGATTTCAAGCTGAAAATGCAGCCGCTGATTGGCCTGCCGGTAAGCTTGTATGGTCAGTTGGTGGGTGAAGATGAAGCAGGTATGTTGCCTTCACAAAACACCTATTTACTGGGGCTGGAAGGGCACCCTGAATGGGGCACGACCACCATCAACTGGTCTATCGAAGGGGCTGATACCCGCGCCGATATGAACCGCAAAAACTATGTGTATAACCATTACATCTACAAAGGCGGCTACTATCAGCAGGGTTATCCGCTGGGCCACGCGATGGGCGGCGATGGCCAAATGTTGTCCGGCCGTGTAGAGCTGGTGCTGGATGACAGCCAACGCTGGAGCACCCGTTTGGTGTACGCCAAAGTGAACCCGAACAGCCAGTCAATCAACCAGGCGTTCCCGAAATCCGACACGCTGAAAGGCATTCAGCTCGGCTGGGGTTATACCCTGGATTCCCAGCTCAAGTTTGATACCAGCCTGTGGTATACCGATAACAATGCCAGCAAAGCCGATGACGTGGGCGCAGGCATCAGCTTCGAAGTGCCTATCAATCTGTAAGCATCAGCATCCAGATGTAAAAAAACCCGCCGCGGCGGGTTTTTTGTTGGCATCAATCGGATACAGCTATTAACGCCATTCTTTAAAGCGGTTGATCAGCGCGTTGGTTGAGCTGTCGTGGCTGCTGACTTTCTCGTTACCCGCCAGCTCCGGCAGGATGCGGTTAGCCAGCTGTTTGCCCAGCTCTACGCCCCACTGGTCGAAAGTGAAGATGTTCAGGATCGCGCCCTGGGTGAAGATTTTGTGTTCATACAGCGCAATCAGGCTGCCCAGGCTGAACGGCGTGATCTCACGCAGCAGGATGGAGTTGGTCGGGCGGTTGCCTTCAAACACCTTGAACGGCGCCACGTGTTTGACTTCTTCCGCAGTCTTGCCCTGGGCGGCGAACTCTTCTTCCACCACTTCCAACGACTTGCCGAACGCCAGCGCCTCGGTCTGCGCGAAGAAGTTCGACAGCAATTTAGCGTGGTGGTCGCTCAGCGGGTTGTGGCTGATGGCCGGCGCGATAAAGTCGCAAGGAATCAGCTTGGTGCCCTGGTGAATCAGTTGGTAGAACGCGTGCTGGCCATTGGTGCCCGGCTCGCCCCAGATGATTGGGCCCGTCTGGTAATCCACCGGATTGCCGTTACGGTCTACGTATTTACCGTTCGATTCCATATTGCCTTGCTGGAAGTAAGCGGCAAAACGGTGCATGTACTGGTCGTACGGCAAAATCGCTTCAGTCTCTGCGCCGAAGAAATTGTTGTACCAGATGCCGATCAGCGCCAGCAGTACCGGCAGGTTTTGCTCCGCCGGCGTTTGCGCGAAGTGTTTGTCCATCTCGTGCGCGCCGCTCAGCAGCTGTTCGAAATTCTCATAGCCCAACGACAACGCGATAGACAGGCCAATCGCCGACCACAGCGAGTAACGGCCGCCGACCCAGTCCCAGAACTCGAACATATTGGCTGTATCAATACCAAACTCACCTACCGCCTTGCTGTTGGTGGACAGTGCCGCAAAGTGTTTCGCCACGTGCTTTTGATCGCCGGCGGTGTTCAGGAACCAGTCGCGCGCACTGTGAGCGTTGGTCATGGTTTCCTGAGTGGTGAAGGTTTTGGACGCCACCAGGAACAACGTGGTTTCCGGGTTCAGCGGTTTGAGCGTTTCGGCGATATGGGTGCCGTCAACGTTGGAGACAAAATGCATATTCAGGTGATTTTTGTAAGGACGCAGCGCTTCGGTCGCCATATAAGGGCCGAGATCCGAACCGCCGATACCGATATTCACCACGTCGGTAATCGCTTTGCCGGTGTAACCTTTCCAGTCGCCGCCAATCACGCGGTCGCAGAACTGTTTCATCTTGGCCAGCACCGCGTTCACTTCCGGCATCACGTCTTTGCCGTCAACGATAATCGGGCTGTTGCTGCGGTTGCGCAGGGCAACGTGCAGTACCGCACGGTCTTCGGTACGGTTGATTTTCTCGCCGGCAAACATCGATTTGATCGCGCTTTGCAGATCGGTCTCTTTCGCCAGTGCCTGCAGCTTCTCCAGCGTTTCTGCGGTAATGCGGTTTTTTGAGTAGTCCACCAGCATCTGATCGTTGAAGGTGGCCGAGAAGCGGGAGAAGCGCTCTTTGTCCTGAGCGAACAGATCGCTGATCCGGACGTCTTTCATCTGTTCAAAATGTTGCTGCAGGGCTTGCCAAGCAGCGGTTTGACTAGGATTGATATTTTTCATAGCAACACTCTTAGGCTTGAGAATAAATGTGACGTGGTTGCCCGATTGTAGCCTGTTCGACCGTGATTATGATCTCTTTTCTTGCGATAGGCGCTAACTGTCAAACGTCCCCTGCATCGTTTCAGCCATTCCCCTATACTTTTGGATAACAGCCTGTTATCGGGGTTGCCGAACTGTCACTGAAATGTGCCATTGTTGCTGATAACCAATTCGAGAAGGACCTCCGCCATGGAATTATCTGCCCCACTGATGTTGGTTGTCATCGGGTTAAGTTCACTGCTGGCGCAATGGCTGGCCTGGCTGTTGAGACTGCCGGCCATTTTGCCGCTGCTGCTGTTTGGCATCGTGCTGGGGCCGGCGGTGCATCTGGTCCAGCCGGACGCGCTGTTCGGCGATCTGCTGTTCCCGCTGGTGTCGCTGTCGGTGGCGATCATTTTATTTGAAGGCGCGCTGACGCTGCGGGTAGAGGAGATACGCGGCTTGGGCGGCGTGGTGCGTAACCTGGTGACCATCGGCATGCTGATGACCTTCCTGGTGATCGGCGTCGCCTGCTGGTGGCTACTGGACTTTCCGCCCGAGCTGGCAGCGCTGATCGGCGCGGTTACGGTGGTGACCGGGCCTACGGTGATAGCCCCGCTGATGCGCGTGGTGCGGCCCAATGCCAATATCAACCAGGTGCTGCGCTGGGAAGGGATAGTGATCGACCCGGTTGGCGCTATCTTCACCCTGTTGGTATTTGAATTTATCGTGCTGAAGCAGCATTCGGAGTCCTATACCCACCTGTTCTGGACGCTGGGTATCACCGTCGCCGTCGGCCTGGCGATCGGCGCGCTGTTCGGTTATCTGCTGGGGCTGGCGCTGCGCCGCGTCTGGCTGCCGCGCTACCTGCAAAACCTGGCGGTACTGGCGATCATGTTGACCGCCTTTGGCGTGTCCAACGCCATTGCCGACGAATCCGGCCTGTTGACCGTGACGGTGATGGGCATTTGGCTGGCCAATATGCGCGATGTGGATACCAGCGACATTCTGGCATTCAAGGAAGAGCTGTCGGCTATCCTGATTTCTGCGCTGTTTATCATTCTGGCGGCGCGGCTGGATATTCATGCGCTGTGGAACATGGGCTGGCCGCTGTTGGGCCTGCTGCTGGCGGTACAGTTTATCGCCCGGCCGCTGTGCATTGCGGTGTCGACCTGGCGTTCTTCACTGCATTGGCGCGATCGCCTGCTGCTGTGCTGGATCGCCCCACGCGGCATCGTCGCCGCCGCAGTCAGTTCGCTGTTTGCCCTGACATTGCAACGCAGCGGTTATCAGGGCGCCGATCGGCTGGTGACCGTGGTGTTCGCCGTCATCATCGGCACCGTGGTGTTGCAGAGCCTGACCAGCGGCATGATGGCGCGCTGGCTGCGAGTACAGCAGCAAAAACCGCGTGGCGTGCTGATCGTCGGTGCCAACAGCGTGGCGCGCATGCTGGCGCAGGCGTTGATAAAAATGAACATCCCGGTGCTTGTCACCGACAGCAGTTGGGAATATTACCGCCAGGCGCGGATGGAGGGCATTCCCGCCTATTATGGGCATGCTTACTCCGAACATGCCGAGAACTACCTCGATCTGAGCGATACCGCGCAGGTGTTGGCGCTCTCGCCCAATCGCCATCAGAATGCGCTGGCGGTGTACCACTTCGGCCATATCTTCGGTGACGAACAGGTCTTCGCCATCCGCTCCGGCGCACCGCTGAAAGGGCGTGGCAACAGCGCGGAAAGCTCGCGCTTCCGCCGGCACGAAATCCTGTTCAATCAAGAGGCTACCTACGGCCGGTTAAGCAGCCTGATCGCCAAAGGCGCCACCATCAAAGCCACCAAGCTGAACGAAAACTTTGGCTGGCTGGAATATCTGGAAAAACATCAGGGCGTTATTCCGCTGTTGTGTCAACGCGAGGACGGCAAGCTGCAACCGATAGGCACCGGTTTTGTCCCCGCCATACCCTGCACGCTGATAGCGCTAGTGCAAATTGAAAATACCTCAACGTCTGACCGTTGACACAAGCGCAATAACCGGCTATTCCTATCAGCCTACTTGCGCACCCGGTGCGCAAGCCAGAAGAGGCGCGTCGCCCAGGTAGAGTGTCAGAGGAGCCGTTTTCCCATGACGGCACTTGAGGGGGAGCGACGCCGAGGTAGGGTGATGTACGGCATTCATCGTATCGGCTACAGGGGCTGAATCCCCTGGGTTGTCACCAAAGTTTGCCCCGCAGGGGCAATCAGCAAGGTGGGGCGCTTCTGGGTGTATCGTAGTTTCAACCTCTACGTCTGCCCCCTGTTTATCGCTCTCCCCTTGTGCCAAGGCTATGGAAAAAAGTGCTCTCAAAATAGGGCAACCCTGACACGAGGTTTTACATGAACCAAGCAGCACCCCAAAATTCTACCGTTGTGGCTAAATTCGGCGGCACCAGCGTCGCCGACTATGCAGCCATGAACCGCAGCGCCGACGTCGTGCTCGCCAATCCGCAAGTGCGCCTGGTGGTCCTGTCCGCTTCGGCGGGCGTCACCAATCTGCTGGTCGCGCTGGCTGAAGGCTGCGATGGCGACAAACGCAGCGCCCGGCTCGATGAAATCCGCCGCATCCAGTACGCCATTCTCGACAGCCTCGACAAGCCGGCGGTGATCCGCGACGAAATCGACCGCATGCTGGAAAACATCGCCATGCTGTCCGAAGCGGCAGCGCTGGCGACCTCTACGGCGCTGACCGACGAGCTGGTCAGCCACGGCGAACTGATGTCCACCCTGCTTTTCGTTGAGATCCTGCGGAGCCGCAACGTGCAGGCTGAGTGGTTTGACGTGCGCAAAGTGATGCACACCGACGATCATTTCGGCCGCGCCACGCCGGACAGCGCCGCATTGCACGAACTCACCCAAACCCTGCTCAAGCCGCGCCTGCAGGAAGCGCTGGTGGTCACTCAAGGCTTTATCGGCAGCGAACCGAAGGGCCGCACCACCACGCTGGGCCGCGGCGGCAGCGATTACACGGCCGCCCTGTTGGGCGAAGCGCTGAACGTCAGCCGGGTAGATATCTGGACCGACGTGCCGGGCATCTACACCACCGACCCGCGCGTTGTCCCTACGGCGAAGCGCATCGACAGAATCACCTTTGAAGAAGCGGCTGAAATGGCCACCTTCGGCGCGAAAGTGCTGCACCCGGCGACCCTGCTGCCGGCAGTACGCAGCGATATTCCGGTGTTTGTCGGTTCCAGCAAAGATCCGTCCGCCGGCGGCACCCTGGTGTGCAATACCACCAAAAACCCGCCGCTGTTCCGTGCATTGGCATTGCGCCGCAAGCAAACCCTGCTAACGCTGCACAGCCTCAATATGCTGCACGCACGCGGTTTCCTGGCCGAAGTGTTCAGCATTCTGGCGCGCCACAATATTTCGGTGGATTTGATCACCACCTCCGAAGTCAGCGTGGCGCTGACCATGGACACCACCGGCTCCACCTCCACCGGCGGCAGCCTGCTGACCACCTCGCTACTGACCGAGTTGTCGTCGCTGTGTCGGGTAGAAGTGGAGGAGAACCTGGCGCTGGTGGCGATAATCGGCAACAAGCTTTCCCAGGCCTGCGGCGTGGGCAAAGAGGTGTTCGGCGTGCTTGACCCGTTCAATATCCGCATGATCTGCTACGGTGCCAGCAGCTACAACCTGTGCTTCCTGGTACCGGGCGATGACGCCGAACAGGTAGTACGTACTCTGCACCACAATCTGTTCGAATAACCGGATCTCATCCCATTGCGGGCGCAGCAGGCTGCGCCCCTACTTCTAAAAAAGGCCGTTCATCATTCGCAGGGGTCCTGCACGCTGAACCCGCAAAAAACACAACGCCATCCCACAGTTCTCTTTTTGGCTAAGGAAAACCACATTCATGCTGGCATTACTAACCCGATTATTCCCCCTGTGGGCGGTGCTGCTCGCCGCCGCCGCCTACGCTACGCCCACCACTTTCACCGGTATTGGCCCGTACGTCAGCCCGCTGCTGATGCTGATCATGTTCGCCATGGGCGTCACGCTGCGGCTGGATGACTTCAAGCGCGTGCTGTCTCGCCCCGCGCCGGTGGCTGCGGGCATCTTTCTGCATTACCTGATCATGCCGCTGGCGGCCTGGTTGCTGGCGATGCTGTTCCATATGCCACCGGATCTTTCCGCCGGTATGGTGCTGGTCGGCAGCGTCGCCAGCGGTACCGCTTCCAACGTGATGATCTATCTGGCAAAAGGAGACGTTGCGCTGTCGGTGACCATTTCGGCGGTCTCCACGCTGGTGGGCGTATTCGCCACGCCGCTGCTGACCCGCCTGTATGTCGATACCGAAATCAGCGTCGATGTCATGGGCATGCTGCTGAGCATCCTGCAGATCGTCGTGATCCCGATTGGTCTCGGCCTGATCGTGCATCACACCTTTACCAAAACCGTCAAACGCGTTGAGCCGTTCCTGCCGGCGCTGTCGATGGTCTGCATCCTGGCGATCATCAGCGCGGTGGTCGCAGGCAGCCAGAGCCACATCGCCTCCGTCGGGCTGGTGGTGATCATCGCGGTGATCCTGCATAACGGCATCGGGCTGCTGAGCGGCTACTGGGGCGGCAAGCTGTTCGGCTTCGACGAATCCACCTGCCGCACGCTGGCTATTGAAGTCGGCATGCAGAACTCCGGGCTGGCGGCGACGCTGGGCAAGATTTACTTCTCACCGCTGGCCGCGCTGCCAGGTGCCCTGTTCTCCGTGTGGCATAATCTCTCCGGCTCTCTGCTGGCAGGTTACTGGTCCGGGCGACCAATCAAGAAAAAATAATCTCACTCCGGGGCGCAGCCATTTGCGCCCCGCTCCACTTCTGCGAAATTTCGTATTTCCTCCCGGTTGGATTGTCATAATTATCCCCATCCCTTATTATCCCCCGACAAAATAAAATTCAGATTCTTCTTAATTCTGCCGATAACCGGGAGTAAGAGCGAAAAAGAAAAAACCCAACAAGTGGGTCTTATTACCTCATTTGGGGTAATTGACGGGCATGCATCGAAAAATAAAAACAAGCAGCCTAATTATTATTGGAAAGAATAAAAACCCACCTTCTTATTTGCCCAGAGCAATAAAAGAACCCCGCAATGTGATTGTCGCTCGCTGTTTCGGGCCGGCCGCCGGCCGTCCGTTATTGACCTCATGGATTGAGCAGGCTGCCCCCGGCGGCTTCTCATAATGGATTACAATGATTAAAAAAACTGCCGCCCTGGCGCTGCTGTTCAGCACCGCACTCCCCGCCGCTACCCTGCCCGAAATGGGCGATTTTTCACCGATGAGCGAATCACGTCGCGCCCTGCAAGACAGCACGCGTGAAGTGAATCAGCAGATAGAACAGCGCCGTTATCAGCAGCTCAAGCAGCAACAATTGTTGGCGGAACCTGCGCCTGCAGCCCCGACGCTACCGCATTCTGCGCAGTGCCTGCCGATCGCCGGCGTGTATTTACAGGGGATCACCCTGCTGTCTGCGAAGGATTTGGCGGCGCTGAGCGCACTGCCGCAACGCTGTATCAGCAGCAATGACATTAACCGACTGACGCGTGAATTAACCCGCTTATACGTTGATAAAGGCTACATCACCGCGCGCGTGCAATTTATTCGCCCTAATGCCGATGGCGAATTAGGGCTGCGGGTCACCGAAGGGTTTATCGAAAAAATAGAGGGCGGCGACCGCTGGGTGAATAGCCAATTATTATTCCCCGGGCTCGAAGGCAAGCCCTTGAAATTAACTCAGCTCGATCAGGGATTGGATCAGGCCAATCGTTTGCAATCAAACAAAACCCGGCTGGATATATTGCCCGGCACCCAAACGGGCGGTTCTATTATTCGCCTGAATAACCAGCACGCCAAGCCCTGGCAACTGACCGCCACGGCGGACAATTATGGACAAAAAACGACCGGTCAGTGGCTGGCGCGCACGACCGCCACGCTGGACAGCCCATTCGGCCTGTCGGATTTCGTCAGCCTGAACGCCACCAGCACGCTGACAAACCCGGCGCAGCGCTATAACCGCGCCTACACCCTGCTCTATTCCCTGCCCTATGGCGCTTTCACCTTCAGCGGATTCGCCAGCTATTCGGAATACGTGAACCATCAACAGCTGACGTTCAACCGCTATAAGCTGCACGGCCAGACTCAGCAATACGGCCTGCGCGGCGACTATGTTTTTTACCGCGACCGCGATCAGATCAACACCCTCAACGGCCAGCTCACCCATAAACGCATCGATAACTATTTCGACACCGTGCGCATCGGCCTCAATAGCCCAACGCTCAGCCTGTTTGAGCTGGGGATCAACCACCTGCAGATCCTGCCCACCGGCCTGATCAGCGCCAACCTCAGTGTGGAGCAGGGATTACCCTGGTTTGGCGCGGATCGCCACGCCGCTGCCGGGCTACCCGACGCTCAATTCACCAAGGGCAAACTGTTTGCCAACCTCAGCCAACGTGTGCAGCTTGCCGGTTCAACTTATCAGCTCAGCAACCTGCTGTATGGGCAATACAGCCGCGACAGCCTGCCTGGCGTGGAATGGCTCAGCCTGACCGACCGCAGTGCGATCCGCGGGTTCAGCCGCAGCACGCTGTCCGGCGACAACGGTTGGTATCTGCAAAATACCCTGTCGCGCAGCGTCAACCTGGGCCAGAGCACCCTTACCCCGCGCGTCGGCGCCGACGTCGGCCGGGTCCTGCCGCGCGACAACCGGCCATCAGGCTGGCAAAGCAGCGCCGGTCTGAGTACCGGTGCCACTCTGCGTTACCGGCGGGCAATTCTCGACATAGAAGCCAGCCGTGGCTGGATCCTCTCCGGGCACCCGATGCCCGATGATCCGATCCAGCTACTGGCACGCTTCTCATACACCTTTTAGTCAGCGCTTTTTTGCACAACCACAGCGATATAGGGAGATACATGGATGAAAAACAATAACTTCAGGCTTTCCGCAGCGGGCAAGCTGGCCGCGTCACTGGCGATTATTCTCGCCTCGTACGGCGCCGGCTACGCGGGGGAGATCGTGGCGGCCAACGGGGCTAATGGCCCCGGCGTTTCAACCGCCGCCACCGGCGCGCAGGTAATCGACATCGTGACGCCCAACGATCACGGACTGTCGCATAACCAGTATCAGGACTTTAACGTCAATCAACCCGGCGCCGTGCTGAATAACTCACGCGACGCAGGGCTGTCGCAGCTGGCCGGCCAACTGGGCGCCAACCCAAATTTGAATGGCCAGGCAGCCAGCGTGATCCTCAATGAAGTGATCAGCCGCAACCCGTCACTGTTGCACGGCCAACAGGAAATCTTCGGTATGGCGGCCGACTACGTACTGGCGAATCCGAATGGTATCAGCTGCGACGGCTGCGGCTTTATCAATACCAGCCGTTCATCGCTGGTGGTGGGTAACCCGTTGGTGGAAAACGGCATGCTGCAAGGCTACAGTACGCTGGGCAACCGCAATGTCTTGAGTCTTGAAGGTAAGCTGAACGCCGGTGGCGTGCTGGATCTGATCGCGCCGAAAATCGACAGCCGTGGCGAGGTGATCATCGCACCGGCATTCGATAAAAAAACCGGAAAAATGGTGTCGGATATTAATGCCATCAGCGGCAATAACCGCCTATCGCGCGATGCGCGAGTGCTCAGCAGCGAGCAGCCGCTGAGCGCGCTGGACAGCTACTACCTCGGCAGCATGCAGGCCGGGCGCATCAACATCATCAACACCGCGGCGGGCAGCGGCGTGAAGCTGGCAGGCAGCCTGCGGGGCAGCGACGAAATCAGCGTGAAAGCCTATGACATTCGCGCCGAGAGCAAGATCAGCAACGCAAGCACCCAGCATGACAGCAATGAGAACTACCAAAACTATCGCGGCGGCATCTACATCAACGACCGCAGCACCAACCAGAAACTGACCCGTACCGAGCTGGCGGGCAAAAATATCAGCCTGCTGGCCGATAACAGCAACCACCTGAGCGCCACCGATATTCGCGGCGATGAGATAAAGCTGCAAGGCGCCAGCCTGACGTTAGACGGCCAACAACTGAAGCAAACCCAGGGTCAGACCAACGACCGATGGTTCTATTCCTCGCAGTACGACGTTACGCGGGAAAATGAGCAGCTCCAGCAGGTTGGCAGCACCATTACCGCGACCAAAAACGCCACGCTGACTGCCACGGTGCAAGATGTGAAGTTGCTCGGCGCCACGGTTACAGCAGGCGACGCGCTAAAAATCGAAGCCAGGCGCGATGTGCAGATCGCCGGGTTGGTCGAGCGGGACAAAACCAGCGAACGCGGTTACCAGCGCAACCACACTTCCAGCCTGCGCACCGGCAATTGGAGCAACAGCAACGCAACCGAGAGCCTGAAGACCAGCGATTTGCGCGCCGGCGGTGAACTGGATCTGACGGCCGGCAATAACCTGGTCACTCAAGGAGCCAAGGTCCATACGAAGGGCAACCTTACGATAAACGCCAAAGAACGGATCAACATCGACGTACAAAAGACCGTCAATACGAAAACGGTTAGCGACAATACAACCTCATGGGGCGGGATCGGCGGCGGCAATAATCAAGACAACAGCAACCGTCGCGAGATCAGCAACGCCTCCGAACTGACCGCCGATGGCGTGTTGAGGCTCAACGGCAAACAGGGCGTGACCATTACCGGCAGCAAAGCGAGAGGCAAACAGGGCGGCTTCGTCGAAGCCACCGCCGGTGGCCTGCGTATTGATAACGCCCTCAGCACCACCGTGGACAAGATTGATGCCCGCACGGGCACCGTTTTCAACATCACCAGCAGCTCGCAGAAATCCAACAACAGCCACCAACAGACTATCGGCAGTGAGCTGGTTTCCGATACCAATCTGCAGTTGGTCAGCCATAAAGATACCGACGTGGTAGGCAGCCAGGTGAGCAGCGTCGGCAAACTGGACGTCCGCTCCGGCGGCAATATCAACGTCAAGGCCGCCGAACAGCAGCAAAACATCGACGAACAGAAAACAGCGCTCGCCATCAACGGCTATGCCAACGAGAAAAGCGATAAGCAATACCGTGCAGGTCTGCGCATCGAACATACCCGCGACAGCGAGAAAACCACCCGCACCGAGAACCAGGCCGCCATGCTGAGCGGCGGCAGCGTGGCGCTGAACGCAGATAAAGACGTGACCTTCAGCGGTTCCAAACTGGTCGCCACCCAGGGCGATGCCAGCATCAGCGGCGATAATGTCGCTTTTCTGGCGGCCGATAACAAAACCGCCTCTGACACCGAAAAAACCAACATCGGCGGCGGCGTCTATTACACGGGCGGCATCGACAAACTCGGTTCCGGCATCGAGGGGGGCTATGAGAACAGCAAAACCCATGCAGAAAGCAGCAAAGCCGTCACCTCCGGTACCCATGTCGCAGGCAACCTGACCATTACCGCTAAAAATCGGCTCACCCAGCAGGGCGCGCAGCATCAGGTAGGTGGGAAATATCAGGAAAACGTCGCCAACGTCTCCCATCTTGAGGCCACTAACAGCGAGAGCAGCACTACCCGCAAAACAGACGTCGGCGTGGATATCGGCGCTAACGTCGATTACAGCGCTGTCACCCGCCCGGCCGAACGCGCGGTGGGCAAAGTTGCCCAGTTGGATGCCAACGGCGTAATTAACGAAATCGGCGGTATCGGCGCGCCGAATGTCGGGCTGGATATCGGCGCCAAGGGCGGCAGCAGTGAAACACGCACCGGCGATTCAAAGGCGGTAGTCAGCAAAATTACCGCCGGGGAGATAGAGGTGTCCGCCACCGGCGAGGTCCACGATCGCGGTACCCAATATCAGGCGACTCAAGGTGCAGTCACGCTGACGGCGGACAGCCATCGCAGTGAGGCGGCGGAAAACCGCCAACAGGAAAACCACAGCGAAACTCACGGCAGCGCCGGCTTACGCGTCTATACCACCACCGGCAGCGATTTGACTGTGGACGCCAAAGGCGAAGGCGGCAGCAAACGCAGTGAAAGTTCGGCCAGCCAGGCGGTCACCGGCAGCATCGGCGCCGCCAAGGGTATCGACATCCGGGTTAAAAAGGACGCCGTTTATCAGGGCACCGCGCTGGACGCCGGTGACGGCAAAGTGCGGGTGAAAGCCGAAGAGGGCAACATCCGTTTTGATCAGGCCACCGATACCCACCATGAGAGCCACAGTGGCTTCACGGTCAAGGCCTCGGCCAAAGGCGGCTCCACGCCAGAAACCAAAAACGTTGGCGTCGGGTTAGGCGGTGGTCGCAGCCAGGGTGAAAGCGACGGCAGTAGCGCACACGTCAGCAACATCGGCGGTAAACAGGGCGTGGAGCTGGATGCAGGCCGCGATCTGTCGCTGCAAGGCAGCGTGCTGACCAGCGACGGTGACGTTACGCTCAAGGCGGGCAATCAGGTTGCACTGACGGCGACGGACGCCCACCAGAGGCGTAAAGATGACAGCCTGTCGGGCAATGTCGATCTCGGTGGCAACAGCACCGACTCCGCCAAAAAGAGCGGCGGCGGCATCTCCCTTGGCGGCGCATTTGATATCGCCAAGGTGGATGAATCCTCCACCACCCATCAGGGCGGCAAGATCACCAGCGGCGGTGCCGTGAAGATTACCGCCGGCGGCACGGAGAGTAACGCGTTGCATTTACAGGGGGCTGAAGTCACCGGTAATAGCACCACGCTCGAAGCAAAAAACGGCGGTATCGTGCTGGAGTCGGTGCAAAACCAGGAGCAGAAAAACAATCTGAACCTGGGGCTGAAGGCCAACGCCAAAGGCGGTCAATCCTTCAACAAGGATGCCAACGGCCAGGTTGACGCCACCAGCGGCAGCGACACTCACACCCTGGGTGCCGGCGTGAAGGTCGGCGTGGATAAACTGGAGAAAACCACTCAGGGCAATACCCTGATTAACGCCGGGAAAGTGACGCTCAACAGTGGTAAAGACACCCAGTTGGCCGGCGCCAGGGTGGACGCCGATCGGGTGCAGGGCAAGATCGATGGCGATCTGCGCGTCGAAAGCCGCAAAGACAGCGAAAGCAGCGTGAAGGTCGATGTGGATGTCGGTCTGAGCCACACCAACGATCCGACCAGCAGCATAACCAGCAAACTGTCGAAAGTGGGTACCCCGCACTACGCGGGTAAGGTGAAGGAGAAGCTGGAGGGCGGCATCAACAAGGTCGCTGACGCCACCACCGACAAGTACAACAGCGTAGCTCGTCGCCTCGATCCTAAGCAGGACACCACCGGCGCGGTCAGCTTCAGCAAGGCTGAGGGTAAGGTCACCCTGCCGGAAACGCTGGTCGGGGAAAAAGAGAAAGGCCCTTTGTGGGATCGCGGCGCTCGCTTCCTGGGCAACAAGTCCAAAGAAGCCCTGACCGGCCCTGCCGGGCTGCAAGGGCAATTCAAGGTGAACGCCGATGTGGTCGATAACGATGCGGTTGGCGTGCAGTCCGCCATCAGCGGGAAAAATGGCGTTGCGCTGAACGTGCAAGGCGAAACCCACCTGACCGGCGGTGAGATCCGCAGCCGGCAGGGCCAGGTAGCGCTGGGTAACGGCAAGGTGGAACAGCAGGACGTGGCGGGCAACCGCTATCAGGGCGGCGGGCACCTTGATGCGGCGGCGTCTGCCGGCGCGCTGCTCGGTATCGCCGGTAAAAGCGTCGTCAAACTGGAAACGCCGGTTGGCGGCTACATCAATAATCAGGCCGCCGATGCCAAGGCGGGGATCTTTTCGGGTAAATAAACCGCGGTAAATAAACCTGGCACTGCCCCCGGCTTAACCGGGGGCAGTTTTTTACAGGGTGCTCGGCGTATCGTCCCACTCACGCTCATCATCGCGTTCGTCCTGATCCAGCACGTTATACGCCACGGCGCAAAACAGCGAGTTCAGGCGTTTCATATCCCCCAACAGCCCCAGATGCAGCGAACTGGTTTCGATGCTTTGCACGTTTTGCTGATGCAGACGATCGACGTGCGCATGCGCGTAGCGGCGATCCAGAATGCGGAAACGGTGTTTGGAGCGTCGCAGCCGTTTGGCGCTGGTAAGATCGCCGGACAGGAACACCGACAGGCTCAGGCGCAGGTTGCCGACCAGCCGCTCATGCAGCGTATCCAGCTCCGCCAACCCTTCCGCCGAGAACGCCCGCCGCGCCGCGTGCGATTTCGCCGCCACATCGCCGGTCATGCGCTCAATGATGTCCCCGGCCTGCTCCAGGTTCAGCGCCATTTCGATGATTTCCGCCCAACGGCGCGAATCCTCTTCGCCCAAATCCTCTTTCTGGATCTGCGCCAGATACAGCTTGATGGCGGTATACAGCACGTCGACATCGTCGTCCAACCGGCGCACCTCTTTATCCTGCCCATTCTTGCCGTGCAGCACTTCGCGGTGCAGGATCATCATATGCTCCACCACGTCGCCCATGCGCAGGGTTTCACGCGCCGCATTGGCCAACGCCAGCGTCGGCGTATCCAACGCGCTGGCGTCCAGATGCCGCGGCCGCAGGCGGGGATCGTCGGCCGCCACATCGGCGATCAGGGTTTCGCATAAACGCGCCATCGGCCCGGCCAGCGGGATCAGTATCAGGCAGCGGATCAGGTTGTAGAAGACGTGAAAATAGATCACCAGTTCTTCGTTTTCGCCCGGCAATCGAGTCATTACCTCTGCCAGATAAGAGACAAACGGCAGCACCAGCACGCAGCCTATCAGCTTGAACAGCAGGCTGCCGAGCGCCACCCGACGGCCGGCGGCGTTCTGGCCGCTGGTATTGATGACCGCCAACAGGCCACTGCCGAGATTGGCGCCAATCACCAGACACAGCGCCACTTTCAGCGAGATCACGCCGGATGCGGTCAGGGTGGCGGTCAGCAACACTGCCGCCAGGCTGGAATAGCTGACGATGGCGAACAGCGCGCCGGTAAGGGCATCCAGCATCACGTCGCCGGTCAGCGACGAGAACAGCACTTTCACACCCGCCGCCTGGGTTATGGGCGTCGCGGCGGCCACGATCAACTCCAGCGCCAGTACGATCAGCCCGAGGCCGATGCACACGCGCCCCATTTGGCCAACCCGGGTTTGCTTGCGGCTGAGGAACAGGAAAACGCCGACCAAAATCAACAGCGGCGACAACCAGGAAAGATCGAAGGTCAGCACCCGTGCCATCAAGGCGGTACCGACGTCGGCACCCAGCATGATCACCAGCGCAGGCGCCAGCCCCACCAGCCCTTGCGCGACGAAAGAGGTGACCAGCAGCGCGGTGGCGTTGCTGCTTTGCACCAGCGCGGTTACGCCGATACCGGAGACGAACGCCAGCGGTTTTTTCTCGACGCTGTCGCTCAATACCCGGCGCAGGTTAGCGCCGTAAACCCGCATAATCCCGGTGCGCACGATGTGGGTACCCCACACTAGCAACGCCACGGAGGAAAGCAGGTGAAGAAGGGTCAACACGGAAAATACGCTCCATTAACGCCCGGCAGGAAAAATCAAATCCATACCCTATGAATTTCGGGCTGCAGGACGGCGGCAAGCGGGTCAATCCCCAGGAGCTTACCCAAGTAAGTGACTGGGGTGAGACCGCACGGCCAACACACCTGCTGCTTGAAAGGTGACGGGTATGGCAGGCTATCCTGCCTGCCGGGCGGTAGTCGGGCAGGACAGCGGTAACAGGCTGCAGACCGCATATTGGAGGGTTAACGCAACGGCAGGCATTACCCTGGAGTTATCATTGATTGCCGCAGCGAAGTCATGCAACTTCCCGTAATGTAACAGTTTCCAAGTGTAGCCCAATTTTGCTGCCGTCGGGCCGCAAATCCTCGACCGACCGGTTGAGCGCGTCAACCAGCAGCTCGACGCCACGAACCTGGACACGGTAGCGTACCACATTCCCCAGCAGGCTATGGCTGAGGATCACCCCCTCGATCCCCTGCCCGGCCGGCAGCAGTGCGATGGATTCAGGGCGTATCGCCACCTTGCCGGCGTAGCTGCGGCCGGTGAGTGCGCTCGCCTGTTCGGCGCTCAGCAAGTTGTAGTTACCGATAAACCCGGCGGCGAAGACGTTAGCCGGCTGGGTGTACAGGGTTTCCGCATCGCCGCTCTGCACGATTTGGCCCTTGTTCATCAGCACGATGCGATCCGACAACGTCAGCGCCTCTTCCTGATCGTGGGTGACGAAGATTGCCGTCAGATTCAGTTCACGCTGGATACGGCGAATCTGCTCGCGCAGGTGCTTGCGGATACGTGCATCCAGCGCCGACAGCGGCTCGTCGAGCAGCAGCAGACGCGGGCGGGTCACCAGCGATCGCGCCAGCGCTACCCGCTGACACTGCCCGCCGGACAGTTGATGCGGGTAACGCTTCGCCAGTTCGGTCAACTCCACCAGCGCCAGCACTTCCTGTACCCGCTGCTGGATCTGCCCGGCCGCCAGTTTCTGCATTTTCAGGCCAAACGCCACGTTGCCTTCAACGGTCATGTTCGGGAACAGCGCATAGCTCTGGAACACCATACCGATGCCGCGCTTTTGCGGCGGCACCGGCACCAGATCCTGGCCCTGCAGCAAGATTTGCCCGCTGTCGACCGACGTCAGCCCCGCCAGACAACGCAGCAGCGTGGATTTACCGCAGCCGCTCGGCCCGAGCAGCGTGACGAACTCGCCCTCCTCGGCGGTGAAATCGATATCCTGAAACACCTGGGTCTGGCCGTAGTGTTTGTTGAGGCGGGTGACGGTGAGATATGCCATGCGTTAACCCTTATTTTTATTCAGCAAATTCGCCAACCAGGTGACAATCAGCACCACGGCGAAATAAGAAATGACCAGTGCGCTGGTGAAGTGGCCGCTGCCGTTGCGCATGTTATAGAGATAAACCTGCAGCGTTTCATACTGGCTGCCCACCAGCAGGTTGGCGAAGACGAATTCGCCAATCAGGAACGAGAACGACAGCAGTACCGCAATCATCCCGCCCTTGCGCAGGTTCGGCAGCACCACCAGCAGCGCCGCCTGCCAGGTGCTGGCGCCCAATAGGTGTGCCGCATCCATCAGATCGCGCAGGTTGATCGCCTGCATGTTGTTGCTGATGGCGCGGTAAATAAACGGCAGAGCAATAGAGAAGTAGCAGCCGATCAGGATCCAGGGCGTACCGAGCAGCGGCAGCGGATCGGCGGCGAACAGCTGCATCAGCCCGACCGCCGACACCACCGGCGGTACGGCGAACGGCAACAGGATCAGCACGTTCATCACCGCGTCCAGTTTGGGAAAATAGTACGCAATCACGAACATCATCGGCAAAATCACCACCACCGCCAGCACCAGGGTGCCGAAACAGATCAGCAATGAGTGCCACAGCGCCAGCAGGAAACGGGGATCGCTCCACAACGCCGTCACCCACTTCAGGGTAAAACCGTCCGGCAGGATGGTGGCGCCCCACTGAGTGGCCAGCGCGTAAATCAGCGTCGCCGCCAGCGGTAGCAGCAGGATCAGCAACAGCAGACTGGTCACCACGCGGTGGTAGCCGGTTTCAAAACGGGACATGGCCGCCCTCCGCAACATTATGAGCGCGCATTCAGGTAACTCCTGCGCAACAGCCATTGGTGGATCAGGGTAATGAACGCCATCATCGCCACCAACAGCATCGCCAGCGCGCTGGCCAGGTTCGGGTCGAGGGAAATATCCCCCGCCACCAGCGACGAAATACGTATCGGTATCACGTTGAAATTGCCGGTGGTCAACGCATATACCGTGGCATAGGCGCCCAGCGCGTTAGCTAGCAGGATGACAAAGGTGCCCATCAGCGCCGGCGCCAGCACCGGCAGGCCGATATGCCGCCAGTAGCGCCACGGGCTGGCGCCGAGCAGCGATGCCGACTCGCGCCAGTCCTCACGCAGCGCGTCGAACGCCGGGTACAACAGCAATACGCCCAGCGGGATTTGGAAGTAGGTGTAAAGCACGATCAGCCCGGTTTTGGAGTAAAGATTAAAACTCTCCATCAGGCCGTACTTGCGCAGCAGCAACGTCAGGCAGCCGTTCAACCCCAACAGGATGACAAAGGCGAAGGCCAGCGGCACCCCGGCAAAGTTGCTGGTCATATTGGTAAACGACATCACAAAATCGTGGAACCGCGTCTGGCCCAATTGACGCAGCGAGTAACTGCCGACCAGGGCAATCAGCAGCCCGTAAACGCTCGACCAGAGGGAAATCTCCAGCGAGAACTGAAACGCCTGCAAATAGAACGGCGAGGTCAGGACGTCAACGTAATTGCCCAGCCCCCAACCGCTGGTCTGGCTGAAAAAACTGCTGACCGCAATCCACACCAGCGGCGCGATTTGAAACGCGCCGAACAGCAGAATAAACGGCAGCAGGCACAGCGCGGCAATCCACTTAGCTTTCATGTTCACCCTTATGCCAACAGCGCACGGCAGCGCGGCTTGTCGTGCGCCACCTGCAGCACCTCGCACAGCGTGCCGCACAGGTCGGTTTGCTGCGGATTGGCGTCGTTCTGGCTGAAAGCCGCACCGAACACGAACAGCGGCACCTGTCGCTCCTCCGGCAATACACCACCGTGGCTGCGGTCGTCATTCATGCCGTGATCGGCCGTCACCATCACCTGATATCCGGCCCTTAACCAGTCGCCCAGATAGCGCGACAGCACGCCGTCGGCATTGCGCGCCGCGTTACGGTACTGCGATGAAGACAGGCCGAAGCGGTGCCCGGCATCGTCGATGTTCATCGGATGGATCAGCAGAAAATCGGGCTGATGACGGCGGCGCAGGCTTTCGGCGTCGTCAAACAGATGGGAGTCCGGGTAGCGGTCGTCGTAATAAAAATGGCCGTGCTGAATGGGCAGTTCGGCATCGTCGGTATGGCGATCGCGCGCGGCGTCGAACGGGGTACGGTTATACAGCTCACTGAACCAATGGTAGGCGGCCGCAGCGGTAGTCAACCCTGCGGCGCGCGCATAGTGAAACACGCTTTGTTGATGCGAGAGGCGCGATACCTGGTTATGCACCACGCCGCTCTCCACCGGCGGCACGCCGGTGAGGATGCATTCATACAGCGGCCGAGAGAGCGAAGGCAGCTCGCTCTCCAGCTGATACAACCGTCCGCGCCCTGCCGCACACTCGGCCTGCAGATACCCCATGGCATCATGCGCCACCTGATAGTTCAGGCCGTCCAGCAGTACGAGGATCGTTTTCATGATGGTTTAACTCACTGCTGCATAAACATAATGACGTTTTCCTGCCACTGGCGCGGCAGCGTTTTGGCGCTTTGCTCCCAGGCCGCCGGATCGGCGATCGGGTGGGCGTTTTTATACTGTTCGGCCGGCAACAGCTTGGCTTTTACGTCGTCCGGCAGCGTCAGGTGTTCCGCACGGATCGGGCGAGCATAGCCGCGTGCCAGGTTGATCTGACCGGCGTCGGAGAAGATGTATTCACGCGCCAGCTTGGCGGCGTTTGGGTGTTTGGCGAATTTGTTGATGATGGTGGTGTAGCCTGACGTGATTGAGCCGTCGGACGGGATCAACACTTCAAAACGGGTTTTGTCGATCTGGTCGCGGTAGTTCAGGCCGTTAAAGTCCCACACCACGCCGACCTGCACTTCGCCTTTTTCCAGCGAGGCGATCACCGGGTTGCTCAGGCTCAGGCGCCCTGCCTTGGCCAACTTGCCGAAGAACTCCAGACCCGGCTTCAGGTTTTTCTCGTTGCCGCCCATGGCGTAAGTGGCCGCCAGCACGCCGCTTGCCGCCTGCGAGGCGGTACCGACGTCACCGATGGTGACCTGATAAGTGCCTTTCAGCAGATCGGCCCAGCTGTGCGGGATCTCTTTCACCTGCTGTTTGTTGATAATGAAGGCGATGGTGCCGGTATAGGCCAGTGCCCAATGGCCATCCTTGTCTTTCGCCCAGCCAGGCACCTGCTCCCAGGTGGACGGCTTATAAGGTTGGGTTACCCCTTTTTGCACCGCGATGGGGCCGAATGCCGCGCCCACGTCACCGATATCCGCCGTGGCATTGCCCTTTTCCGCGTCGAACTTGGCGATTTCCTGCGCCGAGCTCATGTCGGTATCGAGATGCTTCAAGCCGTACTTGCTCTGCAGATCCTGCCAGGTGTCTTTCCAGTTGGCCCAGCTGTCCGGCATGCCGACGCTGTTGACTTCACCTTCCTTCTTGGCGGCCTGCTCCAACGCAGCCAGATCGGGATCAGCGGCCCAGCTCATCTGGCTGGTCAGTACAATGGCACTGGTTAACACAGAAGCGCACAAACGTTTCATAACAGATGCTCCAGGTGGTAGTGTGGGAGTGTCTGGACTAGTCCAGCAAGAACCAAGCCAATCTAACGGACGAATGTGATAATTATATGTCAGCCCAAAAAAGCAGCAGTTTTATCTCATTTACGCCTCAAGAGGCCGCCCGCTGGTCTACCTTAACGGGAGCAATACGCACTGAAATGGGGCATTTGTGGCATGAGTGAAGTATCGACTACCGTGTCGACCATCTGTCAGGCGTTGAACGCCCGTATTGTCGCGGGGGAATTTAATACTGGCGGCAAACTGCCTTCCGAACGCGCCCTGAGCGAGCAGTTTTCCACCACCCGCATTACGCTGCAGGAAGCGCTCGGCCAGTTGGAGGCGCAAGGGGTGATTTACCGTCAGGTGAGGCGCGGCTGGTTTATCTCACCGCCGCGGTTGGTGTACAACCCGTTGCAGCGCAGCCACTTCCACGCCATGGCCCAGCAGCAGGGGCGCGACGCCCACACCCTGGTGATCGACAGTGGCCACGTGCAGGCCGACGCCGCCCTGGCGCGGCGGCTGGAGCTGCCGGAGGGCGCAGAGGTTTACCGCATCCGCCGGCTACGCTTTATCGACGGGCGTGCAGTGCTGTATTGCGAGCACTACCTCAACCCGGCCTACTTCGCCGGTATCCTGGATGCCGATTTGACGCAGTCGCTGACCTCGCTGTACGCAGAGCGCTACGGTATCCGTTATGGCCGGGTGCGCTTCGATATGCTGCCGACCCTGTTACCGCAAGAGGCAGCCACGATGCTGAAGGTCACCTACGGCAGCCCGTCGCTGTTTATTACCCGGGTGAACCGGGATCAACACGATCGGGTGATTGATTGCGATTTGGAGTATTGGCGCTACGACGCGCTGCACATTGATGTCGAGGCGGTGGCGAACGACGAGGGATAAGAAGGGGCCAACATGTTGGCCCCTTACGAGAGGAACTGGCTGACAAGGGCGCCGTGTGCAGCGCCCCTGCGTCATCAGTCGGCGTCGTAGCCCAGGTTAGGCGCCAGCCAGCGTTCAACTTCGCTGGTGCTCATGCCTTTGCGCGCCGCATAGTCTTCCACCTGATCGCGCTGGATCTGCGCCACCGCAAAGTACTTGCTCTCCGGATGGCTGAAGTACCAGCCCGACACCGCCGCTCCCGGCCACATGGCGAAGGATTCGGTCAGCTCCATGCCGGTGTGGCGGTTAACGTCCAGCAGGCGCCAGATCTCCGCTTTCTCGGTATGCTCCGGGCAGGCCGGGTAGCCCGGCGCCGGGCGGATGCCCTGGTAATTCTCGCGTATCAGCTCTTCGTTGCTCAGGTTCTCGTCAGCGGCAAAGCCCCAGTGCAATTTACGCACCTGCTCATGCAGGTACTCGGCGAAAGCTTCCGCCAGGCGATCGGACAACGCCTTGATCATGATTTTATTGTAATCGTCATGCTGCGCATCATAGGCCGCCGCCAGCTCATCCTCTTCCAGACCGCCGGTCACGGCGAAAGCACCGAAATAGTCGGCCTTGCCGCTGCTTTTCGGCGCGACGAAGTCCGCCAGGCAGTAGTTCGGGAAGTCGGTTTTCTCGGTCTGCTGGCGCAGGTGACGGCTGACCACCAGCACCTCGTCGCGGTTTTCGTCGCGATACACCTCGATGTCGTCGCCGACGCGGTTGGCCGGGAACAGGCCGTAGACGCCGCGCGGGTTGAGGCTGCCGTTGGCGGCCAGCATATCCAGCATCTGGTTGGCATCGGCGAACAGGCGCTTGGCCTCCTCACCCACCACCTCGTCTTCCAGAATCCGCGGGTATTTACCTGCCAGCGACCAGGTCATAAAGAACGGTGTCCAGTCGATGTACTGGCGCAGCGTCTCGATGCCGGCCTCCACCGCATGTACCCCAAGCTGCTTCGGCACCGGCGGCCGGTAGTTTTCCCAATCCAGCGCCATGGCGTTATCACGCGCTTTCTGCAGGCTGACCGGCGGGGTGCGCGGTTTTTTGCGCGCATGCTGGATACGCACGGTTTCGTATTCTTTGCGGGTACGCGCCACAAAATCGTCGCGCTGAGTATCGGACAGCAACGCCGACACTACGCCCACGGTGCGGGAGGCATTTTGCACGTAGGTGGTCGAGCCGCTGTAGTTCTGTTCAATCTTCACCGCGGTATGCGCTTTGGAAGTGGTCGCGCCGCCAATCAGCAGCGGCAGGGTAAAGCCCTGGCGCTCCATCTCTTTCGCCACGTTGACCATTTCATCCAGCGACGGGGTGATCAGCCCTGACAAGCCGATGATGTCCACGTTCTGTTCGCGTGCGGTTTTCAGGATTTTCTCCGTCGGCACCATCACGCCCAGATCGACGATTTCGTAATTGTTGCACTGCAACACCACGCCGACGATGTTTTTGCCGATGTCATGCACGTCGCCCTTCACCGTCGCCAGCAGGATTTTGCCCGCCGTGGTGCCTTTCTGCTTGCTGGCCTCGATGTAGGGTTCCAGATAGGCCACCGCCTGCTTCATCACGCGGGCGGACTTCACCACCTGCGGCAGGAACATCTTGCCTTCGCCGAACAGGTCGCCGACCACGTTCATCCCCGCCATCAGCGGCCCTTCGATCACTTCGATCGGGCGTTCCGCACGCTGGCGGGCCTCTTCGGTATCCAGCTCGATAAACTCGGTAATGCCTTTCACCAGCGAGTATTCCAGCCGCTTTTCCACCGGCCAGCCGCGCCATTCCGCCTGCTGCACCGCCACTTCGTTGTCTTTGCTGCCGCGATATTTTTCCGCCAGATCCAACAGGCGTTCGGTACCATCGTCACGGCGGTTGAGGATCACGTCCTCCACCGCGTTACGCAGTTCGTCACTCAGATCGTCGTAGATCGCCAGTTGCCCGGCGTTGACGATGCCCATGTCCATCCCGTTGCGGATCGCGTGGTACAGGAAGACCGCGTGGATCGCTTCGCGCACCGGATCGTTGCCGCGGAACGAGAACGACACATTGGACACCCCGCCGGAGATCATCGCGTACGGCAGGTGGGTTTTGATGTCGGCGCAGGCCTCGATAAAGTCGACGGCATAGTTGTTATGATCTTCGATACCGGTGGCGACGGCAAAGATGTTCGGGTCAAAAATAATGTCTTCCGGCGGGAAGCCGACGCGTTCGGTCAGAATTTTATAGGCGCGGCGACAGATCTCGAACTTGCGCTCGCGGGTATCGGCCTGGCCAACCTCGTCAAACGCCATGACCACCACCGCCGCGCCGTAGCGGCGCACCAGTTTGGCATGGTGAATAAAGGCCTCTTCGCCTTCTTTCATCGAGATGGAGTTAACGATGCCTTTGCCCTGAATGCACTTCAGGCCTTTTTCGATCACCGACCATTTGGAGGAGTCGATCATGATCGGCACCCGGGCGATGTCCGGCTCGCCGGCAATCAGGCTGAGAAAACGCACCATCGCCGCTTCGGCGTCCAGCATCCCTTCATCCATGTTGATATCTATTATCTGCGCGCCGCTTTCCACCTGTTGGCGCGCCACGGCCAAGGCTTCGTTATATTTTTCTTCTTTAATCAGCCGTTTGAAGCGCGCAGAGCCGGTGACGTTGGTCCGTTCACCGACGTTGACGAACAGCGTTTTGGCGTCGATATTCAGCGGTTCAAGGCCGGCCAAACGGCAGGCTACCGGGATATCCGGCAAGGGGCGCGGCGGTACGCCCGCCACCACATCGACCATTGCGGCGATATGCTCCGGCGTGGTGCCGCAACAACCGCCGATAATATTGAGGAAACCGGCATGCGCCCACTCGCCCACCTGTTTCGCCATCTCTTGCGCGTCCAGATCGTACTCACCGAAAGCGTTGGGCAAACCGGCGTTAGGGTGTGCGGTGACGTAGGTTTCCGAGATGCGCGACAGCTCGGCAACGTATTGACGCAGCTCGTCCGGCCCCAACGCACAGTTCAGGCCAAAACTCAGCGGCTTGACGTGGCGCATCGAGTTATAGAAGGCTTCGGTGGTTTGGCCGGACAGGGTTCGGCCGGAGGCGTCGGTGATGGTGCCGGAGATCATGATCGGCAACTCCACGCCCAACGCTTCGAATTCGGTTTCCACCGCAAAGGCGGCCGCTTTGGCGTTCAGGGTATCGAAAATGGTTTCGATCATGATCAGATCGACGCCGCCTTCCACCAGCGCGCGCGTTGATTCGCGGTAAGCTTCCACCAGTTCGTCGAAGGAGACATTGCGGAATGCCGGATCGTTGACGTTCGGCGAAATGGAAGCGGTGCGGTTGGTCGGGCCAAGCACCCCGGCCACGTAGCGCGGTTTATCCGGCGTGCGCGCGGTCCATTCGTCGGCGCAGGCGCGTGCCAGACAAGCGGCCTGATAGTTAATCTCGGCTGACAGCGACTCCATGTGGTAGTCGGCCATGGCGATGGTGGTGGAGTTGAAGGTGTTGGTTTCGAGAATATCGGCGCCCGCTTCCAGATAACCGTAGTGGATCGCGGTAATCACTTCCGGCTTGGTCAGCACCAGCAGGTCGTTATTGCCTTTCAGATCGCTCTGCCAGTCGGCAAAACGTTCGCCGCGAAAATCGCTCTCTTCCAGCCGGTAGCTCTGGATCATGGTGCCCATGCCGCCGTCCAACACTAAAATGCGCTGTGCTAACTGCCGGCGCAGCTGTTCTACTCGATTTGTCACTGTAACCCCTTCAATTGCCATCCAGCCCATCGCTTAACTGCCGCAAAAACCAACGAGTCATCCTAGCACAGCTTGTGGGGCCAAAGTGGCGCGCGGCAATTGAGAGTTTTTCAGGTTGCCCGACAACACATCCGATGAGATGACAGACGGCTTGCAATTCATCTGCAAAAAACGAAAATGAATTCCATCATACGGAAAGAGGAATGCGAATTATGGTCACCCCCGCTCCCGCCAAACGCGGCAAAAAGCCCCGCGCCGCCTCGCCGGCCGCCAGCGCGGCGACCGGTCAGGTTCAATCGCTGACCCGTGGCCTGAAACTGCTGGAATACATTGCCGAAGCCCAGGGAAACGTGGCGCTGACCGATCTGGCCCAGCAGGCCGGGCTGCCGAATTCCACCACTCACCGCCTGCTCACCACCATGCAACAGCAGGGATTCGTGCGGCAGGTGGGCGATCTGGGCCTGTGGACCATTGGCTCACACGCCTTTGTGGTCGGCAGCAGCTTTCTGCAAAGCCGTAATCTGCTGGCGATGGTGCACCCGACGCTGCGCCGTCTGATGGAAGAATCCGGCGAGACGGTCAATCTGGCCGTGCTGGATACCAGCGAGTATCAGGCCATCATTATCGATCAGGTGCAATGCACCGCGCTGATGCGCATGTCGGCGCCGATCGGCGGTAAACTGCCGATGCATGCCTCCGGCGCGGGGAAGGCTTTTCTCTCTACCCTGTCGGATGAGCAAGTCACCAAACTGCTGCATAAAAAGGGCATGCAGACCTACACCCAACATACGATGACGCCGCATAACCTGAAGGAAGGGCTGGCGCAGATCCGCAAACAGGGCTTTTCCTTCGACGACGAAGAGCATGCCCTCGGCCTGCGCTGCGTGGCGGCCTGCATCTTCGACGAGCACCGGGAAGCCTTCGCCGCCATTTCCATCTCCGGCCCGGTGTCGCGCATCACCGATAACCGCGTAATTGAGCTGGGCGCGCTGGTGATCCACGCCGCGAAAGAGATCAGTCTGGAGTACGGCGGCGTACGCTGAAGTGACCCCGTGGCGCCGCCAGCGGCGCCCCGTATCCCATGCTGTTGTCAGCATGTAAAACTCTGTAGGCAGAGTGTTTCCAGCCCCGAAAAAACCTTGAAGCCGATCACAGTTAACGATCCTCACCGCTAAAGCCCATTGCAACCGGCCAAACTTCCTTCGACAATGTTACCGATAACATGTTACCGGTAACAACACCTGTCAACTAACCCTGTTTGCCGTTTTGGAGCTAAGCCATGACCAACAATCAAAACCGAATCTACGTCATCATGGGCGTTTCCGGCAGCGGCAAATCCGCCGTGGCCGCGGCGACCGCCCGCCAACTGTCCGCCGGGTTCCTCGACGGCGATTTCCTGCACCCACGCAGCAATATCCTGAAAATGGCCGCCGGTGAGCCGCTCAACGATGATGACCGCGCCCCGTGGCTGGCCGCGCTCAACGACGCCGCCTTCGCCATGCAGCGCACCAATAGCGTGTCGATCATCGTCTGCTCTGCGCTGAAAAAGCATTACCGCGATCGCCTGCGCGCCGGCAACGGCAACCTGTCATTCATCTATCTGCACGGTGATTTCCCGGTGATCGAAGCCCGCCTGGCGGCGCGCAACGGCCACTTCTTCAAACCGCAAATGCTGGTCACCCAGTTCGCCGCGCTGGAACAGCCGGGCGTCGATGAAAGCGACGTGATGGCCGTCGACATCAATCAACCGCTGGAAGGCGTAATTGCCGATACGGTGCGCCATATCCAAAGCTTCCTGCCACAGGACGTGTGCGCGTGAGTACGATAACGCTGGTCGGTACCGCAGTCGGCTCGGTTTTACTGCTGTTATTCCTGGTGATGAAGGCGCGCATGCACGCCTTCGTCGCGTTAATGCTGGTGTCTATCGCCGCCGGTATCTTCTCCGGCATGCCGCTCGACCGCATCGCCGACACCATGCAGAAAGGCATGGGCGATACGCTGGGGTTTCTGGCAATTGTGGTGGCGCTGGGAGCCATGTTCGGCAAGATCCTGCATGAAGTCGGCGCGCTGGACCAAATTGCGGCGCATTTACTGAAACGTTTCGGTCAAAGCAAGGCGCATTATGCCCTCGGCATCGCCGGTTTGATCTGCGCCCTGCCGCTGTTCTTTGACGTGGCGGTGGTGCTGCTGATCGGCATCGTATTTGCCGTGGCGCGCCGCACCGACGGCAATATCGTCAAGCTGGCTATTCCTCTGTTTGCCGGGGTCGCGGCAGCCGCTTCGTTCCTGCTGCCGGGGCCAGTGCCGATGCTGCTGGCTTCGCAGATGAAGGTCGATTTCGGCTGGATGATCGCCATCGGGCTGGTCGCCGCCACTCTCGGCATGCTGATTGCAGGTCCGTTGTACGGCAGCTTTATCAGCCGCTTCGTTAACTGGCCAATGCCGGCGGAGGAAAACGAACCTACGCTCAATAAAGGCAATCTGCCGTCATTTGGCTTTAGTCTGGCGCTGGTACTCTGCCCGCTGGTGCTGGTCGGCATGAAAACCATTGGCGCGCGACTGGTTACGCCCGGCTCGCAATTGCAGCAGTGGCTGGAGTTTATCGGCCACCCGTTCACCGCCATTCTGATCGCCTGTCTGATCGTGATTTACGGCCTGGCGAAACCGCGCGGCATGACCAATGAACAAACGCTGGCCATCTGCTCTGCGGCGGTGCAACCCGCCGGGATTATTCTGCTGATGACCGGCGCGGGCGGCGTGTTCAAACAGATCCTGGTGGATTCCGGCGTTGGCCCGGCGCTGGGTGATGCCATGATCGGCGCCGGCCTGCCGATCGCCGTAGCCTGTTTCGCGCTGTCCGCCGTAGTGCGGGTGATTCAGGGGTCTGCGACCGTCGCCTGCCTGACTACCGTCGGCCTGGTGCTGCCGGTCACCAGCCAACTGGGGCTGGGCGGTGGACAACTTGCCGCGCTGGCTATCTGCATCGCCGGCGGCTCGATCGTACTCAGCCACGTGAACGACGCCGGTTTTTGGCTGTTCGGTAAATTTACCGGCGCCAACGAACTGCAAACGCTGAAAACCTGGACGGTGATGGAAACCATTCTGGGCAGCGTGGGTGGGATCATCGGCATGGTCGCCTTCACCCTGTTTTAAAAAATATAACGACATAACCCGCCCCCGGTCATTGCACATCAGGGCTGCAATCAACCCCCGGGGGCAGCGCCACTGGCGACGTCAATAACAACAGCAATGTGAGGAAGGTATGCTTAATCCAACCCTATCTCGTGTCACACAGCGCATCATCGAACGCTCCAAAGAGAGCCGAACCGCCTATCTGGCGCGCATCGAGGCCGCCCGCTCCCAAACCGTGCACCGCGCCCAACTGGCCTGCGGCAACCTGGCGCACGGCTTTGCCGCCTGCCAGCCGGATGACAAAACCGCGCTGAAAAATATGGTGCGCAGCGATATCGCCATCATCACCGCCTATAACGACATGCTTTCCGCCCACCAGCCGTATGAGAACTACCCACAGCGGCTGAAACAGGCGCTGCACGCGGTAGGCGCTGTCGGCCAGGTAGCCGGCGGCGTACCGGCGATGTGCGACGGCGTGACCCAGGGGCAGGACGGCATGGAGCTGTCGCTGATGAGCCGCGACGTAATCGCTATGTCTTCAGCCATCGGGCTGTCGCACAACATGTTCGACGGTGCGCTGTTCCTCGGCATCTGCGACAAAATCGTGCCGGGTCTGGTGATGTCCGCTCTGTCCTTCGGCCATTTGCCGGCGCTGTTTGTGCCCGCCGGCCCGATGAGCAGCGGTCTGCCGAACAAAGAGAAAGTGCGCGTGCGCCAGCTGTACGCCGAAGGCAAGGCTGACCGCCTGGCGCTGCTGGAAGCGGAGGCCGCCTCTTATCACGGCATCGGCACCTGCACCTTCTACGGCACCGCCAACACCAACCAGATGGTGATGGAAGTGATGGGTCTGCACCTGCCGGGCGCGTCCTTTGTTCACCCGGCCACGCCGCTGCGCGACGCGCTGACCGACGCCGCCGCACGCCAGGTCACCCGCCTGACCGAAACCGCCGGCAATTATCTGCCCGTCGGCCAACTGGTGGATGAGAAAGTGGTGGTGAACGGCATTGTTTCGCTGCTGGCCACCGGCGGCTCCACCAACCTGACCATGCACATGGTGGCGATGGCGCGCGCCGCAGGCATCATCATCAACTGGGACGATTTCTCAGAACTGTCGGATGCGGTGCCGCTGCTGTGCCGTATCTACCCGAACGGCCCGGCAGACATCAATCAGTTCCAGGCTGCGGGCGGCGTAGCCTTGGTGGTACGCGAGCTTTTGAAGCATGGCCTGCTGCACGAGGACGTGCACACCGTGGCCGGTTTTGGCCTGGCGCGTTACACCCAGGAGCCGTGGCTGGATAACGGCCAACTGGCCTGGCGTGAAGGGGTGGAAAGTTCGCTCGACGCCAAGGTTATCGCCAGCCTTGCCCAACCGTTCGAGCATCACGGTGGCACCAAGGTGCTTTCCGGCAACCTCGGCCGGGCGGTGATGAAAACCTCGGCGGTGCCGACCGACAATCAGATTATCGAAGCGCCGGCGGTAGTCTTCGAAAGCCAGCACGACATCGTACCGGCGTTCGAGGCCGGCAAACTGGACCGCGACTGCGTGGTGGTCGTGCGCTTCCAGGGGCCACAGGCCAACGGCATGCCGGAGCTGCACAAGCTGATGCCGCCGCTGGGCGTGTTGATGGATCGCGGTTTCAAGGTGGCGCTGGTGACCGACGGCCGCCTGTCCGGCGCTTCCGGCAAGGTGCCTTCCGCCATCCACGTGACTCCGGAAGCCTACACCGGGGGCCTGCTGGCGAAAGTGCAAAACGGCGACCCGATCCGCGTTAACGGCCGCACCGGCGAGCTGGAGTTGTTGGTCGATGCCGATGTGCTGGCGCAGCGCGCCCCTTCTCAGCCGGACCTGAGCGCGGAACACGTCGGTTGCGGCCGCGAACTGTTCGGTGCCTTGCGCAGCCAGCTTTCCGGCGCTGAACAAGGTGCCTGCTGCATCAAATTTTAATCGTTAGCATGGCCGCGGCGGCCATAACTGGAGAACATCGTTAATGAACAATTGGAAGACAAGCGCAGAGCAAATCCTGATGGCCGGGCCGGTCGTACCGGTGATCGTCATCAACAAGCTCGAACATGCGGTTCCGCTGGCAAAAGCCCTGGTCGCCGGCGGCGTGCGGGTGCTGGAAGTGACGCTGCGCACCGCCTGCGCGATGGACGCGATCCGCGCCATTGCCCAGGAAGTGCCGGACGCGATTATCGGTGCAGGCACCGTGATTAACCCTCAGCAGTTGCAGCAGGTGACCGACGCCGGCGCACAGTTCGCCATCAGCCCGGGCCTGACCGACGCGTTGCTGAAAGCGGCCACCGCCGGTTCGATCCCGTTAATTCCCGGTATCAGTACCGTGTCTGAACTGATGTTGGGTATGGATTATGGCCTGCGCGAGTTCAAGTTCTTCCCGGCGGAAGCCAACGGCGGCGTGAAAGCGCTGCAGGCGATCGGCGGCCCGTTCCCGCAGGTGCGCTTTTGCCCCACCGGTGGCATTTCACCGGGTAACTACCGCGACTATTTGGCGCTGAAAAGCGTGCTGTGCATCGGCGGCTCCTGGCTGGTGCCGGCGGATGCGCTGGAAAACGGCGACTACGCGCGCATCACCGAATTGGCGCGCGCAGCCGTTGCGGGTGCCGTGGCTTAATCGTATCGGGCGCGGCTTGCCGCGCCTCTACGCGGTGGCGGATGTCGCGGGCAGCGCCGTGCCGCTGCGCTGGCTGAAACGCCGCTTCTTGCGGTAAGCGAACACATCTTCCACATGTCCATCGCGGATACGCTGTTGCAACCCGCGCCAGTAGTCGGCCTCGAACAGGTCACTGTGCATCTCTTCAAACACTTGGCGAATGCGTCGATCGCCACACAGGAAATGCCTGAACTCCTCCGGAAACACGTCGTTCGGCGACACGCTGTACCACGGCTCGCTGGCCAGTTCGTCCTCCGGATAGCGCGGCGGCGGGATATCGCGGAAATTCACCTCGGTCATGTAGCAAATTTCATCGTAATCGTAGAACACCACCCGCCCGTGACGGGTCACGCCGAAATTCTTGAACAGCATATCGCCGGGGAAGATATTGGCCGCCGCCAGTTGCTTGATGGCGTTGCCGTACTCCTCAATCGCATCGCGTATCTGCTGCTCACTGGCCTGCTCCAGATACAGGTTCAGCGGCGTCATGCGCCTTTCCATATACAGATGCTTGATCACGACGCGATCGCCCAGATCCTCCAGCTTGCCCGGCACTTCGCGCTGCAACTCCGCCAACAGTTCCGGGCTGAGACGCGCCTTGTCGACGACAAAATTCTCGTATTCCTGGGTATCCGCCATACGCCCGACGCGATCGTGCTCTTTCACCAGTTGGTAACAGGCCATCACCTGCGCCTGCGTCACCTCTTTTTGCGGTGCGAACTGATCTTTGATCACTTTGAACACCCGATCGAACGACGGCAGAGTAAACACCAGCATCACCATGCCCTTAACCCCTGGCGCGATGATGAACTGCTCCTGCGAGCGGGCCATGAACCTAAGGTATTCGCGGTAACACTCTGTTTTACCGTGCTTCTGGCAGCCAATCGCCATATACAACTCGGCGGTGGTTTTACCCGGCAGGATCTCGCGCAGCCACTCGACCATAGCCGCCGGCAAGGGTGCATAAACCATGAAGTACGAACGGGCGAAGCCGAACACGATGCTGGCCTCGGCCTTGCTGGTCAGGCAGGTGTCGATAAACAGCGCGCCGGAATCGCTGTGATGAATAGGCAGCAGGAAAGGATAAACGCCGTCTGGCAACCGCAGTTTGCCAACCAGCCAGGCGGCCTTGTTGCGATAAAACAGTTCATTGGCGATCTGGAACGTTGCCCCCGCCAGTTGCTGTGCACTGAAGCTTTGCTGCAATGCCAGGGTGATGTAATGAATATCGCGCGGCAAGTTCTCCCACGGCAGGCGCAGGGGTAAATCGGTCAGCAGGGTGTGCAGCATCGCCGGGACGTCGCCGCCGGCGGTAAAATTGCGCGATAGCGGGCGCGGGATGTCGCGAAAACGCCCTTCCGGCTGCGAACTGAAAACAAACAGCTTTTCCGGCGTCAGATCGCGGTGCCGGAACAGACGGCAATAGACCGAATTGAAGAAGCTCTCGGCAATCTCAAAACGCGGGTACTCCGGCAACAGATCGGTATAGACCGCTTTCACCCGGCAAGGGAAATCCGCATCAAAATATTTTTGCCCGGTGATGCACTTGAGTTGCTCCACCACCAGACCGACATGATGATCATACAGATGGATACGCTTTTTCATCGCCTGCTGTACGGCAGGCCAATCCGCCCGCTCAAAGCGCTGCTGCGCGCCGGCGGTCACCTCGAGGAAACGGCCGTATTGCGCATCAAAGCCCTGCAGGATCGTCTGTGCGATCAACAACTCCAGTTTTGCCGCCATCCTTACCTCCCGCCAGAAAACAGAGCCTGCATAAGCAGGCTCCGGAATACCCGTTATCAGCGCAGTTCCATCAGAACTGTTGCTCTTCCGTCGAACCGGTCAGCGCGGTCACCGAGGATGCGCCACCCTGAATGATGGTGGTGACTTTATCGAAGTAGCCGGTGCCCACTTCCTGCTGGTGTGAGGCAAAGGTGTAGCCACGCGCAACGGCGGCGAATTCCGGCTCTTGCACCTTCTCGACGTAGTGTTTCATGCCTTCACCCTGCGCATAAGCGTGTGCCAGATCGAACATGTTGAACCACATGCTGTGGATGCCGGCCAGGGTAATGAACTGGTATTTGTAGCCCATCGCGGACAGCTCTTCCTGGAAGCGAGCGATAGTCTGATCGTCCAGGTTCTTTTTCCAGTTGAACGACGGCGAGCAGTTGTAGGCCAGCAGCTTGCCCGGGAACTTGGCATGGATCGCGTCGGCGAAACGCTTGGCCGCTTGCAGATCCGGGGTTGAGGTTTCACACCACACCATGTCCGCATAAGGGGAGTAGGCCAGCCCGCGGCTGATCGCCTGTTCGATGCCGGCATGGGTGCGGAAAAAGCCCTCGGCGGTGCGTTCACCGGAAACGAATTCGCTGTCGTAAGGATCGCAATCGGATGTCAGCAAATCAGCCGCATCGGCATCCGTACGCGCAATCACCAGCGTTGGCACGCCGAGTACGTCGGCTGCCAGACGCGCGGCAACCAGCTTTTGGATCGCTTCCTGGGTTGGCACCAGCACTTTGCCACCCATATGGCCGCATTTTTTTACCGCCGCCAGTTGGTCTTCGAAATGCACCCCGGCGGCACCGGCTTCAATCATCGCTTTCATCAGTTCGTAGGCGTTCAGTACGCCGCCAAAGCCGGCTTCCGCATCGGCGACGATCGGCAGGAAGAAATCGGTGTAACCTTTGCTGCCCGGTTCAATCTTGTTGGACCACTGGATCTGATCGGCGCGGCGGAAAGTATTGTTGATGCGCTCAACCACCGTCGGCACCGAGTCCACCGGGTACAGCGACTGGTCCGGGTACATCGCGGTCGCGGTGTTGGCATCCGCCGCCACCTGCCAGCCAGACAGGTAAATCGCCTCGACGCCCGCTTTGGCCTGCTGCAACGCCTGGCCGCCAGTTAGCGCCCCCAGGCAGTTAACGTAGCCTTTACGTGATTTGCCATTCAGCAGATCCCAAAGTTTGGCAGCGCCGTTCTGCGCCAGAGTGCAAACCGGGTTGACTGAGCCACGCAGGTTGATCACGTCTTCGGCGCTGTACGGGCGAGTGATGCCTTTCCAGCGGGCCGATTTCCATTCCTGTTCCAGCTGTTGAATCTGTTGAGTACGTGAGGTAGACATAATTTTTATCCTTTTCAATAATGTAGGGTTAATGTTCAGGAATGTTTTCAGGCCAGTAATTCGTAGCCGGGCAATGTCAGGAAATCGATCAGCTCATCTGAAACGGTGATTTTCTCCATCAGGCGCGCGGCCTCGGTAAAACGCCCGTGGCTGAAACGTTGCTCACCGAGTTCTTCTTGAATAACGAGAACTTCTTCGGCAAGCATCTTACGAAACAGCGCTTTGGTGACCAGTTGGCCGTCGCTGAGGGATTTTTCATGGTGGATCCACTGCCAGATCGAGGTACGGGAAATTTCTGCCGTCGCCGCATCCTCCATCAGCCCGTAAATCGGTACGCAGCCGTTGCCTGAGATCCAGGCCTCGATGTATTGCACCGCCACGCGAATGTTGGCACGCATACCGGCTTCGGTCCGCTCGCCGTCGCAAGGCTCCAGCAGCTGCGCGGCACTGATCGGCGCATCGCTTTCACGCAGCACTTCCAACTGGTTGCGGCGCTCGCCGAGTACCCGGCTGAACACTTCCATCACGGTGTCCGCCAGCCCTGGGTGCGCCACCCAGGTGCCGTCGTGACCGTTATTGGCCTCCAGCTCTTTATCAGCCCGCACCTTGTTCAGCACCCAGGCATTTTTCTCGGCGTCTTTGCTCGGGATAAACGCTGCCATGCCGCCCATCGCGAAGGCGCCACGTTTATGGCAGGTTTTGATCAGCAAGCGGGAATAGGCGCTGAGGAACGATTTGTCCATCGTGACCGACTGACGATCCGGCAACACTCGGTCAGCATGGTTTTTCAGCGTTTTTATGTAGCTGAAGATGTAATCCCAACGACCGCAGTTCAACCCGACGATATGGTCGCGCAGGTGATACAGGATCTCATCCATCTGGAAGACCGCCGGCAGCGTTTCAATCAGTACCGTGGCTTTGATGGTGCCGCGCGGCAGATCAAAGCGATCCTCGGTAAAGCTGAATACCTCGCTCCACCAGGCCGCTTCCTGCCAGGACTGGGTTTTCGGCAGATAGAAGTAAGGGCCGCTGCCTTTTTCCAGCAGTTGGCGGTAGTTGTGAAAGAAATACAGTGCGAAATCAAACAGGCCGCCGGGGATCGCTTCCCCTTGCCACTGCACGTGTTTCTCCGGCAGATGCAGGCCGCGTACACGGGCGATCAATACCGCCGGGTTTGGCTTCAACTGATAAATCTTTCCGGCTTCGTTGGTATAGGAGATGGTGCCGTTCACCGCATCATGCAGGTTGATTTGCCCCTCGATCACTTTGTCCCAGCTAGGTGCAAGCGAGTCTTCGAAATCGGCCATAAACACCTTCACATTGGCGTTCAAGGCATTGATCACCATCTTGCGTTCAACCGGCCCGGTGATTTCTACCCTGCGGTCGCGCAGATCATCGGGAATACCCAGGATCTTCCACTCACTCTCACGAATGGAAGTGGTTTCCGAAATAAATCCAGGAAGATCGCCTTGATCGATCTTCTGCTGCCAGCAGGCGCGCGCAGCCAATAGCTTGTTGCGCTGTGGAGTAAATTTACTCACCAGTTCCGCCAGGAATTCGACCGCGTCATCCGTTAACACCTGTCGCTCAGCAGCGGTAAAACCCTGCGTAAACGTTAACTCCGTGCCTACTATCTGTTGCGTCATTGTCTTACTCCTTCCCATTGTTGCGCACCCGCCGTCGCCAGAAGACAGGCGCTTCTTCATCAGAAATCAATGTGGATCAGGGCATGCAAAACGATCTCGGCTGGTCAGATCTCAACCCCATTGGATCTAAGAATACTCAACTAAAAATAAAAATCAAAAACGATTTCCATTTTAATATTAAATATTTTATTAACCTATAATTATCAATAAGTTAATTTGAATAACGAATTTAACCGACAAGGAAACCGGTTCCATTAAATATCAGAATATAAAATAAGTGTTTGTTAATGAATGGATTTTATTGAGAATTTGGAGTGGAAAATGGGTTCTGGCCAGGAGGGAAAGACATCGGCGGCCTCGATTCAGCCGCCGGTAAAGGTAAAAAACGTTACTCGAGAGTGGGGTTCATATGGCGCAGATCGTACGGCGTGATCTGGTAGACATAGTAGTTCAGCCAGTTGGCGAACAGCAGATGGCCATGGCTGCGCCAGGAGGCTTTTGGAGTGAGTTCGGGGTTATCATCGGGGAAGTAGTTTAGCGGAACGACAGGGTTAAGGCCGGCCTCGTTATCGCGACAATACTCCCCCGCTAACGTCAACGCATCATATTCAGGGTGGCCTGTCACAAATGCCAGTCGCTTGTCTTTGCTGGCGAATAAATAAGCCCCGGTTTGCTCCGACTCGGCCAGAATGTCCAGATCCGTGTATTGACGAATAATCTCTGTAGGGAAGTCCGCATAGCGTGAATGCGGTGCCAGGAAGGTCTCATCAAAGCCACGAGTCAGCAGTGCATGCTGCTGCAATGTCTGATGCTGATAAACGCCCGAGAGCTTCTCCTCACGCGTCATCTTCGGGATGCCGTAGAGGATATTCAGCGCGGCCTGGACCGCCCAGCACACGAACAGCGTGGAGGTGACGTGGTTCTTCGCCCAGTCGATAACGCGTTCTATCTGCGGCCAGTAGGCAACGTCACAGAAATCAACTAACCCCAGCGGCGCGCCGGTCACGATCAGGCCATCGAAGTTCTGATCCTGAATGTCTTCAAAATCACAGTAAAAATTGTTCAGATGCTCCGCCGGCGTGTTCTTCGACTCACGGCTGTCGATGCGCAGCAGCTGGATGTCAATTTGCAGCGAAGAGTTGGAAAGTAGACGCAAAAACTGGTTTTCCGTCTCGATCTTCTTTGGCATCAGGTTGAGGATCAGTACTTTCAACGGCCTGATTTCCTGTGTTTTTGCCCGAGAGGATGTCATCACAAAGACATTCTCATTGCGCAAGAAACTGACTGCAGGTAACTCATCAGGAACACGAATCGGCATTGCTTAATCCTCACACATCCGTTTATACGTTTAGACTTCTAGATGCCCGAAGATAGCGTTTTTTTGGCTCAATGTCGAGTGTTCAACGGTAAGGTGAAAATGTTTCATTGCTGAGAACCTAGGGGGATGAAGCACCGTTATCGGGCAAATGCTGAAAAGCAAAAAGGCCATCCTTTCGGATGGCCTCTCGGCTTAATTGATGCTTGGCAGTGTCCTACTCTCGCATGGGGAGACCCCACACTACCATCGGCGCTACGGCGTTTCACTTCTGAGTTCGGCATGGGGTCAGGTGGGACCACCGCGCTATTGCCGCCAAGCAAATTCTTTTAATTCTTTTTGCCGAACTTCTAAACCCACTTTAAATAAAGTGGTGCTGATACCCAGAGTCGAACTGGGGACCTCACCCTTACCAAGGGTGCGCTCTACCAACTGAGCCATATCAGCACACTAATTTGATGCCTGGCAGTGTCCTACTCTCGCATGGGGAGACCCCACACTACCATCGGCGCTACGGCGTTTCACTTCTGAGTTCGGCATGGGGTCAGGTGGGACCACCGCGCTATTGCCGC